>JBGTBY010000031.1:0-278226 GCA_041749075.1 Balneolales bacterium | reverse complement strand
TTGTACTTTGGTGAATTCCATGGTTGGGTCTCCTTTGTCGGTTTGGGTTGGTGCTTAGAACTACTAAATCTAAACACGTTCCGAGGAGACCCTTCCTTTTTTACCCGTTAGGGCGAGACACACTTTTTGATAGAACTATCGGATCGACGCCACGTGACCCAAATGCACGATGCAGTTGCGATGCGGACGAAAGAACGCTTCCGGATCGAGCTTGGCTTCGAGCTCGTCGAGTGAGGACCCGATCCGGTATTTCGCGCCTTGATGACGCACATAGACCAGCTTATCGTCCGCATGGAAGACCGCGCACGAGTCCACATCCAACACATGAAGGGCGTTCGCGCGCTCGGCGGTGATGCGCGCCAGGTACCTCCCCCGCGCCACCTTCCTGCCTCCAACCCGGGCCAGCGCCTGAAGCAGGCGCTCCTTCCGCACCGGCTTGGTGAGGTAGTCGATCGCTTCCACATCAAACGCCTTCACGGCATGCTCATCATAGGCCGTGACGAACACAATGGCCGGTTTCGGCTCGGGGAGCAGACTCACCAAGTCGAATCCGTCCAGCAAGGGCATCTTGATGTCGAGCAGAATGACATCCACCCGCGCCTCGCTCATCTTCTGTATCGCGTCTTTCACAGACGACGCTTCGATCACATCATGCTCACCCAGCTCGTTGAGCAGCATCCGTAGCCGGGTGCGGGCGGGCGCTTCGTCGTCGGTGATGAGGATGTTCATGGGCGAGGTATAAGAATCTCGATGCCTTGCGATAAGATCGTGAAGCGGGCGCGGCGTCCGTACTGACCGTCGAGGCGTTTCGCGACGTTCTGCAAGCCGATGCCACGAGGTAGTATAACTTCTGGGTCGGTGGAATCGAATCCGGGACCGTCGTCTGTTACGCGCAATGTGAGTCCGGACGCATCCGCATCCGCCTCAATGATGATGGTGCAGTTTCCTTCTTTGCGATCGAGTCCGTGCTTCACGGCGTTCTCGACCAGTGGCTGAAGCATCAAGGCCGGCACGGGGAACATCCGTCCCGCATCCGTTACGTTTTCTTTGATGATCAATCGATCTCCGAACCGCGCCCGTTCGATGTTCAGATACAGGCGCGTGGCGTTCAATTCGTCGGAAAAGGGCACGGACTCCAGCGTTTCGGTCTGCAAGCTGTAACGAAACACTTCCGCCAAATCTTCGGTCACGGTTTCGGCTTTTTCGGGCGCGGTGCGGGCCAGCGAAGCGATGGTATTGAGCGCATTGAAGAGAAAATGCGGGTTGATCTGGGCTCGCAAGCGGATCATCTGCGCGGCCACGGCATCTTTTTGGGCATCGACGCTGCGGCGATAGAAGTAATTGCCATAGTAGGCGAAATTGGCGCCGAGCGTGCCGATCACGGTGATGAGAAAACTCATGGCCACATCCGTCGAGGTCCATTCATATCCGATCACGCGGTCCATGTATAGGCTCACGAAAAAGTTACCCATCGCGAATCCGACCAACATCACACAAATCACCGCAATCGCATGAATGAGGATGTGTTTCAGGGTATCCGGCACCAATTTCCGCACCATGAACACCCAGACCGGCAGACTCACGCCCAGCACGCTGAATGTGAAGATTCCCGATACCACAAATACGCCGCCGAACATCTTATGCTCGGGATGATCGGGTTCGCTGAGCATGCCCAGCGAGGCGATGCCCCCGGTGATCAACGTGAAGATCACCAGGATTCGGAAGAAGGTCCAGAGGTGCTTAGAATTCAAATTTGACGCCGCCGACAGGGATGAAACTGAATTGGGAAATACTTGTGACTTTGTTCTCGACCGGACTCCAGAAATACCCATCCACATTTGCGCGTGCATAGGCGTTCCAAAGCTCAAGGAACGTAACCACATTCGTGCGATTGAAAAAATAACGACGATCTGCGCGCAGATACAAGGCATGATACGCCGGCATGGTGGCCGTATTGAGGCGGCTCAGGTCGTAGACCGTGGTTTCCGCGGGTTGCGAGGCGGCTTCATCGACGGGCGTGTATGGACGTCCGCCGATATAACTCCATCGCACGCTCACTTCATACTCGTCGTTCGGGCGCCATCCGCCGATCACACTGGTCTGGAATTTGGTATCGAAGTTCCGGTTATAGGTGCGGTCGTCGAATCCTTTGTACTGTGTCCGGAAATACGCGATCGATGCCATCCCGTAGAAATCTTGTGCTAACTTTTTCTGTAAGAAGATTTCCGCACCCCGGGCCCAGGAGGTTCCGGTGCTTTGTAATGGGGTTTCGTAAAGCAAGAATCCATTATCCGGCACATAAAACGGCGCATAACCCGCGGTTCCCGCTGGAAGTTCTGGCACATTGTTATATGTTTTATCAAAGACTTCGAAGGTCAGTTTCGTGTCCGATGCCACGATCACATCCACACCGGCCATCAGATGTCGAGCGCGGATGGAAGCCAAATCCTCGTTCGCGGTGTATTGCGACATCAGAAATCGGTCGTTCACCTGCGAGTAATATCCGAATGCCGCATTCAAGGATATTTTATCTGTGATGGAGTACGTCGTCGACACCCGTGGATCCAACGTGGTTTCGTTGTTGTAATTCGAATGATCGGCACGGAGTCCGGCACTGATGGACCATTTCGCGAGTGGAGAAATCGTTGTTGTCAAAAATGCTCCGGCAACAATTCCTTCTAAGGATAAATCTCGTGCGATGTCGGGTCGCGCGGCGCCAGCACCAGTCGTTCCACCAGCCACGAAATAGTCATACTCGCCGGTTTCCATTCTTATATCGCCACCGAATTCGAGCTGAAGCGCATCGCTCACACTGTATCTGGAAATGCTTCGCAACGCATGAAACGTGTTGCGGATGTCGATCCGCGCGTCGATATCCCCCGTGCGATAGAAGATGTTTCTGGAGTCATCGGTCTTCCATGAGGTGCTGATGGAGGTTTGTGTGAACCCTTTGGCCGACCACACGAAGCGATGGTTCAATCCATACGTGGCTTGCGCATAGTTCGCGTCGGTGGTCGATAGCAATCCCGCTTCCTCGGCTTGGTCTTCATTCGCCACAAATTGGCTGCTTCCGGTGATGGCCAAGAACGTGAACCGGTGACGCGCATGCGCATCGTACACGGCTTTGAGCTGGATGTCGGTATAGGTCGGAGCTCCGCCGGTGTTGATGGCATCGGCGATGATATCGAGATAACTTCTGCGCCCGGAAAGCAGCACGCTTCCGCGTCCGTTCGCCACCGGACCTTCGACCGTGATGCCAGCGCCGCCCAAACTCATGGTGAGGTCACCGGCGTAGCGGTCACGGGTTCCTTCACGATAGGAGACGTCGCCGATCGCGGAGGTCCTATCTCCATATGCCGCGGAAAATCCGCCTGTGTAGAAGGTCACATCGCCGATGAGATCGGTGTTCACGATGCCGATGGGACCATTCGACGATCCGCCCGGCGATTGAAAATGAGCGACGCCCGGCATCGGAATATTGTCGATATAGAAGCCGTTTTCGGATGGGGATCCGCCACGGACCATGAGATCCTGGCTCACTTCGCCTCGGGCCACCACGCCCGGAAGCACGGACAGGATGCGGGCCAATTCTTGTCCGGAGCCCGGCGAACGACGCATTTCCTCGGGATTGAAGGAGGCGGAACTGACCGGATTCGCACGATCTGTCTTGAAATAGCCACCCGTGACAACTACTTCTTCACCTGTCACCACGCTCGGATTCAGCGAAATCCTGAGATCGGTCTGGCGTTGCGAGCGGATCACGACGTCCGAGGCGATGAAGGATTCATACCCAAGCGATTGAAACCGAACGGAGTACACGCCCACTGGGATGTTGGTAAGGATGAATACGCCGTCGAGGTCGGTGGCGGCGCCGGTTGAGCTATTTACGAGGAGGACATTGGCGCCGAGTAGGGGCTCGCCGGTCCTGGCGTCGGTCAGTTCTCCGCGTAGGGAACCGACGGGGCGTTGGGCGGAGAGTGGTGCTGCGAAGGCACCAAGAATGAGGATCAGGGGAAAGAAGAAGCGCATAGGAAAGAATAATAGGACTGGGTTTGGGTTTCCAGGCCTAAGGTCTCACATGGGAGCCCGAGCTGCGCGCGGTTTCGGATGGACGGTTGGTTTAGGGGGATGAGCGGTTTGCCGGGGGGTTTCCCTGAGCCCTTCCAAACACTTGACATTGCGACAGAATCCGAGTTTATTGGACAACGTTCGCAAATCGTGCCAAATCAAAGATGATTCCGCATAGCGCATGAAGAAGACGTTTACTCAATGCGGTTATTCAGGAGTTGGCTGCAATAAGGCCAATACAAATACTTAGGAATGCAAGACAGATGAGAAATAAACTTGCCAATAGAGAAGCTGAACCATTAAATGATGTTGAACGCCATCGTTTTTTAAACAGCTTTCATCCAATCAGTCCGCAGGAATTCAATGCCATTCAAACTAGATTGTATTCCAAAACCTTTAAAAGAAATGAAGATTTAATCAGAACGGGGCAGGTTCAAAAATACTTATTCTTTATCAGGAGCGGTATTCAAATGTGTCATGTTGAACGTAATGAGAAAATGCATGTGATTGCATTTACGTATTCACCCAACCTATGTGCCATACCTGATTCATTTTCAGAGCAAATCCCCTCAAAATATGGATTCACCTGTTTAACTGAAAGCGTTGTTGATTGCTTGTCATTTGAAGATCTTCATCGAATCTATTCTCAGTTCCCAAACATCGAAACCCTGTTTCGCAGAATAAATGAGAAGTTATTAGCAGGTTTGCTTCACCTTCACATCGAATTCAGATCAATGTCTATCGAAGAACGATTCACCGCCTTCTGCCGAAGAAGTCCGCACCTTCTTCAAAAGATTCCCCACAAATATATTGCATCGTACTTAGGAATTGACGCCACAAACTTTAGTAAACTATATAATTCTGTTAGAATCTGAACGTTGGTCTACACCAAGAACTTATAATGATTGAATACGGATATTGGGGAAACATAAGTACGTATATCATGACATCTGCACATTTCCTTTATATCCCAATCATTTTCTCACTAGGGCTTCTCGTGGGCACATTGCTTCGTTCTTCTTCTGATATATCTATTCAACATAGCCAGAAGCAGACTTCCATATTTCTCAGAGGCCGGACGCTCTTTGGTTCATTTCTAATCTTTATAGCGTTTTTTATTGGTACCCACTTTTTTAACGTTCCAGGGTCATCGAAAGCAGTAAGCACGGCTCTTCATGGAGCAGAGATTTTTGACAAATCGCCTTCATTTACAAGTGGAGACGTTTACAGCCGCATACACTCGTTTCCTATTGACGGAATCGCACTATATAAGCAGTTCACCTATACCATTGATATTCTCTTCCCACTAACACTTTTCGCTTTTCTTATCCTATTATCTCTATACATCACGAATCGATTGTTACTGCCAAGGCGAATAAAACTCACGTTACTTCTTATTCCAATCGTATGGTTTGTTTCCGATATGGTTGAAAACGCGACCATATATTATTTACTCAGTACATTTCCGTCTAGACATGACGTATTAGCCAATATGTTAGGATATTTAACCATCACAAAATTCAGTCTTCTACTTCTCTCCATCGCGATTCCAACACTCCTAAGAGTTTTTGAACATGATCTAAAAAGGAAGGATCATGCCTATACCTTAAGTGAGGAAATAGTCCCAACTACTGCCACCTAAATAGTAGCGACTAGGCTATAAAATCGCATCTTAACAACAAACACTAAACCAATCATACATCGTTATTATGAGAAAAATAGTTTATTACGTGGCAAGCTCAATTGACGGATTCATTTCGGGGTTGAATGATGACATCAGTGGATTCGTAGGGACTGGAAATGGAGTTGATACATATCTGGCTGACTTAGTTGATTTTGACACGGTTATTATGGGCAGAAACACGTATGAATTTGGGTATACATATGGCTTAACTCCGGGTCAGCCTGCATATCCAAAGATGAAACATTACATATTTTCAGATACGTTGAAACTTGATCATCTAAGTCCGCAGGTACACATTAAAAAGATGGACCTCGCCGAAATAGACAACCTAAAACAAGAAAACGGAACCGACATCTACTTGTGTGGTGGTGGACAATTTGCTGGCTGGCTATTAGAGCATCGTAAAATTGATGTACTTAAACTAAAATTGAATCCACTTGTACTTGGGAAAGGAGTAAAACTATTTGGACAATCAAATAAGGAGTATCAATTGAAGCTAATGGATACTGAAAATTATGATAATGGACTACAGATAATGACATTCCATATTATTTACAAATAGGACTCATTTTTTTATTCATGTTTATATGGTCGAATTTTTTAGAGACATACTGGACTACAATTACCTCACCAACCAAAAATTGAGTGACGCATTTATTGACAACTCAAACAAGGTTTCTGACAAATCGATAAAGCTATATAGCCACATATTGAATGCTCATCAAATTTGGAACTATAGAATTCACCCAAATCAAACCGCCTTCGGGGTGTGGCAAATTCACCCAATCGAAAACTTTGCCAATATTAATAAAGCGAATCATGAACATTCATTGCTTATTCTTAACGAGCATGGATTAAACAAAATCATCACCTACTCCAATACAGAGGGACAGTCTTTTAGCAATTCTATCCAAGATATCATCTTCCATTCCATTAACCATTCTACCTATCACAGGGCACAAATTGCAACTGAATTTAGTCAAAACGGACTCAGTGCCTTGAACACAGACTATATTTACTTTAAGAGGCAGTCAACAATTCAATGATACTGATCACACAACTCATCTACATCATTAAAGGTCAAGAACAGGTATTTGATACATTTGAACGTATTGCCATCCCGATCATTTTAAAATATAATGGAAGACTTTTATTAAGGCTTAGACCGACACATAGCAATTATATACAAAGCCATATTGGGCATCCATACGAAATTCATCTAATTGAATTTGAAACTCAATTGGATATTGACAATTTTATGCAAGACGCAGTTCGGAAGCAGTTCCTTCATTTAAAGGAGCAATCCATACAAGAAACCATCTTGATTCAAGGGTTGAAACTATAAGAACATAAAATGGAAATAATCTTCAAACTTAACACGATACCTGACATAAACTCAATCATTGCGCTTTACATCGACTCAGGCATCAACAGACCAACTACTGACATCGAGCGAATGACTAAAATGTACGCTCATTCAAATCTAGTTATAAGTGCTTGGGACGAAGAAAAGCTTGTCGGTATTTCAAGATCGCTTACTGACTTTTGTTATTGCTGTTATCTATCAGACCTTGCCGTAAGACGTGACTGTCAAAAAAAAGGCATCGGGAAAAAACTTATAGCCATGACTAAAGATTGTATTGGCAACCAAACCATGCTGCTCCTCCTTTCTGCTGAAACCGTAATGGATTATTATCCAAAGATTGGATTTCAAAAAGCAGATAATGGATTTATAATTAATCGTATTAATTAACTTCGAATTGTGAGCAACATTCCGTTTCAAACGATAGACTGGTCTAAAGCTAAAAAAACAGAATATAAAGGGGAAAAAGGAACCTCATTCTGGCAGACAATTCAATTTATTGGCCTTCGAATCCGGTTAGTGGAATACTCTAAAGGCTATTTGGCTGACCATTGGTGCCAAAAAGGCCATATCGTTCATTGTTTAGAAGGAGAGTTTATCACCGAACTCAGCACTGGCGAAATGATTACACTGAAAGAGGGCGAAACGTTCATCGTATCAGATGGACTTAGTTTACATCGATCGGCTTCAGATTATGACGTTAAGCTGCTCATTATAGATGGCGATTTTTTAAAAGGGCAACTTCCTGAAACATAAAATAGTTACACTCACGACTAACTAACCGCTTCCGGATCCTTCCCAAACACCCGCAAGATCACATAAAGAATCACCAGCCCCGCAACCAGCCCTACAACCGGGTGGATCACTTCGAATGCGGCGGGGATTTCGCCCACAACCAGGGCCACGACCGCCACGACAAGCGCATATGGCAACTGGGTTCTCACATGGTCGATCAAATCGCAGGCAGACGACATCGAGCTTAATACCGTCGTATCCGATATCGGTGAACAATGGTCTCCGAATACAGCTCCTCCCATCACCGAACTGATGCATCCCAACAGGATGGCGTAATGCTCGCCTCCGGCGAAGCCGACACCCGCTCCCATCGTCACAGCCAATGGAATCACCACGGGAAACAGAATCGCCATGGTCCCCCAGGATGTGCCGGTGGAAAACGCGGTAACCGCGGCGATGAAGAACACGAGTCCGGGCAAGAAGGAAATCGGGAAGGATTCGCTTAACAATCCGGACAAAAAGGTGCCGGTTCCGACGCCTTGAGTCACTTCACCCAATCCCCAGGCCACCACCAAGATCAGGATGGCCATCAGCATGGATTGCATCCCTCCCACCAACGATTCCACGGCTTGCTGGATGGTGAGAATGCGTTGGAAGACGACCAACCCGATGGCGACCGCGCATCCGGTGAATGAGGCCCACATCAGCGCAAGAAAGGGATCCGCATTTCCGATCATGCTCATGAATCCGGTTTCGCCCGCACCCCGATTGATGATGCCAGTGTAGGCAAGTCCGGCCAAGGCCACGACCACGACCGCAGCGACTGGAATGAGGGCGTTGTACCAGCGTTGGGGTTTGTCGGGTAGGGGTTGAAGCGCATCTAAATTGGTATCCGCGGCAGGCATGGACCCCGGACGCAGAACCCCGCCTCCGCTTGCCGCGCGACGCTCGGCGATGAGCATCGGACCGAAATCACGTTTCATGATGATGACCATGAACACGAAGGCCAATGCCAGCAACGGATAGAACAAATATGGAATGGAATGAAGAAAGATCTGGAAGGCGTTATCCGCACCCATTTGCAACTGTGCCGCAATCACTGGATCGGTGGTTTGGGCGGCCATATTGGCCAAGGCGTTCTGGATCTGAGTGATTTCGAAGCCGATCCAGGTTGTGATGACGGCACTCACGGCAAGCGGTGCGGCAGTGGAATCGACGATGTAAGCCAATTTTTCGCGGGAAATCAGCAGGCGGTCGGTCATCGGACGAAGCGCGTTTCCACGGATCAACGTGTTGGCGTAATCATCAAAAAAGATGAACAGCGCGGAAAGTGTGGTGTACATCTGTCCTTGTTGGCGGTTTCCGGCCATATCGCCGAAGACGTTCACCACTCCTTTCGTGCCACCGCCTCGCGACATCACACCCACCATCCCGCCCAATAACAAGCTGAAAATGATGATGGAGACATGCTCCGGATTGGATGACACCGTGACGATGTAGCTCAAGGTCTGGGCCGTTCCCGCGAACGGATTCATCGAAGCGAGGAACAATGCGCCGACCCACATCCCCGCGAACAGTGACAGAATCACTTCGCGGGTGATGAGAGCCAGAAGAATGGCGATGAGCGGGGGAAGGATGCTGATCCACGTTCCGTAACCGGAAAATCCTTCCGTTGATGCGGTTTCGGCGAAGGAGAACACTCCCAACCAACCGGAAACCACGATGATGACAAGAGACAGTGCGAACGTCAGACCGAATTTCTTCACGGCGCATCCATATTAGGTGAACAGGGACTGAATGCGCCGAATATAGACGTTTTTCGGCTTACCTCACCTTCCCGAAATAATAGCGGACGCCGAAACCACCGTTCGCATCGAAGTCGGTTCCGGGAATGAGATTCAGTACCGGTACGATTTCAAAGAAGATTTCGAATGGATCGCGCGGGAAATGATAGGCGATTCCGAGCGGGATGCGCAGCCCCAGATCCACTTCATCGCCAAAGCCGATGCGTGCGCCAAGTCCGTAATAAATCGGAAGTTTTCCCGAATCGACATCAATCATATCGAAGCGATGGATCAGGTAATCGCCATGCAGGTGAAGGCGGTCGTTGCGACCTGTGGACCATGCGATGGCCGCATCAAATGCGCGTCCGTTGCCCTTGAACCATTTTGCGGTGATGCCATTCGGCTGACCCAAGATGATGCCGGCTCCGAAATCGCCCGGATTGCCTTGCGCATGAACAAAAAGTGGTGAAATTAGAATCAATGCAATCCAAATCGTGGTACGTATCGTTAGTTTCATAAGAAATGTTTGTGGTTTGTTGTTGGTTGTTGGTCGTAGGGGCGGATCAAATTCGCTCTCGTGCGGAGTGCGATGCGCGATGTGCGATGTGCGATGCAAGACTCCAATCACTACGTTCCCAAAGATAACGGCTTTTCAAACCAGATTATTTTTATGTAGTTCCCATGTATGGGCGGATCGCATCCGCCCCAAATGTTCTTTCCACGGGCGCATGCCATGCGCCCCTACAACAAACAACAAACCACTAACAACTAACGAGAATGTCCTATTACGAACCATCTGACCTCGCCAAATTCCCCGCTATCGCCGATTTCGAACCCAATCTCGCGAAGAAATTCTTTGCCTGGTATGGCGATGTCTTTGCTGAAGGTGCCCTCACCGAACGCGAAAAATCACTGATTGCTCTTGCTGTCTCGCATGCCATCCAATGTCCATATTGCATTGATGCATATACCACCGACACGCTCGAAAAAGGCGCCAGTGAAGCCATGATGATGGAAGCCGTGCATGTTGCCGCTGCCATTCGCGGCGGGGCGTCGTTGGTTCACGGCGTTCAGATGATGAACAAGGCCAAAAAATTAAGCATGTGATCGGATGAAGAGTTTACACGCAACTGGACACCTATTATCGAGCGAATCCGCCCAACTTCGAATCCTAAATGAGTTGGAACATCCCGCCTTTCGCGAAAAACTGTCTCTGAACGGGCTGCATCCGCTCAAACCCACGGGTATTGATATTTTCCAGGTCAATGTCGGTTACATGTGCAATCAGACGTGCAAGCACTGCCATGTGGATGCGGGCCCGGATCGCAAAGAAATCATGACTCGGGAAACGATGCAGGCCTGCCTCGACGCCTTGGCCAAATCCGACATCCATACCGTGGATCTTACTGGCGGCGCGCCGGAGATGAACCCGGATTTCAGGTGGTTCGTGGAGGAAATCGTGAAACAGGGTCGGCATGTGATGGTCCGATGCAACCTCACCATCCTCACTGTGAATCCGAAATACCGTGAATTGCCTCAATTCTATGCCGATCGTGGCGTGGAAGTGGTGTCGTCGCTGCCATACTACCAAGCCTCGCAGACGGATCGCCAGCGTGGGGATGGGGTGTTTGACGCCTCCATCGAAGCCTTGAACATGCTCAATGATGTGGGTTATGGCAAACCGGGCTCCGGACTCAAACTGAACCTCGTCTACAATCCCTTCGGCGCGTTTTTACCCGCATCCCAGGAGCGGTTGGAAGCCGACTTCAAAAAAGCATTGTGGGAAAAACATGGCATCGAGTTCAATTCACTTTTCGTGATCACGAACATGCCGATCAGTCGCTATCTGGATTTTCTCATTGTGTCCGACAACCTCGAAACCTACACGACCAAGCTCGTGAACGCGTTCAATCCCGCTGCGGCGATGGGTGTGATGTGCCGGAATACGATTTCGGTAGGCTGGGATGGATACCTGTATGATTGCGATTTCAATCAGATGTTGGGGATGCATGTGGATGCCAACTCCCCTCAGCATATCCGGAATTTCGATGTGGCCTCGTTATCGCAACGTGATATAAAATTCGATCAACATTGCTACGGCTGCACCGCCGGAAGCGGAAGCAGTTGCGGAGGCGCAGTGGTGTGAACGAATCCGTCGTCATCATCTTCGCCAGAACGCCCGAACTCGGTCAGGTGAAAACCCGCCTCGCCGCGGATATCGGCAACGAACGAGCGCTCGCCATTTATGAGCGCCTTCTTGAACACACGTGCGAGACCGTGCTTCGCAGCGGATATCGCGCGCGGGTTTTTTATGCCGGCGACATCCCCGAAGCCGACCTTTGGAGCCGTGCCGGATTCACCCGACATCGGCAATCCCCCGGCACACTCGGCGAGCGTATGCATGCGGCCTTCTCGGATGCGTTCAGGGATGGGATTCGATCGGCGGTCATCATCGGCACGGATTGTCCGGGACTCCAACCCTCGCATCTGCACGATGCGATGAACCGACTCGAAACATCGGAAGCGGTGGTGGGTCCGGCGGAAGATGGAGGCTATTACCTGCTCGGACTCACATCCCCCATCCGGCGCATCTTCGAAAACAAAGACTGGAGCACGGATACCGTGTTACGAGCGACGCTTTCCGATTTCCGAGAACTCGATATGACGTATTCTTTGCTGGAACCCTTGCGCGACATCGACACCATAGACGATCTGGAAGAACTCAAGCAGACGCACACATGGCTCCAGGACTGAGCGTCATCATCCCCACGCTGAACGAAGCGGAAGCCATCCAAGAACGCGTACATTTTTTCTTAGAACATGGTGCGGATGAAGTCATTGTGGCGGATGGGGGTAGCACAGATCAGACCGTGGAATTGGCAGAAGAAGCTGGCGCCGTCGTGGTTCATTCCCCTCGCGGACGCGCCATCCAACTAAACACCGGTGCCGAAGAAGCCTCGCATAGGGTGCTGTATTTCGTGCATGCCGATACGGTTCCACCCATTTCCTTTCGAAACGACATCCATGCCGCCATTCATTTCGGAGCGGAGGCGGGATGTTACCGATTGGCGTTCGATCATCCCCATCCGCTATTGTCATTTTATGCCTGGTTCACCCGGTTTGATGTGAATCTGTTCCGATTCGGCGACCAAACCCTGTTCATCACCGCACCGATATTTCGGTCCATTGATGGATTCCGCACCGACCGGTCGGTGATGGAAGACCAAGACATCGTGCGTCGCATCAAAAAGAACCATCGTTTCGAGATCTTGCCTGGTGCCGCGGTCACATCCGCACGGAAATATCTGAAAAACGGCGTGGTGAAACTTCAAGTGGTGTTCACCCTCATCCTGATCCGATATTATTTAGGCGCAAGCGACGAAAACCTTGTGTCATTTTATCGGAAACACATCTCTTGACATAATTCAGATTGCATCTAAGCGCATCCGGGGATATTTTCAACAAGATTATCCTATTACCCTTTTTTCAACGTCTGTACTATGGCATATGTCGTAACCGAAGCCTGCGTAAACTGCAAATACACGAACTGCGCGGCGGTTTGTCCGGTCGATGCGTTTCGCGAAGGCCCGAATTTTTTGGTGATCAATCCGGATGAGTGCATTGATTGCGACGCATGCCGTTCGGAGTGTCCGGTTGAAGCCATTTATCCGGATGATGAAGTTCCTGCCGATCAAGAGCATTACATCGAATGGAACACGCGCCTCGCTGAAAAATGGGATGCGTATGTGATCAACGAAACGAAAGACGCGTTGCCAGATGCCGACGCATGGGCCGAGAAATCCAAAACGGTCGACGATATCGTCCAAGATTGGTAATCCCTCTCGCGACTCCATTGGTGATGGGTGTGCTCAACTGCACACCCGATTCATTCTCGGATGGAGGAGCTTTTGTGGATGTGGATGCGGCCTTGGCTCGCATCCAGCAGATGAAACAGGAAGGCGCGTCGATCATTGATGTGGGTGGTGAATCCACCCGACCCGGCGCCGATCCGGTCAGCGAAGACGAAGAATTATCTCGGGTGATGCCCGTGCTCGAACGTGCTCTCGTGGCCCATCCGGAGCTCGTGTTCTCGATCGACACCACGAAATACGCCGTTGCCGAGTCCGCCCTCCGACGCGGCGTCCACATCCTCAACGACGTCAGTGGCCTGCGACGTGAGCCGCGTTTCGTGGATCTATGCGTGGCGTTCCAGCGCCCCCTCATCCTGATGCATTCCCTCGGCGATCCCAAAACGATGCAGAACAACCCGGTGTACGGCGATGTCACGACAGAGGTCTTCGGCGAACTCCTTGCCAAAGCGGAAAGATGCCACGCGGCGGGCGTTCCCCAAATCATTCTCGACCCCGGCATCGGATTCGGCAAAACCCTTCCCCAGAACCTCGCCCTGATCCAACATTTGGATCAGCTGACATCCGAACGCTGGCCGGTTCTCATCGGTGTCTCGCGCAAATCGATGATCGGCGCGATCCTGAACAACCGCCCGGTCGACGGTCGTCTTGCCGGCGGCATCGCCCTTCAATATCACGCGCTCACAAAAGGTGCGAAAATCCTCCGCACGCACGACGTTCAAGAGGCATCTGACAGTATATTGGTTTATACTTCGCTGACGAATGAAAATCTTCCCAATCGGCTTTCTTGAGTTCGGTATCCTCGACCTGGTCGAGGTCACCATCATCGCGTTATCCATCATCTACATTTACAGATGGATACGGGGATCGTTCGCTGTGCCGGTCTTCATCGGATTGGTCATCATCTTCGTCGTCAATGCCGGTGTGAGTTTGCTTGGGTTCTCCACGATCCAGTTCATCGTTCGAAGCATCACGAATGTGGGGATTCTGGCGCTGCTCATCATTTTCCAGCCTGAAATCCGCAAACTGCTGTACAGCATCGGACAAAACACCAGCCTCGATCGCTTTTTCCAACGCCGGGAATCCGATTCGGTGATCGATGAGGTGGTGGATGCGGTGAAGCAATTATCCCGTCAAAAAATCGGAGCATTGATTGTGTTCGCGAAATCATCCACCTTGCATGATTTGGTGAACATGGGTGTGAAAATCGATGCGCGGGTGAATAGCAAGCTGATCCAAACCATTTTCAGCAAAGACACGCCCTTGCATGATGGCGCGCTCATCATCCGGAACGACCGCATCATGGCGGCAAGCGCGTATCTGCCAATCTCGCAGAATCCGAATATTTCAAGCACATCCGGAACGCGTCACCGCGCCGCTCTTGGGGTCAGCGAAAGCAATAATGTGTTCGTGGTGGTGGTGTCGGAAGAAACCGGGCGCATCTCGACCACACGTAACGGCGTGCTCACCAGCGGACTGACGATCCAAAAACTTCGTTCCGAGATGGAATCGCAACTGGGCGAACGGGCGGCGGAGCCGGAAGACTTGAGTTTCAGTACGGCGGATTCCTAACCATGTCATCGGCGGCTGTCCTCCTTCCGGGCTACTTCCCCGACGTGCATGATCTGGCCACATGGATCAACAGCGATGTGGTCTACCTTGACGATACCCTCCCCTATTCGCGCAAATCGAGGCTGAACCGTGGACGAATCCGCACATCCCAAGGTCTGGAATGGGTACATCACGACGAAAAACTGTTCAAAACCTTGCGATTCGCTTATCGGAACAGCGCCTACTTCGATTTTTACGAACCCGACATCGAAGCCGAACTGCGGAAACCGATACAAGAATGGCTTCCTTGGTTATTCGGCGTTCTCGAGCTCCCCTATCATCCATTATGGGTTTCCGATTCCGGATTCCCGCTTCCCGAAGAATTTTCCCCGATTTATCACGAGCCCGGAAGCAAGAATTACCAGCGTCAGCATCCGTGGATGAGCGAATGTCCGTTCTCCCATCCGCAGTATGAGCATCATTTGGGTGGATTTTTGCCGGGTGCCTGTGTGTTGGACCTCTTATTTGAGTGCGGACCCGAATCCGTTGCCATTTTAGACACCCTGCGTTTGTAAATTCAGCGCATGGTACAGACAGACATCCTCACCCGACGCTTGTATGCAAATGATGCGTCGATGTATGAAGAATTGCCCGAAGGCGTAGCATTCCCGAAAACGCGACAAGACATCATCGATTTGGTGCTGGATGTGGCCAAACGCGGTGGTTCCATCACGGCGAGGGCTGCGGGAACCAGCCTAGCGGGTCAGACCACAGGTGGCGGAGTGATCATGGATTCGGGCCGTCACATGAATCGGATTCTGAGCTTGGATCCGGTCGAATGCGTCGCTGGTGTGCAACCCGGCGTGATCCGCGATTCACTGAATCGTGAGGCTGCAAAACATGGTTTGCAATTCGGTCCGGATACCTCCACCACAAACCGATGCATGATTGGCGGCATGATCGGCAACAATTCCGCGGGTTCCTTTTCGCTGAAGCACCGAACAACGCGCGAGCATGTGAATCGAATCAGCGCGGTTCTTTGTGATGGAACGACTGCGGAATTTGGTCCACTGTCCCCAACCGAGCTGAATCATAAACGCCAGTTGGCCACACGCGAAGGACATATTTATCGGCAGATGCTCGCTCTGCTGCAAGAAAACGCGGCATTGATCCGCGAACGCGCGCCGCACCCGGATGTCATCCGCCGAAACACCGGCTACGCGCTCGACCGCCTTCTCGAAATGGAGCCGTTCACGCCCGGCGGACGTCCGTTCAACCTGGCCGAACTCCTATGTGGCAGCGAAGGAACCTTGGCGATGACGGTGGATGCGGACGTTCGCCTCGTTCCGGTTCCCGGCTTTAAAGTCTTAGTGATTCCTCATTTCGCGACGGTGGGCGAGGCCATGGAAGCGACGGTGCATGCCGTGAAACTGGGTCCGTCCGCAGTGGAATTGGTCGACAGAATCGTATTGGATGCGACCAAAAACAATGCCGAGCAAAATCGGAACCGATTCTTCCTGCATGGCGATCCCGGCGCCATATTACCCATACAATTTGAAGGCGATGATTTGGATGAGGTGATCCGTCAAGCCGAAGCCTGCCAAGCACTCATGGTAACCACATGCCAAGCCAGTGCGGCACCGATCTTGACCGACGTTTCGGAGATGAACCGTGTTTGGGAGTTACGAAAAGCCGGATTGGGACTGCTGATGGGCATCTGGGCCGATACAAAGACCCCGGAATTCATGGAAGACACAGCGGTGCGTGTTGAAGATCTTCCTGCATACATTCGCGACATCGAAGCCATGTGTGCCCGCTACGGCGTCCGATGTGTGTATTACGCTCATGCATCGGTTGGAGAGCTGCACTTGCGTCCTGAGCTGAATTTGACGGTCCCAGAAGGACTTGAGATGATGAAAGCCATGGCGCTGGATGTGGCCGACCTCGTGAAAAAATATCGCGGGTCGCTTTCCGGTGAGCACGGCGACGGTCGTGTGCGCGCTCCCTACCTCGAACGCGTGCTCGGAAAAGAGATGATCACCATTTTCGAGCGGGTGAAACACATCTGGGACCCGAACAACCTGTTCAACCCCGGAAAAATCGTGAACCCGAAGCCGATGGATGCGGATTTGCGCTTCTATCCGGGTGACCCGATTCCTGCTGTGGATACGGTGTTCGAATGGCGCGAGGAAACCGGCGGATTCATGGAAGCCATCAACCGGTGCAATGGCGCAGGCGTTTGCCGGAAATTGGCAGACAGCGGCGGAACGATGTGTCCGTCGTACATGGCCACGGGCGACGAAAAAGACAGCACCCGCGGACGAGCGAACTTATTCAGGCAATTATTCCGTGGTGCGGGTCCGGAAGCCTTCACCTCAACCGAAATCAAAGACGGATTGAGCCTGTGTCTCAGTTGCAAGGCGTGCAAGACGGAATGTCCGGCGAATGTGGACATGGCCCGCATGAAAGCTGAATTCTTGCATGGATGGCACGAGCGAAACGGCAGTACAATGGGAGAACAGTTTTTCGCGTTTCCGGAGCGGTTATATCCGCTTGCGGCGCTGATGCCCAAGCTTGTGAATGGGATCAATGCGTCGAATCCGGCGAAAGAAGTGTACAGAACGGTATTCGGCATCACCAAGGAGCGCGGCTTACCACGCTTCGCCGACCAAACCTTCTACCGGTGGTTCGGAGCGCGGCCGGTCGCGAATCCGGATGGCGAGCCGGTACTGATTCTGAACGACCTGTTCATGAACTATCATGAGCCAGAGATCGGCAAAGCGATGGTGATGGTGCTGGAAGCGATGGGCTATAAAGTAACGGTGACACGGCCGCATCAAAGCGGCCGGACCTATCTGTCGAAAGGGTTTTTGAGTGCGGCAAAACGGGTGGCGCGGCGGACCGTGGCGGAGTTGAGGGGTTATGCGATGAGGGGGGTGCCGATTGTGGGGCAGGAGCCCTCTGAAATTCTCACCTTGCGCGATGAGTTTCTGGATTTGGTTCCGGATTCTGAACTGGCCGACGCGCAACGCCTGGCGGCTTGCTCCTTCCTATTCGAGGAATTCATCGTTGCCAACTCGGATCGCGCCACAGGGCTGTTCCGGGAGCATCACGAACCGATCGCCGTTCATGGTCATTGCCACTCGAAAGCATTGGTGGGTATGCAACCGGTGATGGATACACTCGCGCTTGCAGGCTACATCCCCCAAGATCTGAAAACCGGATGCTGCGGCATGGCTGGAAGTTTCGGCTATGAAGAGCATCATTATGAGATGTCGATGAAAATCGGCGAAACCACGGTGTTTCCTGCGGTACGTTCCTTACCTGAGGACACAACCATTTGTGCTCATGGATTTTCCTGCCGACATCAATTGTCCGACGGCATGGATCGACACGGCGTTCATCCGGCCATCCTGCTGGCAAATGTGCTGAGGCCGTCATGACCCGCATCCTTCCCGCACATCCATCCGACATTCCGGATCTCATCCGCATCATCGCCGATGTGTTTGATGAATATGGGTGGATCTTCAAAGCCGAGGACGAATTGCCTGATTTTTTGGATTATGATGGGTGGTATGTGGGCACGCCGCATCGCTTGTTCACGTTGTGGAAGGATGACGCACGCATCGGGTGCATCGCTGTGAAAGTGGGAGCCGAAGGAGCGTATTTGAGCCGGGTGTATGTGAGTCGGACGGAACGCAGACAAGGCTTCGGTCGGATGATCGTGGAATTCGCAGTAGAGGACGCTCGGAAACAAGGTCATGCCCACATCCACTTATGGACCGACACGCGTTTCGAAACGGCTCATAAGTTGTA
Organism: Balneolales bacterium; assembly: GCA_041749075.1. Lineage (GTDB taxonomy): Bacteria > Bacteroidota > Rhodothermia > Balneolales > HLUCCA01 > CAMTWZ01. Next base: position 259,356 of record JBGTBY010000031.1, on the reverse strand, counting down.
TGAGGTCACCGGTTTTGAGCGGCGCGAAGGTGTCCGGGCTTTACACGATACGAACATCAGTTTTGAATTCAGATACGATAGGGATATTTAAAAAATGGTGATCATCATCGGAGCGGGGCCGGTCGGGTTGGCATGCGGCATCGCCTTGCAGAAACGGGGAATCGAGTTTCTCATCATCGAAAAAGGATGCTTGGTGAATTCGCTATTCCATTATCCCACCAACATGACATTTTTTTCGACTGCCGATCGCCTCGAGATCGGCGGTGTTCCCTTTATATCGCATGGAGTGAAACCGACGCGTCGCGAAGCCTTGGAGTACTATCGTCGCGTAGCGGAAAGTTTTTCCTTGCCCATTCACTTATATGAAACGGTGACGGGTTTGTCGGGTGATGTGGGTTCGTTTGTTCTCACGACCAATAAAGGTGCTTATGAAGCAGAGCGCGTCATCATTTCAAGTGGGTTTTACAGCACACCGTATTGGATGAACGTGCCGGGTGAAGATCTGCCTAAGGTGAAACACTACTATGACGAGCCACATCCCTATGCCTTTCAAAAAGTCGTGGTGGTCGGAGGCGGGAATTCCGCGGTGGATGTGGCCTTGGAAACCTATCGATGCGGATCGGAAGTCACGATGATTGTGCGCGAACCGGCGTTGAAGGAAGGAGTGAAGTACTGGGTGCGTCCGGATATCGAAAACCGAATCAAAGAAGGCACCATCAAGGCCTACTTCAACACCGACATCACACGCATTGAAGAACGACGCATCACATTTCGCACACCGGAAGGAGAACGCACGATCGAAAATGATTTCGTATTGGCGATGACGGGATATCAGCCCGACTACGGATTCCTTGAATCCATCGGCATCGCCTTCCATGATGATGCGGACCGCACTCCGGTGTATGATGAAACCAGCTTTGAGACGAGCCGAAACGGCATCCACCTGGCGGGCGTGATTTGCGGCGGATACAACACCAGCAAATGGTTCATCGAGAATGCGCGGTTCCATGGAGAGGCGATCGCGGCGCACATCGGCGGTAAATAAAAATGGGGTAAGCCCCTCATATCGCACCGCTACGATCTCTTACCGTTGCTACCTTCCGGTCCTGGCGGAGTTCAGAGAGAGCTGGTCGTATGAGACTTACCCCAAGTCTCAAAGATACGCACAATTCACTTCGTGCTCATCACGTAAACGCCGTCCCAGTCCGCATCCGGGGGTGAAATTTTCATGGCCTTGGATCGGCCAAGCATGATCATGGATGGATTGTACTCGTTGCGTTCTCCTTTTTCCGCCGATTCGAACAACGCGATGGCAGTGTCCCAATCGTGACTCCAGTAGGCGGTGAGGCCATCTTCAAACAGACGAATGGTTTCAAGCATGGTGGGAGAGACATCCGATCTGAATCCCACGACCTCGCAAACGGTGACGGGCGTGGTTTTTCCTTTCACGATGATTTTATCAAGGGTGCGGAATACGATCTCATCGCCATAGCGAAGGCATCCGGCGCGGGTCTCATCGGTTACCATCGTGAACACGCCATAACTTTTCGCACCGCTTTCGCATCGGGCCGCGAGGTTCACTGTGTCGCCCATCATCGTGTAGTTGAAGCGCCGGTATGAGCCCATGTTTCCTGTGATGGCGTCGCCGGAATTGAGACCGATCCGAGTCTGCATGGTGTGCACAATGTCGGGCCATACGCCGTCATTCCGCCATTTGGAGCGCAATTCGATCTGCTTCAGCATCATCCGTTGCGACGCGCGGCAGGCTTTGTAGGCGTGATCGGACATCGGTACCGGCGCCCCCCAAAAAGCCACAATGGCATCGCCGATGTATTTGTCGAGAGTGCCTCCTTCTTCAAGAATGATGTCACTCATGGACGTGAGATACTCGTTCATAAGGGTCACGAGCTTGTCTGGCGACAACTTTTCTGAAAACGTGGAAAAGCCCTGAATGTCAGAAAAAAATGCGGTGATGTTGGATGTCTCGCCACCGAGTTTGGGTTCTTCGGCGCTTTCGACCATGCGGGTGACCAATTCTGGCGATACATACGTCCCGAACATACTTCGAATGCGGCTTTTCTCGCGCTGTTCCGCGAAATAGGTGTAAGAAAGTGATCCGACATACCCGAATAAGGCGGGAAAGAGGAAAGGCGTAATTTCGAGTGTGAATCCGAACTCGGTGAAACTCACATAGGCGGCGAGAAACACCGATGTCATAAACAAACTCATCCATCCAAATGCCCATATCGCCGAGATGTTCAAGGTGATGTAGACCAGAAGAAATGTGGTGATGAGGCTGATCACGAGCAAATAATTGTTGTTCACTCGTTGATAGGCGTTGCCCTCCAATATCGTCTGCATGGCGTTCGCATGGGTTTCGTAACCCGGCATGTTGCCGCTGGCGGCATACGGAGTGGCATAAAAGTCTTGCAATTCCGGCATGGTGGCGCCAACGATCACAATCTTATCTCGGAACACATCCGCTTGCAACAAGCCGAAATCAGGATCATCGAAAGCGTTCACTTCGAAATCCTCGTCTTCACTGGAGGTGAAAAACTCGGAATCGTCCACCACATCCGAAAAATTGAATTCAGGAAAGGTGGATCTAGGACCCGAGAAATTGACCATGAATGTGGTCGGGGTGACTTTCGGAATCCGATAGGGGCCGAACACGATCTCGCGACGTTCGTCGCGGATGGAATCACGGTGGATGTTCAATGCGACGCGCAAGGCTTCCATCCCCAAAGGCATGATCACCTGATCCAAATGCGTTTTGAGTGAGCCATACCGACGCAGAAACCCATCACGATCTCGTTCCACTTCCACGTACCCCCAGGGATTCGGGTTCGCTACGCGCAACATCGCATTGGGCTGCACCAATTGCTTCGATTCGACCCTGATGGTGCCGACTTGGTCGAATGCCCGTTGCGAATCGCTCAGAAGGTTGCCAGCGAGAATCACATTTCCGTATTCGGTCAATGCACTTGCGAACAACGTGTCGTTTCGCGGATCATAAATATCCATCTTGTCGAAAATCACGTCGATCGCGATCACTTTGGCGCCGGCGCGATTCAGATTCCGGATGAGGCGGGCGTACAGATGTGTGGGCCACGGCCATTTCTCATCCAGTTCGAACGCAGATTGCTCACTGATGGCGACCAGCACGATCGGAGATTCGGAGACATCATTCGGGCCGCGGAACTCATATAACAAATCCAGGTAATTCAACTCCAGATTGCGGACTGGTGGAGTCGAAATCAGAAACCATCCTGCCAGCCAAACCCCGATCGTGAGCAGCACGGCAACGAGGGGTTTCGGTAACAAGCGTTTCCCAGCCATCAGAAGGTGTAGAAATACCGAACTTGGAAATAGTGGTCGTTCGGTTGCGACAGTGCGTTCAAGGCCCGCACTTGGATGGAGGTGATGCTCGCCGATGCGGCGATCAGGTGACGTTCAAGGAATCGGTACTCCGCGCCCAAGGAACCGATGTAGTTGATGTTCCGGCTTTCATCGCGTGTGCTGAAATTCGGCGCATAAAAATCATCATACACATTATCTGGAGTGCCATTATCGTCCACATCCAATTGGGTATTGATGGATTTCGAACTGATGATGGATGTCTCGGCGGTAAGCATCAGATTCCGGTTTTCAAGCAGGTAATAATTCCCGCCGACGACCAATCCGAACAACTTCAAATTGTTCAATCCGCTTTGCGCATCGGCATTGGTGTAGCCCAGATTCAGGTTCGTGCGGATAGGCAGGTCCACCAAGTCAGTTTGAACGCCGAGAGAAACCGAACGAGTGTTAAAATCTCCATACCTGAACCGCTGATCGTCTGTCGTGATGGATGTGAGGTTCAAGGTCACATTATGCACCATGTTGAACACATTGAATTGCCGGGAGATACCCGATCCGATCTGCCATGTCTTGTTCAGACGCGGTGTGGCGCGGGTCGCAACCACCGTATCAGGCGCAATCGATTCCACATCCAAGTGACGAACGGCCACATCCAACAAACTGGGCGATATCAGTGCATTTCGGGATTCGATGTTGTTATCGCGGAACTGGCGGCGGATGGAGACGGTAATGCGGGGAAGTCGGAAGTTGACCGGGTACCAGCTTGTCGATATGCCATAATTGGTGGTGTACGTGCGTGCCGCAAGTTGATCGCCCAAATTATCCCACAGTTTCTCGAACTGCAGGTTCATGTAGACCGTGTTCTTAAGCATGCGGAAGCGGTCGGAAATGGTGTAACCTGCCACATCGCGGCGAATCCCGTTGTTGGCGAGCGAGACATAATCCGGACCAATCCATCGTTGCTGAAAACCGATACTGTGCTTGAAATAATTCAATGAAAGACGGTTTTGATAGGCGAAAATTCCTTTGGGTACGAACAATTCCACCTCGTCATTGCGCACACGAAGCGGTAAAGACGACATGTTTTCGTTGATGATGAGCAACCACGAAAGTCGGTCTAACCGATCAAGGATATCTTGGTCGATTTCCACACCAAGTTCATCCGCATATTTTTGGGATAGTGGACCTGGGTCGATGTTCGTATTCAACGCACTCACGGCTCCGTCAGACTGCAGTTGAATACGACCGCCGTGCAGATTCAATTTGAAATCGGCGCCGGCCACGATGTTGTCTTGAGGGGTTGGGTTGGACAGCTCTACTTGGAAGGCCAAGGGGTTTTGTTCCAGCCAGGCTCGTTGCGATGGAGACAGGGCATTGATGTATCTGGACGCGGCGGGATCGAATAGGGAATCGACCACGGAAATGGATTTTACATCGTCTTTCACTTTCAGTGCATTGATCCCGAGCTGGGCATACCGACCGCTTCCAAACGAGATACGCGATGCCAAGATCATGCGTTTATGAGTACCGGCGCCGCCGGGCTTGAAGCGAAGGGAATAGGTCGTGTCTCGGTACGTCGTGCCACCGAAATCCGTCGAATCCACCAATTCTGCGATGGGATTATACAAGGTTGGGACCTTGCGATTCAGCTCACCATACACAACTTGGACATTCAATGTGCTCCACAGTGCGCTCATCTGTGTGTTGATTCCATAAACACGTCGCCCGGCCAATAAGAGCGGGTTCATTGCGGGGTACACATGCCCGGCCTCTAGCACAAGATAGTTTCCGGCTGCGATCCGAGCCCCGAACCGATTCTGAGGCTGCAGTCGTGTGTTTTCTTGGGATGTCAACAGCCCGTTTGCGCTGTAAGATAACCATCCGTAAGAACCTCTCATCGACGTGGAGCCTCTCACAAAATCATTTGATGACCCGCCAGTGGATTGCGAGCGTGCCGTAAGCTCGAAATCTCCATTCACCAGAGAGGCACGGGATTCGGCCATTGCGAATTGGGATTGCGATGAGACTACATTGAATGTCCAATTCGTGACTGTCGTAATCACTCCATCATAGCGATACAGTAATTCCACTTGATACTGCCCATGCGGAAGATCCTCCGGGATGAGTGTGATGAGGTAAGGGCCGATATTGGCTTGATCGGTGACATCCATCCCATTCAATCGGATTCGAATCGAATCGGTGATGGCCAATGAATCTTGGGGGAATAGGGCTACGGCGATAAGAAGATCATCATCGATCATTGGTGTGCCAGGCATGGGCGACATCACTCTGAATTCAATGTTCGCCACCATGGTCTCCATCGGACCTTGAGGTGGAGGACGCGTGATCGTGACTTGAAACGGATTGTCGGCCGGGCTGCTCGTTGGCAGACTAATTAACGTGCCATTCGCCAGTTCTGCAACGATATAATACTCCAGATTACCGGCATTCACCGGTACGGATGGAATCATAGCGGTGTATGTCATCCCGGTGGAGGCTGCCCGAACGCGGTTGTACGCCAAATCTCCCTGAAAACGATAGAAGAGTGCGGTTTCGACCACGAATTCGCTTGTCACCCCTACGATTTGGTATTCAATGCCTACATTCTCCCCGGACTGAATCCCGAGTGGTGCCGTATGCACGATTCGCTGTGCATAGACGGTCGACGTACAGAGTAAGATAATCAGCCCCGATAGGCAACGGGACAACAGACGTGACATAGAAAATGACCTGGTTCAGGGGTCAGGGTTGTAGTTTCTCGAAATACTGAATTTCAATTTCCTGCATTTGTCCTTCGGCATTCACGAATCGGAGTCGCACAACTTTCGGTTTCGACGATGTATCCAATTGCTGATACTCCGATTGATTGCGACGTACTTCCTGATTGCTGAGGGTATTGATCACGATGTTGTTTCCGTTCGGATCCACAACAGCCCGTCTGCGGCGGGTCAGGTTCTGGGCACGACCAGACGTATTGGCTTTGACTTCCACAACACCCGAGTAACAAATGAATTCAGAGCTACCATCCATGAGGATACGCGTCGTGAATTCGGTTCCTTTCACAGCGGCAACAGCGGAAGGCGTGGCCACTTCATATTGACTCACGCGTCCTTCCACTCGCAAATTCACTTCACCGCTTTCCACTTGGATCCTCGAGTTCAAACCGTTTCTGGAATTGGTTTCGCCGCGAATCACCAATACAGAGTTAGGTCGAACACGAGCCAGGCTGTTATCAATTAATTGCAACACGGCATACCCTTCGCTTTCCGTGCGGAGGGTATCTTTATCGAACAGTTGATAGGCGACCGTGGCTTCAACCCATTCCACATTTTCGGAATCCCGAACTTGGACCATCGGCCGGAACCGCCTCACAATCGCAAGCGGGCGTTGTGCTTCCGCATTGGCAGTCTCCAACGCGGCACCTTCACGATTGCTATTTGAGGTATCATTCAGCCCCACCATGAGCAGAACCATGATACCGAAAGCGGTTGCGTAGAACGTATGTCTCATTTCACAAGGATGATTTCACCACGCTTCACTTTTTCTACGAAATCTTCCAAAAACGCTTGTAAAGTTGCACCGGATAGTTCTCGACCGTCAATGACCAGTTTGTCCATAGCATATCCACTTTGAATCAGTTGCTGTATGGCTGCTGCCACTTCAGGACTGATGGATGAAGCCATGGGAAGGAGTGCAGCCTGAAGTTCAGCGTTCTGCGCGGTTTGCGGATTCGACAATGTGAACTCGTAAATGGAAGATGGACGTGAATCCACACCTCGGCTTGTTCGGATTTGCGCAATTACCTGCCAATAATATTTCCTCCCGAATGCCAACCGTTTCACGCCGGATGTAGGATAGAAAAACGTGTTGTTTCGGATGATGGCATCAATCATTTCATTTTCCAGCAATGAACCCACCGGACTACGACCAATCACAGGTTCGGTAGACAGTGCCGCTTGGATTAGGGATTCTGCCGATTGGCCCCGACCCGGATCTTGCACAATGATCAAGCGATAATCTGTATTACTTGGACCTTCCCACCGAAAGGATGGTTGAGATGAAGCGGACAACTCATTGGAACCCAACGGTCCACCAGGTGTCAGCAAATTAAAATCGGTGATATTCATGATCGGGCGTGAACCGATGCTTTGTGTGACGGTTGATACCAAGCGTCCGCCATTCAACCGATTATTTCCGTGATACAGAGATACGACAACGGTGTAAATCGCATCTGGTAAGCGTGTGGCACCTGCCAATGATTCAACAAAATCTTCGCCTTCCGTTGTCAATCCACCTTCAAAACCATCACCACCAACGATGCCAGGAATGCCATGTAATAGACGATTATTGTCTGCGACAACCAGTTGCATCGGTCTGAGGCTGAACGGGTCGTTCTGTTTCGTGTCAATCGTTGCGACCAAACCCACAGACGATGCAGACACACTCACATGGAGGTAGAGGTTGTTGGCGGTTGTGTTGGACCGGTTTTGAAGAACGAGCTCCATCACGCGTTGGCCTTGACCTCGAGCGTTCACCCCTATGGTTGATAAGGAGATGACTTGAGCCTTGGTTACCGCTTCGGTCAATCTCACATTCACAACCACATCAGGCGTCGTTGTTTGAGCGTTGCCTATCAGGGTGAAAACGAGACATATAGGGAGGAAGAGAAAACGTTTCATGGGTGCGGATCAGTAACCTCAAGTGGTTGAATGTACGGAATATAAACCCATCTCTAACATTCATGTTCCCGATATAAAAAAGGCTCTCCGATTGTGTCGGAAAGCCTTTGTGGAGCTACGGGGAGTCGAACCCCGGACCTCTTGCATGCCATGCAAGCGCTCTAGCCAGCTGAGCTACAGCCCCATGGGGAAGCAAATATACCAAGTTTTCGACGAACCACTCAATAAATTAAAACTCCATCCGTTTGGCACATACACAATTATTGTGCTATTTTCAACGCAAATACCATCCACATATACTCACACACCACAAAAAAAACCAATGATCAACCCTATTTACCAACGCTACCTGATGATGGTAGTCCTTGCGGTCGTGGTAATGGCCTGCCCAAAGCCACCACCTGCTGTAGTGCCAGAACCAAATCCAATGACACTTGAATACTTGAACTCGCTTACCGATGACCAACTCCGCGCCCGCGACACCGACGGAGATGGACTCAACGATTATGATGAACTTCGCGTCTACAACACCAACCCGCTGAACCCAGATACGGATGGGGACGGACTGAATGATTTCGATGAAGTGATGAAACACAGCACCGATCCGAACAACCGGGATACCGATGGTGATGGTCTATCCGATGGGGATGAAGTGAATGTTCACAAAACCGATCCAAAAAATCCGGATACCGATGGTGATGGTCTCGCTGACGGCGCCGAAGTCAATCAGCATCGCACCAATCCGCTGTCTGCTGATACCGATGGCGATGGTTTGAGTGATTACGACGAAGTGATGACCCACAAAACCGATCCGAACAATCCAGACACGGATGGTGATGGATTCACCGACGGTCAGGAAATCCAAATGGCAACCAACCCATTGGATGCGAATGATCCATTGTTCATCCGCACATTGGACACAGTCAACTTCGCATTCGATATGTCGAACATCGATGCGCAAGCGGGTCAAATGCTCACACAGAACGTAACGAAACTCAAAGCCGCTCCGAACTTCAAAATCCGTGTGGACGCTTATACCGATCACGTGGGCGGAGACCAATACAACCTTCGCTTGTCTGTTCGTCGTGCAAACGCCGTGCGTCAGTTTTATGTGCGCAATGGTGTAGCTGAGAACCGCATCGAATCACGCGGACTTGGCAAAGCACCTGTTCCATGTGCTACAGATGATGCGACGGGCCGCGGATGCCGTGCCAACCGCAGAGCGGAATCGGTTCCTCTGAACCCGTTCCCATTCACTCCTCGCCGCTAAGCGGGATGTGATTGACCTTGAAAAGGCGGCCCAATCGGGTCGCCTTTTTTTATTTAGGGCATCATCAGAATCTTGGCTGATCCTCTCGCACCCGATTCATGGGTACCGACAATCGAATAAATCCCGGTCGGCAAGCGGTTTCCCCGCTCATCCATCCCATCCCAAGACACGCGGCCACCTCTCGTTTCCATGCGCTTCACCAACGTGCCGTCAACCGACATCACATGAACTGTGGCATCATCCTTCAACCCTTCGATGTAAATCAAGCTGCCTGTGGATGATGAGTATGTATATGGATTGGGATAGACAACCAGTTCCTTCATGTCGGATACCCCAACGGTCGATTCAGCCACATAACCCACCATACCCAGATCTGTTGCGAAGTACACTTCTCCGGTTTGCGAATCAATCGCAATGGATTCGATGCGGTTTGAGACCAGAGGTGAGTTTTCGGCAGTGAAGTGCTTCAATACAGCACCGCCAGACTCTGAAATCAGCCAAACACCATCGTTCAATGTCCCCACCCATTTCTGATTGGATGGATCCACAGCCATCGCTGTGACTTGGATATCACGAAGCAGGATGCGGTCGCTGACAGTCGGATCTTGGTTGATCAATGGTGTGGAGCGTCGTTCCTGTGTGCTGCCGTTGATGATCCTGTCTGGAAACAGGAAGCGCACGATCCCCCGGTCGGTTCCAACCCAGATTTCACCCCGTTGATCTTGTACGACGGCCCTTACGGTTTCATTCGGCAAAGCTCCTTCCGTATCGTTGGTCGTCAATCGGAACGATTGTTCCACCCCATCCTCATCAAAGGTGGTTACCAACAAACCTCGACCTTGCAGGGTTGCTGTCGCTAAAATGATCCACTTCTGATCGTAGGAATCCACAAACACATCACGATAGATCGTTTGATTGGGCGCCTTGCTCGATGTTGGATAGCGAGCCCATTCTTCCGTAGTTCGATCATACATCGCGAGCGGCTCGTTCGTACTCGTCAACATGGTTGCCCAGATGTTGCCATTTCGGGCTGCCGACAACCCCGTATTCACAATGAATGTCGGAGAAAAGCCTGGCAAATTACTGTTGGTTCCGTTATACAGAACATGGTCGTCGGATGTCTTGGTACGACGTATGATTCCAGCACCAAATGTTCCAAAGAAATAATGTTCATCATTCGACGTGACCCGATGCACACTGTTCAATCCCCGCTCCGTGAAGAATGGCGACGTATCCAGATTCACATTCTCCCAATTGTCATCGCTCAATAAGGAATAACCGGATGTCTGGAATATGAAATTGACTTGTCCCGGCGTCGAACTGGATGCAACGGCAAGTACCCCATCCGAATAATGCAATTGGCTGAATAGATTCAAATAGGGCGTATTCAACGTAATGCGTTCGTCATTCAGATTGGTGCGGATGAAAAGTCCTTGATTGAATGTGCCGATCACCCAACTCGACCCAACTCGAGTTATCGAAGAATGCCGCACTCCGGGGTTCGGCAGGGTGATGGTTTCGATAGACTGGTCCGATTTCAGAACAGCGATTCCTCCGGTTTGGATGCCGGCCAGGCTTCCATCCGATAGTGGCCTATAACGAGCCACTACAAAGGGCCAGATTCCGACTGGCTCTATCGCATCATTTACAAATCGAGCGTTCTCGGTGCCATGCGTGAGGTATAGGATGTCGTTCTGATAGCCCATCGACACAACCGGATTCGGTGTGGGATAGGTATCCCAACTGGTTGATACCAAGAGATCGCCTGTGGACGGATCGCCGACGGCAATGCCTGAATCCGTTCCTAAAATGAACACACCATTTTTTCGAGTCAGTGATCTTACCCGTATTCCTGATCCGAACGTGCCCAAATTCGTGTAAGAATCGGCAACAATCCCTGTTTCAGCGCGCACGATCACAATTCCGAAATCCGTACCAATCAGAATATCATTTCCCGATAGGACCATCTGATTGATGCGCCGTGTGAGAAACCGGGTATTCCGTTGGATGTCCGTGAAGGTCCGGATGACGCTCGTTTCGACATCCAGATACGAGTAGGTGCCATCATCATATCCTAACCAAACTCTGTTTCGAGGCGCATCCAACAAAAGGCTGGTTGGATTGGTGCCGTACAAGCCATCCAGTTTGGAGTATTGGGTGATGGTGCCATCGGTGGATCTGTGATACAATCCGCCCGTGGAGATCACCCAAAGGTCTCCATCCGGTTCCGATATCACATCTTGAACGGCGATATGCGACACATAACTACGCCACGTATCGACTGGTTGGCTATTGGCCGGCGAAAAGAACGCCGATAAAAGAATCAGACAAAGGATTGGGTATCGCATTCACGAATTTACAGGATTCTAGCCAAACTGAACCCTGCGAAAACGCCTGGTTGATCGAGCCGGTAAGCCACATCCACTCGCATGATGCCAAACAGACTGTTGATGGAGGCACCGATTTCATGATGGGTACGATCGATGTCCCAGGTTCGGGCGGATGATCCGAAGAGGATGATACCCACACCCTTCTTGGCGGCCGCATCCCATCCTATCCATTCAAAGGGTACGGTTCGGAAATTATGCTCCCAATGGATCGCCGCCACATGTTTGGCATCGTATGCCGCCGAACGCAGTGTTTTGAGTTGTCCGAACGGATTGAATACACCCAAACTGCCATCCAGTTGATGCATTCGTTGAACAGGCATCGCTCCGATAGCGGTACCTCCGATTAAGCTCACATCCAGCACATTCGGAAGAAAACGGCGCTTTAGGAAGGTTTCGAAACGATAGTCCAATTTTCCATGAAACCGGGTGTAGGTGGCGTCGCTCGCCCAAAGCTTGTCAGAATGTTCTATGTTCAGATCGAATGCGCGCTGACCCACGATTCCGAATGGGGCCGAATCTCCCGTTGTGTTCAGACGGAAACCAATGCTTCGATAGATGCCGTCTGTGATCGCTGGATTTGGTCGTTGTAAAATGCCGCCCGGAATGGAATAATCGGTCGTTTTGGCAATCGATTCCGCTCGTTCTTGGGACAAACTCACGCCCACCCTGAACCGGCGAAACAAACGATTATCGTCGGAACGACGACGACCCCCGAGCCTTGGTCGGATGACTTCATACGACATCCCCCCCTTCACCATCTCGGAAACGAAATGATCGTGATAATCGGGTTGGCCGATCAGAGGAAGCACACTGGTCATGAACTGCGGATAGGCCGATTCCCGAAACCGGGTTTCTACGCCATAGGAATAACCCGCATCCCAATGAAATTTGTCTCGCTTCTTCCGTTCGATGCTCGTTCCATAAAACGCGGTACCTGTACTCGTCGCATAACCACCACCGATGTTCAATTTGATAGGGAGTGTGGATGTCGGTATCGCGTAATTCACCCCCAGATGAAACCCTTCCACGCGGTTCACATGCACATCCGGTGTGAATCCATCCAATGCCTTCGCAATCGGACCTTTCGGCTTGCGTTCAGAATCTCCCTCATTGATTTCAATCAACCTGGCCAATGCGCCGGTAGGGCGAAAGGCGCGTTCGATCGTCATCGTGCTGTCCACTGAATCGTACGCGTTGCGTTCGCGCTCATCCAATGGAATGGCCATACCGATGCGAGGATTCTCGATGCCTTTGGAAACGGATAAGGAATCGACTGTCAATCGCCGACTCGTTTCGAAGAAGATTCCAGGCACGCCAATGTTCACCTGATAATTATCCAATCTCGACAACTGCCGAAAGTTGAATGGCGGAAACTGCAAACCGGGAAATCCGATCTTGATGGTTCCTTCGATCCGCACATCCACCGGCAACCAGAAATCACTGCCGAAATTGCTGAATTGCTGGATGTAATGAAGTCCGAATTCTTGAATTGGAGGTGGAAACATGACCGACTCGGATGGTTTCACATCGATGAAAATCATGGCAAAATCCTCATCCAACACCGAAATTCGTCCGACGAAGGTTGGCTGTAACGCCCGTTTAGGGGATATCACGATGTCGAATACGGTTTTGTCGTCTTGCTGACGAAATCCTTCCAGTTTGAAGTGATAATAGTCGAGAGCGTTCGGATGGGTGGGGCCAACCATCTCAAAGCCCGAAATCGTGATGTTATCATCATAAAGATTCGGGATGAACGTGGCCGCTGCGAAGTTTGAACTCGGATCGATGTTCGATGTTTGATTTTTGTACCGGATCACTTCCCGAGTGCCCCGGTTTTTGTCCCAATACGCATCCGACAAACTTTCTGAGATCGATACGATACTGGTGTCGTTCTCTAAGCGCTGACGCGTATAGGCTTCCGCCTGATACGATTGCAAGTTGCCTCGCCACCGTTTTTTATTGGCGATCACCCGCCGCATGATGTCCAACGCAGGGTCGTCACCAGTTACAACGATTTCTCGCAACCGGTACTCGGCTTGCTTCAGAACAATAGACAAAGGGCGGTCTGGTTCCCGCTCCAATCTCACCGAATCGGTATCGTACCCGATATACCGGATGATGACGACCGCCGGAAAGGATGGAATCGTTAGTTCAAACTGTCCGTCTGGATTGGTGACGGTTCCCCTGAACGTCCCCGATACCTGAAGTGTGGCGGATGTGAGTGGTACGGCAGACGTGGCGTCTCGAACTGTACCCGTTACGGTGACCTGGGAAAACGCCGTAAACGGCATCAGGAAAAAAAGGAGTTTGGAGAGATGTTTCATACAATAGGAATCGGTTCCGTAACTTAGCTCAACGACTCCATAGTTCAACAGGATAGAACGAAAACCTCCTAAGTTTTAGATTCCGGTTCGAGCCCGGATGGGGTCACAACCAGTCGGAGATGCGCCGAAGGTCTTCACCCGTGAGTTCATGACCGGCTTGGATGTCCGCCCGTGTCACATCCGCTCCCAAGTCTTCATAGATTTTTTGGAGACGATCGGGCTCCCCTGGAGGCGATAACGGGTCGAATTGCCCCACATTCATCAGTACCCGCTTCCCATCCAATCGAATCCCCTCCACCGGCGCAATCGGTACCATCGGCCGAATCAACACCGACGCATCGAACCGACCCGCTTCCAGCCAATTCATCGCACTGATGATGTTCGCGCCATTCGAATACCCTAGCGCAACACTGGTTTCAGGTAAAAACCCATAGGTTTTCGACATCTCGTCAATAAACGACGCCAAATCCGAGACCCGTCGACGGATATCCTCCTCATCGAAAACACCTTCCGATAACCTGCGGAAAAACCGTGGCATGCCCCGTTCGCTCACGTTACCGCGTATGCCCAAAATCGAGCCCTCAAGATCGATCCGGCGAACCAATGGAATCAAATCCCGTTCGTTGCCACCGGTTCCGTGAAACAAGATCCAGGTACGATCACCCGTTCCTTCTTCCCAAATGTGCTCATGATGCATGTCAGCCTCTCAATTTGTCTAATAACGTGTTTAGGCCGATCTGCTCATCCATCGACAGGTTTCCGGCGATGTCATCCATCTTCATTTCCTGGGCTTGAATGGAATCCAGCATGTCGATTCCGGCTTGTGTGATCAGGATGTCGACCCGCCGACGATCTTCCTCGCACGACGTGCGCGTCACCAATCCGTTCCGAATCATCCGATCCACGATCCGGGTCACATCCGAATTGCGATCCAACATCCGCTCTTTCACCAGGTTGTTCGTCGCTGGTGTGGGGTATTGCCCTTTCAGAATGCGAAGAATATTATATTGCTGCACGGTAAGACCATACGTGGCCAACAAGGTGATCATCTGCGCACTCACCTGATTATAGGTGTAGATCAGATTGATGATGAGCTTCTGCCCTTCCGACCTGAATTTCGATTGCTTGATTTCGTCTTCGATTCGTGCCATATCATCACTATTATTTGTTTAAACAAATATAATGGTTTTACTCGGAAAGGTCAAGCTAACATCATCATGTGAGATTGTAAATCAACGACTTGCGTATCTTGGTTCAACGACGCTTCGTAGAGTAATGCCATGAAACAGTCTTTCAAAATCTCATTATCTATCCTGTTGGTCAGCTTTGTTCTGACAACGCCTCTCTCCGCCCAATCGCGAACGGAAGAAGCCAAAAAACGCATGAAAGGCGAGAGCGACGACTCTTCCGTGTCGTTCGCATTAACCGTGATTGATCTTTCCATCGATGTGTTGCCGGAGTTCTTCTACTTCCGTCCGATGCGCTTGAATGAGCCCGTGATCCGGTATACACCGTATCCGTATTCTCCTGCTGGATTGGGCCGAGGTATCCGATCGTTCAATAAAGACGGCGCTGGACGTGGGAACATGCTAGAAATGCGTTTGAATCTGTCGCTTCCGCAAGGCACGTTGGCGATGGAACAACGATCCGCCGAGCTGAAATGGCATACCGGTTATTGGTTGCTGAATTCCCAATTCGATTATTTCAAGGAATTGGGTGCGCCTTGGGGCATTTATCAATTCAATCTGATGGGTGGACGCAAATTCAGATTCTTCACATCGGGTGATGCCGGCTTTTCAATGGGCTATCGAAATGTGATGATCGGTGGCGATCGATTTGATGGATTTGAAGCAGCGGTCCATGCCGATCTGTACCCTGTCAAACCGGTCTCCATATCCTACTATTCCGGCTTCATGCCGCACACCTATGGCGATATCACGAACACAAGACTCACAGTAGGAATCCATCGTGGTCCGATCCGTTTTTCGGTCGGGCATCATTGGTTGAACATCGCCGGCATTCCATTCAATACCTTTTCAGCCGGATTCAACGTCTATCTCTAGGCGGATGGAATCGCGATCCGAATTTCAGTAATGGTATACGATTCCCAGACGTTGGTTGTCCAGTAGATATCGGATTCAACCATAGACCTCACGTCTGCTTCCGTCGGTAGGTCATACACCAATAATGATCCGATCATGCGATTTTGAGAATCGATTTGTGCTGCACCAAATCGCAGGATTCCATCCGATTCCATTTTTTTAGCACTCTCCAGGTGATCATTTCGGACAGAATTCCGGCGATTCAAGGCATCTAGATCGGTATGGTCGGTCGCATTTACAAGAAATGGCATAGCTTTCAATTCGTATATTGAATTTTATTACGAAAAACGGTTTACTGTAATGACACGTTCACATACATCAAAGGTAAGGGAATCGAATCAAATGAGATGCACAATCCAACTCCTGTTCATCGTGGCGATCGGCGCATCCGTCGTTGCTTGCGGACCATCAGAGGAAGAGCTCAGACAACAAGAACAAGCGAGACGTGATTCATTGGAGCGGGTACAGGCCTTGCGTCAAGCGCAAATCGCAGAGGCTGAAGTAGCCGCGAATGGTGGAAATGAAGCCGACTCGGGCAAAAAAGTCGCATCATCGAATTTAGACATCACCACATTGCGTTTCTCCGATGATGGAGCATTTTCCGTGCAAGTGGGGTCATGGAGATCAGAAATAAAAGCAAATCAACTCGCCGACACATGGAAAACCCGTGGATTCAACGCCGCATTTGTTGAAAAATATGGTACGGATGCGACAGGTGATGTCTGGTTCAGAGTTCGATTGGGACGATTGTCCTCCCGCAGCAATGCCGATGCCTTGGTTTCGCATGTGAAATCGAAGTATGGCGTGATGGCATGGGTCGATTCCAAATAACCATGAGACATACCGCTCTATCGCTTGTGCTGATTGGTTTCGTTTGGGGCTGTGGTCCCGATCCGGATGAAATCGTCAAAGCCGAGAATAAGAAGTTGTCGGACATGGCCGCTACGGAGAGCGCAAAAATTGAAGAAGCCCTGAATCGGATTCGTAACGAAAGCGAATTAATCGCCAAAGGCGGCACCGTCGACGTTGTTACTACCGCGGCAGACATCCAACCCGACACAACTGTCTCGGTAACTCAACCAGTAGTTGTAGTACCCATTGAGGCGCCTGTAGTTGAACAAACACCAAGTGCGTTTCCTCATCACATTCAATTGGGCGCCTTTACATCAGAAGCTGGGGCCGTGGCTAGTGTTTCACAATGGAAAGCAAATGGGTTCACCAATGTCACTTTTTTCGAAAACACAAGTGCGACAACGGCTTATCGATTTGTGGTGAGATTGACCGGTTATTCCGGATACCGATCCACGCTGACTGAATCGGAACGCATCAACCGGCAGTTCAATGTGAAATCCTACCCGATTCAGATACGTCAGTAATATTTTTAGCCACAAAGATTTACACTACGATATAGAATCTGTGTGAATTTATCATTACTATTAAACGCGCTCAAGTAGCGTCTCTCTTGATGAATAGTTAAAGGCGCCATGTCTGACGATGTGGCGCCTTATTATTTTTGTAACTTTTGCTTTTTAACCCACGTACAAGCTCGGTCTTCGTCGCGAAACCCTGATTGTCTACACAGAATTTCATCAACCATGAGTTTGTTTACCATTACCTCCGGTATCAGGGACGAGATTGATATCCTGCATTTGGATGGCGAGCTTGACGCTCATACGGCGTCGCATCTCGAAGATGCCTTCAAGACTCTCATCGCACAGAAACGTCATAAGATTATTGTCAACTGCCAATCACTCGCTTACATCTCCAGCGCTGGATTGGGCGTTTTTATGGCGTACATCGAAGATATCCGATCCATGGGTGGAGATATCAAATTGACCAACATGTCCGGAAAAGTCTTCAACGTATTCGATCTTCTCGGTTTTCCGGCCTTGTATGACATCCTTGA
This sequence comes from Balneolales bacterium, assembly GCA_041749075.1. Classification (GTDB taxonomy): domain Bacteria; phylum Bacteroidota; class Rhodothermia; order Balneolales; family HLUCCA01; genus CAMTWZ01. Next base: position 241,328 of record JBGTBY010000031.1, on the reverse strand, counting down.
CGACGAAACCGAGGCCGTGCAAAAGTTCACCATTTCCTGACAGACGTGCCAACCACAAAGGAACATAGCTTGCTGGTTCGTGCCACGACGGAGAACATCGCTCACGTCCGCAACTTTGTGGCCAATCATGCCAGTCAATGTGGATTCACCCATGAAGACACCGATTCCATCCGCTTGGCTGTAGACGAAGCCTATACAAACGTCATCAAACATGCGTATGATTTCGACGATTCCAAGATGGTGAATGTGAAGGTGATGTGTGGTGATGACGGATTCCATATCGTGATCAGCGATCATGGACGCAGCTACAATCCCGATTTGTACAAAGAGCCGAACATCGAAGAACGCATCAAGCTCCGCAAGCGTGGTGGTGTTGGCGTGTTTCTCATTCAAAAACTCATGGATCAGGTCGAATACCGGAAAGTGGGTACCTTGAACGAAATTGTGATGACTAAAAAACTCTGATTTTGTCTTCCGATTCCGACCACCTCGATAGTTGGCACGCCCGGTTCGAGTTAAAAACACTTCTCGACACCAGTCGACTTCTGATTGAAAGCACCGATCTTGACTTCGTTCTGAACAATCTCCTACTCATTTCGATGGGAAAGTTGTTTTCATCGAAGGCCGTGATCGTGCTATGGGACCCCATCCAGAAAAAACACATCGTTCAAAAAAGCAAGGGCAAAACCGGCTTTTTTGAGAAACAGAGTGTTCCTCTGCCAGGCTCGGATGTGTTTCCCGACGCTATCCACATCCCGATCGACAACGACAAATACCCGGATGTGTTCAAATCGAATCTTCTCACCGGCTTGTTCCAAATTCGTACCCGTGCCCATCATATGGGTTATTTGGCCATCGGTTCGAAAGCCACAGGCGAACCGTTCAACAAACGGGAACTCGATTTCCTTGAAAACTTGGTCAATATTTCGGCGGTGGCCATCGCCAATTCGCAATTGGTGGGACAATTGCGGTCGACCAACCTCCAGCTCGACCGCAAAGTGCAGGAATTGCATACACTGTTCGACCTGAGCAAAGAGTTCAACGCGACGGTGGATCGGGAACCGATATTGAAGATCTTCAAGTTCGCCTTGTTGGGTCAGATGTTCATCCGCACCTTCTTTTTTGTGAAAAAGCGTGGCAATGGGGATCCGGAATTATTGGTAATGAACGGGATGAAATCGGCACCGGATGACGCCTGCCTCAAAAAACTATTGAACATTAAGGAATCGAATATCCGGGTGGGCGATCGGTTGCGCCAGGACATCCCCTTGCTGGAAACGAACCAGATTGAAGCGATGGTCACCTTGCGATTGCAAGACGAATTCGGCGTGCTGGGTGTCGGGAAACGAGCCACAAGCGAACCCTATACCGAATCTGATTTCAATTTTCTGAGCTCGCTCGGAAACCTGGCCTTGCTGTCCATTCAAAAAACCCTGCTTCTTCAAGAACGCATTGAGAAAGAGCGGATTGAGGAAGAGCTGAGCATTGCCCGCACCATCCAGGAAAAACTACTTCCGCAACCCATCCCTCATGTGCCGAATTTGGATCTTGCGGCAATGAACGTGTCGAGCCGACATGTGGGTGGCGATTATTATGATATCATTTGTAGAGATGAGGATGTCTATCTAGCGATCGCCGATGTCACCGGGAAAGGCATTCCCGCATCCCTATTGATGGCCAATCTTCAAGCCATGTTGCATGTGCTCACGCCTGTGATCACCGATCTGGGTGAGGTTACCGGCAAGATCAACGACATCATCTATAAGAACACGCCAAGCGATAAATTCATCAGTTTTTTCTGGGCTCGGTATCGGCCTGAACAATCGTTGCTTCAGTTTGTGAATGCGGGACATAACCCACCCTATGTGTTTCGAAAAAACGGAGACATCCTACCTTTGTCTGATGGGGGGATGTTGCTAGGGGCGCTACCTACGTTCAACCCCTATCAACAGGGCGAAATCCAGCTTCAACAGGACGATCTCTTGGTCTTGTACACCGATGGCGTTACCGAAGCGTTGAATGATGTGGACGAAGAATATGGCGAAGAACGATTGATGGAGGTGATTTCACAGAACCGATCGTTAAATGCGGCCGGCATACAACAAGCGATTGTGGATGATGTGAAACGCTTCACCGACGACCATTACTCTGACGACATCACGATGATCGTCATCAAGCATCGATAGCCGCCCGGGCGAGCAGCATGTCGTAGGTCTTGTATCGGTTCAGAATGCTGTTCACGTAATTGACGGTCTCGATGCCACGCACAAAACCATATTTGGCGTGCTTGTAATGCTCTCGGTTCATCAACATGAGCAAACTTACTTGAACACCCTCCCAATCGTTGGGATTTCGATTCAGATCGATGGCAAGCTGACGCGCATCCGCCACATGCCCTATTCCCGCATTGTAACTGGCTAGGGCGAAACGCATCTGATTCACGCTGTCCAGGTAGGCAAAATGGACCAAATGCTGCTTGAGGATGCGGGCACCTTCTCGCATGTTGGCCTCTTCATCGAACAGTAGTGAATCGGTATCCAGTTCGGAATACTTCGGGATGATCTGCATGAGGCCTACAGCCCCCATCCAACTAACCGCTTGCGGGTCGAAACGCGATTCCTGGGCGATTACTGCGATGATGAGCTTCCAATCGATGCCGACGGATTCCGCGACACGTCGAGCCATATCGTCGTAGGGAGACAGGAGTCCGCGGGCTGTTTTGTTTCTAACCTGCCATCGGTTGTGCAAAACCGCCCTCGGATTTTCATAATAGCGGGAGCGAAGCACATTCATCAGTTCGGAACGACGATACTCCCCGTCTTCCTCGCGAACTTGGAAATGTGTCGAGATGAAATCATTCATCCTCAACCCCAGTTCGACCGCATTCTTGCGGATGCCCCACGCAACAGGGTTGGTCTCAGCAACCGATGGTCCCGCAGCGATGTTGCGGATAAAAATGGATGCAGCTGTGAACAGATTGTCATCGGCCACTGTGGCAAGAATCTCACCAGTTGAGACGAGTCCGAGCAAGGCTTCGGTATCGATGGTCTCTGACACCGTCTCGATGACCAGATCAATCCCGGATTCTTGCAAGCGGCGCAGACTGGTGTAGTAGGAGCTGTTGCGACGCACATGGATGGTGAGTCCGGCTAGAGATTCGACATCCGGATACAGATCGACCTCATTTTCATGCACAATCAGAATTTCGGTAACCAAATTGTACGGATGGGAGAAGCCAATGAACTGTTCCCGTTCTTCGGTGACGGCGAAATTCGCGGCGATCGCATCCCCATCTCCCCGATTCAACAAATCGATGGGATGCTCGTCTTCATTCGGGATCACCACTTCTACCCGAAGGCCATGCTCACGAGCGAACGCGGAGAAGAAATCGAACTCGAACCCGCGTTCCGTGCCCGCTTGGAGGAAATAGGTTTGGCTATTGTACCGGGTGACGAGACGAATCACCCCCGATTCCATGATTTGGTCGAAATCCCGCTCAACGGGGGACATCACACTTAGACCGTGGTCGTCTTCTGGTGTAGACGTGGGACGTATGAACCAACCCACCATCACCAGAATCACAATACATACGACGATTTTGAACACGTTTGCGATGGCCATTTTCGTGTAATTAGCTAATAATGCTAAAGATACAAAAAATCAGGTTACGTCGTTCCTTCTGCCCCACCAGCTCACCAGGATGCCAATGAGGGTAAGTGTCATGGCGATGGATGCAATCGTGGATGGAATCTCCGCAAAAAAGAACATCGCCAAAACGGTCGCGAACACCGGTTCGGCCAGGATGAGAGTAGATAATAGAGTCGGGGAGATCGATTTCACAGCATAATTCAACGCTCCATGACCGATCAACTGAGCGCCGAACGCCAAAATCAAGCCTGACATCCATACTCCGGGTGTGAGCGAAACTCCGGATTTCCCCATCACAACAAACAATAAGAGAGTCACCAGCGCAGTGGTGAGATACACACGCGTCACATAATCCAACCATGTGTGATGTTTGCGGATTTTTTGGCTGATGAGGATGTAACCCACGAACATCAGCGATGAGGTGAACGCCAAGGCATTCCCGAGTACCGGATTCGAGTAGGTCGTGGTGGCGGATTGATCCGTGATGGCCAACAGCACGCTACCTGTGAACGCAATGAAGACGCCAACCCAGGTCAGGCGTTGAAATACCACACCCAACAGTGCCGATTCAATCAGGATCAGCAATACGGGATGCGAGGTGACGAGAACCGAAGCCGATGCCACGGATGTGTACCCGAGCGACATCACCCATAAGGCGAAATGAGTCGCCAGGAACAAACCGGCCAAGAAACTCCATCGCCAGGTGTGTTTTGCTGTTGAGGGCGTACTGGAGCGACCTTCTTTGTGCCACCACCAGATCGGCAGCAGCACCAATGCCGCGACCACAGTACGAACCGTGGTGAGAGCGATGGGATCGGCACCTTCACCGGCCAGCCGAACCACGATGGGCGCGGTTGCGAAGGTGGCCAAGCCTAAGGCCAGGAGTCCGTAGGTTTTGGAGGTCATCCTCAGCGGATGCGGTCGATGGATTTGACCAAGGCTTCGTCTTTCAAGATCTGAAAGCGCGCCATCCAGATCACCAATGCGGACACGATGACCGCCAGCAAGGAGACATAATCAGGTAAGAGTCTTGCCGACAACGGGCCCGAGGAAAAGAATACGCCCAAACAGAGTCCGACAGTGATGATTTGAAACAAGAACGACCGAAGCACCCAATTGGCTTGATTAGGCCGGGTTTTGAACAACGTGATCGCGTATCCTGCGGTGCCGATAGCAAGCAGGATGGCGGATGTGAATGCGTATCCCCACCAGCCATGCGGATCGCTGTACATGCGGTCTGCAATGGCAGTGAAGGGCAACATCAGATTCAATAGAATCGAGAGGGACAAGTAAACCGTTTGGGGTCGTTGGATCATAAAAATATGGATCAGTTCAGCATCGGTTCAAAGATATCGGCTTCTTTAGGTTGTGCCAATGTTTTTTCAGCGCTGTCGTGGGCCGAATTCAGACCTTTTTCAATGCCGTAGGCATAGCGGTTGTACCATAGAATCAGCTTGTCCACTTGGTAGTAGACCACGGGTATGAAAATAAGTGTGAGCAACGTGGAGAATGTCAGCCCTGAAATAACCGCAATGGCCATAGGCGCCCACCATTCGGCTTGTTCGCCACCCCAGTAGATGTACTGGCTGATGTCGCTGAAAAACGCGACTGGATTGGAAAAGAGCACGATGAAATCGAAGTTGAAACCGATCGCCAACGGCACAAGTCCGAGGATGGTGGTGAGTGCGGTGAGCAAAACGGGACGCAGACGGGTCTGTCCAGCCTTGATAAGAGCATCATACACGCTCAATCCATCCCGACTCCTAAGCAGATCCACATAATCGATCAATACAATCGCGTTGTTCACCACCACTCCTGCGAGAGAAATGATACCCAAGCCCGTCATGATGATACCGAACGGCATTTGGAACAGAACCAATCCATACAATACGCCGGCGATGGACATGATGACCGATGTCATCACCATGAACGATTTCGCCATGGAATTGAACTGGGCCACCAACGTGAAGACGATGAGCGACAATGCGATGAGGAACGCGCCTGTCAGGAATTCCTGAGCTTCGTTCTGTTCTTCTTGCTGTCCGGACCAACGCATCACGTAGCCACGTGGCATTTCGTTCATCAGGGGTGCGATGACCTCTTGAACTTCGGCCAATACCGCGTTGTCCTGATATCCGGCGCGCACGTCTGCCGATACGGTGATCACACGATCCATGTCCTTGCGGTTGATGCCGCCTAGTCCGTCGGCCACATACCAGGTCGCTACTTCCGAAATCGGTACTTGTCGACCGTTTTCCGCCATCACGAACAAGTCGCCGACGGCATCCAACGAATTGCGGTATTTCTCATCCAAGCGAACAATGATATCGTATTCATCATTTCCATCGCGGTATTTCGATACTTCCACGCCGTTGATGGCATTCCGAACCGTCGATCCCACACGGTTCGTGCTGAGTCCGAATGTGGCGGCTTTTTCTCGATCGACCACAACGACCAATTCAGGACGTTTGTCCGGCATGTCGTTGTCCAAACCTTCGAGTTTGGCAGAAACGGGATGATTACGGATGGTGGCCAACGCTCTCGCTGTCAGGCTTTCCAACACATCCAATTCCTGACCCACGATTTCAAGATTGATCACTTTTCCGGTCGGTGGACCTTCAGCAGGTACTTCCACCTTCACATTCGCACCAACAGCCAGTTTTTCGAACTCACGTTGCATGAACTCAAGCGATTCGAAGGTGTCGGTCTCGCGGTATTTGTAATCGCGGAAGTTGACCACTACGGTGCCCAAATGGGTAGATGAGCTGCCTCCGGCAAAATCGCCACCGGAAATTTTCGATCCGGATGTAGCCACAACCGATTCCACATCGTTGATACCTGGAATGGAACCAACCCGGGCTTCATAGGAGCGAATCACCTCGTCCGTGACCGATGCCAAGGTTCCGACGGGTGTTTCCACCTGGATGTAGGCCGCACGTGGGGGAATGCCCTCAGGAAAAAACTCGATGCCTCGATTGAACGCACGGAATACGAAGACGCTGAGAATCAGGATACCGATTGCTCCAAAAATCACGAGTCCAGGTCGGTTTAATGCTACGACCAGCGAACCGCGATATTTCTCGATCATCCAAGGCACCCCTTTTTTCTGCCACACCAAGCCGGCGCGGTGCATGTATCGGGTGTGAAAGAAATACATAAGAACGCTTGTGATGAGAATCATGCCCCACACCAAGACATTATTGTACAATAGGAACAGGAAGATCACACCGGTTACAAGGAGCATCAAGCGTTTTCCACGGGTGGTCATCGGTTGTTCGGCCGGGGTTCCATCCAATCGCATGAACAAGGCACAGAGCACCGGATTGATCACCAGGCCCACGAACAAGGAACTGCTCAGGGTGATGATCAGCGTTAGCGGAAGGTATTTCATGAACTCACCCACGATGCCAGGCCAAAACATCAGCGGTGTGAAGGCGGCGAGAGTGGTTACCGTTCCAGAAATGATCGGTAGCGCCACTTCACCAGTTCCTTTTTTGGCCGCTTCCACACGGCTGTATCCGTCTTCCAGATAGCGATAAATGTTTTCCACTACCACGATCGCGTTGTCCACGAGCATCCCTAATGCGAGAATCAAACTGAACAAAACGATCATGTTCATGGTGATGCCCAAGGCCTGAAGCACGATGAACGACAGCAACATGGATAGCGGAATCGCGATTCCAACAAAGAAGGAGTTACGAACTCCAAGGAAAAACAAAATCACTCCGACCACGAGGATCAAGCCGGAAATGATGTTGTTTTCCAAGGAACTCACGGTTTCGCGAATCATGGTCGCCGTTTCGTTGGTCACCTTGACGGTCGTACCGGGCGGGAAATTCTCGGATTCTTCGGCGATGACGGCTTTCACCGCATCGGTCGCTTCAATGATGTTCTGACCGGAGCGCTTCACGATGGATAGCGTGATCACGGGGCTGTCGTCCAAACGGGCATACGACGCGCGTTCCATGTATCCGAAATCCACTTTGGCGATATCACGCAGATAAATCGGACTGTCGTCGCGCGATTTGATGACGATGTCGGCCATCTCATTCGGATTCTTATACTCACCAGGAATCCGAACCAAGAATTTCTTCGAGCCTACATCCACATTACCACCAGGGATGGTCACGTTTTCGAATTGGATGGCTTCGATCACATCTTTGAACTCGATGTTGTAGTACTTCATCTTGCCCAGATCGATGTCGATATAGACTTCACGATCAAGTCCGCCGGCCAAATTCGCTTCCAATACGCCCGGAATGCTTTCGAGGCGGTCTTGCAGGTCTTCGGCCACTTTTTTGAGGCGTTCGAGGCTGTAATCGCCAGCCACGTTCACTTGCATGATCGGGAATTGGGCGATGTTGATTTCCATGATCACCGGACTCTCCACATCCGCCGGCAGATCTGGCTTGGCCAAATCCACTTTCTCACGCACTTTTTGTAGAGCCTCATCCAAGTTCACACTGGTGTCGAATTCCAAAATGACGTTCGCGTACCCTTCCACCGAGGTGGATGTCATCACTTTCACATCCTGGATTTCGTTGAGCTTGGCTTCAAGCTTTTGCGTGACGAGGTTTTCCACGTCTTCCGGCGAGACGCCCGGATATACCGTCGAAATCACAATCACAGGAATCGGGATATCCGGCTCAGCTTCTTTCGGAAGTGTACTGTAGCTGTACAGACCTAGAACGAATACGAGGAACATCATCACCATCACCATCGTGCTTTGATCGATCGAAAGGGATGAGAGCCCGAATTCTTTGCGATTTCCATTCGAAGAACTCATGAATTGGCCTCATCGTTTTGGATATTGAGCAGAATGTTGTTCTCAACGAACACCGAGCCACGGGTAATGACCTCATCGCCCGGCTGGAGACCGCTTGTGATCACAACCCGATTGTTGAAAATGGGTCCGAGTTCGACACGAGTGGCTGTGGCGCGTTTTTTACCATCCACATCACTCACAACAAACACGCGGTAGCCGTTTTCATCGCGTTGTACGAATTCCTGATTCAGCACGATGGCATCCGCAAACGTTTCGGTTTGCAGGCGGATGGTGGCGATCATGTCCACTTTGTAGACGGAACTGGCTTGTAGATCGGCTTCGATGCGGAATGTGCGCACAGACGGATCGATCGCAGAACCCACACGACTCACTTTCGAGGTGTAGGTGCGGTTATTGAGCATCTCGAAACTGATTTCGATGAGGTCGCCAACTCGTACGAGTCCAGCATACCGTGCAGGGACACCGCTTTCGACATGCATTTTGCCCGATTCGATCAATCGTACCAATGGGGATCCTGCGGCGGCGATTTCACCTTGTTCAACATAAACTTCTTCCAGAATGCCATCAAATTGTGCGATGATCGAGGATTTTTGAAGTCGGATATCCAACAACTCTTTGTTCGCCTGTGCCTGACGTGATGCATTGGCGGCCGTGATCACCGCGAATTCGGAACCGATGCGATCCGACTCCCAAATCGATTTGGTCCGCTCATAATTCTCACGTGCGGTTTCGGCGGATGCCTTCGCGATTTCGAGTTCCTGGCGCAGGCTCGAGTCGTCGATTTTCAGAATGAGGTCGCCTTTTCTGAACCGCTGACCTTTGCTGACAGATAAGCGCTCCACGAGCCCCGTCACTTCAGCCGAAATCTTGATGTCCTGACCGGATTTCACCGTACCGACCAACGACAGATAATTGACAAATTCTTGCGGTTGAACACGCTCGGTGCTCACATTGATGGTGCGCTCGAAGACTTCGGTCGTGGCCGGCTCCTGAGACTCTTCGGAACCGCAAGCCGCGGCCAACAAGACGATAGGAAAAATGTAGAGTAGGGTTTTCATAAGATTAATTGCGTTGAGTATCGACAAACGGCACGTCGCCGCGCGAGAGGTCGTATTGGGCTTTGGCGCTCAGATAGTCAAACACCATGGCGGCGTAATTGAGTTCTGCGAGCTGGTATTGATATTCGGCTTCGGTCACATCCAGCTGGGAACCCACGCCATTGCGGAAGCGGGCAAGTGCGATGTCATATCCCCGCTTGGATTGTTCCACGGCTTTGCGGCGCGAGGATGCGGTTTCGAAAATGCGTTCGAGTCGTTGCCAGTTTGTGACCACCTCGTTCCGGGCGTTCTGCTCAGCGAATCGGATTTGTTCATCGAGTCCACGACGCTCGATTTGCGAGCGTTTGATGGTGGTCACGCGACGCATTCCATCAAACAAGGGTAGGCTCACCGTCACACCGATCGTCTGAAACCGGTTGTTATTCTCCCAGAAATCCGGTGTACCGTTTTGCGAGGAACTCCATTGCAGCGCATAGTTGGCTGTGATATTCGGATAAAATTCGGTTTTGTTGGCCAAGATTTCGCGGTCTTTCAACCGACGTTGCACATTCAGAGAGCGAAGATCTCCACGAGTGGCGGTCACATCCACTTGGTCGACCGGCGCCACATCGATCATCCGATCCAGGTCCATGAGCTCGGTATTCGCATCGACAGTGCGGGAGGCGAAGATGTCCAGATTCACGAGATCGCCTTTCACTTTGAATGGCGTGTCGACAGGCAAGCCCATGGCGAGGTTCAAATCACGGAAGGCTTTTTCGAGCGCATCCGCCGATTCGATTCGGCGTGGCTCTTCATTGGCCAATTGAACCTCGAGGCGAAGTACTTCATACTCATCCAGCAGACCCGCGCCCGCACGGACCTTGTTTTCGTCTAGATTGACCTTGAGGCGGGAGAGCGACGCGTCGGCCAAGCGGAACTGCGCTTCGGCGATGAGCACGGAATAATAGGCCAGGCGGGTTTGGGTCACGACCTGTTGGGATGTGGCTCGGAAGTTCTCCGCCGCCGCAAGCCGATACACGTCGCGACTGGTAATCGCCACGATGGCATCTCCGCGGAACAGAGTCTGATTCACGGAAAAACCGCCTTGCCAGGAGTTGTCGGCACCGAACTTGATCGGAATCAACGTTCCTGGCGCTTCACCGAAGAATTCACCGGGCAGGAATTGAACCGGAATCTCGATGTTGCGCGTGTAATTGAGCGATGAGTTGATGGTGGGCATCACTTCCGCCCATGCCATCATCACTTGTTGCTCGGAATCGTCGATGGCCAACTTCGCGATGCGAAGGTCGGTGTTATTGGCGAGAGCCGTGGCGATGGCTTGGTCGACGGTGATCACAGGCTGCGCAAAGGCAACCAAAGGTGCGAAAAGAGCGGCGATGAGCACAATAGCCGCGAAACGTTGGGACTGCATAGGGTAATGGATGATAACGGCGGACGCTTACGCCCGCGAAATGGCTTGGGTTTCGTGTACATTCTGACCATTGGTCACATTCTCGGGCTTCAATCCGTCCAGCAGAATGCGGATGAAGTCTTGCACGATATGATCGATCGACACGCGGATTTCTGGAAACAGGTCGTGTTTCTCGACTTGTTTGCGCAGCATGTAAGCCTGGATCATTCCGTTCAGGCTCGCATAGAGCATGAGCGACAGTTCCTCGGGCTGAATGTCTTTCCGGATGCTGCCATCTTGCAATCCGATCTGGATGCCCCGAATGATGAAACTCACGATTTCGATCCGCTTGTCACGCGTGGATTGGAACAGCTCGCTTGCCGTGGTTTCTTCCATGAATTCGTGTGAGCGGCAGAACATTTCCGCATTGAAGTAATTCGGAAATTGGTTCGCATAATCGAAATACACCTCCCCAAACCGCTTCAATAGCTCGATACCCTTCTTCTTTTCACCTAGCACACGGGCGAGTTTGTCGGCCAGAATCGACATCCCCCGATCTTGGATGGCCAGATACAGATCCGTCTTGCTTTTGAAATACAAGTAGAGCGTCCCCTTGCTCAGTTCGGCCTCTTCGGCGATCTGATCCATGGTGGACGTGTCGATTCGGTTGGAAAAAATCACCCGCTCGGCGGCGTCGATGATCATGTTCCGACGTTCTTCCTTCTCTCGTTCTTTGCGTTCGGCTATACCCATCTTCTCAATAATTGACTGTTGGTCATAATTTACACAATGGCACAACGGATTGGAAGAGGGAAACGTTTCATGGTATTTTCAATCCATGCAAAAAACCCGGTTTTCCCTCATCGAGGGATTGTTGATGAGCGTCGCGTTGATATGGGCCGCGAACTTTTCCATCGTCAAAGTGAGTCTGCCTTATATCGACCCCATGAGCTTCAACGCATTCCGGTTTGCGATCTCCATTGTTCTGATGGTGGGGATCATGGTTTGGAAAGGCGGCTTCAAGCCCGTCCCCTGGCGCGACGTACCGGCTTTGTTCGGACTCGGCTTGCTCGGCAACACCGCCTACCAATTGTTTTTCATCTTCGGATTGTCCGCAACCCACTCCGCCAATGCGGCCGTGATGTTGGGCACCATTCCGGTTTGGGTGGCTTTGGTATCCCACTTCTTCTTTGATGAGAAAATGACCCGGTTCCGGTTGATCGGCGTGAGTCTGACCTTCACCGGCATCCTGCTGATTTTGACGGGAAGCGGAAAAGAACTGAGTTTCGGGGCGGGGACCTTGTATGGAGACATGCTCACCTTGGCCTCGGCCGTCGTGTTCGGAACCTATACCGTGGTGTCAAAAGACTTCCTCAAGCGCTATCCCCCACTGCAACTCACGGTGATGTCGATGGTCAGTGGAGGAGGAGTATTGGTACTGGCCGCCATCCCAAACCTCATCGTATTGGACTACGCGGCCATCCCGACCGGCGCCTGGTTGGGCGCATTGTATAGTGGGGTATTGAGCGTGGGAGTGGCGTATATCATATGGAATTACGCCCTCAACCAAGTGGGAGCGGTGCGCACAGCCACCTATCAGAACCTGGTGCCGGTGATCGGACTCGTTATAGGATATTTCCTCATGCGCGAACCCTTGGCCTGGTTGCAACTCGCGGGATCCTTCGTGGTGATCGCCGGCATCATTGTGACAAGGCGGGGTTAAGGGATAATTGAGCGTCTTTTCATACCTTTCATAAGTTTCGGGATTGCAGATCACCATACATCTATTCAAAAATTGAAGTATTTCGTCACAGGAGCAGCCGGCTTCATTGGCAGCCATATCACAGATCGGTTGTTGAGTCAAGGCCACACCGTCGTAGGTTTCGATAATTTCTCTACTGGTCAGCGTCCGTTTCTGGAAATGGCGCTTACCTATTCAACTTTTTCTTTGGTGGAAGGTGATTTGCTTGATGCCGACAGCATAACAAATGCCATAACCGGATGTGATGCAGTAATCCATTTCGCCGCAAATGCGGATATCCGGGGAGGTCTCGCATCACCGCGAAAGGATCTTGAACAAAACACCATCGCCACATTCAATCTGCTCGAAGCAATGAGAGAGTCCGGTGTGAAGCGAATCCTATTCGCATCGTCTGCCGCCGCTTTAGGGGAACCAGATGTGTTTCCCACCCCTGAAACTTGCTCCATACCTGATCAGACATCCTTATACGGGGCTTCCAAAATGGCCTGTGAAGGCTTGATTTCCAGCTATTGTGAAGGGTTCGGATTCGAAGGATATGTATATCGGTTCGTTTCAATCTTAGGACCGCGTTATCCGCACGGGCACGTGTATGATTTCGTCAAGCAACTATTGGCAGATCCGACCCGTCTGTCCATCATCGGCGATGGATCACCAAAAAAGAGCTATCTCCATGTTCATGATTGCGTGAATGCTGTGCTGATGACAGGTGACCAGCTACGAACCGCCCAATCGAAACCGAATCGTTTTCAGGTGTATCATTTGGGCGCGCCCGAGTATTGCCAAGTCAAAGACAGTGCCGGATGGATCTGTTCGACAATGGGTCTGAATCCGGAACTTCATTTCGGAAAAGGAAACCGCGGCTGGGTGGGCGACAATCCATTCGTGTTCTTGGACGTGAGCAAAATCATGGAAACCGGATGGAAGCCGGCGTATTCCATACGCGAATCCATTCAGGATACAGTGAAATGGCTGACCTCAAATCCTTGGATTTTCACATCCAGAGTATGACACCTCCATCCATCAGTATCATCATGCCGGCGTTCAATTCGTCGAAGTATATCGGATATGCAATTGAATCGGTATTGAATCAAACACGTGGCGATTTCGAGTTGTTGGTCGTAGATGGTGGTTCTAGAGATAACACGGTCTCAATCATTCAAGAATTCGAGAAACGAGATTCACGCGTTCGGTATATCCACAATGTCAATGACCGCGGTCCGGCCCATGCACGTGCCACTGGTATCCGGCAGGCCAAAGGAACTTACATCGCGTTTTTGGACGGTGATGATGTCTGGCTTCCAACCAAGTTGGAAAAACAGGTTCGGTTCATGGAAACCGAAAACATCCCCTTCAGTTACACCTATTATAGCGGAATGTCGGCCGACGGTACCAACGTGATGTGCCCGCATTCGGCATACAAATCCTATTCATTCTGGAAAATGATGGCCACTCGTGGCATAGGGACATTAACTGTGGTTGTCAAACGTGATTTGCTTACTGAAGACATCTTGGAACACCATGGGAAATCTCATGGCGAGGAACTGTTATGGTGGCTTTTCATCCTTCGCCGAGGCGTTGTTGCGAAATTGTATCCTGAGAATCTTGCCCATTACCGCGATACCGCAGGATCTTTGTCAACCTTCCGGGTGAAACATCAACTTACAGTTTGGGACACCTATCGCCGTGAAATGGGTATGAATCCGATCTTGAGCAGCATCTTGTATATCTCATACATGACGGATGTGGCTGTACGTCGCGTGCGGACCTATTTGTGCACGACATTCAGATGACGCGACAAGCCGTCATATTGGCTGGCGGATTCGGAACACGGTTGCGGGCTGTTTTCGGAGACATTCCGAAACCGATGGCGCCCTTGGCGGGCAAACCGGTATTACAACATCTTATTGAGCATTGTGCCCACTTCGGATTCAACGATATCCTTTTGTTGGTCCATCATCAGCATGAGGTCATCTCATCGCATTTCAAGGATGGGGTCGAGTTGGGAGTCCGCATCCAATACCACATCGAAACGGAACCAAGAGGAACCGCCGGAGCTCTGATCGAAGCGAGATCGATGCTGGATTCTCATTTCTTGGTTCTGTATGGCGACACCTATGTGGATGTGGATTTGAACGCGATGTGGTATGCCCATTTCAATGCGGGTGCCGATGCAACCCTACTCATCCATCCCAATTCTCATCCTCATGATTCGGACATTGTAGACGTTGACACAGCGGGTTTCGTACGCGCCATCCATCCCTATCCGCATCCCGAAGGTGTATTTCTGAGAAATCGTGTGAATGCGGCGCTTTATGTGATGAATCGGGATGTGTTGGACTCGTTCGAGCACTCCCATCCGAAACCCGACATCGCGAAGCATCTGTTTCCTTGGGCCATGAAACAAGGAAAATCCCTGTTCGCCTATGAGTCGGTCGAATACATCAAGGATATGGGCACGCCAGAACGAATTGCCAAGGTCGAGCGGGACATTCAAGCCGGCATCCCAACTGCGCTATCGAATCGTGGCAAGCGAAAAGCGGTGTTTTTAGATCGGGATGGGACGTTGAACAAGGAAGTGGGACACCTTCGCCATCCAGACCAATTGGAACTGATGGATGGAGTGGCGGCCGCAGTGAAGCGCTTGAACCAATCGGGTTATGTCTCCATCGTGGCCACCAACCAACCCGTGATTGCACGAGGAGATGTGACGGTTGACGAATTGGATGCGATCCATGCCAAATTGGATATCCTTTTGGGACAAGAAGGCGCATATGTGGACCGCATCCGCTATTGTCCACATCATCCGGATAGCGGATTTCCGGGCGAGATTCCGGAATTGAAAGGACCTTGCTTGTGCCGGAAACCAGAACCCGGATTATTGATGGATGCGATTGAAGAGTTCTCAATTGATCCCGTTACTAGTTGGATGATCGGAGACACCACGACCGATATGGAAGCTGGGCGCAGGGCTGGAGTGAATACGATTCTGCTCCGTACTGGATTTGCGGGCAGCGACCGAAAATTCCTGCATGGTGGGGTTGTGATGCCGGACCTATCTCGGGCGGTGGATTGGATTTTGGAAGGTCATCCTAAACTTTCCTATCAAATAAAGCCCATCATACAGGAAATAGACTCCAACCGATTGGTGCTGATTGGGGGTTTAGCGAGAAGTGGAAAAAGCAGCATCGCCCAAGTAATGAAAGAACAATTCGGGATCATTGGTAGAACGGCGCATGTGATCTGCTTGGATGGGTGGTTGCACCCGGTTACGGAGCGACCTGAAGGACGCGGCGTTTTTGCTCGATTTGACCTGTCGGAAGCTACCCGGATTATAAAGTCTTTATTGGAAGCGACAATATCAATAGAAGTGTCGATACCGGTGTATGATCGTCAGTATCGAAATAAATATTCACATCCCAACCTGCTCACCATACAACCGACAGACATAGTGATCGTGGAAGGAGTTCCGGCGCTTTTGTGGTCAGAATTGGTATCTTTGACGACTATGACCGTTTTTGCCGAAATCGAAGAACAGACCCGCCGCCAACGAATCCAGGAAGATTATCACTGGCGTGGATTGAATGACGACCAAATACAGGACCTTCTCGCTACCCGTAACATCGACGAAACGGCGGATGTGCTGAACAGTGGATCAACCGCTCGTTTTCGAATTCCTTACACACCCAACTCATGATTCTGAGCAAAACGCCATTGAGAATGAGTTTCGTAGGTGGTGGGAGCGATCTTCCTGCATATTACCGAGAAGAAACCGGAGCTGTGTTGTCGACCAGCATCGACAAATACATGTATATCGCGGTGAACCGGAAATTCGATGGCCGGATCCGCATCAGTTATTCGAAAACCGAAGACGTGGAATCGGTGAAGGATGTGGCTCATCCGTTGGTGAGGGAAGCATTAGGCATGCTCGACATCCAGGGTGGTATTGAAATCGCGTCGATGGCGGATATCCCATCGCGGGGATCTGGATTGGGATCGTCAAGTTCGTACACCGTTGCGGTATTGCATGCCTTGTATGCGTATCAGAATCAGTATGTGTCGAAAGACACACTAGCACGGCAAGCTTGTGAAATCGAAATCGACCGTTGTGGTGAGCCGATCGGAAAGCAAGATCAATATGCCGCCGCATTTGGAGGATTGAATCTGATCCGATTCCATCCAGATGAGTCTGTTTCCGTTGATCCGGTTATATGTCAACCTCACGTCTTGCATGAGTTGCAATCATCGATCCTGGTTTTTTTTACAGGGCGCACTCGAAGCGCATCCGAAATCTTGGCGAAGCAGTCCGAAGCGATCAAATCGGGTGACCGTCGTCCGATTCTTCGCCGGATGGTGGAGTTGGCGTACATCATGAAAGAAGAATTGGAGTCGGGGTCGGTGTCGGCTATCGGCGAGATTCTTCACGAAAACTGGATGCTAAAAACCCAATTGTCGAATGGAATCAGCGATGCTCAAATCGACCATTGGTATCAAACCGGTTTGGAGCAAGGAGCCAGTGGTGGAAAACTTCTAGGAGCCGGAAACGGTGGCTTCATCATGTTTTATGCTCCGGTCGACAAACATGAGGCGATTCGTCGTGCGCTTTCAGAGCTTCAACAAGTCACCTTTCGCTTCGACCGGAACGGAAGCCAAATCGTATTTTATCAACCCAATGTCTGAATCCCCATTTTCTATCTCCGGTTATCTCAATAACCATCGAATCCTGTTCGAGACCCTCGACATCGAGGCGTTTGAAAAAGGCATCGATGCCGTAAGAACCGCTTTTGAGAGCGGTAGAAAGATCATCACCTGTGGGAATGGGGGTAGCGCCTATGCTGCTTCCCACTACATCACTGACTGGAATAAGATGATCGAGATTGCGACAACCAAGCCGTTCCGAGGCGTTTCGTTGTGCGACAACTTGGGTCTCATCACCGCCTTCGCAAACGACCAATCGTATGATCAGATTTTTTCGGGTCAGCTGAAATCCATGCTAGAGCCTGGAGATCTTGTGATTGGAATCAGTGGAAGCGGCAATTCACCAAATGTTGTGAATGCGATCGCCTACGCGAACGAATATGGAGCCAACACCTTAGCGATTGTGGGTTACGATGGCGGAAAACTCAAGCAGATCGCCCAGAAATCGGTGTGGATCCCATCTTACGACATGCAACTTTGCGAAGACCTTCACCTCATGTTCGGACATATGGTGATGAGAACTTTGTGTCAAAAATAAACACCCACATGCTACGACTCAGTTTACTGCTGGTGATCGGATTCCCCATTCTCCTGAATGGTCAATCCAACACTCAAACACAAGATCCTCGCAGAGGCGCAGGGAATACCTATTTTGTGGATGAAATCGGACTTCGATTGGCTACCGAACGGCCCCTTGAGGGATTCATCAATCCGGATACGTACATCTTAGGTGCGTCCGACATTCTATCCGTTGACGTTCGGGGAGCGATACCGACGACTTGGCGGGGTATGGCCGTGAATATCAGTGGAGACCTGGTGATTCCGGGCGTAGGCACGGTCCTGGTTGGTGATGTATCACTGACGGATGCAAAAGTCGCTATTTCCAAACTCGTAGAACAGCAATTCCGGAATTCTGAAATCATCGTGACCTTGGAACGTCCGAAACCCGTGAATGTTCATGTGACGGGTGATGTTCCGTCTCCTGGCCGCTATTTGTTTCCAGCACAGACCCGTGTGGACGCAATCGTCATCCCCATTATCACAGGAAATCCGATTACGGTGAATATAGATGGACCGGGTGCACAGCCTAGAGCAATGGGTGGTTTGCTTAAACTGAATCAAAATCCAATCACACATGGCAGAAAAGATATCCGAGTGGATGAGCAAACCGAAGCATTGGAACGGTATGATTTACGCAATGTCATTATCCACCATCGGGATGGGCGAGTTAGCACGGCGGACCTCGTGGCGTATTTCTACGGTGGTGTTAGCGAAGCGAATCCATTCGTTCAAGATGGAGAGTTTATACAGGTTCGCAAAAAATCTCTTGCCACATCCCGCATTGGGGTTTCCGGTGGCGTACGCCAAGCGTTTGAGACACAATACAATCCGAACGACACGCCCGAGTTTCTGATTCGAATCGCAGGTGGGTATACAGAAGAAGCGGACTCTCTAAATATCCATATCGTTCGGAGAACGGAGTCGGGATTGGTAAGCATTCATTCGATTCCGATGAATGAGCCTCTTCAGCCAAACGATCGTCTGGTCATTCCGGTTGACAAATCAAAAATCACAAATCAGTCGGTCTGGATATCAGGTGAAATCAACCATCCTGGGAATTACCCGATAATCGAAGGCGTGACGAGTCTGTCTGATTTACTACGATTTTCCGGAGGCATGACTACCAAAGCGCTCCTATCGTCTGTCTATATCGAACGTGGCAACAAGCTCTATTCCGAGGAGGAATCCTATGGCCGGCGTGTGCAACGTATGCAACGGACATCCAATCAATTCAATGAAGGATTGGAGTACATTCAACGGGATTTCGGACTAAGTCATGCGGTTGTTTTCATCAATCTCAATGTGGAATCGGCATTGAAATCCACATTATTATATGATGGAGATCGAATCCATATTCCGAAAGACGAAAACACAGTGATGCTTTTCGGCCAAGTCAATCGTACTGGGTATTATGTCTACGAAAAAGGCAAAACTGTCAATGACTATTTGAATGAGGCGGGCGGTTTCTCGTTATCCGCAGATAAAGAGCGGGTCTTTGTGATCAAATCGTATAATCATGCATGGTATCTGCCATCAGAAACCACATTGGAATCGGGTGACATGATTTTTGTGGATCGACAACCCTATGAAGATTTTATCAGTTATCGCCAAAATCAATTTCAAGAGCGCCAATTGGCCATCAGCCGAAATCAATTTTATCTGTCGATTGTGACCACGATTGCCAGTCTGATCACAACAGCAATTATTTTAAACACGAGATGAGCATGAAGCCGGTATATCAGCGAATCCCCATCCACCAACTTCTGAGACATGTCATTAGACAATTTAGGCTAATCATCATCATTAGTTTGGTCATTTCAGGAATTGCAGCGATTTACGCCATTCTACAGGATAATGAGTACCGCTCTACCGCAAGCTTACTACCAGCCCAACAACGTTCGGTTGGAATCGAATCGTTGATTGGTGGACGCCTCGGATCGTTGGCCGGCTCTATTGTTGGATCAGGTCGAACAGCCATTTTTGACCGTTATCAAGTTCTGCTGAACAGTGAGACAACCAAGCGTCAAATCGTCGAAAAGTTTGATCTAATAACAGCCTATGAAGCGGAAGGCAGTGCCTATCCCATGTTGGATGCGATCAAGATCTTGGACGGCAACACCTCATTCAGGGGTCAATTAGAGGGCAATTTTATCATAGATGTTTGGGATAAATCTCCTGAAAAAGCTCAAGCCATTGCGGAATACTATGTCAATTTGCTAAATGACTTCAATAATGACATTTCGACGAAAGAAGCCCGGGAGTATCGGATCTTCATTGAGACTCGCTATCTGCAAGGGAAGTTGGAGATCGATTCTCTACGTCAAGAATTAGCCGCATTTCAAATGGAATATGGCGTATTCGAATTGAACGAGCAGGTCAAGGCCTATTTCGGATTAATCTCCACAGTTGCGGCGGAAAAGCTTCAAATGGAGATGCGATTGGAGTTATTGTCCAGAAGCATCGGTACTGAAAGTGCTGCATACCAGCAAGAACGCGCACAATATAATGTTGTAGTTGACAAACTAAATACCCTCTACAACTCACCGACCACCGACCCGTTATTGCTCAATATGTCTACGCTTCCAGATATCGCGAAGCAATATTTCGAGCTCATGCAAACCATCGAAATACAGGCGGAGATCCTACAGTACATCGTACCCTTGTATGAACAGGCCAAATTAGAGGAAGCCAAAGCGCTACCCTTGGTTTCCATCGTGGATCATCCACGTGTTCCCGAAAAGAAAGATCGACCCTTTCGCGCAATGATTGTCATCAGTGCGTTTCTATCCAGCTTTGTGACCCTTGTCGTCGGTTTCATACTCTTTCTTATTGTGTCGGCGAACCTTCCCTACTTCCGGTATTATTATCATCCATGAAAGTGGACCAATTCCGATGGGATTCGAACCATTCTGCTCTTGTCGGGCTCGGCATTCTCTTGGCAATATGGGTCGTCTTATGTACTCAACTGTTCGGAATCGGGATTGAACTATTCCTCCCGTTTGCCGCACTGAGTTTAATTTTAGTCGCGTTCAGAAAGGACGTCGTACTCATTTTGACTCTTTGCAGTGCGGTTTATGTCATCCATAACAAAACCGGATTGGATGTTGGCGAACTGGGTTACTATGCATTATTGGGCTTGACGATCTTATTGATCCTCCTCCCTATGTTACTAGAAGGGCGAATCCAGGTCGTTCATCCGCATGACCGGTGGATGATTTTCATCTATATCGCCTTGTTTCTAGGTCTGGTCAATGGAATCCTTACCATTCGCTCCATTAGGGCCCCGTTGCAAGAATTGGTCTTCTACTACTCGGCCTTTCTTTTATACTTTCCGTTACGACGTTTCCTGAACCTCCCCAAATTCCGACCACAGCTCTATGTGGGATTGGGGTTTATCATGACATTCGTCGTCTTTCGGACAATCCTTGCTTATCGCACATCCCTGTTGAATGTTGTTGCGGAATGGGAATTGGCGGTGGTCCGGGGTGCGGGAAACGAGAATATCCTTCTTTTGGGATTTGCTCTGAGTTTAGCCACCTTTATTCTCCATCCAGATTCCGCAATTCGACGAGCTAGCCTTGCTATCGTGTTAATCATTTTTTCCGCGATCATTCTCACGTTCACTCGAAGCCTTTGGGGTGTCTCGTTTGTTGCCGCGGTGATATTGATCAGCATCGCGCCTTGGGTTGCTAAAAAACGCGTTTTTCGTTATGTCTCGATCATACTCATACTCATTCTTGGAATTGGGATATTCTTCTTTCGAGATTTCATGGACCTCATTTGGATCATGATATCGAATCGTTTGATTGCAACAACGGCTGGCGGAAGTATCGATACATCCCTTTTAGAACGAATTCGAGAGACCAAAGCCGCTTTTAGTCAGGTCATGGAGAACCCGATCTTAGGTCCAGGACTTGGGGTCGCCTATTTCCGTGAAAATGTTTTCTTACGAATCACTCAACCACATCTGTATATCCACAATGGATACCTAGCGGTTTGGTATAAATTTGGCATCATCGGGTTGTTCTCGTTTCTGTTCTTAATCGGATCGATCTTCAAAAACAGTATTCGTATATACAAGACGACTCCACATCCGGTTGTTAGAGCGATTGCCATCGCGTCGGCGATTTACATAACAATGGCGGCTTTGATGAACATCACATCACCTGTTTTTCTAGCATATGAGGGCATTTTTGTGCTAACCATTCTCGCTGCAGTCATTGCCCATCTCGAAACACGTTTTTCGGGTAGATCCATAAACAGCGGGCATAGTTGACGCTTCTTTGAAGCTCCTTCTTGTTGAAGCGGATGAGACCGTTCACAAAAAAGATCGGTATCCGAATCGCATAACCAACTAGATGAATGCTTACCGCACAGGCAAACATCCATCCTGAAAAATGCTTCTGAAAATAGTTGATTTTGGCAATCGACTGTTGTTTCATCTGGAACCAAGGCATTGAGTCGGTGGTAGCGCCGCCAAAATGGATGATGGATGTGCTTGGATCGAAACGCACTATGCCACCGGTGCGCTTCAGCCGATAGCATAAATCCGTTTCCTCGCCATAAAAGAAGAACCGTTCGTCGAATCCGTTCAGGGATCTGAAGGTGTCTGTGCGCATGAACATGAAGGCGCCTTTGACCACATCAACGTCTTTCAAACCATCAGGATGTACATTTTGATGATATCGGTTGAGCAACCGCGACTGAGGAAACACATGGGCAAGGAACAAGTACTCGCCAATCATATTCAGTGGAGTTAAAAAATCGTCGATTGAGTACTGATGGGATCCATCTGAATTCAAGAGTTTGCAACCAAGAATCGTGTTTGGCTCTTGTTCACTCATACGAGCGAGCATGACTTGAAGCGTGTCCTCTGTGAACAAGGTGTCATTGTTTAAGAGCTGGATGTAGGTACCATTGGCCTTCTCCACTCCTTGATTGTTAGCAGCGGCAAAACCCCGATTCGATTGGTTTTGGATGCATGTGACCATGCCAAACTCCTTCATAGCAGAAGTGACATCACACTCGGTCGAGGCATTATCAACAACGATGATTTCGAAAGAGGTGTTTTGTGTGAATCGGATGATGGATGCCACACAATTCCGAAGCAGTTTAATCTGATTGTAATTGACAATAATGATGGATACGTCAATTTGGCTCATCTTATTTGCTCATCCACGGAGTGCCAATTCCTTGTACAGCGAGACAAATCGTTTGCCGACAGAATCCCATGAGAACATATCCTCTGCAAGCGTATGTGCGTTCAGAGCTAACGAATTCGCGAGATCCGGATCGTTAATCACATCCTGCAGTGCGTTCGATAAACCTTTGGCATCATCTCGAACCATCGCATGAATTCTATCTTTGACTGGGATGCCTTCGCATCCGATAGAGGTTGTGACTACCGGAAGACGTGCCGCCATTGCCTCCACCATTTTGATTCTCATCCCACTTCCAACCAGTAATGGGATGACCATTACCGACGATTCGTGCATATACGGTTGGATTTCCTCCAGAAACCCGTGTACGACGACACCATCCCGGCCATGCCATGCTTCAATCTCAGGCGACGGGTCCTTGCCGATGATGTCTAATCCCGCATTGGGATTTCGTTTCGCAAAATGGGACCAGCATTGTTTCAAAAACCATTCCATGGATCGGGCATACGGGGGCCACCCCATTCCACCGACAATCAGAACGCGCCCGTTCCGAGGCAAACCCTTTGGCCTAGCCCATGCCTCAACATTCGCACCGGCAGGATTGACCACAATTCGTGTCTTGACGCCGAGGGAACGGAAGGTTTCGGCATCCAATTCGGTGACTGGTACCACTAAATCCACCTGATTCATATGAAACGTCTCATATCGTTTCATTTTAGCAGTTTGCATGCTCAGGAAGATGCGCTTTGCCGGATTGCGCTCGTTGTGGGTCAAACGTTCGAATATTTGATACTCTGCATTATGTTGCCTCATCAGGATCGGTGTATTTGGCCATAACTCCTTACAGGTATCGATATAAGGAGCCATAAAGATCCAATCCACTTGAATGAAATCAAACGACGGATGGATTTGTTTTATCGCCTTCAACATTCTTCGAAACGAATCGCGATCAAACCGAAGTGCTAAGTTGTATGGCCGATGATCGAACTGATTTTTCAATGCGGAGAACACACCAAACGGTGGCGTTCCAGAAAAATCGACATAGGTCTCAAACTCTTGGCGGGTCCGTCGCAGATCCTGCTCATGACGTTCCGAATACAGAGCGGCTACCACCCATTCAACACCCAAACGCTTTGTGTGGAGCAAGGGCTCGCAAACACCGATGGCGCCACCATCATTGGCAGGAAAAGGGAGCCGGGCCAATAAATCGAGACCTTTCATTGTTTCGCCCGCATCGGCGTGATTCTGCATGTGACCTGGTTAGGAATTGCGCTGTTGCCTTGAAGTGTTTTTCCATAAAATTCTACCGTTGCACCATAGGCTTGACAATAGTTTTGCAATGCTCTGGTTTCATGGCCGGCAAACTCATCGAAAATAGCCACATATGGCACATTGAATCGGTCCATTTGCGCTAGTGCGAATAGGGTGGATGAGTACAAGTCCGCATCATAGTGGACAACCAACTGACCCAAAGGGCGAGACCGGATTTCCGTTTCAAGTTCATCCCAAGTCAATTGGAACCACCCTTTGATGAATCCGACACGAGTATCATCCATCTTTGGGATGTTGCCTCCAACGCTGAATGTTCCTTTCTTCATCGTACCCCAATCTTCCGGCAAACCATCGAAACTATCCAACCCGATAAACCGACTGTCTGGATGTGTGATTTTCGATGCGAAATATCGGATGGAATCCCCTTCGAACACACCAAATTCAACATAGGTGATTGGTGCCGTGGCATCCAATAGTCGAAGCATTGCGTCATCCCATAACGGCTCTCGATGTGTGAATACAGGAACATGATTCAACGCATCAAACTCGTAACGGAGCATAGAACGAGCCATAAGTCGTTCATAATAGTCAGAACGAACTTTCGATAAAGACGATAAGATGAACTGTTTCAAATGATCAACCTTTTTAACTCAGTATTATAATTTTCAATCATGATGTGATGATGTGCGATGTCGGAATTGGAGTCATAGTCAAATCGTGCACCAGATTGGCAACACCTTTGGATAGTGATATGAATCACATATAGCATGAAAAGGTAAATAGAATGCCATGAGCAAACAACCAAAGCCATTTATCGATTTACATATGTCGTGTACAACCCATGGATAACGGACCGTTCCTGAACCGTGAGTATGTATCGATAACTGATGTAGGCCAATCCGATTTGAACCGGTATGGATACCAACCAACCGATGAACCCTATGTCGAAATAATGTGCAGCAATCAGTAGGCCTAGAGATACGCCTGTCGGCAATAGGAAACGTTCCAACGGATTCAACTTAAATGCTGTTTTGCAAAAGTAATAAAGTAAGACCGCATCAAACACATGGTAAAGGAGACGCGCCCAAGCTGCACCTTCAGTTCCAACATATTGGATGAGCACATAGAGTATCAATATGGTGCTTGCAATCAGAGCCATATTGATTTTTGCGACAATATCGGGTCTACCGGCACTTTGAAGATAGGTTGAAGGTGTTTGAGCGAGAGTGTTAACAAACAATGCAATCATCAATATTCGAAGAATATCTACCATTGGTTCGACAAACGGTTGCCCAAGCCAAATCCGAATCAATGTCTCTGACAAGAGGATGACGTTGATGGATATGAAAAATCCGACGATCATCAACGATTTCATCATCATTTGATACATTCGCATCGCTTTCTCACGATTGTCTACATGTGCTTGAGATAAGGTCGGAAAGGCCACGATCACGAGTGAGAACGTGATTAAACCAAATCGGGTTGTAATCTCCATTGGCGTCGAGTAGTATGTCACATCATCGAGGGTCAAAACAAACGCAATTAAAAATCGGTCCGCATATGACAGTATCGGAATCAGGATATTCGACAATGATAACCAGCCTGTGTATCGGAACAATGGCTGAATCATGGACTGGACGATTTTGAATTGCACATCAAGTCCGGTGATATGACCTTTAGAGGATTTGAACAAAAAGTATGTGTTCACGATCCGAGTAGCCAACATCGCGACAACCACACCAGTCAACGTCGGTTCGACCCAAACAACAAGGATAGGTAGTCCATAATTCAACGATCCGAAAATGATCTGATAAAGATTCAATATTCGAAAATCCTGAACTGATTCCAGGATGCCTCGATATACCCCTGAAAGGATCAAAATGGGCAATGTAATTGCAATGATTCGCAAGCTCAAAATGGCTTCATCCACAAATTCAACATCCATTTTAAGAACATCAATCATTAGCATCGGCGATGCGAGATATATCAGTATCCCGCTGACTGATGAAATGAGAACTAAAACAGAGAAACAGGTATGAATAAAATCAAGCAGATTGAAATCGGATTGATTTTTATTCTTCGCCATGAAATGAATAATCGCACGCGGTATGCCGAGATCCAGTAATCCGAAATAGCCGATGAACATCATGATGATCATCAATAGTCCAAACCGGCTCACTCCCAATTCAGAAAGCAAAATCGGAATCGATATGATCGTGATGAGGATTGGAACTATCTTGCCAACAAGAGTCAAGGATACATTCTTGGCAAATACCCCCGCTTCTGTGGTCATACGACTCGCCGTGATTAGGTCGTTTCCGAATAATTGTGATCAGCCATCCATTGCCTCAAGGTCTGGATTTCCTGTGCCCAATCAACACCAGGAGCCATCGATTCAATCTCCATATGAGTTGTCAGGCTTCGAATCGGACCAACGAGTCTGTGATTGGGCCACTTCCATCCGAACATTCCAATGCCTTGAATACAATACCACATCATTCGATCACGGGGGTATTTCAATTTTGAAAACAAACGATGCATCCACATATCCTTAAGGAGGATGTGAAATCGGGATGCGAACGACATGCATGTGCTTTCAACTATCCTCCAATGGTGGTCGCCAGTCCAATAAATGCGGATTCGTGACAAGCCTTTGTCGTCGGTTCTTGTATAGCGATCGAGATGGTCATACATGGTAAAATAATCGACGTCTCGAATGGTCGATGTCGCATCTATCAATTTGATGATGGCCGATTCGGTGAACATATAATCGTCTTCTTGAAAAACGACGATGTCATCCCGATCCCAAGTTGCTTTCTTCACATAATCCAACGTTGCATTATAGGATGCGCTGTTGCCGATTCCGCCGGTTTGAATCACCTCGGTGCCAAAAGTCCTCATCAAGGCAAGTCGATCTTCCGGCATCTCTCCATCATTGAAAAATGTTACCGTATTGGGTGTTTTTACGTGTTCCAACGCTCGGATAAATGAATACAACGATAAGGACTTTGAAAACCCAACAGGACGTGTCTTTTTACCATCCTTCCAAGTGGATCTGTAAATGAAGTGAATCATTTTGTCAAATGCTTTGATGTTACTAATAGGTACTGTGTAATGGTAAACGGCCTCATCAATCCCAAACTGAGCACGTTGAGCAAATGAAATTTCCAACTTCGGCTTCGATTCGTCTCGATTCGATGAATTTCATAGCCACTCTGCTCGAACATCTGTCGAATTGTGTGCAGAGTGAAGAACCGGAGGTGGGTTTTATCAAGGATACCATACTCCTCATATTCAAACCGATCCGTCAGGATCTTCATCACAGGGATCAAATGGCGGATGTTAGGTATGCTGGCAACCAAGACACCATTATCCGTCAGATACGGTTTCAATTTCTCTAACACGGCCCAAGGATCCCGAGTGTGTTCTAATATATCGGCGCAAAGAATGCAATCGAAATGGTTAAGCGGCAGATCGAGATCCATTTTCTCAATGTCGCCTTGAATCACATGATCTAGTTTTGTCGCAGCTTCAATGGCAGCCGATTCAAATAACTCGATCCCATAAACGACTTCGAGATCGATGGTTTTTCGTGCGACATACCCGGTATTCCCATTTCCACAACCAACATCAAGTAAGCGTTTTGTCGTATTTGGAATGAGGCGGATCACATCATGACGAGCCTGTTCATAGTAGGACGCGTGCTTATCCAGATAGTGTTGATCTGCTTCCTGTTCAAGGTGCTGTGTTGGTTTGGACATGGTTAGAAAGATACGGAATCCATCATACCCTCATCCCCCCACTTAATAAATACAGCACCGCCATCCGCACCGCCAGGCCATTCGTCACCTGGTCTAAGATGATGGCGCGCTCATGGTCGGCCACTTCGCTCTGAAGTTCGACGCCGCGATTGATCGGACCCGGATGCATGATCACGAAATCCGGATACTTTTCGAGATGACTCATCTTGATCCCGAAGCGCTCATGGTATTCGCGCAGACTCGGAAACAAGCCTCCTTCCTGGCGTTCGAGTTGGATCCTCAGTGCCATGGCCACATCGCACCAAGAGAGGGCTTCATCCAAATCATAGGTCACATCCACACCGAGGCTTTCGACGAAGGGCGGCATCATGGTTTTGGGTCCGCACACAAGCACGTTCGCGCCTACTTTCCTCAGACCGATGATATTGCTGCGCACCACTCGACTATGCAGGATGTCGCCGATGATGGCCACTTTCAGTCCTTCAAGGCGACCATAGCGCTCCATCATCGAATACATATCCAATAAAGCCTGTGTGGGATGTTCATGCGCGCCATCTCCGGCGTTGATGATGGCCGCATCCACACATTGTGTGAGAAAATGCGCCGCACCCGGACTCTCATGCCTCACCACCACCATGTCGATCTTCATCGATTCGATGTTCTGGATGGTGTCTTTGAGCGATTCCCCTTTCTTCGCACTTGAATTTCCCGCCGCGAAATTGACCACATCCGCACCCATCCGCCGCTGCGCCAGCTCAAAACTGATTCGTGTGCGGGTACTGTTTTCGTAGAACAGATTGACGATGGTCTTGTCGCGAAGCGTCGGAACTTTCGGCACCGGACGATTCAGAATTTCTCTGAAATTGCGGGTTTGATCGAGAATATGAAGGATGTCAGCGGTCGAATAATCGGCCAATCCGAGCAGATGGCGATGGTTGAAGGAGTAATTAGTCATTTCGTTCAACGATGTAGACCGCATCTTCACCATCCAATTCATTCAAATAAACTCGGACTTCTTCGGATTGATGTGTGGGAACCGTGACGCCGACCACATCGGCGGAAATGGGAAGCTCGCGGTGTCCGCGGTCGACCAGACAGCAGAACCGGATGGATCGGGGACGCCCGAAGCTCATCATGGCATCGAGCGCGGCACGAACCGTGCGCCCGGTATACAGAACATCATCGACCAGAACCACATCCATCCCGAACAGATCAAATGGGATTTCGGTGACTTTCACATCGGGCATCTTCATTTTCGTGCGGAAGTCATCGCGATAAAAGGTCACATCCAGTACGCCAAGGGGTACATCGTGACCGATCGATTCTTTGATGTAATGTTGAACGCGTTTGGCGATATGAACGCCGCGGGTCTGCATGCCGATGATTGCGAAGCGGGAAAGATCGTCGTAAGGCTCGATGAATTGGTGGGCGAACCGCCGGAACGTACGGTCGAGGTCGGAAGCGGTGAGGAGGAGTTGCTTGGAAGCCATGTTCGTGCACAAGATAGCAAAGATGGCGTCAACTCCCTTTATTTGCGAGCAGGGTTTGTGCTAAGGCATAATCTTCTGGCACGCCGATATCGATGAACAATCCGTCTGTGACCGCAACCGCGACTTTAGACTTTGCGGATTCAGGTGTCAGAAAATCCAATTCGATGGAAAATGGAGTTCCGATTGGAAAATGATCGAGTTGGTGTCGACCAAGCATATAGCAACCGACATTGATCAGGCCGGGTCCGGTTCGACCTTTTTCGATGAATCTCGATAACAATCCATCGGTCATCTCAATCCCGCCATAACGTGCTGTGTCGGGTACGTTTTTCGCGACGACGACAGGTAAACCCGTGGCGCGCCATTTGGAATACACATCCGCCAAATCCACATCCAAAAAAGTATCTCCATTGAATGCGAACACGGCATCTTGTTCGCACGCATCCATGGCCAGGCGGATAGCGCCGCCCGTACCTAAAGGTGATGATTCAACCACATAATCGATCGTCATGCCACTGAATTCTGTCCCGAAATGATTGGAAATCACTTCTGATAGATATCCTAGCGACAATACGGTGCGATGGACACCCTTAGAAGCGAGAGTTTGAAGTAGGATTTCAAGAAATGGGCGACCAGCTACAGGAGCCATCGGTTTCGGAACATCCGATACAACCGAGCGCAAGCGAGTTCCGAATCCACCGGCCAGCACGATGGCTTCCATCAGGCATCCTTTCCAAAAATGGACTGCTCTACCAAACCACAGAGGATATGACCAATCACAAGATGTCCTTCTTGAATTTTGGGGGTTTCGGATGAGGGCACATCCAACAGGATATCGCAACGATCGCGCATCGGGCTTTGCCGGTTTCCGGTTAATCCGATAGTGAGGATGCCTCTGGATCGGGCTTCATCGAGCGCTGCCAAGATATTGGGTGATGAGCCGGATGTGGAATACGCGATGAACACATCCCCTTCGCGACCTAAGGCTTGGATCTGACGGGCGAACAAGCGCTCATACCCATAATCGTTTCCAATGGCGGTGAGGATGGAGGTATCGGTGGTCAATGCGATCGCAGGTAATCCGGGGCGATCAAACAGGAATCGGCTCACCAATTCACCAGCGATGTGTTGCGCATCGGCCGCACTTCCGCCATTTCCTGCCAATAGAACCTTGCCACCATTGTTCAATGATTGTATGGTTGCTTCCGCGGCGGCATCGATACGAGTGATCAAGGCTTCATCCGCCAGAATGGATTGAATCACATTCACGGATTTCTTCAATTCATCCCGACTGTTGTACGTCATCGAATTTGCCACGATTGGGCTCCATGTTTGGTGAAATGACAATTCCGCACTTGTCCGTGATATCGCTCCAAGGTCCGGATTACGTCCATACGACGCTCATTCGGCACAAAAAACAGCATGAAGCCACCACCTCCCGCACCCGAGACTTTTCCTGCCAGTGCACCGGCTTTTATGGCGGCATCATGAATCTCATCGATATGTGGATTGGACACGGTTTTAGCCGACCGCTTTTTGTTCTCCCATCCGATTTTCATCGATTCCACAAATCCATCAAAATCGCCTCTCAATAGACATTCTTTCATAGTCAACGCTTCCTGTTTCAATCCATGCATCGCATCCATGGCTTGAATGGATCCCGAACGAAGGTTTTCGCTTTGATCCGATATGATGGTTGCCGATTCTCTGGAAACGCCCGTGAAATACAGTACTAAGGACGCTACAAGCTCATTGATGATCCAGTTCTTGACGCGAAGCGAATTCACGACCGCCCGATTGTCCGCATAGAATTCCATGAAATTGATGCCGCCGAAGGTTGCGGAGTACTGGTCTTGTCGACCGCCTTGCAACCCGCAATCTTCACGCTCGATTTTGTAGGCCAACGAGGCGACATGATAATCGTCCATCGGTAAGTTCAGCAGTTCCACAAAGGCACGGATCATCGCTACAACCAAGGTAGAAGAAGAGCCGAGTCCTGAGCCAATGGGTGCATCACAAAAGGTGCTCAATTCCATCGGAATCGGATTCCCGTTGTTGTGATGTTTCACCATGTGACGATACACCGCCTTATGTAAATTCAACGTCCCATCCAGCAATATCTCATCATCCTGAGACATCGTGACGGTCACTTGTTGGTCCGTAGCCGAGAATGTCATTGCCTTCATCTCGTCTGTCTGCTTGATCACGGCATAGGCATATTGATCCAGAGTGGTGTTCAGAATGCATCCACCATGAATATCACAGTATGGAGATACGTCCGTTCCACCACCGGCCAAACCAAGTCGAAGGGGCGCCCTGGCCCGGATAATCACATTTGACATATTTCCAATATTTTGTGCATACATCAAATTAAGGAGAATGAGTTTGGAAATCGCCTATTTCCTGGATCGTGACGGCACTTTGAACCACGACACCGATTATGTCCACACCATCGAAGAATGGACCTGGTGCGACGGCGCCATCGAAGCCATTCAATGGATGAACACGAACGGATTCAAGGTGATCGTGATCACGAATCAGAGCGGAATCGCTCGCGGGATGTTCACGCGCCAGCAGGTCGACGATCTTCATGCCTGGGTGGATGCGGACCTGAAAAAACACGGAGCCTGGGTCGACGCTTGGTACATCGCGCCATGGCATCCCAAATTCCATGAGGGCTTGGATGCGAATCTGCTGAAGGAGAGGAAACCGGAAACAGGACTTTTCCTTCAAGCGGCGGAGCGCTTCAATATCGATTTCAGCAAGTCATACATGGCCGGCGACAAGATCAGTGATCTGGCACCTGCGGTTGAATTGGGGATGAAGTCGTTCTTCATCCGCTCGCGGCACGAACCAAACGCCGATAAGGACTGGCTTCGCGCGAACGGCATCCCCATCCTAGACCGCCTTCTTGATGCGGTAAAAATCCCTTACCTTTAAGGCTTATTCCAATTAGTCCTTTCTTATGAATATCCACGAGTATCAAGCCAAAGAAATCCTAGCGCAATATGGAGTCGCCATCCCGGCCGGCACCGCCGTTTTCACTGTTGATGAGGCCGTAGCCGCCGCCAACGCCATGAAAGCGAACGGAACCAGTTTGTTTGTCGTGAAAGCGCAAATCCATGCCGGCGGACGCGGAAAAGGCCGCACCGTCAAAAGCAACGCGAAAGGCGTGATTTTGGCTCGTTCCGTGGACGAAGTGAAAGCCGCTGCAGAATCTCTCTTGGGTGATGTGTTGGTCACCATCCAAACCGGCGACGAAGGAAAATTGGTCAGCCGATTGTATGTGACCGATGGAGTCGACATCGCCAAAGAATTTTATCTGGGGATGTTGCTCGATCGCACCCGTTCCCAGAACGTGATCATGGTCTCGACCGAAGGCGGTGTGGAAATCGAAAAAGTGGCCGAAGAAACGCCAGAGCTTATCATCAAAGAATGGGTGGAGCCGGGTCAACCTCTGTTCCCAGCCCAAGCGCGCCGTTTGGCGTTCGCCCTCGGATTGGAAGGCGATGCGTTCAAAAAGGCCGTGAAATTCATTCAATTGTTGTACAAAGCCTTCGAAGCGACGGATGCCTCCATCATCGAAGTGAACCCGCTGGTACTTACGCCTGATAATGACATCCTCGCTTTGGATGCGAAAATCAATTTCGACGAAAACGCGCTGTATCGTCAGCCAGCCATCGCGGCTTTGCGGGATGAGAGCGAAGAAAATCCGTTCGAGCTCGAAGCCGCGAAATACAATCTCAACTACATCAAGCTGGATGGAAATGTGGGATGCATGGTGAACGGCGCCGGATTGGCCATGGCTACCATGGACATCATCAAACTGGCTGGCGGCGAACCGGCCAACTTCCTCGATGTGGGCGGTGGTGCGAATGTGGACACCGTGAAAAACGGCTTCAAAATCATCTTGAGCGATCCGAACGTGAAAGCCATCCTCATCAACATCTTCGGCGGCATCGTGCGCTGCGACCGCGTGGCGAATGGTATTGTGGAAGCGGTGAAGGATCCGGAAATCGCGTCCAAAGTGACGAAAGTGCCGATCATCGTGCGTCTTCAAGGCACCAACGCCGAAGAAGCGAAGATCATCATTGATAATTCGGGGTTGAACGTGGTGTCGGCGGTTCTGCTGAAAGAAGCGGCCGAGGCGGTGACACAGGCGATAGGGTAAGGCTTAAAGACACTTCGAGTTGTGCTTCGCGTCGGTGGACCCACCCCCTGCCCCTCCCTCCGACCCCTCGTTTCACTCGGGCTCGCAAGGAGGGGTGATCTGCTCATTTAATGACGCAGAGATTTGAGAAATAACGTGTTCCAGATTTAGTAGCTCGGAATTCTCGAATCGAAGTATTCGGATATTTTTCGAGCGGATGAGGGCATCTCGCCAATTATCATACTCTAGCTGAAAGCGGTGATATTTCCCATCCAATTCGATTCCGAGGCGGACTTCCGGGCAGTAAAAGTCCAATATGAAGAACCAAGCCCCGTCGGTTCTTTCCTCAAAAGAGACCACATATTGTCGTAGAAAGCGATAATCCTCTATCCGCCCTTTGCGCAGATGTTGCCATAACCGCCTTTCATGAGGCGTCATGTTTCTGCGAAGTTCCCTGGCAAAACGCCATTTGCGATTCGTGTTTCCCATAGGGAAATCTCAAGCTTCGCTACGACCCAAGCAAAAAGAATCGTTCCTAAAGTTAATCACCCCTCCTTGCGAGGAAACGCGAAGCGTTGACGAGTAGGGAGGGGCAGGGGGTGGGTTAATCGAAGCGCCGCAAAACTCGATCTGTCTTTATGAACGGGAGTGGCCGAGGGCGTCGAGACCTTCACCGAATGATGTATATAGATTCCTGCCGCCCCGCGATGTAGCGTACCGTTCTTCCATCAAAACACGCATCTTCCTCGAGCATGATTCTCACATCCTTCCCCCATTCGGCGATCTGCTCCGTCACGTTCAGCTCGATGCTCCAACACGCATTCGGGTAAACGGGATAATCGCCATCGCCTGGTACGCCGCCTTGGGCATCCCACATGCCGATGGTGGCTCCGGCTGCATGACCATGAAATCCAATGGGATGAGTGTAGATGCTAGGCCTCAGCCCTTCGGCGATGGCTTGATCGCGTGAGCGCTTCAACACCTCATTTCCTGGCCGACCCGTCACGAAATTCCCCGTCAGGATGTCCTGCAACCGGTTCCCTTTCTTGAATGCCGCCACCAATCCGGCTGGGATTTCCGACTCTCCATCTTTGAGAACATAGGCCATACGTTGCGTGTCGGTGTTCAGACCCAAATACGTGATACCGAAATCGATATGCATCAGATCTCCGCGGCGGATCACCTCTTCCCCCGGCTTCGCTGAGAAATCGCCCGCGTGCTCCGGAGCCTCGCCACGCTGCACGCTTACACTTGGGTGGAACCACACATCCAGCCCCATCGAGCGTACCGTTTCGCGAAGCCACCATTGCACCTCGGTGGTGGTGGTGGAATCTGGAATCACGACTTCATTCGATAGCGCCCGTTCCAAAATGGCATGAGCCGTTTCGTTGATATGGGCATACATCGTGAGTTCATCCGGTATCCGAGTTTCGAGCCATCCGACAGCCAAGGCCTCTGCGCTGACCACTTTTCGACGCAGGGCTTCGGGCAAGGCCGACATCATTCGGGCATGCTCGGTAAATGTGATTCCATTCGCATGATCGAAATGAAGCGACGTATTGATGCCGATGCGCTCGGGCTGGTAACTGGATATAAGTTCGGCCAGTCGCTTGAATTGATCGGGATGGGTATCGGGGTTCCAAGCGGACTTGAAACTTCTACCAACATCATATCGCGCCACAGCGAGGCGGTCGATGGCGCCAGTCACGCGGTTTTTCGCAATCACCAACATCGTGGTTCTTCTGGCATTGAGCCATGTGGCCGGAAGCATTGTTTTCAGAACGGGATCCTCATTGTACTCGGCTCCGATGATCACCCATACATCGATCGATGCGCGCTCCATCAGATCGGGCAACAACAAGGTCAGTCGTTTTTCGAGGATGGAATCGCGCCACGCGGCTTGGTCGCGGAGGCTCAGAATCTGCGATTGTAAGGTCTCGACCGAAAAAAGAGTCAGAAAAAGAAGGAGAATGGGCTTCATGGCGTCAATTTTTTCTTGAAGTTAGAAAACGCCAAGCGACTTTTCACATCAGAAGAGCTTCGATTTCGGACGCACTCTTTTCATGATCCAACCCATCATAGATGATCTGACCTTTCCTCATCACAAGATTTCGTCCTGAAATCCGATTCGTGATGCTGATGTCGTGACTGGAGAGGAGGATGGTCGCGGCGGGATGTTCGTGTCGATAACTATCGATAAGCGAAATGAGTCCGGCTTTCGATCGCGGATCCAAATGAGCAAAGGGTTCATCCAGCACAAGTAACGATGGTGTGACGATAAACACGCCCAGCAAACCCGCCTTCACCCGATTTCCGGCAGACAATTTCCCAACACGGACGGATGTGTCGAAATCCTGATCGATCAATCCACCATGGGTTTGATGCAGATTCAACTCGGCTGGAACATGACATCCATACACATCCAGCAGAAATCGCAGGTATTCGTCTACTGTCAGGAAAGGAATTTGAAATCCCTCATCCAGATAAGCTGCAGTCTTTTTTCGCCAATCGAAGTCGTTGACGACCGACATCCCATCTACAAGTATGTCGCCCCCATCCGCTGGTATCAGATTCAGTAGCAAACGCAAAAGTGTTGTTTTTCCAGCGCCGTTGTTGCCATATAGTTTGATGGTTTGGCCGGATTCGATGAACAATTCATCCACCGAGCATTCAAACGTACCATAGGTTTTTCGAAGCTTCTTGATCTGAATGGTCATTTTTTTCTGAATCCGTTGGCGATGACGTATCGATTGGTTTGAAATGTTGTGACTTCGTTGCGATGGATGGATGAAGATAGTAGCAGGCCAATTCCTCCGAAAATGGCAAAGAAAAGCCATAGAACATTTAAAAGATCTGCTTGGGAAGCGAGCCAGCTCAGACCAATGCACAACCCCGCAAATCCGATCGTGGCCAGGTTATTGAGGAAGGGTCTGGATACCATCGCATCACCCGTCGCGAACATCCCCTTAGTCACATCATACCGATTCGTTTCGAACAGCATCAATCGGATGTAAACGGGTTGTACCACAAACAAGCTGAACAGCATCGCAGCAAGAAAATGCGGAAGGATGGATGCATTATAGTAAATGACCAGTAGCATTGCTGGAGTGTATAAGCCAATAGTGATCATCTGGGCTACACGGTTCACTCCTTTCAACAGGTCTTGAGACGAGATCGGCCAGACCAGAATCCCATCAAAACTCACACTCAAAAGTCGTAACACATGCAGCACGATCATGAGACCTACTGAGATGCTTCCTATCGTATAGCCGATGCTTACAAAAAACCACTCATTTTTCACTAGTCCGGTATACAAGGCTGAAAACCCGAACAAACAGTAAAAGAATGCTCCCCAAGGCAGGTATTTCGCCCGAGCGGTGCGACGAAACACCATCCAGATCAAATAAGAGATGGAGTTCGTTTTCATCGATCCGTGCTTACATAAAACATGGTTGTCGACAAGGCTTTGATCACGATAGGAAGGGGAAAAGATAGGGTGACGATCACCAATAGTGGGTGAATCGTTAGTGGTTGTATCCACATCCAACCGATGAGGATGACAATCAGAACCGGGATTATGAGATAGGTTTTGTTGAGCCCCTTAAGATGTTGGACGAAATAGGTATAGATGCTTGAGAGGGTGATGAAAGGAATGAGTCCGGTGAATAGCAGGATTTTCATGAACGGACTCATGGATGGATCAAACCATGTCAAGCTGCCAAGTAATAGAAACACAAACACGCCGCTTCGATCGCACATGACCGGAATTAGGGCATAGATGAATAACTTGGTCCGAGTAATGGGCAACAGCAAATAGGGCTGAAGATTGATGGATGCGGGCTTCAGGAAGATTCCTTGTCCAATCGAAAGAAAGGCGAATAGGGATAGCCACATCAGCCCATGATGCAGGGAATGTTGACCCAGTACCGAGGCAACGCCATACCCCATCGAAACAGCCACAACGAAAAGTGGCAAATCGACGATCAGGAACAAAAGAAGGATGTAGTATCTTTGTTCCTGAGTCGAAAATAGGTTAGCAATGTAGTGTCGAAACAAGTCAGTTACGATAATTGGGGTATTCACTAAATATACGCCCCACATATCGCATATTCGGTCAATTCGAAGTTATTTTATACTATCCAGCACAACATAAGCACCTCGAATAGCACAACCTGCACCAATTGCCCCACCCACTGGGTTTGCAATTACAGCGCCGTACGTTAATCCTACCACTAATGCATATCCGGCACAAGCTGAATCGACTAAGTCCCACCAACTTCCGGCCTCAAGACTTATCATATTCTGAGTTGTTAAACTTTTCATAGTAATTCCTCTTTTTAGTTACTTGCAGTGTAAGCAATTGCAGCAATACAGGTGGGACCAGCGATCATTCCACCAACAAACCATGCAAGACCACCGGTTAGAAAACCTGCTACAACAATTGCTACGCCTGTAGCATAACCACATGTGAATCCCAGAGCTTTCACATTAGAATCTCCACCAGAGAGTTCTTCCATTTGGGAGAAATTTAGTGTATTCATATTTACGTACTTATTTTGATAATTAATTATTGAACCTAATCGATTAGTCTAGTATAAATCCAAAAATAGTTGTCCCCAATTCCTGATTGTCTCCAAAATCAGTAAATCTGTCTCCCATTTCGATACAACTTATTTAAGCAAACTCCGAATCTCTCGAACAGCTTGCGAATAGCTATTCTCACGCTCCATCAGTGAAGTCGCAGTGCCTTGGTCCTGAATCCGACCCTGATCAAGTATATAAATCCTATCACATTCACTCAGGGTGTGGATCCTGTGAGTGACCCAAATCATGGCCATGTGTTCCAGTTGATGTTCCAGTAGCCCCAAAACCATGCGCTCTGTGATTCGATCCATTGCAGACGTGGCCTCATCAAGCAACAATATTTTCGGTCCTGAATATAGGGCTCTTGCCAACCCAACGAGCTGACGCTGTCCACCTGAAATATTAACACCTTCCTCGCCCAATAAGGTTGCATATCCCTGAGGGAATCGCATAACTAATTCATGAAGACCAACTTCTTTGCAAAACCCGATAAGACGATGCACATCAGCTTCTCCTTCGACGTTGTCCACAGCAACATTTTGCAGCAAACCGGTGTTGAAGATCTTGACCTGCTGAGGAACCACCCCCACAGTCCGACGCCAATCCGACAATGGAATCGATTCGGCTGAAATAGATTCGTTTATACAAATCCGTCCTGATTCTACCGGATAAAGCCTCTCTATCAATTGAAGCAGAGTTGTCTTTCCCGATCCACTCTCTCCAAGAATCCCAATCATTTCGCCCTTATGTACCTCAAGATTTACATCCTCTAACAAGGCCTTGCGACCTGGAAATCGAAAAGTTATGTTCTCAAGGTGCAAGCTGGTGATCGGCTGTTTGGCTTGATCCACTTCTGATCGAACTCCCCTTTGCACCGATTCTGGTTGTTCAGATTCCAAAGAGGTGAATGCATACATCCGATCGAAAGCTACCTTGGCTTCTTGTATTCTTAGGTTGGTCATGGACAGGCGTGAGGCCGCCGGTAAGAGTTGAGATCCCATTTGGATGAGTGCCATTAATGCCCCGAGTTGTAGGGTGTTCTCTAAAACCATCCATGAACCAAGACCAAATAGCGCGGTCATGAACCCAATACCGACCACTTCGTTCAAGAATTGAAAACGAATACCAACTCTGCCAAGTTCAAAACGCATTTGTTGAAAGTGCTGATATACGTTAAGCGTAAGCTCTGTGAATGTGGATTCCTTCCCAGACCCCTTAATAGCCTCTATCCCTTGAATTGTATCCATATATTGACTTTCAGTCATTGCATGAGCCTGCATCACGGCAATCTGTCCATCCCTAACAGGCTTGTTAAAGCGCCATGTAATTGCCATAAAAATTGGAATAGCAGCAATTAACAAGATTGCAAGATGTGACGAATAATAGGCTACGAATGCTGCGGAAACGATAATAATCAACCCATCGATGATCACGTCTCCGAACAGATATGTGATTGTTGTTTGGAGTCGCTGGGTGTCATTCATCCGGGCAATTAGATCTCCTGTCTTACGTCCGGAGAAAAACTCGAATGGCAATCGCATCAGAGAACCATAAAATCGACCAATCATACGGTTATTGAAACCTCGGCTTTGGCGAATTAGGAAAAACATCCGAATGCGGCTAAGGAAAGATCGCGCTAACAATAAAAAGGTCATCAATGAAAGCCCAGTAACCAGCAATAACAATTGTTTCTCAGGTAGGAATACGTCAATAAGCTTCTGAGTAAAAATTGCTGAAGCCAGACCAAGGATGGCTATAACCAGACCAAGCATGAGGGCGACCGATAATATATTGACATCTTGTTCTGCCAAGTTCCACAACCATTTTAGTCGGTGGTTCCGCTTTTCAGAAACCACGACAAACGAATCAGACTTTTTTAAAAGTAAAAGCGCTCTGCTCTGCCAGATCGTTTCTAGTTCACTCGAGGACAATACGGTTATACCATCAGCAGGGTCGCTAATGATAAATCCAGTTCCGTTGAACCCATAGCAAACGATATAGTGCAAAAGTATCTTGTTTTTAACTACATGAAGGATACATGGCTCCGTCTGTTTTGCGAGATTTTCAATATCGGCCTCATAGGCCTCCGCAATAAGACCGAATTTCGGCGCGGCTTGATATAAGCCCAACATTGTTGTGCCAGTTCGGCTCGTACCCGATGCACGGCGCAAGGACTCTAGATCGGCATCACCGTTGTAAAACGAGATGATGGATTTCAAACAGGCTACGCCACAGTCATTTTGATCCTCTTGCCGAACCCAAGCGTTCCGGATAGCCTTATCTATTGAAAATGACATGTCAAATTAACTGAATAGTGACAAATACAACAAAGCCCATCCAAAGAACTAGACCGATCAGATAGGCGGGTAGCACCAGATTCAAGGTTGTTGCAAACCCCATGCTCCAGCACCTTGACAAAAACCAACTAGTGATCACGATGAAAATCATCTCAAAGATGTTGATAGTCTGCAGTGGATAGACCAGCCAGTGAACCACATTTCGGGATCCTAATATTCCAATCAGACTTAAGGGGTAAAGATCAATGATTGTACTATCAAATAATTTGTCAGTGTGCTTTGAGCTAAGAGCCGTATACCAAAAACGCTGTATGAAGAATGCGAATTCGGCAAATAAAGCGGCTTTGAAAATATCCCTTGGTGAATAATTCAAATCAGATAACAGAGCCAGAACACTGACCGGCAAAAAAAACAAAAGCAACTTCAGGAAGAGAATGATCGGTTCTAATACATATCCGACCCACCAAAATCGGCTTCTCAACTCTAACACATCTTGAATCATGTAGGCTGGGTAGATTTCCGAAAGTTGGTTTCGGACGAGCTCATCTGTGAACAAAAACTGTTGCGAGAAGAACACCAACCCGAGATAGAAAGATGTGACCATCAGATACAGCTGCCAACCGGCGACTCGGTCAAACCACGACTGGATCATTCCAAATCTCCAAGCCTGTTTAACTTTGGGGTATACATTCCACTTATTATCTCATATCTCAAGCGCGTGAACGTCGTTCCATAGTAGATCGACAAGAATTTGTAAAGATCATTGCTACGGATTCCTAAGCCAGAATCAATCGCCACCCCTTGACTTGTAGCTTGCAAACCCTGTTCTCTAATCAACGAACATATCACTTCAAACCTTAACTCGCGAAGAACAATTTTGGGCGAAGTGCCTAGTATTGTATTTATTCGC
Organism: Balneolales bacterium; assembly: GCA_041749075.1. Classification (GTDB taxonomy): domain Bacteria; phylum Bacteroidota; class Rhodothermia; order Balneolales; family HLUCCA01; genus CAMTWZ01. The sequence goes on along the minus strand of JBGTBY010000031.1, from coordinate 199,805 downwards.
TTGTTCAAACTAGATTCAGAAATACAGCAATTTCTAGCCCATTCGCTGACAGTTCGAATCTTATGCAGGTGCTTGTTTAATACCAGTAGCTCCGGGACCAACATCGTAGAATGACGATTGTTCATACGTGTATGCTTCTTGTGTTAAGTACCACTCTCCTATGATCACGAGACCCTGCATTTGTTACAACCGGAAGAAGATTATTCTTAAAAAATCATCCCGCCACCTATTTTCTGATTGAAATCACATCCCCGTGATGTACTTTCCCGCATTATGGCAAAACCAACCACATCCTTCACCATCGGCGTTGAAGAAGAGTACATGATCGTTGATCCCAAAACCGGCGAACTCAGTTCGGCGGTGGAATTCTTTCTGAAAGACGGAAAGGACAAAATGGGAAATACGATCACCACCGAAATGCTCCAATGTCAGGTGGAGGTGGGCACGCCGATCTGCACGTCCATTCAAGAGGCGCACGATCAACTCAAGTATGCCCGCAGAACGGTGCACGAAATCGCGCAAGAGCACGGACTCAACATCATCGCGTGCGGCACCCATCCCTTTTCGAAATGGACAAATCAGTCCATCACCGAACGCACCCGTTATGAAGGATTGGTGCTCGAAAACAAGGTTCTGGCCCGGCAATTGCTCATTTGCGGCATGCACCTGCATGTGGGAATCGAGGACAACGACCTGCGCATCGATTTGATGAACCAGTTAAGCTATTTTTGTCCGCACTTGCTTGCTTTGTCCACCAGCTCCCCTTTCTGGGATGGGTACGACACCGGACTCAAATCGTACCGCTCTGTCGTGTTCGAGGCGCTTCCTCGTACTGGAATTCCGCCCACACTGCGTTCTTGGGGCGATTATATGGAATATCTGGATGTGGCCATCTCAACGAATTGTTTCGATGATCCAACCAAAATCCGCTGGGACCTGCGTCCGTCGCCACGCTACCCAACCCTAGAGTTCCGCATAACTGACGTAGTGACCCGCCTCGACGAAGCCATCGCTATCTGCGCTTTGAAAGTGGCGCTTGTAGCCAAACTCCTGAAACTGCGTCGCAATAACATGAGTTGGCGCGTCTATCGCAAAGAACTCATCCAAGAAAACAAATGGCGTGCGGTTCGATGGGGACTGGATGGGAAGTTGCTCGACCTCGGGAAGAAGAAAGAAGTCGACGCCCGCGCGCTCATCTTCGAACTGTTGAGTTTCGTGGATGATGTGGTGGATGATATCGGTGCTCGCGAGGAAATCGCAGTGATTCATAGAATCTTGCGGCATGGGACCTCATCCGATCGTCAACTCGCCTGCTTTTATTCCACCAACGACCCAAAAGCCGTGGTGGATCAGTTGATCAAAGAAACCATGGAAGGGGTGCTGTAGAAGCGGGATGCGGGATGCGAAGACCACATAACTTATTGTTCCTAAATGCCAAATTTAGGAATGGATTATTTGGGTCAATATGTGGTGAAGTTGTAGATTCCATATATCCATTTCTACCCAGAATAACCATGTCAGATAGCAAAACCCGACCGCCACGTGCTCACATCATAAAACGAGGATCCGGTTGGGCCTTGAAGAATGAAGGGGCTCAGCGTGCCGCGAAAGTATTCGATACAAAAGAATCCGCTATCACTCATGCACGAACCATGACAAAGCGAAGTGGTGCCGATCTCGTCATTCACGCTTCTGATGGGTCGGTTGAGATGTGGTTGAAGGCAAAAAAATAAACGATGCCCTATGAACGCAGTGTGTTCATCAACTGCCCTTTTGATGATGAATACGCCCCCCTGCTAAAACCTCTTTTGCATACGTTGATTGCAATCGGCTTTGAACCCCGCATCGCGATGGAACGAAACAATGCGGCAGAAGTGCGACTCGATAAAATCAAAGAATTGATCGAAGGATCGATGTATTCGATACATGACCTGAGCCGGGTCAAATCGAAAGATTCAGGCGAGTATTACCGTTTCAACATGCCTTTTGAGTTAGGACTAGATCTCGGATGCCGATTATACCATGTCGAAGCCAAGCATAGGCAAAAGCGATTCCTCATTTTAGAGGCCGAACGATATAGCACTCAGAAAGCACTGTCCGACCTGTCATTCACAGATTGCAAATGCCATCAGGACGAGTCAGAAGAGCTCATTCATAAATTGAGGAGCTGGTTGGTCGAAAACGGGGTTGATATAGCAAGCAGTCCAAGCACATTATGGGATGATTTCAACGTTTTCATGACCGAGATGTCAAATTTCAAGATGAATCAGGGATTCCAACAGAAAGACATCAACCGACTTCCAATCGCCGAATTCATCGCATTCGCTAAACAGTATTACCGCTATGGGTCTGTAAGTGAGTTGGTTTCTCGTCCTCACCAAGGCAATTACGATCAAGATGCGCCGAGGGAGACACTTCTGTAGACAAAATCAACGTCTGTACCACGCGTGCTGAGAAAGTCTCGCGTGCCACATTTTTGCGATTTTCACTTCTCCAGCGGGCAACGGATGAACAGCGTCTTGTGAATAATCTTGCCGGTCATAACAATACCCAAGTCCGTTTTTAATCCCCGTGCTGCATTCCGGAGCCCAGATGTAGGGTCCCCAACCGAACCAGACTCCGTTCACTGAGCCATTCTCAAGCAACCATTGGTTTAGCGCATGCCCTTCTTCATAACTGAGTGGCTCCCCTCTTTCGGGACGGTTTGAAAAACCACCATAACTGCGTGACGTTGTATAAACAGCTTTCAATTCAGGAAAGAAAGCTGTGACTCGCTCTGCAAATGTGGTCAGGTTGGTTTTGAATTTAAAAAAGTCACTATCCGGATTGGGGTAATACGGCAGCGGTTGCTGATTTGGACCAATCGTGTACTGATTCGCTGCTTTATGCAAAACAACCTGGATATCGGAAAGTGAGAGCCCTGCCTCTGAAATCAGATCTGTGCAGCGGGTCCAAAGTGCCGTGTCATATGCAGGGTCGTTCCATCGCTCAATGGCATGGCTCGCGAGTGCGCAATTGACAATGCGTACATCGGGGTTGACCTCACCTGCAAACACCGTTTGAGCGGCAAGAATGTATCGATCACATTCCTGAGCGGCATTACTCATTCCGATGCAGACGACACCAATGATGCTGTCATTTGCAGAGATTGTTGGGATGCCATTGTTGGTCAACGTCAAATCCAATCCTTTGTAGGTCCGTGGCGCATCCACGACCTGTGTTTCGCCATGGATGGGATACAACTCAGGAAATACAACATCATCCGTGTCTTTCATGACAGATGAGCAACTCAGCAGCACGCTGAACATTGGGATGGCAATGTTGAACAATTTCATAGAATTCAGGAAAATAATAAGATAAAGATGGGGGTTCTTCGCATCCCGCATCTACCATCCCGCATCTAGCTTCTTGCATCCAGCTTCTTCAGCACCTTCATATAATACGCCTCATACTGCGCGATGACTTTTTCCTGTTCGAAGTCTTCGGCGCGGGCGCGAGCGGCTTGGGCCATTCTCGCATGCAGGGTTTTGTCGGTGAGCATCTTCACGGCTGCGGCGCCCATGGCATCGGTATCGCCCAAGGCGCAGACATAACCTGTAACGCCGTCGCGGTTGAGTTCGGGCAATCCGCCCACATCCGAGCTGATCACCGGCACGCTGCAACTCATGGCTTCGAGTGCGGCAAGTCCGAAGGTTTCGGAGCCGGACGGCATCAGAAAGAGATCGGTAACCGACAGGATTTCTTCCACATTGTCCTGTTTGCCGAGGAAACGGGTGTCGTCACAGACGCCCAGCTCACGACATAAGGCTTCGAGCGGAATACGCTCGGGTCCGTCGCCTAGCATCAGTAGTTTGGCTTTCACGCCATGATGACGCAAATACGCGAAGGTTTTGACCACATCTTCCACGCGTTTCACTTTCCGGAAATTGGACACATGTGTCACGATCATTTCATCATCGTTGCAGATGGCTTTGCGGAAATGGGATTTGTCGCTGCGCTTGAACACATCCAGGTTCACAAAATTCGGAATCACTTCGATTTCATTGTGGATGTCGAACCGCGCATAGGTCTCATCCCGCAAATAATCGGAGACAGCCGTGACCCCATCGCTCTGGTTGATGGAGAAATTCACGACGGGCAGATAACTCGGATCGCTGCCCACGATGGTGATGTCGGTACCGTGAAGAGTCGTGATGATCGGTACGCGCTTGGCCCTGTCCCCCATGATCTGCTTGGCCAAATAGGCACTCGTCGTGTGCGGAATCGCGTAATGCACATGCAGGAGATCCAACTTTTCGTGCTCGATCAGGTTCACCATATGGCTGGCCAAGGCCAAATCGTACGGGGGAAATTCGAACAACGGATAGGCGTTGACGGTGACTTCATGGAACATGATGTTCGTATTGAAGGCATCGAGCCGTTGCGGTCGAGCATAGCTCAGAAAATGGACTTTATGTCCGCGCGTGGCGAGACCTTTGCTTAGTTCGGTTGCGACGACACCACTGCCGCCATAGGTTGGGTAGCCGACGATTCCAATATTCATATCTGTATGGTACGGAGTTTTGACAAGCGGGAGCTTCGTATATTCAGGGTTCGTATGTAAAAGTAAACGAAGAGAACACCGTTCCTATGTCAGGTCATTCCAAGTGGGCCACCATCAAGCGGAAAAAAGCATTGGTGGATGCGGCCCGGTCGAAAACGTGGACCAAGATCATCCGTGAAATCACTGTCGCCGCACGCGATGGAGGTGGCGATCCGAGCGGAAATCCGCGCTTGTCGCTGGCCATCGATAATGCGAAAGCCGCGAACATGCCGAAAGACAACATCGACCGAGCCATTAAAAAAGGTTCTGGCGATGGCAAGGATGCGGCCGTGTATCAGGAATTGATCTATGAAGGTTATGGCCCCGGCGGCATCGCCTATCTGATTGAAGCCACTACCGACAACCCGACCCGCACGGTTGGCGACATCCGTCCCCTATTCAACAAAGTGGGCGGAAATTTGGGTACGAGCGGATCCGTGGCCTTTCTGTTCGAACGCAAAGGCATCATCCAAATCGCATCGGATGGAGTGGACGAAGACGCGCTTACGTTTGCCGCCATTGACGCCGGCGCCGAGGACATCAAAGCCGAAGACGAGACCTTCGATGTGTATACCCGCTTCGAAGATTTATACTTAGTGCGGAAAGGATTGGAAGATGCGGGATTTCGCATTCAATCCGCCGAAATGCACTACCTTCCTATGACAACCGTTTCTGCCGAGGAAGAGCAACTTCTCGGGAATTTCAAGCTGATGGAAAAGCTTGAAGAACTCGATGATGTGGCCAATGTGTTTAACAATCTGGAAATGGACGACACCGCCGTTTCCGTAGCCGAATCGATGTAAGTTTGATGAAATCCGTCGTTTTGATGTTGTTGTTTCTGCTATCGTCCGCTACGGATGGTGCCCGCAAGGCGAATGAAGCCTACGACCGGGGTGATTTTGCTACGGCCGAAAAAGGCTATCGTGAAGCCTTACTCGTATCACCAAACGATGCAAGATTGTACTTCAACCTGGGTAACGCGCTCACCCGCCAAGGGAAGTTTGATGAAGCCCGTTCCGCGTTCGAGCAATTCAAATCGATGTCTTCAGATCCGAGCGATCGTGCCGCGGCCGATTACAACATCGGCAACATCCACGGACTGCAAGAGCAATGGGCCAAAGCCATGGAACGCTACCGCGAATCGCTACGTGCCGCGCCCGACGACCCACAAGCCCAATACAATTACGAGCTGGTGCAACGCCGGATGACCGAGCCGCCTCAAAACCCCCAATCACAGCAAGGCGACGACGAGCAAAAGGAGCAGGATCAAAACGATCAGAACGAGCAGAACCAGAACAACGAGCAGCAAGGCCAGCAGCAACAAGGAAATGAGAATCAGCAGAACCAGAATGAGCAGGGTCGGCCACAAGAAGGTGAAATGAGTCAGAAAGAAGCCGAACAGATTCTCAACGCCTTGGAAAACAAAGAGAAAGAACTGCTCAAAGAATATCAGAAAAAGCAAATTCCACCACGCACGCGCCATGCGAAAGATTGGTAAGCTGATCGCCCTTCTGATGATGGTGCTGCCAGTGATGGGTTCGGCTCAAGATGACATCACCATTACGGCATCGACCAACGAACGCTCCGTGAAACGCGGCGACCGCTTTGCGCTGAGCATCGAAATCAAAGGCAGCAATTTTCGGAATGTCACTCGTCCAACCTTGCCAGGCATCCCTGGTGTGGTACTTCAAAGCGCTCAACCGTCGACATCCACCAATTATAGCTTTGTGAATGGCGTTGCCAGCCGCAGCTACACCTTCACCTACACCTATCAGGCCGATCGTGTAGGTTCTGTAACCATCCCCACGTTTTCTGTATCGGTGGATGGACGCGATTACCTGACCAATTCCTTCAGCATAACCGTCACGGAGCGGGATGCGGCCGATGCGGCAACATCCCCCGAATTGTATGTTCGGATGGAGCTCAGCAAAACACGTCCAGTTGTTGGAGAACAGATCTTGGCCGAACTGGTATTGTACTACAAGCCTACCATCGACATCACCCAATTTGTGGTAGCGAACAGCTGGCGCACGGATGGGTACTGGAAGGAATCGTTGGGGGATGGGAGTCCGCCAGTAGCCGAGCAAGTTGTCTTGAGAGGCGAACGCTACCGCAGAGCCGTGTTGGCCAAACATGCTTTGTTTCCAAATCGCAGCGGAGAGTTGACAATTGGTGAACAGCCCGTTACCTTAACGGTTCGAACTGCCGGTCGATATCAGGACCCCTTTAATGTTTTCTTCGGCAACCAGCGCACCGTCGATTTGACGACCGACGCGACCCCCCTGCGAATCCGCTCGTTGCCGGAACCCGAAACCGGAACCTCCATTAATGCCGTGGGTGATTTTCAAATCACCCGTCGTGTATCCAATCCGGTGGTGAGCGTCGGTGAGGCCATCGAGCTGATCACCGAAATCTCCGGAACCGGAAACCTGGCTCTCATCGCCAAACCTCAATTCCAATTGCCAGAAGGGTTCGAGACCTATCAGCCGTCTGAAGATCTCAAATTGGCTCCTACGGCCAATGCGCTGACCGGCACGCGCACCTTTCGGGATGTGATCATCGCGCGGCGTGGCGGTTCCTACACGTTGCCGGCCGCAGAGATCGCCGTGTTCAATCCGGATCGGAACCGATACCAGGTCACGAATCTCGCATCCATTTCCATCACCGTGAACCGGGATGTGAACACATCCCTATCCTATTCCAGCGACAATCCGTTCAGCATGGTTCCTATCTTAGTCGCCACGCCTTGGATTCAACGAAGCTCCTTTTCAGCACTTCGCGCCTGGTGGTTCTGGGTGTTGTTGATCCTTCCTTTTGTTGCGGTTGCTGTTGCGCATCGCGACAAACAGAACCGAGACAAATTGACCAATGATTATGGATTCTTCCGCAAAACAAAAGCAAAAGAACGGGCTGTATCGAAATTGGCCGGAATCACATCCGAACAGGACGTGAAAACCACTTACAGCATTCTCTACTCCGCATTGAGCGGGTTTATCTGCGACAAACTCGGACTTCCTGAAGCCGGCTTGAACGACTCCCAACTGCTCGATGCCATGACCAACGCCGGCGTGTCCGCTCAGATCATATCCGAAACGAAACGCGTGTTCGATACCTGTAGCACAATCCGCTTTGCGCCGGTCGCCTCACGCAAAGACATCGCACGAGAGCAGCAAGTGGTGAATCATATCATCGCTCAGTTATCGGAGGTTCTATCATGATGGTGGCCCTCTTTCTGATGTGGATGCAGCTCAGTCCGGATTCCTTGTTCACCTTGGGATCGAATCATCTGCAAAACAAAGATGCCGTCAGTGCGAGCCGCGTCCTGTCTGAATTGGATGAAAGCGGGTATGAAAACGGTCCGATGCTGATCAACCTCGGCATCGCGTACACCCAGCTCGATTCGCTCGGACTGGCGAAGTATTATTTCACACGGGCGGGACGATATGCCGAAGTGAAAACCCAATCCGAAACCGGTCTCACCTTTGTGAACCAGCAATTGCAACGTCGCGCGTCGGGATTGCCGATACTGTCATTGAACCGCATTCAGAACCGATTCATCGCGTCGTATGATGCGTTTTGGGCGATCGTACTGCCTCTGCTTCTATTATATATAGGCGCTGGAATTCTGATCTGGCATTTCTATGCGTCGAACCGGTGGAAGCAACATACGGCGACAGTGTTATTGGCTTTATCCCTCCTCACCTTTATCGGGTATGCGGTGTTTGCGAGCTACATCAACCGATATGATTTGGCGGTGATGATCCGCCAAGAAGCCTTATTGCGGGAATCACCCGCTGAAGACAGCGCCACACTCATCCCCACCTTCGAAGGCTATGACCTTCGCGTCGACCGGAAACGCAGTACCGACGATTGGGTGTTTGTTGTATTGATCAATGGTTCATCGGGGTGGCTACCTGCCTCGTCCGTCCGAACCTATTAAGCGAATCCGTATCTTGACCGAATGAAGAATCTACAGCACGAGTACATCGACACAAACATCGACCGATTCAAATCCGAGTTATTCGACATCCTTAGGATGCCCAGCGTATCCACCGATTCACGCCACACGCAAGACGTCCGCAACACCGCCAATTACATCTTAGACCAGTTCAAGCGCATCGGATTGGAGAATGTGGAACTTTTTGAGACGAAAGGCCACCCGATTGTGTATGGTGATTTCCTTCATGCCGGCGCGGATAAACCGACAGTCTTGGTATATGGCCATTACGATGTCCAGCCAGCCGAACCTTTGGAATTATGGACACATCCCGCCTTCGAACCCACCGTTGTCGGTACGGATGTGTATGCGCGCGGCGCGGCGGATGACAAAGGTCAGGCTTATATCCACGTGAAAGCCATCGAAAGCTGGTTGAAGACCGATGGCAGCATTCCGGTGAATATCAAGATCATCATCGAAGGCGAAGAAGAGATCGGCTCGCCGAACCTCACTCCGTTTCTCAAAGAGAAGAAAGAAAAACTCGCTTGTGATATGGTGCTGATTTCGGACACCTCGATGTTCGACCGCGACGTGCCGTCCATCACCTATGGCTTGCGTGGCTTGGCGTATCTGCAAGTGAATGTGACCGGCGCGAACCGCGATCTGCATTCCGGTGTGTATGGTGGAGCCGTTGCGAACCCCATCAACGATCTGGCGCGCATCATATCGAAATTGATCGATGAAGACGGCGTGGTCCAAATTCCAGGCTTTTATGATGATGTGATTCCATTGACCGAGTTGGACCGCGAAGCCTATAAGAAGCTTCCGTTCAATGAAGCGGCTTACAAGGAAGAATTAGGCATCAAAGACGTCCGTGGCGAGACAGGATATTCCACATTGGAGCGGGCATCGGCGCGTCCAACGCTCGATTGCAACGGCATATGGGGCGGTTATCAAGGCGAAGGAGCCAAAACCGTGCTGCCAGGCAAAGCGAGTGCGAAAATCAGCATGAGATTGGTCCCAAACCAAGATCCCGACGACATCGCCCGCAAATTCGCCGAGTATGTGACCTCCCTCGCGCCCGTTGGTGTGAAAGTCGACGTTCATGCGCATCATGGCGGGATGCCGGCCGGAACCGATCTCAACTTCTATGGCTTGAAAGCCGCCGCCAAAGCATTTCATGAAGTGTATGGCAAAGAACCTTTGTTCACTCGCGAAGGCGGATCCATTCCGATCGTTGCAAAATTCAAAAGCATTCTGGATGCCGACAGCATTTTGATGGGATTCGGCCTAAACAGCGATTCCATCCACGCGCCGAACGAGAAATTCTCATTGGTTGATTTCCATCGGGGCATCAAAACCTCTGCAAGTTTTTTCAGAATCTTGGGAGGTGCCTGATAACCGACACGCTACTGCAATCACCAATCGTTTACCACATATGAGACGTTTCCTTCTTCTTGCAGCAGTCGTTGTCATGCCAGGCGCATTGAATGCCCAATTCACGCGGGTGAGTTATGGCAATGATTTCCTTTCCACCGGCGGCGGTGCCCGAGCCTTGGGCATGGGTGGTGCGTTCACCGCATTGGCGGATGATGCCACCGGCGCGTTTTGGAATCCGGCTGGACTCACGCAAATCCGCAATACCGAAGTCGTGTTCATGCATTCGGAGCGGTTCAGCGGTACCGTGAATTATGATTATGCCGTTGTGGCGCATCGTTTGCCTGATTCGGATGCCGTGCTCGGACTCAGTTTCTTCCGTCAGGGTGTGGATGGGATCAAAAACACATTGAATGCCTGGGATCGCGAGCGTGATCGTCCCGTGGCCAACCCGAATGACAATATCACGGAGTTTTCCGCATCGGATATGGCGCTGATGTTGACCTATGCAACGTCTGTGAATGAGGGACTGTCGTGGGGGACCAATGTGAAGTTGGTGTATGGACGTTTGGGTCCGTTTGCGCAGGCCTGGGGGTATTCTTTAGACGCAGGGGTGCTGCTTCGCCAAGGAAATCTTCGCGCCGGGGTGACTATCGTGGACCTTACCACCTTATTGAAATTCTGGAGCGTGAATGAAGAACGCCTCGAACCGCTGCGCGACTACTTTTCGGATGCGGAACTGAACGAAGCCTTTCCCAAAGGCCGCTCGGAAGTGTCGTTACCTTATGTGCGTTCCGGCGCGGCGTATGTTGTGAACCTCGGAGACATTGATTTGGCTGGAAGCGTGGATCTGGATGTGATGGCGGAAGGTCGCCAGGCATTCGTCCTGAACGCAGGACCTGTGAGTTTCCATCCGCGGCTCGGCCTCGAGGCTGGCTACTTGAACACATTGTTTTTTCGGGTGGGATTGGCTGAAGTGGCCACCACCTTCGACGATCGCGTCACCGTTTCCCCCACCTTGGGAACGGGTTTCCGAATCGGACGCGCCACCCTCGATTACGGCTTCGGCAGTTTCGCGGGTAACAGCTCCATCTTGGGGAACACCCATCGCATTTCCGCATCCATCACCTTATAGCATCTAGATATTTTTATGAGCGACTTCGCTGGCAAAACGTTAGACGTCATCATCATCGGAAGCGGCCCCGCTGGCCTTACCGCAGCATTGTACACGGCCCGTGCGAACATGGCACCATTGGTATTTGAAGGTCCGGAGCCAGGTGGCCAACTCACCACGACCACCGAAGTGGAAAATTATCCTGGGTATCCAGAAGGCGTGACCGGTCCGGAAATGATGGATCAGTTCCGCAAGCAAGCCTCACGTTTCGGAGCGGATTGCCGTTGGGGGATGGTGACTGAAGCCGACCTCACATCCCGCCCATTCCGCCTGGTTGTGGATGAAGAACACACCGTTTTTGCCAAATCCGTGATCATCGCGACGGGTGCATCCGCCAAATGGATGGGGCTTCCGAACGAGCAACGGCTTCGCGGTAAAGGTGTGACCGCCTGCGCCACCTGTGATGGTGCCTTTTTCCGGAATCAACATGTGATCGTGATCGGTGGCGGTGATACCGCGATGGAAGAAGCCACGTACTTGACCCGCTTCGCATCGAAAGTGACGATCGTGCATCGCCGGGAAGAATTCCGTGCGTCGAAAGTGATGCAGCAGCGAGTATTTGATCATCAAAAAATCGAGATCGCGTGGAATTCGGAAGTGGATGATGTGTTAGGGAAGGATTTCGTGGAAGGTGTCCGTCTTAAAGACACGGTGACTGGCGAAACTCGGGATTTGACCGACGTGACGGGCGTGTTCCTGGCTATCGGACACAAACCAAATACCGACCTTTTCAAAGGCGTATTGGATATGGATGAAAACGGCTACCTCATCACCAAAGGGAAGTCGACCTACACCAACATCGAAGGCGTATTCGCTTGCGGGGATGTACAAGACCATGTATATCGTCAGGCCGTGACAGCAGCCGGCTCCGGTTGCGCCGCAGCGATCGATACCGAACGTTGGTTGGAATCGCAACACTGATATGCTGGCTCGAATCGTTCTCATACTTCTGATTATTGTATTCATCATCGTTCCGATAGTCAGCCATCTCGTGTGGCGGTTTTCGGACGAAACGGTGATCAAAACTCTGATCGTCGATAAGACCGTGCTCGATAATCGCATGGACGAGCATGTGAGTTTCAATTGGGTGACGCGCCACCATCGGGTCAAGAAAGATCTTAGTGGGTATCATCAACCTGGTGCGGATTATTACGGGTTTTTCCCGCTTGGCGAGGGCAAATTCGGCATAAATGACTTCAATTCGTTCACCTCGACTCAGCTCGACTCAATGGCGGATGATTACGACATGATGTACGTGACCGACACCTACGGCATTTATCGGGAAGAATGGGATGCCATGTACATCAAGCCCGATCCATCCAAACGGTTATGGAATCCTCTGAACCAAACCGACATGATATATGGTGGTACAGACCATCGGGATATGGATATGATGCTTCGTTTCAAGGAGCGTGGAAAACCCCTCATCACCGAATTCAATGTGATGGCAGCTCCAACCAGCTCCGATGTACGGCGACGTTTCGAAGAGGCGTTTGATGTGCAATGGTCGGGGTGGACAGGTCGTTATTTCGAATCATTAAGTATCAATCAGGATGTGGAATTGCCTCAATGGATTATCGATAGCTACAAGACGCAACGCGGACGCGATTGGCCGTTCACCAAGCCTGGGCTCGTATTTGTGAATAACGATGGGAAGATTGTGATTTTGGAGCGAGACACACATATGATTTCCGTGGCACCATTCATCCATACACCGATTGATGATCAAAAGAGATTCAAGATGGCAGCTAAGGTCCGATATCCGTTCTGGTTCGACATCGTGACGCATGGTGATTCGACTCGAACCGTGTCTACCTATCGTTTGAATCCGAATGAAGCCGGCCGTGAACTACTCGACCGATTCGGTATTCCGTTGGAGTTTCCCGCCGTGATCGAAGGCTTGTCCGACCAACACACGTTTTTTTATTTCGCGGGAGATTTCGCAGACAATCCGATCAGCATGCGGATGTCCCCTTTCTGGAAAGTGAACTGGATCAGCCGGTTGTTCTACACGAATGACTTGGACGACCGACGCGGATTTTTCTGGAACTTCTATCGTCCGATGGTCACGACCATCTTGGATGAACACACTCAGCGCACTGAATAATCGCCGGTCACGATCCATTTGGAGGATGTGAGCGCGGCAAGGCCCATCGGTCCGCGGGCATGCAATTTCTGAGTGGATATGCCGATTTCGGCACCCATCCCAAACTCGCCACCATCTGTGAATGCGGTTGAGGCGTTCACATACACCGCGGCTGCGTCTATTTCGTTTAGAAAACGCCGGGCATTCGCAGAATCTTCTGTGAGAATCGCTTCCGAATGACCCGAACTATGGGTGCGGATGTGATCGAGCGCCTCATCCATCCCAGACACGATCTTCACTGCCAGCTTGTAATCCAAGAACTCCGTTCCGAAATGTTCCGGCTCGGCAGATTGCAGCAACGACTCGGGATAATGGCCACGAAGGATGTCGTACGATTCGGAATCCGCATAGATGATGACATTGGAGGATGCGAGTGGCGCTACTAAATCCGGTAATGCAGCACGAATGTTTGTATGCACAAGCAAGCAGTCTAGCGCATTGCACACGCTCACACGTCGTGTCTTCGCATTGGCGATGACGGCGGACGATTTTACGATATCGGAGCTTGAATCCACGTAGGTGTGCACGATGCCGGCGCCGGTCTCGATCACCGGTACGCGGGACTCACGTCGCACGGCATCGATCAGCGCTTGGCTTCCGCGTGGGATCAGGATATCCACGAATCCGACCGCTTGGAATAAGGCTTGGGTGGCTTCGCGTGTGGGAGGAAGCAGGGTGATCACGGATGGGTCGAGTCCATGCGTCGCCAATACCTGATGCACAGAATTCACAAGCGCGGCGTTGGAGAATGAAGCATCACTCCCGCCTTTGAGCACGGCCACATTTCCTGATTTCAGGCACAATGCGGCGACATCGATCGTCACATTGGGTCTAGACTCATACACCATTCCGACGACTCCTAGTGGCACGGATTTCCGAATGAGATGCAATCCGCTTGGGACGGACTTTTCTTCTAATGTGATATGCAATGGGGATGGAAGCTCGGCAACACGACGTACATCATTCGCTATGGAATTCAGTCGATCTGCAGTCAGGCGAAGACGGTCGAGTTTGGGGTCGGATGAATCCATTCGTTCCACATCCTTCTGATTTTCAGTAAGGATAGTCTCGACATCCGCAAGGATCGCATCCGCAATGTCATTCAGGATGATGCGGATGGTATCATCGCTTAATCCGGCCATGGAACGAGTTGCGGATTTCGCACGAGCGAACATCTCAGAAAAGGAAGAGGTAGTCATAGTGCACCAATGGTTTCTGATTCTTTTGTCCTTTGAGTTCGTCCGCTTTTTCGGAATGATATTGGGCCTTCCCCAGGCCGATGGCTTTCCCTTTGGAATCCAAAATCCGGATCACCTCCCCCGCGCGAAACACACCCCCCACATGAGTGACACCCACCGGCAGCAGACTGACGGGCTTATCCCCTGCCAACGCGTTCCGGGCTCCCTCATCAATCCGGATTTCTCCTTTCACGGCTCCATCCGCGTGAGCAATCCACTTTTTCTGACGCGACGCCACGCGCTTGGGCACGAACCGAGTTCCTACGTCCGCCCCGTTCAGGACGTCCATCACGATGCCGTCTTTGGTCCCATTTGCGATATGGACGGGAATTCCGAGTGAGGCCATTTTCCGGGCGATATGACTTTTCGTGAGCATCCCGCCACGACCGAAACTCGATTTCGTTGCGGTGATTCCTTTCAGGATTTGAGTATCGTTCACCGATATATCGGTGATACGCTTGCTGTCTGGATCATCTGGATGCCCATCATACAATCCATCCACATTGGTCAATAACATCACCAATTGAGCGTTGAGCATGGATGCGACGAGTCCGGCGAGTTCATCATTATCGGTGAACATCAGTTCCGTCACCGAAATAACGTCGTTCTCGTTGATGATGGGCACAATGCCATTGTTCAGCAATGTGTGCAGACAGTTCTCCATGTTCAGGTAGTGCTGCCGGTCGCGGAAATCTTCTTTCGTGACGAGAACCTGAGCGATTGTGAGTCCGGATTCGTTGAAGAGTCGGGCGTAGGTCCCGATCAACATCGGCTGTCCGACCGAAGCCAAAACTTGGCGACGTGAGACGATATCGGTTTTGTCGCTGAGCGAAACGAGTGATCGGCCCGAGGCCACGGCGCCGGACGAGATCAGCACAAGGGCATGACCTTTCGCACGCAAAGTTGCGAATTGGGAGACTAACGACGCGATGCGTGTTTCGTCAAGAAACGTGTCTGAGCCCGTCAGCACGTTCGAACCGATTTTGATCACCACTAACATGTTGGGATGAAGATAGGAATCCTTCCGTTAACACTGTCTTTACACGATTTCTTTATCATTCGATATGAAATTGCACCAACCTACTCTGTCCATTATGGCCGTGGCCGTATTGATGTCCTGCTCGGATGTCCCACGCGTACAACCAACCATCATCACAGAAGCCGTACTTCACGACACGGATGATCCGGCGATCTGGATCCATCCGACCGATCCTTCTCAAAGTTTGGTGATCGGCACCGACAAAGGCGGAGATACGGACCAAGGCGGATTGTATGTGTTCCGGCTGGATGGAACCATTGATCGCGAGCGTAGTGTGATCGGACTTAATCGTCCGAACAATGTCGACATCGCCTATGGATTGGTTCTCGGGGCGGATACCGTGGACATCGCCGTGGTAACCGTACGCCGTGAGAACTCCATCCGACTATTTACACTCCCTGACATGCGGCCGATTGACAATGGCGGCATCCCGGTATTTGAGGGAGAAACCGAGCGCGATCCGATGGGAATCGCTTTGTACACGGATCCTACCTCTAAACAGATTTCTGCCATTGTCGGACGAAAATCGGGTCCTACCACCGGAGGATACTTATGGCAATATCTGTTGTCGGATGCTGGAGACAGCACGGTGTCAGGAACTCTTGTGAGAACATTCGGCATGTATTCTGGCAAGAAAGAGATCGAGGCCATCGCGGTCGATAATGAACTCGGTTTTGTTTATTTCTCGGATGAAACGGTGGGTGTTCGCAAATACCATGCGCACCCTGACAGCAGCGATACTCAGATTTCTTTATTCGCAACTGAGAACGTCAAGCGCGACCACGAAGGATTGTCCATTTGGAAACGCCAGGATGGCAGCGGTTTTCTACTCCTTTCCGATCAGCAAGGTCGCCGTTTCAACATGTATACACGTGAAGGGAATAATGACTATGTGCGTTCGGTAGATGTGCTGGCTTTGGAAAGCGATGGCAACGACATCACGAATGTGGCATTGAATGACCAATTTCCGAACGGATTGTTTGTTGCGATGTCCGACGACAAAACCTTTCACTTTTATAAAGCGGAAGATATTGTCGGAGCGCAATGATGCGAACATCCCTCATCCTGCCGGCTTTTCTTTTCTTATTGGTTGCATGTGAAACGACCGAACCAGGTCAGGTGGATTTCGCATGGTCAGGCGCCATCACCGATTCATCATTTTCCGTGGTGTTCATGCCTGAGTCCGCAGGACGATTTGATGTCGAGATCCTACAAGGGTCTGACATTGTCTTTAATCGTCGCATCGAATCGGGTGACTCGCTGACTCCCATCCGAGTGGATATTACAAGCCTTGATGCATCCACAACGTATTTGTGGAAGGTGAATGGTGTTACGGGTCGTGCGACAACCTTCAGCCAGGGACCCTTTTCATTTGACGTGGCCGTCGGAAGTTGTGCGGCGACCGGATCTGAGAGTCCGCTGTTTGAGCAAATGGCTCTACGCGAACCACTCTTTTATCTGCAGACGGGAGATTTGCATTATGGCGATATCGAGAGCGATTGCGAAGCGGCGTTCGCCGATCATATCGGGCAAGTCGCAAGGTCATCGACACAAAGCGCTTTGTTTCGAGCCGCACCATTTTCCTATATGTGGGACGACCATGATTTTGGTCCGAACAACAGTGCCGGAAATGCTCCATGCAAACGCGTGGCCATCTCCACCTATCGGAACTACATTCCGCATTATCCAACCGCATTTGGCGGTGTGGATGATCCCATCTCACAAACCTTCGATACGGGTCGAGTCCGATTTGTGCTGACTGATTTGCGCTCGCAAAAAGTGCGTCCAACCTACGATCCCGATAATTCATGCATCCGGACAAGCGCTGGGACCAATTTCGGTAGCGAGTTGCATCTGCAATGGTTCTTTGATCAATTGATCGAGTCGAAACAACAGGGCAAGGTCGTGGCTTGGGTCTCCGGAATTCCGTGGATCAATGCACCTGGCGGACCGAATTATGAATGTGGCGAAGACGATGACTGGGGTGGATATCCGGAGGAACGTACCCGCATCGCCAACTTCATCCTAGAAAATGACATCCAATTGTTCATGATTTCCGGAGACGCGCACATGGTGGCGATGGACGACGGGACGAATGCCGAGGGAGGCTTCCCTGTATTTCATGCCGCTCCGTTAGACCGGCGCGGATCCTATAAAGGCGGTCCATACAGTCATGGATACAGCAGAGAGCAAGGGCAATATGGATGGATTTCAATTCAAGACAATGGGGCTGATTCGTTGAGCGTCCGCTTTTCCGCATCCAATCTGGAGGGAAATGCTGTTCTGAATACAGAAGGACGTCCGATTCAGTCGACGTTCGCGTTCCGGATCAACTGACGAGTGGAGTCGGGGCCGATCCATCCGCCCGATACCATCACACCCAGAGGTTTGTATGTCGTGAACCACGTTTCCAAGATGTCCACAATGGCCGGATAATCGGACTGGAGACATTCCCAGGTTTCGCAGGGCACCACGCGAAGGGTGGAATCGACGGGGATAAGAAGCACTTTGTCGTCCATCTCACCCTTGTCGATCAGGCTTAACGTAGCAATTGGAATGGCTATAATCCGGGTTCCCGTTTCAAGCCGTTTCGAGAGCACGAGCACATCCAAGGCGTCTCCATCGCCGCCCAATGTGGATGGAATGAACCCGTAATTGACCGGGTAGGGAAGGAAGTTGAGAACGCGATCGATCTCGAAGAGTCCAGAGACTTTATTGATTTCGATCTTATCGTTGCTACCGGCTGGGATTTCGATGACGACGTTTACCGTGGATGAATCCGGCGAAGCGTACGTAGGATAGCTTAGAGGATTCGGAGCGGGTTCAGGACGGCATCCGATCATCAACAGAAATAAAACCCCGCCCCATCCGGTCGGATGAAGCGGGTAATCTTGCTTAGTGGTCAATTTAGAACAGATCGGCTTTGATACCGACGTTGAAGCGGACATTGTAGTATTCAACTTGCATCGTGCGGCTAGATACCCCTTGGTAGTAGCGCAACGGCTGGTTGGTGAGGTTGTTGACCTCTGCGAACAAGCGGATACGACTTGTGAATTTGTAGGAACCATTGACATCGATGAATGTCTGTTTGTCGTAGTAACGGTCTTCGAACGCCTCGCCACCTAATTCATCCACGTAATCGCTTGCGTAGTTCATCGAAACACGAAGATTGAGTTTCTGTGTCTCGTAGGAAAGCGAGGTATTCAGCATGTTTTTTGCGGTTCCTGGCAGGCCAAGATCCTCATTCTCACGGCCTTCAACGCCGGTGGTAGTCGACTCGGTGCGGGTATAATTCGCGTAGAGTCCAAGTCCTTTCCAGATTTGGCGTTGGAATGCGATCTCCAATCCGTACACATCCGCAGTTCCACCGTTCGCAGCAGTGGTGAACTCCAAACCTGGACCAAACACCGGATCTGTGTAGTTCGCACGGGTCTGGGAGTAGATGAAATTGTTCACATCTTTGTAGAACAATCCGGCGGATACCATACCGACATTGCTGAAGTAATGCTCGGCCATCAAGTCGAAGTTCATCGCCGTTGTGGCTTTCAGGTTCGGATTTCCACGTGTTAGCTCGGCATCTTCAGCCACGTATTCGGCATAAGGTACGAGATCGAAGTAATTCGGACGGGCGATGGTGTTCGTCCATGCGAAACGGAAGATCGTGTTCTCTTCAAGTGCATAGCGCACATGCACGCCTGGGAGCACGTTCAGATAAGAGTTGGAGCCCGGTGCTTTGGTCACCGTTTCATTGTCGATATCGAATAGGTTACCGATGTAATCCATCGATGTGTATTCCAAACGAACACCGGCCAATACGGAAAGTTGATCGTTCACGCGGTGGTCGGCCATGACGTAACCGGCATAGACAGATTCATCGGCTTCGTAGTTGCTTGTGATATACTCTTCAAGCGCGTCTTCCGAATCAAACAAGGCTGGATTGGTCAAATCCAAACCACCCAAATATCCGGCCGTTGGAAAACGACCCGCAGCGTATTGGGAGCCGGCGAGGAAGCCACTATCGGTCTGATCGGAGAGCGGCACCGATCCCATATTCGGCATCATCGTTCCATCGATCGGCTCGTAGACGGTGTAGTTGTTGTCCACTTCTTTGTGTTTGAGTCGCGCACGACCACCGAACTTGACCAACCCATCCTCACTATATGGAAAGATGAAGTCGATACGCGCATTTTTGTCTTCATCAAAGGTTTTCTCTTGCGATTGGGATAGATCATTCAGGCCAAAGGCAAGGGCATCGTCTGGGTTCACCAGGCCAATGATTGGCTTACGGGTATCGCTCAAATTGAGTGTGGTTGCACGTCCACCGCGACGGAAGGCAATGTAGCGCTCATTCGGGCGCTCTTCGGAGGATTTGGCGTAGCTGATAGACCAATCAGCCCTCAAGCTACCAAGCAGGTGATTTCCGCCCAACGAGAGGTTTCGATTGCGCTGATCTTCGAGACGGCGCATTTTCGTGCGATCATCGTCGATACCGCCTTTGGTTTGGAATTGAACACGAGCGGGGAGATTCCATACGTTGTTTCCAGTCGAAACAGCCGTTCCGTTATCGAACGTGCGACCAATCTGGCTAACGCGCATACGATAGCGGTTCTCCCAGTCGTCGCGCCAGTTGTACATGCCATTCAAATAGAGGATGTTCTCGTCGTTAAGACGATAATCCAACGAAAGCGAGGTGCTTTTGCGCTCACGACGGACCAAGTATTTCCGAATGTCGAACTCGTCAAGGGTAACCTGATCTGTATCACTTTTGTACCATTCAGCTTCCACGTTATCGGATCCAAAATCATGATAGTTGTAAGAAGCGGATAGTACGGCGCCAAGTTTTCCATCGAGAAAACGGTCACCGATGACGAGACCACCGGTCCAGATTGGACGATTGCTGAGTAGGTTCAATCCGCTGGCGGCTGTTCCGGATAGACGGAACTCATTGGGTGACGAACGTGTCACCAAATTGACAGAACCACCGATCGCATCCGCTTCCATATCCGGCGTTACCGCTTTGTTCACTTCAATCGATTGGATCATATCGGTAGGGATCAGATCCAATTGAATGTTCCGGTTGTCGCCTTCGGCGGATGGGATCCGTTCGCCGTTGATGGTCACCGAGTTCAGTTGTGGTGCCATCCCACGGATAATGATGTTGCGCGCTTCCCCTTGGTCGTTTTGAATTGTGATACCTGAAATCCGTTTCAGGGCATCGCCGATGTTGGCATCCGGAAAACGACCGGCTTGGTCGGATGACACCACATTCGTGATGTTCATGTTATTGCGCTGTTGGTTCAACGCACGGGCTTGGCCACGCAAACCATCCCCAAGTACGAGTATTTCTTCACCGATGGTAGCCCCTTCAGTGAGCTGGAAATCTTGAGTGGTCGTCACGCCGGCCACAACCGAGACCGGCATGCTGACCGTGGTGTATCCGATATACGAAACGGTGAGTGTGTACGAACCCGATGCGATAGACAGCAGGTTGTATTGACCATTCACATCACTGGATGTGCCAAGATTTGGAAGTTCGGTGATACGGATGCTGGCGCCTGGCATCGGAAGACCGTCGGAATCGACGATTCTTCCCTTGATGGCTCCGTTTTGTTGAGCAATGGCAGTGGTTGCGCCGAAACTCAAGACTAGTATATAGATGATCAGATGATTTAAGTGACGTGACATACACAATGGGTTTTGTTTAGGAATCTAAGATGCCAAAAGCTACCCGTCGTGTGTTATTAAACCGTTACTTCATCATTACGAGCCTGTTACCGGCCGTGGTCAAAAATTCGCCCATGCAATCTGCGGTGAGGCAGGAATGGATAGGAAGCACACCGACCAAATCGCCGATTTTGATCGATCTGATGTACTCCGGCGGACCCGTCACAAATCCATGTTCTTGACATAGACTACGGACATGGGCGCCATCAACCACTTCACCCCAACCAGAGTCGGTCAGTTGGACCACCTGCCCGAAGCGTTGCTGTCCGGCATCATCCACAAAAGAATCTTTTGAGAAATGGACGGAGCCGGCGTTGATGATGACTTCATTTCGATCGGGATGGGTGCTGATGACCGGCACTACCATGCAAACCGCAATCTTCTCAGGAGTACATGCCGAAATCTGAACCATCTTCATGTCGTAGAAGATGAAATTCCCGGGTCGGATCTCATCGATGCCGTCAAAATGTTCGGAAACCGTGAGAGTCGGCGTATCGCCGATGGAAAGAATGCCGCCGAACTGTTTAAGGGGTAGTAGTTGGCGCAATTGCTCCGCATGCAATGCACGGATGTCGGAATGGGATCGGCAGGCGTAACTGTGTCCGGCGTGGGTGATGAAGCCGGTAAACTCGAAGCCAGGTGATGCGTTGAGTTTGTTT
Source organism: Balneolales bacterium (assembly GCA_041749075.1). Taxonomy (GTDB): domain Bacteria; phylum Bacteroidota; class Rhodothermia; order Balneolales; family HLUCCA01; genus CAMTWZ01. The sequence continues at coordinate 177,929 of JBGTBY010000031.1, read as the reverse complement.
ACTAGGGCGGCGATTCGGTCGTGATTGTTGGCGGGGATGCCGGTTCGATGGTACCCCGCGTCGATTTTGATGAAGACAGAAATAGGGAATCGGGAATCGGGAATCAGGTTCAACACAACTTCAGAATCCACCACAAGGTTCAGCCGGATACGTGAGGCCAGGGCTTGGATCCGTGGCCATTCGCGGATATTGAGAGGGATGGCGAGGGTGATGTCGGTCCAGCCGTCGGAGGCGAAGTACTCGGCCATGTCGATTGACGACACCGTGACGCAGGTAACGCCCACATCCCGATACCATCGGGCCACATCGATCGATTGCGGCGTTTTGAGATGGGGACGAAGGCGGAGGTTGTGCGCAGCGGCCTTTTCAACCATGAAGCGGATATTGGCGCGGGCGCGGGCTTCGTCGAGGACGAAGGTCGGAGATAGGATTTGGGAGATCATAAGATGGGAAAAGTAAGGAGAAAGGGGACTTGCGGACACACATACTTATTGACCTATCAAATCGTCGCATGATTCTGTATTTACTACTCTTATACAGAGGATTCATTACGTAAAAAAACTGTGAAATCTGTGCAGAATGGGTCGGTATATTGATAGAATGACATCCCGACTGTTTTTTCTTCTCATTCTTATTTCCATAGCGAGTCCGCTTTCCGCGCAACTTCAATACGATCTTGAGACCGCGTATCAACTGATTGATCAGGGTGATTCCACATCCACGGAAGCCTATCTGAATAGATGGAAGACGTTTGCGCCGAATGATATCGATATGCATGTGGCATCATTCAATTTTCACTATGAGCGATCTTCCCGGAGCGGTTCCGATTCGCTGTTCACATTGGCGTTGCGGCATCTGAATACGGCCGTAGGCATTCAACCGCGGCGCTTGGACGTGTGGCTCAAAACCATTTTCGCGATGAATCAGCGCGGGTATTTCGACGATCAGGCCGACCTCATGCTGAATCTACTGGATGCGAGCGACCGTTTTGAGCATCAGTGGTTATGGGAGAAAAATCAGCCGATGGAGGAGGCGCGTGACGTGTTTTTGATGACCATGCACGATCACCTTCAACAGTGGATCGCCATGGAACATCCACCCACACGGAATATCCGAAGCGTTGCAACACGTTTGAGCGAGTCCTTCCCACTGGATGGGAACACGAAAGCGGTGATCGGATTGAGCCACATTCAGGATCGAGACTATACGCGGGCCATTCCGCACTTGGTGGAAGCCGTTCGACTGGATCCGGAAAATGGGTCGGTCTATTACATGCTTGGAATGTCGCATGAAGAACTCGGGAATATTCCTGAAGCGATCGCCGCTTATGAACGCATGATTGAGGTAGGGAACGACGAGATGAAGGCGTTCGCGACAAAGAAATTAGAAGAGTTGAAGAGATAAGCGCTGAGTAAAGTGATACTTGCGGACACTCATACTTATTGCGCTATCAAATAGTCGCAACTCATTATTATATTTAATCTTAACAAGATAAATCGTTACGTAATTTATCTGTGGAATTTGTACAAAACGAGACCCCGTGCACCGTTTTCACAGAACAAATCTAGAAACGAAGCTTAAAAAACGATGATATGGAATCGGAATCGGCAGTTTGACCACTTGCGGACAGTCTACATACACTCCTAACTATCCTCCAACCACGATCAACAACGCTGATATCACGAACAGGATGCCGATCAGCGGCATGATGAATCTCAGCCAGGTGGAAAGCTTCACATTCACCATCGCCAAGCTCGGTAACACCAGCCCTGTTGGAGCGATCATCAACATCATTCCGACGCCGAAGGAGTAGGCCGTCACAATCGATTCGGCAGCAATCCCATTGCTGATGGCAAGGGCTCCGAAAATTGGCATGGTGATCAAGGCCAAGCCGGATGTGCTTGTGATGAAAAAGCACAGCACAAAAAACACGACAATGAGTCCGAAAAGAAACACGGATTGAGGCATTCCGGCCATCAGTCCTGTCGCACTGTGCAGAACCGTATCGATGATCAACCCATCGTTCATCAGAACGGTCACACCGCGAGCTAAACCGATGATGAGCGACACGCCAACCATCTCGCCCGCTCCTAGAATGAATTCATGGACGAGTGTTTTTTCTTTCAATCCGAGTAGGATGCCAGATAACACGGCCGAACCCAGAAACAGCGCCGACATTTCGAGCATCCACCAATGAAACATCGTGATACCGACGATCATGGCCACAAACGTCAATCCGAATAGTGAAAGCATGGCTTTATGGCGCCATGTCATGGGTGTGATGTCAGTCGGGATGTCGGTCGAATAGGGAAGCGCATCCGCACGCTCATCCAAAGAAAGCAAACTCATCGTTGGATTTTTTCTCACCGATTCAGCATATCGGATGGTGTACCAGACAATCGCGGCAAATCCGAGAATGAGCATGGCAATCCGAAGGGCGATACCGCTGTCCCATGCCACTCCTGCCGCGTCCGATGCGATGATGACGCTGAACGGATTGACCGTGGATGCCATGATCCCGAATTGGGATCCAGCGAAAATCACAGCGACCGGAACCAATCGGTCGTAGCCCGCCGCGAGAAAAATCGGAACCAAGATCGGATAGAATGCGATGGTTTCTTCACCGAGTCCGAACGTGGTTCCACCGGCGGTCATCAGTGTCGCAATGATGACGATGAGCCATCGTTCGTGGCCACGAAATCGCAATGCCAGATGTTGGATGCCGATTTGCAATACACCGGATGTGTTATAAATTCGGATGAAGCCTCCGATCATCATGACGAGCAGGATGATGTCGATGGCATCATAGGTGCCTTTCAATGCGGCGTAAAGAATCGAGATGGGGCCCTGGCCGGCTGGTTCGAGGCTGCGATACGTGTTTGGCACTTTCACTGGACGCGTGAGCTCACCATTCGTGAACTGAGCGATGCGGGTGGGTAGGCCAAGGCTGTCGAGCGTGGCTTGGGTAGGTGCTAGCTGGCGTTCGGTGTCGAGAGAACTCAGAATAAGGGCCGAATCTTCGGCGGAGTAACGCAGGGTATCGTACTGTCCGGCGGGGAGGAGCCATGTGGCCGTCGCCGCGAGGATGAGGATGACGAATAGGGTGGTGTGCGGCGTGGGGAAGTTCATGAACAGGACGATTTGATAGATTGTTATGTAGACTTGCGGACAGTGTTACTTACTCCACTGTCAAATGCTCGTAAACATTTATTTAAATTACAATTACATCACAATTTCATTACGTAATTAATCTGTGGAATCTGTGCATGTTGCATCATGGTGTGCAACTTATGCTTTTCAGATGAATTGTGAATATACTGCCCCTTCACAAGAATGAATTTGGGATCAATAGCTCATTTTGAGCAGGCCAACATGTGTCGATCAACCTTTTTTTCAACCACGGTCACACTCGTTTTTGCGCTAACTTGCCTTATTCCGGCGCCTCTTTTCGCACAAATAAGTGGATGGAGATTGACTGGCTCGGATGCGGTCCTATCCGTCTTTGAGGGTGATCTAAGGGGCCCTTCATATTCCAATTTCGTAGCGGATTCCCGAAATCCCATCCTTTTCCATCCTGCTGATAGTGCTGCATTTTTCACACTCGTGCCCAGGCATTCCACGGGTGGAATTCAATTCCGATTCCGTTTCCAGAATTCCGATCATCCCAATGCCGAAGCCTGGGCTGGTTTCGGGCGTTCCGAATCCATGACATCGCTTTATTTATTGAATGTGGACTCCGATACACTACGAATCCGATCCCAAAACCAATTCTTCAATGTTTCTGGAGGGTACAATCGCCTGTATCTATCGGACAATCGCTTCTCATTCCGACTAGGTGGGCATCTGTTACTTGGTTTTCCAACCGGAAGCCGGATTCGTCACGGTTCTGACCGCTTTTTCGCATCAAATGGATCCCAATTCGGCCTTGGTGCCATGCTCGGAATGCGGTTCCGAATCACCCGAAATTCGTTTCTCCTCCTCGAACAGCAACCAACCCTCTGGCTCATGAAAATCGATGGGTCCCGATTCAGAGGCACATCACGAGGCACACATTTCGGAATCGAATGGCGCCTATGAACCGATTCCTCGCATTCCTGATTCTGATGTCTTTTGGGGTGACGAAAGTGACCTTGGCTCAAGTCACCATCAGCGGGTATGTGTATGATTCTTTTGATAAAGAAGCCCTATTGGGAGCCACAATATTGGATGAAGGAAGTGGTCGAGGTACCGTGACCAACAACTACGGATTCTTCTCACTCACACTTCCCCGTATTCCAGCGGATGTTCGCATTTCGTATATCGGATTCGAAACGAAACACATCCGAATCCTATCCGATTCCACATCCATCCTAGAAATCCTGCTGGTCGAGCAATCGACACAACTGGGTGATGTGACCGTCACCGACGATCGGATCCATCAAGAAGCGATTCAATCCGTTCGCATGGGTTCGATTTCCATCAAACCCGCGGATGTGAATCGAATTCCATCCTTCGCTGGCGAAGCCGATCTCCTGAAAGTGATGCAGCTCATGCCTGGTGTAACCCAAGGAAATGAAGCAACCGGTGGCATGTTCGTCCGCGGTGGGACCGATGATCAAAATCTAGTGTTGCTTGATGATGCCGTCATCTATAATGTGGGTCATCTGTTTGGATTTTTCTCGGTATTCAATACAGACGCGATAAACGACATCCAACTTGTTAAAGGTGCGTTTCCAGCACGTTATGGAGGCCGATTGTCATCCGTTCTGGACATCCGAATGAACGAAGGGAGTCTTGAACGATGGAATGTGCGCGGAGGCGTGGGTTTGCTCACATCGCGTATCATGATCGACGGGCCATTGATCAAAGATCGGATGAGTTTCATGCTTGCGGGTCGACGCACGTATATAGATCAAGTGCTGAAATCGGTGAACGTGGATCTTCCCTACTATTTTTATGATGTCAATGCGAAGTTGAATTACCGGATTTCGGAATCGGATCGCGTCTACCTTTCATCGTATTTCGGAGATGATATCCTCAATTTTCAAGACCGCAGCGAGAATGAAGAAGACCTCGGTTTCGGGTTCACTCTCGGGAATTGGATCACGACGGCTCGATGGAACCATGTGTATGCAAGTGGAAAAACGTTTTCGAATGTCACCTTGCACCAAACCCGCTTCAATTATGATATACGAGGCGATTTCGTCGATAATTCGATTCTCATCACCTCAAAAATCCAAGACATCGGAATCAAGTTGGATTGGGAAACCTTCCCGAGACACGGACTTCGATATCAATATGGTGGAAGTGTGGTGACACATGGATTTCGTCCAAATGTGGTGAACACGTCAGGAAACATTTCGGAGTTGATTGGAACCTCTGACAGTCCCAATATCCGTAGTACCGAAGCGGAACTACATGGCTCTGTCGATTGGGATGTGAATGATCGCTGGAGGATGGAGAATGGAATTCGGTATTCGTCGGCATGGTCGGGTAAGACATATAGTGGATTCGAGCCACGATCATCAATCCGATATCTGATCAGCGCAGATCATTCAATCAAATTTGGATATAGCCGGATGCGGCAATACATGCATCGGGTTTCGTCGTCGGCCATCGCCCTTCCCACAGATCTTTGGTATCCGGTTACTGAAAATGTGAAGCCCCAATCCGCCCACCAAGTCAGTATCGGATATTTCGGATCCAAAAAGGTGCTGGATATCACCTATTCGGTCGAGTTGTTTACGAAACGGATGGAAAACCTCATTGAATACAAAGAAGGCGCACGACTCATATTGAATGATCGTTTCGAGTCGGAATTGTTGCGCGGAAACGGGCTTTCACGTGGATTCGAGCTGTTTATCCAGAAACACAGCGGGTGGGCGAACGGATGGATCGGATACACGTTGTCCAAAACGGATCGTCAATTCGAAGGTTTGAATGGTGGCGAATCTTATCCTGATCGATTCGACCGCAGACACAACATCTCTGCTGTTGCGATGGTGGATTTATCGAAAAACATGCTTTGGTCAGTGAGTTGGGTTTATATGTCGGGTGCCCATATGACTGCCCAGACGGGACAATACCTTATGCCGAATGCATCACTTACCGGCGTCGAATTGGTTCCTATTTACAGCAAGCGAAATGCGATCGAATTGGCCTCATCCCACCGATTGGACATCAATCTGATCATCAAAGGTCGCCTTCGAGAGTATGGACAAGGTGAATGGCATTTGAGTGCCTATAATTTTTATAACCGCGCGGCGCCGTACAGAGTCAGCTTCAGGTCCAACGGAAGTAGCCTTGAATACATGCAGCAAGGCTTGTTCGGTGTGTTTCCATCCATCGCGTATAATTTTCGATTTCACAGCAAATGATGCGACTCTATCCATTCTTATTTGTCATAATTCTCGCTTCATGCGAGCTATTCGAATTGCCTCTCAAGGTAGATCCGGCTGACGAAGCCTTGGTCATATCGAGTGTGATGATAGACAACGAAACCATGATTGTGACCGCCACTCGCAGTTTCTCACCACTTTCCGGCCGATCTGTCAATGCATTGGAAGAAGATTTAATCGCTTCCTTGTTCGTGTCAGATGGACGAATTTTGGTCTCGAATTCACTGACAACCGATACTCTTCCAACACTAGGAATTCCTGGATTCTACGGTGGTGAATCTCCAGAAAGTGCGGCAGGATCACTCGTTTATCTGTCTGTTTATGATTCAACGACCGGGCTGTCGGTACAAGCGATAGCAACGAGGATGCTACCTATTTCCATCGACACCGCAACCTATGAAAATACACGTTTGGGTGTATTCGATTTGAAACGCCTCCGTATTTTTATTGATGATCCTGTCGGACAGAATTATTTCGCCCTCCATGTGTACAATGTGCCGGTTGGAGGAGATGATTTGGATTCTCTCTTTTTTCGAGACTCGAATCTCTTGCTACACAGCGAGGTTTTCACAGACCGTGTGGCTGAAGAAAGGCGAATCCGACGACAGATCGATCTGGATCCAGGTCTGGCTGGAGATACCGTCATCGTTGTCTTGTCGAATATAGAAGAGGGTTATTACCGATTCCTAGATGCGCGTCGACGCACGGGAGGATTGATCGCTTCGCTAGCGAATGAACCCATCAATGCCCCAACGAACATCATTGGTGGGTATGGGTATTTTTCTGCGCATCAGCTACGAGCGACCGTTGTGATTTTGGATGATTGATTGCATGGTATCTATGTTGACTTGCGGACAGCGTTACTTTTTGTCCTATCAAATAATCTTATCCTCAATAATACCATAATGATACTTACAAGAATCATTACGAAATTTCTCTGTGGAATCTGTGCTTGTCAACCGGCTCCTGCACACATTTCACAATTTGTCACGTACCATCGTCCTATAAAATCGGTTCTATTGCATCGGAATTAATACATCGAGGACTTGCGGACACTAATACTTCATGAATAACAATTTATTCCTTCGCACCACATCCTTTAAGGGATCTTTCTCCATCCTGACCCATAACGACACGACTCTCGCCCGCGTCAAATCCCAAAGCCTGTTCGGAACACGTGGCTTGGCAACGTTCGCGGATTCGACAATTCAATTCGTCCCCACATCCCTCTTTAATTTCAGCTCGTCGATTGTCATGAACGACATCGCCATTGGTAGCATCCAACCCAAATGGAATTCCAAAGTCCGCATCCATCTCAACGGCAAAGATTATCTCATGAAATCGAAGGGCTTGATCACACGACGCTTCGAGATAAGCGACTCCACCAAGCGCGTCGTCCTCACATTATATTCCTCCATAGCGTGGCGATACATCGGATTCAACCACAGGGCGACCGTTGGAGACCCACCACCATCCCCATCCGATCTCCTTATGCTTCTCATCGTGTCCGGATTCACAGCAAATATGCTGCATCGAACGACTCCATCCTGATGAATCCACCCCGTTTCGATATATTGCTAACCAACAGAACCCCTGCGACTTAGCCACTACGTTTGTGGGCATCGACGACGCCATCGACCTCGACCTTTTTTTCGAACTCACTCACGATCTTTTGATCGTAGCCGGTAACGATGGATATTTCCGGAAAGTGAACCCCGCTGTTTGCCAACTGTTGGGGTATTCGGTTGATGAGCTTCGATCGCGGCCCATATCCGAATTCATCCACCCGGATGATCGTGAACTTACCGCAAAACATCGCGAGCATCTGATTAAAGGTTCGCCATTACTTAATTTCGATAATCGGTATATCACCAAAAATGGCGATGTGGTTTGGCTGGCTTGGACCTCCATTCCTGTCGGGGATGCCGGCCTGATCTATGCCATCGCCAAGAACATCACTCATAAGAAAAAGCTCGATCTCACACGGAACGAACTCCTCACTTCCTTCACGCGGATCAACAGCGACCTCAAGCAGCTCACCTATACTACGGCTCATGATCTGCGCTCACCAGTGAATAACTTGCTCGCCGTGTTTCAGCTCATCGACCTGTCGAAAATCCAGGATCCCGAAACCGTCGGTTTCATTCAAATTCTTAAAACCGCGACCGACAGCCTCAAAAAAACGTTGGATGCTTATGTGGATGTCTTAAGTACAAAAGACAGCCTGCTTGTGAGTCTCGAAGATTGCGATCTCGAAGAATGCTTACACAGTGTGCTTGGTTCGATCGGCTCCCTCACTCATCGCGCCGATTTGGATGTCCATTTCGATTTCAGTGAAGCACCCACGATTCGATTCAACTTGAAGTTTCTCGAAAGTGTGTTTCTAAATCTTATCACGAATTCTATCAAGTACAAAAAACCGGGTTTACGACCATCGGTGCATGTCTCATCCCAATCTGGAAACGGCTATTCTAAAGTGATTTTTTCAGACAACGGGCTCGGATTCGACCTCGATTCCATGCGCGACAAGCTGTTCGGTTTTCGCGAAACCTTCCATGGAAACGAAGACAGCAAAGGCATTGGCCTTTACCTCATCCATAGCCACATCACCAGCTTGGGTGGTCGCATTGAAGTGGATAGCAAACCCAACGAAGGCGCCACCTTCATCCTCACATTTAAAGAATAATAATCAGCGATTCAGCTCGGTCATCTTTTTCTTGAAAAAGCCGATGATCGCTTCGCCATAGGTTTCATCACCGATCACCGGAATGTCTTTATATCGCGCCGCGATCGTCCGCAAAAACCGATAGGTTTCGGCATTCGAGGTGTTGTAAATCGGTGCTTGGAACACTTCTGTCCGCAGATTTCCGATGCTGTGCCAATCGATGATCACATTCATCCCCAGCTCACCGGCCCATTTGATGTCGTCATCCAGCCATATCAGAAACCCTTGCTCGCCTCGCTCGCGCCAGGCTGCAGGATGGACCGGAAACCGCACCACATTCGAGTTCCAATCGCGGGCGGCTTGCAAGTACGTTTTGTTCCATTTCCCCGGCTTTTTCAAGACGGTCGGGATCGGATGTGGACATTCCACGGAACACCACAGTTTCACCATGTTCATTCACGAACCGGTTTCCGTCCACCTTCACAAAAGGCAATGTCTGCGCCTGCGCGCTCATCGGAATGAATAACAATAGAAGGACTATGAGTTTCATGGATAAGATTTATTTAGGTGACACCGCATCATATACAACCACTTTTTCCCAAAGGTGATTGTAGGCGGCGATGAATTCATGATGCTCCGGATGCACTTGATAGGCATCTTGGTCTTCAGCCGATTTGAACACAAAGGTGATGGAATACTCATAACTCGAATCGATCACCGGCCGGTTCGTCGGAGCAGGTACACCTACATAACCGGTTTCGATGGCATCTATGGTTTTGAGCTTCAATAGACCTTGATAGAAAGCATCCTTTTGTTCTTGGGTCACATCCGCTTTCACCCAGAAAAACACCGTATGAACGAAACGGTCGTCGGAAGCGGGCTCAGCGGCAAATCCGGTCATTAGCAAGATTGGGAGTAAGAGTGTCAGAATCATGGAGTAGAATTTAAGGATTTGTATTTAGTCATCAATGCCGCAACCTGCCGACTCAGCACATCATACACAGCAAGTTGTCGCATCATCAGAATGAATCCATTTTTGGGATAATTCAATAGCGGCGGACAGATGCGTACTTTCAAGCATGGATACAAAGTCAAAACGGGTTCGATGGGGAGTGCTTAGTACGGCCAATATCGGCATGAAGCGGGTGATTCCATCCATGCAAAAGATGCGGAATGGGGATGTGGTGGCGATATCGTCACGTTCGGAGGTGGCAGCGCAGGATGCGGCCGCGAAGCTGGGGATCCCAAAACACTATGGGAGTTATGAGGCTTTGCTAGCCGATCCCGAGATCGATGCCGTGTACAATCCACTTCCGAACCATTTGCATGTGCCATATACCATTTTGGCGATGGAGGCTGGAAAACATGTTCTTTGCGAAAAGCCGATTGCCATCACGGCGACAGAAGCGGAGCAATTGCTGGATGCGCAGCGGCGATGTCCGACTGTGAAGGTGATGGAGGCGTTCATGTATCGGTTTCATCCGCAATGGACAGCCGTGTTCGATATCATCCGATCGGGCGGGATCGGGGATGTGCGCCATCTGAATACCGATTTCACCTACTACAATGTGGATCCGGCGAATTTGAGGAACCAGGCGGATATCGGCGGCGGAGCCTTGCTCGATATCGGCTGTTATGGTGTGAACTTGGCACGATGGATATTCGGCGATGAGCCGGTTGGAGTGAGATCCGTTGTGAAGCGGGATCCAGTATTCAAGACCGACATCTGGACGAGCGCCATCCTTGAATTTGAGCATGGTGCGGCCAGCATCCTTTGCTCCACACAGCTCGAAAATCGCCAATCAGCTGTGATTTATGGCACGAAAGGAAGCCTCGAATTGAATGTGCCCTATAATGCCGGGGATCACATCGAGCGCACCGTGACGGTAAGGATCGGCGGGATGTGTGATGTCCTTCGTTTCGGTTATTCCGACATGTACACCTTGCAGGGTGAAGCCTTTTCGCAAGCCATCATCGATGATGCGCCGGTCCCCATCCCCATCACCGATGCCATCGCGAACATGCGTGTATTGGATAGGATTATAGATTAGCTTGCGGACAGCGATACTTATTGTCCTGTCAAATTAATGTATTACATTGTTATTATTATACTTACGAAACAAATTTATTACGTAATTTCTTTCCGAAATCTGTGCTATTTTTTGTTATTAAAATAGAATAATGGACGAGACTGATGCCGTACTATCCTGGAAACCGATCCTAATAAATCCTTTCAGCGTTTTATAAATAGGCTAGACTCTAAAACCACTTGCGGACACTCAATCCATATAAATAACAAATTCAATGTTTTTTATATCCTATTGATATCTAATTACTTAGTTGTACACTCTCAATCCCAGAAAGTAGAGTTTTGAGATGAGTTTAGATTGACTTGCGGACAGCATCTCCCCCATCCCGTATCTTTACTCATGACCCGCATCAATAAATTCCTCTCCGAATCCGGCTTCTGTTCCCGTCGCGAAGCCGATAAACTGATCGAGCAAGGACGAGTCACGATCAATGGGAAAGTCCCTGAAATGGGTACGAAAATCACCGATGGCGATGTGGTGAAGGTAGATGGCCGCGCTATATCGCCCCCGAAAGAAAAGCCCGTCTACATCTTATTGAACAAACCCGTCGGTATTGTCTGCACCACCGACCAGAAGCGGGAAAAGAACAACATCATTGATTTTGTGAAGCACCCGAAGCGCATTTTCCCGGTCGGACGTCTGGATAAGGAAAGCGAAGGACTCATCATTCTCACCAACGACGGCGACATCGTGAACAAGATTCTTCGTGCGCGCAATCATCATGAAAAGGAATATGTGGTGATGGTAGACAAACCCATCACACCCGAATTCTTGAATAAGATGCGAAGCGGAGTCCCGATATTGGACACCGTGACAAGGCCATGCGACGTGAAGCAAATTGGTCCCAAGCGCATCAACATCATCCTCACACAAGGATTGAACCGCCAGATCCGACGCATGTGCGAGGTTCTTGGTTACGAGGTGGTCAAGCTCAAGCGCGTCCGCATCATGAATCTGGTGCTGGATGTTCCCATCGGACAATGGCGCGACATGACCGAAAAAGAACTGACCGAATTGAACCGAATTACAGCCGATTCATCCAAAACACACGATCCCCCATGAAATACATCCCCCTGCTTTTCATCATCCTTGTTTCTTGCAAATCCGCTCTCGTACCATCAGCACCGGAGCCGCCCGCGGAATGGTTTACCCTCGAGGTTCCGGTTATCGTCACCATCGATACGCTGGCATCCGAACCCTTGCTTGATCGGTTCATCCATTCAATGGGTACCATCGAAAACACTCTGGTGATGGTTGAGAATCGTGCTGTTTGGGTGAAGAAATCCGATCAACCACCCGTTCCGTTGACTATGGATTGGCCGGAAGCGGATTGGTTCGGACACGTTTGCGACCTGGAAAATGGCTTGGTGATTTCCGTCGGATCCTATCCCGAAGACCGACGATTGAAGGAAGCACAAGCGCCACGAGGATCGTTCATCGCAGGACCCGTTCCGCTTGGCTGGCTTCATATCAGAGGAACGGATGCGGCGATTCGTTCAATCGATTCGTTGCAATTTCTGCACGGGAAGCAGGTGCCACCGGTCATCCAAGCCTGCCAAGCCACCGATTCCGGAATGTACATCGGATTCAATGGCGGATTGGCTCATGTGGATCTTGAACGTCTTGAGGCGCAGATCATCGACCAGGATGAAGAGCTTCCCTACAATCGGAATGCGATTTTATTTGAAAAGAATGGAAGATGGGTGATGCTAGATGAAGGAGGATTGGGTGCGGCATACCTCGAACACACTCTTCCCGACACCACGTTTGCCCATCTGATTCTGGGTATTTCCCATCACGAGCTACTTCCAGATGGCATCGTGCGCTTCAAAAATGATATCTATACCTCCTCATTGGCAGGAATCGTGAAAATCCAGGAAGACCTGAAGCGATTCACCCACTATCAACTCAGTGAGAATCCAACCGAAATGCGTGTCTATGGGGTTCGCGCAGGCTTCAATCACTTGCTTGGCACTCGCGAAGATGGCTGGGTTCGGTTATATCCCGCCACGGGCCGGGCCACCTTGTATCGACTCGAGGAAGGACTATCGAACAACGTGTATGATGTGGCAGAAATCGGAGATTCGCTCGTCATCGCGACCGAAGACGGAGCCCGTATCATGAAAAAACCACTTGGAGCCATTCCTGTGAAGATGCCGGAACCGGTTGGTGGGATGCAATCGCTTTACACGAGGGTCGATTATCCGGAAGAAGCCCGTCGCAATAGGATCCAGGGACAGGTTGTTGTCGGATTTATCGTAGACGGAACGGGACGAGCTTTGAATCCAAAGGTAATCAGGGGAATAGGTGGCGGTTGTGACGAGGCGGCCGTCAGGGCAATCATGCAATCACGATTCACCCCCGCCCTCGACATCGACGGGTACCCGATTCCGGCGTATATGGAAATGCCGATCGTGTTCCGACTGCAGAATTAGCACGGTGTTTAGATTCACTTGCGGACAGTGTTACTTATTGCCCTGTCAAATCGATGTAGTCACATGATAATAATCGACCTACGACCTGAAATCGTTACGTAATCTGGCACTATAGATTCGCCATATTCGCCTCATAACGGTGTTATTAAGTGATACTTGCGGACAGCATCCACTTCCCCCTTGATATACTACCTCATTAGTATTATGTTGTTCGTATGAACAAATCAACCTTCGCTCTCGGCGACACCGAAATGGAAATCCTCAATGTGGTCTGGGAATTGAAAACCGCAACGGTTTCCCAGGTTCACGATCGAATCCTCAGCGTACGGTCCGTGGCCTACACCACGATCATGACCATCATGCAGAATCTGGCCAAGAAAGGATTCCTCAAGGTCAACAAATCGGGTGTTTCCTATGTGTATCAGGCGGCGATCGACCCGGCCGATGTCCGTAAAACACTGCTGTCCCACCTCATGAACAAGGTCTTTCGCGGCTCACCGATGGCTTTGGTGCAAACACTCGCCGAATCGGAGTCACTTTCGGATGAGGAACGTGCCGCGCTCAACGATATCATTCAAAAACTCGACTAACCATGGAATTCCTCCACGATTTCGGGTCATCCGCTCTTCTCCGTTTCTGGCTGCCGGTCGGCATCTGGACGCTCCTCGCGCCTCTTTCCTTGCTCCTTGCGAGGCGGATGTCGGGTCACCCGCAACTCCAGCTCAAGCTGCGATATGCGGTGCTCACCTCCCTTCCCGCAGGGATTCTTCTTCTGAATCTGATTCCGGAAGCGCCGTCATTTCTGATCGCAACCCCGATTCATGATTGGCTGATCGTGGTCGGAGACGATGTCGTTCGTGTGGATCCCATTGATGCGAGTGAGTTCGGATGGAGTTGGTACGTCGCCCTCGGCCTGCTCACATTTGGCGTGATGTTGGCTTCGATTGTGGGATGGATGCGTCACGCCGCAAACCACATCGCATTGCATGTGTATCGGTCCAGCAAATTGAAGCCGGCGCCCGAATCGCTTCAATCGCTGGCTGCGGATATTGCCCTTGAAATGGGAATAAAGCAGCCGTTCCGGCTGATGGTGGCCTCCCCCGGCACAATCCCCCACACATTTGGCTGGCGTCGCGCGGTGATCGTGCTCCCCGAGGAGACGAGGGACGAGTTGGCAAGCCGCCTCATCTTATCCCATGAGCTCACACACATCCGGCGTGGCGATTTCGCAGCACAATATGCGGAACATCTCATCAAAGCGACGTTCATTTTCCATCCGATGGTGCATCGGTTGATACGCGACTTACATCGCTATCGTGAACTCTCCTGTGATGCGGATGTGATCGGTATGCGTCCGGATCTGCTGAAATCCTATGCGTCCTTATTGCTCGACTTTGTGGGCACTCCAACTCAACCCAAACCATCGGTTGTCTTATCGATGGCCACCTCATCCAAACACATTCACGAACGGATTCAAACCATGAAAACCACGTACCCTGCATCGACTCGCTTTTCGGCGATCATGCCGATCGCACTGTTCCTTCTCATCAGCGGAATCCTCACATTGGGCCGCATCACGAGCAACCAACCACCACCGCCACCTCCAATTGAAGAGGCGCCGGAAGTGTTTATCGTCGTCGAGCGGATGCCGGAACCCGTTGGCGGCATGAAAGCGATTTTCGATCGGGTCCGTTATCCGGAAATCGCTCGCAGAGCCGGAATCGAGGGCCGTGTGTTGGTCGAGTTCATCGTGGATGAGCAAGGAAATGTGACCGAGCCAAAAGTGTTGCGAGGCATTGGTGGTGGATGCGACGAAGCGGCGATCGAAGCTATAAGCGGAGTGAAATTCACACCCGGAATGCAGCGCGGACGCCCAGTGAAGGTCCAATTTCAAGTTCCGATAGTGTTTCGATTGCCAACCGTTGCTGGCGTTGAGCAAGGAATCTCGGTTCAGCAACGCCGGATTGAGACCGACGCGGCAAGCCCATTCTTACGTGGACAAATCCTCGATTCCCGTACTAAAGAACCATTGATGGGTGCGAACATCTCCATCAAAAAAACCGGCGATACCACTCAGAGAGGAGCCGTTTCACAAGGTGATGGAAAATTTGTCGTGAATCTATCGGAAGCTGGGAAGTACACGGTGCGAGTGAGCTTTGTGGGATACGCAACCACCGAATTCGGACTAGAAATCGGGGCGAATGAGGGCTTTTCAGTGGATGTGGCGATGTCGACTGTCGCCGTTCAACTCGATGAAGTTGAGAAGAATTGATTGGAGTTTATATCAACTTGCGGACAGTGTTACTTATTGCCCTATCAAATCGACGTAGCCGATTATTTATTAATAACCTACGAGCCGAAATCACTACGTAATCTGGAACAATGAATTATCCAGAATCGCCACATAACGTCGATGTTAAGTGAGGCTTGCGGACAGCATCTACTTCTCCCTCCCCTCAAACGGCACCCTCAACAATCTCTTCACATCGTTCACGGTCTCGGGCTCCATATGCGTGTCTACGCCGTAGGTGATGTTACCGCGCTCGAGCGTCATGAAGGTGCCGAATAGCCGATCCCACACCGAAAAGATGTTCCCGTAATTCGAATCGGTATATGGCATCACATAATGATGATGCACCTTATGCATGTCCGGCGACACGATCACCCAACTCATCCCCCGATCCAGCCACAACGGCAGCGAGATGTTCGCATGGTTGAACTGACTCAGCACCACACTCAGACTCTGATACAAAAACACCATCCACATCGGTGTGCCTAACATGAGTACCGCCAAGGTCGTGAAAGCAAAACGGATGACGCTCTCGCCCGGATGATGCCTGTTCGCCGACGTCGTGTCCACCTCCTGATCCGTATGGTGGATGAGGTGCAAGCGCCACATCCATTTCGTCTTATGCTGGATCCAATGCGCAAACCACGCCGATATCAGATCCAAGAACATCAGTCCAGCCAACAGATACAGCCAAAACGGTAACTCTGGAATGAGGAAGAAAAGCCCGAATTGATGTCCAACGGCCCAATCTGCCGTTAATAGCAGGATGAAGGCCAGCGCGAAGTTCACCACGATGGTGGTGAAGGTGAAGAAGAAGTTGATCAGCGCATGCGACCATTTCCGGTACTCGAACCGAACCAGCGGTACTGCGCTTTCCATCACCCAGAAAAAGGTGATGCCCCCTACTAAGATCGCCGCCCGATGCGCGGAAGAGATGGTGCTGAAGTAGTCGATCAAAAAGTCCATGACTTTTTTGTGTAGAAATGTGAAAACGTGAAAGCGTTAAAATGTATAGGTGTTAAAACGTAAAAACGTGAAAGCGTAAAAATGTGAAGAATTCTCCAACACTTCTACACCTCCACGTTTTCACGCTTTAACGCTTTAACGCTTTAACTACTCTTCCACGATCTCAATATCATCCACTTCCACTTCATTCGGATCGGCTTTCGCATCGCGCTCGACCAATATAGTGGCTTCGGTCACCATCAACGCGATGAAGGAAATCGCAGACAGAAACGGCGTTAAAATCATCATCCCACCCAGACTCGCCGCACCCATGGTAAGGGGCATTTCGAGAAGTTTGTCACCTTTTTTGTTCTTGATGATGAGTCGGCGCACATTGCCTTCTTTGATCAATTTTTTGATGCGCTTGAGAAGGTCTTTGCCGGTGACGTTGATTTCTTCGAAGAAGGTTTGTGCCATGATGTGACTCCTGTTTTAGTGTAATGTACTTCAGACCTACGTGCCAATCCACGCAATGGTGCATTTTTTTAGGATAAAAAGTCGGGATGGGGATGTAAGATTTTCCGGTTTTCCGCCTCTGTATAGAATAACCCTATGAACAGAGGAGAATCCATGCTCAGTCAGATCACCTGCGCGTCGACCTATGGCGTTGACGCGCATATCATTCACGTCGAAACGAACATCGCGTTCGGACTTCCCAAGTACAATCTCGTCGGCCTCCCCGATAAAGCCATTCATGAGTCGTACAGCCGCATCGAAGCGGCGTTCAAAAACTCAGGCTATAGTTTTCCTTATGGCCGCGTGACCGTTAACCTCGCCCCGGCCGATCTCCCCAAAGAAGGAAGCGCCTTCGATCTGGCTATCGCGATGGGGTTACTTGCCGCATCCAACCAAGTGAAGCTCGATGAACTGGCCAACACCGTGATATTAGGCGAATTGGCACTGGATGGCACGGTGCGTCCGGTGAAAGGTGTGCTACCGATCGCCGTTGAGGCTCGCGACCGTGGCTTCGACAGCATCATCCTTCCAATAGATAATGGCATGGAAGCCGGTGTGGTGGATGGGATTCGTGTGCTGGCCGTATCCAAGTTGAAGGATGTGGTGGACATGTTGAACGGGCTGATGACGATCGAACCGATCAAAACCGACATCAAGGATATTCTGGGTCCGGCGCAGATGGATCCCGGATTCGATTTTTCGGATGTGAAAGGACAAGAAAATGTGAAGCGGGCGTTGGAAGTGGCCGCAGCCGGTGGACATAATATCATTCTTGTGGGTCCGCCCGGATCTGGGAAAACCATGATGGCGCGGCGCTTGCCTGGCATCTTGCCTCCTCTCAGCACCGAGGAAGCGCTTGAGGCCACGAAGATTCATTCTGTCACCGGAATGCTGCATAAGGAGCGTGGGTTGGTGTCGACGCGTCCATTTCGTGCGCCGCATCACACCATTTCGGATGTGGCTTTGGTCGGAGGCGGGAGCACGCCCATGCCTGGCGAAATGTCATTGGCCCACAACGGAGTGTTATTTCTTGACGAGTTGCCCGAGTTCAAACGCAGCGCTCTGGAAGTGATGCGCCAGCCATTGGAAGATGGATTTGTCTCGATCTCCCGCGCCAAGATGAGCGTGAAATATCCGTCGCGGGTGATGTTGGTTGCGAGCATGAATCCGTCGCCCAGCGGAGATTGGTATGATCCGGGCGCGGCCTCGGGCTCACAGCAAATGGCGATGCAACGATACTTGAACAAGATCAGCGGACCCTTGCTGGATCGGATCGACCTCCATATCGAAGTTCCGAAATTGCACTTCGATGATCTCACATCCCGCCATGAAGGCGAAACGTCGTTGCATATCAGACAACGTGTGATTTTGGCTCGTGAGCGCCAACTGCATCGCTTCATGGGCATGAAAGGGATTTACAACAACGCGCAGATGCACTCGAAGCTGGTCCGGAAATTGTGCAAGATCGATGATACCGGAACCGCGCTCTTGAAAAAAGCGCTGACCATGCTCGGTCTCAGCGCCCGTGCGTACGACCGCATCCTGAAGGTGTCCCGCACCATCGCCGATCTGGACGGAAGTGAGGAGATCCGCACGCATCACCTGGCCGAAGCCATCCAATATCGGAATCTGGATCGGGAGGGGTGGTTGGGGTGACAAGTACTCAAGATATACGAGTACTCATGTACTCAAGGGGGGTTATACTTCTGCTTTCCGTGGGTACTTGTCTTCCTTGAGCACTTGATTCCTTGAGCACTTGATTTCTTGAGTACTTGTTCTTACTTGTTCTTACTTGTTCTTCCATGAGTACCTGAGTACCTGATTATTATGTTCCACAAACTAGAAGACATCGAAGCCTTTCGACAAGCACGGGAGCTGAATGAATTGGCTTATCCGATACTGTTGAAGATGAGTGATCGTGCATTTAGGGATCAAATGGTACGATCGAGCTTATCGGTGCCATCGAATATTGCGGAAGGATATCATCGAATGACTCAAGGAGATTTCATTCGATTTCTTCGGTATGCACGCGGCTCGGCTGGCGAATTCAAAATTCAGGCCGAGTTAGCAAAAACCCATCAACTAATTCCATCTAACCAATCAGATATACTCATCGAGAAAGCGAATTTCATCTGCATACTCATTTATAAGCTGGTGCGAAGTATGGAGAACAAGTAAGAACAGGTACTCAAGAAGAACAAGGGGATACAAGTACTCATGTACTCAAGGGGGGTTATACTTCTGCTTTCCGTGGGTACTTGTCTTCCTTGAGTACTTGTCTTCCTTGAGCACTTGTTCTTCTTGAGTACCTGAGTACTTGTTCTTACTTGTTCTCCATTATCCCTAAATTACGTGTCAAGCTTCATCCATGGACCAACACGCGATTCAAAAACTGCTCGACGACCTTTCCCATTCCGATCTCTATCTGGAATATGAACAGGCATTCAAGGAAGTGACGCATCTTCCGCTGATATTTCGCGATCCTGCATCATCCGAGCCGATCCATCGCGACCAAGGCACCGAAAATCCGTTTTGCCATTTCATGCGCGAGCACAATGAAGCGTGCCGAACCTGCGTGCAAGTGAATGGCGTGCATGTGCCAGGTGACAATGAAACCCTGCATCATACTTGTTTCGCAGGCATTCATGTCTCGGCCGTGCCCGTGAAGTTGCACAACAAGGTGATCGGATATCTGCAAACGGGTGAAGTCTTGCTTGAAGCGGCCACAGCGGAAAAGTTATCACAGACCACGAAACAAGTGTTGGATTGGGGCTTCAAAACCGATCCAGACGAGGTTCACGATCTGCTGAACTCAAGCCAACTGCTCACGCCGAAGCAATACGAGGCGGTCGTCCGACTCTTGGAGATTTTCGCGAAGCACATTTCGACTTTGGCTGAAAAGCTGTCGGTCACGCCCGATCATCTGGAGCCCGATGGCATCAAAAAAAGTCGTGAGTTCATCACATCCAATCTCAATCAGGAGTTGAATCTCGATAAAGTGGCGAACGTCGCGAACATGAGCGCGGCCCATTTTTGCAGGATGTTCAAGAAAGCGACGGGTATGAACTTCTCTGAATATGTGAACCGATTACGCATCGAAAAAGCGAAGCAACTGATGTCGTCTACCGGCTTATCGATTTCGCAAGTGGCGTATGAAGTGGGATTCAATTCGGTCACCCATTTCAATCGCACATTTCGCAAAATAACCGGCTCCACGCCCACCGAGTTCCGTCAAGCCGTATGAGCAAACTTATTGAATCGTATAAACTTGGTGAGATTCAGGTCACCATCACCGAAAACCCGGATATCGCCACAAAAGTGGATGTGGTGGCTGTGAAAGAGGACAAAGAAATGCGGTTCACCGCGCGTTTCAGCGAATATCAGCATTACAACCGACTCATGAACCGCCGCATCAGTGAGCATTTTAAATCTTAGTCTGATTGTAGGCGCGGGTGGTTTCCTCGGAGCGAGCGCCAGGTTTCTGGTCTCCAATTGGCTTGGCTGGCACACATCGCCCGCCTTTCCATGGTCCACCTTTTGGATCAACCTCGTCGGTTCGTTCGCCATCGGTTTATTAATCGGATGGAGCCTGAAAAACCCGATGTCACCCGAATGGCGCTTCTTTCTGAGCACGGGTATATGCGGCGGATTCACCACATTCTCGGCTTTTTCCGCCGAAACGCTCAGTCTGATGCAGCACGGCGCATATGGCGTAGCCAGCGCCTATATCGTTGCTTCTGTATTAGGCGGACTCTTCGCCGCTGGAATCGGCTACTATCTCTTGGCGCGTTAAAACTCGAAACGCAAACCGCCATTCAGGATGCGGCCGTCGATCGGCGCATACAGGGGCGATACAACCGAGATGGGTACCGTCGTACCTGCGAAGGTGGAATACACCCTCTCGAACCGCGTTTGACGCACATCGAACGCATTCTCCAGGTTGATGAATACTGTGGCGAACCCGATCCGGTAATCGGCCATAATGCCGGCAATGACATACGGCTTTCCGATGTTCTGCTGTCCGTGGTAATAGGCTTCGAGTCCGACACGCCACGCGTCTTCCTCTTCGATCATGAGCACCGAATTGAACCGATGACGGGAGACCAACTCCGCGTCGGTGTCCGTGAATGTATGACCGAGATACAGTGCGAAGGGCTCGTGATCGAGCTTCAGATTCGTCTCGATACCGCGCACGAGAATCGGATCCTGATTCATGACCATAGTACCAATGCCGATGCCTCCGTCTTCCAGGAATCCGACAAGCTCGCTGCTCAACCCATTATTGACCTGCGTCCAGAAACCCATCACATTCAGATTTGCCCATTCCGAACGGAAGTTCGCATCCGCTGTGCCGCCAAGACTTTGTTCCGGCTTCACTGAGCGGATGTGTTCTGGCCGGATGAAATCCACCGGCCGCCGGTACGAGTCGAGATACAAGGTAGGAAGCACATACCCCAATCCACCAGTGATGCGATAGGTCTGAGTAAGGGATGGAGACACCATCAGGCTCACCCGCGGAAGATGCTGCGTGCCATACGGATCCATATGATCGAGCCGGTAGCCGGCTTCAATCGTCGCCATCGGACCCACATCCTGAATCCAATTCCCGAACAGGCTCAGCGTGGTGCTTCCTTCCGGCGACTGGCCATACGCCACATCCTGAACCGCCGCACCGACAACCCATTCGCGTGTTTCGTGTGTGGAGGATGCGGTCAACTCTGAAAACCGATTCGTCTGATGATCACGAGGGCCATCAAATCGGGTGTCGGTCTGATGCCGATCGTAGCGCGACAGGCTTGATCGCGACTGCAATGTCCAGGTGCCGAGCTCAGCCGACATCACGGCTTGCAACGATTTCAATTCCGATTTGGACCGGATCCGATATCCGTCATCCGCCATCGATCCACCGGTGCGATCATCATGCGAATAGGTTCCGGTGATGTGGATGTCGGTTGATGCGGATGGATTCGCAAATAGCGACTGCCTCACATAGGCTTTCGAAGATTTCGGTATCGCTGCAAAGCCCTCATCCGACGGATCATACAACCGCTGCCATCCGCCTTGAACATACGTGGAGGAGCTGAACAATCGACCCGGACGCAAATATAAAACCGAGGCATCCGCGCCTCCGGCCGTGGTTCCGTTCACCAATAGACGCATTTCCGGCACATCGGATGGGCGACGCGACACCAGATTCACCAATCCGGCTACCGCTCCAGCGCCATACAATGTGGATGCCGGACCTTTGATGATTTCCACGCGCTCAAGATCCAATGGCGGTGTTTGCAATAGACCCAACCCGCCCGAAAGTCCGTCATATAAGGGAAATCCATCTTTCAACACCTGTGTGAAACGACGGCTCAGGCCTTGCATCTGAATTCCGGACTCACCAAGAAAAGACGATTCCTGACGGATGGTGATGCCCGTCATTTCGTTGAGAAGCATGCGGATGTCACCCGGACGCATGTTCCCTTTTTCCACCAATTCCTCGCCGGCAATGATTTCGATGCGGGTCGGAATGTCTTCTATCGTGCGTGTTGATCGATTCGTCGAAATCACCACTCCTTCCATCACCACCTTGATCGAATCCGACTGTGCGAACAGCACACCCGGCATCAAGACGGTGACCAGAAGGATCCCCACGCGTATCATGCCGCGCCGTGGCAGTTCTTATACTTCTTACCGGAGCCGCACGGACATGGATCGTTGCGACCCACTTTTGGTCCAACATGGATCGGAGCCAATTTCGGGGCTTGTCCACCTGTCGCCGGCGGTTTATTGCCGGATGTGGATGGCGCGTCGAACTTGATGCCCATGCCTTCTGAACTGTCATGACGCGTTTTGAGGCGACTCATATCCAACTTGCGTTGCGGAGCCACGGGTCTGCCGGGTTGGCCGCTTCCTTCCGGAACCGCCTTCCACAACAATCCGATGATTTCCTCATTCATCACGCCAACCAAGTTCTGGAACATGCCGAAGGCTTCGCGTTTGTATTCCAACAGCGGATCTTTCTGTCCAAACGCCCGCAATCCGATCCCTTCTTTCACCGAATCCAGATCACGAAGGTGTTCCATCCAGCGCTCATCAATCACAGACAGAATCGCACTGCGCTCTAGCGAGCGAATGAGTTCTTGTCCTTCGGTTTGAAGGGCTTTCTCGACTTCCACGAGCACGCGCATGCGTTTGCTTCCGTCGGTGAAAATCACCTGAACCGAGGTCGGCGCTGTTTCCTGATTCGAGTTCTTGATCTGCTCCATCACCTTGTAGAACGGCTCGATCAGCAAGCGGCTCTTGGTCTGGTAGGCTTCCAAAGACACCGTCGTAAGATGATCCAGCAGCATATCGTCGCCCATGCGAGCCCAAGCCACCGCGTCTACCTCCACATCCACTGCCAACATGCGCATCATTTTCTCAGCGATGCCATCGTAATCGCCGTCTTTGAAATGGTCGTCGATGAACGAACCCAACAAATCCTGAAGCATGTTCAGGATGTCGCCATTTAAGCGGTCACCGAGCAGAGCGTGCTTCCGGCGCGCGTACACCACATTCCGTTGATTGTTCAACACATCATCGTATTCGAGCTGACGCTTCCGGATGCCGAAGTTGTTCTGTTCTACTTTGGTTTGAGCACGTTCGAGCGATTTCGTGACCCACGGATGCTGAATCACCTCGCCTTCCTCGAACTTCATCCGATCCATGACATTCGCGATGCGATCAGATCCGAACAAGCGCATCAGTTCATCTTCAAGCGACACATAGAATTGGGTTTCACCCGGATCGCCCTGACGACCCGAACGTCCTCTCAACTGCAAATCAATCCGACGCGACTCATGTCGCTCGGTACCCAAAATCGCGAGTCCGCCGAGTTCATTCACGCCCTCGGCCAGTTTGATATCCGTTCCCCGTCCCGCCATGTTCGTCGCGATGGTGACGGCGCCTTTCCGACCCGCTTCCGACACGATCTCACTCTCGCGCTGGTGCTGCTTTGCGTTCAAGACATTGTGCTTGATGCCGCTTCGTTGCAACATCCGGCTGAGGGTCTCCGACACTTCCACACTGGTGGTACCAACCAGAACAGGTTGTCCTTTCTGGTGATATTCCTCGATTTTCTTGATCGCCGCGTTGAATTTCTCCCGCTTGGTACGGAACACGAAATCTTCTTCATCTTTCCGTGATATGGGTCGGTTCGTAGGGATCTCGATCACATCCAGCTTATAGATCTGGAAAAACTCCGCTTCTTCTGTGACCGCCGTACCTGTCATCCCGGCAATCTTGTGGTACATCCGGAAATAATTCTGCAGTGTGATGGTGGCATAGGTCTGAGTCGACGCTTCCACTTTCACATTTTCTTTGGCTTCGATGGCTTGATGCAAGCCGTCCGAATACCGGCGCCCTTGCATCACACGACCTGTGTGCTCATCCACAATCAAGACTTTTCCTTCCTGAACGATGTATTCATCATCTTTCTCGAACAAGGTATAGGCTTTCAGCAATTGGTTGATCGAGTGCAGGCGATCGGCACGTTCGGCGAATTTCAGATTCAACTGCTGCATGCGCTCGACTCTTTCACGACGGATCAGGCTATCCTCAGTTCCAGCCACACGTTTCGCATCCAATTCCTCTTCGAGCTTGGCGGTTTCCATGCCCATGTCCGGAATCACGAAAAAGTCGGGATCTTCATTGCTTGGTGTGATCAGCTCGCGACCTTTTTCCGTCATTTCGATGCTGTTCGATCGCATGTCGACGGAGTAGTACATGTCCTCATCCACGATGTTCATGTTCCGTCCGCTATCCTGCAGATAGAAATACTCGGTTTTCTGCGTCAACTTCTGATACTCCGGCTCTTGCATGAGTTTCATGTAGCGCCCGTTCTTCGGGAAACCACGCTTGGCTCGGAACAGATGGAGTCCAGCTTTTTCCTCTTCACCGGATTTCAATGCCACTTCGGCATCCGATACATATCTGGCGACCAATTTCTTTTGTGCTTCCACCAGCGATAGGATACGCGGCTTGAGCTCAGTGTATTTGGCAGACTGGGTGTCTTGCATCACCGGACCCGAAATAATCAATGGCGTACGAGCCTCATCAATCAAAACGGAATCGACTTCATCCACAATCGTGTAATGATGTTTGCGCTGCACCAATTGGTCTGAGCTGAGCACCATGTTGTCGCGAAGGTAATCGAACCCGAATTCGTTGTTTGTACCGTAGGTGATGTCGGCCATGTACGCATTCCGACGCGAATCGGAATTCGGCTCATGACGGTCGATGCAATCCACACGCAACCCGTGGAAATTGAAAATCGGTTCGTTCCATTCGCAGTCCCGTTTGGCGAGATAATCGTTCACGGTCACCACATTCACACCGCGACCGACCAATGCATTCAAATACGCAGGGAAAATGGCGACAAGGGTTTTTCCTTCACCCGTCTTCATTTCCGCGATTTTGCCTTGATGCAGCGTGATGGCGCCCACCAGCTGCACATCATAAGGAACCATGTTCCAAACGACATCGCTTCCAGCCACTTTCCAAGATTTGCCAACAAAACGGCGGCAGGTCTCTTTCAGAACGGCATAGGCTTCGGGAAGCAGCTCGTCCAGCGTGTCTTCGATGATATCGAGCTCTTCTTTTTCCAGAGTATCGATTTCTTCAGACTTGGAACGACGCTCATCGATCGACAGAGGTGAATTCGACACCTCGAGTTCAGCTTTGAGCGACTCAATCTGAGCTCGCACTTCGGCTGCATCCTCACGAATTCGGTCTTTAAAAAATTGAGTCTTGGCTTGGAGTTCTTCATCGGAAAGAGCCTCGATTTGAGAGCCAAGAGCATTGATTTGAGCCACGATGGGCGTGATGGAGCGGAGGTCGCGGTCGGATTTGGAGCCAAAAATGGACCCGACCACTTTAAGAAACGCGTCGAACATGAAAAAAAGGATTTGTAGAGACTTCTAATTTAGGAATAAATATGCTATTTTTGTTGTCTTTCCATAAATGGCCACGACCTCACAGGCCAGACATATTCCACCATTTTAACGTTTTCCTCTAATGAAACGTACGTTTCAACCCAGCCGACGCAAGCGTGTGAACACACACGGGTTCCGTGCCCGCATGGACGACCTCAAAGGCCAGCAAGTTCTGAAAAGACGCCGTGCCAAGGGCCGTCACAAGCTCACCGTCAGTGATGAACGCGGACCGAAATAATCGGTCTGACCGTTTTTTCCTCCCCAGGGCCAATATCCTTCGGGGAAAATCACATTTTGACCGCCTCTTCAGAGAAGGCAACCGACTGTCGGCATCGAACGTGGATCTCCGTTATTTGGTGTTCCCCGATCCGACGACCGGTTGCCTTGTCGCATTTGTGGCAGGTCGCAAATTAGGCAACGCGGTAATCCGCAACCGGTGCAAGCGCCGGATGCGAGAAGCCTACCGCTTGCAGCCCCCATCCTTCAATGGTCTGTACGGCTTTCACGGCATCTTCATTTCGAAGAAGCCGGATGTGCCGTTCTCCCTCATTCAGCAGGATATTCGGGATCTGGTCGAACGACTCGAGAAGGTCTTACCGGCATGAAACATGTGTTCATCGCATTCATCCGGTTTTATCAGCTTGCAATATCCCCGTATTTTCCTGCCCGTTGCCGGTATCAGCCAACATGCAGCGCCTATGCCGTCGAAGCTTTGCAAAAGCACGGCGCTTGGAAAGGCGGCTGGCTGGCCATCAAACGGATCGGACGCTGTCATCCCTGGGGTGGCGACGGTTTCGACCCAGTTCCGTAATCATTCTCTCTAAGCTTATCTATCGTGGATCGTAATACAGTAGTCGGTTTCGCCCTGATGTTCCTCATCATGATGACATGGTTCTGGTATATGTCGCCAAACGAGGAGCAGCGCAACCGGATGATCGAACAACGGCGGGTGCAAGACAGCATCCGAGTGGCACAAGCGCTGAATCCGCCATCCGAAACCGAGATTCTGCCGACCATCACACCAGAAGCCCAAGCTGACATCGCGACCGGTGGTGTCTTTACGAGCTCGGTGATCGACACGCTTCTCTACACCGTCTCCACACCGTATTACACGGCCGTATTCACGAACGTGGGCGCCGGACCGGCCAGCATCCAGCTTACCCAGTATTCGAAATGGGACGGATCGCCGGTTCAGATGATCTCCGACACCACACGCTCCGCCTACTCGCTCGGATTCATCTCGACGCAGAATTACAACATCGAAACCCGTTCACTGGTCTTCAGCCAGTCTACGCTTGGAAACGCCATCACACTGGGCGAAGGCGAAACCACGACGTTGGAATATGTGTTTGAGCCGGAACCAGGCAAACGCCTTGTTTACACCTACACCCTGAACGCCGAATCGTATGATTTCGATTTGGATGTCCGCTTTGAAGGCGCCCAGTCGTTCTTAAGCGACCGCAATCTCGAACTCTCGTTCGTTCCCCGCCTCAGTTCCACCGAAAAATCCCGAGCATCGGAAGGCACATTCAAATCGGCGTACGTGTCGATGGCCGGTGAATTGGAACAAATCATTCGTTCCGAATCGGGTCGCGAAGACAAGACCTTCAATGGCGAAACCGACTGGATCGCATCCAAAACCAAGTTTTTCACGCAGATCATCAAGCCGGATGTGAAAGGCACGGGAGCCGTGGTCATGTCCGAACTCACCGGCGACGCCACCAACGAGCAAACCCAGCATACCTACGCCACCACGCTACGCTGGCGCTTGGGAGACAATAATACGGCGTCCTTCCATCTCTACATGGGTCCGTTGGAGTATTCCAAAATCACCGCATTCGAATCCACAGCCTATGATATGGTGGATGTGGGGTATTCCTGGATCAACTGGTTTTCGAAACCCTTCGTCAAATTCCTCATCCTTCCGGTTCTCACAAACCTGAACCTGTGGCTCGGCAATATGGGTTTGGCGATCATCGTGTTTTCGATCCTCATCAAGGTCATCTTGCATTATCCGACCAAGAAAAGCTTCGAAAGCATGGCCGCCATGCGCGAACTGCAGCCGGAAATGAAACTGATCCAAGAGAAATACAAAGAGGATCCGAAGAAACAGCAAGAAGCCACGATGGCGCTGTTCAAGAAGGCGAAAGTGAATCCTCTAGGCGGATGCTTACCGAACTTGTTGCAGCTTCCGGTTCTTCTGACACTGTGGCGCTTCTTTTCGAACGCGATTGAAATCCGTGGCGAGGCTTTCTTATGGGCTCCTGATCTATCCGCGCCCGATGTGATCCTCAACCTGCCGTTCTCCATCCCTTTTCTGGGCGATCATATCGCTGGTTTTGTTCTATTGATGACCGCATCGATGGTCTGGCAGATGAAGATCTCGGGTCAAGGTGGCGCGGCCAATCCGCAGATGAAAATGTTCACCTATGTGCTGCCTGTCATGCTCTTGTTCATGTTCAATAACTTCGCATCGGGATTGAGCTTGTACTATCTGTTGTATAACTTGCTGTCCATCGGTCAACAGTACATGATCAACAAGAAAGTGGATCACACCAAGCTGATGGCGGAAATCGAAGCAGGCCCGAAAAAAACCAAAAAGGCGGGTAAGACGAAGCAGAATTAACATGGCATGATCCACTCCGTTCGGATTCTCCCCTTACTCATCGGATTCGTCGCATTCTCAGCCTGTGAGCAGACGCGAACCGTGCCTGTTGATGTGGTCGAGCAAGCCGACGGATGGAGATTGATGGTGGATGGGTCCCCGTTCATGGTGAACGGTATGAACTGGGATTATTTCCCCATCGGCACGAATTATTCCTTCATTTTGTGGGAGCAGCCGGACGAGTTCATCGAAAAAGCCCTGCATGACGAAATGACGCTCTTGCAAGACATGGGCGTCAACGCCATCCGCGTGTACACCGGCATCCAACCGAAATGGATCGACTACATCCACGCCAAGTATGGCATCTACACGATGCTGAATCATTCGTTCGGGCGCTATGGACTCACCCTGAATGGGCAATGGGTTGGCAACACAGACTACTCGGATCCCGAAGTGGAGAATCTGTTGTTGTCTGAAGTTCGACAACTGGCCCAAAAGTATAAAAACACGCCTGGATTGTTGCTTTATCTGCTCGGAAATGAGAACAACTACGGACTTTTCTGGGGAACGGCCGAGACGCAAGACATCCCCATCGAAGACCGGGAATCGACGATTCGGGCACGTCACATGTACACGCTATTCAACGACGCGGCCTTGGCTATGAAAGAGATTGATCCGAATCATCCCATCGCCATCGCCAATGGGGATGTGCAATTTCTGGATCTCATCGTCGAACTCGCTCCCGACATCGACATCTTCGGAACCAACACCTATCGCGGCATGACCTTTACTGATTTGTATGATCGTGTGAAATCCGAGTATGGTAAACCGGTCCTATTGACCGAATTCGGAGCGGACGCATACAACACCATCACCCAGCAAGAAGACCAAGAGTGCCAAGCCCGATATAAGAAAGCCAACTGGTTCGATGTTTATGAAAACGCAGCGGGGATGGGGAAAGGCGGAAATTCCATCGGAGGCTTCACCTTTCAGTTTAGTGACGGATGGTGGAAAACTGGTCAAACCGTGGATTTGGATGTCCATAACACCACCGCATCGTGGGTGAATGGCGGATATTTGTGTGATTATGTTACCGGACAAAACAACATGAATGAAGAATGGTTCGGCATCATGACGAAAGGTCCGACGACTGAGAGCGGTCATTATGAGCTTCGACCGCGGACCGCTTATTTTATCTTGAAACAGGTTCACACCTTCGATCCCTACGCCCCAAGGGCCACATCAGACCAATTAAAACAGCATTTCGACAACATACGACATGAGCCTTAGCGTAACGGAATTCGATCAAGAGACTTGGTTTAAAATCGCCGATCACGATCGCATGCGTCCATTTTTCATGAACGTGGTGAGCGATTCGAACCATTGGATGTTCATTTCAAGCAATGGCGGACTGAGTGCGGGCAGACGCAATGCCCAATACGCCTTGTTCCCGTATTACACCGACGACAAACTCACCGATTTCGCCGAACTCACAGGCAGCAAAAGCATCTTTCAGGTGGCGGATGGGGACCAGATCCACATATGGGAGCCATTCTCTGCTCGATCGAAAGACCGCTTCCGCATCAGTCGGAACCTATATAAGAACGATTATGGCAATAAGATCCTGTTCGAGGAAATCAATCATGACCTTGGGCTGACCTTCCGCTATCAATGGAATTCGAGTCACATCTTCGGGTTCATCAAAACATCGGAGTTGGTCAATCACACATCCAACTCACGTCGCATTTCTGTGTTGGATGGGTTGCAGAACATCATGCCCTATGGCATCGAAAGCGATCTTCAGACGGCTGCTAGCAATTTGGCCGATGCCTACAAGCGAAGTGAACTGGTTCAGGAAACCGGACTTGGGATTTATGCATTGAGCGCGATCATTGTCGATAAAGCCGAGCCAAGCGAAGCTTTGAAAGCGAATGTGGTATGGTCACTCGGACTCGAAAAACCTACCCACCTGCTATCCTCGCTTCAACTGAACCAATTCCGGAATCGGCAGGCCATCCATCCCGAAACGGATGTGAAAGGTGAACGGGGCGCTTACTTCATCACGTCCGACATCCAACTGTATGCCGATTCCACTGCTACGTGGAAGGTGGTCGCGAATGTGAATCTCACTCATTCGCAGATCATCGAATTGAATGAATGGATTAAAACGGATTCCGATCTCAATAGCAAAATTCGTCACGATGTTGAAAAAGGCACCCGAAATCTGATTCAATTGGTCGCTGGCGCGGATGGATTGCAGTACACCGCCGATCACCTGAAAGACACGCGTCATTATGCCAACGTGTTGTTCAACATCATGCGAGGTGGGACGTTCGATCATAATTATCGCATCGAAAAAGCCGATTTCATCACGTATTTGAAGAAAGCGAGCGGGGATGTGTTTCGTCGACATCAATCCAACATCGACGATTTGTCCGACACCTTCAACAAAGCCGACCTCGCCCAACTCTTATCCGACACCGCCGACCGCGACCTTCTTCGTTTGGCCAAAGAATACCTGCCGCTGAAATTCAGTCGTCGTCACGGCGATCCGAGTCGCCCTTGGAACAAGTTTTCGATCAATACCTACAGCGACCTCGACGGCTCCAAAATCCTCGATTACGAAGGCAACTGGCGCGATATTTTCCAGAACTGGGAAACATTGGTGCATGCGTATCCCGGTTTCATCGAAGGGATGATGTTCAAATTTTTGAATGCGACCACCTTCGATGGATATAACCCCTACCGCGTGACCAAAGGCGGATTCGATTGGGAAACGATTGAGCGCGACAATCCGTGGTCGTACATCGGTTATTGGGGCGATCATCAGATCATCTATCTGCTCAAATTCCTGGAGTTTTACGACAAACATCAGCCCGAATCATTCGACACGCTCATCGACAGCGACTATTTCACCTATGCGAACGTGCCGTACAAGATCAAATCGTACGCCGACATCGCGAAGAATCCGAAAAGCACCATCGATTTTGATGAGGCCTCGGATCATGCCATCCGCAAGCGGAAATCGCAGAAAGGAGCGGATGGAGCCTTGTTGGGAAGCGGCTCGAGCGACATCCATCACGTCGGATTCTTAGAGAAAATCTTGGCTACGGTTCTTTCCAAGATGTCCAATTTCATTCCGGAAGGCGGCATCTGGATGAACACGCAACGCCCCGAATGGAACGACGCGAACAATGCGCTGGTCGGAAATGGCGTGTCGATGGTGACCTTGTACTACTTGCGTCGCCTCTTGAAATTTGTTGAGTCGGTGCTGGGGAAATCATCCATCGACGAGGTGCATGTGTCTGAGGAACTGGGCGCATTTTTTGCCGAGATCACGAACATTTTGTTGCGTCATGATGCGGTGTTGGATGGATCTGTGAGCGATCGCGACCGCAAATTGATCACAGACGCGCTCGGTCATGCAGGTAGTGATTATCGAAATCTCATTTACGACAAAGGCTTCTCGGGCAACAAATCGACTCTACCCATTCGCGAGGTATCCGAATTCATCCAAATCGCATTGCTTTATCTGGAACATTCCATCCGCGCAAACAAACGCCCCGATCATCTCTATCATGCCTATAATCTGATGAGCATGGATGCGGACGGCATCACCATTTCTCATCTCAGCGAAATGCTCGAAGGTCAAGTGGCGGTGATCAGTTCGGGATATTTGTCTGCTTCTGATGTATCCACATTGCTGGATTCGCTTCGGAACAGCGCCCTGTATCGAAGCGACCAGAATAGTTACATCCTCTATCCGAACAAGAATCTGCCAGGCTTCTTGCAGAAGAATTCGATTCCGAAAGAAGCGGTGGCCTCATCCGACCTGTTGAAAGCCTTGGTCGCCGATCGGAATCTTCTATTGATCCATCAGGATGTGCTTGGAGGGTATCATTTCAGCGGACACTTCAACAACGCCGACGATGTGAAAGGCGCACTCGAGCAGTTGAAAGGAACACCGTATGCGCACCTGGTGGAAACCGATTCGCAGAAAGTCCTTCAAATCTTCGAAGAGGTGTTCAACCACAAGACCTTCACGGGTCGCTCCGGGACCTTCTTCGCCTATGAAGGATTGGGTTCCATCTACTGGCACATGGTGTCGAAACTGCATTTGGCGGCACAAGAAGTGTGGATCAGAGGGAACGCGAATGATGAGTCCGCATCCGTTCTTGACAAACTTGCGGAGCAATATGTGGAAATCGGCGAAGGCATCGGCATCCACAAAGCACCCGAATTGTATGGCGCGTTTCCGACTGATCCCTATTCCCATACGCCGCAGCATCGCGGGGCGCAGCAGCCGGGCATGACGGGACAAGTGAAAGAAGACATCCTCATCCGATTCGGAGAATTCGGAATTCGCGTGCGGGATGGAGCCTTGCGCTTTGAACCGGGATTGCTCAAAAAAGAGGATTTCCTCACCGAGAAAAAGACGGTCGAATTTGTGAATGTGAACCAGCAAACACAATCGGTGTTACTCGAAGCAGGAACCTTGGGCTTCACCTATTGCCAAACTCCTATCTTGTATAGATTATCAGATAATGACGGTGTGGTTGTGATGTACAATGATGGAACATCCGTCAAAAGAACCACTCTAGACCTGGATCGCGATATCAGTTCGAAGATGTTCGGGCGGACGGGGAACATCCAACAAATCACTGTTTCCATCGCCACATCCCGCTTCAAATGACATCCTATTTCCATTCCATACTCCTTTTCGCGGCGATCATTCTCATGATGTCGTGCCAGCGAAAACCGGAATGGAAGACCGCACAGGAAATTTTGGGAGATCCGCAGTACCGGGCGATGTCGTATGGTGGATACAGAGAAAACACGCGCGACATCCAACCCACGATTCCGCAGTTAAAGGAAGACTTGCGGATTCTAAGCGCGATGGGCATCAAAGTGCTTCGCACCTACAATGTGCACTATGATGAAGCCGCAAATCTGCTTCAGGCCATCCGCGAGATGAAGAAGGCTGATCCATCGTTCGAGATGGTCGTGATGTTGGGATTGTGGATCGATGCGAAGCATGCGTGGACCTCCGAGCCCGAGCGCATCCGCGATCAGGATGCCAAGCGCAATGCAATCGAAATCGCACGAGGTGTCGAGTTGGCCAATGCGTATCCGGATATCGTGACGATGATGTCTGTGGGCAACGAAGCGATGGTGCACTGGGCATGGGACTATCATGTGGATCCATCCGTCATCCTCAAATGGGTACGCCATCTGCAAGATCTCAAATCCATCGGCGGACTTCCCCCATCCCTATGGATCACCAGTTCCGATAATTTCGCATCCTGGGGCGGTGGTGGCCCAGAATATCATAAACAAGCGCTGAATGAGCTGATCGCGGCCGTGGATTTCATTTCGATGCACACCTATCCGATGCACGATACCCATTACAATCCGTCCTTCTGGCATGTGAGAGCAGAAGAAGCGGGATTATCGGATCTAGAAAAAATTGATGCGGCCATGATTCGATCTCGGGATTACGCGATCAGCCAATATGAACGCGTGGTGGCATATATGGATTCCATCGGCATCGAAAAACCGGTACACATCGGCGAGACCGGATGGGCCACCCAATCCAATGAGCACTATGGAGATGAGGGGTCGCGAGCCGTGAATGAGTATATGTCGGCCAAGTACCATGACCTGATCCGGGAATGGTCCGACAGCCAGAACATCACTGTCTTCTATTTCAGCGGATTCGACGAGCCGTGGAAAGATGCCGCCAATCCGATGGGCTCGGAAAACCATTTTGGTCTGATCAACCTGCAAGCCCAAGCCAAATATGTGTTCTGGAACCAAGTGGATGCCGGACTATTCGACGGACTGACCCGCGACGGACGACCCATCACCAAAACCTATGATGGCAATCTGGATTCCCTCATGAAGGATGTGAAATCACCTATAAATCAATAGAACCATGGCCCAAAATAGTGTCGAAACCATCGATCGTGTCCCCTTCGGACAAAAAGCCGCGTTTGGCGCGGGTCACCTGGTCAACAATCTACTTCCGGGAGCATTAGGGGTTTTCTCCTTCTTTCTGCTGACGGCCTTCGGGATGGATCCGTTTCTCGCCGGTTTGCTCGGCGGCTTGCCTCGTTTATTCGATGCGCTCACGGATCCCATCATGGGCTACATCACGGATAACACGGTGTCGAAATATGGGCGTCGCAAACCCTACATCTTTGTGGGAGCCATCCTCAGTGGCGTGTTTTTCATCATTCTATGGCAATTGAACCCGGAAAACTCGCAGAACTACAACTTCTGGTACTTCCTTCTGTTTTCGTTGGTCTACATCGTGGGAAACACGATTTATTCCACGCCCTTGATCGGACTCGGTTATGAAATGACATCCGATTACAACGAACGAACCCGCTTGATGGCCTTCTCGCAAACATTCGGACAAATGGCATGGGTCATCGTTCCTTGGTTCTGGGTGATCATCGCCAATCCGGATCTGTTCGAAACCCAAGCTGATGGTGTGCATCAACTCGCCGTTGTGGTGGGCGTCGTTTGTATGATTTTGGGAATCATGCCGGCTTTGTTTTGCAAAGAAGCGGAATTGAAAGTGGACCCGAACAAGCAAAAATTGGATGTCGGCTCCATCCTCACCCATTTCAAGAACCTGATGCGCAGCATGGTTCAGATTTTCAAGAACAAGCCGTTCGTGCGTTTGTGCGCGGCCACGTTCCTTGTATTCAATGGATTTCAGTTGGTGGCCTCCTTCAGTTATTTCATCATTGTTT
This sequence comes from Balneolales bacterium, assembly GCA_041749075.1. GTDB lineage: Bacteria > Bacteroidota > Rhodothermia > Balneolales > HLUCCA01 > CAMTWZ01. The sequence continues at coordinate 142,282 of JBGTBY010000031.1, read as the reverse complement.
TCTACATGTTCAACGGCGATTACGGCAGCGCCGGAACCTGGCCCGCATGGTTTTCCACCATCAGCGCCTTGTGCACCGCCTTTCTGATCATCCCCATCATCACATGGATGTCAACTCGCTGGGGCAAACGCAATGCCTTCATCGTGGCAACCATGTTGTCCATCGTCGGTTATGCGCTGAAATGGTGGGGCTTCAGTCCGGATAATCCATGGCTCATGTTCATGCCTGTGCCCTTTTTCGTATTCGGCATCGGCGGATTGTTCACCCTGATGATGAGCATGACCGCCGACGTCTGCGATCTGGATGAGCTGTACAACGGCATCCCGCGCAAAGAAGGAACCTTCGGAGCGATTTACTGGTGGATGGTGAAATTGGGTCAAGGTATCGCCCTTGTGCTCGGCGGATTGGTACTGAAACTCGTTGGATTCGATCAAAACATGGCCGTACAAACCACCGAAACCCTCACCAATCTGAGATTGGCCGACATCACTATTCCCGCCATCGCAGCGGCTCTTGCCATTTGGGTGATGTGGGGATACGACCTGACCGAAGCCAAAGCGAAGGAAATCAAAGCGACGTTGGTGGCGAGACGGGGCGAGATGTAAGCTAGTCTAAAACTCCCTTTTCCCTCAGAACGTCCACGTACTCTTGAGCTGATAGCGGGCAGTTTACCAAGTCCTTAAACTGGTTTTTGGTTAACTGACACTGTTTTGACATCACAGAGAGCAAATTGTTGCCGATATCATGCGTTGCTCCGTGACTAACTTTGGTTTGCAATACGAACTTTCCTTCGAAATGAAACTCGAGATAAACGTGGTCACCTGATTCTTGGGTGAATCCTTTACTCTTCAATGACTTAATGATTTTCTCTGATTTAAGCGTCGCCATCAAGAAATTGATTTGATCATCAGATTCATACGCTTTTTGACTCGTTGAAGTCGTTTAGACAAGCTATCATCCGAAAGTTCGCCAAGTCTTTTGTAGGTATGGGCGAATTCGAGAGCAAACTGGTTTTTCAGCTCTTCCATTGTCACACCAGCAGCTACCAAACCAAGCTCCTCATTCTCAATTATAAACCCGTCTTCATTGCGCTCAACAATACAGGATAGGGCATCAAAAAAAGTGAACGTCTGTCCATTTACTTCTAATGTTCTGATGGATAAGCCGAAATTGACATCGGAGTTAATTAGACTATCAACCACTTTATAAATCACTTTACCCCTTTTGGAGGTCTTTTTTATCCGCCCAACGCCGTACGCAACCGACGGCTCCAGTATGAGTTCATGTTTCACTTCCTGTTCATTAAAGCGATCGAGCATGTGTTTATTGAACACTCGGATGGCATACTTCTGTCGAAATTGACCTTTCTGCTCAGTTGGTTCAACTAATGATAGTGGTGAGTTACCAACTGCCGCGGTCAACCCGTAGAGACTTTGAGCCACATCTCGGCGCACCTGTGGTTCTTTGAACATCTCATTTAGACGCAAGTAATCACCTGTTGATGTCACTTCAAAGACAGACTCTAGGGCATTTTCAAACCATTCTTCTTGTAGCGGATTATCAAAGAATGAAGACGATTCTGAATGGGAAAATCCCAGTTCCATGATCGCACTACCGGCGTGAAAGCCTCTTAGTGATAATTTCACCGGAGGATGACTGCCTGCATTCGCCACACTTGAGACAACCTTCTCAAATTCAGTCAGAACCTTAACAAGGTCTGAGATCGGTATCTCATTATTCTTCCCCAACGTTCCGGCGACGCTTAGAAACAAACCATTTCTTAAGGAAAGTGACATGGAAAATCGGGAGTCAGTGACGTTTTATTCAACATAGACATGTCGAATGTTAAATGTACAAAGTCAATGGCACATTCTTATTGTTTAGCCAATAAGAACGGTTTTTTACGTAATAAAACGCTGATTTCGGGGTATTTTGTGGTCATAATATCTACTACACGAAATCCTGATTTTTTATGGAAACCACTTCGAATGGACAGGGCCAATGCCCTGTCACTGGACTGTCATCCAAGCCTACCGTAGGTGGCAACGCCATCAAAAACCGCGATTGGTGGCCGAATCAACTCAAATTGAACATCCTTCGTCAGTATTCTTCATTGTCGAATCCGATGGACGAGGATTTCGATTATGCGAAGGCCTTCGAAAGCCTGGATTATGAGGCGATCAAGAAAGACCTTCATGCCTTGATGACCGATTCGCAAGACTGGTGGCCGGCGGATTTCGGACACTACGGACCTTTTTTCATTCGCATGGCCTGGCATAGCGCCGGAACCTATCGCACCGGCGACGGTCGTGGCGGCGCGGGAGCCGGTCAGCAGCGTTTCGCTCCCCTCAACAGCTGGCCCGATAACGCCAACATCGACAAAGCCCGTCGCTTGTTATGGCCTATCAAACAGAAATATGGCGCTAAGATTTCCTGGGCGGATCTGATGATTCTCACAGGACATGTGGCCCTCGAATCGATGGACTTGAAGCCGTTCGGTTTTGCTGGTGGTCGCGCCGACGTCTGGGAACCGGAGCAAGATGTGTACTGGGGTTCCGAATCGAAATGGTTGGAAGCCGACAAACGCTATTCCGGCGAACGGAACCTCGAAAATCCGCTTGCCGCTGTGCAAATGGGGCTTATATATGTGAATCCGGAAGGACCCGATGGCAACCCCGATCCGATCGCCGCGGCACGCGACATCCGCGAGACCTTCACACGCATGGCTATGAACGATGAGGAAACCGTGGCTTTGATCGCTGGTGGACACACCTTCGGAAAATCGCATGGTGCCGGGGATGTGGCGAATGTGGGTCCGGAGCCTGAAGCCGCCGGAATCGCCGAACAAGGTTTGGGTTGGACCAATTCCCTCGGAACCGGACATGGTGTCGATACCATCACCGGCGGACCGGAAGTGACCTGGAGCCAGACTCCGACCAAATGGAGCAATCATTTTTTCAACAATCTGTTCGGATGTGAGTGGGAACTGACGAAGAGTCCGGCAGGAGCTTTTCAATGGGTCGCGAAACATGGCGCAGGCGCCGGAAGCATCCCGGATGCGCATGATCCGAATCGCAAACATGCGCCAACCATGCTCACCACGGATTTGTCGCTGCGTTTCGATCCGATTTATGAAAAAATCTCGCGCCGCTTCCATGAACATCCCGATCAATTCGCCGACGCCTTCGCCCGTGCGTGGTTCAAGCTGACGCACCGTGATATGGGTCCGAAATCGCGCTACCTGGGACCGGAAGTTCCGGCCGAAGACCTGCTCTGGCAAGATCCCATTCCTGCTTTGAATCACGAATTGGTGAATGAGGCTGACATCCACGCGCTTAAAACACAGATTTTGGCCAGTGGATTGACCGTGGCGGAACTCGTGACGACGGCTTGGGCATCGGCATCCACATTCCGTGGTTCGGACCTGCGCGGAGGTGCCAATGGTGCCCGCATCCGCCTCGCTCCGATGCGCTACTGGAAAGTGAACAACCCGACTCAGCTCGGAAAGGTACTGGATGTGCTTGAAGGCATCCGGAAAAGCTTCGGCAAGCCCGTTTCCATGGCCGATCTGATTGTCTTGGCCGGGAGCGCAGGCGTCGAAGAAGCCGCCAAACGTGGTGGAGTGGCCATCACCGTTCCGTTCAAACCCGGACGGATGGATGCCTCGCAAGAACAAACCGACATCGAATCGTTCAGCGCATTGGAACCGTTCGCAGATGGATTCCGGAACTACATCAAAGCCAAAGCCTCTTTCTCCACCGAAGAACTTTTGGTCGACAAAGCCCAACTGCTCACCCTCACCGCACCGGAAATGACCGTTCTTGTGGGCGGGATGCGGGCCTTGGGCGCGACCTGGAACGGCTCGCCGCACGGCGTCTTCACCGACAGACCCGGAACCTTGTCCAATGACTTCTTCGTGAACTTGTTGGATATGCGCACCACCTGGAAAGCCGTAGATCCGGTTCAAGAAGGCTTCGAAGGACGTGACCGAACCACTGGCGACCTCAGATGGACGGCGACCCGTGCCGACCTCATCTTCGGGTCGCAATCCGAGCTTCGTGCCTTGTCCGAAGTCTATGCGAGTTCGGATGCGAATGCGAAATTCGTGAAGGATTTCGTCGCGGCGTGGGATAAGGTGATGAACTTGGATCGGTTTTGAGAGTTTGAACAGGAGGATGTGAGGAAAGGAGGAACACACATTTATCATTGGGAATGAGCACGAATTGCGCGTACTTGCATGTATCATGCGAGCAACACTCATCTTTTTCATATTCTCTTCGATTTCATTTTTCGGCGTTCAACATCTCGCCGCACAAGATTCTCACCTACACATCATCATTGTCGCCGGGCAATCCAATGCGATGAATTGGCATGCGGATGCCCAATTGCTGGAATCCAGCCCCATCGACGAAACCATTCCTTTTTATTATAACACGGGTCTTCCTCCCGATAGAGGGTTTGACATTCCTTTCAATTCAAGCTCCGACAGTCTTTGGTCGACCTTATCCTGGCAAACACAGCAGCCATTTATACGGTACAATGAGCAGTTTTTTGGTCCGGAAATCACCTTGGCGCGTGACCTTTCCGCGCATATTCCCAATCTCGCCGTGTTCAAAAGCGCTTATGGAGGAAGCAACCTGGCATCGGACTGGAAAAAGGGAGCCAGTTCGGGAAATCAATTGTATGATCACATGCTGGGTCAGTATTCTCATGCCACGGCATTGCTTGATGCGAGCAACATCCAGTATGAGGTGGTCGGATTCTTTTGGATACAGGGTGAATCGGACGCCGCATCAATGGAGTATGCATCGAATTATGAATCCAACCTCAAGAATCTTATTCAGAACATCCGAACCGATGTCGGAAATCCAGCATTGAATGTCGTATTGACCCGAATCGGCACAGATTTGCCTACCCCCTACGTGCACAAAGAAATCGTCAGAGCGGCCCAGATGCAGGTGGCGGACGACGACCCCTTGGTTAGTTGGGTGGATATGGACGATCTGCCACTGGATACCGATTCCGTTCATCTTCTTGCCGACGGAGTGAAAACCGTAGGTCAGCGTATGGCAACGGCTTGGTTGAATCAGGTAGCAACCAGCATCACGGAATCAGGGGAGGATGCGAAACAGGATGTGTTGCTTCACAACTTCCCAAATCCGTTCAACCCGACGACCACCATTCGGTTCACGTTATATAAACCGGAATTCATCATCATCCGAATCTATGATCTTCTGGGACGCGAGTTGGATGTGCTCACTCAAACGGAGTATACCGCAGGAGTACAATCAGTAGGTTTCGATGCAAAAACATATGCGACAGGCATCTACGTGTACGAACTGCAGATCGGAAACGAGCGAATCCGCAAACGGATGACACTGTTGAAATGAATGGGATGTAGAAATTGAAATAAGTTTGACACCTCTCCGTTTTATATTTAACTTTGAAATAAAAAGTACTTTCTAATGAAAGAAGAACGAGACTACTCAAAAGACCTGGCCGACATCCGCTCCATGATGGAGCGTTCCTCCAAATTCGTGTCCCTTTCCGGTTGGGAAGGAATCTTGGCCGGGGTGTATGCGCTTATTGGCGCCTATATCGCGAAAACCCATATCGGGTTCAATCCGGATAGCATCGCCTATTCGATCCCATCCGATTCCTTGGGCAATCTGGTTTACTTGGGTGTCGGCATCCTTCTGCTATCGCTGATTACTGCCATCTTCTTTTCGTGGCGGAAGGCGGGCAAGAAAGGAGTATCGAGTTGGAACGCGACGTCCAGACGGTTGCTCACTAGCATGGCCGTGCCGATGGGTGTGGGTGGTGTGCTGATCGGCATCCTGATCGGGCACGGATTGCTCGGATTGGTCGCCCCTCTACTGCTTTTGTTCTACGGATTGGCACTTTACAATGCGGGTCTGTACACTGTTTGGGAAGTGAAGCTCCTGGGAGCCGTTCAAATCGCATTGGGACTCTTTGGCGCCTTTCACGTCGAGCATGGATTACTGGTCTGGGCCATCGGATTCGGCGTCGCCCACATCCTCTACGGCATCTACATGCATATCCGGTACGAGCGGTGAAAACTAGGTTCGACGATCTGCACAAAGCGTTCGATAGCCGCATCCGGCTCGGCATCATGTCGGCCTTGGCGGTGAACGACCGACTCGATTTCACGTCCCTGAAAGAATTCCTGGATGTGACGGATGGAAACCTGGCCAGTCACATCAAAGCGTTGGAAAAAGACGAGTTCATCGGCTCGGAAAAATCCTTCATCGGGAAGAAGCCCAACACGACCTACTTCATGACTTATGAAGGAAAAAAAGCCTTTGAGGCGCATCTGAAGGCGCTCGAGGCCATCATCAAAACCCATAAATGATCTTCACATATGAAAAAAACAACGCGGACCCGTTTGTCCGTCCTCACCCTCGTCATCGGAATCGCCCTCTTGGTGATGATGATCACGGTGGAAGACGAACCCGGCGCCTTACCTCTCTTTTTGATCCTGGCGGGCGGAGGAAGCCTGCTTTGGACCAAACTTCGATCCTAATACGACACTTTTTTACCCATTTACTTTGAAATTCAAAGTGATTTCTTCATTCATTTCAGGGCGGATGCGATCCGCCCCTACGGTAACATCCGCCACAACTAACGACAAACAACAATCAACTAACATTATGAATACAATCCAATCATCATTACTTCGAGTCGCCATCGCTACGCTTGGCCTCCTCACCATCCCGCTCATCGCCATGCAGTTCAGCACGGATGTGGTCTGGACCTTCGGAGATTTCCTCGTCATGGGCATCCTCCTTTTCAGTACCGGAACCACTTATGTCCTGATTTCGCGTGTATCCAGCACATTGACCTATCGCTTGGCCGTTGGCACGGGTATCGGAACCGGATTCTTCCTGCTGTGGTCGAACATGGCCGTGGGACTCATCGGATCCGAAGACAATCTCATCAACATCGCCTACTTCGGACTTATCGCTGTCGGCTTTGCAGGCGCCTTGGTGGCCCGCTTCCAACCGAAAGGAATGACCTTCGTGATGGGAGCCATCGCTGTATCGCAGATGGCGATCGCGGGTTATGCATTGGCCACGGGCGCGCAGCATCTGCCACAGAGCTCGGTCACTGAGATCATCGGCGTGAACGTCTTTTTCGCGGTGTTCTGGGTCGCATCGGCGTTGTTGTTCCGGCAGGCGGCGGTGCCCTTGCGATTAAGCTGAAACAATGGGCGTTCGGCACAGAAAGTGCTCAGGTTCGAGATCCTATGAATCACTGTACTGAATTGTAGTATATTGACGTAATAAAAAGTATCGCTATGGCCATCCCATTCACGGAATTCGAACTGTTTGTAAACGATGTCATTCTTATAAACGGATTGACCAAATACAAGAAAGGGGTTGTGGGTCCGCTTCAAGTTCTCCAAGAAGGACATCTGCGAACGATGGTCACAGGCACAAGCCAGTACCAAGTTGATTTGTGGTTTGAAGACGGCAAGATTCAAATGCATTCCTGCACGTGTGGCGATGCCTTGGAATCCATTTGCAAACATGTGGCCGCGGTGTTGATCCACATCCAGAGAGATCACAAGGAATCAGCCTGGATACAGCGCAAGGCCGTGTAGGAACAATGATCGTGCGGCACAGCATTTGGGATTTCCATTCTTAATTGCTTCCGGTTTTTTAGAAAAGATTGGGAAAAAGTCTTTTGATATGGAACGATTGAACGGATACCTTCATGCACAACGACCTCATCATGAAATTCATTTCCGCCTCACTCCTGTTCATCACCCTGTTTGGGTGTTCCCAGCGCGACGGACTCGTATCGGCCGAACCGACTTACGACATCGAGATTATTCGCGAAACCCGGCAATCGTTTCTCGGAAGACCGTCGTCCGTTTTGGAACTATTGCTCACAGATGAAGACCTGCCGGCAAGGCGCCTCTTGGTCAGGATAACGGAAAGCGACATCGACCCGAAAGGGGCTCTTATTCTGAATTCGGGTGGCTTTGGAACGACGTTCTACGGCATCGGCTTGCAAACAAACACAACCATCAATTTCGCACTTTCAAACGGCCTCCAAGTGTTTGAGATCCGATGGGATGGGCAGTTCGGCTGGGGGACCGACCTGGAAGGGGCCGGCTACACCCTCGCACTGCGGGGATATACGAGAATCGTGGAATGGCTCCGGGAAACCACCATAACGAACACATCATTGGTGATTGCCAATGGGGGAAGCGGCGGATCGATGCAGATTGCGTACGGACTTGCCAATCACAATTTGGAACCGTCCATTGATCATGCGATTCTGATGGCGGGTCCGCCGTCGAGCGATTTGAAACGAGCTGTTTTTGGGGATGACGATGACATCGCGTTGTGGCCGAGCGGAATCGGCGGGTTCGGCATCACCGACTACATCCACGGCTGGAGAGGAAACGGAGATTATTGCGCCCAGCGAACGAACACCCCTCCCGAGTTCGTCATTCAAACACTCGAGGCTGAATCCATCGTGAACAACGATGCCTCCAAAACGTATCATTACGATACCGTGACGCTCTATTTTGTGAATACCGACGACGTGACAAATGCGGATCAACAAGGGCTCTTGTATCATGATGCCGTCACATCCGCGAAACAGTGGATCTATCTTCCCGAGGAAACCTCCCACGATGTGGGTGGGATTGAAGCGGGAGCGTCAGCCGTGCGAACCATCCTGAATTCGATCTTGAATTGACCGATTCCGACACGGCAGAGATCATCTATTGCGACTTAACGCGAATCGTGCATACTTGTCGATAGCGCACTAAACAAACTTTGACGCAATGCCGCTATTCAGGAGTTAGCAGAAACCCTTTCGGCAGTCACCCCTCTATTCGTAGGTGAACAGTAAACCTCTACAGCTCACCGCACATTTTGGCACATTTGCAAGGCGCACAAAAGCCGACACACAGAAGCCAACCTTGCAAAAGAGCCAAAATTTCCCCACAGCACAGACATTCCTCGGCTAAGACCCATCCATTATTGCTAAATTTGTTAGCATGATACAGGCTATAGATCTTCAACCACTTAACAATGAACTGCCAAGTCACTTTGCTGACAGGTTGGGTGTTTTATACGCTAAGACCGTGACGACACAGCACAAGAAAGACAATGGGCAGTTTTTCACGCCTACAGAAATTGCTCATTTCATGGCAGGACTTGTGAGACAGACAAAAATCCAGTTGAAAATTCTTGACCCAGGTTGTGGTACAGCCATACTATCAAGTTCACTTATTGAAACAATCATTCTTCGTGATAACAAAGTAAATGAAATTGAACTTGTGGTTTACGAAACCGACAACGACATTCTACCTTATACACAAGCGACACTTGATTACTTGAAAACATGGCTACAAAAAAAGAAAGTACGTTTCAAGGCAATACTTGAAACGAATGACTTTGTTTTAGAAAATAAAGATTGTTTTGAACAAGGAAGCACACTTTTTTACGAGCCGAAAAATGCCATTTTTGACATTGTAATATCAAATCCACCCTATTTCAAAATCAGAAAAGAAGATAAAAGAGCGGTTGTTGCAAAATCCATGGTTTGGGGGCAACCAAATATTTATTCAATTTTCTTAATGACAGCTGCAAAACTTCTAAAAAGCAAGGGCGAATTAGTATTTATCATTCCAAGAAGTTTTGCCGCTGGAAATTACTTCCGAGCATTCAGAGAAGCTTTCTTTGCAGAAGTTGAAGTTGAACAAATCCATCTTTTCAATTCACGTACAGACACATTCACCCGTGACAACGTCCTACAAGAAACATTGATCTTAAAAGGCAAAAAGAAAAAGTTGAACGGACATTTACCAACGATATTATTAACACATTCTAACGGAGTTAGTGACCTTTTTAGACCGACACAAAAGGTTTATCAATCAAACGAACTTATAGACTTCAACACGAAAGAAAAAATTCTACATCTTCCAAGCAATGAAGTGGAAGATAAGGTTATAAAGCTTTTTAAATCATGGAACGGCAGTTTGCATAAGTATGATATTCAAATCTCAACAGGTCCAGTTGTTTCATTTAGAGCAACAGAATATTTATATAAGCAGTATGAAAACGGAATAAAAGTTTTAGTGCCTCTTTATCAGCTTATCAATACAGGAAAAATGACTTTTGAATTTCCCGTATTTAAAAAGAATAAGCCTCAATACATTCAATATTGTGAAGAAACCAAACAACTCTTACTGCCAAATAAAAACTATCTTTTTCTACGTCGTTTCAGCGCAAAAGATGATAAAAGCAGATTGGTTGCCAGCCCCTATTTTGTTAACATTTCACAAGCAGAGTTTATCGGAGTTGAAAACCATTTGAATTACATCTACAGACCAAAAGGACACTTAGATAGAAATGAAATTTTGGGACTTGCGGCATTGCTGAACAGCAAATTATTCGACACCTATTTTAGAACTTTCAATGGCAACATCAATGTTAGTGCAACAGAACTTCGAGAAATGGCATTACCACCCTTGGAAGACATAAAAGAACTCGGCAACCAAATAATCTTAAAAAACAATTACCCTCAATCTATAGTCGACGATATTGTAAATGACTATTTTGATTTAGAACACATCTTCGCTTATGAGCAAAATTGCTGACGCACAGAAAATCCTGAAAGAATTAGGACTTCCTACTTCTCAACAAAACGAAATCTCTGCTTACACCTTATTGGCACTTTGCGGCATTAAGCCACGAGATAAGTGGGAGAAAACCGCTAAAGAAAGTTTGAAAGTTTCAAAAGGCATTATGGCTTTTTGTAAAGACGTTTACAAAAAGGAATATGCACCTAACACCAGAGAAACTTTTCGCAGACAAGTACTGCATCAATTTGTGCAAGCAAGAATTGCTGATTACAATCCTGACAACCCAAAACTTCCAGTCAATAGTCCAAATGCTCATTATGCACTTACTGATGAAGCTCTTCAAGCAATTAGAGCTTTTAGAACAAAAGCATGGAAAGAAGAAGTTGAACGTTTTAAATCAGAAGTAGGTGAACTATCAAAACGTTATTTGAAAGAACGAATGCAAAACCTTATACCAGTTAAATTAAGTAATGGTAAAACTCTGAAACTCTCGGCGGGAAAACATAATGTTGTTCAGGCAGCAATCGTTCAAGACTTTGCTGCACGTTTTGCTCAAGGAAGTCAGTTGCTTTATTTAGGTGACACAGCAAACAAAGATTTATACCTTGATAAAAAAGCACTCAAAGAAATAGGAGTACCCATTGACGAACACAGCAAGTTACCTGACGTTGTGCTGTTTGACCCGAAAAAGAATTGGCTGTACTTGATAGAAGCAGTCACTTCACATGGACCAGTTTCACCAAAGAGAGTAATTGAATTAGAAGAACTACTGAAAGACTGCAAAGCAGGTAAAGTTTATGTATCGGCATTCCCAGACTTTGCAGAATTTAAAAAGCATTCAACAAACATTGCTTGGGAAACTGAAGTTTGGGTTGTTGACTTTCCAGAGCACTTGATACATTTTAACGGCGACCGTTTCATGGGACCGAGATAGCCGACACACCAAGTCAGGCACACAAAGCCAACACACAGAAGCTAACCTTGCAAAAGAGCCTGCCTTGTTCCCACGCTTCTTTGACACACCCAACTTCGGTTGACACAGACGTAAGAGTGCCACACCCGAAAGAAGGGTATTCTGCTAACATGGTATTTCTGTAATAGCGGCTGAAGAATAAGTGCTGAACAATTGTACTTCTATTTAACATTAGTAAATAAATTTAGGCTAACGCAACACGGACTTCCGCTACTGCAGGAATACCCGAACCGTTAGTGTAACCTCCCCTAAAAATCGGTCAGTTGTAAACTGGAGGTTTGGGTGATGGTTTGGTGTTCAATGGGTGTTCGATTGCCCAGCCCCTCTTTGGGATATATGTGCGGCCTCTAAATCAAGCGAAGATTCTAGCTCCCTAGTTTTAAACATGGACCCAATAAAGACTTCTGTGCTGGACTTGTCGACTTGGCACTAGAGGCTGCCACATTAACGTGATAAAAATGGTTCTTAGGCTATTCCAAATCACATTTCCTACATGCTAGGGCTAGACCCCAATCACTTTTAACGTGTATTTGAAGGAGTGAGAGTTTCGATTCAATAGATATCTATCATATATTGCTTGGGTTTATCCGCACAATGCCTCTTAAGTAGTCCAGACCCCAAGAAATATAATAGATTATGCCAAAGAATAAAGAAGCCTTAAAAAGGTATAGATTAATACATAACATTCTCAGAAGAGGCGGGAAGCATAAAACAAATAGGATTGTTGATATTTGTAATGAAGCTGGGATTCCCGTTAAACTACGAACTATTCAAAAGGATTTAGAAGACTTGGCTGATGATACTGAATTAGGTTTTTTTCTGCCTATAAGAAAGGATGATAATACCAAAACTTATTACTACGAAAATATTCCTACTAACATATTTCCTTCATTAGAATTAGAACCAGAAGAAATAACTGCCTTACTTTTTTATGCAAAAACGGTTAGGCAATACAAGGAGTATCCTATTTTTAAACAAATTTCAAATGCAGTTCAAAAAGTAATTGATAATTCTAATATTGCACCAGAAATAAAAAACCTCTTTGAGAAAGAAACATTACTAGAAACCGAAAAGCACCCATCAACGGGGGGGATAGAGTTAATTGCCGATATTCTAGATGCTATTACAAAAAAGAAAATCATTGAAATCGAATATCAAAAATTTGATGATGAAATAAAGACACATAAGATCAAACCTATACTTCTAAAGGAAGATAAACAACTTTGGTATATTATTGGAATCAATGTTAAATACGAGAGCCTGATTACTTTCGCTTTAGATAGAATTATTGATGTATCCATTACTGAGGAATCATATAATGAAGTTTCTTTTGATAGTAAAGAATACTTTAAATACTCATTTGGCATAACCGTTACAGATGTAAAACCTATTGATGTCATTATATCTTTTGATCTTGAACAAAGAAATTATCTAAAAACCTTACCTATTCACGCTTCTCAAAAAATCATTGAAGATTCAACAGACAATTTTGTTATTCAAGTTTCCGTAAAACCCACTTATGAATTTTTTTCCAAGATATTTAGTTATGGAAATTCGGCAACTGTATTAGCTCCAGAATCAATCTGTATAATATTCAAGCAAAAGTTTGCCGAGGCCTTAAGCCATTATCAATCAGATTCATTGAAATGAGTTTCATCCACAGCGATGAGTGTCATTCCTAATGGTAATGTCAACTAGGTTAAACGAAGCATGTGCGGGTAGATTAGGGAGAAGGAGTAGTCATACATGCAGGCTGCTGCATTAGCAGGGTGAATGGTTTTGGGGTTCTGCAAATAATGGCTCATTATATGTGGGGGGTATCCACCCTAACATGATCAGTTTTGGTTCAAGGGTTGATAAATATAAGTTATTACTCAACTTAACCGTTGTTTTACTTTTAATATTTCTTGACCAAACTATTTTATATATGACGCAGGTAGAATGCGCCATGTCATAGTAAATTTATGAATGAACATATCAATAACATTTAAAGGATTGAAAAAATGACTACTCCAAAAGAAAAAAAAGAGATCTCCATAATCATAAACGGAGAACCTCATGAAATTGCAAAAGATGATACTACTTATGATGAAATAGTAACACTTGCTTTTCCGGATTTCCCACAACACCCAGAAAGAACTTATTCAGTTACTTATGAGAGAGGGCACGGCAATAAACCCACTGGAATCTTATCGCCAGGGGGAACTGTGAAAGTTAAAGAAGGAATGAGATTTAAAGTTAAGCACACTGGCCAATCATAAATTATGGCTACTAAACTTGCTGAACAAAATGAAGATATTGATAGATTACTTAAGAAAGGCTTTGCTTTATCTATTGACAGCAATCACCTTGTTGTAAGGGATATACCTTATCTTGACAACAAAGGTGAATTAAATTTTGGGGCTATCGTCTCAAAACTAAATTCAATTGACCAGTATAAAGTTGGAATGGTAGACCATCAAATCTTTTTTTGTGGTAGCCACCCCTGTGAATTAAGTGGAGAACCAATTAAAAATCTTGGGGGTGGTTCGGTACATATAAAATTATCTTCAGATGATTTAGTAGTGCAAAGATCATTTTCTAATAAACCTCCAAGTGGTAAGTTTGAAGATTGGTTCAGTAAAATTGAGAGTTATGTGACCATTATTTCGGGACCAGCTATTACTAAATTTAATGTTCATCCATATACTTTTAGATTGGTTGAGGAAAACTCAAATTCAGTTTTTAAATTTAGAGATACTCTTACTAGTAGGTCTGAAATTGGTTATTTAAGTGCTAAACTTGAAGAAGATAGTATTGCGATTATTGGACTTGGGGGGACAGGGGCATATCTCTTAGATTTTCTTGCTAAAACTCCAGTTAAGGAAATTAGAGGATTCGATTTAGATTGGTACCATGTTCATAATGCTTTCCGTTCGCCTGGAAAATTGTCACCAGATGAACTTGGCAAAAGCAAATCGGAAGTATATAAACAGCGATATGAAGGTTTTCGCCATAATATTCATATTCACAATAAATATATTACTTCTGATTCTGATATTGATTTAGCAGGTATAACATTTGCCTTTGTATGCGTAGATAGTGGAGTTTCACGTGCTGATATTTTTAAGTTGCTGATAAAGTTAAAAATTCCTTTTATTGATGTCGGCATGGGGCTTGATAGGGATATGGGATCATTAAGTGGAACTCTTCGAACTACTAGTTTCTCTGTGGAGTCTGCACAAGAATTAGTAAATAAAAGGTTAGCTCCTCTGAATGACATTCCTGACGATGAATATCAAAACAACATTCAAATTTCAGAGCTTAATGCTTTAAATGCCTGCTTAGCAATAATAAAGTTTAAGCAGCTACGAGGTTTTTATGTTGATGACAATGCATATCATCACGCACTTTTCAATATTGATGGACTAAATTGCGTGGGAGATAATGGCAAGGATTAAATTAATTAAAGTTCATTACTTACCAAAAGAACTTGAAGAAGGCATACTATATGTATCTAAAGAATTTGGGGTTGCGGGACACCTATGCCCTTGTGGGTGTAAGAATAAGATTATAACTCCAATTGATCCAGCTGAGTGGTCTTTTAAGGAGGTAAATAATAAACCAACTCTTTATCCGTCTATTGGTAATTGGCAAATACCATGTAAATCTCATTATTGGATAATAGATGGTATAATAGAATGGTCATATCAATGGAGTGAAGAACAAATTATAAAAGGGAGAATAGCCGAAGAAGAAAAGAGAAAATCATATTATGATAAATTGGGTAATAAGTATATTCAACAATCTTTATTAATGCGCTTATTTAAATTTGTTTATAAAAAATTAATTAAGTGGTATAAACCTGAATGAACTATATCAATTTATTATCGTGTGCTTGAAGATTAAGTAATCCGCATAAATCTAATTTTTATTATGAATCAGCAGATTGCGTGTATTGGATGGGGTTCATTGATTTGGAGACCCGAAAAACTATAAATCACAACTAATTGGTTTGAAGACGGACCCGTTTTACCAATTGAGCTTACAAGAATATCTAATGACAATAGGGTAACTCTTATCATTGACAAATAAGCAAAACCGATTCGAACATTATGGGCTTTAATGACTTGCAATGACCTTAACGAAGCAAAGGGGTCTCTCATGGAAAGAGAAGGTATAAGTAATGTTTCTCGAATACATAGTGTCAATCATAATGAAACTGTCACTGAATAAATATCGATAGAGATTCAATATTGGATCAGAGAGAAAAACATTGATATTGCAATTTGGACTGGATTATCATTCTCCAAAAAAACTAATTATGAAAGACCATCAATTGAAAAGATCCTAAAACACTTAAAAAGTTTAGATCACAAACAAAAACTCAATACAGAAGAACACATCCGAAAAGCACCAAAACAGATAAAACTGAATATAGAAAAATAGTTGAAACGGAATTTGGATTGGAACCCTATGATTGATTGGCATTTATTAGTTCGCAATAAGGAAGTATTGAGGAATAGTGTCACGCAAATTCAGAACTTCACCCGTGTTGCCATATAGTAGATTTGGCTTCTCATTACTCGTTCTAGTATATAACCCATCTACCTCTACACCATACCCAAACAGTGTGTTGTTCTCTGTTAATCTTTTAATCGCAAGAAATGTGCTATGGAATATTATGCGAAATTTGTCTTCATAGAATGATAAATCATATTCTTTTCCTAACTCTAGGGTATTAGATTCTGTCTTAATTGAAAATAGCATTTCTCCTTGATTGTAGCCTGGAGCACCACGATTAAAGTAACCAAATACATTTAGTGAATTATCTCCCCTAGATACTATATATATTTTACCAATTTGCGTTTCAATTCGTTTTGTAGATCCAATGTCGTAAACACCCTCCAATGAGTTAATATCTGCAAAAACGGCTTGACCTTGACAGTCAAGGCAATATGTCGGTTTACTAATTGATGTAGTTTGCTCTAATCTATCTGAACTGACTTCATCCTCTAAAATTAGTACTTCGCTATTCTTCTCGAAGAGGTTAGCAAGCACTTTTTTTGTTATATGACCACCCGAGTACAAATCGGCAATAGTAAACGAACCAATTGCAATCAATAACAGTAGCCAATAATTGATCTTAACTGAACCGATATACCGATAGATATTCCCAATATTTGTAAATAACGAACTCGAACGTGGTTGCCTAGTTTCATATTCACTTTTCTGAGGTGGGCTGTCTTTTTCAAAGGGTTCAGATTCAACATTATCATTACTAAAATGATCCTCATGTAAACCAAGATATATATCGTGTCTTCTTCTCTTATCAGGATCTATGAGTTCGCGATATGCCTCATCGATTTGCTTAAATTTCTCCGAATAGAAATCTTCACCATCATTAACATCCGGATGTAGCTTTTTAGCCAACTTCCGATAAGTATTCTTTATTTCTTCATGTGAAGCATTCTATGCAACACCTAAAGTTGCATAGAAATTTAGAGTGTCGATATTCTTTCTCTTACCACTTTTCATACCATCCTACTCCCCCAACCACCGATCAAAGTACTCCGCCATTCTCCGATATTCATCGTACCAGGCGGCGGGCTTCACGAACGAATGCCGCTCGCTCGGATACACCATCAGCTCGAAGTCTTCATTCCCGCTTTGGATCAACCGGTCGATGTATTGCATCGCGTCCTGGTAACCCACGTTGTCGTCGATCAGCCCATGGAACATGATCATCGGACGACTCAGAGAGTCGGCATGCGTGAGCGGTGAGCTGCGCAGGTAGTTTTCCTTATCCTTTTCCGGGTGACCCAATCTCGGACCCGTGTATCCCGGATTCGCCCAGAAATAGTTCTCCCAGTTCGTCACCGCCCGAAGCGCCGCGCCCACATGAAACCGGTCCGGCGCATGATGCAAGGCATACAGCGTCATAAAGCCGCCATAACTGCCTCCATAGAGTCCGACCCGATCCACATCGATCGTGCCTTCCTTGGCCACATGGTCAATGCCGTCGATGATGTCTTCCAGCTCGTATTTCCCCATCCATCCCGTCACATCTTCGCGGAATTTCCGGCCATAATTCAGACTGTGGCGGTAATCCACCTCGATCACCACATATCCCTTCATCGCCAGCCACTGGTGGAACATGTATTCGCGGTAGTAATTATCGGACCAGCCTTTGTACACGTTCTGAAGCGAGCCAGCACCATGCACAAACACGATCACCGGATACTTTTTGCCAGGCTCAAGCACTGGCGGACGAATCACCTCCATCGATAATTTGGTCACTCCATCACGTCCGGTGAACCGCACATACTCCGGCTCCAGCCATTCAATCGCTTTGAATCGATCGGGGATGGAATTCGTGAGGCGCACTTCCCGATTCGGACGACGCAGATTCAGCGAATACAAGTCCGTCGGTGTGTTGAAGTAGGTTTTTCCATAGACAATGGTCTGATTGTCATCACTCAGGCGGAAATCCTGCCGAAATGCTGGTTCGGATGTAAGCTGACGCGTTGTTCCGCGGGCCACATCCATCATATAAATATGACGCTCGCCCGGATCCACTTCGGTCGACACATACATGATCTGATTCGCATCCAACCACTGATACCAGGTCACCTGCCAATCGCCGGAAGTGAGCTGTTTCAGTCCGCTTCCATCCGGATTCACGGTGTACAAATGATTGTATCCCGATTGTTCGGATGTGAAACTCAACACCTCTTTCCCCGGCGCGAAGCGCAAATCGTTGAAACCGCTCGCGATCCATCCCTGCGTGGAATCATTGAACAGCACATAATATGAGGCATCACTCAGGTCATACACGCCGATTTCCCGGGTTTTCTGATAATGATCGGTCTGATCCACCGCCACATAACGCCCCGATTCGCTGATGGGCGTTCCCATCAGGCGGATGTTGCCTTCTAGAAGCGATTGGATGTTCCGAGTTTCCACCTCCACGAGGTGCAATTTCGGACGCGTGAAGCCACGCCTCACATTCCCCGGTTCCACAAACCGATCCACATATTCCGGAAAATAGATATCCCGCTGTCCGGAATTATCGACACTGCTCAAGATGAGTCGCGAGTTATTTGTTGCAAATCCCCGCACTTGGAAGTTCGGATCACTCGATCTCTTGTTGGTCACACGACGCACCGTGGTCATGGCCACATCCACCATCCAGACATCGCCTTCATTCACGAAGGCAACCAATTTGCTGTCCTGACTCCAAACTGGTGAGAAACTCGGCGTCGGGGCAGAAAATAAGACGCGTTTTGCGCTTCCATCCGGGTTACCAATCATCAATGTGCCTTTGTCCATGAAAATGGCACGTTTCTTATCGGGTGATTCGGTTCCGCGCTGCGGACGCTCCGTGAGTTGTTTGAAGCCACTTCCATCCAGATTCACACTGAAAATCTCATCCGCAGTGAAAGAAGAGTCGTTCCAGGTATATACGATGGATTTGCTATCGAGCGAAAAACTGTTCAATGACGGACGCACACCCGCCAAAAACGGCTCGTGGAAGATGCTCTTGAGGGATAAGGTATCGAGGCCGCGTTGCGCGAAGGTTTCAGTAGAGACAAGGGTTAAGAGACAAGAGACAATAAGAGAAGAGAGTTTTTTCATGATTACTTGATGGCGGTGGTCATGTTTTCGATGCCATTTTTTGTGATGATGATGTTGTCTTCGATGCGGATGCCGCCGAAATCGAGCATGGATTTCAGCTTGTCGACATTCAGGAATTTGGCGACGGATGGATTCTCGAACGCCGGTTCGAGCAAGGCCGGAATGACGTAACAACCCGGTTCGATGGTGACGACCATGCCCGTCTCCAGAGTGCGGCGGGCCCGCAGGTAACGCAAACCGGGACGATCGATGCGTTGCACGCCTTTCGGATAGCCGCCAGGATCATGCGTATCGAGTCCGAGGAAGTGACCGAGTCCGTGAGGGAAGAATAATGCGAAAATGTTATGCTCCATCAGCTCATGAGTAGTGCCGCGGACGAGTCCTATGGCCGCAAGATCATCCATCAGCACCCGTGCGCTTAATAGTTGAAGATCTTCCATCGCCACGCCGGGTTTTGCGGCATCAAGTGCGGCGGTTTGCATATGCAGAACAGCGGCATAGATCTCTTTCTGGATGGTGGTCGCTTTGCCATTGATGGCCCAGGTTCTTGTGAGATCCGCCGCATAACCTTGCACTTCCGCGCCGGCATCGATCAGGTAGATATCCCCATCCTTCATCTGCCGATGGTTTTCCGTGTAATGAAGAATCGCGCTACCTGTGCCTGAGCCATGGATTCCATTGTATGGCGGAAACACGCTTCCGCGTTTCTGGCACTCATATTCATAGAGGGCTTTCACTTCGTACTCGAACATCCCTGGGCGGATGGCGGCCTTAACGGCATCATGAGCGGCGCTGGCTACGACATTGGCGCGACGCAACAACTCCAGCTCACCGTCGGATTTAAGGACACGGCAGTTCGCAAGCATATCGGCCAAGTATCCGTCGCTTGGGGTGTAGCCCAGCCAGGATGCGAACGCGGCGTCGGTGGGCCATAGCACATGCACCGTTTTCGGCTTGATGCGGGCCATCACGGCGGGTAAGTCTTCCACGAAATGCAGATGATCGGGCTGGTACTGGTCGCGGATCTCATCCAGCGATTTCACGAAACCATGCCAGACCGCGAACTGGGCGTCGCGCTTCGGGGCGAATAAATGATATTCGCGTGTGGCCACATCCAGCAACAGCTTGAAATCGGGTTCCCAAACGCCGGTCAAATACTGGAAATTCGATTCCTGGCGGAACGGATATTCATGATCGGTGCCGTAACGGAACTGGACCGCAGCGCCGGAAATCAGCACGGCATCGGTGCTGTGCGACTCAGAAAGCAGTGAGAAGAGCTTCTCGCGATGGATGGAATGCATGGGAAATCAGGTTTCCCAATAATAGGGAAATGAGGCGAAAGCGCGGACTCCTTTGATTTACTCAGTGGATTGAGTAAAACTACTCAGTGCTTTGGGTAATTTCCCTTCGCCTATAACCTTAACCGATAGATCTTCCCTGATTGATAATTGGCCATAAACAGAGATTGACCTGTGAAGTAGGCAGGATGAAAGGCTACTTTCTGGCCAGTTTCATCTATGAACGAACTAACCGTAATCGACTTACTTCTATCGAGCGGAATCCGGTATAGACTGATTTTACTAATAACCAAAATGTGATCATCGAACAGCGCAACGCCTCTGATGAGAAACTGAACAGACACCGACGAATCCGTCGCAGGAAGCAGGGTAATCGGAGTACCGACTTCCTCAAGATTTTTATCCGGTTCCAAATTGATGACAATTCTTTGATTATCTATGGCCACAAAAATGAGTGGAATTCCCTGATAGGCATAGAGAAAAGCCGTGTCCTTGATATCATATTCGAGATTGTTATGAACAATCGGATTGTATCCTCTTGGGATGACGAGTTTAACCCTGTTGGCTAAGATTTGGTCCAAGGTGTCCCTGCTGGACAATGCATAGTCTTGATTGAAGGTAGGCCACATGAATTCGTTGTCTCCCAATACCGAAAGTTTGTTCCCATTAAACATGTACGGCATCTCTTTGAAAAAAAATCTTTGAAGTTCCACACCATCCAACGAAACCTTAGCTATCATTTTCTGTCCATCGTCGAGTACGTAAACATCCTTCGAGCCCGATGTTTTGTTCATCGCCATGGATACGGGTCTGACGAATTCGGATGGTCCGCGCCCTGCTGAGAAGACATTTCGGACAAACGTTCCCTTTTGATCGAATTCGAGAATGGTTCCTTTCATTTGATCAGACACCCAGACGTTTCCATTACCGATATCCAGCACGCTACCAAATTGACGAATCAATGCCTCGTTATGGCTTGGATCATACCAAGTTTCTGCAACCAAGGTGTCGTTAACCACTCCGTTCCAATCATGGGTCGTTAGGTAAGAATATAAGTTGATGTCGGGTATGCCTTCGACGTAGGCTGGGCGGGGCTTCTCACAAGCACTAGTTATGAGAAGAATTAAAAGAGCATAGCCAACACAAAACTTTGGGCTGGCTATACTTAGTATTCGGTTGTTCACAATATAGGTGTCTTACTCGGCAATCATAGGGCAATGTCCAGCATAGACCGCTCCGGATGTAAACCCACCTGCCCATGAACCGTCCTCGCATGACACAAGCCATCCGAATCCATTTTCATGTTGGACAAAAGTCGATGTACATCCACCTTCTTGACATTGATATGTGGTTGATGCAAACGCATTTGCACTTGCACTTGCAAAGATTAATACTAATGCGATAAAGCTTCGTGTTCTTTTCATAAATACCTCAGTATTTGGTTATTGTGTTTTATAGTATATAAACACAATGACTAACTAAAATTCAATATTTACTTATGTTTCCTCTTCAATTTTCAACACCCTAACCCAATCAGATGGCGAGATGCCAACTCTATTTTTAAACACCGTCGCAAACGTTGACGGATTTTCATATCCAACCGACCATCCAACATCACCGATACTCACAGAACACAATATATCAGACCCAAGAAGCAGTTTAGCCGCCTCTATTCTATGAGAAACGATGTAATCGACTGGCGTAACACCTACATATCTTCTAAAATGAATCGAAAAATTCCTTTGATTAATGCGACACTCTGCTCTCATACTTGACACAGAACACAAGTCATTGAACACATTTTTATTA
Organism: Balneolales bacterium; assembly: GCA_041749075.1. Taxonomy (GTDB): domain Bacteria; phylum Bacteroidota; class Rhodothermia; order Balneolales; family HLUCCA01; genus CAMTWZ01. Next base: position 119,958 of record JBGTBY010000031.1, on the reverse strand, counting down.
AGAAATAAAATCGCTTGACGCACTTCGTGTGGCCATTGCTCTTGCGCCTCAGACATATTTCTGGTGCTATATGTTTTTAACAGAGTTTCTACTGTTAGCTTAATTTCTTGAAACTGGGACATGTATGTATATCCGTTTTACCTATATGATCCCGCCCCCCCCCATTTGTTACAGTTGAGTGGAAATTATTCTTCGAACCCACTCCCTCACGCTCCCTCCCTCAAATTCGATCATCTTTTCTGTGTTCCAGGCTACGAGTCGCCCGGCGTTCAGACAGAGTCCCCATCCGCCGACGGCGGCTTGCCAGCCCGGAACGGGCGTTTCGGAATACCGAACCGGATAGGAGCCCTTATAGATCTGGTTGCACAGCGCCACCCACTCTTCGGTGGATGTGGATGGGGAAAGGAAGCCGCGATCGAGCCAGTAATTTAGGGGCGCAACAATGGGCGCATCAATGATGCGCCCGTTGTGCCCGGAAAGACGTTCGAGCAAGGGCGCGACGAGGGGCGCATCACTGATACGCCCGTGAAGAGTCGCCAAAACCCGGATCCCGTTCGTCAGCACCACCCAGGGCGCGGCGAGGCGGCGGTTGTACTGCGCGGCTTGGATGGCCGTGGCTTCGGTGACCGGCACGCCCGGAGCCTTGCATTCGACCAACATCCAGGGCTTGAAATCCTCATCATATAGAACGATGTCGGCGCGGGTGGCCGAATCGGCATGCATCGCATCCACCGGCACCTCGAACCCGATTCTCGTGCTCGGAAACAGATTTTCCGTCAGCAACATGTCGATGAAACAGAGGCGGACGCGTTCCTCTGGACGTGCTACATACCTGCGTTTTAACACCGGATTCCACAGCTCGGCGGTTCCGCGATCGGTTCTTATTTCGGGGTAGTACAACGATGAAAAGACGAAATGATGAAGAGATGAAGGGCTTCCGGCCCAAAGTATGTGAAATCTGTGCAAATCTTGTAAGAATCGGGCGCGGAGTCTCTCTTTATATAGAACTCCACTCACCTTACTTATGCATTTCGAAAACTTGCAGATCTGGAATCAGGCCATCGACCTGTATTGTGAGATTCACAAACAGTTCGGTAAAAGTCGCGATTGGGATTTGAAATCTCAGATCCTACGCGCATCCTTATCCATCTCCGCCAATATTGCAGAAGGTCACGATAGTGGCTATGATGCCGAATACCTCCGATTCCTACTGATCGCTAAAAGATCTTGCGCCGAAGTGAGGTCCTTACTGCACGCAGCCAAACGGACTGAATCGATCCCTCATGAAACAGGCGATCTTCTAATAAAAAAAGCTCATTCACTATCCGTGAAAATCTACCGCTACTGGCAAGCCGTTAAGAAAAACGCAAACACATAACCTTCGTCAATTCATCTCTTCATCCTTTCATCAAAAGGGGCGGATGCCATCCGCCCCTACGGCTTAAAGAGGATCTCCACCTTCTGCGTCGCATCTTGCGTCATGTTCCGGATGGAGACTTGCTGCGCCACTTTGATGGCGATGTCGGTCAGGGCCATGGCCGCTGGCGAGGTTTCGTCTTTGAGCACCGCGGGAAGTCCTTCGTCGCCGCCTTCGCGCACCATCTGTTCGAGGGGCACTTCGCCCAAGAACGGAACATCCAAACGGGTGGCCAGATTGCGCGCCCCATCCTTCCCGAAAATGTGGTATTTCTTGTCAGGCGCATCCGGTGGTGTGAAATAAGCCATGTTTTCAACGATGCCAAGCACGGGCACATTCACTTTTTTGAACATGGCGACACCTTTGCGCGCATCATCCAAGGCCACATCTTGAGGAGTCGATACAATCACGGCTCCCGTCAATGGCACGGTTTGAACGATGGTCAGCTGGATGTCGCCTGTTCCAGGTGGCAGATCCATTACTAAATAGTCGAGTTCGCCCCATTGCGAATCGGTGAGGAATTGCTTGACGGCGGAGGATACCATCGGTCCGCGCCAGACGACGGCTTGATCCGGATCCACCAAGAAACCCATCGATAGCAGTTTCACGCCATATTTTTCGATGGGGATGAGCTTGCGCTGGGTGTTGATGTTGGGACGCTCGGTCGTCGCGAACATGGTCGGGATGCTCGGACCATAGATATCGGTGTCCACCAAGCCCACTTTCGCGCCGGTTTTGGCCAAGGCCACGGCGATGTTCACGGAAATCGTGGATTTGCCGACTCCGCCTTTGCCTGATGCGACCGCAATGATGTTCTTGACGCCGGCGAGCATGTTTTCGGGTTCATTCGGCGCCGCGACCGGTTGCGCGTTTTGGCGCACATTCGCCGTCATCGTGACGTGCGGCACCGCGTTCTCATCCACCAAATGGATGATGGCGTTCTCCGCCGCGCGCTGGATTTGTTCTTTCATGGGACATGCCGGGGTCGTGAGATTCACCGTGAAATGCACATTCATCCCATCGATGTACAGTTCTTCGACCATGTTCAGAGTAACGATGTCTTTATTCAAATCCGGGTCGATGACATTGCTCAACGCATCCAGAACCTGTTCTTTTGTGATAGCCATATCTGTTTTTGAAGTTTTGTTAAGATACGAACATCCATTCGGAGTCGGGGAATTCCGTAAATTGACGAACAAGGAAGAACAGGTACTCAGGTACTCAAGTCATCTTCCTTGTTCTTCTTGAGTACCTGAGTACCTGTTCTCCCTTGATCTACATCTTTCCCTTGAAAACCACCCCATTCATTCAATCCCATCGCGAATCTGGCGCGAAGCTCATCGATTTTGGCGGTTATGAGATGCCTGTGAATTATCCGGCCGGCATTGTGAAAGAACATATGGCTGTCAGAGAGCGGGCCGGCCTATTCGATGTGTCGCATATGGGAGAAATCGACGTGAAGGGTGCCCAAGCGTTGGATCTGGTCCAGTTTGTGACGACCAACGACGCGTCGGTACTGTTTCCAGGACGCGTCCAGTATTCCGCCATGTGCTATGAGGATGGGGGAATTGTGGATGATCTTCTGGTCTACATGATCGCCGAAAATCATTACTTATTGGTGGTGAATGCCTCGAACAAGGACAAAGACTTTGAGTGGATCGTCAAGAACAACTCTTTTGATGCCACTGTCACCGATATTTCCGACGAAACCTGCCTCTTGGCTGTTCAAGGCCCCGAATCCATCGCGAAATTGCAAGCCTTCACGGATGTGGATCTGGCCTCGATCCCCTACTATCATTTCAAGATCGGGACGTTCATGGGGATGGAGGATGTGATCCTTTCCGCTACCGGATACACGGGTGAGGCGGGACTCGAGATCTACTTCCGTGTAGGGGTCGATGGCAAAAGGGTCGATGCGATCGACCCCGACCATGTGTGGAAACGCCTTCTCGACGCCGGTATCGAACCGTGCGGCCTGGGATCGCGCGATTCGCTGCGTTTGGAGATGGGTTATGCGCTCTATGGCAACGACATCACGTCGTCCACGTCGCCGTTGGAGGCGGGTTTGGGATGGGTGACCAAACTAAGCAAGGGACGCTTTTTAGGTTCGGATGCCTTGACGGCACAGAAAGCCGCGGGCATCACAAGGAAATTGGTCGGATTTGTGGTCTCGGTGCCACGCGCCATCCCGAGAAGTCATTATCGCTTGGCCGATGCCACGGGAGCCACTATTGGGGAGGTGAGCAGCGGGGGGCAGTCGATCGTCAAGGGGATCGGCATCGGAATGGGCTACGTGGATGTGGCCCACGCGTCGGAGGGAACCAAGATATTCGTCGACATTCGCAATCAGTTGGTAGAGGCCGTCGTCACGCGCCCACCATTCATCAAGAAGGCATAAGTTATCGTAATGGATGTTTATTCAACCGCCTGGTCGTTCCAGGAAGAAGAGGCTCGCGGAAAAACCGTCGTCGTGATTGATGTGCTTCGTGCCAGTTCCACCATCGTTACCGCGTTGGCGAATGGCGCCAAAGGCATCATTCCAGTGGAGGATATGGGCAAAGCAGGCACCATCGCACAGCAATTGGATCCCAAAACGTACATCCTTTGTGGAGAACGTGATGGAAAACGCATCGATGGCTATGCACTTGGCAATTCCCCTCTGGAATACACGCGTGAAGTCATCGAGAACAAAACCCTCATCCTCACCACAACGAATGGGACCGTGGCCATTGCCAGAAGTCTAGATGCCGAGGAAATCCTGATCGGATCATTCCTGAATGCGTCGGCCGTGGCCAAAGCCGTGAAAGAAGCCGAACACGAGGTCAAATTCGTATGCGCCGGCTGGAAAACACGCCTTTCCATGGAAGATCTGCTTTGCGCCGGAATGATCATTGATATCGTGTACGAGGGATCGCTCCCTGAATCGGCATTGGATGGTGCGAAAGTCGCTCACGGACTCTATACCAAATTCTCCCGCTCCTTGAAGAAAACCATCCGCGGAACAAACCATGCCATTCGCTTGTCGGAGCTTGGTTCTGAGGCGGATATCCCCTATTGTAGCACGATTGATTCATACGATCTCGTTCCCCGACTCCAAGACGGAATCCTGCGCTAACCTATGGCGAAACCGAAGAACGACAACCCAGCTCGCAAACATGAGATCCTCGGCCTGATGCTCATGACGGCCATGGTCCTCATCCTCTTGAGCATCGTGTCCTACAGCGCCGACGATAACGCCATCTTGAGCGATCCATCCACCTCATTCACAGACCTGTTGGATCCCTCGAATGGCGCAGCAGCCAGAATCCAAAATTTTCTCGGATTCGTGGGCGCCTACATCGCACAATTTTTCGTGTACATCCTGTTCGGGTATTTCAGCGTCGCACTGCCATTGCTTGGTTTCCGCTACGGTTGGTCGCTGTTTCGTCATCAATCCCTTCGCGATTTGGGTTGGTACACCGGTTATGGGATTGGCTTGATGATTTTGCTGGCCACGTTCACAGGTTGGTTCGGACAAATCTTGGAAGCAGACCTGTATAATTTCAGCGGAATGGTCGGTTTTGCGATCGCGAAAGTCATGATGAATCTGACAGGAAGCATCGGAAGCTTCATCATCCTGTTTGCGTTGTTGGCGGTGATGGGTCTCCTGGTCGTGGATCGTGACATCCAAGCCACTGTGGATCGAGTGAGGGACTGGCTCGCTATGCTCAGAGACAAGGTGAAAGAAACAAGAGATAAAAGAAGTAGAGACCAGGCAAGTAGAGACAAGGAACTAGAGACAAGAGACAAGGAAGAGACACCCAAGCCGCTGATCGTGGTACATAAGCCCGTGAAAGCGGAGGTAGTAGCAGCACCCTATATCGCACCACAACAACCCAATCTCGAGCCTGAACCTGAGCCCGAGCCCATCGATTCCGACGACGATCTGGATATCGCCGTCTACAAAGGCGAAGAAGAAGAGCAAGCTGGTGCGCGTGACCTTGAAAAAGAGCAACGCATGCAGAACATGCCGCTCATCAAATATCGCTTCCCGACGATCGACCTGCTCGATACCCCTCCCCTTGAAGGCAATGATGTGGATATGTCCGAGATCAAGCAAAACAAGGAAATCATCCTCGATAAGCTGGGTCGCCACGGAATCGAGATTGTGGGGATCGAGGCGATTGTGGGCCCGACCGTGACCTTATATGAGCTTCAGCCGGCGCCGGATGTGAAGATTTCCAAGATCGAAAGCTATGCCAACGACCTGAAAATGGCCATGGCGGCGCACGGAATCCGGATCATTGCGCCAATTCCGGGTAAATCGGCTGTGGGTATTGAAGTCCCTAACCGGAAACGCGAAACAGTCTACATCAAACAGCTCATCAATACGAAGAAATTCGTGGAAACGAAGTTCCATCTGCCAGTAGCCTTCGGAAAAACGATTGAGAACGAAGTGTTCATGGTGGATCTCACCCAACTTCCGCACTTGCTGATCGCTGGAGCGACGGGGTCTGGAAAATCGGTGGGAATCAACACCATCATCACCTGTCTGTTGTACAAATGCCATCCTGAGAATCTAAAATTCGTGCTGATCGATCCGAAAAAGATCGAATTATCTCTCTATCGGCAGTTGCAACGGCATTTCCTTGCTACGTTGCCGGATGCGGATGAACCCATCATCACCGACACATCCAAAGTGATGGAAACCCTGTCGAGTGTGTGTAAGGAAATGGATAACCGTTATGATCTGCTGAAAATGGCGATGGTGCGGGATGTGCGGGCATACAACGATAAGTTCAAATCGGGTGTGTTGGATGTGGAACTCGGACACCGCCACCTTCCCTATATCGTCGTTGTGATCGATGAATTGGCGGATCTGATGCTCACCGCAGGCAAAGCCATTGAAGAGCCCATCGCACGGATCGCGCAATTAGCCAGGGCCGTCGGTATTCATGCGGTTGTGGCCACGCAGCGCCCGTCGGTGAACGTCATCACAGGCACCATCAAAGCCAACTTCCCGGTTCGGATCGCCTATCAAGTGGCATCCAAAATCGATTCACGCACCATCTTGGATACGAGCGGGGCCGACCAACTCGTTGGTAGAGGAGACATGCTGGTATCTAGCGGCGGTCGGATGGTGCGGGTGCAGAATGCCTTTGTGTCGACCGAGGAAGTGGAGAAAATCAATGCCTTCATCGGAAATCAACTCGGGTACAACGCTCCCTACTATCTGCCGAAGATCGAGGATCCGGATGCGAACGAAACCACAACATACGATGCCTCCGACCGGGACGACCTGTTCGAGGAAGCGGCCAAAGTGGTGGTATTGCATCAACAGGGCTCGGTTTCGCTGATCCAGCGCAAACTGAAACTCGGATATAACCGGGCCGGACGCTTGATCGACCAACTGTATGCCGCTGGCATCGTGGGTCCGTATCAAGGCAGCACGGCGCGGGACGTCCTCATTCCCGATGAAGAAACCCTTTATGAACACCTCCGCACGCTTGATGAACCGTAACCTCCTGCTTCCTGTGATTTTTGCGGGAATGATGGTCGCGTTCACGGCATCCGATGCCTTGAAAGGGCTCCAATCCCGTTTCCAATCCGGCGGAATCTTCCGTGCGGAAATGGAACATGCCTATGTCGATGCCTTCACCGGCGATTCCACGGTTACGTTCGGTAGCATCTGGCTGGCCAAAGACGGATACAAGGTGGAAACCTCGGATCAGACGATTGTGGTGCATAATGGCGTATCGAATGTGCTGAATCGCTCGCGAAATCAGTGGATCATCAGTACGTATCGCCCTGAAGAAGATGACTTCGCACCATCACGGTTTTTCGAAGGTGGCTCGGATCGCTTCACCGCCAACGATGCGAAAACCGGCGAGCGGACTACGATTCGCATCCATTTCACGGATGATTTCGATCTGCTCCGCAATGCGAACATCACCTTGAATACATCGGGTTTGCCTGTATCCATCACGGCGGTGGACCAAGCCGATAACCGGATGAACACCATTTTCCGTTTTGGCCGGTTTGTGGCGGATAGCTCCGGCGTTTTCCGCATCCAAGCTCCAGCCGGGGTTGAAATCATCGATCTGAGAGAAAATTGACGCATGAAGTCTGCCCTTAAGCTCCTTTTGGGCATCAGTGTCGCCGCGGTGTTCCTATGGCTGAGTCTGCGCCAAGTGGAATGGAATGAGTTGGGTGCATTGCTCGGCACATTGCGCTGGGGCTGGTTCGTGCCATTCGCCATGCTTGCGTTGATGAGCCATTTCGCGAGGGCCTATCGGTGGAAGTTGCTTCTCGAAGCGGAAGAAGGAAAGCCGGTCCACGCGCTAACCTTATTCACCGGACTCATGTACGGCTATGTGGCCAACATCGCGATCCCACGCCTCGGCGAAGTGATGCGCTCGGTGTATGTGACTCGTCGTGAAGAGGTCCACCTCCCCAAAGTGATCGGCACCGTCGTTGTCGAGCGTTTGTTGGACGTGGTGTTTCTACTCATTTCCCTGGCCATATTCTTCTTTCTGATGCTCAGCGACCGAGCCGTTCTGGCCACACTACAACTCGAATTCATGTTCTCCTGGGTCTTCTGGGTGATTGTGGCCGTCGCGAGTGTCGTCGTTTTTTACGGCATCCGCCATGCGTACCGGCTCCTTGCAACCCGTGAGTATCCGGAAGGCGGCTGGAAGCATCGCTTTTCCGCCATCGCGCATCAGTTCGCATCGGGTTTGGTCTCCATTCGTCGCACGGGCCGCCCGGTATTGTTTTGGACATTGTCTGCTGTGATGTGGGGTGGATACACGTTCATGAGCTTGGTTCCGTTCTGGGCGTTTCCGGAAGCGGTTCGACCCGACAACCTGTTCGAAGCCGCTTTTGTGATCGCTGTGGTTGGCTCATTGGGCTTCGCATTGCCCTCACCTAGCGGACTCGGAACCTATCATTATGTGGTTTCACAGACTCTCATCGCACTTTATGCGTTTCATCTGAATGATGCCTTGGCTTATGCCTTGTTGAATCATACCGCGAATTTGGTAGTCATGCTCCTTGCCGCACCTGTGCTGTTGGTTTGGAACCGCATGCGAATTGGTTAACTTTAGACTTTCTAGGGGTTGTTTTGAATCGATTTGTCTTCATCCTTTTCAGTTTTTTGGTAACAGTCCGGCTAACGGCTCAAGACGCCGGTGCCACGTTATTGCCCGACATCGACCCACAAGACATCGAAATCCGTGGTGATTTCAATGCACGGTTCGTCGGCATCACACGTCAACCCATTCTTGGTTTTTCCCCGAAACCTCGTGTGTTTCGGATTGATGCGAACCGGATGCCGTTTCTGGAAAGTCAGGAGCAGGTGGTCGCATCCCTTCCGATCAGCGAAATCGATCGTCCATTGGGACCAGAGTACAAGGCTCGGCCGTTTCCGGAACGACATCGTGTGCTGACCAACGCCGCATTCGGAAATCATTGGACGCCCGAGGCCGCTATCTATGCCGAAATCCCGGTATCGGATCGTACGGTATGGTTAGCCAGAACCAATTTCCAATCGTCGGATGGCTACCCTACATCGCAACGCACCTCCTTCCGGATGCATGATGCGGATGTGGCCATTGTTCGAAACGCATCCAACCGCAGCCGCTGGACAATTGGCGCATTTGGACGCTCCGATTTCAGCTATTTCAATGCCGTTCCCGGATTTTCGACAACGCTGAACGATCAAAATGAGGGCGGAGGCTATCTTCAATGGCGCCATCATCGCAACGCGTATTCCCAAACCGAGTTGAATGTTCGGTCGGGGTACACGGCTCTACCCACAACCAGTGAAACGAAATTGGATGCATCCATTGATCATTCCTTCACACTTGGCACGCCCGGACAGTGGATGTCGGCCACGCTCGCCACGACCAATGGTTTGACGGAATGGGGAGTGAACAACGCTCGGTTAGCCTACAATGCCCGCATCGGATCCACCATTCACACCCGCATTGGCGCGAACACCTATTATGGATTTGATGCCATCAATGGCGGAGCGGTGTTCATCGCACCGGATATCCAAGTGCAATTCAAGCATCCATCCGGCGTCACGATCGTGGGTGAAGTGAACGGCTATATGGAAAACGAAGGACTGGCGACCTCCACACGCCTGAATCGTTTTTATAGCCAATACACCGATTCCGAGAATGAAACCGGTTACCGCTTGCGTGGTTTGGCGCAATATGCGTACCGTACGGGAATCCGATTCGAAGCGGGAGCTGAGATTGGTGTTCACTCCAATTATGGATATTACGATGCATCGGCATCGAACCTGACCCGAAACTACTCCGACGCCCGCATCCTGAAAATACATGGCGCGGCATCCGTCGACATCGTGCCCGAAGCGTTCACCGCATTCGGTACCATTTACCTTCAAGATGCCGATTTGGATGGAGGAACCACCATCCCGTTTCATGACGTGTTCGGTGGCTATGTGGGATTGAGCGCGCGGCCGGCATCCAGAATCTTGACGAAAGCGTGGGTCGATTTCTCAGGACCGAGAAAGACGGACCTCGCAGGAACCCAACAATGGGGATATGCGCTCGTGAATGCGCAGTTTGATTACCGATTCAACCGTACATTCGGTTTATACATCAAAGGCACCAACCTGCTGAACAAAGCCTACAATCCATGGGTCGGCTATCCGATGTTGCCCATTCAGGCGTTCGGTGGGTTCACATTATTATTCTAAGCACCAACGTCCTATGCCATCGACCATTGAAGACGCCATTACCGCCTATGTGCGGGAGAAGCTCCTGAAAAAAGAGCATGCCGAATTACCCGGATTGGGAAGTTTCGGAGTTGTGCACGAGCGCAGCGAGGATGTGAAAACCGGCAAGAAATCCACCAGCCGCAAACCACCTAAAGACATCATCCAATTCACTCCGGAGGCTTCGATATGATTGAATTCATCGCTTCCCACCTCGGAATTCCGATTTCCAACGCGCGCATCCTGTTCGATCAATGGTTGGATTCTGCCATGAACACACTTTCTGAAGGGAAACCCGTGACGCTAGACGGTTTCGGAACCTTCACCTACGAAAACAATGAACTTAAATTCAAGGCGGATGCAGGCCTTGAACTGGATGTGAACCGAGCCTATGCCGGATTGGAGCCGCTACCCGAGGAAAAACTGGGTCCAGCCAAGCTGACCGAATCTGATTTCGATGATCCGTTCATGGAAATCATCGCTCCAAAATACCTCGATCCGAACCGTGATGCTGAGCCGGAGAGTGTGGAGGAGGTCGAGGCTAGCGGCGTCGATGTACAGGCAATTCATGAATTGCCCATATTCGAGACGCCGCTTGAGGAGCCCTTACATGATGTAACACCTTTCGACGAGCCAACACCTGCTCCCGCCCCCAAACCCATCCCACTCGCGTCGAAATCGACCAATGTCATTCCATGGGTGGTCGCTGCGTTGATCCTTGCGGTTGTACTCGTTGGGGGATGGTACGCTGTGCAGTGGTGCGGAAAGACGTTGGAATCTGAAATGGCTGCATCCGGTACGTCCGAGAATGTGGCTGCGACGTCTACGGCTGAAGAGCGGCGATCGGAGCCTGTCGCCGCAGAACCCACATCCCCCATCGCCAAACCGGAATTCGGTCTTCGTGGCGCGGTGAACCCGCTTGAAGGCCGTGTGTATTCCATCGTTGTGCACTCACTTCCAACTGTAGCACAATCTCAAGCAGAATGTGCTAAAATAGTAACGCTCGGCCTACGTTGTAGTGTTGTGCCCGCCGAACGCAATGGTGCAACCACATTCCGTGTCGGTATCGGCCAATTCGAATCTGTTGAAAACGCGAACCGTTCGGTCGGCGAATTGCCCGAACGCTATCAAACACCTGGTAACTTTTTTATCACCCGCATCCAATGACCCTGTTTTTGCTTCTGCAGGACGCAGATCCTTCATCCACCCAAATGTTCTTCTCCATTTTGGCAGAAGGCGGCATATTGATGATTCCCATCACGTTGCTGTCGTTTTTAGCGATTTATGTGATCGCCGAGCGTTGGCGCTTTCTGAACAATGCCCATCTGGATGAGAAACGGTTTCTGAGTTCGGTTGAAGAATTGCTCCGCCAAGGAAACACACGTGCCGCCACCCAGTTTTGTGATGAAATGGATAAGCCATTGTCGCGCATCATGAAACAAGGAATCTTGCGTCTGGGTCGCCCTCTGATCGATGTAGAGGAAGCCATCAAGAATGCCGGACGCAAAGAAACGTACTTGCTTGAAAAGCGCATGGATTGGCTTGCTACGATCGCCGGTGTGGCGCCGCTTCTCGGTTTCTTGGGTACTGTGACGGGAATGATTGATGCCTTCATGCAGATCCAAAGCCTTCAAGGAAATGTGAATCCGTCCGTCTTGGCCGGTGGTATTTGGGAAGCGCTTATCACAACAGCCTGGGGCTTGCTAGTGGGAATTATCGCGTTCGGTGCCTACAACTATTTGCTGGCGAAAATCAATCGCCAAGTCTTTCAATTGGAAATGGCATCGATCGACTTCATGGAACTGTTGCAAAAACCTGCTCCGAAAAAAGTGACGGTAGGCTGATATGGAATTCCGCGATTCAAAAGACACTCGTAAACCGTTGGTGCTGTTTTCACAGTCGTCGCTCACGGATATCGTGTTGCTCTTGTTGATCTTTTTCCTGCTCACCTCCTCCTTTGTGACAAATTTCGGAATCAAGGTGGATGTGCCACAATCCGAATCCATCGCCCAACCGGATCCGGTGTATATCAACGTGACCATCACCGCTGATGGTGTTTTCTATGTGGGTGGCGATCGTGTGATCGGAACGGAATTGGCGGGCCGCATCCGAACAGAAAAAACGGCCAAACCAAACGGCACATTGGTGATCCGCGCCGATAAGAATGCGAAAGTGGATGATGCCGTTCGTGTGATGAATATCGGAAAAGTATTGAACATGCCGATTCTGATTGCGACAGAACCGGCCGGAGGAAACTGATGAACGACAAGCTGACCCGCGAGGAACGTTTCGGTTTGATGGTGACATCCGCCATGCACATTGTATTGCTGGCGATTGTTCTTTTATTGCATCAAAAGCCGGAAGTCGATTTGCGGGAAGCGTTCATTGAAGTGACCTTAGGCGAATTCCGGATGGGAGCTGCCGCTCAGTTCAGTGAACAACAAAATCCGGATGTGGCCACTCGCACAAATCCTCAAACTGAAGCCAGACCTGAGAATCTCACTCCCACCGATGCGATCGACCTTCCCACACGCGAAAACCTTCCCGACGACATCGGCTTGACGACTCCCGCAACCGGTGAACAAAATCCGGAAGCCAACAAACCAGTCGCTGTACAACAAGACGAACCCGTTCGACGCGACACCCAGAACCGCGACGGCGCCACCGATGGTGGCAGCGTGCGCGGAACAACAGGCAGTGCCAGCGCCGATGAAGGCACAACGTCAGACCCGGTCCGTAGCGCGCCCTTCCAATTGGCTTGGGAAGGCGACATCCAACGCGCACCACTGCAACAGCCCATGCCGAATTATGTAGTGGAAGTGGAAGCCGTCATCTCCATGCGCTTCGAAGTGCGTGCGGATGGCACCGTAGGCCGCATCCAACCCCTGCAACGCATGAACCCCGAACTCGAGCGAGAAGTGATGACCACACTCCGCTCCTGGCGCTTCTCCCGCCTACCGGCTGGAATCCCACAAGAAAGCCAGTGGGGACGGATCACGTTTCGGTTTGTGTTGAAGTAGTGAAAGCGTGAAAGCGTGAAAGCGTGAAAGCGTGAAAGCGTGAAAGCGTGAAAGCGTGAAAGCGTGAAAGCGTGAAAGCGTGAAAGCGTAGGATACATTTTTACGTTTTAACGCTTTCACATTTTTACTCTCAGCCCCACATACACTTTCCTCCCTTCCATCGGCGCATAGTTATAGGCTGTATCAAACTCATCACTGAAAGGCGCATCCGGGCGATATAACGGATCTCTCGGCATGAAGCCGAACACATTTTTCACACCGCCATACAGTTCAAACGCATTACTAAATGTGTGCGTGGCCTGGATATTCAAGATGGTATACCATGGGGATGTGGCCGGACGAAAATCATTCGGCACCACGGGCAAGCTCATCGGTCCGTTGAACCGACCCGTGATGTCGATGAACTTATACGAAATTCCATAATTGCCCGACCATTCCGGGGCAAACAATTGTGACTCGCGCATGGGCGTGCGGCGAAATACACTCATCCAGGTCACCCCTGCCGTGAACTTCGGTCCGTCGATGAAGGTCACTTCCGAATTCATGCTCATTCCGCGGGAAATGGCATATCCGTTCAAATTGTCATAGATGATTTTGTTCGGATCGGTGTCATAATCCGGCACGATTTGGTTTGAGAATCGTGTGAAGAAGGTGCTCAAATCCACGGTCCCGAAATGACTGTCCGCGTTCCAGACCCGCATCCAGTTCAAGTTCACATTCCAACTTCGTTCCGGGTTTAGATTGTTGCGGACTTCCACATCGCGCGAGCCCGTGAGCGCAGCATGATCTTCGGTAAATAAGTTCACGACTCGGAATCCGCTTCCTCCGGAAAGACGAATCGTGTTGTGTTCATTCGGACTCACTTTCACACTCAATCTGGGTGTCCATATGGATCCATGATCAGGATGGGTATCCCAACGCAACCCACTAAGTAATGTGATTTTCGGTGTGATCGCCCAATCGTTCTGTGCGAAGATACCCGGAAGCAATGTCTGATCCGGGTTCACCGTTGCCGGCGTATTGTCATCATACCAGGTGTATCGAACCGGAAATCCGACCAGAGTGGTATGATTTCCTTGACGGATGGTATTCACCCATAAGGCATAGGCCGTGTGCTGAAGCGCATTGTAGGATGTGGTTCCGTACCACGAATCTTGCTGATGTCGGTTGTATGACAAATCCATCCGTGACGCATGTCCTGCGACGGTGAAGGGTACCGTTCCAATCACTTCCGCACGATTGGTTTGGATGGTTTCGCCATACACTTGGTCCGAGCCCTTGAATGAGTCGTTCCATTGAAGCTCGCCTCCCCATCTGTTCTCCGCGACATAACGCGCGGCGATGCTCGCATCCCCCACAGCCCATTTCGTGAAGGCGGAAATCCGCTTTTGTTGCGTGATGTCGGTGAAATTATCGCCGTTGGTGTCGTGCGGAGTATCATATACAAAGGCATTCAATCCCCAAATTGTTGCCGCTCCGCCGATGCGTGTTCCCGCACTCAAGTCCAGGTTCCATTCTTCGCGGGTGGTGCCGCTCACATCCAGCCGAAAGCGGTCGGTCGCATATGGATCTTGCGTGATGATATTGATGAGTCCGGCCACGGCTTCGCTCCCGTACAACGTGCTTGCCGGACCTTTCACGACTTCTATCCTCCTGATCAGCGCGCTCGGAATGCCATGCAAGCCATACACCGTAGATAGGGACGACACAATCGGCATTCCATCAATCAAAATCATGGTATATGGACCTTCCAATCCGTTGATGTGGATGTCGCCTGTGTTGCACACACTGCAGTTGATTTGTGGCAAGACACCAGTGATCATATTCAGGCTTTCAAACAGTGTGGGGGATGGATTTTTCTTAAAAAATCCTGCCGAATACACTTCAACGGGGATGGGGGAATTCAACTTGGTGACTTCCACCATCGTGCCCGAAACAACGACTTCGTCCAAGCGCGACGCATCCGATTTCAGCAGGATGCGGATTGGAACATCATTCATCGACTCGAGACGGACGGTCGCTTGTTGATATCCCACAAACGAAACATGCACGATCAAGGGCCAGCGCATGGTGGATGGAATCGTAATCGTAAAGTCCACATCCGGACCCGAATACGCACCCGCCGTGCTGTTATGGATTCTCACATGCGCGCCTTGCAAGGGCTCGAGGGTTTCTGAATCAAGGATGATACCTGTGAGAAGCTGGATGCTGGATGCTTGATGGGAGAAGCCGGATGCGGGACGTGAGAAGCTTGATGCAGGATGCAGGATGCCAAATGCAAGAAGGAGTAACAAATTTTTAGTCATGCCTAAAAATAGTTAACTGTGGAGAAAGACGCAAGTCCTGCATACATTCACGCGATTCTGATCCATACATCCACATTTTACCTTTATGACCGCATTCATCGCATCACTCGGTTGTTTTCTTCTCATCGCCGCTTTGCCCGCACATGCCCAACTCGGCACCTTCACCATCGAAAGCAAATCGACGGGCTGGATCACAACGGCAAATGCTGAATTCGGCGGCGATGCGGTAATCACAGTCGTATTTGATGATGGAGACACCCAGGATGTGAATGCCGGACAAGGAATCAGTCTCAGCATCGGGCGTTACCTCCGTCCGAACAACGGACCGATGATGTACAGTGGCGGACTCGGTTTCAAATATGTGACCACTGCCGCCGATAATGCCAACATCCACCTAACCCGATTTGTTTTGGATGCTCGAGTGGACCGTGCTATCTCCAACGGCTTTTGGATCGGTGCTGGCCCCGTGGCTCATATCGGAACCAAGCTCAATATGGATGATCTGGGTCCTGATCTGAGTTTTGACCCTGCCCTTGGCCTGAACGTGCGCATCGGATGGCAGTACCTTTCTCTGACATACACTCTGATGTCCTACAAAGACGAATTTGGTGGGACATATGATGCCACCGCCATCGGATTCAGTGGACATGTCGCGTTTTGATGCATAAATCGCCCTACCTTATGAAGCATGAACGAATGGTACCGTCTTGTAGGTCGACATAAGCGCCTCCTGAATTTCGGGTTCCTATTCAATTTCTTTTCTTCGTTCGGGCAAACGTTCTTCATTGCGTTGTTTGTCCCCTTTTGGATCGAGGCCTTCGGCGTCACCAACGCCACGTTCGGAACGATGTATGCCGCAGTAACCATTCTTTCTGCGTTCATGCTCACGTACCTGGGTCGCTTCATCGACACCATTTCCCTCACCCGCTACAGCTTATATGTGTTTGCGGGATTGGTGGTATCCGTCATTTTCCTTTCGCAAGCGAGATCTGTGGCCACACTCATGATCGCGCTCTTTCTGGTGAGGATGCTCGGGCAAGGGCTCATGACCCATGCCTCATCCACCGGCATCGCTAAACACATTGTTCAAGGCCGAGGCAAAGCATTGGGTTTAACGGCATTAGGTCACCCCGCGGGTCAACTCATCTTTCCCCTCATCCTTGTCCCGATGATCGCTTTTGCCGGATGGCGGGCGAGCTTGTTTTCGATCGCGCTCGCGTCGCTCGTTGTGGTTGTTCCTACGCTGATGTCGATACGTCCGCTGAAAGGTGAAACCATGATTTCCGCTCCCAATTCCAAACCCTTGCATCCTGGAAACCGGTTCCTCAGCAGCCTCACGTTCTGGATCATCACTCTGAACATGTTCGTGGTTCCATTTGTGGTCACCGCCGTATTCTTATATCAATATCCGATCGGACAATCGTTCGGATGGGATGCGAGCTGGGTGCTGTTTTCTTTCTCGTTCTTTGCGGTATTCAGTGCGATCGCCGTGATTGCATCGGGTCCATTGGTGGATCGCTACACCGGACTCGCCCTATTCCCTATCTATCTATTACCCTGCGTGATCGGACTCGCTGTGATGGGTTTATCCCATCATCCATTCGTGTTTCCACTGTTTTTCGCGATGATGGGAATCGGCGCGGGTTTGGGAAGCACCATCCGAACCGCCGTGCAAGTGGACGTGTATGGAACGCGGAACCTTGGAAAGGTCCGGAGTTACTTCAATTCGATCTTGGTGGTAAGTACCGCATTGGGTCCGCCCGCGCTCGGCTTCGCGCTCGATCACGATGTTTCGATTCAGGCCTTGATGTTGGGATCCGCAATTGGGACCGTGATGGTGATGGCTTTGAGTGTGAAAACGTCAAAGCGTGAAAACGTCAAAGCGTGAAAGCGTCAAAGCGTGAACGCGAAGGATCCCCACATTTTAACGTTTTAACGTTTTTACGCTTTCACTAAAGCGAAGCTCGGACTCCCCCCCGGCTCCATAGTAACAACCTTCACAGACCAGTTTTCCTGGATGCAGAATTCCGCGACGGCTTCCATTACGCCGTAGACCACGGTTCCGAGTGGGGAAATGGGAAGGAAATCGTGACCGGCGAGGAGTCCGCCGGGAGCAAGTTTTGGAGCCCAGGCGCGCAGTTCAGCGGCCGTTGTGGCATAGGAATGATCCGTGTCGATGTACACGAAACCCAGTGAGCCATCGGGGATGAGGGAGGCCGCGTCGACCGAGAGCGACCGATGAACACGGACCGTACCCGACCGGATTTCCGCATCGAAGCGGCGTGATACGGCTTGGTACTTGGCGTCGGGATAGCGGGGATCGGACCAAGGATCGACCAAATGCAGGATGGAGGGCTTCGCAATGCGCAGGATGTCGGCGCTGTATTGGCCTTCATCGACACCCAGTTCAGCCGCGGGGAGTCCGGCGGGTAACGCGTGGAGAAGGTCGGCGCGTGAGGGGAGGAGCTTGGCGTGGCGAAGGTGCTCGGCGCTGAACAGAACCTGTGGCTGCGCGGCTCGCCGCGCAGCGTGGGCACGGGATAAGCGATCGAGAAAAAAGCGGGAGAGCGGATTCATGTCAAAACATTGCGGTTAAATGGCAAAATACCGTAATTGGGATTGCACCCAACACTCTGACCAGGAACACCTATGAATCCTATCGCCAAAAACATCCTCGCTGTCGTTGCCGGAATCATTTTCGGAAGCGCTCTCAATTCGGCTCTCGTCCATATCGGACCCTCTATCATTCCACTTCCTGAAGGTGCGGATGTGTCCACCATGGAAGGTCTTGCCGCCTCGATGCCTCTTTTCGAACCCAAG
Organism: Balneolales bacterium; assembly: GCA_041749075.1. Classification (GTDB taxonomy): domain Bacteria; phylum Bacteroidota; class Rhodothermia; order Balneolales; family HLUCCA01; genus CAMTWZ01. The sequence continues at coordinate 101,670 of JBGTBY010000031.1, read as the reverse complement.
CATTTCCTATTTCCGTTCTTGGCGCATGCGCTCGGCACCCTGTCGGGTGCGTTCGTTGCAGCACTCATCGCCGCCACACATAAATTCCGTTTCGCGATGGGCATCGGTTGCTTTTTCCTACTGGGCGGAATCACTGCCGTCGTCATGATTCCAGCCCCGATGTGGTTCAACGCCCTCGATCTCATTTTCGCATACATTCCGATGGCATGGATCGCCGGTTCCTATGTATCATCTAGGCAACCGGAAACAAACTCATGAAAAAAACCCTCACGATTCTTCAGATCCTGTTTTTCGGACTACTGGCGGGTCCGGCTATGCTCATGGCGGTTGCCTACATCCTCCATCAAACCGGAGGATTCACTCCTATCCTCGTTGATTTGGACGAACTTCTGCTTTTGGCTGTGCTGATGGTCAGCGGAGCATCGTTTATGGCGTCGCGCACCGTGTTCGAAAAACAAGTGGCCGACGCCCGTGCCAAAACGGAGACATCCGAGCAGTTGGATGCCTACAAAACCGCATCCGTCCTGCGCTATGCCCTATTGGAAGCCCCGGCTTTCCTTGCCGCAGTCCTGTTTTTGCTCAGCGGCTCCATCACTCTTCTGTTGGCGGGAATCGGGATTTTGGCCTACATGGTCACGATTCGTCCGAGTCAGGATGGACTCATGATGGATTTGGGATTGACGATTCGGGATTTAGAATCGTAACACAAATCCCAGTTGCCAGATCATCATGTCGGTTTTGGAGCGGGATGTGGCGTAAGTCACGGTTCCGTTGTTGATCTGGATGGAGCCTTGTTTCAAATACTCGGCTTCCTGACCATATAAATAGCGCACGCCGATGTTCACATAACCGGTGGTCGGATGGACCTTGGAACCATCTTCCATGAATTTGGCTTCTGATCCCCGCTGATCGTACACCTTGATCATCACGCCGGTTCCTCCACCCCATGCGAAGGCCCAGTCGTCGAAGTTCGTGTCGGTCGCGATCGGCTCGTCGTTGTTGCTGAATCCTCGGTTGCTGATCGTGGTCTCGGTGAAGAAATAGTTGTATCCCGCCAAGGCTTCGATGTATGGACGAACAACTCCCTCCGCCGGCTGCGCTTTCGCCAACAACATGAATTGCACCAGGTTATAGCTGTTTTCCACTTCCACTCTCAAATCAGGGATGGTAGAACTAAGGGGCTCTTCGCGGCTGTCGACACCGAAATTCTTGAAGCCGAAATCCAACCCCATCCCAAAAATGGTGTTCGGAAAGCGGTAATACCCGTTCACTTGGATGCCGACACCAAGGCGGTCCATGCTTTGCTTGAATTCGCCCTGCGGGAAAACGAGTTCCAAATTGGTGTTCACATTCACTTCTTGAGCGTGGATGGTGGATGCAATTGCGACGACGAGAACGAACGGGAATAGGATTTTTTTCATGAAAATGGTGCGGGATAGGTGCTTTTCGTAATCGAGTCAAATATATGTATTCTTTACCCTTATGAATGCTGCCATTTACACACAATACGGCCCTCCCGATGTCGTTCGCCTCGCCGACATCCCCACACCAATTCCCAAACACGACGAACTGCTGGTACGCGTCAGGGCTAGCACGGTCAACCGCACCGACACCGGCTTCCGAAGCGCCGAATACGTGGTGTCGAGACTCTTCAGCGGCATCCTCAAACCGACATTTCCTGTGCTGGGCTGTGAGTTCGCAGGCGAAGTGGTCGAGATCGGCGCGGATGTGACGTTATTCAAGCCTGGCGATCGCATCTTCGGCTTCGACGACGAGCGGTTCGGTGGCCATGCAGAATACCTCACCGTGTCGCAACACGCCGCCATCGCCACGATTCCCGAAGGCTGGAGCTACGACCAAGCCGCTCCCCTCACCGAAGGCTCGCATTATGCGCTTGGAAACCTGCGCGCGGCCGGCATCAAACCTGGATCGCGCATCCTCATCAATGGTAGTACCGGCGCCATCGGCTCAGCGGCTGTGCAATTGAGCGCGTATCTGGGGGCGGAGGTCACGGCTGTCTGCGCCACGCCTCATCTCGATCTGGTGACATCGCTCGGCGCACATCGCGTCGTCGATTACACAACAACGGATGTGGTTTCGCTCGGCGGCGAATATGACATTGTGTATGATGCGGTTGGTAAACGACGCTTCCGGGATTTTCTACCTGTGATGGCGTCGGATGGGATATACATGAGCACCGAATTGGGTCCGAAAGGCGAAAACGTCTGGTTGGCCTTGCTTCACATGAGATCCAGGGGAAAACGCGTTTTGTTTCCCATCCCTAAAACCACAGTCGAGGACATCCTGTTCATCCGTGAATTGGCGGTAACGGGCGCGTTCAAACCGGTGTTCGACCGCAATTATCCGCTCACGAATATCATAGAAGCGCATCGATATGTGGAATCGGGTGTGAAAATCGGAAACGTGGTGATACACATCCCATCCTAAATTGGTTCGCTGTATCTTTCGGTATGAACATCCTCGAAACGAGATTGTCGGAAAACGGCATTCGTCCTACGGCGATGAGACTGCTGGTTCTGAAGCGTTTGTCGGAATTGGACGCCGCCATCAGTCTGTCTGATTTGGAACACTCCTTTGCGAAATCAGACCGGATCACCTTGTACCGCACCATCAAGACGTTTCAGGACAAAGGGTTGGTGCATGGTATCGACGACGGCACCGGCGCCCCGAAATACGCGCTTCAGGGGTCGGACCGCACCATGCATGTGCATTTCCATTGCCGGACATGCAAGGAAACCTATTGTCTGCCCAAAACCCGGATTCCGGATATCCGATTACCGGATCGATTCATGTCGGATGAGGCCAATCTGGTGATGAAGGGACACTGCCAATTGTGCTCGAACGGATAAATGCACTTCCTGTGCATTTGATTTCGCGATACGTTTGAGCAAAAAGGAAATCCCCTATGTCAAAAGAGTGTTGCGAACCTGCAACAACCACAACACCTCGCTCACCTTGGATCGATGCGGCGGTCAGCCTTGGATTGCTGATCCTCGGATTCGTTCTGGATCTCGAAGGATACCCACTATACGCCATCCACACCTTGGCGTATCTGCCGGTAGGCTTTCCAGTTCTGAAAAAAGCGTGGACATTGATTCTCAAAGGGGATGTGTTCACGGAATTCTTTCTGATGGGCATCGCCACGCTGGGTGCGTTCGCCATTGGTGAAACCGCCGAAGCCGTTGCCGTGATGCTGTTTTATGCGGTCGGCGAACTCTTCCAGGATATGGCCGTGAACCGGGCGAAGGGCAACATCCAATCGCTGCTCGATTTACGACCGAATCAGGCTACCGTGTTTCGGAATGAGGCCTGGGTATCGGTGAAGCCCGAACTGGTGCGGGTTGGGGAACGCATCCAAGTGAAACCCGGGGAACGGGTTCCGCTCGACAGTGAGTTGATCGGCGCCAGCACCACCTTCAACACAGCGGCCCTCACAGGAGAAAGCAAACCCAAGCGGATGGATGAGGGGACTATCGTTTTATCGGGGATGGTGAACCTGGACCGACTGACCGAATTCAAGGTGACCAAACCGTTCCAGGATAGCGCGATGTCTCGGATTCTGGACCTGGTTCAGCATGCCACAACCCGTAAAGCCAAAACCGAACAATTCATCCGTCGGTTCGCCCGTATCTACACCCCCATTGTGACGGGTCTGGCTGTGGCTCTCACGATCGTGCCCATCCTGTTCGTCGATGAGTATGTATTTCGGGACTGGCTGTATCGCGCCTTGGTGTTTTTGGTGATTTCCTGTCCGTGCGCATTGGTCATCTCCATTCCGTTGGGATATTTCGGCGGAATCGGAGCCGCATCCCGCAAGGGCATCCTCTTCAAAGGATCGAATTTTCTGGATCAGATGTCGAACGTGACCACCGTCGTGTTTGATAAGACCGGAACCCTCACCAAGGGTGAATTCGCCGTACAGCGTGTGGTGTCGGCTTCGGATTCGGGAACGGACGACTGGGTGCGCCTCGCCGCATCGCTCGAAAGCAAATCCACCCATCCGATCGCAACCGCGCTCGTTTCATATGCCAAAAAGCAGGGGTTGAAGTGGACGGAGCCCGAAACCGTAACCGACGTTCCGGGCCACGGATTGATCGGAACCGTGGATGGGCGAGACGTCTTGGTTGGAAACACCGCCCTCATGACCCGTCATTCCATCAAATCGGAAGACGTCGCATCGGCTGTTCATGTGGCGGTTGATGGGACATACGCCGGGCACCTCCAGGTCTCGGACGACCTGAAAGACGATGCGGCGGAAACCATCCGCGCCTTGACCGAATTCGGCATTCGTGAAATCGTGCTGCTTTCAGGAGATTCCGATGCGGTGACGCAATCGGTGGCAAAATCGATCGGCATTGAAACCGCGTTCGGCGGCTTGTTGCCGGAACAGAAAGTGGCGCATCTCGACCGCCTCAAACAGGATCCATCCCGAGTGATCGTGTTCGTGGGCGATGGCATCAACGACGCTCCGGTATTGGCGCTGTCGGACATCGGAGTGGCCATGGGAGGTCTAGGTAGCGATGCGGCCATTGAAACCGCGGATGTCGTTATTCAAAACGACGAACCCTCCCGACTGCTTGATGCCATCCGCATCAGTCGGTTCACCCGACGCGTGGTCTATCAGAATATCGGATTCGCGTTCGGAGTCAAATTCCTGGTGCTTCTGTTAGGTGCTGGAGGATTGGCGACCATGTGGGAAGCCGTTTTTGCGGATGTGGGTGTCGCATTATTGGCTATTTTGAATGCCATTCGCATCCAAAAATGACCCTTCCCAAGTTTATCTATCGCCACAGCGTGTGGGTATTTCTGGTTTTCACGGTACTGGCGTTGATCGCGTTTTGGCGAAACTACCTCGTGAATCCGCTAGGCCCGCATCCCGCAATGATCCATATCCATGCGATCGTCATGCTTGCTTGGTGCGCGTTGCTGATAGCCCAGGCCACGCTCATCCGCATCCGCAAGCGTATGTCGCTGGATTTATAGTAGCAAACATCCTATTTATCCTATTATTTAGTATTGATTTGCGCGCGAAAAAGCGTCAATATGCGTTTGGAATCACATTCCTTATTATTTTTGCCTATCACATCAGCGTGATGGCCGCATTCATCTGAAACGCATGAAATACCTACGCATTTTTGAATGGGCGAGCGTGGTGGTGGTGTCTACCGCGATGTTTATTTATGGATTCGCCAAGCCGATCCAGTTCACGGATCCATCCACCATCACCACACCGGTGAACGAACTCACGGGCATGCAGCTCATGTGGGCGTTCTATGGGTATTCGTTGACGATGCCGTTGTTTCTCGGACTGGTGGAAGTGGCCGGCGGCATCTTGCTGATTTTACCACGGACCCGCGTGATCGGCGCGATCATCCTCACGGGCATATTGTCAACCGTGATCATGCAGGATGTGATCTATGGCGTATTGGCGGGTGCGTTGAAGGCGGCGATCGTATATCTGATTCTGACCCTGGCCATTTTGTTCATCCATCGGGAGGTCGCCATCGACGGATTCAAACGCTTGCTCCTTCCGAAACCCGAAGAAAGGCCCACCATGATGTTCGTGGTGTTGGTACTTCTGCTCGCGGCCCTCATCAAATTCCTGGAAGTGCTGTGGACGCACGGGGTGTGATCACCTCGATCCGTTTCCGCCTTTCCGCTTACCCATTTTTCGAAGCACCGAAACGGCGATGTAGCCGGTCATCGCTAAGACGAGTGCGAGAAGCTCGGGTCCGAGTCCGTTCCAATATCCAAGTGCCGTGAAGATGATTCCCATCTGAATGTATGCGAAAAGTGCCTGCGCCATGACGTTCGAATTCAGAACGAGTTGTTTCCCCCACACATTCAACTCGGCTTCGTTTTCTGCCGTGCGATCTACCGGAACATTGAAGGATTTCGCATGCCGCGACGTCCAGATCAATAAGAAATGGACCAATGTAGCCATTCCGAGCAAAATCAGCACCCATCCTTTTCCGCTCCAATCATCGGCATTGCCGAACACATTGAAGTGGGATGGGACCTGATCGGCCAGTCCCGGATAGTTCCATATAATCAGTATCGCCGAGGCGACGAGGATGCCGGTCGCAAGCCAGATAGCGAGTTGAGGAGTCATGAGGGCAATATAAGGGGGAAGTCTTCTTTCAAACGTATCTTCGCCGCATGCTAGCCGATTTTCTCCAACCCATCACTCATTATAGTCTGCACTTTTTGGCACCCGGCGCGATCGCTTGGTTTTTCTACCGCGATCAATGGAAACGGGTCTGGCTGATTTTGTTGGCAACGATGCTTGTGGATCTGGACCACCTCATCGCCACGCCCATCTTCGATCCGAATCGATGCAGCATCGGCTTCCATCCATTACATACCTATCCCGCCATGGTTGTTTATACTGTGATGCTGATCTTCCCGAAAACACGGATCGTAGGCATCGGGTTGTTATTTCATATGGTAACGGATGGGGTTGATTGTAGGATGGTAGGATGGTAGGATGGTAGGATGGTAGGATGGTAGGATGGTAGGATGGTAAGATGGTAGGATAATAGGATGGTAAAAAATATGAAATACGACACATTTAGCCTTTTATTGATTGCGATTCTGGCGGGATGCTCCGGCTCACAGGCTACGTTGAAGAGCTCGGACCAGAACTATTGTGCCGCGATTGAGATGCCAGATCCGGGCACACTGTCAATGCATCTGGAGCCTCTGCAGGAGAGGATGCGGTCGCAAACGGGTGTGATGTCGCTCGAAGAAGGCGAAACCTCGATGATTTCCCGCGGATGGTTCACCGAACTCGCGGAAAGAACCATCGACATCCAGTATTTCATCTTTTCGGCGGACAATGTTGGTCTCATTGCCGTCGATTATTTCCTGAGGGCGGCAGAACGTGGCGTGAAAGTAAGATTGTTGGTCGATGACATCACCGTGAAAGCCGAAGCCCGACTCCTATTGGCGATCGACGCGCATCCGAACATCGAGATCCGCATATTCAATCCGGTGGCGAATGTGGGAAAGACATTTCCGCAAAAAGTGCGCAATGTGGTGACCGATTTCCGCGGCTTCAACCATCGCATGCATAACAAAACGTTCGTGGTGGATGGGCAAGTGGTGATTACCGGCGGACGAAACCTGGCGCTCGACTATTTCGATTTCGGTCACAAATTCAATTACCGTGACCGTGATGTGCTTCTGATCGGCGCCGCGGCCGTAGCGACGCAACAATCCTTCGATGAGTTTTGGAACAGCCGATTCAGCGTGCCGGTCGCTCGGTTGGTGAAGGTGCCCGAGTCGAAAATCCGGGCGGAAGAGACGTGGAACGACATCCATCAGTATGCCTGCAATCCGAAAAACTACTGGCCTGCCGTGCGTGAGAAAATCGTGCGGAAGCCGGAGACCTTTCTTCGAATGCAGGAAATGGGCGACATCGTTTGGGCGGATCATGTGAGTTTCATTTCGGATGTGCCCGAAAAAAATGATGAGAGAACCGGACTCGGCGGAGGTGGCATCACAACCAGTGAACTCATCCGCCTTGTGGAACAGGCCACATCCAGCATCGAAATCCAGACGCCGTATTTGATCACGACCAAGCTGAGTCATGATTTGTTCCGAAGGGCGATCGCGCGCGGCGTGAGCATCCGGATATTGACGAATAGCTTGGCGTCGACCGATAATCTGGAAGCGTTCAGCGGTTACTACCGTGTCCGTGATACGCTATTGAAAATGGGAGTCGAGATTTATGAATTTCGTCCGGATGCGGAAATACGACGCACCGTGATGACGAGTCCGTTGCAGGAGACTCTGGATTATAAGCCCATATTCGGATTGCATTCCAAATCGATGGTGGTGGATGGGCATATCGCGATGATCGGCACCTTTAATCTGGATCCGCGAAGCGCCAATCTGAACACCGAATGCATCACGGTAATTTATAACAGCACCATCGCGGAGCGATTGCAACAGGTGATGGAAGTCGATCGGGCTCCGGGGAATGCGTGGCGCACGACGTTGGAATGGAATCCGGATAAGAAAGCGAGTCGCGGAGATCGGTTCGGGGTGTGGTGGCGGAGTAAGTTGGTGCCGAAGAGTGTTTTATGATTAGAAATGTTGAATGTTGAAGTTTGAAGGTTGAAAAAAGATACTCGTGCACGATATTCATCCATGTCAACATCATCCATACAGAAGCCGCCGTTTCTTTTTCTATTTGCCGCGCTTGCGTTTGCGCTGGCTCATCTTGTGTTTGAAGACATCACCGGAGGGATACAGAGTCATCATCTGTTGGCGGATCCGGAATTGCCGAAAATTTCGAATTGGTGGGGATTGCTGACGCTTCCGTTGCTCGGACTCGTGTTTGGAATCCGGATTCAGCGCTTGGCGCCCAAATCGGGATGGGCCGACTTCCCACAAGACATTTGGATGGCGTTCATCGGCGCGTTGGCGTATGGGGCGTTGCTAGCGATCTCGTTTGAAAACGGACTAGAGATGCTCACCAACATCACGTTCTTCGGATTGGTGCTGTGGGCCTTGGTCTTTCCGATTTATCGGGTCGAATACCTCCTCGGATTTGTGATGGGGATGACGTTCACCTTCGGAGGGGTGCTTCCATTGCTTATCGCGTCGGTTTTTGCTGCGATATCGGCTGTGGTGAGGGGAGGCGTTTGGGTGGTGAGGAGGCTTAGGAGGTTGAAAAAGGGGTGAAGCGTAAGGGTATACCCTTACCGCGTCCGCAAGTCTTATTCGCCTATAACCTGACAAACGATTTGCAATAGTCAGCCCATAACCTTACCGTGTCCGCAAGTATTACTTTTCTTCCAACAGATATGAACCCCCAGAAACTGCAAATAGACGAACTGGAAAAACGAATCGAGATCTTTGCTCAGGCTCGTGTCCTGCCCAATCCAACAACCGGTTGGATTCGAGCCCTTCGATCGACCCTCGGCATGCCGATGCGTCAACTAGCATCTAAACTATCTATTACTAAACAAAGCGTCCTAGAGCTGGAAATTCGGGAAATGGAAGGCAGAATCACCTTGAATGCATTAAGGGATGCGGCCAATGCCATGGATATGGAGCTCGTTTACGGACTCGTTCCAAGAGAGGGGTCCCTGCAAACCTTTATTGATAAGAAAACCCGCGAATTAGCACAGCAGATTGTATCGAAGGAGAATCAAAAGGATTGAATCGTATAGATGATATTGTCAGGTCATACCCTTACCGTGTCCGTAAGTACAACTCTATTAAATACAAATAAACGGGTCATACCCATGTACATAGCATTATTCCGTCGTTTTTGTTGGACAGAATCGAAGTTTGACTTGCGGACAGTGTAAATATACTCCTAACCAATATCGTCCTCTCAGCCTCGGTATATTCCCCCATGCTCTCCCACCTCCTCTCCTTCTTCCGCCGCAAAACACCCCGCCTCACGGATGATCAGCGCGTATGGGTGCTGAAAGTCGTTCCCTTCGTGTCCGAATTACCGCCCGACCTCCGCGAGCGCTTGCTTGCGCGCATCCCCATCTTCCTCGATCGATACCCGTTCGAGGGCTGCAATGGCCTCATCCTCACGGATGAAATGCGACTAACCGTGGCGGCCTATGCGTGTCGATTGCGTCTCGGACATGATGACGACCGCTACCCAGACCTGACCCGCATCCTCATCTATCCCGACGATTATCTGGTTCCAGTGAAGGATGCGGATGAGATCGGCATCGTGACCGAAACGGATGAATGGCGGTCCGGCGAGTCGTGGCAAGCGGGAATCGTGATTCTATCTTGGCGCGAAATCTTGCATGATTTGGCGGATGCTCGGCGGAAACCGCATCCCATACCCGCGCGAAATCTGATCTTGCATGAATTCGCGCATCAGTTGGATTTCAGCTACGACCTCACATCCGGCATCGATCCGGATACCGGCGAAACAACACGGACCGATGCGTTAACTCAGGTTTTGGCCAAAGCTTACATCCACCTTGGAGATACGATTGAGGATGACATCCACACCGCGCTCGACCCTTATGGCGCTGAAGCGCCCGCCGAACTCTTCGCTGTGGCGGTGGAGGCGTATTTCGAAACACCGGGACCTTTGAAGGAGCAGTACCCGAGGCTGTATGCGGAGCTAACCGCCTTCTTTAATTTTAAATGATCAATTTTAAATTTTAAGTGAAGATGAGCCCCCTATTCATTTAAAATTCAACATTTAAAATTGTCCCACTACGCACCTTACTCAACGACGCCATTCCGAATGACATTTGTGATTTCTTTATTAGATTCACTCGATGACTTTTCGGTTCATTCTACTTTTCGCTTTCGGCTGGTTTGCAGCCCTTCCCGCGCATGGCGAAGGCCCTCTGTCGTCCACCATCCCTTCATTAAGTATCTCTGATACCCTGAATGGGGGCGGATTTCGGATGGGACGATTGGATCAGTGGAGGTATTCGTTCACCGCTCCAGTCTCCATTATTGATGGCGTTTCTCTTCAGACCCATCAAACCACCACATTCGAACCGTCGGTAAACCTCCGGAAACTTTCAGGTTGGTCTAACTACATCTGGATGGAGCTCACGTTCGACGTTGATTCTACGCTATCTGATCGCGGCTTCTACATGCGGTATTTTGATCATGGAGGTGCCAAGTTCTGGCTGAACGGCCGGTTCATCGGGCAATCGGGAAATCCGAGTCCGACACCCGAGGGTGAAATTCTCGGTCCATTCATCAACCCCGATTTCTTCACCATTTCGCTGCGTAACGGAACAAACCATCTGTTGGTGGAATATTCGCAGCACTCACTTCCCATGATGTTGCAGCGCGCCAATTGGAACACATCCAACATCATTTTCTTCTCGTCATCGTTCTGGTTGGATATGCGTCGAGAACGCGCCTTTATGTTTGGCGGCGCCCTCATGCTGTTGACGCTGCTGATCTTGCTCAATGCCTTCCTGTGGGTTCGGTTCCGGCTCAATTTCCACCGATATGTGTGCCTCACCAGTTCGTTCCTACTGTTTCATGCCGTCACGTCGTTGATCGACACCCTCTTCGACCTTACACAGCGGTACATCCCGTACTTCGAGGTGGTCAACGCCGTCGGATTTCTTTTCGCGATGGGGTTCTTCCTGTTCGCGATACGGTCGTATTTCAACCTTTCGCTGCATTCCAAGCCCACCTACGTATTTCTGGCCGTCTCTGCGGTCGGTCTGCTGAGCATGGTCTTCGTCGGACGTAGCAACATGGAAGTGGTGCAATTCGCCATCATTGTCGTGATCATCGCGTACGGCGCTGTCTCCTTCTGGCAAGCTCGTGGCAATGCGGAAGGGAAACGCATCCTTCCAGTGGCCATGGGTCTGATCGTGACCATGATCGGAGCCATCTTGTATGTGTTCGTGTATGGCGTGTTCATGTACCGCGAAACCTGGGTCTTACTTGTGGTCATCTTCTTAGCCTACACCAGCATTCCGGTGTCGCTCACATTCACTACGATCATCGATTACGCCAATCTGTTCCGCGAGCTGGAGACCAAAGTGGCACAGCGCACGCAGGAACTAGAAGACTCCTTGCATTACCGCACCAAGTTCTTCGAGAACATCTCGCATGAATACCGGACGCCGCTGACCATCGCCCAGGGACTGTTGTCACGCATCATCCGGACCCAGCCCCAGGATGCGTCGATCGTGCAAAAACTCATCCCTGTGAAGCGGAATGTGGATCGGCTCACAACCATGGTGGAGCAGGTTCTGGCCCTGTCTTTACTCGACAACCGGGAGATGGGGATGGATCTTGAACGCGTCGCGGCAGACGATCTGGTGTCGATCTGCGTCGAGTCGTTTCGGTCTTTGGCCGAGTTGAAGCGTCAGGTGATGGTCTACCTACCCAATGCGCCGGAGGCTGTGATCGCGGTGGACCGCTCCAAAATGGACTCGGTGGTGAACAACATTTTGTCGAACGCCATCAAATACAATGGCAAACAGGGCGTGGTGGTGATTCGCACACAAGTGGAAGATGGTCCGTATCAGATTTCGATCGAAGACAACGGTCCGGGTATCGATCCAGAGGAAAGTGAACGGATCTTCGAGCGCTTCCATCGAATCCGTCAAAACGACACCGAGTATGTGGAAGGGGTTGGTATCGGCTTGGAACTCAGCCGGGCATACGCCCGGGCCATGGGTGGGGATGTGGACCTTGACACACAGTATTCCCGCGGGGCGAGGTTTTTGATTACCATGCCGGTTTCGGATCTCGGAGCTCCATCTGCACCGGAACCGAAGACCGACTGGACCGACATGTCCATTCCGTCGGAGAGGGATGACAGCCACGGCGGCACCCGCATGTTGGTTGTGGAAGACAACGACGACATGGGATTCTATCTGAACGAAGTACTGCAGGATATGGGTCGCGTGGAGCGGGTCCGCAACGGCAACGAAGCGCTGCGATGGTTGGAAACGTCGACGTGCGAATTGATCATCACCGATCTGATGATGCCCGAAATGGACGGCGAGCGTTTCATTGATGCGCTTTCTCAACATCCTCAGTGGAAAACCATCCCCATCGTGGTTCTTTCCGCGAAATCACTCGAAGACGACCGCTTGCGCTTGCTGCGATACGGGGTGGTCGATTTCATCTCCAAACCCTTCCATGCCGACGAGCTGTATTTGCGCATCAAGAACTTGCTCGAATTCGCCAACAACCGAAAAAAGCTTCTTCACCAAGAATCTGTAGATGCCTCCACGGAACGGATTTCAGAAAAAGTGGCGGACTTCATTTCAAAGAACATCGACAATCCTGGACTCTCAATCGACCGTGTCGCCGAAGAGCTGAGCATCAGCCGGCGCACCCTTTACCGCCAGATCGAAGCGGAAACCGGCATGAGCCTGGCCGTGTTCATCCGCGAAATTCGACTTCAGCAGGCGCGCCTGTTGGCAGGGCGCAACAGCCAACTCACGTTGAAAGAGCTCGCCTCGAATATCGGCTACCTGGACGCGTCCAACTTCCGCAAGCTGTACATGGAGCGGTTCGGCACGCATCCGCTCGACGATCGCATCGGTTGAGCCTTTGGCACAACTGTCGGCGTGGTTTGGCACAACTATCCACCTAGCGCCAGGCGTGATTGACATCGGGTTGAGGTAAACTTGGGTTTACCACGTCGTTGAACCCAATCCAGCTACCTATGCACATCAAGTCACTACTTGTTTTGGCGATCACACTCTTCGTCATGACTGGCCAACAAGCGTTTGGCCAAACAGCCCCGACGACGCCCGCATCCGGCATATCCTTCTCCAATGTCTCAACATCCAGCATCACCGTCAGTGTGACGCCGGGAAATGGCGAAAAACGGATGATTCTTATGAGTGAGTACTCCATTGATTTGCCAGATGATGATCAGACATATTTGGTCAATGACTATGTCGGAAGCAACAGTACCGTGGTGTATTCCGGAACTGGCAATAGTGTGACCATCACCGACTTGGATGAGAACCAAACATACAATTTCGCTGTGTTTGAATTCAATGGTGGTTCGGGTAGTGAAAAATATCTGACGACCGGATTTCCTTCTGCTGAACAATCGACCCGCTATTATCCAAGCAGTGGACCTTCTTTCTACGAATTCCAGGAGGTAACCGCTACCAGCATGCGAATCTCGTTCTATAAAGGGGATGGCGATGGGGTGCTCATCATTGCCAAAAGCGGGTCTGCAGTAGATGTTGATCCGGTGGACCTGACCACCTACACGGTTAATAGTGTTTTCGGTACGGAAGCCGCTGATATGGGCAATGGTAATTATGCAGTGTATTCCGGTACGGGTAGTGATGTGACCATCACCGGATTGCAGCCCAACACGACCTATCATTTTGAGATATTTGAATTCAATGATTTCAGTGGTGACAAGTTCTATCTCACCAGCATGACGGATAACACCAGCAAGAAAACCCTTCATCCTCCCACCATACAAGCCACTGGTATCGTGTTCAACTCCACGACCACGAACAGCATCTCGCTGAGTGTGACGAAAGGAAATGGCCTAAAACGGATGATCGTGGCAAACACGTCATCCATCAGCGGTATTCCGGAGTACGAGTATTCCTATTCGGCGAGCACAACCTTTGGCAATGCCGATCAATTGAATGACGGAAGCTATATCGTGTATTCGGGAACCGACACGACCGTGGTGGTCACCGGATTGGATGAAAGCACCACCTATCATTTTGCCGTGTTTGAATTCAATGATGATGGGGAATACCCCGTGTATCTGACGGACAATGCGCCAACCGCTCAACAAGGCACATACTATTATCCATACTCCGACGCTTCTTTCAACAATACCGACCAAATTACCCCGACCAGCATGCGGTTGAACTTCAGCAGAGGGGGTGGCGATAGCTTGATCGTCTTCGCCCGAAGCGGAGGTTCAGTAAATTTCACACCCGTGGATGGTGCCGTTTATACTACCAATTCAGCCTTCGGCACATCCACAGCATACGGAGATGGAAACTACGCCGTGTATTCAGGGAATAATTCAAGTGTGGTGATCACCGGGTTGCAACCCAATACGACCTATCATTTTTCGGCGTTTGAATTCAATGATTTTTCCGGCGAGAAGTACTATCTGACCGAATATTCGTCCACCACCACCAGCCAATCAACCCCGTATTACCCAACCACCCAGTCGACCCTTTCCGCTTTCAGCAACATCACCAATGAAAACATGCGTTTGAACCTGAGTCCGGGTAACGGTGCTCAACGAATCGTCATCGCACGAAGCGGCGCCGCCGTGAATGCCGTTCCCGTGGACGGAACGACCTATTCGGGTTACAACGATTTTCAAAGCGGTGAAACTGTCGGAAATCCGAGTGACGGCAACCGAGTGGTGTATGTGGGTTCCGGCTCTACGAACATTGATATTTACGGCTTGAATCCCGGCAACACCTACCATTTCGCCGTGTTCGAGTTCAATACGTTCTATTACGATGAAGAACGGCCTTTCTACCTGACCACAAATCCACTAACCACCAGTCAAGGAACGCCCAATTATCCGAACAGTCAATCTGGTTTCTACGGTATCGAAGACATCACGACATCCGGGATGAGTCTCAGCATCAATCGATCGGATGGCGACAACATCTTGATCATCGCTAGAAGTGGTGCTGCGGTAAATTTCACACCAGAAAATCTGACCACATACACAGCGAATGAAGATCTGGGCGATGGAAACGTTGCCGTGTATGTAGGCAGTGGCTCGGAGGTTGACGTTACCGGATTGGCGGATAGCACGACCTATCATTTCGCCATGTTTGAATTCAATGGAGGTGCCGGACAAGAGTATTATCTGACCAGCAATGTTCCAACCACAAGCCAAATGACTCGCTTTTATCCGACGAATCAGGGGTCCAACATCGCGTTCAGCGAGATCACGAATACCAGCATGCGATTGACCCTCAACAAGGGGGATGGTGATAAACGCATCATCGTGGCCAGAAGCGAATTTGCCGTCAACAGCGTGCCGATGGATACGCGTACTTATTACGGATATAACACATTCGCATCTGGTGACTCATTGGGTACGGATGAAAACTATACAGTGTATGTCGGCACAGACAGCACAGTGGTGATCGATGGATTGCAACAAAACACGACCTATCACTTCGCCGTGTTCGAATTCAACCATTTTGACAATGCAGACGGTCAAGAGTTCTATCTGACATCCAATCCACCGACAGCCAGTCAAACCACTACCAATGTTCCGAATCAACAGGCAACGGTTTCTGGTTTCGATAACATCACCACATCCAGCATGCGATTGCAGCTAGCTATCAGTGAAAGTGATGGTGATAACCGCATCGTGATTGCTCGAAGCGACGCTGCGGTGAATTTCACGCCGCAGAACGGCATCACATACTCGCCGAATGCAGAGTTCGGGACATCCGCCGATCTGGGTAATGGGAATTATGCCGTATATGTGGGGAATGGTTCGGAGATGGACATCACCGGGTTGACCGACAGCACCACCTACCACTTTGCGGTATTCGAATTCAATGGTGGGGCCGGACAAGAAGAGTATCTGATCACCGGTGCGCCAACCGCCAGCCAAATGACGCGGTATTATCCGAGTAGCCACTCCACCATAACCGCAATCAACGACATCGGTAATAAAAGCATTGAAATGAGCCTGAGTCCGGGTGTTGGAACTGGACGTATCGTCATTGCACGTCAAGGAGCGCCAGTGAATGCTGTTCCAGTGGATGGAACGACCTACGCCGTTACCGGTGATGGCAATTTCAGTACGGGTGTGTTGGTGGGTGATGAGTCGGACGACAACCGTGTGGTATCTGTGAGCAGTCCCAACAATAGCATCGAAATCTACTCCCTGGAGTCAGGAACCACCTATCATTTCGCGATATTCGAATTCAATGCATTTGGTGATGTGGATGTGGTCCCATTCTATCTGACCACAAATCCTACGACGACCACCCAAACGACGACCAATATCCCCGTCATCCCCGCGTCGATCAGTGGGTTCACAAACATCACCCCATCCGGCTTGCAAATGCTACTCAATACAACGGGTACGGATGCGGAAAATCGACTCGTCATCGCCCGAAGTGGTGCCGCGGTGAATTTCACGCCGCAAACGGGTACCACGTATTCGCCAAACTCCAACTTCGGGACATCCACGGATCTGGGTGATGGGAACTACGCCGTGTATGTTGGGAATGGTTCGGAGATAGACATCACCGGATTGGCGGATAGCACCACCTACCATTTCGCCTTATTCGAATTCAATGGTGGGGCTGGGCAGGAAGAATATCGGACCTCCGATTTGCGGACCGGTAGCCAAATGACATGGTATTACCCTGACAGCCAGAGTTCCGACCTCGTGTTCAGTGAGATCACCAAGTCGAGCATGCGACTCAGCTTGACACCCGGTACCGGTGAAAAACGGATCATCCTCGCGAAGATCGGATCGGCTGTGGATGGCGAGCCGGTGGATGAGACAACCTATTCCGCAACTCAGGATCTAGGCGGTGGCAACGTAGTTGTGTATTCGGGCACAGACACGACGGTTGTGCTCAGCGGACTTACAAGCAATTCGACCTATCATTTCGCAGTGTTCGAGTTCAATGAGTTCACCCACAACGATACAACGGAGGCCTTTTATCAGACGGCCACACCACTCACAGGCAACCAGACTACGGCCATATCTGCAACCATTGCGGCATCCAACATCGCCTTCACTTCGATTGGCTCGAACAGCTTGACCCTTTCCTTCGATGAAGGGGATGGTGAACAGCGCCTCATCCTTGCAAAGAGCGGCTCACCCGTTGATGTTGAACCTGTGGATGGAGTTGCCTACAGCGCAAATGCCGATCTGGGCGACGGCACCTATGCGGTGTATGCTGGGAATGGCAATAGCGTGAACATCACCGGTCTGGATGCATTAACGGAATACCACTTCGCGATCTTTGAATTCGATGTGGTTGAAGAGGTGGAGACCTACTTGTTGACCACACCGGCACGTGACAGTGTTGCGACAATCGCTCCCATCCCCTATGCCAATCTGCGTCTGCTACTCAGCGCGGGTCTGGGTACAAGTTTGTCCGGCGATACACTCACGGCTTGGTCCGACCAATCCGGTAATGCGCTCATCGACGCGGAGGCACCTTCTGCAGTGACGCGTCCGATGCTGGTTTCAGATGTGATCAACGGGAAGCCCATCATTCGCTTTACGGGTGGGCAATTTTTGAATCTTCCTACAGCCAGCAGCCTCGATATCACCGATAAAGACTCCGACATCTTCATTGTGTATCGATCGACGGCGGTTTACAGCACTACGAACGACATCCAATTTCTGATAGCGGGTGACTTAGGACGAAACGAACTTCATACCAACGGAGCTGGAAATGGAGGTTTTCGGTACATACCAAATAATATAGGTGCGCCCAATAATAACCTGACGGACGGACAGTATTTGGATGTGGGTACGACAGGTGCTTATACCAATACCCAGCCTCAACTTATCCGCATGCAAGCCACCGATACCTTCAGTCAAATCACGGTGAACGGAAAGGCCTCGGTATACCGAGAAAAGAATTCCCGAAGTTCATTCGCTGGAAATTTGAGATTAGGGCTTCGAGCAGATGACAGCTTTGCGATGAATGGTGACATCGCCGAAATCATCATCTACAATCAGATTTTGTCGGCATTGCAAAGAGACTCCGTAGAAGCGTATTTGTCTGCAAAATATGGGCTTTCGATTCCTCCGACACTTGCCGCAACCGACATCACCTTTTCGGACATCACCACCACGAGCGCACGAATAAGCTTAACACCAGGGAATGGGGATCGTCGGATGGTCGTGGCGAAAAGCGGTTCTGCCGTAGATTTTGAGCCCGTGGATGGGACAACATATACCGGAAACACCACAATGGGAACCGGGAACCATGTGGTCTATGTAGGCGATGGCATGGACGTGACCATCACCGGTTTGGATGAACGCACCACCTATCATTTCGCGGTGTTCGAATACAATGGTGATGTTGGTGATGAACTCTATATGTCGGTCAATCCGGCAAGAGACAGCGTGCTCACCCGCACCCCCATCCCCTACGCCAACTTGCGATTGTTCCTCAGCGCGGATTATGGAACGGGCATAGAAGCGGGCAGACTCAGCTCCTGGGCCGATCAATCCGAAAATGGGAATGATGCATCCCATGACGCTCCAGTTGCCTTCCAACCATCCGTTGTCGAAAATGCGATGAACGGGCAACCGGTTGTCCGCTTCGACGATGCCGGCACGAACTATTTTCTGTTGCCATCCACTGCAGCCCTGGGCATCCAAAATAGCGACTATGAGATCTTCATTCTCGCCCGATCCGCTACCTCACACACCAACAACCATTACATCCTGACGACGGCATTGGTCTCAAATGGCGACTTTGAACTTTGGACCAACGACACGGGTGGAGCTCGATTCTTAACAAATGATGGCACCTCATCCTCACATGTAGGCACCCCAGGTCAGTTCACAGACACGCAGCCTCATCTGTTCAATATGAGAGCATCGAACACAGAGGGCGTCTTAGCTGTGAACGGTGTCCATGTTGCAGAAAATGAAGTGAATTCACGGAGTGCATACGGCAACGGCTTGTCGGTTGGAACCAAATCAGGTGGTAGCAACTGGTTTTACGGCGACATCGCTGAAATCATCATCTATAATGCTGTGCTGAGTCCGGAAGCCCGTGACTCCGTTGAAGCGTACTTGACCGGAAAATATCTGACGGTGAGCCCACCCACCGCATCAGGTACTATCGCAAGCAGCAATATCGATCGCACCAGCATGACCCTCTCGGCTGTCCCTGGTGACGGTGATTACAGAATGATTGTGGTCAAACAAGGTAGCGCAGTGGATGCGGCTCCTGTCGATTGGACGACCTACACGGGCGATCCCGACTTTTCTTCCGCTACAGACCTTGGCAATGGCAATAAGGTGGTCTACGTCGGAACCGGAACATCGGTAGACGTGACCGGACTCGCTCAAAATGCCACCTACCATGTGGCTGTGTATGAATTCAATGGCATCCCGGGTCGTCAAGCCTATCTCACCGCCGATCCGGCAAGACACTCTGCCTCCACATTGAATTTACCCTTCGCGGGCGGAACGGGTGTTGAGGGAAATCCCTACCAAATCACATCCGTGTCTCAGTTAGACTCTGTGCGCTACTTCCTGAATGCGCACTTCATCTTGAACAACGACCTTGATCTGGATGTGGCTCCATACAATACCGGTGAGGGATGGGTGCCGATTGGAGACTTCGGTTATCCCTTTACAGGCAATTTCAATGGAAACAACAATTCGATCAGTAATCTCTTCATATACCACAGACAAGCTTCTCTCACGGGCCTGTTTGGTTACATGAGAGGAACGGCATATGACATTGAGCTGGTGAACGTCAACTTCACGTTTGGTGATGATCCTGTGTCTTATGTTGGTAGTATTGCAGGGTCTTTGGAAAATGGTGTACTCACTGGCATTGTGTCTTCGGGATCTATCAATGCCGGTGGAAATGGCGAAATCACTTTCATTGGTGGACTTGTTGGCGAACTGACGGGCAATTCAATAATCGAGCAATCAACTGTTGATGTATCGATTGCGTTAGGAATGAATGGCCCCGAATACATTGGAGGGGCCGTCGGTCAAGTAAACGGTGATGTCACAATCAGTCATGTAACATCCACTGGGAATTTGTCCGGTAGTGGAAATGCCAGCAATATGGGAGGCCTGATCGGATACCTCGGAGAAGGCTCTGTAACCATCTCGAATTCGTCCTCATCAGGCAACGTGACTGCTCTTGGCAATGGCAGTCATTTGGGTGGTTTTATTGGACAAAACTACTCAGGCGAAATCAATATCACATCATCCTACTCGACGGGACATATGTTGATACAGGGCGATGCATCCCGTATTGGTGGCTTCATCGGTGAGGATAATTTCATCACTGATATTTCAAATTCGTACTCCACAGGATCCGTAACTGTGCCATCAACCGAAAATAATATTCATATTGGCGGATTCGTCGGGCGGATTATATCAAGCTCCACCATCACCAATTCTTACAGCATCGGCGCAGTGACCGGGGGTGGAACGGCGGTTGGAGGTTTCATAGGTTCCAATTCTGGCACCGTCACCAACTCCTACTGGAACACCGAAACCAGCGGCCAAGCCACATCCGCCGCGGGAACCGGGTTGACAACGGCTCAGATGAATACCAGTGCCAATTACACAAGCTGGGATTTCGCCGAGGTCTGGCAGATCACCAGTGGCGCATCCTTCCCATGGCTGCGCACCAATTCCGGAACGCATCGCATCGGCGCACCAACGCTGACTGGCACGCAGGGATGGAGATTGTTATCCACTTCGATCGCCGATTCGAGTTATGCGTCTTTCTTCAGCGGACTCTGGACCCAAGGCTTCACCGGCGCTTCCGTCGAACACGGCGCTCCGAACGTCTACACGTGGCCCATCAACGGCGCCAACCGCGATTCCACTCAATGGTCGGCGCTAACAGACGCTTCGACCGTCTTCTCACAAGGAACCGCCGTTCTGGCGTACATCTTCAGCGATGATAATGGTCCGGGCAACGACAACAACGCCGGATTCCCGAAAACCTTCCTCCGTGAAGGATTCACGTGGAATTCGGATTCGGACTTAAGCGCCAAACTCAACCCGAATGTGGGCGGATGGAGCCTCATCGGAAACCCGTACATCACGAACGTGGCTTGGGATGAGTTCAGCAAAAACGGTCTATCAAACTCTGTTTATGTCTGGGATAACAACGCCTCTTCATGGAAAACATGGAATGGCACTACGGGAGGACTCTCCAACGGCCACATCGGTCCGTTCAACGGCTTTTTCGTGGAAACTTTTGATGCGTCCCCAACCCTGACCATTCCCACATCCGCCCGAGTGGATGGAAATTCCGTGTTCCTTGGGAAAGAAGAGTCGAACCCGATCGCTACGATTGAGTTGACCATCCAAAACAAAGGCGGACTCACGAATTCAAGCTGGATCCAGTTCACGGCCAACGGATTGGACGGAAAAGACCGGATGGATGCGATCAAGCTCGTCCCGCTTTCCCCGGATTATGTTCAAGTGGCCAGTTTCAGTTCGGAATATGGAAAGCTGCTCGACATCAATCATCTCCCATTGGACTTCGACGTCATGGAAATTCCGGTGGATGTGATTAGCACGTTCGCCGAGGAACATCAGTTGATGTTCAATACCGATCTACTGCCAATGGGCTGGAAAGCGACGTTGCGCGACAATGAGACGGGCAAAACCTATGCATCAGGTGATGTCGTTGCGTTCACACTAGAACATCGTGCGAAGAAAGCGGCGCCAGGAGCGGATTCAAGTCCTGTAATCGAGGCACAATCCACCGATGGACATCGGTTCACGCTTATCGTGGAATATGGCGAAACGGCCGATCTCGATCCGCAGACACCTGTTGAATTCGGATTGTCGCAAAATTATCCGAATCCGTTTAATCCGAGCACGGTAATCGCATTTCAAGTAGGGACGCAAGATCTTGCGTCCCTACGCCTCACCGTGTATGATCTGTTAGGTCGTGAGGTCTCGGTTCTAATCGATGGACCCATGCCGGCCGGCGCGCACCGCATCACCTTCGATGCGTCGAATCTCTCAAGCGGCGTGTACATCTATCGTCTCCAAACGGCGCAGGGTGTGCTCACGAGGAAGATGGTGCTTCTTAAGTGATGGGGCTGACAATGAACTCATTGCTTTCAATTATAAATGAAAGGCCTGCCTCTCGGCAGGCCAATTTTAAATTCTAAGTGAAGATGGGCCCCCTCTTCATTTAAAATTCAACATTTAAAATTCAACATTTAAAATTCTCTTATTTCAACATTCAACATTTTTAAAAATTGTCTTTTTTCAAACTTCTTAAATTTCAAATCCCCATG
The DNA here is from genome assembly GCA_041749075.1 of Balneolales bacterium. Lineage (GTDB taxonomy): Bacteria > Bacteroidota > Rhodothermia > Balneolales > HLUCCA01 > CAMTWZ01. Next base: position 79,188 of record JBGTBY010000031.1, on the reverse strand, counting down.
AAAACCGTCATCATCCTTTTCTTCGCATTCGCGATCATCCTGATCACAACCACCATTCTTTTGGCACAACCACCGGGGTTACCCGCGGCTCCTAGTCAAGCTCCTATCGACGGCGGACTCGGGCTTCTTGCTGCCGCAGGCGGGGCGTATGCGTGGAAGAAGCTGAGGAAGAAAGCCTCTCTTTAATTTTAAATGAAAGCCTGCCTCTCGGCAGGCCAATTTTAAATTTTAAGTGTAGTAATGCCCCCTCTTCATTTAAAATTTATCATTTAAAATTCTTCTTGTCTCTTGTGAAGATCTAAGGCTGAATCCAGCTTGACACAACCGCGCACGCAAAATGACACGATTCTAGTATGATTTTTTACTACATTAAAACAGAAGCCGTTGTCAACTTAGTCCCAGATGTTATGAAAAACCGACTATCTGCAACTCTATTCATCAGCTTGTGCGCGATGTCGCTTCAGGCGCAATCCAACCCAGCTAAAATTGCCGTGGGTGCTTATCACAGTGTGGTGCTCAACGAAAACGGCCAGGTGTTTACATTCGGTTTCGGAGGTAACGGCGTACTCGGCCAAGGCGGTGATACACGCATGGACATCCCCCGCGCGCTCGACCATCCCACCTTCGCCGGAAAAACAATCACGGATATCTCCCTTAGCTACCAGCATGCCCTCTTCCTGACATCGCAAGGCGAGGTGTATGGTCTGGGAAACGGGTACAACTACGAATTCGGGTCTGCGAATCGAACCCTGAACAACGGCAACCACTATACGAACCCCGTACTCATCACCCACGCCGCCCTCGACACGGCCACCATCGTGCAGGTGGCAACAGGTAGTTTGGGCGCCGGCGGCGGGCATTACAGCATGCTGCTGTCGGACAAAGGCACCGTATTCGTGATGGGTGTGAACAGCAACGGGTATGTAGGCATCGGGAGCACGACGAACCCCATCCTCGATCCGACCCCGATGGACCGATCCAATATGGCCGGGGAAAAGGTGGTGCAGATAAGCACTAGCGGAAGTCATACCCTGCTGCTGACCGCTTCCAACAAGGTGTATGCGGTGGGCTCTAATGCCAACGGTCAGTTTGGAAATGGCGGCTCGTTATCCACCATTTCTCCCGTCCTCATTCCGGGCAGCCAGTTTTCAGACAAAACCATCCAGCAGGTGGCTGCAATGAACGGGGCAAGCATGGTGCTCGCCACCGATGGAACCGTGTTCAGTTGGGGAAATCACAGGTACAGCTTGGGGCAAGGTCCGCAATCGGTGGATCTCTGGAATCCCACCCCCGTCACCCATCCCAGTTTGGAAGGGAAAGCCATCGCAAGCATCTCTTCCATTCCAGTACAATTTGAAGGAGCCCTGCTCGTGGCTACCGACGGTTCGGTGTATGCGGTTGGAGACAATCCAGCCGGGCAATCGGGCAATGGAACGTTTATGCGCAGCGATACCTCCTGGACCAAAATACCCTCCGCCTATTTCGACAACAAACCGATCGTGGAAGCGGTGATCGGTAGCCAAATGTCGCTGTTTCGTGCAACTGATGGAAGCCTGTACGGCGCCGGCCATAACGCTGGAACCGGATACAGTGGCAATACTCCCAGACCTTTGCCCATCATTACCACCTACTTGCAAGGCAAAACGATCAGTAGGTTGACTACAAATCATTATTACGGTGCGCTGCTTGCCTCCGACGGAACGGTGTTCATAATGGATCCCATCATCAGTCAAATAGACTTGATCAACGGCACCCGGTATCAGACCCGAGAAGTGAGTTTCAGCACATCCTCCCCCACCTTGCTCTCGCATAGCAATCTATCCGGGCACACCATCACCGATGTGAAAGCCGGCGGGCGCAATACCTACCTGTTGACTTCGGAAGGCCGGGTATTCAGTTTTGGTTTCGGGGCAAACGGAACGCTTGGGAACGGCGATAGTTTGGATGTGTATGTGCCCACCTTGATCACCCATCCCAACTTGGATGGGAAGAACATCGTGGATATCGCGGTGAATTGGAACCGATCTACAACGTCGGAGACCAGATCCCATGCCCTTTTATTGGCCGACGACGGAACTCTTTTTGCCATGGGAAGCAATCATTCCGGTCAATTGGGTGTGGGCGATTTTGTGAATCGTTTTGTCCCGACGCCGGTAACCACCAATCTGGATGGAAAAACCATCGTTCAGATTGCGGTGGCCGGACAAAACAGCATGGCCATCGCCTCGGACGGAACCGTTTTCCTGTGGGGTGAGGGGGGACTCGGGGAAATGGGCTTTGGCCATTCGGATGATTTGAATGTGCCTACCTTGGCTACCCACGCCCAGGTGGAAGGGAAAAAGGTCACCGCCGGGGCCATCGGTTTCGCCAGCACCTCCACAACCGGATCCCAACCACACTACCTGGTGCTGACTGAGGACGGGCTGCTGTATGCCTTCGGCGATAATGGGGATGGACAGCTGGGGGTGGGGGTGAATAACAAGACCGATACTTACGTCCCGACCCCCGTTCTTCTCACCAATCTCCCGGGCGAAACCATCGTGGAGGTGGAAGCCGGCTACCGGACTTCCATGCTGCGCACCGCATCCGGCAAGATCTACAGCTGGGGTTTCGCACGCTTGGTAGGGTTCGAGACCTCCTCCGTTTTCGATAACACCATCCCCACGTTGGTCCTCGGCACAAGTTTAAATGGGCGCCGCGTGGTTTCGGCGGTGACTCAGCAAGACCACAGCTTGGCATTACTGGATGAGGGCAGGGTACTGAGTTTCGGTATGTGCGGCACCAATCCCAACCTCGGGTGTTACGGCGCGTTGGGAATCGGCCATTCGAACGAGGGGAATTCATCTGATGATTACACCGACCAACGGATTCCAGGTCTCATAAGCGATTTCACTACCTACATGTCCCCTATCCCCACTACCCTATTGGCCTTGCATCTGGATGCGAGTCGAGGTTTTGTGACCTCCAACGATTCGGTGAGCAGTTGGCGCAATTTGACTGGATCCGGTCACAATGCTGTCCATCCGGCTCTAAGCTTTCGTCCGTTACGCGCCGATTCGGTCATCAATCATCGTCCGGCACTGCGGTTCAACGGCACCAACAGCTATTTCACGCTTCCCACCACCGCCGATTTAGGGATTCAAAACAACGACTACGAAGTGTTCATCGTGGCCAAATCGGCTACCAGCAACACCAATCCCATGTTTTTGTTGGGTGGCGCGGTGTCGGAGTTCGAGCTGAAAATGAACATCGGGGTCGGTTTGCGCTATAATCCCAGAGGAGGTGTTTGGGAAGATCGGGGCACCGACGGCACCTTCACCGACGCAACAGCGCATCTATTCAACGCCAGCGCAAATGCCAGTCAACTCCGCGTAGCGGTGAACAGAACCGGTTCCACCCAAAATGTAAATGGACAGAGTTCTTATGCCGGAAACCTGAATTTGGGCATCGGACTTGGTTATTCCCCACAATATCACTTCGCCGGAGACATCGCTGAGGTCATCATCTATAACGGAGTGCTGAGCGAAGCCGACCGAAACACCGTCGAAACCCATCTGTTCAGCAAATATGGGATTCAAAACTACCGGGATGAATCGGCGCAACTCACAGGCACCCAAGGCTGGAGACTGTTATCCACCCCTGTCGCGGACTCCAGCTACGCCTCCTTCTTCCGCGGACTCTGGACCCAAGGCTTCACCGGCGCCTCCGTCGAGCACGGCGCTCCGAACGTGTATACCTGGCCTTTGAGTGGCTCTAGCCGCGACTCCACCCAATGGACAGCATTAACAGACGCATCGGCCGTCTTCCCACAAGGAAACGCTGTTCTCGCCTACATATTCAGCGACGACGACGGACCTGGAAATGGGACTGATGTCGGCTTCCCGAAATCGCTCCGCGCCGATGGATTCACGCTCAGCGCCGATGTGAACCTGAGCGCCAAACTGAATCCGAATGTGGGCGGATGGAGCCTGATTGGAAACCCCTTCACCACCAACATAAACTGGAATCAGCTCAGCAAAGCCAATCTATCCGGCTCGGTCTATGTCTGGGATAATTCCACCTCGCAGTGGCGCGCGTGGAATGGAACAACTGGTGGATTGGCGAACGGCCACATCGGTCCGTTCAACGGCTTCTTCGTCGAAACCATGGATGCGGACCCAACGCTGACTGTTCCCACATCCGCCCGTGTGGAAGGAAACTCCGTGTTCCTTGGAAAAGAAGAGTCGAACCCGATCGCTACGATTGAGTTGACCATCCAAAACAAAGGCGGACTCACGAATTCAAGCTGGATCCAGTTCACGGCCAACGGATTGTACGGAAAAGACCGGATGGATGCGATCAAGCTCGTCCCCCTTTCACCGGAGTATGTACAGGTGGCCAGCTTCAGTTCGGAATACGGGAAGCTGCTCGACATTAATCACCTTCCGTTGGACTTCGACGTGATGGAAATCCCTGTGGATGTGATCAGCACCTTTTCCGAGGAACATCAGCTGATGTTCAATATCGATCTACTGCCTATGGGTTGGAAAGCGACCTTGCGCGACAATGTGTCGGGCACATCTTACACATCAGGAGATATCGTTGCATTCACACCGGAACGTCGTGCGAAGAAATCGGTCGTTGACAAGCAAACCACGCCGGTCATTGAGACTCAATCGACCGATGGACCTCGTTTCACGCTTATCGTGGAATATGGCGAAACGACCGATATCGACACCCAGATTCCGGTCGAATTCGGATTGTCGCAGAATTATCCGAATCCGTTTAATCCGAGCACGGTGATCGCATTTCAAGTAGGGACACAAGATCTTGCGTCCCTACGCCTCACTGTGTATGATATGCTGGGTCGCGAAGTCGCGGTATTGATCGATGGGCCGATGCCGGCCGGCGCGCATCGCGTCACATTCGATGCGTCGAATCTATCCAGCGGCGTGTACATCTATCGCCTCCAATCGGCACAGGGTGTGCTGACGAGGAAGATGGTTCTGATAAAATAATGTTGTAATTATAAATGAAAGGCCTGCCTCTCGGCAGGCAAATTTTAAATTTTAAGTGAAGATGAGCCCCCTCTTCATTTAAAATTTTTCATTTAAAATTCTCTTAGTACAACATTCAACATTTCTATTGACCCACTTGACTTAGCATTCCCGTTCCTCATACATTCTCCCGAGTTGTCAAACACCTGTAATTCAGCACCTTAGGGGAATCTTATATGAGTCGTCGTTGTCGTCATTACGCCGTTTTATTGTTACCGTTTATTCTTGTATCTCTCTCGCCATCAACCACATCCGCGCAAATTGTCGACAAATTCATCGATCACATCGATGGGTTAAACCCACGCACCATCCACACGATTTGGGAATTGGATTATTTCCCATCCGTAGAAGGAGCGAAGTACGGATTACCGGTCATCCGCTTTGATCTGAATTTCATCGGGGATGATGACGATCGATTGGTTGGAGAACCATACTATCATAGCGTATGGGGAAACGCCATCGGATATGGTGGACATGGCATCATCACTCTTGAAGAATTCATCACGGCGGGAGTCTCCTACAGGGCACATGAGATGGTCGATGCCTCCCTAACATGGGAGCCTATCGGAATTTATGTGAATCCGAATCGCGGTATCGTGGGTTCCGGATTGACCGGCCAACTCGCATTTCCTTTGCTCACCATTGAGGTGAACGAGCGCGCGCAAGGAATGGCATTCGGATTCGTGACCCAAAGGGAACCGAACATGAGAATCAGGAACATCAAGGCTCGATTCAATATCGCTCAGGGTAGATACATATCAATCACTCGACAAGGAATCGGGCTCTCAGAAGGACCCATGACCTCGATCGCGTTCGGGGTGGGGATGTAGATCAATTTTAAATGAAAGCCTGCCTTCCGGCAGGCAAATTTTAAATTTTAAGTGAAGATGGGCCCCTCTTCATTTAAAATTTTTCATTTAAAATTCTCTTATTTCAGCATTCAACATTTCTTCAGACCCCCCAAATCTCATCCGCGTAATCGCGAATGGTTCGATCTGAGCTGAATTTCCCGACTCGGGCCACATTGTGAATCGCCTTCTTATACCACTCTGCGGGCTTCGCATACAACGCATCAATCTCTTTCTGAGTGTTGCAGTACGCTTCGAAATCGGCCAAAATCATATAATAATCGCCGCTTTCGAGGAGCGCATTCACGATAGGATGGAACAGGTTCGGCTCTTCGGGTGAGAAGAATCCATCACGCAATTGGTCGATCACCTGCTTCAATTCCGCATTCTTGGTGTAATACGACCAGTTGTCATATCCATTTTTGCGGACTTGATCGATCTCATCCACTTTCAGTCCGAAGATGTAGATGTTTTCTTCACCCACTTCTTCCAAGATCTCGACATTCGCTCCATCCAACGTTCCAATGGTAATGGCTCCGTTCAGCGCGAATTTCATGTTTCCGGTTCCGGATGCTTCCATCCCCGCGGTCGAAATCTGCTCGGACAAATCCGCTGCGGGAATCATTTTTTCCGCCAGACTCACACTGTAATTCGGCAGGAACAAACATTTCAACTTATCGCCCACTTGCGGATCGTTGTTTACTCGCTCCGCAATGTTATTGATCAACTTGATGTGCATCTTCGCCATGTAATATCCTGGCGCCGCTTTTCCACCAAATAGCACAACTCTCGGCTGAAACTTCGCCGACGGATTCGCCTTGATGCGGTTGTACAACACCGCCGTATGCATTGCCGCCATCAACTGGCGCTTATACTCGTGGATCCGCTTGATCTGGATGTCGAACATCGCATCCGGACTCACTTTCACGTCCATCTTCTCCAAGATGTACGCCGCAAGTTTTTCCTTATTCCTACGCTTGATCGCCGCGAATTCCTTCACAAACGCCTTGTCTGTGGACAAATGATCGATCTTTTTCAGATCGTCGAGGTGGGTCACCCAGCTTTCACCGATTTTGGATGTGATCAAATCCGCCAATTCCCGGTTGCACTGACGCAGCCAGCGCCGCGGAGTAATGCCATTCGTCTTGTTCGTGAATTTCTCGGGCCATAGCTCCACAAAATCTTTGAAGATCGTCTTCTTGATGAGGTCCGAATGCAGCGCGGCCACTCCATTCACCTTATGCGAGCCAACAATTCCGAGTGTCGCCATCTGGACGGATGGATGTTCGCCTTCGCTGATGATGCTCATGCGACGAATCCGATTCACATCATCGCCAAAGGTATCATGAACCGTGTTCAGGAATCGTTTGTTGATCTCATAAATAATCTGAAGGTGACGCGGCAACATGTTGCGCATCAGCGATACAGGCCATTTTTCGAGCGCTTCCGGCAAAATCGTATGGTTCGTGTAAGCGATCGTTTTCGTCACAATGCCCCAGGATTCATCCCAATCCAAGCCTTCCTCATCCATCAGAATCCGCATCAGTTCGGGAACCGCCAAGTTCGGATGGGTGTCGTTGCACTGGATGGCGACTTTATCAGGAAGCACCGAGAAGTTATTTCCGTGGATTTTCTTGAATCGACGAATGATGTCCTGAAGCGTAGCCGACACCAAGAAATACTCTTGCTTCAGGCGAAGTTCTTGTCCCACAAACACTTTATCGTTCGGATACAGAACGCGCGAAATGTTTTCCGTGAGCTGGATGTCGCGGATGGCGTCGATATATTCTCCCTGATTGAAACTGCGCAGATCCAACGATTTCGGGGATGTGGCCTTCCACAGACGCAAGTTGTTCACCGTCTCGTTCTTATATCCCGGAATCGGCATGTCGTGCGCCAACGCCATCACTTTTTGTCCGTTCTGCCATTTGAAACGCAGCACACCTTTTTCATCGGTGTACGGCACGGATTCGCCATAGAAGTACACCGGATAGAAGACTTTCGGGCGAACGACATCCCATGGATTTCCAAACCGCAACCACGTATCCGGACGCTCTACCTGAAATCCTTGTTCAATCTGCTGATGGAAGATCCCGAAATCATATCGGATGCCATATCCATAACCGGCGATTCCGAGCGTGGCCATCGAATCGAGGAAACAAGCCGCCAAGCGACCCAATCCGCCATTCCCTAGCGCCGCATCCAATTCTTCGTCGCGAAGTTTGTCATAATCATAGCCCAATTTCGTGACCGCTTCGCGCACTTCATCTTGAATTCCAAGGTTGATGACGGCATTATCCAGCAACCGGCCGATGAGAAACTCCATCGACAGGTAATAGACGCGCTTGCGGTCTTCTTTATAATAGGTTTGCTGGGTGTTGATCCAGCGCTCATGCAGACGGTCCATCACGGCGAGCACGATGCTGCGATACACATCCCAATCGGTTGCAGAATATTCGTCTTTCGCCAACGTGAAGCGAAGATGTTCTTGGATTCCCTCTTGAATGGATTTGGTGTCCAATGCGCGACGCGCGTCGATTGTATGCGTTTTAGCCATGAAAAATGATATAGATGAGTCCCTAACGAAGCGGGCAAAATACAAAAAAGGCGTCTATCTCTGATGGATGAGCTTGTCCGGCACGAAATTGGGCAAGGTGAGATTGGCCACGTAGCCTTCTTGCTTGAGGTATTCGAAGGCCTCGAAGGCGAGATGTTCCATTTCGAAGATGCCGAATACGCTCGACCCGGAACCGCTCATGGCCGCATACGACGCACCTAAATCAACAAACTGATCTTTCAAGTCGCCGATCACAGGCAGGATTTCCATGACCGGTGGTTCAAGGTCGTTCACAAGAAATGTGGGCCATTGATCGATGGGGAATTCTCGCAATGTGCTTCCCACGTCGAGGGATTCGTCTTCGTATGGGGAGCAGAAGCGATACGCGTCGGCGGTGGAACTATGTTGATTGGGAAAGACGGTGACAATCCAAGCGTCGGGTTGGATGTCGGCCGGGATGAGGGCGTCGCCGATGCCCGACCCAATGGCGGTATTGCCGTGAATGAAGACAGGCACATCGGCGCCCAGCCGGGACCCGAGAGCGGCGAGATCGTCATCAGAGTAGCCCAGGTTCTCCAACTGGTTGAGCATGCGGAGCATCAGGGCGGCGTTCGAGCTACCACCGCCGAGTCCGGCGCCCATGGGAATGGATTTGCTGAGCTGAATGCGGACGTTCAGCTTCTTTCCGGAATCTGTGCGCAGCAGCTTCAGCGCTTTGAGGATGAGATTCGTGTCGTCGGTGGGCACATCCGGCCGATTGCAACGAAAATGAGTCTCCGCCGCAGGAGCGATTTCGAGCTTGTCGTACCAATTGATGAACACAAAACCCGTCTGGATATCATGATAACCGTCATCCCTGCGCCGCAAAACACGGAGACCGAGGTTGAGTTTGGCGTAGGATTTTGCGATGAGCATCGTGAAGAGGTGGAAGGTTGAAGTAGGAAGTTGGAAGAGGGAAGAACAATCGTTACGGAATCTGTGCCTGATTCAAAACAATGCTTATTTGACGTTCGTTTTGAGCATTTATTAACCTAAATCAGACCCCCATGCCTATACGAAAACTCGAGGATTTGACCGTTTGGAATCGCGCAAAACAAGTGAACAACCAAGCATACCAAGTTATCAAAACCATCAAAGACTTTGATTACCAAAGACAGATGAAGCGATCGGCTCTATCCATTTCCTCCAATATCACAGAAGGCTACGGCCGGTGAGAAGTCGGCAAAGAAAGCTAGGATTTGCTATGGATATATGTTGACTTGCGGACAGTGTTACTTATTGCCCTGTCAAATCGTCGTAATTGATTGTTATCAATATACATACGATTCGAAATCATTACGTAATCAGGCACAACTAATTGCTTAAAAACGGCACATAACGTCGTTATTAAGTGATACTTGCGGACAGAGAAGGTGGAAGATTTAAGATCTTCACCCTTCCTACTTCCTACTTATCCCTTCCCGCCACTCGCAACATGAAGGAATACGCGGCATCGTATTCATTCGCAATTTCTCCCTCGAGGATCGCCTCTTCAATCTGCTTCTTGATCTTCCCGACTTCAGGTCCCGGTGGCAGATTCAGCGCTTTCATGATGTCTTCACCCGAAATTGGTGGACGCCAGTTCCGCAGCTTGTCCTTCTCCTCCACCTCGACGAGGCGTTCTTCCACCGAAGCGAAGTTGGCCAGATATTTCTGAACTTTGCGGTCGTTCTTACTGGTGATGTCGGCCCGACAGAGCATCATGAGCGCTTCAAGGTCTTCGCCCGCATCAAATAATAGTCTTCTGAGGGCGGATTCGGTCACCTCTTCCTTCACCAGCGCAATCGGACGCAGATGCAGCCTCACCAGATTCTGCACGAACCGCATCCGCTCATCGAGCGGCAATCCCAATCGGGTGAAGATGCGCTTGGTCATGTTCGCGCCCACGGCATCGTGTCCGTGGAACGTCCAACCGATGCCATCCACAAACTTCTGGGTGTTCGGCTTGGCGATATCATGCAGGATGGCGGCCCAGCGGAGCCAGAGATCGTCACTCACCATCGCCACATTGTCCAATACCTGTAATGTGTGCCAGAAATTATCCTTATGCCGGTAATTCTCCACTTCTTGAACACCGTGAAGCTTCACCATTTCCGGGAAAAACGTGCCTAGCAAGCCACTTTCGAACAACAATGCAAATCCTGTGGATGGAATCGGCGACAGGATGATCTTGTTCAGCTCGTCGAGGATGCGCTCTTTGGAAATGATGTCGAGGCGATTCGACATCACTTTGATGCCCTCGAATGTGACCGGATCGATATCGAAACTAAGCTGCGACGCGAAGCGCACGGCGCGCAGCATGCGGAGCGGATCGTCACTGAATGTGATGTCGGGTTCGAGCGGGGTTCGGATCACCCGATCCTGCAGATCCCGGATGCCGCCAAAGGGATCAAGCAACGTTCCGAAATCCTCTTTGTTCAGCGACCAGCTCAGCGCGTTGATGGTGAAATCACGACGTTTCTGGTCGTCTTCCAGGGTTCCGTCTTCCACGATCGGCTTGCGCGACTCGATGCGATAGCTTTCCTTTCTCGCACCAACGAATTCGAGGTGCATCCCCTTCCATCCCACTTGCGCGGTTCCGAATTGCTTGAACACGGCGACTTGGGTGGTTTTCAGCTCTGTGGCCAAGGCTTCGGCGAAGGCGATGCCCGAGCCAATGGTCACAAAATCGATATCGGGCTCTTTGTCCGGACGAAGCCGATTCAAGTAATAATCCCTCACATATCCGCCGACCACATACACGGGCTGACCCAATTTCTGGGCCACATCCGATACGGTCTGAAACAGGGTGATATGGGTGGGGTCGAGTCCGGTCAAAACCGTAAATTATCGTTGATAGTGTGCCTAAAATACCCAAATTTCAGCTATGCACCGACTTGAACTGACCGCTTCGAACGCTCGTGTGAAACGGGCTATCGCCATCAGCCTGATGGTTTCGGTCGCGTCGTTGCTCATCAAAGGCACGGGGTATTGGATCACCGGATCGAACACGGTACTGTCGGATGCGGCCGAATCGCTCGTGCATCTGTTGGCCGTCTCCTTTTCCTTCTATGGCGTTTGGCTCAGCATGAAACCAGCGGATGCGACCCATACGTACGGTCACGAGCGCATCGAATTCCTATCCGTAGGCGTGGAAGGAACTGTCATTTTCTTCGCCGGCATCGGAATCTTGTATCAATCGGCGATCCACCTCATTCTGGGTCTCCAACCCGATCATCTGACTGAAGGCATGATCGTGGTCGGCGGTGCGGGCATCATGAATCTGGCCTTGGGAAGTTATCTGATCCGGGTGGGCAAGCAGGAGCAGAACAATATCCTCATCGGCAATGGAAAACATACGATGACGGATGTGTGGACCAGCGCGGGCGTCGTGGTCACGCTCATCCTCATCCATTTCAGCGGGCTCACCATTCTGGATGTGATCGTGGCCGTTGGCGTGGCCATTTATATCATGTTCGAGGGCGGAAAACTGATGCGGTTCGCCATCCGAGGCATCATGGACACGGTGGATGAAGCCCAGGACAAGCGCATCCGAACCGTATTGGAAACGAAACTGCCGGAACAGATCCGATCGTGGCATAAGTTGCGCCATCGCACGACCGGACACACCACCTGGATCGAACTTCATGTGTTGATGGATGACAACCTCACGCTGAAAGAAGCACATCAGATCAGCACCATATTGGAAAAACGCATCATGAAGTCGGTGAATGGCGATGCCGTGGTTACCTTACACATGGAACCCGAGCACGAGCACGAAACCGCACACAAAGTATTGGCCGGATTGAACGAGCGCCAAGATCTGGATCATAACGACGGAGGAACACACACATGAGTCTGCCCCAACGCTGGTTATTGGCCACCGATGGCTCGAAATACGCCACCTTATCGGTTCAATATGCCGCTCGGCTGTACAAATTGATGGATCCCAAACCCATCGTACTGATCATGACCGTGATTCCGGATCCGCGCGATCGGAAAGAAAAAGAGAACGACCTGAATCGCGACAAAAGCAAGATCGTGCTGCGTGAGGCGAAGGACTTTTTTCAGATGGAAGCGGGGGATGCGGACTCGGTCTCAACCATGGTGGCCATCGGCGAGCCCCGCGAGACCATCGTGGATACCGCACGCAAGGCCAGCATCGATCATGTGATCATGGGTGGCGGTGACTATCAGTGGAAGATCACGGATCTGCTATCGGGCGGCGTCACGAATTACATCCTGCATCACCTGAATTGCGTGATCACGATTATTAAATAGTTTTTGAAATGGAGAATCGTGGTTTATGACGAATCCAGAAGTTAAAAACAGGCTCTACCTGTCATCATGGACAACATTACTGCTTGTAGTCAGCCTGATTCTGATCACGATTATTGTCTACCAGTATCGTTCTGATCGATTTGAACTTCAGAAAGTATCAGACCACGTTTCTTATAAAATCGACAAGCGCACAGGTGATGTCTGGATTTTGAGCTCTGGTAGAGAAACACCCATTCTTAGTTCGTCACACGAAGAGCATAAAATAGCAACATCATTGGATCAGCAAGCAATAGATAAAGTTAGAAGGTCTTTTTTGCTATCTGAGATTCGATCCGTCAAGCCCATAAAAAACAATGAGACGTTGATCCAAGATGACTTGAAGTCACTGAAAGGTGTCCTGAAAATTGAAGGTTGGAAACAGGTTCGGGTTTCTGATGGTCACTATGTGACAAGCTTTATTTATGTAATTGATGGAAGAACTCGAAGCTACAATTTTGAAATCTTCCCGAGCAACGATGTGATCCGATACATCGACAATAACCTAGTATTGCTAAACAAGTATGGTGGGTTGATAACTGACGAAACCAACACTCGTGACTTGTATGATTTAGTCTTGGGAAAAGCCAGCGACATTCCCGAATTCAGTCGGTTTGATTCTGTATTAGTTTCTAAAATTGAAAGTCGACGACTTTTTTTTGATTTTCTTATTGAAAGCAACATCATATACAGTGATGATTTTGAACTGTTTAATTACCAATACTTCAGAAACAATTCATGGAGCAAAACTTCGAATTAAAGCTTTTTGAAGATTGTAAGTCGTTCAGAAATGCGGTTGAAAGGGTTAAATCGAACCTATCTATCCTAGATATCAAATCTCTTCTATTTACCAATTTCCCTGGCGGATCTTGTGAAAGAACGTCGACAATACTCGGTTCGTACTTACTTGAACTAGGCTATAAATCAATTGAGATTGTCAATGGAGGATTTTCTGGTCTACAAAGACATGTTTGGATTGAGATCGACGAGTATTTAGTTGACATTACTGCCGACCAGTTCAACTCAAGTATAGAAGTAACTGATACTGTTTTCGGATCGAAACAAGCTGTGGAAGTAACTAAAGACAAGGCGTCGTGGCAAAATGCATTCCCAATTGATGTTTATAGAAAACCAGCTTATATATTATCTGATAGCAATCGAGTCGACAGGGAATTTCAATCCGACTTAAAGCTGATACGCGCCGAAATCGAGCGACAAGCTGCGAATTCAGCATAGTCGTTATGCGCTCTTAACGCAGGTCAACTTTTAGCCAAAATCCCAATTGGAAATACTTTTATCTCTCACTATCATGTTATCTACATAGACAACATCGTATGCCGACGATCAAGCTCATTGATTCGATCAAGATTGACGTTTACTCAAGAGAACATCCCCCTCCGCATTTCCATGTGTTGTATGCGGAATATGAAGAATTGATCGAAATCGAATCATTGGCGACTTATGCTGGAAGCATACCAAAAGCCCAACGAACGAAAGTGATTTCTTGGGCTGAACAGAACATATCGTATCTGATGGACACATATAACAAGTTGAACCCACGCCGATGAGAAAGCACATCAAAATCCCCCGCATCCTCAAGATTGAGCGTATTGACGGGTTTACCGTTCAGGTCATGTTCAATAACAGCGAAAGCCGAATCTTGGATTTCAAACAGATTTTCGAATCCTGGAACGTGATGAAGACCGATATCGAGAATCCGCTTCTCGACATCAAGGAATTTCAGAAGGTGGAATTGCGCAACCAGACACTTTCCTGGCCCAACATCACCATCACATTGAAAAATGATGAGGGAGTAGACGAAAGACATCCTTACGAAATCGGTCCGGATGTCTTATATGATTTGAGTTCGGAAATGAGTGGCGAGACAAACCATCGCTTTGGAAAACTGATTCGAACCGCGCGGATCAAGGCAGGCTTGACGCAAGAAGAAGTCGCGCATCGAAGCGGCACATCCCGCTTTTATATCTCACGTGTGGAGAATAACAAGACCGATATCGAGTTATCTACCTTCAAAAAGATTGTGGAAGCGGGATTGGGGATGAACCTGAAATTGGTGATCGAGCCCTAAAACTCGGCTTTTCCGCCATGCAATAAACTTACAATCCCAACAATACCGTAATGGTATATTGTAATATAATTTGACACTTGGCGGAGAGACGCACCTGAAAAGTCCCACTCTTACTATCGTTGCAATTGGTGCTTCAGCCGGTGGGTTGGATGCTCTTCAGCATCTGTTGTCCCATCTGGCACCGCTCGAAAACGCCTGTCTCATTGTGGCGCAGCATCTTAGTCCGTCGCATAAAAGCATCCTCACCCAATTGCTCGACCGTGAAACGGAACTGACTGTGGTGGAGGCGACCTCTAAAACGACCCTGAAAGCGGGAATGGTCTACATCACACCTCCTGATCGGGAGATTTCGGTTGAAAAAGGCAAGATCGTGCTTCGGAAGGAGCCTACAGTGGCCGGACCCAAGCCGTCTGTGAATGTGCTATTCAACTCGCTTGCCAAACAGACCACTCATCGGGTGGTTGGCGTAATCTTATCCGGAACCGGATCGGACGGCGCGCAGGGTGTTGTGGCCTTGCATGAAGCGGGGGGCTATGTGATCGTCCAATCGCCAGAAACCGCGAAATTTGACAGCATGCCGAAAGCCGCAATCCAAACCGGAGTTGTGGATGAGATTGTGTCGGTGAATGAGATCGGGGCAAGCATCCAAGCCCATCTCCTCGGAAAAACACGAGACATCGAGGCAGATGCCATGGATGTCATGACGGATTCGATGTCCCGGATTTTCTATCTGCTCGGAAAGCGGACGGGTGCGGATTTCTCCAATTACAAATCCGGCACCGTGGGACGTCGGTTGGAAAAACGCCTTTCCCAATTGGGAATCAGTGATATCGACGACTATGTGTCGCTGATCGAGCGGGATCCGAGCGAAGCGGATGAAATGTTCAACACGATCTTGATCGGCGTAACGACGTTTTTCCGCGACCCGGCCGCATTCTCCGAGCTTCGGAAGCTGATTCAGTCCCTGATTGTGGATAAACGCGACGTGGAACCCATTCGGGTGTGGGTGCCGGGATGTTCGACCGGGCAAGAGGCGTATTCGATCGCCATGATGCTCAACCAGATCCTGAGAGAACAGAAATCCACATTCACGTTTCAGATTTTTGCGACCGACATCGACGACCGCGCCATCGCCATCGCACGCCGAGGCTTATACCCGGCCAACGAACTCGACTCGATTCCCGAACTCTATCATCGAGAGGCCATCAACCGGGTCGGAGAACAGATCGAACTGTCGAAATCGATTCGCTCACGTGTGCTTTTTTCCAAACACGACCTGACCCAGAATCCTCCGTTTTTGAAATTGGATCTGGTTTCGTGCCGAAACCTACTCATTTATTTCAATGCCACTCTTCAGCAACGTGTGTTCCCTGTATTTCAGAATGCGTTGAAAGCAGGTGGTATCCTGTTTCTTGGAAAATCGGAAACCATCGGTAACTTCACTGACTTGTTCGGTTCGGTCAATGCCAGGAACAAGCTCTACCGACGCAAACCCGGCGCGATGGGTGCGTTGAAGTATCCGACCGCTAAAACATTGAGCACGTCGACGTCCACACCCTCGTCGGCCGAAACGCGACCTCAAAAGCCGACCCTTCATGATAGGGTTCGGGAAACCCTGTTCAGCGCCTATGAACATCCCTATGTGGTGGTGAACGAGTCGTTCGACGTTCTGGAAGTGAATGGAGATGTGAGATTGATTGTGACGCTGGCAGCGGGTCAAATCCAGACGAATCTGCTGAAGATGGTGCATCAGGACCTTCATCTCGATGTGCGGTCGGTTCTGACACAAGTCCAAAAAAATCGAACAGGCATAAAGGGGCGTATCCGGCGTTTTGAGCCGTTTGGCCCACTTCAATATGTTCGGATCAGCGCCCTCCCGGTCTTGAGCCAGACCGATTCCCAAACAACGATCATGGTCATTTTCGAAACGATCGATTTGAAGGATGTGGTGTCTTCGGAAGCGAAACCTCGAACCCAGGGAAGGGTGCACGAGCTGGAACAGGAGTTGGCATCCACCAAATTGCAGCTAGAGACCTATATCGAAGTGATCGAAAACAGCAACGAGGAGCTACAATCGCTCAATGAAGAGTTGCAGGGCATGAATGAGGAATTCCAGTCGAGCAATGAAGAGCTGGAGACCAGCAATGAAGAGCTTCAAAGCGCGAACGAGGAAATCCAGATCACCTATTCCGAGCTGAAAGTGGCTCATGAGGAATTGGAGGCACGCGAACTCGCACTTGAATTGAGCCAGGCCAACGCCCACGCTCTTTTGAACAATGACCTTCAGGCGTTCGTGATGGTCGATTCTGCCTACAAGGTGCAGCGATTCAATCACAAGGCAGACCACACATTCCGTCAACTCCACGGGCGAACCATCGCGGTTGACGATTCCATCATCGACCTGCTTCCGTCGGGTCAAGTGGAGCGGTTCATGCGGCATTTCAAGACGGCGTTGAACGGAAAACCGGCGTCCATCGAATTGGAAGTGACGGATGTGCAGGATCAGCAACGTTGGTTCGCCATGCATTTCTCACCTGCCGCCGATCGAACGGGAGCCATCCATAATGTATCGATCGGTGTGTTGGACGTAACGGATCTCAAGGTCGCGCTCTCCACATTGAACTCCAGAGAACGCCTGGTCAACGCGGTGTTCAACGCCACGTCGAACGGAATCTGCATCACCGATGAGAACGGTCTGTTCGTGGATATGAACGACAACTATTGCACCATTTACGGGTACGCCAAAGAAGAGCTCATCGGCACTCAATTTTCGAGAATGGTGGCACCCGAGCACGAAGCGTTCATGCGGAAGGCCCATGATGACTTCATTCTGAACGGGCACGAGCCTCCCGGTGAGTTCGAGGTCGTTGACAAAATGGGCAACCCGCTCACCGTCAAGGTTTCTGCGGAATTGCTGATCGATCCGGATGGCAAGCGTTACAAAGTCACCACCATTGAAGATGTGACGGAGTTCAAACGTTCGCAGGCCGAGCTCCTCAAAAGCCAGGTCAAGATCACGCAAAGCGAGGCCATCATGGCCGAAGCGCAACGGTTTGCCCAAATGGGCAGTTGGAACTTCGATTTCCGCACAGACAGCCTCACTTGGACCGATGCCTTGTACGATGTGTTCGGCGCCGATCGAGAGACGTTTAAGGAAACCCACAAATCGTTCTTGGACCTCATTCATCCCGATGATCGCGATTACGCCGAACAAACCAGTAAGCGTTCACAGGAAACCGGCGAACCATTCAATATCACGTACCGGATCACCACGCCGACAGGTGAACATCGCCTCATCGAAGAGTTCGGCTATACGGAGATGGATGAGTCGGGTCGGGTTGTGAGATTGTTCGGCACAGCGCAAAACGTGACCGACCGAAACCGTGCCGAACAGCGATACAGAAGCTTGGTGGAAAACGGCGGCGATGCCATCGCCATCATCGGAGCGGACGGGCGCCCTACCTATGTGTCGCCATCCATCACAAACGTACTCGGCTATACCGAAAAAGAAGCGCTGGACTTGAATCTGTTCACGATCATCCATCCTGACGATGTGAATGGTGTTGTGGAGAAAATGCAGATTGCCTTGGCAAATCCCGGCGTACCAACCAAGGGCTACACCTCCCGCACAAAGCACAAAGACGGCACATGGAGATGGCTTGAGGCCACCATCACGAATCTGCTCGACGATCCGAACATCATGGGAATCATCGACAATTTCCGGGATGTGACCGACAGCGTTCTCACATCCCGATTGGAACAGCTCGAGAGGGTGATGATGGAGGATTCCATCAAAGAGGGCGCCGATCTCGATGCCATTCTAACCGTGTATTTGCGTGGCATCGAATCCAACTTTCCTCACATGCATTGCACCATCATGACGGTGAAGGATGG
The DNA here is from genome assembly GCA_041749075.1 of Balneolales bacterium. Taxonomy (GTDB): domain Bacteria; phylum Bacteroidota; class Rhodothermia; order Balneolales; family HLUCCA01; genus CAMTWZ01. The sequence goes on along the minus strand of JBGTBY010000031.1, from coordinate 60,429 downwards.
AATGGTGCTCACACGCACCGCACCGTCTTTGGCACCGGAATTGTGGAATTCGTTCGACAAAAAGCCGATCGGTCCCAACCACGGCTCTTGCGGAACCGCCGCGTACACCGGCAAACCGGTGATCGTCAGCGACATCGCAACGGATCCGAAGTGGAAATCCTTCCGGAAAGACGCCCTGTCGCACGGCATCAAAGCGTGTTGGTCTCAACCGATTTTCGATTCGAAGGGTCGGGTCATGGCCACCTTTGCCTATTATTTCCATCAGAAGAAAGCGCCCAGCGAGAAAGAGTTGGAATTGTTCCTTCGATCCGCTTCGCTCTTAGGCGTGATCATGGAAAGCCATCATCGTAGTCAAGCCCTCTATGACAGCAACGAACGGTTCGAATATGTGACCAAAGCCACATCCGACGCGATCTACGATTGGGATGTGGTGAACGATGACTTTTCTTGGGGTGATGGGTTCCATCGCCTATTCGGTCATCCGAAATCGGAAAGCCCGTTCCGATTGAATGATTGGATCGCCCTCACTCATCCCGAAGATTCAACAGAACACGAGTCGCCTTGGCTTGATTTCTTCAACGATCGGCAGAAACAGAATTGGACCAATTCCTTCCGTTTCAGACGGTCGGATGGGTCTTATGCCTATGTGGATGAGATCGGATACATGATCCGCGACGCAAAAGGCGCTCCGATTCGAATGATCGGCGTCTTACGCGATGTGTCGAACGAGCAACTAAAAAAAATCCAATTGTCTGTCCAGCGAGAATTGGCCGAACTCTTCAAAGAAAATACGGATCTGGACTCCACATTGACCAACGTCCTGGCATATCTGTCCAAATTCGGAGGATTTGAAACCGGTGAAATCTGGTTGAAGAACTACGACAGCACGGTACTGAACCTGATGTCGATCTACCAGACATCCAAACAAGGCAAGACCTATTTCAAGCAATCTAAATCCATACGTCAGTTCAAAATGGGAGAGGGTCTACCTGGAACCGTATGGAAGAATCCCAAACGGCATATTTGGACCGATATCGATACTAAGACAGAGTTTTTGCGGCGAGATGCGGCTAAAATCGCAGGGCTGAAATCGGCTTTCGCCATTCCTTTGCGTCATAATGAGGAATGCATTGGTGTGTTGATGTTCGGATCGACTCTGATTCAGCAGGAAATGAACGGTCAGTTTGATGTGTTCACTCCACTTGAATCCATTCTCGGGGCCGAAATCAAACGCAAGCAGCAGGAAAACGAGCTACATCACTTTTTCAGCAGCTCGCCCGACATCCTCGCCATCGCATCCCCAAAAGGGCATTTCGTGAAAGTGAACCCGGTGTTCTGCGCTCTAACCGGTTATTCCGAAGAGGAACTCACCACGCAACCTTTCGAGACATTCATGCACCCAGACGATCTGGGAAAACCCTCTGCCAATAACGTCATCAACCGATACATCAGCAAAACGGGTGATGTGATTTGGATTTCGTGGAATTCATCGGTTGTGTTCGGCGAAGATGGGTTTATTTATGCCTATGGTCGGAATATGACTGATATGATCCGACTTCAGGAATTGTTCGATAACGCCGCCAAACTGGCCATTATCGGTAGCTGGGAAGTGGATCTTGTGAAAGGAACGGTGTTTTGGTCCGACATCACCCGAGACATTCACGAAGTAGACAAAGACTTTGTACCCGACCTGAGCAAGGGTCTGGATTTTTATCGTCCGGATATGAGACCGATCATAGAGGTCGCGGTGAATACGGCCATCCAGAATCATGAAAATTGGGATCTGGAACTGCCGATCATCACGGCCAAAGGAAATGAGCGTTGGATCCGGACGATCGGAAAGCCAGAATTCAGAGACGGTACATGCGTTCGCATCTACGGAAGTTTCCAAGACATCCATCAGCGTAAAAAGTCTGAAGAGTTAATCCGGGAAACCAACGAGCGATTCCACATCGTCACCGAAGCCACAAACGATGCGATTTGGGATTATGAGATCACGAAAAACGAATTGTTTTGGGGGAAGGGGTTCCGGACCCAGTTCGGATACGATGTGGACATGGAAAAACCGACGTTCGATCGGTTGATCAGCCTGATTCACCCCGAAGACCGGGAGCGGATTGTTTTGAAGATCGAGCACTTCTTCGGAAACCACGATTCGAAAAACTGGTTTGAAGAGTATCGGTTCTTAAAAGCGGATGGAACCTATGCGACGGTCATGGACCGGGCCGTCTTCATCCGGGATGCGAAAGGGCGTGTCATTCGAGTGGTGGGCGCCATGACCGACATCACCTATCGCCGCACCCATGAAGATTCGCTCAAGAAGCTGAATTACCAACTTCAGAAGCATACCAAGGAACTGGAGATGTCGAACGCCGAACTCGAGCAATTCGCCTATGTGGCCTCACACGACTTGCAAGAGCCATTACGGATGATCACCAGCTTTCTGTCTCAACTCGAGAAGAAATATAGCGACCGCCTCGATCCCAAAGCGCATCAATACATCCATTTCGCTGTAGATGGCGCCAACCGGATGCGCGGCATCATCTTGGATCTCTTGGAGTTTTCACGCGTCGGTCGGTTGTCGTCCGACAAAGTGACATTCGAATTCAAAGTCCTCGTGGATGAATATCAATTGTTGAGAGCGAAACTGATTCAGGAAAAATCAGCTCTTGTGATTTGCGGCAAACTCCCGGTGCTCAACACGTACCGCTCGCAAGTGGCTCAAGTGATGAACAACCTGCTGGATAACGCCATCAAATACGCCAAAACCGGTGTGAAACCGGAAATCCGGATACAGTCCAAAAAGAATGGCGGCTTTTGGGAAATCTCCGTGAGCGACAACGGCATCGGCATATCGGAAGACTATTATGATAAGATCTTCATCATCTTTCAACGGCTGCACGACAAAACCGAATACACGGGGTCCGGTATCGGGCTGGCGATCGTGAAAAAAATCGTGGACAACCTAGGCGGATCCATTTGGGTCCATTCTGTTGAAGGCAAAGGAAGCACATTCACCTTTACCATCCCGGCTGAATGAGCGCATTATTCGAAGCCTATCGGAACGCCATTTACCGACATAATCTGGTGGAATCGGAAGCCGTATCCGGAAGTGTCACCTATTGGCGAAATCTTCTATTCGCCAACACCTTGGTCTATGTGATTCCGTTCAGTCTGATCGCCCTGCTTCCAAGCATCGTGTTCTGCCTGAACAACGGCTTATACCTTCTTGCGGGGATTGATTTCGTGGCGTTCGGACTCTGCCTGTACCTTGCGTTCATTCCCGGCATGACCGTTCAGCTTCGAAAACTCATCTTCATTCTCAGCACCTATGCCGTTGCTTTGGTGATGTTGATTCACGTGGGTCCTGAAGGTCCGGGCTTGCTGTTCATTTACGCCGCCACGGTATTCGCCTTATTGATTCTTCCAAGAGCGTATTCCTATCACTGGTCATGGCTGAACATCGTCATTTGCTTGGGCTTTGCGGGAATGCTTCATTTTGATTTGGGGCCGGTTGAGAAGGTGAATCAATTTGATGCTGGGATCTGGCTGCTCATCAGCTCTAATCTGATGTTCCTCAGCCTGTTGTGCTCCGCCCTCATCCCCAAACTGTTCGACGGCCTTGCAGAGACCGTCGACAAACTCGAGAACAAGAACACCGAATTGGAGCGCTTCGCTTTCGTGGCCTCCCACGATCTGCAGGAACCGTTGCGGATGATCTCCAGCTTCATGAGCCAACTCGACAAGAAATACCGTGACCAACTCGACGCGAGAGCGCATCAATACATCCACTTCGCGGTGGACGGAGCCGACCGTATGAAGCACATCATCCAAGATCTGTTGGACTATGCTCGAACCGACCAGGAATCGACATCGACGGAATGGGTGGATCTAAACGAGGTGGTGGATGAATTCACACAAACCAGGAGAAAGCACCTCAACGCCATCGGTCTGGATCTGACGAGCGACCAGTTGCCCAAGCTCAGAGTCAGCAGAACCTCGATCACCCAGGTAATCCACAATCTGCTTGAGAACGCGATCAAGTACTCCCGCGACGGTGTGAAGCCGGTGATTCGGATCCATGCGAAGGAAAAGAAAACCCATTGGGAACTCTGCGTCGAAGACAACGGTATCGGCATCGAATCGAACTATTTCGACAAGATTTTCGAGATCTTCCAACGCCTTCATGCCCGGAACGAGTATTCGGGCACTGGAATCGGATTGGCCATCGTCAAAAAAACAGTGGACCTGCTGGGTGGTAACGTGAGGGTTGAATCGGTTGTCGACGAAGGCAGCCGATTTTATTTTACCTTGCCGAAATCGTGAATACCTTATGCATATGAAAAGCGCACATATCCTACTCGTCGAAGACAATGAAGGCGATATCCTGCTCACAACGGAAGCCCTTCAAGAACGCAAATTCATCAACCGAATCAGCATTGCCAAAAACGGCAAAGAAGCGCTGGATTTTGTGTTCCAACAGGGCAAATTCGCCCATGAGAGTCTACCCGATCTGATATTGCTGGATGTGAATCTGCCTCTGAAGAACGGGCATGAAGTCTTGCAAATCATCAAAAATGATGAGCGGACGAAAAAGATACCCGTCATCATGCTCACCACGTCCTCATCCGAACGCGATATTGATTTATCCTACCGAAATCACGCCAATTGCTACATCACCAAACCAGTGGAGATGGACGCATTCTTGACAGCGGTTTATTCAATTGAGGATTTCTGGATCCAACTCGTCAAGTTGCCCAAAACGCCTTCGTCATGAAACTGGATAAAACCCCATATTCCATATTGGTGGTGGAAGACAACCCGGGCGATTACCTTCTGGTTGAAGACTACCTGTTGGAACATATCCAGAGCCCGAAACTGACACATGTCACACGTTTCAAAGTGGCCAAGACCTTGCTTCTTGGCACCAGTGGTTTTGACATTGTGTTATTGGACCTATCCTTGCCCGACATCAGTCGTGAACAGCTGATCGAGGAGGCGAAAATCTTGAGTCAACGCTATCCGATCGTGATTCTGACCGGATATCCGGACTTGGATTTCGCCACGAAATCCCTCGCACAAGGGGTTTCCGATTATCTGGTAAAAGACACCATCACCTCTCTCATTCTGTACAAGAGCGTGATTTATTCGATCGAACGGTTCCGCTATTTGCAATCGCTCATCGAATCAGAAAAACGGTACATGGATTTGTTCCATCTGAGTCCGGCTCCGATGTGGGTGTATGAAATCGAGACGAACCGCTTTTTAGATGTGAACAATGCGGCCATCGCGCATTACGGCTATGCCCGAGACGAATTTCTGAATTTGACGGTTGGCGACATCCGCCATCGCGACGACATACCCAAGCTATTGACACGCAGCCACGAAGAAACGTACACCGACACCGTTCGGCATCTCAAGAAAAACGGGGATCTCATTTATGTCGAAATCCAAACTGCGACTATCAACTACAACAATGTAGCGGCCCGCTTGGTTCTAGTGACAGACATGACCGAGAAAATCGCGTATCTGCATGCCATTGAAGAGCAGAACAAGAAACTTCGCGACATCGCCTGGACCCAATCGCATGTGGTTCGCGCACCGGTCGCCCGGCTTATCGGGCTGGTGAACATGCTGGAACAGGATATCGTCTCAGACAATGAGCGTGAGGACATCCTTAAAGCCGTGTTGGATTCGACAAACGAAATCGATGCCATCATCCGCGACATCGTCGATAAATCTCAAGCCGCGATCAACCCTTGACCACGCTGTGGTCGCTGATGTTCACACTACCCGTGAAGCCATTCACATGAGCATGCGTTCCGATCGTGGATTGAGTGAGCTTGGATTGCTCCACAACCGATTTGTCGAGCACGATCGCGTCTGAAATGCGGCTGTTGCGGATTACACATCCCGCGCCGATGCTCGCGTTCGGACCGATCTCACTTCCCTCGATCACTGCTCCCTCGCCGATGTACACCGGCGGATGGATCACGGTACGTGGAAACGGACCCGGCATCGAGTTTCCGAATTCCTTCGCGATGATGGTGGATGTGGTTTCCAACCAAGCCGGAACGGTGCCGCAATCCAACCACTCATCCACCGTAGCCGCTTTGAACACTTTTCCTTGTTTGAGCAACGCGTCGATCGCATCCGTCAATTGATACTCATTGCCATGACCCGTGATGTTGTGATCCAGCAAATACTGGATCTCGCGACGCAAACCGGCGCCGTCTTTGAAATAATACACGCCGATGATGGCCAGGTTTGAAATCAGTTCTTTTGGTTTTTCAACGAAACTGGTGATGCGTCCATCGGCATCATGAACCGCCACACCAAAGCGCGATGGGTCTTCCACATGCTTGAGCCAGATCACGCTGTCGGCTCCATCCACATTCACCATTTCCTTCGTGTCGAACAAGGTATCGGCGAATACCACGATCACTTCCCCATCCAACGATTCTTTCGCGCAATGAATGGCATGTGCCGTTCCGCGGGCTTCTTTTTGGACATAAAAGGATGCGGTGGCACCTTGGCGCTCGGCCATCTCCGTCAGGCTTTTTTTCACATCATCGCCGAAATCACCCAACACGAACGCGATCTCATCCACTTTTCGATTGATGGTGCGGCCGAACGTGAGCACAATGCGCTCCACGATGGAAATGCCCGCAACAGGAAGCAATGGTTTGGGTGTGGTGTGGGAATGCGGACGCAAACGTGTGCCCTTGCCGGCCATTGGGATGATGAGTTTCATAAAGAAGCGGGATGCTGGATGATGAATGCTGGATGATTATTCGTCGAAAAGTTACGCATAAGTTGTGAAACCTATTCTTCCCGCATCCAGCATCTGGCTTCCCGCATCTAGCATCAAGCGTCCCGCATCCAGCTTCTTTAATCCGTATTTTCCCCCATGTACACTACCTACCTACTCATCGTCCATGGCATGATATGGCTCATGGCGTTGGTTTTGATCCGCCATGGGCTCTATCGCGGACGTTTTTTCTTGCATCGTTTTCAGCAAAGTGGCTACAAACTGAATGAGTACTGGAGCTGGCTCAAGCAGAATTGGAATGAGTATGTGCTTACCCCCACGTTCGCGCTCTACAATGTGGTCTTGCTGGCGATGATGTTCCTAGGCAGAACCACCTTGAATGAAACCTCTTCGGTGTGGATCCTGTCCTTATTCGCGATCGTCTGGTTCGGACCGATTTCGGTCTACACGGCGCGACCCAAAAAACCACTGTCCTTCACGGCTCGCGTGAAGCGCCTCCTGATTCCTGCGCTCCTACTGTTCGCCGCATTGCCCGTACTGGCGTTCATCACGGTAAACCGGATTCCATCCGCCTTCCCGGATCCGTACATCTTGGCATTTCTACTGGCTTCGGCATCGCTGCTTCAACCGTTTTTTCTGTTTGTAGCGGGATGGGTGATGAAGCCGGTGGAGAGCCTCATCCAAAAAGGCTTCATCCGCAAAGCGAAAGAAAAACTGGCCACGATGCCCGATCTCAAGATCGTGGCGATCACGGGCAGTTATGGAAAAACATCCACCAAATTCGTGATCAAAACCTTGCTCGCGGAGCGGTACAATGTGTGCTTCACGCCGGGCAGTTACAATACTCCGATGGGCATCACGATGGTGATCAATAACGATCTCGATGCCTCGCATCAGATTCTGATTCTCGAGATGGGCGCGAGGTATGCGGGCAATATCGATGAGCTGTGCGAGATCGCCCGTCCGGACGTGAGCGTGTTCACGAATGTGGGTCTGGCGCATATGGAGACCTTCGGATCGGTGGAGAACGTGGCGCATACCAAGGGCGCGATCATTCGTCATCTGCCCCAAAACGGCACTGCGGTGGTAAACAGCGACGATCATCGGGTGATGTCGCAAGTGACTCGCAACGATATTTCGGTGATACCCGTGGGCTTGCACTCCGGCCGGCTCCAAGCCGAACACATCCGATACGACGCATCCGGATGTCATTTTACAGCGGTTCTGGATGGAGTGGAGCGAGCCGAAGTATCTACAAAACTCCTTGGGGCGCATAATGTTCATAACATCCTGATCGGATTCGGTGTCGGCTTGCATTTCGGATTGCGGTTGCAGACCATGGCCTTAGCCGCATCCCGCATCGAACCGGTAGAGCATCGATTGGAGCTGAAACGCATCGGAAATGCGGTGATGATTGATGACGCGTTCAATTCGAATCCGGTAGGTGCCGCGAACGCCGTAGAGGTACTGGCTCAGTTCAACACCGGACGCCGCATCATCGTCACCCCGGGCATGGTCGAACTCGGCGACATTGAAGAAGCCGAGAACCGTCGATTTGGCGAGGTGATCGGAAACGCAGCCTTGGATCTGGTGATTCTCGTGGGCGCAGAACGCAGCAAACCGATTTTGGAAGGCGTGCTATCGACTGGCTATTCGATGGAGAACGTTCGCGTGGAAGCGACCCTCTTCACCGCGAATGAGTTCTTACGCGGCTATCTGCAAGACGGGGATGTGGTGCTGTATGAGAATGATTTGCCGGATCTGTATTGATAATTTTAAATGATAAATTTTAAATGTTAAGTGCTTGATTATACATGATTAAAGCCTCTACATTTAAAATTGAATACTTTAAAATTTAAAATTTTCCTTATTCATTCCTCACCGCATCCGCTGGAAGCACTTTCGCGGCTTCGCTGGCGGGCCAGGCGCTCGCACCGATGCATAAGAACAGGCTCACGAACAAGACACTGATCACATCCAGCGGTTGGATGGAAATCGGATACGCTTGAATGATGAAATTTTCCGCTCCGGCCAACTTTACAAGTCCATACGTTTTTTGTAGCCACGACAGCGAGAGCCCGATACTTCCGCCCAACACGCATCCGATCATCCCGATCATCACGCCTTGTGTGAGGAAGATGTAGCGGATGTGGGATGTCGTATAGCCCATCGCCATCAACGCGCCGATATCACGACGTTTTTGGATCACGATCATCGTCATCGACCCGATAATGTTCAAAATAGCCACGATCACGATGAGCATCAGGATGAAATAGGCCACCCACTTTTCGAGGTACATCACATCATAGAGGTTTTTCTGCAAGTCGTACCAGGTATTCACAACGTAACTCGGTCCAAGCTTGGTTTGAATCCGATCTCGCACATCGAATGCGGTATCGGGATCTTTTAATGAGATTTCGATGCCCGATAGTTGGTCCCGTTGCAGGAACAAGCGCTGGGCCGCTTCCAACTCAACGAACGCGATCGAACCTTCGAACAATTGTTGCAAATAGAAAAAGCCACGGATGTCGAACGTGTAATAGCGCGGACCGGTGAAGGATGTGAGGCTTCGCTGAACGCCCACTGCGCTGAGCAACGAAACCTGATCGCCAATACCTAGATTTAACTGTCCGCGAAGTTGATCGCCGATCAGAACACCGGGCATCCGGTTCCTCACAGCCAGATCCAATACCGATTGGGTCGGTTCGGCATCCACCTCCACCATCTGGAAAAAGGTCTGTGGTACAATGCCCCTTACAATCACTACCTTGTCTCGACCACCCTGGTAAGCCAGCATAGCTTTGCCCTCCAGAAACGGCGAAACGATGCGAACTTCGGGGATATCCCTCAGATTCTGAAGCGTCGAGTCGGACCAGGTGAACGTCGCCCCTTCAGCCGATTCGATGCGGATATCGGGGTCGTATGAACGAAGCAAGCCCATGATGAGATCGAAGAACCCATTGAATACCGACAACACGATGATCAGCAGCGCGGTGCCGATGGTGACGCCGGAAATGCTGATCAAAGTCAATGCCCCAACCAGCGTGAATTGCTGGCGGGAAAACAGGTATCGGGTCGCGATTCGTTGTATCGGGTTCACCTGCCAAAAATACTATATTCGCTAGGTTATGAAGTCATTCCATTTAGATTCTGATCAAATAGATGCGATTGTGCGAGGTCTGCACGACAATCCGTTCGCCGTACTCGGCATGCACACGTTTTCGGAAGGTGGGAAATCGGGTTTGGTGGTCCGCACTTTCATTCCATATGTGACCTCCGTAGCCATCGTCCACTCCGGAACAGATAAAACCATCGAGATGACCCGCATCCACGATGCCGGATTGTATGAAGCGGTGATTCCATCCCTCAAAAAGGCCTTTCCTTACACCTACTCGATTATGACCGGTTCGGGAGATGTGAAGTCTCAATCCGACCCCTATTCATTCGGAAGCACCATCACCGATTTCGATCTTCAACTATGGGGTGAAGGCAATCATCACGATGCCCATACGTTCATGGGTGCTCATCTGATGGAATTGGATGGGGTTTCTGGAACTCGTTTCGTGGTTTGCGCTCCGGCAGCGAAGCGCGTGAGCGTCGTAGGCGCGTTCAATGGCTGGGACGGGCGCGTGCATGTGATGCGCCGTCATTTCAACCAAGGGATATGGGAGATTTTCGTGCCGGGCGTGACGCAAGGTGCAGCCTATAAATTCGAGATCGCCACGCATACCGGCAACTTACCGATGACGAAAGCTGATCCGTACGCCACATTCGCTGAATTGCGTCCTGGCACCGCATCCATCGTCTACAATACCGAGCAATACAAGTGGAAAGACGCAAAGTGGATGAAAAAGCGCACATCCCGCTTCAATGAACCCGTTTCCATTTATGAAATCCACCTCGGATCGTGGCGCAAGAAGGGTGAGGACAAAAGCCAATTCCTGACCTATCGCGACGCGGCGGAGCAATTGGTCGGTTATGTGAAGGAACTCGGGTTCACGCACATCGAGTTGCTGCCCGTAGCCGAACATCCATACGATCCGTCGTGGGGTTATCAGGTGACCGGTTATTTCGCACCAACCAGCCGCTTCGGCACACCGGATGATTTCATGTTTTTTGTGGATGAATGCCATCGCAACGGCATCGGTGTGATCGTGGATTGGGTGCCGGCCCACTTCACCAAAGACGATCACGGGTTGCGCTTTTTCGACGGAACGCATTTTTACGAGCATGCCGATCCGCGGCAAGGCGAGCACAAAGATTGGGGCACGAACATTTTCAACTTCGGTCGCAGTGAGGTGATGAACTTCCTCATCTCGAACGCGGTGTATTGGCTCGATCGGTTCCATATCGATGGATTGCGTGTGGATGCGGTCGCATCCATGCTGTATCTCGATTACTCGCGCAACGAAGGTGAATGGGTGCCAAATAAATATGGTGGCCGCGAAAACCTCGAAGCCATTCAATTCATCAAGCGGTTCAATGAAGTGGTGCATGACCGTTTCACGGGTGTGATGACGATGGCCGAAGAATCGACGAGCTGGCCGATGGTATCGCGTCCGACGTACTTGGGCGGACTTGGCTTCGATTACAAATGGAACATGGGTTGGATGAACGACACCCTGAAATACATCGAGGTGGATCCGCTGTTCCGTCGCTATCATCACAATCAGCTTACGTTTTCGATGATCTATGCGTTTAGCGAGAATTTCGTGCTTCCGTTTTCACATGATGAAGTGGTGCATCTCAAGCGCTCCATGCTCGACAAGATGCCCGGCGACCTGTGGCAAAAATTCGCCAACCTGAGGCTCTTGTATAGCTACATGTATGCGCATCCAGGTAAGAAATTGGGCTTCATGGGAAGCGAGTTCGGTCAATGGAGCGAATGGAACAGCCAGAAGGAATTGGATTGGTCGCTATTGGACTTCGAGTCGCATCGGGGCATCACCAGTTTGGTCAAAGATTTGAACGGTCTTTATGGTCGCGAAAAAGCCTTGCATGAAGTGGATTTCGATTGGAAAGGATTCAAATGGATCAATCCGTCTGATTATGAAAATAGCACCATCAGTTTTGTGCGATTTGCAGAAGATCCATCTGATTACATCGTTTGTCTGTTTAACTTTACCCCCGTGGTGAGGGAAGCCTACACGATCGGTGTTCCTGAGCCCGGTACCTATGACATCATCTTCAACAGCGACTCGCATTATTACGGAGGGAGCAACGTTGGACTGCCTGCCTTGCAAGCGCATCCAGGAGAATGGCATGGATTTCCGGCTCACGTCTCAGTTTCGGTTCCTCCACTCGGTGCCATCTATCTGAAGCCTAAAAAAGCCTGACATTATGCGTTTCCAGCGTTCCAGTGGGGTTCTAGTCCACCCCACATCCTTTCCATCCCAATATGGAATCGGTGATTTAGGACCATCCGCCTACACATTCATCCAGTTTCTTGAGAGCACTCATCAATCGATTTGGCAGATTCTTCCATTGGGACCGACGGGATATGGCAATTCCCCCTACGCGAGTTATTCCGCATTTGCTGGAAATACCTATTTGATCAGTCCGGATGTGTTGGTTCAAAAAGGATTGCTGAGTCGGGCGGAAGCGGATGCTGCGAAGCTCCCATCCGGCACCAAAGCCGATTATGATGCGGCATTTGTCATCAAAGATGCCCTATTCGCAAAAGCCGCGGCACGATTTCATGCGTCCGATGATGCCGGCATCAAAGTCGGATACGATTCCTTCCGCAAAGACAACGCGTACTGGATTGATGAGTATGTGCTGTTCATGGCGCTGTCTATCGAAAACGGACGCCAATCTTGGAATACGTGGGATGCGGGTCTTGCGCAGCGCAAACCAAAAGCGATGACCGAGGCTCGTAAGCGCCTTAAAAACGAAATCGATCTGCATTATTTCCTTCAGTATGAGTTCTTCAATCAATGGATGGCGCTCAAATCGTATGCGAACGAGCGTGGCATCCGGGTTGTAGGCGATATTCCGATTTTCGTGGATCACAATAGCAGCGACGTGTGGTCGAACCCGCAGTATTTCGAAGTCGACGCCAAGGGAAACCGCATCAAAGTAGCGGGCGTGCCGCCGGATTATTTCTCGGCTACAGGTCAATTGTGGGGAAACCCGCTGTACAAATGGAAGGTGATGGCCAAAGATGGCTATTCTTGGTGGATGGAGCGCTTCAAACAGATGTTCCGGATGTTCGATCTGATCCGTGTGGATCATTTCCGTGGATTCGACGCCTATTGGGAAGTGGATGCGAGCGCCAAAACGGCTGAATACGGCCGCTGGGTGAAAGGTCCGGGGAAAGACTTGTTCGAGACGATCCGTACCCAACTGGGCGACGTGCCCATCATCGCTGAAGATTTGGGCGTGATCACACCATCCGTAGTGGATCTGCGCGACTCCTTCCACTTTCCGGGCATGAAAATTCTTCAATTTTCCTTCACCGACAATCAGGCGAACGCTTTCCTCCCGCATAACTATACCACAGCGAATTGTGTGGTCTATACCGGAACCCACGACAACGACACCACGATTGGCTGGTATGAGTCTGCGCCGGATGCGGAGCGTCACCGCGCCCGCGAGTACACACGCAGCGATGGCAATGCAATCCATTGGGAGCTGATCCGTGCCGGAATGATGAGTGTGGCCGACCAAGCCATCTTTCCATTGCAGGATCTGATGGGGTTGGGAACCGAACACCGGATGAATTTTCCGGGCACCACTTCCAACAATTGGCTATGGCGATACACTCCTGAGATGCTCAATCAGGCGGATGGGGACTATTTGCGCTATCTGGTTGGCATCTCCAACCGAAATCCACGGTTGAACATGACCGATTCGAACCTCGTGAATATCCATGCTGAAGAGGCATGAGTGATTCGGTAATAAAAAAAACAGCGAAAAGTCTTATTTTTAAAGGTTAAAACCCTTTGTCGACATGAAAATACTTTACGCTGCAGCCGAAATTTCCCCATTTGCAAAGATGACCAATACCGCAGACCTTCTGCGGTTTTTGCCAGCATCCTTGCAAGACAAAGGATTTGAAATCCGGATCTTGCTACCCAAATACGGTTCGATCAACGATCGCCGCAACCGCTTGCACGAAGTGATCCGTTTGGCTGGTATCGAAGTGAACATGGAAGGAACCGTGGAGTCGCTGAAGATCAAGGTCGCCAGCATCCCCAACGCGAAGCTTCAGGTGTACTTTTTGGACAACGACACCTATTACAAGCGCAAGGCTCTGTTTCACGATCCTAAAACAAATGCCTTTTATGCTGACAATGACGCCCGCCTTGCCTTTTACAACAAAGGCATCTTGGAGACGGTGAAGCGTCTTGGATGGATGCCCGACATCATCCATTGCCACGATTGGGCCGGTGGATTGGTGCCCATGCTCGTGAAAACGACGTACAAGAACGAGAGCAATTTCGCCAACACAAAGGTCGTTTTCAATCTTCACAGCATGTACAACCCTGGAACGTTCGACCAAGAGATTTATCGGTACTTGGATCTACCGGACGATTTCGATCGCAGCACGATCGAGACCGATGGCAGAGTGGATCCGCTACGTGCCGGTTTGGCCTATGCGGATTATGTGGTGACGGGAAACGATATCAAACCCGGAGAGCCTGAAAACCTCTATCCCGACCTCACTTATCCGCTCGAAAAAATCCAGGGCGCTCCTACCGATGTGTCCACAAAATTCGCCGAATACTATCGCAGAATTGCGGCTCTTTGACTGATTATCCCGAATACGCTTGGCTTCTTCATCCCGCTTCTCCCGCTTCTCAATTCTTCTCATCATCACTGGCTCCTTGCTGGTCTTGCAGAATTGTGAGAACCCCGGTTCCGTCGGCCGATCCTTCGGCCCGGAATACCCACAACTGAAACGCGACACCATTCCGGTGCCCAGCATTTCAACCACCCAACTGAAGGCCTATTCAGGAAACCAGTCGTTTGTATCGGCTGGAATCTACGATCATGCCCTGTTTGGACGATATGAAGCCGTCGGATTGATGCAGCCCACGCTGATCTCCCGAAACGACTCGATCGGTGCGAATGCGACCTTCGTGATGACGTTGTTCATCGATGGGATCACTGGCGACACCACATCCACCAGCACATATGAACTGCTTGAGATCACACGTCGTTGGAGAGCACAATCTTGGACGCTCGATTCCCTTCCCCTCACCGATCTGGCCGTTCTTCACACGTTCACCGTCACGAATGAAGATTCCGTGAAATTCAATTTGCCAGCCGGATGGTACAATCGGTATTTGGAACGCAAGAATGACAGCAGTTCGTCCCGCGATTCCACCTTTTTGAACACGATCTATGGGTTTGCCGTGCGTGGTGTGAACACCGATAAGATCATCGCCATCGATGCGCTCACTTCTGCCATTTTCGTGCAGCAAAATGATACAACGTTGACACGACGCGCGATCACATTCCGTCAGACGGCCAACAGCCTGCAACGTACCCCATCCGCCATGGTGCTTCCAAACGACGTAACCATCGTGGAAAACAATTTCAATACCGTCGGAATACTGGACATCCCCTTTTCGGAAGATTTCATCGGAGCGCGGTTCCCTTCCCGAGTGGAATTGGTGATGTATGTGGACACCCTCACCATGCAATCGCAATTGCCTATGGGTCATGCCTGGTTCGATCCGGCGCAGATTCCAATCTACATATTGGAAGACTATGAGACGAATTTCGCCATATTCAACAACCCGAACCTGTTTGTCAACCGCTCGGATGCCGGCACCTTCCGCAGCAACATGACTACCTATTACAACAGCGTGATCACCACAGATCAGAATCTTGGGGATTTGTATTTCCTTGCCAACCGATTCAATGGCGCGGTTAGCCCGAAATTGTTCTTCAACCATCTTTCTGCCGACCGCAAACCGGTTCTGATCACGACCACATTCACCAATCCGTCCGAGGAAAATTGATATGAGAACAATTTTACTCACCCTTGGGTTGGTCTTGACTGCCACATCCGGCTTGTATGCGCAGAGCAGCGAATTGCAAGGAACGTCGATGTATTCGTATCTCGGATTGGGGATGCCGATGGACTACCGGTCCTCATTCGGAAGTTCGATGGGAGTGACCGGAGTCGCGCTCACGAACCGCATCGGTACCAGTTTCGCTAATCCGGCATTATACAGCAGTGCGTATTTCACAACAGCAGGTGGTGGATTCGGGTATCGCAATCTGAATGCGACCGACAGAACCGGCACATCGTCGAACAGCCAAGCCGATGCCCTTGCCTTGCAAATCACATTTCCTATTGTGCGCGAGAAAGTCGGTTTTAGCTTCGGCATGCTTCCGATCACAGAAAACAGTTATCGGTCGAGCAATCTGATCGAAACGGCAGCAGGAACCGACACCTTACGTTATATGTCGACTCTAACCGGAACGGGCGGACTCAACCGGATGGAGTTCGGTATGGGTGTTGCCGTTACCGATTGGCTGTCTATAGGATATTCCCCATCCCTCGTGTTTGGCACCTTGCGCAACAATGAGTCCATTGAATTCCAAGTGATCGGTTATCAGAACCTGGATCGCCAACGCATTTTGAGCAATATCGGATTCGGCAACAAATTCGGTGTGTTCAGCACCTTTTCGAAGTTGCTTTCTACCAACGATGGATTGCATATCGGAGCCACATATAGTTTGCCTGTAGATCTGAACTCGGACTTATTGGAGCGTGACCGTCAAACTATTAATGGAACCACACAAATCGAAGACACCAAATTTGCCCGCGGCGACAATCAACTACCCGCCGAGTTTGTCTTAGGTGTCGCTTACAACACCAATCGGTCTTGGTTGGGAACCATTGAATGGATGGTTCAAGATTGGGGCTCTTACACAGATTATGACGGTATCACACCGGATCATATGAAATCAAGATCCAAAATCGGCGGTGGGATTCAGTATATTCCCGACGGTCGTTCCGACAACACGTTCTTCAACCGATTCTTATATCGTGGTGGCGTTTCTTACGATACCGGTCATCTGCAGTTTTCCGACACATCTATTTCGACGTTGGTTTTTAGCGCGGGTCTAGGGATTCCATCACGGGCAGCCGGTTCCAGTATCGACTTGAGTGTCGATTACGGACTGCGAGGCACCACATCGCATGATTTGGTTAGAGAGCAAATATTCACATTTAGGGTATCGTTCAATCTATCAGAACTGATGTTCCTCCAAAGGAAGATCGATTAATCTGTCACAGAAGGTCATTACAATGAAATCACTCCTGCTTATCCTCTCATTTGTCGCATTCGGGGCTCATCATGTGCAAGCACAAACCACGCCAACTCCTCCTGCGCCATATGGACTTGCCGCACCTGAGGTGTATGGCATCTTCCAAAGTGAATACACCAATGTGATGCGTCCGAATCCGAACCGCACGTTGGAAGATTTTGAACTTCTTCTGATGTATGGTCGCTGGCTGATCATCGCTCATCCGAAATCATTGACCATTGGTAGACAGGAAGTCCGTGGCGATCGGAATTTCGACCGCATGATCAACGTCTACGCTGAAATGTCGAAGATCCCGGCCGATCCGATTCTCAAATCAACCTATTTGGATTCTGCAAAAACCTTGTACGATCGTGTCTTGACCATCTTCACGCCTGAGGAAATCGATGAATTCCGCTGGAGATATGAGTACGGACGTTTTCTGTTGGGCAACTCCGATATTGCGAACAACCAGAAGTTGGCCTTCGACCAGTACATGATTCTGTACGGCAAAGATCCTAAGCGCCTTGTTACGGATGCGGATGGATTTTATGCCCAGTTCCTTGCCAATTTCATGGTAACAGAGAGCCGAAACGATGAGGTGATCGCGTTCATGGAAGCGGCGCAACCTCATGCGGATGCCGCAACGGTCGACGCGTTCAATGGCATCCGTGACCGTCTGTTCCGCAATCCGGAAGATCGTATCGCGTTCCTGCTTACCCAGTGCCCAAATGGCGTGTGCCCTATCGACATCATGGGTCAACTGTACGACCTGTATGTGAGAACCGGAGACCGAGTGAACTCACAGAAATTCGCTGAAGAATTGTACAAAGCGGATGCGAACTATGCCAACACCCGTCGCATGGGCGTGATGGCGTCTTCGAACGCAGATTACCGTCTCGGCATCAAATACATGGAGGAGGCTTTGGGCAAATCGCAAGACCCTACCGAACTCAAAATCGTGGCTTTGGATTTGGCGAACTTGTTCCGCAACCTCGACAACCTGCAACGTGCACGCGAATATGCTCGCCGTGCTTCATCTTACGACCCAGCTTGGGGCGAGCCGAATCTGGCTATTGCCCAGATCTATGCTCAAGCCGTAACCGATTGTGCGGGTGGACAATTAACCCGCCTCGACAAAGTGGTGTATTGGTTGATTCTCGATTATCTTGACAAAGCACGGGCAGATGCATCTGTCCGGAATGCCGTGGAGCGGTCCTATCCTCAGTATGAGCGTTCGGCCCCTTCTGTCGAAGAAAAATTCTACCAGAACTGGACTGTTGGCGATCGCCTGCAGGTGAACGGTTCCCTCCGCGAATGTTACGCTTGGATCAACGAATCGACCCGCGTGAGATAATCCCACATGAGAAACGACCGCAGAAAACGCCCATTTAATAAGAATAAGAAAAAAGGACCTGGCGGCCCCTCAGGCAAACAGGTCTTTATTCCCGAGTTCGTTGCGAATGGCGTGATTCAACCTGCGGGTGAGTACTCAGGTGTGATTGAAGTGAATGAAAAGGGCTACGGCTTCATCCGGAAGTTCGATCACGAATTCACCAAGACCCTGAACGACCCCTTCTTGTTTCCTGACCAAGTCCGGTTCATGAATCTAAAGACCGGCTTGTATGTGTCGGGCGAGATGGAACGGGATCAGAAAGGCAACCTACACGTCACAACGGTCGACATGCTAAATGTCGGTCCGTTTGAACGATGGGCCAAGGCTCGGCGCTTCGAATTGCAAACCCCCATCATGCCGATCGAATACCTTCAACTGGCCTTCAAACCGGAAGATGTCGAGCTTCGCGTGATGGATCTCATCTCTCCAGTTGGTCGTGGACAACGGGCTTTGATTGTGGCTCCGCCTCGTACCGGAAAGACGGTGATCCTCAAGAAAATCGCACACGCGATCGATGAGCATTATCCGGATATCCATCTGGGTGTGCTTTTGGTGGATGAACGTCCCGAGGAAGTGACCGATTTCATGCGCACGACGAAAGGAAAAGTCTTCGCGTCATCAAACGATAAAACAACTCAAAACCATACCCGTGTGTCGGAGCTGGCCATCGGCTACATGAAACGCCTAGCGGAAATGGGCGAAGATTGCGTCTTATTGATTGATTCGCTGACGCGGATGGGACGTGCGTACAACGCCGCTCAGACCGGAGGCGGACGCACGATGTCTGGCGGTCTCGACATCCGCGCTCTTGAAATCCCCAAGAAAATATTCGGTTCTGCTCGGAAAATCGAAGGCGGTGGATCGCTCACGATCATCGCTACAGCCCTCATCGAAACGAATTCCCGTATGGACGACCTCATTTTCGAGGAGTTCAAAGGAACCGGAAACATGGAGCTGGTCTTGGATCGCGAATTGGCGAACGACCGCGTATTTCCTGCCATCAACATCGCCGCGTCCGGCACTCGTAACGAGCACAAGTTCATCGAAGACGCGATTGAGGAACGGAACATGGTTCGCCGGTATCTGCTTCGCAAATCACCCAAAGAATCCATGAGCAGTCTGCTCCAGGTGCTCAAGCGCACCAAGAGCAACGACGAACTGCTCAATCAGATCGGCGCGATCGCTTAGATTACTGTCAGGCTGGGGTCGATGAATCGGGCCCACGCCATGATTCCACCTTCCAAGTTCACCGGCTGTTTAAAGCCGTTCTCCATCAGGAATTGGCACGCACGTGCGCTACGAGCACCACTTCGGCAATGAACCACAAATTCCACATCTTTGTATTGTGACAATTCGCCGATTCGATCGGGTAATGTTCCAAGCGGGATGAGTGTGGTGCCGGGAATCGAGGCCGCCTCATTCTCATGCGGTTCACGCACATCTAGGATGAAAATCTTTTCGCCGTTATCGAGGCGTTCTTTCAGGTCGTTGACATTGATTTCGTTGATCATGACTGTAGGATTTTAGTAACGGTCCAGTTTAAAGGTGTTGCCGAGATAGAGGCGACGCGCTTCGGGGTCCTCAGATAAGTACTGAGTGTTTCCTTCTTTCAGGATGCGGCCTTCGAACATGAGATACGCTCGATTCGTGATGGCCAGCGTCTCATGCACATTGTGATCGGTGATGAGGATGCCGATTCCTTTGTCGCGTAGGATTTGAACGATGTTCTGGATGTCTTCCACCGCGATCGGATCGACGCCGGCAAAGGGTTCATCCAATAGCAGAAATGAGGGTCTTGTGATCATGGCGCGGGCGATCTCCGTCCGACGCCGCTCTCCTCCCGACAAACTATACCCTTTGGTCTGCATCACTTTTGTGAGTCCGAATTCTTCCAACAGAACATCCGCCCGTTCGCGGATTTCCGCCTTCGGGATCGGGAAAAACTCCAAAACCGATTCCAAGTTCTCTCTGACTGTGAGATTCCGGAAGACACTCGCTTCTTGTGACAAATATCCGATACCCATGCGCGCCCGCTGATACATCGGTTTCGACGTGATATCGAGGTCATCCAAGAAAATGGACCCGCCTTCCGGCTTGATCACACCCACGAACATATAGAATGTCGTGGTTTTTCCGGCGCCGTTCGGACCCAGCAAGCCCACGATTTCACCACGTTTCACGTCAATCGACACCTCGTTCACAACCGTGCGCTTCTTGTAGCGCTTCACGAGATGGCGCCCCTGAAGTGTCATGCCTCGTGCGTTTGCCCCAAGGCGTTGAGGATCGACGCGAAGACGAGACGCCCATCGGTCGAGCCAATCTGCGATTCCATGGCCCGCTCCGGATGCGGCATCAGCCCCATCACGTTACGTCGGTCATTGCAGATTCCGGCGATGTTCGAGATGGCACCATTCGGGTTTGCATCCGTAGTGATGTTTCCATCCGCATCACAATAGCGGAACAGAATGCGGTCGTTGTCTTCGAGTGCTTTTAGGCCGTCGGCATCCGTCACATAATTTCCTTCGCCATGCGCGATCGGGACTTGTAGCACTTGTCCGGCCACCATCTCATTCGTGAACGGAGAATCGGTGCTTTCGGTGCGCAGATAGACCTGTTTGCATGCGAATTTGAGTTGCGCATTGTGCAACATGGCTCCGGGCAGCAATCCGCTTTCGAGCAGAATCTGAAATCCATTGCAAATTCCGATCACCAAGCCGCCTTTGTTGGCGAACTCGATCACGGAATTCATTACCGGAGAAAACCGGGCGATGGCGCCGCAACGCAGGTAATCGCCATAGCTGAATCCGCCAGGGACAATCACCACATCCGGTTTTTGAAGATCGGTTTCCTTATGCCAGATGAAATTCGCCTCCTCACCCATCACATGCTTCACGGCATGATAGGCGTCGTGGTCGCAATTGGAACCGGGAAACACGAGGATGGAAAATCGGGACATATCAGCGGGCCTCGATTTCGATGGTGAAATCTTCCATCACTTCGTTGGCAAGCAGCTTTTCGCAGGCTTCTTTGGCCAATTGATGGGCTTGTTCCGTCGATGTGGCATCGATGGTCAGTTGAATGAATTTGCCGATACGGACGGAGCGGATGGCGTCGTACCCGAGGTGCGACAGGGCTTCGCCGGCGGCTTTCCCTTTAGGGTCCAAGATGGATGGACGCAGGGTGATGTTGATGTGTGCTGTGAACATGGCCGAATTTACGGTTTTATAGGATGAATCGCTTCCGATAACGCATCAAACAAGGAGGTTTCGTCATGCTCATCGCGATGAATCCACATCGCGCCGGACCAGCGACGGAACCAGGTCAGTTGCCGTTTCGCATAGCGCCACGTGTTGGTCCGAATATCCCGCTCAGCCTGCTCCAAGGTGATGTTCCCGCTTCGGTATTCGATCAATTCGCGATATCCGACGGTATGCAGCGATTGAAGGCTCACATCCGCACCGGATTCCAAGATGGAGTCCACTTCTGCCAAGAGTCCGGCATCCATCATGTCCGTCACCCGTGCGTCGATGCGCTTTAGTAATGTTTCTTTGGATGCGGTCAGTACGATGAGCAGGGTGTCATCCGGAACCACATATCCGGCATGCTGATGAAAGGAACTGAACGGCTTTCCGGTCTGCATCCATACATCCAATGCGCGGAATGCCCGTTGGCGGTTATAGCCTTGCATCGACGCGGCATACACCGGATCGACCTGATGCAATTTCTCCATCACCGCTTGTGATCCGCCCGAGGTTTCCAAAGCTTCGATTTCGGTGTGATGATCCAGATTCGCGGTCGGCATGTTGTCCAATGGCCAAATCACCCCTTGAATGTGAAGGGTGCTTCCGCCCACATAAAAGGGACAGTCGACATGCGATTCCCAGACCTTCGCCCGCTTGACAAACGCGGCGGCAGAATCGGCATCCTCGATATCCAACACATCAATATTATAATGCGGGATGCGGGCGCGGTCGAATGGAGAGACTTTGCCGGTTCCGATATCCATCCGGCGATAGCACTGTCGCGAATCGGCGGAAATAATGGAAAAACCGAACCTCTCGGCTATGCGCAGAGAGAGTTCGGTCTTACCAACGGCCGTGGGTCCAGTTAAAAGGACCCGTTTATACTCAGTTCCCGACTTGGAATACGGCATTGCCAAAGATCATCTTGCCGCTGTGCCAGAACGCACGGAACAGGGGATTGTCCACCATCACAACAACTTTTCCACGTCCCATCGGGATTTCACCGAACACGAGGGTTTCGGTGAGGTTGGGCTTGAGCTTATGCCCGACGAAGCCACTCACAAATCCATCTGCTGGGATGGTTCCGACATTCCAGCCTGATGTCAGGTACTCGAACGCCGAGGAGCCGCGCTTCATGGTGTAATACACGCCAGGGAAGCCAAACCCGAGAGGATGCGTGGCATCGATGTTCACTTTGTAGATGGCACCGGCCAGCGATTCGCGCATGCTTTCGCGCTCTTGGTTGCCATAGACACGTAGAAGTTCCTCGCCGGAAGGTTTCTCATCTGATTTTTTTTGTGAAAGCATGTCGAAGCCGTCGATTGCGGCCAACTGACCCACAACGCCTTCCATCGCAATCAGTTTTCCACCGGCACGGACCCAAGCGGTCAGTTTGTCCAAGTTTCCACCGCTCAGAATCGAGCGATAATTTCCAGATGCGAGGATGAGCACATTGAACTGGCTCAAATCCACATTTCCGAAGTTTTGAAGCCAGATGGATGTGAGTGGATAATCGATCTGTTGATCGAAATAATGCCAAACTTCGCCATACGCCAGTGAACTGACGCCATCACCTGCTAAGACGGCCACTTTCGGCGCGTTCAAGAAACGGACGCTGCCCGAGCCGAAATCCACGCCTGTGTCCACAAAACCAGTGAACACCGGATTGATGTTGCGCTGATGGTCGGTTGCGGCTTCCTTTACGATGCGGTCGAAATCCGTGCCCAACCCTTCATTACTGGTGCGGGCGATGACCAAGGTTCCCGGCGCATAGGTTTTTTCGCCCATGGTGAAGGCTTTTTCCGTGGAGCGGACTTTCACGCCATTGCGCTGCAGTTGAGCCAGGAAACGGACATCATCCAAACCTTTCCAATCGGCCACATAGGCATATGGAAGCGCGGTAATGCCGGCTTCCGGTGCGACATACTCAAACCGCTTGCGGACATCCGTGTAATTCGGGTTGATGCGCTCGGTGAGGGCGTAGGCTTTCAGGTTGTAGGCATAGGGTAGCGACCAAGCCGTGATGTCGTAGGTGAGCGAATCCACGATGGTGGTGCGCGGCTCCAACAAGACATTGGCCAGGACGGATTTCGACTGATACAGACTCACGAGGATGTCGGTGGTTTCGACGGTGACAGACCCATTTCGACCTGTGGTGTAATCGAAGCCGTTCACCGTACGACGGGCCGGGGCTAGGCCATAGCGGATCTGCTGATTGTCCAACAAATCCAGGAATTCGCGAAGGTTGTCGGGATTTCCATTGTCTTTCAGCACATACGTTTTGTACGAGCCTGCAGGTGAGTTGCGCGACGTGTTGAAATAATTGCTGAATTCCCGTGAAATGGCCGCGGCATTCTTGGATGAGACTTCGACCGTCGAAATCCCAACATTGTGCTGGTTTTCGATGCGTTTCTTCAGCGTGAGGGTATCGCCCGTGGAAATGATGACGCCCAAACCGGCGTAACCGCCGCCACCTTGCTCATACGTCATGCCGATGGCGCCTTGGTAGGTGGGCCAGGTGTCGCCATAACTCGGATAGAACAGGTCGAACACCTCGCGGGTGTAGTAGAGACGGAAATCCTTGTCGAAATAACGCGCATGGTTGCGACCGATTTCGAACTGGAATTCGCGTTGAAATTTGGTGAGCGCCTCATGGTAAGGAGCGGCGGCCGGCGCGAAATAATAGGGGCTCTCGGCACCCATTTCATGGAAATCGGCATGCACATGCGGATACCATTTGTGATACAATTTGGCGCGGACCTGCGATTCTTGCTGCGACTGCCATGCCCAATCACGGTTCAGGTCAAACAGATAATGGTTGGCGCGTCCACCTGGCCATGGCTCGTAATGCTCGCGCGCATAGCGGTTCACATCCATATTTTTCCCGACGGACTGCTGATACCAAACCGCATAACGGTCGCGGCCGTCGGGGTTGATGGTTGGATCAATCACCACTACGGTGTTTTTCAGCCATTCCTGGGATTCGGCGTTCGATTTGTCAGCCAGCTTCCAGAGCGTCATCAGGGCCGCTTCCAAACTCACAGATTCATTTCCGTGGATGTTGTGGCTCAACCAGACGATCGTGATGCCATCATCCACCGGAGTACCTTCCATCAAACCGACCCGACGCAGGTTGTTTTCGCGGATCTGCTCGAGCTTGTCCATGTTTTCCTGAGACGAGACAAAGGCCACCATCAACGGGCGACCCTCATAGGTTTCGCCATAGCGCTCGATCGTCACATTCGAATTCACAGACGCCACGTGCTCCACATAAGCGACCGCGCGATGGTGATAGGTGAAGCGCTCGCCCATGTCGTAACCGAGAAACTCGGCGGGCGATTGCAGGGTTTGCGCCAATAATGGGGCGCTGATGACCAAAAAGATGCAGACAGAGAATAGACGTTTCATAAAATCCATGACTAGGTGAAGTGGGGAAGTTAGTGAGGCTTGGCGCAGGAGTTTGCAAAAAGTTGCTTGGGGGGATAACTTGCAAATCACATAATAGTGTCGTAAAATGACACCATGCCATTAAGTTCGAAACATCAGAAAACCTTGATCACGATTTTCGATAATCCAGTCCGTTCCGATGTCGAATGGAGCAAGATTGAATCGTTGTTGGTGGCGTTAGGTGGGGAACTTAGTGAAGGTCGTGGCTCACGGATACGCATTGTGCTCAACGACGTGCGAGCTGTTTTCCACAGACCTCACCCTCAAAAAGAGACGGACAAAGGCGCTTTAAAATCCATGCGACGGTTTCTACAAGAAGCCGGCATTGATCCAATGGACTATAAATCAGAATAACCATGTTACACTACAAAGGATATCACGGTCGGGTTGAGTTTGATGAAGAAGCCGGGTTGTTTCACGGCGAGATACTTGATCTGCGTGATGTGATCACGTTTCAAGGGAAAAGTGTGGATGAATTAACCCAAGCTTTTCAAGACTCCATCGACGATTATCTCGACTTCTGTGCGTCGCGCGGGGAAGATCCGGATAAGCCGTTTTCAGGTCGATTCATGCTGCGTTTGCCAACCGAGATTCATCGCCAAGCCTATCTGAATGCCCGGAAAGAAGGCAAAAGCCTCAATGAGTATATCACAGATAAGCTCACGCTGGCTGATTGATATCATCGTGGCCGTATTTGCGGCGGGATATTATAAGAGTAAAATTCTCGTGTTTTTACCCTTATACGTCCGACTTAGGTAAACAACACCTTGTAATCGTATCATTATCGTATATTTTCGTATCATATCGTATCACCAGTAGGGCGATATATGCAAACGACGGTCTACAATATGACGATGAATCTGAACTGGGGGCTGATTCGCCTCATCAGTCAGATAGACCGTTTTGATGCGACTTGGTCATCCATCTTAAAAAAAGAAGGTCACCAACTTAGGCAATTGAAATCCATTGCTACCGTGCGAAGTGTCGGGGCATCGACTCGGATTGAAGGCTCTCAACTAAGTGATGCCGATGTGGAGTCTCTCCTGAGCCAAATCGATATTTCAAAATTAGAGGACCGAGACTCTCAGGAAGTGGTAGGATATTTTGACGCATTGGATTTGATTTCAGAGAGCGGAATGGATATCGAACTCTCTGAAAACAACCTGAAATATTTGCATCAGGTACTTCTCAAACATAGCAGAAAAGATGATTGGCATAGGGGAGACTACAAACAGCAGAGCAATGCGGTCGAAGCCAGAATGCCCGACGGAAATCGGCAAATCATCTTTCAAACAACCGATCCAGGGTTCCCTACCCAAGAAGCGATGCAAGGATTATTGGATTGGTATCATCGTGATGACCAAACACATCCTTTGGTCAAATGCGCTCTCTTTTGCTATGAATTTGTAACCATACATCCGTTTCAGGATGGGAATGGAAGATTGAGTCGCCTATTAACAACGTTGCTCTTGCTCAAACATGGGTACGGTTGGATCGAGTATGTGAGTTTTGAGCATGAAATCGAGAGTCGCAAAACCGAGTACTACCGAGTACTAAGACGTTCTCAAGCCAATAGGCCACATGAAGACATCACCGATTGGATCGTGTTTTTTTTCGATGCGCTGGGAAACATCCAAGAACAATTGATGCGGAAGATTTCATTGCAGGAGGCCGATGCGTCAATGTCTCCGAGACATACAGCGATTCTCCTATTTGTGGAAAGCCATCCAAGTTGCAAGTCTGGGGAAATCAGTGCCCAACTGAACATTCCAAGTCCTTCCGTCAAACGATTGTTGTCTGAGTTGGTGGAAAAGAATCTACTTATGAAGCATGGTGTTGGGCCGGGAACAAACTATACTTTGGAATAACGATTTAAGAAGAAGATTTAACTGGGAGGCTAAGGGTGGCTAAGTGAGATGGTTGTCTTGAATTAATCCCAAACCACATCTATCCACACTTAAACTACCGGTAAAAAAATCCCCGTCTCCGTAGTCAGAAGCAGCAACTTCTCTTTTTTGATGCGGATGCCGCCTCCGCTGATCGCCTCCAAGGCTTTTCCATACAACTGCAACTGCCGCGCATATACCTCCAACTGCGCCTCGGCATCGCCGGTTTTGTAATCGACCACATGCCAATCGCCGGCCGCGTCCTGGATCAACAGATCGATCACGCCTTTCATCCATCCCTCATCGGGCACATCGGCCTCGAACGCCACTTCGCGCCGCGATTGTTTCGCGTCCGGAAACCGCTCACGCAAGGCCCGGATGCTTCGTTCCACATGATCCGCCGCCCGTTCGACATCCTCCGGATGCGGGTCGGATGAGGGCCAGCACCGCGTAACCAGACCTACGATGAGTTGGCGAGGACTCGAGGACCAATCCAAGTGTTCCAATACCTTGTGAATCACGTCTCCTGCGGAGCTCGCTTCCACCGACCTCCACTGGGATGCGGCTCGAGTCGTCGTTTTATCCTCCGACTCCACCTGCGAAGGTCGCATCACTTCTCGGTTCGACGCAATGAGCCGTTCTTGGATGGTTTCGCGATCCCCTATGGATGGGATTTGTGTCTCGACGCGGCGAATGCACGGTGCGTCCAGCCACTCAAATGAAATCATGATCGGCTCGAAGGGAAGATGTTCGGGTAAGAGTCGTCCGAGACTGCCTTTTTTCTCGACCGATTCGGAGCCCCAAAAAACGAGATGGTTCTCTGCTCGGGTGCAAGCCACATAGAAAAGTCGTTTTTGCTCGGCGTCTTCGCGACGCTTCACTTGTTGGCGGACATGATGATACAGCGCGCCTTTGTACTCGTCGACTACTTCGCTATTCAGTCCCTTGGGTACCACCCATGTGCGATACTCTGGCAAATCGCGAGGTGAACGGACCGCCACGCCACGATCTCCGCCTTTGCCCGATCCCAATCCAGGCAAGATCACCATCGGAAACTCCAATCCTTTTGAGCCATGAATGGTCATGAACTGGATCGAGCCCCCATCCGCCACAACCCCTTCCTGCTCACGAACCTCATCCTCGATCTGCCGCGTGAGGAACTGCTCCACGTCGATCAGACTTCCGGTGCCTTGCCGCTCCAAATCCCGCACGATCCGAATCAGCTTGTGGATGTTCGCCACCGATTGATCCCTATCAAGCACCGCAACCAAATACGGCCTGGTGAAAAACGCTTCGGTCAGGATATCCGACAAACGATCGGTCTTCACCTTCCGACGCAGCGCCTCGAGCCACGGTACGGCATGGGTGAGCACCAATTGGTCGGCCGGGCTCAGATGAAGGTGCGGCGTTTCGCGCCAATCGCGAACGGCATTGTACAATCTGGATGCCGCGCCAACATCCCGCATCAATACCAAGGCCTCATCCGAAAAGCCGACGAACGGCGACCGGAACACCGCGGCACAGGCCAAATCCTGATAGGCATCGGCTAGAAAGCGGATGAGGGCAAGGGCGTCCCACACGATCTGAGTTTCATAAAACTGCACGCCGGAAAACGAAGAATATGGCAAGCCCGCATCTCGCAAACATTGCTCAAATTTCCATTGGTCTTTTCGGCTTGGCAGTAGTATCCCTACTGCTTTCTCGCCAGCTATCATTTTTTGGCGGATATCCTCATACTCCGGCTTCCCGCCATCACGAATGTTGCTTAAAAAATGTGCGAGACTCCGTGCTTCGGCATCCGATCGGGCAGCGGCTTTCCAGGCGACACGCTTGCCCTTATCATTTAGTTGGTCGGGTAATTGATACTGCGCCAGGCTGCCAATACTTTGGTTCGCATTCTTGTCATCACCAGGATGATCCAAATCCTGTGCGACCGCTTCATACAATTTCTCAGTTTCTGCCGGCAACACTTGCCTGAATATCCGGTTCAGTCCCACCACAAGTTCTCTCGCGCTACGCCAAGAATACGTGAGATTGAACTCGGTATGAGCCAGATCTCTCGCCACTTGCTGCATCACCGACACATTCCCACCACGGAACTCATAAATGGATTGCTTCACATCGCCCACAAGTAGGATATCTGCCGTAGGACCACTCATGATCGCGGACAGAATATCCCATTGGGCCGCATCCGTATCCTGAAATTCATCCACAACGATATATCGGTACTTCGATCGGATCTGCCCCACCCAGTCCGGATGTTCCTGGATCATCGTTCGAGCGATGTGAATCAAATCATCGAAGATGAGTTTTCCTGTACGGATGCGTTCATCACGGAAAAACCGGCGCCAGCGCAGAACCACATCACACAGGTCCCGCATCGCGTGGTAGGAAATCGTGTCGGCAGCAAGGGATTGGGTCTCGGGATTGTTCAGGTCGCGGATGAGTTCGGCTTCATCACACATCAGCCAATCGCCCAGATTCAGGATCTGATTGCGTGTGGCGTTCATCTCCGTGGAAAGGCGGACGGCTTCTTCTTTCAACTCGGCATCGGCGGATTTCGCCAAGGTTTTGGTCTTGTTCAAGCCCCCTTTCAGCGTGAAGTAGGCGTCAACATTCAATGGAAACTCATCAGGAAGCAAAACGCTCATCAGTCCGGGGTGATCCGCTACGAACTCCTTCAACCTCGCATAGGCCTTATTCCGATTCGTAATCATCTCGGTATGCAGCGTCCGCATCATCTTGAGCCAAACGTCGGCCGTGATCCCATTCATCTCCCGGAGCCGCGCTTCGGACACATCCCCCAGTTGCTCGCACAACTGTTCCACTTCGCGCTGACCGTACCGCATCAGCACCCTCACCAATGGCGCATGCGCTTTATGCGATTGATAGAATTTCGTGCGGAGCTGCTGGTTGAACTGCGCCTCCTCAAATGCATCCATCACCCGAATTTCGGTTTCCAGTCCGGCCACGTCCGGATAGCTCTGGATCAGATTCATGCAGAATCCATGAAACGTGGAAATCTGATTCCGATAGAATCGCACACGCTGACGTTCGAGGTGTGCCACTTTCCGAGGATCCGATTCTGATTTCAAGGCATCATTGATGGCTGAATAAATCCGATCCCGCATTTCGGCGGATGCGAATTCCGTGAAGGTCACGGCAAGAATCTGGTCCACATCCATTTGCTCATTCACGATCAGATGGATCACTTTCTGAGTGAGGGTGTAGGTTTTTCCGGTTCCGGCGGATGCGCGGATCAGAATCGGTCCCTTCGTACTGAGGAGATCATTCATCATCAGAATCCTCCTCATCTGTGCTTTCGGCACCTCGTGCAACCTGAACCGCTTCGTTCCAACGACGAGCGATGACATATGGACTCGGATAGGTCTCTCTTTGTATCGGAAGCGGAAAATGACCGTTTCGAATTCCGAGGATGATTTGCGGAATATGCTCATCAATCACACGGTCCACGATCTCGTCGTTCTCATCCAACGGACGGATACTCTTCCGTCTTCTCGTGTTCGAGCATTTTTCTTCCGCTAGCAAAACCTCTTGCCATTCCATACCCGCGCGACCTTTATGGATTGGAAGTTTCCAATAGGCGGATGCGATTGGACGCAGTCCTCGTTCTCTCAAAATCCACCAATACAACGCCATCTGAAACGCCTGACCCGCTTCGATATCCTTGCTGTCGGGTTGTTTTGAGCTTCCGGTTTTGTAATCGATGATGAGGGCTTCCTCACTATTCTCGGCGACATCCACCCGATCGATGATGCCATTAAATCGGACGGGCGTGCCAGCGATCTCGCAATCCTCTTCCCATTTCATTTCGAGATGTTTCGGGCGGAAGCCGTCGAGTGCGATAACCGGCATTCGTTCGGTCTCCCCTTTCAGGATCCATGGAAGCAGCGCCATCACTTGTCGACAGAACATGCTTGGAAACGGAGAATCTGGCGAGCCGAGATCATCCGCATGTTGGTCCATTACACGATCGGCGATGGTGCGAATCGCACGAAGGGCCTCATCGAATCGGGATTCATCCGGCCAGATGCCCAATGAATGAAATTCTTGCAAGATCTGATGCAGAACCGTGCCTTTCACGCGGACATCGGCATCGTCTCGGAAGCGTTCGTCTTCGCCGATCCGCAACACATAGTGGAACAGGAAATCGAAGGGAGAGGATGAATAGGTGTCGAGGCGGGAATTGGATAATGGTAGCACGCCGTCGACGGTGATGCGGTTCCAAGCGAGGGCTTTCACATACGGAGTGGACAGGATTCCGTCGTAGACGCCAAGCGGCTCAGCCATGCGCCGCTCGGCGCCGATGATCGCGAGAAGCTGGGCCAACGGATCACCGCTAAGGACTCGGGCGGAGGTGAGGTCCCAGACCTTGCCCGACGCGGCCGGCCAGGGAATGGAGCTAGGGAAACGGGACGCGGCGTCGGTCCATAACATGCCGGGTGTGGTTTTGGCATCGTTGATGGATTCGGGGTAACTCATCCAGATGTCTTTTGCCGATTGAAAAATGCGTTCGAGGTGATGCCGGGCTTCGAGGAAGGGATCGGGTGTGTGATCTTCCACGAGCTTGCCCAACTCGGCTCCTAACCGCATGAGGATAGGATGTTCGGCGCGGCCGGGGTGGAGTTTGTCGGTCAGGCCAATCACGATCGCCAACTTTCCATGCACATCCGGAAAGTGATGGATTTCGGTGAAAAGCAGCGCACCCGGCTTGTCTTCTGTCCGTTCCGGCTTTCCGCTCAAAAAGGCATCAAACGCATGAAAAAAGGCCGATTCGGAAAGCATGGGGTCCAATCCTAGCTTTTCATAGGTCGCACCGAACTCCTTTACCAGTTCCACGAATTGTTCTTTCCGCGTCCGGGTTTCCTTATCGGCTTCGGTCTTGAATCGACCTAGCAAATCGATCTGCGCGACACACCATTTCGATAACGGACGCGGCTTGTCATTCCCGAACAGGACCGTCAGACCCGGCAACACATCCGGTCCAGCATCTCGCAGTGTCTGTTTGTTCCGCTTCACACAATTTTGATAGACGTGTCGAACATCCCGGGATGTCGCTCCGGGAAATAGAATGAGTTTGTCGCCAAACACTTCCATGATGTCGGTCATGTGAAATCCGTTCAGCCGCAGACGCAGCAATTTGGCGAACCGGTTCAGGATGGGGTTCGAGCGCAGTGTATCGCCTTGAGAGCATTGCACGGGCATGGAATACAAACGGCCCAGGGTTTCGATGTGGGGGCGATACAGCGCCAAGTCCGACACCAGAACCACGACATCGCTCAGAGAGAAGCTTGGATCTGCAGCCAAAGCATCGAAGAGTCGTTCGATCACGGCGCTCACTTCGTCGTGTGGCGTGGGGAACGACTGCATTCGAACTCTGGGCGGGGCGGCGGGGGTTGGGGTCGCCTGCGACTGATTCCAGTGCCTTAAATGAGATGACACATAGTTCGGACTCGCCGTTTCCGGAGTGCATAACAAAACTGTGAGTTTTTCCTGAAACCGGCTGAGCGCTTGAAATTGCACCGGAAACAGATGATCCACCTGGTACAGCCACACCCGTTTGTATCGGGATGTGTCCGCCGCGCCGGGCAAGGATTCGCGGATGCGATAGGATTTGGACGACATCCATCCCGAGAAATCTGCCATCACCTTTAGAATCGGACTGCCGCTGATGCCAATTTCACGCGGATCGAGCCCGCCACGAGCCATCTGAACCAACCACAATGCGAGAGCGGCTACCATGTCCGGAAACCGTAACGATAGGCCTGATGTATCGTGGTGTTCCAACCAATAGTCGAACAACAATTCCACTTCTTTCGGACTCACCACAATCCGCTGTTCGCCCTCATCCCAAATCATGGCTTGCTCTTCGAGCCAGTTTTCCAACACGCGAATGGCGGGGGCAGGACCTTTAAGTACTTGCTGAAGTCGGCGGCGCAACATCCGTTCCATCAACTGCGACCCGACAAGGATCAGATGATCGGATTTTACGCCATTTTCCAGCTCGAAAGCCAGGTCTTGGGTGCGGGGGGATGTGATGAATTGGAACGACATGACAGAAAGTACATCCTAGGAGTGACAGATTGCGTCACCCGGCGTCAAACGTTTCGATGCGTTCGATCCGAAGTTCGCGACCGAACAACTTTTCGAACAATTCGCGCTTCCGCATGGCTCCCCAGATCTCCAATTGAGGATCGATCATGGTTTTGATGAGCAAGGTCACATGTGCCGCCCCGACGCTCACGGTCAAATCTTGCACATTTTGGAAGTGGGAGCGATCGAGACCGTCGGCGACACGCAATAACCCGGAAAGCGCGCGTACGCGACGTTTTTGGTCCGGGCTAAGCAGGTCGAATTGTTTATGCGATGATTTGGGAACGCTGCGTCGGTGGTAACGAGCCACATGTGCGATGATGTCGATCTCGTCCTGCGTGAAGCCTTTCAGATCGGCGTTCAGGATGATGTAAAGCGCGTGTTTATGATGTTTGTGATGGGAAATATGGTAGCCGATATCGTGGGTGAGCGCGGCGAATTCCAGGAGTTCGCGGTCCGCTGTTGTGAGAGGATGCCAGGCTTTCAAGGCATCGAAGAGTTGCAGGGCGAGGAGGGTTACATGGCTCGAATGCTGTTCGTGCCAATTGCACTTTCTCAACAACTCATGGATGCTTCGCCGGCGCGGATCCGGAAATTCCACCAACAATTTCAGTTCTTTGTATTCCCGGCGGATGTACCTCAGAATAATTCCTTCCCTCATCGCCATGGTACACGTCCGGATTTTCTTGATTCCGAGCACCGTAATGATCGTATTCAACAACACCATCCCCGGAACCACCAGATCCACCCGCTTCGGATCCAACCCTTGCAACAACGCTCGCTGACGCGAGGTCATATCCATGAATTTCTTATAGAACAGCTTGAATTCGTCGGCAGAGTAAACAAATTCGTTCAATGTCGCCGATGTATCCGCTTTCTTCAGATGCGCCATCATCATCGCGATGTTCTGCATGGTCCCGGACGTCCCGACCAAGGTTTCAACGGGGTATTCCTCTATCGCTTCCATCAACTCACCCAATTTGGTCACATAAAACGATTCGAGATGGCGGATGTCTTTCTTGCTGAGCGGATCGGATGTCACAAACTCACTGTGTATCCTCGAAACACCGAGTTTTTTTGAATCCAAAAAAAACACATCCCGCTGATTTCCAATGATGAATTCCGTGCTCCCGCCTCCGATATCCATGATCAATACGGGATCCTCCCCCAACACCAGTCCGTGTTGCACCGCAAGGGCGATCAGTTCCGCTTCGGTTTGGCCGGGAATCGCCATAATCTTGATTCCAACTTCATCAATCGCCCGTTGGATGAAATCGCCGCCGTTGGATGCTTCGCGGATGGCGGATGTGGCATAGGCCTGAATCACTTCCACTTTGTAGCTGTCGCACAGAGTTTTGATTTTTTGCAGAGCTTCCAAACCTGTCTCAATGGCCTCATCCGACAAACTCTGACCCAATCCATCCTTCCCGAGCAACACCATTTCTTTTAATGAATCGATGGTGGAATAGCGGCCGTCTGGAGAAATGTCAACGATTACGGCGTGAAACGAGTTTGTACCTAGGTCAATTGCCGCTATGCGACGCGTCCGGGCAATGGATTCCTGGCTTTCAAGCATGCGGAGTGGAAGGTGGTGATGATTGGGTCCGGAACAAATATACTCGAAATTGAATTGTTAACGGTAGATTCCATACATGATGATTGTGCGCATATTCCTACTCCTAAGTGTCTGTTTAGGCACGTTTCCCCTGATGGCACAAGAAGCCGTGCCTGGTCGACTCTATCTTAAATTTGAAACGGTTGATGCGGCTCGAAAGGCTACTCCTGGGTCATCCGACCCTAGCGATCGCGTTTTGTCCGTTCTTCGTTTGTATGGGATGACGGACATGACACCGGTTTTACAGCCTGGCGAGTCCCGCCGGATGAAAGGATTGGATGTGCCGGATGATCTGGAGCGTACTTATGAGATCCGGTATGCGAGCGATCTGGACCCGGCGTTTGTGGCATCCAAACTGGCACAACTTCCAGGTGTGGCGTATGCCGAGCCTCAATATGTGTTGCATACGCAACTGATTCCGAACGATCCGCGCATCGGCCAAAACGGACATGATTATTTCGCCAATCACGGTGTGTTTTCGGCTTGGGATGTCACACAAAGTTCATCCGACATCATCATCGCCATCGTGGATAGCGGAACGGATTACTTGCATCCGGATTTGGCAGGCAAGCACTGGCGAAATCCGAATCCGGGATTGATTGCGACCTTATCACCGATTTTCTCACATATCGCGAACGACACGATCGGGTGGAATTTTTGGAACAGCGGACCGATCAACAATCCGGAACAGAACGCCGATCCGAGACCGAACGGCTCCGACCACGGCACCCATGTGGGCGGGCTAGCCGCGGCCAACACCAATAATGGCATTGGCATCGCAGGAACCGGCTTCAACAGCACGTACATGATTGTGAGAGTAGGCGGTACGGTGGCCGAGCCTACCAGCATCGGTTATGGGTATCAAGGCATCCTCTATGCCGCCCTATATGGTGCGGATGTGATCAATTGCAGCTTCGGTGGAACCAATGTTTCCGCATTCGGCCAAGATGTGGTGACGTTCGCCCATTCGCTGGGTTCGCTGATTGTAGGCGCGGCAGGGAACACGAATACGGAGACCAGTTTTTATCCCGCATCCTATCCCGAAGTGCTATCGGTCGGTGCCATCCAATCGAACGACATCCGATCCACCTTCTCCTCATTTGGCTTTGATCTGGATGTGATGGCGCGTGGCACTAGTGTGTTGAGCACCGTTCTTGGCAATGGATATGCGTTGAACTCAGGCACGTCCATGGCAAGTCCGATTGTGGCTGGAATCGCGGCCCTGGTGCGGCATCAGCATCCTAGCTGGTCGCCAGATCGTGTGCGTCAACAAATTCGATCCTCAGCCAACAATGCGGTTTATGGCGGGAACAGTCTGAATGTGGCCTTTAAGCTGGGCAAAGGAAAGGTGGATGCGAGCCGTGCCGTGACAACCCCATTACCCGGCGTCGAGGTCACAAATGTGCGATTTTTGGCGGATGATGGAAGCAAACTGAGTTTCGGCGAAGATGGCAATATCCGATTGACACTCATCAATCATGGCGCACCAACGAGCGGATCGTTTTCGATTCAACCCGTGGCCTTGAACAACAATATGACAGTGGGATCGGGGTCGGCAATCGCAGTCGGGGTCATTCAAACTGGGGGTTCAGTGCAAATCGACATCCCGATCTTCATACAAGAAAATTTCAATTTCACCGAAACGCCTACGGTCCGCCTGATGATGAGCGACACGGGCACAACGTATACCGATTTCGAGGTTGTCGCCTTTGAGGATTTCCTCTACGATGTGATTGATGTGAACCGTGCGGTGACGTCATTCGCAACAAATGGAACCATCGGATATGAGAGCGCGACATCCGGATCTGGTGGCATTGGATTTCAACCTATTGTGGAAACCTCCAATGGGCTTTTGCAGCTGGAAAGCATTCTATATGAAGCCGGATTGATGATTTCAATGACATCCGAACGTGGTGTGTTCATGGTGAATCAGGTACGAAGCACAAACGTATCCGACAACCATTTCCGTCCGAAAGCGGCCTTCACCGTGAAGGAACCTGGATTGATTTCAGATGCGGATGGCGTGGCGATATTCACATCCGCGGGTTTCCCGGCTTCCCCATCACTTGAAGTGATTCAGGAAGTGTATGCGTTCAAGGAAGCCGCGGTAAATCGTTCTGTTTTCGTGAAATATTCCATTCGAAACACCTCGTCCGAATTGATGCGAAATGTTCGTGCCGGATTGTTTGCCGATTGGGATATCGGAGATTTTGAGGATAATACGGTCGCGTATTCTGCCGAAGATTCCATCCTGTATGCGTATTCGCCGGATCAGACGGACACTTATCCATATGTCGCCATCGCTCATTTGGGACCGATCACCAGCGCACTTGCGATTGATAACGCCTATGATGGCGTTGTGGATAGCTTGAATTTCGGGACCTATTTCGCGAGCAACAATGCGAGTCAAGACGGCTACACCAGACAAGAAAAATTATGGTCGTTGAGAGCGGGTACCATGAATACAAGCGTTTCGAACACGGATGTGGCGATGGCTACAGCATCTGGATCATTCATGCTGGCGCCGCAACAGGAGATGATTGTCGGATTTGTGATCGCTTTCGGGGAGACACTGCCCATTCTGCGTGCCCAGATCGCCGCTGCGCGAGCCAAACGTGTGTTCGAGGTATCGACGGTCGGATTCGGTGTTTCGGGTCCGCCATGGATCGATAGTCCGACCGAAGTGGCCTTGTTGCCTAATTATCCGAACCCGTTCAATCCGGGCACGACCATCCGATTCACGAACACCCGCTTTTCAACAGTGAAGGTGGATGTGTTCGACATGCTAGGAAGGCACGTGACCGAGTTGGCCAACAGAACGTTTGGGGCAGGAGAACATCGCATTGAATTTGATGCGTCGGGACTGGCCACGGGTGCTTATGTCGTACGACTCACCACAGATGATGTCGTCGTAACTCGGATCATCACGCTCTTGAAGTAGAGAGGCGGTCGGCGCGACGCTTCTCGGCTTCATCATATCGACGCTTTTCGAACTCGGTCTCCGGAATCACCGGCGGAACGGGAATGGGCTTTCCATCCGAGTCTACCGCCACAAATGTATAATAGGATGTGGTGCACAACTTGCGCGTTCCGGCTCGCAGGTTTTCGGCCCAGACCTGAAGCGCCACTTCCATCGACGATTTGAACGCACGGGTCACTTCACCCTCAATCACCACCACTTCACCTAGTTTGATCGGATGTCTGAACTCGACACTGTCTACCGAGACCGTCACCACACTGCGATTGCAATGCCGTTGTGCCGAAATCGCAGAGCAGATATCCATCAGATGCAGCAAACGCCCTCCCATCATGTTACCAAGCGGATTGGTATCATTCGGCAACACCAATTCATTGGTGCGGATGCGGGATGCCGCCACGGTTTTATCCTTAGCGGAAGTGGATACAGGCGGGGTATCTTCGTAGCGTTTGGTCATAATGGACAACTTAAGAAGGAATCAGAATAAGTATGGTCACGGTTTCACACGTTTACAAAAACTATGGAAAGAAGCAGGTTTTGGAAGACTTGTCGATGACCATCCATCCCGGCACTTGTGTCGGTCTGCTTGGCAACAATGGGGCTGGAAAATCGACCCTCATCCACATCCTGCTGGATTTGATTCCCAAAACCAAAGGGGATGTGAGACTGTTCGGTATGGGATACCCTGCCGATACGGTCGACATCCGTAAACGCATCGGCGTGATGCCTGAGGAAGAACTTATCCACGACGAGTTGACAGGCAAAGAACAGCTGGAATTCGCTTGCATGTTATATGGGATTCCGAAAACGGAACGAGAGCATCGCATCCGCACCTTGTTCGAATACTTTTTTGATGATGCCTCGGAGCTGACTAAGCCTTGCGGCACCTATTCGGCAGGGATGCGGAAAAAGCTGGGGATGATCATTTCCCTGCTCCATAAACCGGATCTATTGATTTTGGATGAGCCCTTTTCGGGGCTGGATCCGGCCGCATCCCAAGTATTGATTCAGTTTCTGTCGTTGTGGTTGAATCCGAGTCGAGCGATTTTGGTGTCGTCGCACAATCTGAACTATGTGGAACAGATGGCGAGCCACGTGGCCGTCATCCATCAGCGCCAGCTGGCGTTTTACGATACCTTGCCTACGTTTTTAGAAAGCGGATCGGGGTTGATCGACAAGACCTTATTCGCTCTTCTGAAATCGGAACCCAAATCTCAGGAGTCGTTGCAATGGCTTCTGGATTAGGAGAAACGGTACGATTTCTATCGAAGGTGAAATTACGGGCGATGTTCTTGGGGGATGATGCTATTTGGCTGAACATCATCCGATCCGGCGCTCTGATTTTCGTGGTGGCCTATGGCGCGTATTATGGATATCTGCTGGATGCCATGGTCGATTCGTTTCGTGTCGACATCTCATTCACCCAAGCCGACCTCTTGCTTCAGACGCTGGTTTTGAGCATGGTCATTTTTGTGAATTATTTCCCGGGGTATCGACCGTCGGGGCGCTTCATCCGCGAAACCTATCCCATCAACCGTCCATTCCGGCTCATCTCCAATACAGTTCACGATCTGTTGCATCTGTTCTATCTGTACACCTTCGTGTTCATTTTTTCGGTGTGGTTCATGAGCGCGTATTACGATTACAAGTCGGCATTGGCGATTCTCGTTGGTTTTATTGGTGCCGTTCTAACCGAGCGCGCGGCCAAGTTGTTCATCGAACAGGAAATGAAGGATGTGTTTCACAATCTGACCTTGTGGGCGGTGCTTCCCTTCACGATGGCGGCGTATTTCTTCATCGGATTTTGGTTGGAATCGGATGCTTGGACACGCCTCGCGCTGTCCACAGCTTGGACGCTCGTTGCCTGGGTGGTGTATGTCTATCTCGATGCGCAAATCATTCAGCCAAAGACCAAGAAAAACGCGACGGCTCGAAATGAAGGAAAATGGCAGATTCTGGGTTTCGAGCAACGTCTGTTCTTACGTCGCAAATCCGTTCGGCCTTTGGTGCTGATCTTGCCCCTCATCAAGATATTAGCCATTCTGTATGGCTATCTGATGGGTGGACGCATATTCGTGGACGAACAACACTGGACCGTCTTGTATGCCGGATTTCTGATGCTCCCCATCACACCATTCACCTATGTTCAGAACAATTTGGCCGGTTTTTTCCGAGAGACATGGATATCCCATGAATTGTTAAACGGGCGGGCGAAGGAATTGGGTCGGGCTTGGTGGGCGACCCTTTGGCCCATGTTGGTGTACGATTTCACATTCACCCTGTTGGCGATGGGTCTGGCCGGAATTCTCACAATCGAATACACGGGGATGTACCTCGCATCGGCCGCCATCATGATTCCGATCGGATTGTACGGAAGCATGCATCAGGCGCGACATATCGCTCATTTCCTATCCATTCAGAACATCGCCAGTTTCAAGAACAACACATCCACCCGCATCATATTGCTGGATTCCATATCCATTGTCGTACTTGGCATCATTTATTATGTCGGATGGATTCTATATGCATTGCCTTTTGTTTTGATGATCGCCGGATGGTTGATTTTGCGTGTTTATCCGGACTACACGAAGCAGAAATACGGGATGTATCAGCGCCTCTTCAAGCAGGGATGAGCATAAAAAAAGCCGGTATCCCGAAGGATACCGGCTTTTGAATCTAGATCAGATTCGGTCGGCTTAGCAGTCGCCGTAACCTGGGTTCTGAACCAAGTTTTCGTTCACGTTGCATTCGCGATCAGGAACCGGGAATGTAAAGCGATCGGCGTTCCAAGCTAGGGTACCACCACTACGGTCAGCTGTACCGATTTGATTGCGCTTCATGTCCATGAACAACACACCTTCGAAGATGAGCTCATTGCGACGCTCAAGAAGAATGTTGGCCAAAGTCACAGTCGCAGCAGGTAGTAGTCCAGCACGAGTGCGGATCATGTTGATATCGGCTTCTGGAGTCACACCACCAACACCGACCACAAGGGAACCGGTGATACGGAAGTTGGCTTCCGCACGGGTGAGGTACATTTCCGCCAAGCGGATCACGTTGATGTTGAAATTCCTCGAATCACCCGTTGTGGAATGATACTTGGTTGTCATCCGACCACGTGTTGTGACGATGAACAAGTTGCGACGCGCATCGGCCAGCTCGTAGTTGGCCAAGTGCGGATCCAGAACCTGAATATCGGCGCGTCCAAATGGTGTAGGCGAATGAAACACCACCATGTCGTTGGAGCCTGAAGTTTGCGTTACTTGCATCGCGAAGATGGTCTCGGAACCATTGGCAGTACGACTGAAATTGCTTGCTACATTGGCAAACAATGAGTAGTTACCAGATGCGATCACACGATTCGCTTCGGCTGCCGCAAGTGGATAGTTGGCCATCGCCAAGTAAACACGAGCCAAGAACGCGCTAGCCACATAGGTGTTGGCATAGAACCCGTTCGTAGGTCCGAGTGCGGTTTTAGCAGCTGTCAGATCCGCAATCACTTGCGCATAGACTTCAGATACGGAGTTCCGTGGTGCTTCAACGATCGCATCTACCGACGTGGTCGGTGTCAGATTGATCGGAACACCCGGGTTCGTTGTTGGTGAACCATCGTTATAGGCTTTTCCGAACAGTTGAACCAGGTTGTAGTAGGCCACACCGCGCAGAAAGCGGGCTTCCGCTTCTACACGATCACGGCGTGCCGTATCCGATCCGAACTTATCCAAGGCAGTCAACACATTGTTCGCACGGTTGATCACGTTGTAACTGGTTGTCCAGAAACGAGTGACGAAAGCATTCGTGGTAATGATGTTCTTGTCATTCACGTCCCGCGGGTCGATGAACGTACCGTTGAAGTAGATCTCGTTACCAGGAGCAGCGAATATTTCCGAAAGGTAGATATAGCTGCCTCCATAGGTATCGGCTCCACCCATCAGAGCATATGCACCCACCAAAGCCGTTTGCACGTTGGATGCATTTTCCAATGCGATCTCATCGGTGATAGATGCTTGAGGATTCAGCTCTAGGAGACTGTCGCAACCAACGAAGGTCACGCCAATCAACAGAGCCAGGATCAAGTTTGTTTGTTTTTTCATAATAGACGTATTCAATTTCCTGATGTAAATCGGTGTGACTGGTTAGAAACCAATGTCGATACCAAAGGTGATGGTTTTCGCCTGTGGAGCGGTATAGAAGTCGTTACCAAGACCGATGTTACCTGCGATGAAGTCGGAGTTCATCTCTGGATCCCATCCCGGATAGTCCGTGAAGGTCAACAGATTGATTCCGGTTCCATACAGACGAACTTTTGTCAAGCC
This sequence comes from Balneolales bacterium, assembly GCA_041749075.1. Lineage (GTDB taxonomy): Bacteria > Bacteroidota > Rhodothermia > Balneolales > HLUCCA01 > CAMTWZ01. The sequence continues at coordinate 18,398 of JBGTBY010000031.1, read as the reverse complement.
CGTGTTGCGCAGGAATTGGCGAGGCACCGTGTAGCTCAACGTCACATTCTTCAGACGCACATACGATGCGTCGACAATGTAACGCGACGAGATCTGGTTGCCATTGGTCACGATGTAACGTGCTTGTGGTACGTTCGTTTTCGGATTCTCAGGCGTCCAGCTCTTCAGCTGATCCGTAACCGAGTTATCCTCGAAGATACCGTTGCCACGGCTCCAGCGACCATGACCTGAAATGTTGGCATCAATTCCTTGTACGAATTGAAACAGAACATCCAAGTCGAATCCTTTGTAGGAGAAATTGTTACCAAATCCACCGATGAAATCAGGGTTTGGATTTCCAAGTACACGATCGGTCGCCAAGTTGTAGGAGGTTGTTGTACCGGTCAATGTTCCACCTGTGCCTTCTTTATCGTAGATATTGAAGAGGGCGTTACCATTGGCTTCATCCACCCCTGCAAACTCTTTGCCGTAGAATACACCCAGTGGCTGTCCTTCAATGGCTCGGTTCATGCCCAAACCACCCGACAATACCTGACCATCCAAATCGTTGATCTTGTTGCGGTTGGCCGAAATGTTGAATGTGGAATTCCACTTGAATTCTCCGGTGAGGTTGAACGTGTTCACTACGATCTCCCAACCCTTGTTCTCCAACTTGCCCACGTTTTGTGTGGATGTTGTGAATCCGGATGTTCCAGGAATCTGGACGTTCAAGAGAAGGTCTTCGGTGTTTTTTACGTAGAAATCAACTTCACCTGTGATGCGGTTATTCAAGAAGCCATAATCAAACCCGAAATCGGATTGAGTCGTGGTTTCCCATGTCAAGCCTTTGTTCGGGATCTGCGTAGGCGTGATACCGGATTGGCCACCATAAGAGGTTCCGCCCCACAAGCCAAGGTGAGCGAAGTTTCCGATACCGGCATTACCCGTGGTACCATGGCTCAAACGAAGTTTGAGGAAGGCCACATAAGGAAGGATCGGTGTTGCAAACGATTCTTCCGTGATAATCCAGCCAACCGATGCGGCAGGGAAGAAGCCATAGCGGTTGTCCGCACCAAAGCGGGACGAACCATCCACCCGACCACTCAGGGATACCAAATAACGATCGTTCAAGGAGTAGTTGCTCCGTGCGAAGTACGACAAGAAGCTGTACTCAGAACCGGTGGTGGAACCGCTCAACAGGTTCGCGCCGCTTGTGAGACGTTTGAACGAGTTGTTCGGAAAGCCCGAACGTGCAGTGAACGCATAGTTGTAATCGTTGTACTGGTAACTAAAACCGGCCGTTGTAGCCAACGTCTGGTTGCGACCCACGTTCAGATTATGGTTCAGATAGTGTGCCGTACCGTACGATACGCTCTGCTGCCAAGCGACTGAGGCGTAACCGCCTTGGCCGGCACTGGCGAAACCAACAGCGGTTTCTGGACCATACCATTGGTCGTCATATCCAGTCATCACATCCGCGCTCACTTCCGAACGAAGCTCGAGGCTAGGCAAGATGTTGTAGGCCAGGTAAGATGTACCGGTCGATCTCATTGTAGTCACATGATACTTAGAGAAGTGCTTGTGAATCACACCGTTGTAATAGTAGGTATCGTTGTTCAAATTGGCAGGAGTTTCTTCCTCACCAGGGTAGTACAACGGGCTGATCGGCATTTGAGCGATCAACTGGATCGGCGTCGAGAATGCGTTATCCGTCGACAAGCGCTGATGAAAGGAACGACCAGCGGTGATGTTCATTCCCAAACGGATGCGGTCGGTTGCCTTGTGATCTAAGTTCAAACGCACGTTGGCACGTTGAAAACGGTCTTTGATCAGGATACCATCCTGGTCGCTGAAGTGACCACTCACAAAGAAACGGGTGGCATCATTACCACCGGAAGCGGACAAATCGTGTGAGAACATGCTCGCATCTTGGAACGCTTCGGCTTGCCAGTCGGTGTCGACTTCGCATGCTCCATCTGGACCGCCATGAACGGCTTCCAAGCAGCTGCGCCAGTCGGTACCGAGGCCGTAGGTATCGAATACCCACTCGATCTCGCCCACACGCCAGGTCGAACCGGCGAATGCGTCACCGTTTTTAGCGGCTTGATACATGTAGTTCACATACTGTTTCGAGTTCATCATGTCAACGAATCCAGTTGGCTCGCTGGAACCGCGTTGGAACGAGTAGTTGAACTGCGTACGGCCTGGACGACCCGACTTGGTCGTGATCAGAACTACACCGTTTGCCGCGCGTGATCCGTAGATCGCTGCTGCAGACGCATCTTTCAAGATCTGGATCGACTCCACATCGTTGAAGTTGAATTGCGCCAACGGGTTGGTGGTAGCCGCGCTGATTGAGAAGTCGTCCATGATCACAGGAACTCCATCAATCACATACAAAGGCTGGTTGCTGGCTGATACGGATGAGGATCCACGAACGCGGACCTGCATGCCTTGACCCAACTTACCGTTGTTCTGTTGAATGAACACACCGGATACACGACCTTGAATCGCGTTCTCAACTGTGTTCACAGGTGAGAATTCGATATCTGAGCCAGAGACCGAGGTAATAGCACCGGTTACGTTCCGACGGGATGTCTCCCCGAAACCAAGTACGACTACTTGATCTAAGCCAACCACATCGGGTTCAAGTTCAATATTGAAGGTCACATTGCTACCCTGTACCGTCACTTCGGTGTTCAGGCGCTTGAAGCCTACAGAGGTGATGCGAAGCGCATAGCTACCTGCCGGTAGGAGGATCGCATAGTTGCCATCCACATCCGTAACCGCACCGCGGCTTAGCTGTGGAATAAAAATGTTGACAGCGGGAAGTGGCTCCCCGGTCGATTTATCAGTAACCGTCCCTGATAACGTCAGCCCCTGAGCCATCAATTGGCTTGTAGACAGGATGCAAAACGCTCCAACAAGGAGAGTACGCAAGATGTTTTTCATATCATTCTATTTCGTTGGTTGATAGCCCGGTGCGTTGGATGACACAACCGTTTGTTAATTCAGCTTAGTTTGGATGGTAAGCATCCAAATCGTAACAACCAATAGGTTTTGTGCTTTTTATGGTTCAAATCACACAATTTGATGCTTTCTGAGACGTTTGCTGCCAATTTCCCTAAATTTATTACGCCAACTTACCCACCCGATCTTATGATTTTAATTGTTATTGCATTGTTATCCAACCTTTCGCCACCTCAAAACACCATCGAAACCCTTATTTCCGAGTCTGAAGGAACATTTTCTGTTGTATTTTGGATAGTGGGTGACTCCAATTCCCAGATATTGATCAACCCCGACGAACCTTCCCATGCCGCGTCGACCATGAAAACCCCGGTCATGATCGAAGTCTTCAAGCAGTACGATCTCACCGACTCCATCTTGGTTGTCAATGAATTCACGAGTATCGTCGACTGCTCCACGTTTTCGCTCGAACTCTCGCGTGATGGAGGCGAAGCGCTGTACTCCAAGATCGGAACGCGCGTCCCGGTGCTTGAGATCGTCGAAGACATGATCACCCGAAGCAGCAACCTAGCCACGAACCTGCTGATCGAACGGGTGGGCGCCACAAACGTGACCAAATCCATGCGCGATCTGGGTGCGCAAAACATCCACGTTTTGCGTGGTGTCGAAGACATGAAAGCCTTCGAAGCTGGCCTTTCCAACTCCACAACCGCCCGCGATTTAGCCATCATCCTCGACCATCTCGCCAAAGGAACGGCCGTTTCACCCGCGACCGATTCCGCGATGGTTTCCATCCTGAAAAGGCAAGTCTTTCGGGATGTGATTCCAGCCCTACTTCCGCCCGAACTCGAGATTGCCAATAAAACCGGCTCCATCAACCGCGTGGTTCACGATTCCGCGATCGTCTATTTACCGGATGGTCGTCGCTACGTCCTCGTTATCTTATCCAAAAATCTGGCTTCGAATGCCGATGGAACTGCCATTGGTGCCGAAATCTCACGAATCATCTACGACTCGCTTACCCAATGAAACGTTGTCTTCTTATCTGTCTTCTATTATCCGGTTGCTACGATTACGACCTTGTCATTCAGAATGCCACCATCATCGACGGGTCCGGCTCGACATCTTATATATCGGATGTGTATGTGAACGCGGATACCATTTCCTTCATCGGCGTTCTGGATGAAGACGTTCGTGTTCGAAACCGAATCGACGCCACGGGCCTCGCCCTTTCACCCGGTTTCATCAACATGCTTAGTTGGGCCACACAATCGTTGCTGGAAGATGGCCGTTCCATGAGCGATATCCTGCAGGGTGTCACCCTCGAAGTGATGGGCGAAGGTTGGTCGATGGGACCGAATTCCGATTCCATGCGAACCGAAAACCGCCCATGGGTCACCCTGAAAGATTACTTGGATGATTTGGAACGACGCGGCGTCTCTCCCAATGTGGCCAGTTATGTCGGCGCGAGCACGGTCCGCATCCATGTGATGGGTCACGAAAACCGTGCACCGACCGAAGACGAGCTGGCTCGGATGCAGGCGCTCGTGGCTCAAGCCATGGCGGATGGCGCTGTCGGACTCAGTACCGCTCTCATCTATGCTCCCGGCGCCTTTGCTACTACGGATGAGATCATCGCCCTTGCGAAAGCCGCCGCACCATATGATGGTCTGTATATATCCCACATCCGCAGCGAAGGAAATCGATTGCTCGAAGCCATCGACGAGCTCATCACGATTTCCTCGGAAGCTGGAATCCGGGGCGAATTCTTTCATTTGAAAGCCGCCGGCGAGGTTAACTGGCCAAAGCAACAAACTGTGCTCGACCGCATCGAAGCCGCTCGCAATTCCGGTGTGCGTGTATCTGCGAACATGTATCCTTACACGGCCGCATCCACATCCCTCACCGCCATCATGCCACCGGATGTGATGGAAGACGGTCATGATGCATGGGTATCGCGTCTCAGCGACCCCATCCAACGGGCCGACATCAAAGCCCGCATTCTCGAAACACAAGATGAATGGGAAAACTTCTACCAATTGGCCGGCGATCCAGAGCGAATCGTTCTGGTCGGCTTCCGCAATGATTCCTTGCAGATGTACTCGGGACTCAGCCTCGCCGAAATCGCCCGCCGCCATGGCAGAGATCCCATCGACACCGCGATGGACTTGGTTGTGATGGATGATTCGCGCGTAGGAGCGGTTTATTTCTTGATGTCGGAGGAAAATGTGCGTTCCATTATGAGCAAAGACTGGGTGAGTTTCGGCTCCGATTCCGGATCCTTTGCCGCTGAAGGAGATCAATTGCTGCGTAAACCGCACCCCCGCGCGTATGGATCCTTCGCCCGGGTTCTGGGTCATTATGCCCGAGATGAACAAGTGATGTCGATGGAAGAAGCCGTGCGACGCCTCACTTCTTTGCCCGCTAGCAATTTGCGGTTGCCACGCCGCGGACTTCTGAAACCCGGGTATTTCGCCGATCTGGTCCTATTCGATCCCCTGACAATCATCGACAACGCGACGTTTTCCGAGCCGCATCAATACGCCACCGGTGTTCATCATGTGTTCGTGAATGGCGTGCAGGTCGTGCGAAACGGCGCCCATACAGGAAAATTCCCGGGGCGTGCGCTCAGTCCTTTGCCAGTTCGGTCAGAATCGATTCAATAACTCGGTTCGCGGCGGTAGTCGACTCGGTATAATGATTCACCATGAAGGAAAACGCATAGGTTTTTCCGGATGTGGTGGTCAAATACCCGCTTAGCGCCCTCGCATACCCGATGGTTCCGGTCTTGGCTCGCACAAAGGGTGCGTTTCGTCCACGGAACATCGCACCCAAGGTGGTCGGCTGTTCTCCTGTGAAGGGAAGGGAATCGATGAAGACATTGCGGATGGATGTATCCGGATGCGCATGCATGAACGTGAGCAGATCGATGGTCATTTCGGGTGCGAACAGGTTGATGCGGGTCAACCCCGATCCGTCGGCCATCTGCATGATCGTCGTATCGATGCCTGCTGCGGCATAGACGTGCTTGGCCATCGCGATGCCCTCGCGATGCGAGCCTACCGATACCGAATCGCTCAAACTCAATTCTTTCATCAACGCATCGGCATATAAATTCTGGCTGCGTTTGTTGATCACCCGGATGATCTCGCGCAATTCCGGCGATTGGAACTCAAACCGGTGGGATTCTTGCTCCGCCACGTCCTCATCCACATAAGCCACATCTCCCAACGCCACGATTCCCGCATCCCAAAGCACCTGCCGAAGAACGTGCATCGCGTACAAACCCGGATGATCCACAGCGACGGAATACCGCACCGTATCGCCTTCTTGTATGCGATTCCCGACGGTGATTTCATTGGTACCCCACGGACGATCATAGTGCGTCTCCGCGCGCTCTCCTTTCCGAATGGTCATGGTCTTATTGATGACCGACACATAATCGGTATTGAATGGCTCCCAGGTAATGGTGGCCGGTTCGCCGGGTTTCCCACCCACGATGATGAGATCCACGCAATTGTCATTGTAATTCATCGCCGATAATTGCGTCGCCCAGTAATACGTGGTGTAATCCCAGCTCCAGCCCCGCCCAAGGCGGATGTCATCATAGCGCGACACATCGACCAACAATCTTCCACGGATGGTATCGACACCAGCGGCTTTCAATGAATCGGCCCATTGGCGGAACACCAGGGTGCGGTCGCCCTTGGTGAAGCGTCCGCCCAATGTTGGGTCGCCACCACCGGTCAGAATCAGATCGTCGCCGGCCACGGAAAGAACGGTTGTGTAACGGTAGGATGCGCCGAGTCGGACAAGAGCGGCGGCGGAGGTATAGATTTTCGTATTGGAGGCCGGCATCAGCAGTTTCTCGGCATTATGCCGGTAGATCCATTTTCCGTTGGAGAGGTCTTTCACCGCGATTCCCCACGTGCTATGGTCCCAGATCGGGTCGTTGAGCAAGGGTTCCACGCGTCGGATGATGTCGGCGCTTTGGGCTTGGAGCGCGGCGGGGAGAAGGAGGACGACGAATAGGAGAAATTTCATGCGTTGGGCTTGAGTGCGATTCCGGTGTAATGATATCCAACGAATTTAGGGGTCTTTGGCGTGTACGCGTTATGCATATTGGTCAATTCGAATCCGGCCGAGCGAATCAGTTCCGTGATATTGCGGTCCAAATGACATCCATCCGCAATCACATGTTGTATTCCATTGAGCCGATGTTGCCATTTCGCGACGTTCGCATCCGGAGCCAATCCATGTTCCACATATCGGAATTGTCCGCTGGGCTTTAGAACACGAAAGATTTCAGATAGGGCTTTCGACACGTCCGGAATGCTGCATAAGGTCCAGGTCGACACCACCATATCGAATTGTTCGTTCGCATAAGGCAAGGTTTCCGCGCTGATCGTGGCATGTTCCACAGGAAACGGAATGCCTTTCATTCGTCGACGTAGCAGAACATTCATCCCGGGATTGGAATCCACCACATCGAGGTGTCTCACCTCTTCGGGATAATATTTCAGATTCAAGCCCGTCCCTACTCCGATTTCCAACACATCCCCCATCACATCTTTCAATGCATCTATCCGATAGCGAGTGAACAATGAATCTTGCATCGCGACATCCATCATGTATGGAAAGATCCAACGGCTGTAGAAAGACAAATTCGTTAGTGGTTAGTTGTTCAAAGCGCGAGGCGCGATGTGCGACGTTTCAGAAAGAGGATTATTAATCCGGCAACCAATGCACCTGTCAAGAGACCCGGCCAAAACAACATATGAAGCTTGTTGACTGGAATTTGGCGCTGGAATTCGGCTTGATAGGATGCGGGAATGATGGGATTCGCCATCGCATACTCAGCTACAGCTTGCCAAACTTTGTATGGTTTCCCATCCCGATAGACAATCCGATTATCCAACTGCACCGGCTCGCCGTTTTTGTCTTTGAATTCGAGTTGAAGGTTCGGGACAATCGTGCCCACGAACGGAAGAAACGAGGCATTGTAGTAATCGGTGACCACATGATAGAGCCGCTCATCCTCCCACTCCAGTGATTCGAATTGCTCCGGAAAATTACCCTGACGCCCTTCTCCGGTATAACGCCAGGCATTCGAAACGGCTTTCGAGGCCGGAATCGGAGTTCCTACAAATGGAATTCGCAACCAGATGGCACGATCCACATCAAACTCATATCTCAATCCGGATGTTTGCAAGTAATAGGTGTCGCCCCGAAGCTGCGATAGAAGAATCGTGATTTCGATAATGCGCCTCACTTCGGTCCCTGTGAAATACACGCTCACAAGCGGATAACCAGGTGAATCATCCGGACCCGATCCAAGCCCCGTGTAAGACACCACATCATAAAACGGAATGGGTCCAGCGGGAAAATCACCCCGTATCACTCCATTTGCCAGAAACGCGAAATCCACCCGCTCGCTCATCGCATTCTGCACGCCGAGACGAATCGCATCCGTCACAACATTTCCCATCGGTGTTTCTTGCAAGATCGGTGTGCTGGGAATTGGGAAACCGGTTTCGGATAGGATGGCGCGATGATCTGTGACCTGTCCGGATGTCCAATTGGCAATGGCCCCATCCAGCATATTCTCGTATCCTCTGACTTTTTCCAACATCGTGGAATCGGATTCAACCCCATCCGACAAGGCTTTCACATATGGATTTCCGCGCTCTTCATTCAACAGGCGGATGGTGCCCTTTTCCGGATCATAGGCGATTTCGAGAATACCCACATACTGCAACAAGGATCCCGCTTGTACAATCAGCGTCTTGTTCACACGCATCGGTTCGGGGATGAGGGTATGCGAGTGTCCGCCCACAATTAGATGCAATTCCGGAACATCCTTGGCAAGCTGGATGTCTTCTTCCACGCCAGAATGCGTGACGGCGATGAAAATCGTGACCCCTTCCGCTTTGAGCCGATCGATTTCCCTGCGCGTGGTTTCGGCCAATGGCGCGAATGAGATCGGATCTTTGTACGGAGCCACATCCGCCGCATCCATGCCCATCAGACCGATGAACCCGATTTTGTGTCCGGATGGAAGCTCGGCAACATGTGTCGGTGTGATGCCCATATCCGCAAGTGGATGTCCAGCCGGGATGAGAATGTTCGCTGAAAGCATGGGTGTGGATGCGGCCTTTGCCGGGTAACCGGCTTTGGCCATATAGGAAACCAGCCTATCTGGACCATAATCGAACTCATGATTTCCCAAGGTGATCACGTCATATTTCAACTCCAACATGAGTTCCAACTCAGGCGCTTCGCCGTTGAACACCAACCAGTTAAATGGGGTGCCGGTACTGAAGTCACCACCTGAAAGAACAAAGACCGGTTCGTTTTCCTTGGCTTTCTTGTCGCGCCAATAGCTGAGCTCCGTCGCAAGCCGAGCCATGCCACCCAATGCGGTTTCGGGAGTCGCAATCGGCGCGGGAATGAGAGCCGAGTGCTCGTCGTTGGTGTGAAGGATGGTGAATGTGACGTCTTGCGGACTCTGAAACCACAAGAACAGGGCGAATAAGAAGTGCATCGATGAAGGTAGTTATTTCCGTCGAACGCCGGTAATGAGCCTGAATCCGCCTTTGAACGTGATGTAATACCAGAACCACTCCGCCATCACGCGGAATCGGTTGCGGAAACTGATCAATTGAGCGACATGGATCACGCACCACATCAGCCAGGCCAATGTTCCATGAAACTCCATGCCTTTGATGTCGGCGATGGCTTTCGCCCGTCCGATGGTGGCCATGTTTCCCAAATCCCGATATCGAAATGCCTTGGGTTCGGATTTTCCCGCATAACGACGTCGCAGCAATCCGGCCACATATTGCCCCATCTGCATGGCGCCTTGGGCCACGCCGGGAACCGTTCCCTGGGAATGCTCCACATGCGCCGCATCTCCAATCACAAACACATGGTCATCTTGGGCAAGGTGAAGGCGAGGTGTCACCATGGCGCGGCCTGCCCGATCCGTTTCCACATTCACCAGGTTGATGAGCGGTGATGCCTGGTTCCCCGCCGCCCAAATGATGCTTTTGCTGGCGATGAATCCGTTGTTCGTCTTCACCCCTGACTCATCGATCTTCTCAACCCGTGTATTGGTGAGCACTTTCACACCCAGGCTTTCCAATGATCGACGTGCTTTCTCAGATAAATTGGTGGAATACGCCGATAGTACCTGCGGCAACGCCTCGATCAGATACACATGTACCTTGCCTGGAGAAATGCGACGAAAATCTTTCAACATGGTTTTACGAGTGATTTCGGCGATGGCACCGGCCAACTCCACACCTGTCGGTCCACCACCCACAATCACGAAATTCAGATAGGGAATGGCGTCCTGATCGTTCACCTGCTCGGCCTTTTCGAAATTGGTGAGCATCATTTCCCGAAGGGTGAGCGCGTCGGCTATGGTTTTGAGTCCTGGACTATGCGCTTCCCAATCATCATGACCGAAGTAACTATGCCTCGCGCCGGGTGCTAATACCAAATCGTCGTAGCTAAAACTCCGCCCGTCCGCTACGGTCACGGATTTGGCGGATGTGTCGATGCCGGTCACATCCCCCATCACCACATTCACATTCCGCTGATTCGACAAAATGCCCCGAATAGGAACGGCGATGTCGCCTGGAGCCAATGCCGCCGTCGCTACTTGATATAAGAGCGGTTGAAACACATGATGATTTGTTCGATCAATGATCGTGATGTCGATATCGTCGCGTTTCAGGGCTTGAACGGTGGAAATGCCGCCGAATCCGGCGCCGATCACGATCAGTCGTTTTTTCATGGGATTGGGATCAACAAGTCTGCCATGCTAAATGCTGCGGCTCGGGCCACATTCTTGATCAACGCTTCTGGAGTGGAATCACCCACTTCATAGGTTACTCCCACGGTCTGGAATTCCCGGAAGAACCAATTTTTTGAGATCGTCGGTGCGGTTCCGGAGGGCTCATCCCGAATCACATAACCGGGAACCTGCGCGCGAATTCCATCCAGCCAGCGGTCCGAAATCCCGCTGCGTTCCTCATCTCGTGCGATCGTATAAAACACATCATACCAAGTGGAATGGAAATCGAGCATGAACACGATAGGTCCGCCACCCTTTGCGATGTTCTTCATATTGTCGCGGACCGCGCGGGTTTCGGGCTGATTGAACGGCCCCCAATCGCGGTTCAAGTCCACGCCCCCGGCATTGTGCCGCCAATGTCCGCCATCCACCCCATCCGGATTCATCATCGGATAGAGGATGATCTGATGCGTGCGACGCAAGGCGGACATCCGTTCATTGTCAGACATCACCGTCTCCACAAACGTGCGAAACGCGATTTCGCCGGTCAGTTCGGGCGGATGTTGCCTTGTCATCAATACAATGGCTGGCGCGGATGGATTTCCGGATTCATTGATCACCACATTCAGCAACGGGCGACCTTCATGCGTGAGGCCGATGATGCCGGATTCCAGCCCCAGTGAAGCGAGCCAGTCGTTCGTGTCGGCGGACGTGAACAACGGCTGCGCGGAAACCCAGGTCGGTTCGCGGTCCACATCCATCTTAAACCAAGCCGTTCCGGCTTCTTCATCACGATGTAAGGCCGAACTATCCAACACAGACCAATTTTTCCCATCCACGCTCAGTTTGGGCACGTATCGATGAGAGCCGTTTTCATAGGTCAGCTCGATCCAAGCCGAACGGCGCGTATCCGCCCAAATTCGGAATCCATAAAACGCGCTCCGGTTGATGGGCGCGTTTTCAGGGTGGATGACAACCCGAAATAAGGTGTCGTTCACGGCATAAAAATCGGAGAAACGGGCCCCATCAAAGCGATTGTCTATCCATACCACCGGGTCTCCGGCGCCAATCAACCGTTTGTGATGAGGGTCCAATGGCTTGGACTCCGTGGTAGCTCCGGGTGGGTCGTAAGACAACGTCGTGGCCACCGGTTTTGCTGTAGAGCAGGCTTGAAACGCCACAATAGCGATCAAACCCAATAGTCGGATTCTCTGTTCGTTCATCATACACTCAAGATACACGGAACACTTGGTATATTGCCGAAATGCAGTCTTTTCGCTTGTTATTGATTGGGCTTTTATTGGGATGTATTGCGACAACGACACTTTCCGCACAGGATGATCAGCTGGATCTCAAGGTCCGGCGCGTCGATTTTCGTGGAAATGAGACCTATCCCGATTTGGTGCTTCGTACTGTCATCGCTAACCGTGAACGGTCGTTGATGGAACGTTTCCGTTTCTGGAAACGCACGGGGTATGACTATGTGGAGACGGATGTGAGGCGTGATGTGATCCGGATACAGCGATACTACCAACGTCGCGGATTCTCGCATGCGCGCGTCACTTATCAGATTCGTGACGGGAAACATGATTGGCAACGCGACATCCGCTTTAGCGTCGATGAAGGCACCCCGACCTTGGTCAGAACGTTTGAAGTGGAATGGCCTGAGGGGTTTGAATCCGAGTCCGTCCAATCCTCACGTGTCTTCCGGCGTGCCTTGAATCGCAATCCTCTCAAGATCGATGAACGCTTCGAGCCGATTCGAGTGGCCGATACCGAGGGACTTTTCAAAAACACCCTTCAAAATCTTGGTTATGCTTTCGTTGAGGTGAAACTCGAACAGGTGACCGACACCAATGCGATCATGGCCGATCTCACGTTGAAATTGGATCCCGGCCCTGTCACGTATATCGACACGATTCATGTGGTCGGTCACGAATCGGTCGAAGCAAACCTCATCCGTCGCGAAACCGGAATCACAAAAGGCGACCGATTCAACCAACGGTATCTCGGGCGCGCGCAGCAAGAAATTTTCTCACATCATTTGTTCCGATTCGTGACCGTCAGCGTGCCAGACCAAGAACGCGATTCGACCGTGAATCTCTTCATCCGTGTGAGGGAATTTCCACTTCGAAGTGTTCGAACCATGGTCGGATTCGGTAATGAAGAGTATTTCCGTGGAAACGCATCGTGGACCCACCGAAATCCTTTTGGCAACGCGCATAGTTTTACGACCTCCATCCGAGCATCGTTCCTCGAACAACGGATCAATGTCGATTACCTCATTCCGTATGTGTACAACACGAGCAGCAGTTATGTCGTGTCGCCATTTGCGCAGCGTGTGGATGAAGAAAGTTATTTGCTGCTCAGATACGGTGCCACAAACACCTTCCTGTATCGATACAACCAGAACTTGGTCGGATCGGTGAGTTACGAATTGACACGGAACGAGGAATTTCTGAAATCCGTGCAGGTTCAATTGCGCGACAGCACATTGTTGTACGACAAATCCGCTTTGCAATTTTCGGGCTACTATCAGCAATTTCTCTTCGAACAAACGGATGGCTGGGCCTTTCGACCGTTTCTGGAATTTTCAGGGCTTTTCGGACTCGGAACCATCACCTATCAAAAAGCATCGTTGGATGTACGGCGTTACATTCCGATTCGTAGCGGCACCCAGTTGGCTTTGCGCGTGGAATCAGGTGCCTTGCTCGCACCCAGCTATGATCTCATCCCTGCCAACATCCGGTTCTATGCCGGTGGAACCAATAATGTTCGCGGATACGGTCGCTGGCAATTGGGTCCCAAGCGCGCCACAACCAACGGATTGGTACCGGATGGTGGACGCGCCATGCTCACATTCAATACCGAATTGCGTCAAAACGCCGGAAACCTACTCAATAACCTATCTACCAACCTGTTCTTCGACGGCGGTCAAGTCTGGCGACAGTTCGATGAATTCGGATTCGGCTCTCTCCAATACTCTGTAGGCGCAGGTATTGGATACGCCTCGTTCTTGGGCCCCATCCGGTTGGATGTCGGCTACAAGCTGAATCCCAAACAGCAAGATCTCGATACCGAACGTCTGGGTCGTTGGGGAATCCACTTTTCGGTAGGACAAGCATTCTGATGTCCGGCAAACGCACATATCGCTGGATCTGGATCCCATTGCTCATCATCCTTCTGATTGGGATATCGGTGCGATGGTTTCTGACTACGGAATGGCTCCACCGATATGTCGTCACAACACTCACCGAATCGGTCCCGGCACTGCGGATCGAGCAATCATACGGCAACCTGTGGAACGGCGCGACCTTGGTCGGCATCGCGTATCGCGACAGCAGTCTTACGGTCGACATCGATACCGTGCATGTTCAATATTCAATCTGGCAACTGATTCATCGCACCATCCAAGTCGACGAATTGTCGGTGGTGCGACCCCGCATCACCTATGTCCCGCTCCCTGCCGTAACAGACACATCCACATCCGAAGGGTTTCCCGAACTCCCTCTCGACCTGAATCTGGGCTCGCTCCTCATCCGAAATGGATCGGTTTCCTATGATGGCGTAACATATGTGAACGATTTGATGATCTCCGCTTCGGGAACCTGGTTGGGAACTGAACCAACCCTATCCATCTCGAATTTGGATTTCATGGCGGGTGGAATCGATCTCGATTCAACACATGTCCGTTTCAAAGGGGATGCGAGCAACAAACGAATCCAGTTGGATGATCTTGTGATTGCGACCGGTCGAAGCGTCATTCGTTCAGAGGCCACTTACAACCTCGATGATTCGTCGCTGCAAGCCAGCACCATCACAGAACCCTTGTCCTGGCGCGATATTGTTGCATTGACCGAATCCGATGTATTGAAACAGGATGTATCCGCACAGCTCGACATCAGCGGAACGCTAGATAATCTGACCATGCAACTGCTTGCGGAGGCAACCGGGATGTCCGGCTTCAACCTCGGGCTGAAGCTTCGCGTGGACGAAGACCCGACCGTGACCGCGCTCACGCTTCAGATCGCCCAATTGAATCTACGAAGCCTCTTAGGCGATCCATCGATGCCCGACATCCGGTCCATCGATGCGACGTTCGAAGGTTCCGTGCCACTGATGCGCATCGAGGCAGGTCGACTTTCCGGAACCCTAGCCACACGCGGCATCCGTCTTCCGGATGGCCGCATCGGATCCACATCCATCAAAGCCGAACTGGCGCCGCAATACCGACTCTCTTACACAGCCACAGCCCGACAATTGCGATTCGATACGCAAACCATCGAACGCATCACCGCAGCAGGATTTGTGAATCGCGACAGCCTAAAAAGTTCGGGCGATATCCAGATCAGCCAAAACAACATCGCATTTGTTTTCGGATCGAATTGGAATCGGCCAGATCCGACGTATGCTTTGAGAGTGGAAACCACCGGGTTCGATATGCGCCAGATCGAGGGATATGAGTCGTTTCCAACATCCTTGAATCTGTTGATGACCGCTCGAGGCCGAAATGTGGATCTGGCTGAAGCGCGGATCGACGCCCGCCTTGAAATCCGCAATTCCATTATCAACCGAGCGCGGGTGGACAGCATCACCGCTGTAGCCAACCTCGACCGATCGATACTCACCATCACCCAAGGAACCATAAAATCGGCCATCGCGAACGGAAACATCACGATGCGCCAAGATCTGAACGATCCGTTGAACCCGGCAAACCGCTTGGATGCCAAACTCACCATCCTCAACCTGCAGCCTTTGGCAACATTGGCCGGACTCGAAACCCTTCAAGCCAGAGGCGAATTGAACGCCAAACTTACCCGATCGGCAGCCGGTCACATGCGTTTCGATGGACTTGTGGATTTGAATGATGTGAGAGTCGACACCATTTTCATTGCTAGTATGACGGGATTGGTTGAATCCGACATCCTCACCATCCCCACATTTGGCACCAACTTGCGATTGGAGCGTGTGGAAGTGAGCGGATTGGACATCCCTTTCGCTGAATTGCGCACCGAAGGCCGCATCCATCCCGATAGCGTCACCGCATTTTACGTATTCGAAGCTCGAGCCAATGAAGACATCCATTTGAAGCATGAAGGTGAAATCACACAAATAGGCACCCATCTGCATTTCATCGGTTCGCAACTGGATTTGATGATGGCTAACGAACCGTACCGACTCTCACATCCGTTCAACTTCGATGTTACCGAGACCGGATTGCGTTTGGATAATTTCGAGGTGACCGGAAATAGCGGAACCCTCATTCGCATCGATGCCTCACAACAATCTGACTCACTAGGTCTATCATTCCTCGTATCAAATGCGGATTTCGCCGTGATCAGTGAACTCCTCGATCTCAAGGAACCCATCTCAGGGCGCCTAAATGTATCTGGTGACTTGAATTATCAGGGTGACGAACCGGAATTCAAAATTTCGGGCTACACCGATGAGTTCAATATCCTTACGGTCAATGCCGACAGTCTTTGGTTTGATGTCTCACTCAAGGACGCAAGATTGAAATTGGTTGCGGGTGGATTGAAAAATCAAACCAAGTGGTTGGACATCAACCTGTCCACACCGTTTCTGTTTAAAGATCCGACCTCCTTGGATGAGGACTTTTTCACATTACCCATCACAGGCTCGTTTCGACTCGCATCTACAGATTTATCCGAGTTTCCCGGCTTATTTGAATCCATCGGATTCGAACCCATCCCTGGTTTTTTCCGAACCAACGGTACGATAGGAGGCACCGCGGGCATCCCACGATTCTCAGGCGAATTGCATCTCACGAAATCCAACTTGTCTTCGGTACCCGTAGATTCCTTAGGACTTTCCTGGGCGTTCGACTCCAGAACCCGGTCCGTGCGATTGGAATCCAAATGGATCTCCTTGGGTCAAACCGCATTGGACATCAGCGGCAGACTGCCGTTTGATGTGGATATGCGACGCATGGTTCCCGTCATCGAATCCGAATTGGAAACCATCCAATTGAAGATGTTGACCAAGGATTTCAACATCAACGCATTCAATCTATTTCTGGATCCGGCTATCGCACGCCGACTACGAGGCTTGATCAATGGCGAACTCAACCTGTCCGGATCCTATTCCAATCCGGACCTGACCGGCACATTCAAACTGACTAGAGGTTCACTGTTTCTACCTGACCAGAACATCACCTTGACCAATATGGGCTTCGATCTGAACTTTGTTCCAGGTCGAATCGATGTCAACCGGATCAGCTTGCATAGCAATGGAACCGTCTCAGCGACAGGCTCCATCAACTTGGATGGACTTGTTCCATCCTCCTTCGATCTCACACTGAAAGGGACGAACATGCTGGTTACCGATACCCGCGACCGGCAGATATTCATGAGCCTTGACAATCGGCTTCGTGGCACGTTCGAGAATCCGCAACTCACGGGGTCTGTCCGCTTGGAGCGAGGGTATCTCTATTTGGATAATTTCGGCGACAATTCGGTAGAGGATGTGTTGCTAGAGGACGAATCCGCGCCTTGGCTAGATAGCGTCGAATTGTACGATAACCTGGCGATGGAATTGCGGTTTTCGACCCAACGCAATTTCTGGGTCCGAAATCGCTCATCGCCCGAGCTGAATCTGGAACTACGAGGCGAACTCGACATCCTGAAAGAAAAAGGCGGCGATCTGAGTGTCTTTGGTACGATGGGAACCAACCAAGGAAATGTGACGCAACTCGGAAAGCGGTTCACCCTGGAGACAGGAAATCTGATGTTCAGCGGCAATCCGGCGAATCCGGATCTGCAAATCCGCACATTGTATGAACTGCGTCCGCCGCACGACATCCGCATCTGGTACATCATCAGCGGAACCTATGAAAAACCGATTCCGAGTTTTGAAAGCGACCCGGAGATGGAAGAACAGGACATCGTTAGCTACACCTTGTTCTCACGACCGTTCCAACAATTGATGGCGTGGGAACAGACCATGTCGGGTTCGTCGAATGTGGGCAACATCGCGGTGGACATGTTGGTGGACCGTGTGGGTGATCTGGCCGCAAACACACTCGGATTGGATGTGATCGAAATCGACAACTCCAGAACCAGTGGCAGCACAGGTACATCCATCAAGGCTGGAAAATTTATCAACGACAGGTTATTTGTGGCGATATTGCAGGAACTTGGAAGCACCTCAGACAGCCAAGTGATCATCGAATACGCCTTGCGACAAAATCTGAACCTGATCGTGACCGGCTCCGACAAGCGGAAGTCGGGTGTCGACATTCAATGGAAATATGATTATTAGATGGATTCTGATGTGTCTGATCGCGATTCCTGCGACAGCACAGACCTTTCAACATGCGGTGGTTTCCAGCGCCGATCCGTTGGCATCGGATGTGGGAGCACACGTTTTAAAAAATGGCGGAAACGCGGTGGATGCGGCCGTGGCCACGTTTTTCACATTGGCGGTGACCTACCCGCAGGCCGGAAACTTGGGTGGTGGCGGATTCATGGTTTTGCGATTGGCGGATGGGACCACAGCCGCGCTCGATTTCCGCGAGATGGCGCCGGCGGCGGCTCACCGCGACATGTATGTGGATTCGAGCGGTGCCGCCCAGCCGGCGCTCAGCCAGCGCGGAGCGCTGGCATCTGGCGTACCCGGCTCGGTGCGC
>JBGTBY010000030.1:0-158284 GCA_041749075.1 Balneolales bacterium | reverse complement strand
GGTCATTGACGTAGTATTGTCCTTGGTAGTCCCGGACGGTGACGGTTCGCGTCGTGGAGTCTTTCCTGCCCACTGTGTTTGTGATCACAAGTTTGAGTATGAAGGTGCTGTCGGTCTGGTTCGATCCCAACACTACCTTATAACTGAAGTTGGCTAAGGTCGACAACACAGTACTGCCTAGTTTCCACTGATAGCTGGTGATGCTCCCGCAGTTGGCGGTGGAGCCAATGGATTTCCACTGTGTCCATGTGTTATCGGACAGGTACGGCCCTGTCGGGGCGCTGATCACGGGCACTCGCACTGTGTGGCAATGGTATAGGATGGGTGTCATCCTTAAAGCTAGCAAATCCTGCGATGGTGTCAAGTCACCCCTTGTAATGGCTTTTTGACGGAAAAAGAGACCATTATTCCCGTCAAAAAAGATCATGCATTCAAATATAATGTTGATAATATTCAACAAATAATCTACATTTGTTGAACAATATCAACATTATGAAACACGGAACCCATCTCATCTTCCCTCAGCACCAGAAAATACTGGTTCAGGTAGGGGAGCAGATCAAACTGGCTCGCAAGCGCCGCAAACTCACGACCATCCAGGTCGCAGAGCGGGCCGGCATCGATCGGACCACGTTGTATCACATTGAGAAAGGAAAGCCATCGGTTGCGATGGGGGCCTATTTCCATGTGTTGCGTGTGTTAAACCTTCATGAGGATTTCCTGAAGCTGGCTGCCGATGATGTGCTGGGACGCAAACTGCAGGATCTGGAGCTGATGTAAGAATTGGTGCGAAGCGCGAGGCGCGACGTGCGAAGCAAGAGGTGGGGATAAACCCCCACCGCGGGAAGATTACTGGCGCAACAAAAGTGCATCAGCCGTTGAATTCTTCCCGCATCCCGCATCTACCATCCTGCATCCCGCTTCTAAAGTGGGCCCAGCAGGACTTGAACCTGCGACCAATCGATTATGAGTCGACTGCTCTAACCGACTGAGCTATGGGCCCGAATGCCCCAAAAGGTAAAAAAAAAGCACCGGATTCTCACCCGGTGCTTTCTCAGAAGCTTGTATCGGACGACGGCTTATTGGGCAGACGTGGTATCAGCAGCTACAGAGTCCATGGCTGTCGTGTCTACAGCTACAACGGTCGAATCGACAGCTGGAGTTTCGACAGTGACTTGGGTCTCTTGCGTGGTGCAAGAAATACCCACGACCACGATCAATGCAAAAAGAATGGAACGCATACGGTTGGTTGAGTTAAGGGTGCTTGCTTTACATCATGAAGTATGATTTAGGCCACACAAGGTACGGACTTCTTATTACAACAGTCAACGGATATCTTTTGTTTTTTAATGGCTTAGAGCAGATAAACTCTATGGAAGCGCTATTCTAATAGATAGGGGGTTCTTCGTATTTTATGACATGTACTATATCATCCGTTTATCGCTTCTCATCCTCTCTTCTGTCTTCCTCGCTACCTCTTTACTAGGGCAAGATGCCGATGCCGACCGCCTGTTTTCCGAAATCGAACGTCGCTCAAATGCGATCAAATACGAGTCCGGACAAGTGAAAATGTCCATCTTCGACGCCCGTGGTCGTTCCCGAGTGCGCGACATCGATTCGTGGAGTTTCAATGAGGGGGATGTGAGCAAAGTGCTGGTCCGCTTCCAATCACCCGCGGATGTCCGTGGAACCGCATTGCTCACGTTACAAGACGGCGACCAGGATTCCCAAAAACTCTATCTGCCTGCGATCGGACGTATCCAAACCATTGGCGCCGCTCAACTGTCGGACCGGTTCATGGGTTCTGATTTCCTGTTCGATGATCTTCGTCCGGTCGATTATTCCGATTTCAAATTCCAAGTGCTGAGCAAATCACCAAATAAATGGACCGTCCGTGGCACGCCCGCATCCGAACGAACCTTCGCCTATGCGGAGTATGTGGTGGATCCGGTCCGATATGTGATGATGGAAGCCGTCTATTACAACGCCTCAGGCAAAGCGACGCGCAAACTCACAGTATCCGACATCCAAGAAGTGATTTCCGGAATCTGGCGCGGCAATCTCCTCGAAATGCGCGACCTGCTCACGAACCGACGCACCGAGCTTCTATGGAAGAACCGGGTGTTCGACAAATCCATCCCCGCTTCCACCTTCACCGAACGCGAGCTTACTCGCTTTTAACGGGCCGCCAGGTAAGAACCGGGATGTTCGTGGCATGAACCACGCGCTCGGTGGTGGATCCCATGAACAAGTGATTCAATCCGCTGCGTCCGTGCGTCGTCATCACGATCATATCGGCGTTTTCTTGAGCGAAATCCGTGATTTCGTAATGCGCGGATAAGCCTTTCGTGACTTCGATGCGAACCGGAACCTTGCGTTCCTGCCCATGGCGAGTCAATATGAAATACGACTGCGCGTTTCCTTGTTGATAGCGGATGTGCAATTCAGGATTGCGCTCAAGCCAGTTCGCGATTTTGGATGCGAGCTTTTCGCGGATGCTTTCCAGCTCGTCGCGTCCGGCTTCACGTGGCTCATTTTCGGAAAGACTTCCATACAACTCGACCACATGAAACAGGACGATTTCCGCAGATAATGAATCGGCCATCGACATCGCGCCGCGAAGCGCATGAAACGAATTTTCGGAATAATCGGTCGGCACCAAGATTCGATTCACATCCCCTGGAACCGCATCTTTCGGGATGGAAAGGACCGGAACCGTGGCGATTCTCGTGGTTTTATCGGTCGTGGTTCCTGTGAACATCCGATGTCGGCCTTCGCCGGTGGCACCCATCACAATCACATCCGCATTCCGCTTTTCTGCTTGGCTCGCAATGGCTTCCGATGCCTTGAAATCCACTTTCACCACCACATCCCCATGATGATCGGTGAGGATATGATGCGTCATATCGTCTTGGAGGCGTGATTTGGTTTCCTCGAGCATCTTCGGAAAAATGTCCTTGTCCATATCGATCGGCAGTCCCATTCTCGAGATGCTGTCGTTCAGATATCGGAACGATGGGATCACATGCAGAAGATCGATTTTGCCTCCGTATTTGGAGGCAAGAGCATTGGCGAACGGATAAGCCGCGCGCGAATCTTCGGAAAAATCAGTGGCGACAAGAATGCGGTTCAGGCGGATCATGGTGTACTCCTTTTACTCTGCAAGATAGGTATCAAACCACTCCATCATACGAAGATGGTAATCATAACGTGCGGTGGAATTCCGGTTTCCGTGTCCTTCGCCGGGATATAGCACCAAGCGCAGCGGCACATTCGGCTTGCGCACTTTGATGTGACGGAACAGCTCGAGCGATTGCCCCGGATGAACCCTCGTGTCCTCTTTTCCATGCAGGATGAGCAGCGGGGTCTGAGCCCGGTCCACATAATAAATAGGACTTCGTTTCAGGTTGTCTTCCCAATAATCCCAGATGCGCTTGCGCGAATGCACATGGAACAGTTCTTCGGGGATGTCGCTCGTGCCCCATTTCGAGATGTTGTTGCTGATGCCGACCGACATCACACCTGCCGCGAAGCGATGCGAATAGAAGGTACTCATCCAAGCCGTGGCGTAGCCGCCATACGAACCGCCGGTGACTCCCACACGGGCGCTGTCGACCAATCCGATCGATATGAGATGATCCACACCATCCACCACATCATCGAATTCTTTTCCGCCTAGATCGCCCTGCGATAGATAGGTGAAGGGGATGCCACGACCCGTGCTTCCGCGGTAGTTCGGATAGAACACGGCATATCCTTTTGCCGCGGCCACATGTCCGGGTGCGTTGTAACCGGTGAGCCAACCGTTCGAATAGTGCGCTTCGGGTCCGCCGTGCACCACGGTGATCAGCGGATATGTGGTGCCGGCTTGCTCGCCAACCGGACGAAACAAGACGCCTTGAAGAGCCAATCCGTCACGAGAGGTGTATGTGATGACTTCCTGCTTGGCCAATGTCACATCCTTCAGCCAAGGATTGGAATCGGTGAGGCGACGTGCGGCTTGGTCGCGTGGAGTTTTGATGTAGACTTCGGCAGGATGCGAAGGCGTGCTGGCCACAAACGCGACTGTGCCATTTGTGGAAGCTGAAAACGAGGTGAAAATCGGTCCAGTTGTTGGTAGGATGCGGGCCATGCGCGATCCGTCCGGACGAATGCCACCGAAACTCGTTTGTGTGCCTTCACTGGCGATGAAGCGGATTTCCTGGTTCGAATGCCAGTTGAATGCGGCGAATTCCCCTTCGAATTCAGGCAGAAGGGTGGTGCCTACCGCCTGATTGCGTACAGGTGCGACTTTGAGTCGGGCATCGGTCGGATCATTCAGATCGAATGCGCCGTGGATCGCGATGGAGCGTCCATCCGGACTGAATGCGAATCCGGCGAGTTTTCCGGCATGTTGGATGGTGTCGGTCACAGATTTCGTAGCGTGCGATACGATGTAAATGGCTTGGGCCATGTATTGGTCGTCCACATTCGGCGTTGGGGCCACGGAAAGAGCGAGCGAAGTGAGATCCGCCGTCCAAGCGATGTTGTGCACCGAACCGGGGATGTCGAGTTTGTGCGGCGTATGGCCGGCCATGTTCACATTCTGCAAAAAAGCCTTGCGGTTGGGGATGTATTCTTCGAACAGCTCGGGTTGATAGGGAAGGTCGGATGCGGGTCGGGTGGAAGGTTCATTCGCGATGTACGCGATATGAGCGCCGTCGGAAGCCCATGAATAAGAGAGGATGGAGGTTTCATGGGAATGTAGTTTTTTCGGAGTTCCGCCCGTGGCTGGGATTTCGTACAGCGAGGAGCCGGCATCGCCTGGGCGTCGGGAAAGGAAGGTGATGGTCTGGGTGCGCGGCCGGATGGAGACGGCGGAGACGGAGGCGTCGGTCACGAGAGGTTGCGATGCTCCGGTGGCCGGGTTCAGCACGAAAAGGTGGGTGGTGCTGGGGCGGTTTTCGGTGAGCGGGTTGGCGGGAATGGCGAGGGTATAGGCGAGGAAGGAGGCGTCGGGGGAGATCGACACGCTGGTTACGAGTCGGAGTTCCGCGACCTGCAGAGGAGTGAGGCCTTGGCCTGCCAAGGCCAAGGGAAACAAGAAGATGAGGAGGAATTTCATGGCAATTGGTTTTTATATAGGTATGCTGTCCGCAAGTGGTATTTATCCTGCAACATACCGCATTTGGAGGACGTGGACAACGTTTTTTCAGGACTGATACCCCATCATGCGCACAGATTTCACAGACTTTTTTAGGAACGATTGCACTTGATTTCGATCGAAGAATGTATTAATTACACTTAAGTATGTGAATACTGAAATCCCCCATCCAATGACTCTCCAAAACCGTATCGCCCGTCGAGCCTGGAGCCACTGCAAATCTTGTCTAGATCGGCAGCATGCTCCGAGATCGGATCATATACGAAGTAAAACATATTTTATTAAGTTATACTGTCCGCAAGTCCCTCTAAACTCCCATCAAACATCGTTTCTAGCACATAGAGGCCGTTATTAATACGAAATGAGGCGACTATAAGCACAGATTTCACAGCTTTTTTTAGGAACGAATTTCCTTGCATTCGTAAATTAAATAGTTGATCTTCGATCGTTCAACGTCACATCGCCAGACCCCCATCCCAATGAAACCACTCCTTCATCCGAGCGAGATATTTCATATTTACAATCATGCGGTAGGTTCAGATAACCTGTTCCGAGTTTCCGATGATTATATGAGATTCCTCTCCGTCCTACCGTATCACACACGGTTTTTCAGTGATCTCCATGCGTATTGTCTAATGCCGAATCACCTGCATCTGTTAATTCGGATCTGTTCGAAAGAAGAGATTATGAACAGATTGGTGAGGGAAGAAATCAAACGCATCAAAATGATTGATAAAGTTGGACTTATGGACGAGTTTGAGTTCAGCAGATATATGTCGACATGCCTAGGTCGTGCATTCAGCTCACACGCTCAGTACATGAATAATGTGTATTCAAGGATGGGAAATCTTTTTATATCCAACTTCAAACGAAAGGCGATAACAGATGATGAATACTATCGAAATGTGGTTCGCTATATCCATCGAAATCCGGTAAATCATGGATTTGTCGATGGAATGTCGGATTGGGCTTATAGCTCCTATCATCAGTACAGATTCATGGATGATAGGTACAAAGCAAGCTGCGGATTGTTCGACGTGTTTGGTGATTTTCAGAATTTCGTGGTTGCACACGAGTACTCAAACCCGAGCACAGAATTCGTACCTGATTTCAATCCGAAATAGGTGCATTCGGATTCGGTGGTTGAATGATGCAGAACATCAATCCAGGCTCAATTTGTTAGTTGTTTATGTAGACTTGCGGACAGCATCTAATCATTCGACCCCGTCAATAGCCCATATATCGATATTTTCGAACGCTATTCGATAGGTATTTAGAGGGGCTTGCGGACAGCATCAACGACCCCATCAACCAGTACCGCCCCCAATCTCGCGCGTTGCTCAGCCAATCTCGCCTCGAGCTCTGCCAATCTCGCCTCGGCCTGTGCGATCTTGCGCCTGTCTTCTGCGATCTCGGCTCGGTTGACACGCCGATTCTGTTCTTTGCGGTCTACCCGCTCTTTGGCCTGACGGATCCGCTCACGTGCTTCCGATACTTT
The DNA here is from genome assembly GCA_041749075.1 of Balneolales bacterium. Taxonomy (GTDB): domain Bacteria; phylum Bacteroidota; class Rhodothermia; order Balneolales; family HLUCCA01; genus CAMTWZ01. Next base: position 151,643 of record JBGTBY010000030.1, on the reverse strand, counting down.
CTCTTCACTCTCGGCAAGACGTGTCTCCAAACTGTCGGCGCGACCATGCACCCGCGCACGAGCCTCTTCCGAACGCAAGCGTCCGAATTCACGCCCCGTCAAGGTGTCTTTTTTCGTTCCGTAAGCCGCACCACGTTGGGAATCGGGTCGATCGTGCTGGCGAATACTGTCTTTCCTAGCTTGTCTCTCCACAGCGGCGCTGTCGGATTTTCCACGGTTTACCGGACGTTCCGGCTTTTGCGGTGGCTGAATCACGAACATCAATGCGATCAACATACTTGCGATCATGGTCATTCTCCAATGGTTTCGAGTGAGTCCAAAGCGGCATCAAGCGAATCACTGGCCACCTGGATGGAATCTTCGCCCGCATTGAGTGTGATAATTAACGAATCGGCTTTCGCCTGATCGGCTGTCATGTCCGGTTCGGACTGGCACGCTGTGAATGTGCCCAAGATGAAAACGACGACTAGTATGCGCATAATATATATGTGGTTTTCCCCAATCTATCTGTAACGCATGCGAATCGCAATTCTTATTCCCATCCTCTATATTGACCGAGCCCATTCTTAGTCCACACACCTATGTTTGCATTCGCTTGGCTCACCGCGCTTCTTGTGAGCGCCCCGCCATTCGTCGTCTCCGATTCATTGTTTCATCCTCAAGCTGGAGTTGCTTTCCTGTCGAATCAAGCGGGATGGACGTACATGCCGGGCGACAATCCCGCCTATGCCGATCCGAATTTCGATGATTCGGAATGGTTCCGAACGTCTCCTGCCGACATCCGGCTAAACGCCGACGCTCCCGATTCGATCGCGTGGAACGGCATCGGATGGTTCCGCTTCCGGTTCACCATCGATTCCACACTCACCAACACGCCTCTTCTCTGGCGCGTGGGCACTTGGGGCGGACTCACCCTCTTTATCGACGGTGTCGATCACGGCTCATGGGGAAGACCGAGCTCCGATCCCGATTCCGTGATCCATGACCATCCTCTCAACCAGCTTCCGCGAGTACCACCTGTACACCTCGAGCTAGGCCGAACTTACACCATGGCTGTGCGCTACGCCAACCACCAGGAACCGGCCACGTTCCTGTGGATGAACACGCCGCTCGACATTGATCCGCTTATTCGCCTCGCCAAGCCCGAGTATGCCCAGTACATTCTAAATGCGTCGCGCGTAAATCTATATCAGAACATCACTTGGATATCGGCCCTCGCGCTGCTCACGTTGGTTTTTCTCTTCTTCTGGATGCTGAACCTCTCGAATAAGCTTGTGGGAAGCACCCTGGTGTTCACCACTCTCCTGTTTATCGCCCAGCTCGGCAACAGCTTGCCCGGCATCCTGGAACTTGACCATATCGGGAGCACCCTCGTCCAGCTCCTCTTCACGTTTGGTATCGGCTTCGCCATTCCGGTCATGATCATCATGATGCATCATGTGGTCGGGAAGCGTCCGCCAAAGTTTGTCTACGGGCTGATGGTGTTCTACGTCGGACTCACGATCTACGCCTTCCAAACCGGCGCTGCCCAGTTCGGCTTGGTCAGCTACATCGCCCTAGCAGGCATCCTCGTCCTCTGGAGGGTGGTTCGAGACTGGGCGCTTATTAAGCGGGAAGGATGGGTGATCCTGGTGTCCATTCTGCTGGTCGTAGTCTGCATGATCACCGTAACGCTGGCAGAGACTTCGGAATGGTATCAGCAAGGCATTTATGTGCCGTTTATCATTATTTCGTTGATCTATCTGAGCATTCCGGTCGGGATGCTCATCCACATCATTCTGAATTATACTAGGCTCAATAATGAGCGCAATCAGCGCCTTGAAAAGGAAGTAGCCGAAGCCACCTCTCAACTCAGGTCGACAATGGCCCAGCTAATCCAGCAGGAAAAACTCGCTTCCCTCGGTCAACTCACCGCCGGCATCGCACACGAAATCAAGAACCCGCTCAACTTTGTGAACAATTTCGCGAGTGTGAGCACGGAATTGGTCATAGAGGCAAAAGAAGAAGTCGATCGTCTTACTTCAACATTCAACATTCAGCCTTCAACATTAAATGAAACGCTAACCGACATCGAAACCAATCTTCGTAAGATCCACGAACACGGCACACGCGCCGACAAGATCGTCAAATCGATGCTCCTTCATTCTCGCGGTGGTAGCGGCAAGATGGAGCCGACTGATGTGAACGCGCTGATCCGCGAGTACGCGAATCTTGCGTTTCATGGGATGCGGGCGGCGAAGAACCCGATCACGGTCGACATCCGCTACGAGCTCGATCCAACCGCCGGATCAATCCCGCTTGTCGCCGAAGACTTCTCCCGCGTGATTCTGAACTTGTGCAACAATGCGTTTGATGCCCTTCGGGATAGCGCGACGCGCGACTTTAAAGGCGCGATGTCAGACTCCCCCAATTCAACATTCAGCCTTCAACCTTCAACATTGATTCTCAGGACCAAGCGCACAATCGATTCCGTGATCATCGACGTCGAAGACAACGGTCCCGGTATTCCTGATGACATCAAAGACAAAATCCTTCAACCGTTCTTCACCACGAAAAAAGGAACGGATGGAACTGGATTAGGTCTTTCCATTTCGAACGACATCCTTCAATCCCACGGCGGATCGATGTCGATCGACTCGGTACCCGGCAAAACCACATTCATCTTGACTCTCCCATGCTGATGCGCCTCGCCTCACTGACTTTCCTCATCGCCGCGGCCGTGTTGCCGCTTCAAACCCAAGCTCAAAGCCTTGATCGGATGCATTTTGAGCGATTTCGAGTGGAGCAAGGATTGCCCAGCAACTGGGCTCGCGACATCACCCAAGACAAAGACGGGTATCTGTGGATTGCCACCGAAGCCGGACTCTCCCGCTACGACGGGTATTCGTTCAAGACGTTCAGCCATGATCGCGACGATTCGACCAGTCTGTCGAGCGACAGCGTGTCGGAGGTGCTCACAGATCTGAACGGCGTGCTTTGGATCGCGACCGCGAACGCGCTGAACCGCTATGATTCCAAATCGAACCGGTTCTTCCGGTACGCTCATCATCCGAACGATTCCACCACGATGCCATCCGGAACCATCGGAAGCCTGCATCAGACCCGAAACGGGACACTTTGGGTAGGGATGAATTCCGGCGAGTTGGCATCGATGGACATGGCATCGGGTCGCTTCACCCGGCATCTGCTTGACCGCTCTCGTTATATGCGGAATGCTCCGGGCACGTTCGCAGTCACCGGCCTTGCAGAAGATTCAGCCGGACGACTGTACGTCGGTATCGCTGGTGGCGGCATACACGTGCTCGATTCCCAAACAGGAACGAGTCTGGATCACTGGGTCAATGATTCATCAGACCCTGAGTCCATTCCCAACAACGTCATCAGCTCGCTGTTTGTGGACCGCGATGATGTTCTGTGGGTCGGTTATCGTGCTCGATTGGTCACGGAGCTCGACTCTCCGCCGATCGGATCGGAATCCGGACTCTTCCGCCGGTTTCTCAAGACGGGAGAGACCCGGATGTATACCTACAGAGGCGAACGGCAACCGGCTTGGTGGGTGCTGGTTTCTGATATCCGGCAGACTAGTGATGGCGTCGTTTGGATCACCAACAGCGCCGGAAACGTCATCTCTCTGTCCAGGTATCTGCCCGAATCGGACAGTTTTCATATCTACAGCTACGAAGCAGGAAATCCCAACTCCCTGCCTTGGAGTTACGCCACGTCGCTCTATGAAGACGAGGACGGCATCTTGTGGGTGGGTACCTCCCGTGGCCTGGCCAAATCCGACCGTTCACGGTTACAACTCGACGCGTTTACCGCTGTACCCAACGATCCTTTCGATATTCTGAATTTGCATTACGGCATTTTGGAAGTCCGCGATAACGTCTTCTGGCTCAATAACGACGGATTGAATGCCTACGAATGGAACCGGAACACCGGCGCCATCCGATCTCTGCCGTATGATGGCTCCATCCTCATGCCCGATACCCGTGGCACCAACACGGGCCGCCAAGCCGGCGTGTTCGATGGGAAACGAACCGTCTGGTTCAATTCGAGCAATAACGTGTTCTCCAGTATCGATGTGCTGACTCTGAAAACCACCCCGCTGTTTTCAATCAATCCGAATTTCCGGTCATCGACCGTATTGGCCATGGAATGGATGCCCGACAGCGTGTTATGGATTTCCACGCCCGAAGGGGTGAAAGAGTACGATCCGATCACGAAGAAAGCGACACCCGTGCAGGTGAATGCGACTCTGAATCATATCGAGATCGGTCCTACCGGCACCGTCTGGGCAATGGACAACAACGGATTGCTTGACTCGACCTCAACCCTCCGCGGCAATCTCTTGGGGCGGATGGATCTCAACGCCAACCGGTTCAATCCGGTACCCGTCACACCTCAATACCGCGATATTCTGGCGCAGGGCATCGTCCATTGGTTCATCGAAGCGCGTGATGGAACCCTCTGGTTCGGCCGAAACGACGGTTTGGTGCGCTATGTGCCATCGACAGAGACCTTCACGTTGTTCGACAAATCGAAAGGGCTGTCGTACTACAACGTGTACACCATCATCGAAGACGCGGCCGGATTTCTGTGGATGACCACCGAACACAGCATTTCACGATTTGATCCTAAGACCGAACGGTTCCGGCACTTCGAGAAGGAAGACGGGCTGCGTCCGTTCCGCATGAACCGTGGCTCTGCCTTCGAGCGCAAGAACGGGGAAATCCTGTTCGGTGGCGTCGGCGGCGTGAACATCTTCCATCCCGCTTCCATCCGCGATTTATCCACTGCACCGAGAATCCTCATTACAGATGTGAATGTGGCAGGCAAGCCTCGTCAAAAAAACGGAGACATTGCCATCGATTGGGCCGACAACGAGATCAACATCGAATACGTCTCGGTCAACTTCCGAAATACCAGCCGAACCACCTATTCGTACATGTTGGAAGGGTATCATGACGACTGGGTGGATGCGGGCACGCGGCGGCTCATCCAGTTCACGAACCTGCCTCCGGGTCGGTATACCTTGTTGGTAAATGCGACGAATGCGGAAGGATTGGTATCGGAAGTCCCTGCCAGCCTGTCTATCCGAATTCTCCCGCCCTGGTGGCGGACGTGGTGGGCGTATGGCATCTATGCGATGGTGTTTGCCGGGTTGGTGTTCGGGGTGGATCGCACCCAGCGTCGGCGACTGATCCGCAAAGAGCGAGAGCGCACCCGCGAGCATGAATTGGCCCAAGCAAAGGAAATCGAGAAGGCCTACACGGTGCTCAAGTCCACGCAAGCCCAGCTCGTGCAGCAGGAAAAACTCGCTTCCCTGGGTCAGCTCACGGCCGGCATTGCGCACGAGATCAAAAACCCGCTCAACTTCGTGAACAATTTCGCGAGTGTGAGCCGGGAGCTCTTGGCGGAAGCGAAGGAAGAGGTAAGTCGTCTTGATTCAACCTTCAACATTCAACCTTCAACATTGAGTGAGACACTCGGCGACATCGACCAAAATCTGCGAAAGATCCACGAACACGGCACCCGCGCCGATAAGATCGTCAAGTCCATGCTGATGCATTCGCGCGGCGGAAGTGGAAAAAAAGAACCGACCGACATCAACGCGCTCGTCCAGGAGTACGCGAACCTGGCGTTTCATGGGATGCGGGCGGCGAAGAACCCGATCACCGTCGACATCCGCTACGAGCTCGATCCAACCGCCGGCTCCATCCCGCTCGTGGTCGAAGATTTTTCACGAGTGATCCTGAATCTGTGCAACAATGCGTTTGATGCGATGAAAGACGTGGACCTTCAACCTTCAACATTAATACTACGCACCAATCGCACCTCCAGTGTTATCATGATTGAAGTCGAAGACAACGGTCCCGGCATCCCCGACGACATCAAGGACAAGATCCTTCAGCCTTTTTTCACGACAAAAAAAGGAACGGAGGGTACTGGTTTGGGTTTGAGCATCACAATGGATATTATAACGGCTCACGGGGGTATAATGACCGTATCAAATGTGTCACCAGGCGTGTGTTTCTCAATAGAATTGCCTTTTAACCAATGAGTTTAGAATGTTGAAATTTCTGGTTGTCGATGATGAAGTGGATGTCGAAATGCTGTTTCGCCAACACTTCCGTAAAGAGATCCGCTCCGGTGATCTCATCCTTGAATTCGCCTTTTCTGGCGACGAAGCCCTTCGAATCCTTCGCGATACCGATCCACCCGATGTGATGTACATCTTCTCCGACATCAACATGCCCGGCATGACCGGCATCGAACTGCTTGAAAAGGTGAAAGCCGAATTTCCACCCATCCATGTCAGCATGATTTCCGCCTATGGCGATGATGACAATATGCGAAGCGCGATGTCGTCTGGTGCGAAGGAGTTTTTTACCAAACCCATCGATTTTGAAAAGCTGAAAGAGGAGATCCGTCAATATTCCGATAAGGAGGAATGATGGCACGCAACGTGGTTGAGTTGGCTGCTTTGCTCGCTCAGCGCGAAGCAGAGCTAGCTGTTATAGGCAGTGTTCAAGAGGCCTTGGCCGCTAAGCGCGAATTGTCTGACATATACACCTTGGTGGGCGATCAGATACGCGACTTGTTCGCTTCGCCTGCCGCCGGCATTTATACGTTCGACTTGGTGACGGGTACCGAGCATTTCCAGTACCTGTTTGAAGATGAGGAACGTGTGTACCCGGAACCACGTCCATTGAACGATTTGCGCAAGTGGCTCATCGCGAATAAGTCCATCTTGCACGTGAACGAGAATGCCCAAGAGGAGGTGTTGCGCATCACAGGCACGCCGATGACGTCCGTTCCAGGAACTCGTCTGCCCAAATCACTTTTGTTCGTACCCATGGTGGTTGGCAATGAGGTGAAGGGATGTGTGAGTTTGCAGAATCTGGATGAAGAGAACGCCTACAGCGAGTCGGATGTGCGTCTGCTTAGCACACTGGTAAACAGCATGAATGTGGCGTTGGAAAGCGCGCACAATTTCAGTGCGTCGGTCCGTTTATTGGCCGAAACCGAGCAGCGTAATGCCGAGCTGGCGGTGATCAACAGCGTGCAGCGAGGCCTGGCCGACCAGATGGATCTTCAAGCCATCCACGATTTGGTGGGCGATAAGATCCGAGACCTATTCGACGCTCAAGTGGTGTGCATGGCCATCTTCGACCATGAGAATCAAATCGAAGTGTTCAAGTACCTCTACGAAGACGGAAAGCGACATTTTTCATCGCCTCGAACCATCGATAAGATCCGTCAGCGTCTCATCAAGACGCAAAAGATGATTCTGATCAATGAAAATTCTGCCGAAGCGTTTACGACCATCACTGGCGAAGCTCCGAAATCCATCCCCGGAACCGAATTTCCAAAGTCGATGATCTTCGTGCCGTTGTCTATCGGCAACCATGTCCGGGGCTATGTCAGCTTGCAGAATCTGGACAAAGAAAACGCCTTCGGCGAGTCGGATGTGCGCCTGCTCAACACGCTGGCCAACTCCATGAGTGTGGCCTTGGAAAACGCCCGGTTATTCAATGAAACCGAGCAACGCAATGCCGAACTCGCTGTGATCAACAGCGTGCAAGATGGTCTCGTTGCTGAGATGGACATGCAAGGCATTTACGACCTGGTTGGCGAGCGCATCCGCACGTTGTTCGATTCGCAGGTGACGAGCATCGTCTCATTTCTGCATGACGAGAAGAAGGAGCATTTCAATTACTATTTCGAGGATGGTGACCGCCTGTTTCCGAGCGACCGTTCGTACGACAACCTGCGCCAGAAACTGATCGATGAGCGCACCACGTTGCTATTCAATGAGAACACAACAGAGATCATTTCGAAGATCAACGGTCAACCCTTTAAAGCCATACCTGGAACTCGGGTTCCTCAATCGGTGCTATTGGTACCGATGATTGCGGGTGATCAGGTCCGCGGGTATGTCACCCTCCAGAATCTGGATCGCGAACACGCCTTCAGCGAGTCGGACGTGCGTTTGCTCAGCATGTTGACCAATTCGATGAGTGTCGCTCTCGAGAACGCCCGGTTGTTCAACGAGACAGAACAACGCAACGCCGAATTAGCCGTGATCAACAGCGTGCAAGACGGTTTGGTTGCCGCTATGGACATGAAAGGTATTTACGACCTTGTTGGCGAGCGCATTCGTGGTCTTTTTGACGCACAGGTGACCGGCATCTACACCTTCGACCAAGCCCGTGGACTCGAAATCTTCCAATATCTTTTCGAGGATGGGGAACGCCTCTATCCGGATCATCGCTCGCTGAACGCCATCCGCTATTGGCTTATCAAGAACAAAACCATCTTGAACATCACCGAAGATGCGGATGAGAGGGTCTTTCAGATCACCGGCGAGCGGCATCTGCCTGTACCGGGCACGCGACTTCCCAAATCGTTGGTGTTTGTTCCACTCATTGTAAACGATGAGGTCCAAGGATGTGTGAGTCTGCAGAATCTGGATCGTGAAAACGCCTTTAGTGATTCGGATGTTCGGTTGCTCAACACGCTGGCCACCACCATGAGTGTGGCTCTTGAGAACGCTCGTTTGTTCAGCGAAACAACACGTCTTTTGGCTGAGACCGAACAACGAAATGCCGAATTGGCAGTGATCAACAGCGTACAGGATGGCTTAGTCCGCGAAATGGACATGCAGGCTATTTACGACCTCGTGGGTGAACGCATTTGCGACGTGCTGAACACTCAAACCCTGATCATCCGAACGTTCGATCACAAAACCGGCCTTGAACATTGGCAGTATGCGGTGGAGAAGGGCGTTCGGATTGAGGTAAATCCACGTCCACTGATCTGGGCGAACAATATTTTGGTCGAGACAAAAGACTTTCTACTCATCAATGAAAAGTACGAGGATATCGCCATTCGAGCTCAAGGAACAGCGATTACGAAGGGCTTGGCTCCCAAATCGGCGATTTTCGTCCCGATGATTGTCGGAGATGTGGTGGTTGGATCGGTGAGCCTCCAGAATGTGGAGAAAGAAAACGCGTTCAGCGAATCGGATGTACGCCTGATCACCACTCTGACCAACTCCATGAGTGTGGCCCTAGAAAACGCTCGGCTGTTCGATGAAACGAACCGGCTCTTGCGTGAGACCAATCAGCGTGCCTCCGAATTGGACACGGTGAACAGGGTGAGTAACGCCTTGGTCGCGCAGCTCGAGTTCGACGCCTTGGTGAAACTGGTGGGTGATATGATGCTAGAGACATTCAATGCCGACATCGTCTATTTGGCCATGCACGACCGGGAGACGAATTGGATCCACTTCCCCTACTATTTCGGGGATATGGGACAGTCTAGGCTGTTCGGAAACGGACTCACCGAAAAAATCATATCGACCAAGCAAGCCGTCTTGGTCAATGAAGACCTCGATACGGCATACAAAACACTTAACGCAGAGAAGCGTGGCAAAACCGTAGCATCGTTCTTAGGTGTCCCAATTCTTTCGGGGGAAGTGGCCATCGGGGTGATCAGTGTCCAAAGCACAGAGACGGAAAATCGCTTCGGTAACAGTGATTTGAGATTGCTCAACACCATTGCGGCGAACGTGGGAGTGGCTTTGGAGAATGCAGAGGCCTATAAGAAGCTGCATTCGGCCTTGAACGAACTCAAAGCCGCCCAAGAACAGCTTGTGCAGCAAGAGAAACTAGCATCGTTAGGTCAGCTCACCGCCGGTATCGCGCATGAGATCAAAAACCCGCTCAATTTCGTGAACAACTTCGCCAGTGTGAGCCTTGAATTGGTGGACGAAGCCCAAAAAGAAGTGGACAGTTTTCAGTTGTCTGTTTTTGGCGAAGGCTCCACACTGACAACCGAAAACCGACAACAGATCACATTGGTTTCGGAGACATTGTCCGATATTGGAATGAATCTGAAGAAGATCCACGAACACGGTACCCGCGCCGACAAGATCGTGAAGGGGATGCTGATGCACTCGCGTGGCAAATCGGGCGACATCCAAAAGATCTCGATCAACGGCTTGGTCGACGAGTATGTGAACCTGGCTTACCACGGCATGCGTGCCACCGATCCGTCGTTTTCAGTCGATATCAAGACCGAACTGGATCCCGCAGTGGGCGATCTGAACGTCGTGCCTCAGGATCTTAGCCGCGCCATTCTGAACATCGTGAACAACGCTTGTTATGCGGTGAACGAGCGCAAACGCGGCAAAGGCTATTCCGAAGGTGTGAAACCAACCGTTGTGGTGAAGACCAAGATGTTGAAAGACAGTGTGCTAATTGGCATTCACGATAACGGAACGGGTATACCGGAAACGGTTCGTAAGAAGATTTTCGAACCGTTTTACACGACAAAACCGACCGGAGAAGGTACAGGACTTGGCTTATCTATGACCTATGATATCATCGTGCATACCTTAGGGGGTAAATTGGATATCGAAACCAAGGAGGGGGAGTTCACTGAATTCCTGATTCACTTACCTCATGCAAAATAGGGATACATCATGGCGAATCTGATGGACGTTACGGCTAGGCTCGCCCAACGGGAGGCGGAGTTGGCGGTTGTTGGCGCGGTTCAAGAGGCCTTGGTCTCGCGAATGGAATTGAGCGATATTTATGCACTGATCGGTGAGCGCATACGTGAGCTTTTCGATTCTCAAGTGGTGTTTATCGCCACGTTTGATTTTGAAAATAGTGTCGAGCACTTCAACTATTATTTTGAGGATGGCCAACGCTTCTACCCCTCGGAGAGGCCCTTTGACAACATTCGAAAACGGATCATTGAAACGAAGCAGACACTTCTCATCAACGAGGATGCGGATGCGAGATCCATAGAGATTACTGGGCGTCAACGGGTAGCCATACCAGGAACTCGATTGCCGAAGTCACTCATTTTCACACCGCTGACCGTTGAAAATGAGGTTCGAGGATACGTCAGTTTGCAAAACATCGATCGTGAACATGCATTCAGCGAATCAGATGTGCGTCTTCTCAGCACACTCGCCAATACCATGAGCGTCGCTCTCGAAAACGCCCGCTTATTCAGCGAATCAACCCGTCTCTTGGCCGTGACCGAGCAACGAAACGCCGAGCTGGCCGTGATCAACAGCGTGCAGCAAGGGCTCGTGGCTCAGATGGACCTCCAAAGCATTTATGATCTGGTTGGGGATCAGATACGGGATTTATTTAGTGCCCAAGTGGTCAGCATTGCGACACTCGATCCCGACAATCAAACCGAAACGTTCAAATACCTGTTTGAAGATGGGCGTCGACATTTTCCATCCACTCGTCCGCTCGACAAAATCCGAATTCGTCTGATCAAAACTCGGCGCATGATCTTGATCAACGAGAATGCCGCTGAGGCGTTGACCACCATAACGGGCGAGGTACCGAATGCGATTCCCGGCACAGCATTTCCGAAATCCATGATTTTCGTGCCACTGGTGATCGGTGAAATGGTGCGTGGGTATGTGAGCTTGCAGAATCTGGACCGCGAACAAGCCTTTTCCGATTCGGATGTGCGCCTGCTCAACACCTTGGCCAACTCCATGACCGTGGCCTTGGAAAACGCCCGCCTGTTCAATGAGACCCAGCAGCGCAACGCCGAACTGGCCGTGATCAACAGCGTGCAGGACGGCTTGGTCGCCGAGATGGACATGCAAGGCATCTATGAACTCGTCGGGGAACGCATCCGTAAGCTGTTCGATTCGCAGGTCACCGCCATCGTCACCTTCAACCATGAGGCGAAAAGCGAGCATTTCAATTACTTGTATGAGGATGGCGACCGGCTCTACCCCCGCGACCGGCCTTATGACAAAGTCCGAAACAAGATCATCGACGAACGCTCGCCGTTGCTGTTCAATGAGAATGCGGCGGCGGAATTGTCGGCCATCAATGGCGAGCCGCACAAACCGGTCCCGGGAACGAGGGTAGCCAAATCGGCACTGTATGTGCCGATGGTCGCAAGCGATTCGGTGCGCGGGTATGTGACCTTGCAAAATTTGGACCGTGAGCAGGCCTTTTCAGAGTCGGATGTGCGTCTGTTAACCATGCTCACGAACAGCATGAGCGTGGCCTTGGAAAACGCCCGCTTGTTCAGCGAAACCACGCGTCTCCTCACTGAAACGGAACAACGCAACGCCGAATTGGCCGTCATCAACAGTGTTCAAGATGGCTTGGTTCGCGAAATGGACATGCAAGCCATCTACAATCTGGTTGGTGAGCGGATTTGTGATGTGCTCAAAACCCAGACCTTGATCATCCGCACGTTCGATCATAAAGTGGGAATGGAATATTGGCAGTATGCGGTGGAAAAAGGGAAAAAGATCGAAGTGTCTCCGCGCCCACTCATATGGGCGAACAAGATTCTGGTGGAGACCAAGAAATACCTGCTCATCAATCAAGACTATGAGCTAACCGCCATCCGTATGAACGGATCGGCTGTCACCAAAGGACTTCCTCCGAAATCAGCTGTTTTCGTGCCGATGATGGTGGGGGATCTGGTCGTGGGATCGGTGAGTCTGCAGAATGTGGAGAAGGAAAACGCCTTCAGCGAGTCGGATGTGCGCCTGCTCACCACCCTCACCAATTCCATGAGCGTAGCCCTGGAAAACGCGCGCCTCTTCAATGAAACCACACAACGAGCTGCGGAAATGGATACGGTGAACCGCATCAGCCGAGCATTGGTGTCTCAGTTGGAGCTTGATGCGCTCATGAACATGGTGGGCGAGCAGATGCGCGACACCTTCAATGCCGATATCGTGTATCTGGCCATGTATGACCGTGATTCGGGAATGATCACCTTCCCCTATGAATACGGCGATAAGAACCCGCCACGGAAGTTCGGCAACGGGTTCACCGAGAAGATCATTACGAGCAAAGAACCTTTGTTGATCAACAAAGATCTGTCGGAAGTGCGTGAATCGCTCAAATCGAAGCGCATCGGCCGCGAAACCTCCTCCTTTATGGGTGTTCCCATCATCTATGGTGACGAAGCCGTGGGTGTGATCAGCATTCAAAGTGTGGAAGAAGAAAACCGGTTCGATGAAAACGATCAGCGCCTGTTGGCCACCATCGCGGCCAATGTGAGTGTGGCCTTGCAGAACGCGGAAGCCTATCGCAAACTCAGTTCGGCCGTGCTGGATCTTAAAGCTGCGCAAGAACAGCTCGTGCAACAGGAAAAACTAGCCTCGTTGGGACAGCTCACCGCCGGCATCGCTCACGAAATCAAAAACCCGCTCAATTTCGTGAACAACTTCGCGTCTGTGAGCCTTGAATTGGTTGCGGAAGCGAAAGAAGAGGTGGACCGAATTTCTTCAACATTCAACATTCAACCTTCAACATTAGGCGAATCCCTCGCCGACATTGGAATGAATCTTAAGAAGATCCACGAACACGGTACCCGAGCCGACAAGATCGTGAAAGGGATGCTGATGCACTCGCGAGGAAAATTGGGCGACATCCAGAAGACCTCCATCAACAGCTTGGTCGACGAGTATGTGAATCTGGCGTATCATGGCATGCGTGCCACAGATTCGTCGTTCTCTGTCGACATCCGCACCGAACTCGACCCTGATGTGGGTGATTTGAACGTGGTTCCGCAGGACTTGAGCCGAGCCATTCTGAACATCGTTAACAACGCCTGTTATGCGGTGAACGAGCGCAAACGGAACAGTGGATTCTCCGAGGGCGTGAAGCCGACCGTGATCGTGAAAACGAAGCGGATGTCGGATGGGATCCAGATCCGCATCCACGACAACGGAACCGGCATTCCGGATCATATCCGCAAAAAAATCTTCGAACCGTTTTTCACCACCAAACCAACAGGTGAAGGCACCGGACTCGGCATGTCGATGACCTACGACATCATCGTTCACACGCTCGGTGGCAAGCTGGATGTCGAGACCAAAGAAGGCGAGTTCACAGAATTTACGATTCTGCTTCCAATCAAAAACATAACGGCCGCATGACCAACCGAATCCTTGTTGTCGACGACGAACCCGATCTACAGATGCTGGTACTTCAGAAGTTCAGGCATCAAATCCGTGATGGCGCCTATTTGTTCGATTTCGCTGAAAACGGCGCCGTGGCCTTGAAGATGGTGGAAGAGAATCCGGAGTATTCCCTGATTCTGACCGACATCAACATGCCGGAAATGGATGGCCTCACGTTGCTGGGTCATCTAGGTGACCGGAAGCGGGCCGATTTGAAAACCGTGGTCGTGTCCGCATACGGCGACATGGACAATATCCGCACCGCTATGAACCGTGGCGCCTTCGATTTCATCACGAAACCGATTGATTTCTCGGATCTCGAAACCACGATGCTCAAGACGATCGACGAAGTGGGACGCATCCGCGAAGCGATGAAAGCGAAAGAGCAACTCTCGGGCATCCGCTTCGAGCTCGATACCGCCGCCCGCATCCAGCAGAAGATTCTCAAGCGCGACTACCCGCCGTATCCGGAGCGCAATGGATTTGATATATACGCGAGCATGTCCGCCGCCAAAGATGTGGGTGGCGATCTGTTCGACTTTTTTTTCCTAGATGAGGACCGTCTCGCGTTTCTGATCGGGGATGTAAGTGGAAAAGGCATCCCGGCCGCCATTTATATGGCGGTTTGCAGAACCATGATCCGGGCCGTGGCCTCGCAAGTGGTGGATCCGGGGGAATGCCTGCGTAAAGTGAACACCATGCTCATTCCAGAGAGCGAGATGACCACTTTTGTGACGGTGTTTTACGGTGTATACAACACGCGAACGGGAGAAGTGCGTTATTGCAATGGCGGACACAATCTTCCCTACATCCGTCGCGCCGATGCCTCAGTGGAAATGCTCGAACCCACCGAAGGCTTGCTTCTGGGTAAAATTCCGAACATCGAGTATGATGTGAAAAAGGTGAAGCTGGCCAAGGGCGATATGATCGTGCTGTTCACGGATGGGGTCACCGAAGCGATGGATCCGGATGGCGAGATGTATGAGGAGCCTCGCTTCGAGGCGTTTTTGGCGAAACCGAACCATAGCGGGCCCGAGAATCTGGTGAAAGGCGCCATGGCCGATGTACTGACCTTCACGCGCGGCGCCGATCCATCGGATGATATCACACTGCTGGCCTTACAGCATTTGGCGTAACACCCACTGCTGACGGCCGCGCACATATGGGCCTGGACTACTGATTTTCATCCTCTTCGGATTTGGGAGGACGACGGCCATCAATGCCGCCTGACTCGCCGTGATCCGTTTCGCCGGCTTCTTGAAATACTGCTGAGATGCCGCTTCAGCACCGTAAACACCATCACCGAACTCGGCGATGTTCACATATAGTTCAATGATGCGTTCCTTGGGTAAAACCAGCTCCAACCAAACGGTGTAACCCGCTTCAAGGCCTTTTCGAAACCAACTTTGTCCGGGCCATAAGAACAAGTTTTTGACGACTTGTTGCGAGATGGTACTCGCACCGCGCACGCGACGCCCGCGTTCACGATCATCCAAGGCTTTTTTGATCGCCTTCACATCAAATCCGTCATGTTCCCAGAACAACTGATCTTCCGAAGCCACCATCGCCTTGGGCACCCAAGTGGATATCTCTTCGATCGGCACCCAATCGTAGTTCAGATCGCCTCCATCCATCACATGAAGAACCATGAATGCGGTGATGGGAGGTGGAATCCAACGGAAGGCCACCGTTAGAACCAAGGGAAGCGTGAATAGAACCCCCACGCAGATCAACACCCACTTTAAGAGCCTCAACTCAGTAGCCTCGGTGCGTACCGGATCTGGTCAGAGGTTGGATGTTGGCATTGCGACGTCCGGTCACCTCGTACAAACGTATGAGGTCTTTTTTGCCGGACATTTGCAACGATTCGAATTCCGTTGTGTCGAACACGCCCTCGACTTCGATTAGAGTGCTTTCGCTGATGAGGATGGAATTCGGTTTCTTCTTGGTCATCGTTTCAATGCGTGACGCCACGTTCACGGCATCGCCGATCACGGTGTATTCGATGTGATCGATGGTGCCGACATTTCCGACAACCACTTCACCGGTATTGATTCCAATGCCGATCTTGATTTCTTCTCCCAAGACATCGCGATACATGATGTTCACTTTCTTGAGGGCTTCCATCATATCAAGCGCGCATTGAACGGCGTTCTCTTGATTTTCCAGGTAGCTGTTCGGAGCGCCAAATACGGCTAGCATACCATCGCCGATCAGTTTGTTCACAGAACCATAGTTCTTGCGTACGGGCTCGGTCATGATCGACCAGAAATCATTCAGGAAGGATACCACATCTGTCGGGCTCACGCGAGCGGCGAAGCGAGTGAAATTCCGGATATCGGCGAAGAGGACCGAAACGACGCGGGTTTCACCCACCATCACATCATCGTCGTTGCGGTACAGAGTTTGAGAAACGACTTGTTCGGGCACATAGCGTTTGAACAAGTCCAAAATTCGGGTCTGTTCATCCACAGACTTCTTCAATTCGATCGACAACGACTTGTTGTCTTCCATCAGGTTGCTTTGTTGAACAGCCAGACTCAATACCACTTGAGCTTCGTCGAAATCGAATCCTTTTTTGAGGTAAGCGAACAGTTTTTTTGATTTGACGGCGGCTTTGACGGCGTACAGATCCTGACCGGATGTCATCAATATCGAAAGCAACTGGGGAAATGTGGAGTTGATGCTTTCACAAAACTGGAGGCCACTCATATTAGGCAGGCGATCCGCAACCAAGGCCACATGCATGTCGAATTCCTTCAAAATACGTGCGGCAGTGCGGGTATCGGAAGCGGTGAACACATTGAAATACGGAACGAGTCCGTCGCGCAGTTCTCCCAGCGACACTTCGTCCGTGTTCAAAATCAATATGTTACCGTTGTTTTTCATGTATAGAATATACCAAGTGGCAATCTAACGAGTACTTTCGCTAAATGCAATAGCTTGGGGACTTAGCGCTTTCACCCTGTTTTCTCTCCATTGTTCCACACGGGAAGTGAGGGTTACATAGACAACAGGGATGAATACCAAGGTGATGAGGGTGGATGCGGTCAAGCCTCCAATCACGACTCGAGCCAGCGAAGCTTGAAGCTCGCCACCCGAACCGATTCCGAAGGAAAGGGGAAGCAAGCCGAGTACGGTTGTGAGGGTCGTCATCAAAATCGGACGAAGACGAAGCTTACCAGCGGCGATCACCGCTTCCACGAGTGGAAGTCCTTTTTCACGTCGCATCAGGTTGATGTAATCCACAATCAGTATGGCGTTGTTCACCACGATTCCGACCAGCATCACCACTCCCATCAGACTTTGCATGTTCAGCGTGGTACCGGTGAGCAGCATCACGGGCGCAATGCCGATGAGTGCGAGCGGAACCGAGAACATGACGATGAGCGGATCCAAGAACCGTTCGAATTGCGCCGCCATCACCATATAGATGAGGGCCAACGCCATGAAGATGGCCAAATTGAAATCCGCCTGCGCCTTCTGCTGTTCCTCGTATTCGCCACCGAAATAGACGGAATATCCTTCCGGAAAGTCCATTCCGACCAATGCTTCCTGAACCCGACCCACCGCATCGCCGATAGGAACACCGGTTTCTAGATTGGCGGTGATATAGGTGACACGCTGGCTGTTCACACGGGCGATGTTGGTGGGTCCACGTCCGGCTTCAGACGAAATCACCGTCGAAATGGGAATCACTTGCCCGGATGGAACCTTGATCGAAATGTTATCCAAATCGAGCAGATTGCGTCGATCTTCGGGACGGAGGCGGACATTGATCGGAATCTCATCCCCATCAATCCGATAATAACCGGCTCGTGAACCGCCGATGTTGGTCTGGATGGCGGTTGCCACTTGGCGCGAAGACAATCCCAATTGGGCGATGCGTTCGCGATCGAGCTTGATGCGCTGTTCGGGTCGGCCGTCGCGTTCGCCCACACGTGCATCCACGATGCCGGGTAAGGGTTCGATGCGGGACACCACTTGTCGTGCTAAGCTAGCGGACGTTTCGAGGTCGTAACCCCGGATCTGCAATTGAAGGGCTTCATCCCCGCCGCCGGAACCGAAAATGCGGCGGAAGATCCACATGCCGCTCTGAGCGCGGACATCGATTTCCGCACCAGGGATGATGCCGGTGATGCGTTTACGGATTTGATCGGTCAGTTCGTTTGGAGATATGGAAAGCTGATTTAATGGAAGCAGCGCCAGTTCAATTTCACCTTGACCGTTTCGAAGTTCGGTGGAATAATGCTTCACCACATTCGGTGGGATGATCTCGCGTACGATGCCATCCAATTCTTCAAGATATTCTCGGACCACGGAAATATTGGTTCCATCATCCATCCGCATGCGGATTCGGATTTCATCCGCTTCGGATTGAGGTGCCAATTCCACGGAAATGGTCCGTACCGCATACGCGGAAATCATCAATAAACTCAGGGCGCCAAAGACGATGGTTTTCTTGTTATGCAGCGCTTTTGTCAGCAAAATCTCGTACCGATTTTCCAGACGCGAAAACAGTTTCTGTGTGCGGGTCTGGACTTCATCCCCTTTTTCATCCACATTCACGCTCATGAACCGGCTGGCCAACATCGGAACGAGAGTAAGGGCCACCAACAAGGAGCAGATGAGGGCGAACACCACAACCGTGGCCAGTTCTTGGAACAAGATGCCCATCACGTTCTGCATGAACACAACCGGAAGAAATACCACACAAGTGGTGATGGTGGAGGCGATCACGGCACCGGTCACTTCTTTGGTTCCGATGATGGCCGCTTCCTTGCGTCCATGTTTGCCCAAACGCGCTCGAACGATGTTCTCGAGCACCACGATCGCGTTATCGACAATCATACCGACACCCAGGGCGAGTCCGCCGAAACTCATTTGATTCAACGTGATTCCGCCGAAGTACATCAGCGCGAACGTGGCGATGATGGATATGGGGATGGATACGGCGATGACCATCACAGTCGAGCCATTCCGCAGAAACGCGAACAAGACGATCACAGCGAGGATGCCGCCCCATACCGCCGAATTCCTCACATTGTTGATGGAATCCTGAATGAACACGCTTTGATCGCGGATGACGATCAGATCCAAGTCGGAGCGCATCGAATTGATGAGCTCGACTTCCTTCAGCACCTGATTCGACACATCCACGGTATTGGCGCCGGTCTGCTTGCGGATGCCGAAGCGCACCATCGGAAGGTCGTTCACTTCGATGAATCGTCCGATGTCCTGATAATCATAGCTCACATGGGCCACATCTCGAACTCGAATCGGTGCGCCTTCCACGACTCGGATTACGGTATTGGCGATGTCTTCGACGGTTTCATATTCGCCCAATGTGCGGATGTACAGGTCGCTGAGTCCGTCCTTCACATTGCCGCCGGGTTGATTCGTGTTTTCCGCGCTGATCGCGGCCACCACGTCTTGCGCGGTGAGTTCGGCCGATGCCATACGGTCGCGTAGCATTTCCACGCGCACTTCATACGATACGCCGCCCCAGACATCAATGGATCCCACACCGGGAATCTGCTCGAACCGTTTCGCCAGATCGCGCTCGATCAATCGAGTGAGTTTGGCAATGTCCATGCTTGAACGGGCGCCGAGAACCACAACAGGAGAGTCGTTCGGGTCGAATTTCCAGATGCCTGGCGGACTCGCTTCTTCCGGCAATGCGCTCCGCAGACGATCCAGTGCAGCTCGTAAATCATTGGTGGCTTCATCCAGATTGATGCCTTGTCGGAAATTCAAGGTCACACGGCTATTGCCTTCGCTGGAGTTGGAACTGATGCGTTCCACATTCGGGATGCCGGCCACCGCGTTTTCGATTCGTTCGGTGACGAGCCGTTCCATCTCTTCCGGACCCACATTGCTGTAGTTCACATAGACCGTGAGTTGGGGGAATTCGATCGGTGGAAGCAGGTCGACCGGCAATTCGCGGAACCCGATCATGCCCAACGTGATCACGATCAGGAAAACCATCGCCGTAGCGACCGGGCGTTTGATGGAGGTTTCAGTAATTGGCATCAGGAATCGGACTGGTCTTTGATCAGATTGATGAGGTCGCGCGTCTGTAGGCGCTGAAGATTCAGGATGTGGGGCCATTCCACCATCCGCACCCGCGCTTCTTTCGCGTCATTGATGAGCATTTGATGCCCAAGCGTCACCACCCAAGCGGTGGAATCGAGCGCGGCGATGGCGCTCATTTCCCGACCTTTCGCGATGATTCGGACAGGGCGGAATTCGACGGGAGTCGGACCAAATAATTCAGGTGTGCGGGTTCCGGGTTCATCGGCGAACGTGATTTCGCGGGCCATGGTCGGTGCCACGAAAATGCCTTCCACGCCTTGACGCGGATGTTTGTACAAGGCGCTGTTCGGAATCAATGTGGCTTGCTCGGTTTCACCATAGAGGATGTCGACAGAAACAAAAGATCCCGGACGGATGAGGCGTCCCGAATTGGGAACATCCAGCTCGCCTTGAGTGGAATAGGACGCAGGATTTAGGAATGGGGAGATGCGATTCAGCGAAGCGACAATCACCGTGTCGGGAAATGCGGTGGATGTGATGAGCGCGGTCATACCGATGCGGACCCGGCTCAGCATCTGTTCATTCAGAATCACTTCGATGTGCATCAAGCTGAGGTCGCCGATAATGAACATCCGAGTGCTGTTGTTCACCACTTGTCCGATTTCCGCATTCCGCTGACCGATCGTGCCACCGATTGGAGATTTGACGACCGTATTTTCGAGGGCGGTTTGTCTTTCGCGCAAGACAGATGAAGCTTGGTTTTCTTGGGCTTGGGAGAGCATCAAGCCGGCTTCGGCTTGCTCCACCAAGGCTTCGAGTGCTTCGCGCTCGGCCACACTTTCCATGTTTTGTGCCGATAAGGCACGGCTTCGCGCGAGCTGACCGCGGCGTTGGTTCAGCAAAGCCTGAGCCTGCATGGTCTGTGCTTTGGAAATTTCGAGTCCGGCTTGGGACTGTCGCAGACGCTCGCGGGCCTCGGTATCGCGCAGGCGAACCAAAGGTTGGTTTTTCTGCACATACTGCCCATCCGAAACGAGCACTTCAACCACCACACCGGGCACTTCCGGGAAAATCTCAGTCTGGTTGCGGGCCCGAACTACGCCACTTAAGCGCTCTTCCAGCGGAAGACTACCATGACGAGCTTGAGTCACTTCAACCGTTGGAGTGGTTTGTTCCCGACGACCGTTATTGGCTTGGTCATCGGAGGAGCAAGCGATCGTGGCCAGAAGGCCGATGGTCAGGAAAAGTCGAGACTGAATATGCAAAACAAAAATAGCTTGAGTATGGAAAACGAGACCATACCCAAGCTATCAGTAAATCAGTGTTGAAACTGTTAAAGGAGATTAAATCTCCTTAATCACCGCGCAAGCGCTCGATTTCGGCCTTCAGGGCGTCGATCTGTTCCTGCTGCTCTTGTATGGCTTTGATGAGAACAGGAATCATCTCGGTATAGTTCACCGATTTGAATTCGACGACAGCCGTCTCACCGGAAGGTCCTGCTCCGAGTGATTCACCTGTCGACACCATGTGGCGATTGTTATGCACCAGATCCGGGAACAGCAGTTCCATTTCTTGGGCGATCACACCGAAATGCGTGCCGGATGGAAGCGATAGACCCGTATCGTTGCGGTATTGATACGAATACACGTTCAAATTCATCAATTTGGACAATGTTGAGGACAACGGAGCGAGGCCCTCTTTCAAGTTCCGATCCGATGATTGAGAAATGGTTCCGGAATGGGTGATGTTGCCATTCACGGTCATATTTCCATTGGAAATGATGGCGGTGGCGTTGGTGCCGCTGGCGTTCACAATGAGACCAAGATTATTGCCCGCCGCATTGTTCACGGAAATCTCAGCACCGATGTTGTCGCCTGCGGTTGCACCATTCGCTCGAGCATTGATTCCGATATTTCGAACCGACGAGTTTCCAGCCGAAGCGACCATCCCGAGGTTGTTGGTATTGCTGTTGGTGAATGATTGACCTTCAACGCCAACATTGCCTCGCGCACCACCTACATTTCCACCAGCGAAGCCGAAGACACCCGTATTCAGGTTGGTATTGTTTCTTGCTATCCCATACAAACCGAAGTTGATGGATCCGAAGTTGCCATTCGCCTCCTTCGGATCCCCGAATGGGACGATTTCGCCGGAGCCGGCGCCGACTGAGAATCCGATGGATCCCGCTATGATTTTCGATGTGCCTTCCGACACGTTGTAGCTGGCATAGGTTCCTGTTCCAGTGGCATTGGCAGCGTTATTTTGACCGGTCACACGACTATAGGTTCCATAAATAAAGGTAGGAGTCGTGCCAGCCGGTGTCACATGAGTGAACGTGCCACCTGCGGACGGGGAGTTAGTCGTCACATAGTTTTGGTAGGCCGGTGAGAACTTGTTTCCACTCACACGGGTCACGATGGCCGAATCGCCCTCATCCGAATTGATGATGCGGGGAACGCTCGGGTCGAAAGAATTGCCTGCGGCCAAAGCGAAGGGAACCGACCATACCCGGCTTGCACCGAGATCGGCATAGGTTGTGCCACCTGCGAAATCGGCTTCGAGTTTCACAAACACGGCTTCGCCATTCCAGTCGATATCCGAGAAGGCACCATCACCTGGTGTACCACCACCGATCACGAAACTCAGCACGCCGAAGGCGTCGCTGGTTACAGTATGGGTTTCGACATAGCGCACATCCCCAGTCGGCGAGTTTGCCAAGATGGAGACACGAAGACCGACCGGTTGATTGGCAAGAATCTCACCGGAGGCGTTGCGGGCTACAGCCTGATAGCTGACGCCCTGTGGCACGGCTACGTTTGCAACGTTTGGCGCTGCTGCTTTGAAGGAGGCCGTTGCACCGGATAAAATCGGTTCGATGTCTTGGGCAGACACATTCACGGCAAAAAGGGCGCACACGCCCAAAGATAGGAGTCGTTTCATAGGAATCGATGTTGTTGGATTATTTGACTAAAGTCATTCGACGGGTGGAGATCACCTCGCCATTGAGTTGCATTCGGTACAGATATACGCCGGAACTGAGTCCCGAGGCATTGAACGTGACTTGGTATTGGCCAGCGGCACGATCTTCGTTCACAAGGACGGCCACTTCCCGACCAAGTATGTCATACACACTGAGTCGAGCCTTCCCGGCAGTAGAAAGTTGATAACGGATCACCGTCGATGGATTGAACGGATTCGGATAGTTCCCATCCAAACGCGTAACCAATGGTGTTTCGGGAGTCTTCGGCGAGTCGATCGATACCACTGTTCCTGGAGTAGTATAGGAGAAACCGCCGCTCAAGGAGCCACCCGTACCGCTGGAATTGCCGGTATTCACTCCGCTGATCACACCGCTCATGCTTCGGCCATCTCCGGAAAACGTTCCGGGCAATGGATTAAACACGCCGGGTGAAATCGTCTGCGCATGAGACATGGTCGCACAAAGCGCTAGCCCCATCAGGCAGGGCATACTGAATTTATAGCCCATTTGTATTTGATTAAAGACGTTGATTATGTAATCTGAAATGTTAATCAACCAACTTGATTCTCACAAGTGGGTTCCCAAATAGTCGGTGTAAAGAGTCATTAAATACAGGTAGGAAGCCCGGTTGTACGAAACCCCATGCGCGCCAGGGGGGAATATTCGGAGGTCATGATCGATGCGGTTGTCGATGAGTCCTTTCGCGAATTGGAAGGTGTGTTGCACATGCACGTTTTCGTCCATGGTGGAATGCACAAGCAGCAGTTTTCCTTTCAGTTGGGATGCGCGCGTTGTAGGGCTGCTCTTCACATATCCCGCTTCATTCTGTCCGATCAGGCCCATGTATCGTTCGGTGTAGATGGTATCATACAAGCGCCAATCCGATACCGGTGCGCCGGAGATGCCGACTTTGAAGCGACCTGGATGCGCCGTCATGGTATACAACACCATGTATCCGCCATAGCTATGACCACGGATGGCGATGCGGCTTCCATCCACATAGGGAAGGGTGGATAAATAGTCTGCGGTTTCTTTGAAATCGATGGCTTCGAGTTCACCGAGCCTCAGGTAGACTTGCTTCTCGAAATCACGTCCGTATCCGCTGGAGCCGCGGTTGTTCACAGAAACGATGATGTAGCCTTGCTGGGTGAGGTACTGGCGCCAGTTGTTGCTTTCCCACTGGTTGTAGACGGATTGGGAACCGGGTCCGCCATACACATCAAGAATGACAGGATATTTCTTGGTGGAATCGAATGGAAACGGATATAAGATCATCGCATCGAGTTTCACATTTTCACTGGTGGTGAATGAAAACAAATTTCGTTTCGAGTAGGCATGAGTTTTGATGGTTTCCTTCACTGCCTCGTTGGTTTCGAGCGCTTTGACAATGCGTCCGCGGCGGTCTTTCAACAGCACTTGAGGTGGCGTGTTGATGTTTGAATACCGGTCGATGAAATACGCCGCGTTCGCTCCCATATCGATCGTATGCCGACCCGCTTCCGTCGTCAATTTCTGCTTTCCGCGACCATTCGTGCCAATCACATACAGATGGCGTTCGAGGGGGGATGCCTCCGTAGACCCATAAAACAGGAGTTTGGCTTTGGCGTCATACGCATAGAGATTGGTCACATCCCACTTCCCTGTTGTCACCTGACGGATGAGTTTCCCGTCATATCCATATTGGTACACATGGCGGAATCCGTCGCGGTCCGAAATCCAGAAGAAATCTTTCGAGTCGGATGGGAAAATGACATGATGGTCGATGCCTTCAAAGAAATTATAGACATCAATCCACGTGTCGGAAGTTTCCTCTAACACCAATTTCTTCGCACCGGAGGCCACATCAAAGAAAACCATCTTGAGGTGGTTTTGTTCGCGGTTCATCCAGATGAGTGAAAGTTGACCGGGAACGGAGGTCCAGTAGATCCGCGGAATGTAGCTGTCTGGGTTCTCGCCGGTTTCCATAAACCGGACGTCGCCCGAGGTCACATCCACCACGCCGATGCGCATCGTTGGGTTGGTTTGCCCCACTTTCGGGTATTTGAGCGTCACATATTGGGGTTGACCGGCACCTTCGTAATCGGTCATTTGAAAGAGTGGAACCTCGGTTTCATCTTCTTGCCAGAAGGCGATATGCTTGCTGTCGTGCGACCAGCTCCAAGCTTGCGCCAATCCGAATTCCTCTTCATACACCCATCCGAAGCGGCCATTGAACACATGCTCAGATCCGTCGTGGGTCAATCGGGTTTCACTGTTGGTGGCGAAGGTGTACGTGTACAAATCGCCACCGCGTTGGAAGCCGACTTTGGCTCCATCCGGCGAGAGTTCCGCGGTTCCGGCATCACGCGCCACCAATTTCAGGGATTTATCGGCGATGCTGTACACATAGAAATCGGAGATGCCGGAGCGACGGTAGATCGCTCTGAAATTGCTGGCGAAAAAGAGGTACTTCGAATCGGCCGTCCAACTGAAGCTGTCATAAGTGAATGGGGTGGATGTGCCCGGAAACGTGATGCCGGTTCCATCAAACACCAACGCGTCTTGGGAGTTCGCGGGGTTGTAAGACCGGATTTCGCTTTTCCCGGATTCGCGGTTGAACTGGTTATACGAAAACCGACTACCGTTATCGATCCATTGAATGTTTTGCGGACCATTCGCGCCGCTGAAGATCGCTCGGGCGTTGAGTGCCTCATCAAGCGAAGTGAACGTTTGTTGCGCATGCGCTCCGGTAACGAGGAGCAGGGTGAGAAGCAAGAAAGTGGTTTTGCGAAACATCATAGGTCGGTGGCGGATAAGGTTTGGTGAATGACCTCGCAAGATAGTAGTTTGCATTTATGCAGCATAGGATCGTCGCCGAACTCATTTCAGGAAAACCCAATTGGAATGCGGTTTTGGGGTTACCCGCACCAGATTTTACAATCGAAGAAGAACGGTTTTTGGATGGACCTGTGGATGATGTATGCGCCATTCCGGGCCACTCGGTGGATGCGCTAGGGCTCGATTCCATCCGCGCCGTCGTCTATAGCGATGCGATTGTGAAACTCATCTCGCGCTCGGTCGATCTCGTTCCGCATCATCGTCATCCTCTGGCCCAATACACCGGGATGGCCAAAACCATCTTGCGGACCACATCCGCCTTGGGGGCGCTTCATCCACATAACACCATTCCGCTTCGGTTGGGACGTATCGCGGGACGGACATGGATTCTCGACCAGTTGAGGCGGTTCACATCCGCCTGGCAAATTCCATCCCAAATCGAACAGATAGGTCAGGTGCTGATGGGGGATATTCTTAGAGAAGCGGCCCCGATCATCGAGAAAGATCCGGATTTGCAACGTTTGGAAGCGGCGTGGATTCAGCGCGCATCCGAATTGGAGATCACCGAAACGGACATGGTATGGCCGGAGACAAGCGCATTCGCGCAGACGAATCATGCGATTCGTTATATGCTGCTCAGAGCCACGAACGGACTTTTGGCGCCGGTTCCCATCGGTGGGCCGTCGCGGCCTTACTTGCATGTGATGAGTCGATCAGCGGCTCATATGGCCTGGAAACGTCGTGATGACGATCTGGGATGGTTAGCGTCGGCGGCGGGCATCATCCATCTGTTTGAACAGGAACGTCGACCCAAATCGACACGCATCTTGTTCCATTGGGCGATGCATCATTTGTTGGGACGCACCAATAGTCTTCCCGGAGGCGCGAATCTGGCTTCAACAAGACGGATCGGTGTCCGCGTGATGCAACCCGACACGTTCCGCGATCCCATCACAAAGGGCATGTACATACCGCCGGATGCAAACGACGTGGTGGGTCGGCTGGAGCAGGTATTCACTGAACATCACCGCTCCAAACGCAACTTGCCATGAACAACATATCGGCCCGCATCCTCATTGTCGAAGACGAACCGATTCTGGCCAAAGAGCTTGAGATTCGGCTGAAAAAGCGTGGATTTACAATTGTGGGCATGGCTCGGAACAGCGCGTCTGCCGTCGCATTGGCTGCGACCGAAAAGCCGGATCTGGTGATGATGGACATCCATATCGAAGGGTTGCCCGATGGAATCGAGACCGCCCGCATGATCTGGGAGCAGTTTCATGTCGGATCGGTGTTTTTGACCGGTTATGGCGATGAAGCCACCGTTCAGCGTGCGAAATCGGCAGAGCCTTTAGGGTACATCCTCAAACCGTTCGGCGATCGCGATTTGCAAACCACGGTCGAAATGGCCTTAGTGAAAAGCCGACTTCAGCTCAAATTGAGGGAGAACGAGGCGTGGTTGTCGGTCACCCTTAATAGTGTGGCAGAAGCCCTTATCGCAACCGACGCGAAAGGCCAGATCCGCTTGATGAACAAACCCGCTGAATCATTGACCGGATGGGATGCCGCATCGGTGATGGGTTATGATTTTGATGAGGTGTTTCGTGCGGTAGAAGAAGTAGGAGGCGGGATGGTTCCAGATCCGGTGAAGGACGTGATGAAAACTCGGAAGCAGCTCACTCTGGATCGGGATGTGATGCTTAAATCCTTGAACGGACTAAAAACGCCGATCCGTTTCGCGGCGCAACCCATCAAATCGGACAAAGGATTTTTGCTAGGCGCTGTGGTTACGTTTTCGGATATGACCCATCGCCGCAAGCTTGAAGACGCGCTTCGGGAGAACGAGCTTACATTCCGGCAGGTGATCGAGAGCAGCAGCGACTTGTTGTGGCAGGTGGACATGGAAGGGCGCATCACCTTCGCCAATCCGGCTTCTCAACGACTGATCGGCTACAATCCGGATTATTTGAAGGGACGCGATCTGTTCGCGTTCATCCATCCCGACGATCGTCCGGCGCTTCGCATGATGCTGTCGCAATCGTATGCGAAGGATGGGGCGTCGAAACCCCACACCGTACGCTTCCATCATCGGAACAAGTCCGTGGTGGATCTCGAAACGATCGCTTCGGCGAACCGCTGGGATGATGAACACCTCGGCGTGATTCTGAACGCGCGCGATATTTCGGGTCAGACGCGGGCCGACGACATCCTGGCCAAGGCCGAAGAGAAAGCGCGCCAAGTGAACAAGTTCAAGGCCGGGTTTCTGGCCAGTCTGAGTCATGAGATGCGCACACCATTGACCGGCATCCTGGGAATCGGCTCCATTCTGGAAATGGATTTGCATGGCGAACAGCTCGAAATGGCGCAACAGATCGTGATCAGTGGCAAACGCCTGTTGGCGACGATGGAATCGATCGTGGATCTGGCCAAAGTCGAATCGGGTGAGATTGTTTTGCAACCCGAGCGTTTGGAGCTGGTGGGCGTGTTGAATGAGGCTGTTCGGACGTATGCGCCTCTCGCCGCTGAGAAAGGTCTTCGCCTCAAAGTGCAGGTGAAGCAGGATCCAGGGTACTCGTTCCTCGATCGGCGCTGGGTGAGGCAATCGCTGCTGCATCTGATCCGGTTCCATATGCAACACACCATGAAAGGAAGTGTGAGTGCGACGGTGAGTGTGAATGAGGAAAAAGGCTTGGCGATTGTGGTCATCACCGACACCGGAATCGGATTTTCGGACGACAATATGGCCAAGATGCTGGATTCGCCCGAAGTGGACATGGGGCTGACCATCGCCACGGGCATCATCCGCCACCTGGGTGGCGACATCGCCATCGCATCCCAGCGCGGACACGGAACCACGATCACGGTCCGCTTCCCCATGCACAAAGACGCTGTGGCGCACGACAAGCGGGTTTCGTACAAAGCGGTGGATGAGGCCTTCAAAGCGATCAAAGATCGTCCGTATGTGTTGGTGGTAGATGATGATGCCGACACACGCCAGACCCTTTCGCGCCTGTTGAACTCCTTTTGCGACATTCGCGTGGCATCGACTCTCGTTCAGGCGTTCGAGATTGTTCCGGTGGAGCCGATCGACCTGGTTTTGGCCGACATCCGCATGGAAACCGAAGACGCCGGCTTCCGCTTGCTGGAGCGGATCCACAATCTTCCTAAGTTGCAGAAGCCCACGGTCATCGCCATCACGGCTCATGCGCAATCGGGCGATCGTGACCGGTTTTTGAACGCCGGATTTGACGGGTATATCTCCAAGCCCTTCGACAAAGAAGATCTTCATCATGAGATAAAAAAGCTGTTGCTGAAGCGCTGATACCGCTTGATATATGTGTGAAATATGTGTAAGATACGTGGCGGTAGACCGTAGGCCGTAGACCGTTCAAGAGTCACGACCTACGACCTACGGCCCACGGTCTACGCCCCATGCAACACTCCTCCCTCGAAAAAATCAATGTCATCGCGTCGTTCGCGGCGTTCACCACAGACAAGCAGAAGCGGCGTCTGGTGCCTCACCGCTTCATGATGCGCAATGGGGATGTGCACGTGGTGGCCTCGGTGCGCAAAAGCTACACCGAAGTGGTGGGCGATGCGAAACACGTGCATTTCGTGGTGAAGACCACCGAGAACCGGTATTTCGACATTGTGTACGACAGTAAGGAAATGGGATGGTTATGTGTGCTGGAGATCGAAGAAGGGTTTTTGACCGTAGATGGTAAACCGTAGGCGGTAGACCGTATGGCCTATGACTTGAACCGAAATGTCCATCGGATCACCCTCTACAACACGATATCCGCGGCGCAGCAGCATGTGGATGTCCGGCCGAGGCTGTATCTGCATCTGGACATGAACTGCTTCTACGCCCAAGTGGAGCAACTGTCGTACGACCTGTACGGCATCCCCATCATCGTCGGCGGCTGGCGCAAAGAAAATGGCACGGCACGCGGCATCGTGGCCACATCGAGCTATGAGGCTCGCAAACTGGGCATCAAAACGGCGATGAGCGCCTTCGAGGCCACCCAGATCTGCCCGTACATCGTGTTCATGCAGGTACATTATGAGAAGTACCAGGCCATTTCCAAGCAGATCCGCGCCGCGTTGGATTCGTTTTCACCGGATGTGGAAGGCTATTCGATGGATGAGTTTTTTCTGGATGTGACCCATTGGCGCAAACTGCCCACGGCCGACATCCACAAACTGGCCAACGAGGTGAAGAACACGGTCTATCGCAAAACCGGGCTGATCAGCTCGGTGGGGGTGTCGTTCTCGAAAACCTATGCGAAGCTGGCATCCGACCTGCGCAAACCGAACGGCTGTGTGCTGGTGCTCACGGAGGAAGACGCCCGTGTCGTGCTGCATCCGCTTCCGCTCAATGAGGTGTGGGGCGTGGGATCGAGGCGCTTCGCCAAGTTGCAAGGCCGCGGCCTGAGCACGATCGCCGATGCGGTTCGGCAGGGGCCAGGGGCGTTTCAGGACCTGTTCGGCGATTATTTCGGGAAGATGCTTTTCGAAACCGTAGTCGGGAAAGACCGCGCCAAGGTGGTGGACCCCACCGAGCACGTGCCCAAGGAGATCAGCTACATGCACACGTTTTCGGACTGGACGCGCGACCCCATCACCATCGAAGGGGAAATCAACAAAGCCGTGACCCAACTCTGCTACCGAATGCGCGGCTACCAACGCAAAGCCATGAAATACGCCGGATACATCCGGTTTCAGGATGTGGACTGGAAGGGCGTTTCCTTCATCTTCAACACGCCGGGTCACACCAATCTCGACGATTATGTGCTGGATGGATGCCTGAAAGGCGCGATGCCGTTGGTGAACCGCTTCCTCAAAGAAGGAATGCGGTTGCGAGGCATCGGGCTGCACACGATCGACCTCACCCTTGGTCGGCAGACCGAGCTCTTTTTCCAGGAGGATGAAGGTCTGAGCGGGTTATATCAAGCCATCGACGGCATCAACAACCGATACGGCATCGATACCATCATCCGCGCCGCCGAGCAGCACGACGTGGAAGGGAAGACGCATTTTTTTGAGAGATGAGGAATCAGGAATCGGGAATCGGGAAGAATGTGTTAAGGTCACTCTTCCCGATTCCCGCTCACTGATTCCTGATTTCTGGTAATCCGGCGTCCGCCGGATTACCAGAAAACCGTATACAACAACGCCAGAACCACCATCAGCACATACGATCCGATAGCGAAGCCTTTGGTGGTGCGGAAGGTTTCCGAGGTGAGGCGGATGGCTTTCTCGTCGTCATCACCTGCGTTGGTGGTGAGGCTGATGCCGACCATCAAGACCATGGTGAGGATGGCGGTATAGAACATCTGGTCGAGGAAGGGAAGTGCCACGGCCGGAAGTTTGAGCAGGAAGGCGATACCGATGGAGGCGATCACACCGATCACCGCGGCCTTGGCGGTGGTTTTCTTCCAGAACAGACCCATCAGGAACACCGCCAAAATACCCGGACTCACTAAGCCCGTGTATTCTTGGATGTATTGGAAAATCTGGGCTTGTCCGGCTAGGAGTGGTGCGATCACGCTGGCGATGACCAAAGCGGCGGCGGCGGTAGCACGACCCGTAAACAGCATCTGCTTGTCGGTGGCATCGGGCTTGATGTAGGGATGGTAGATGTCCATCGTGAAGATGGTGGAAACCGAGTTGAGCATCGATGCCAACGATGAGACGATGGCGGCCACTAGGGCGGCGATCACCAAGCCTTTGATACCAGCCGGGATGAAGCTTTTCACCAGCCACGGATAGGCGTTGTCGTACTGGATGCTGCCATTGCTGTTCAAAAAGGCATCTTGAACGCCTGGGATGGTGGCGGTTCCACTCGGTGCCATGAACATGACATACGCGATGATGCCCGGAATGACCACGATCAAAGGAAGGATCATCTTCATGCCGGCGGCGAACAGAAGACCTTTTTGGGCTTCTTGCAAGGATTTTGCGGCCAATGCGCGCTGGATGATGTACTGGTTGAAACCCCAATAATACACGTTGGCCACCCACATCCCGCCAATGAGCACGCCGATACCGGGAAGGTTGTTGAATTCGGGATGTCCTTTATCTAAAATCATATGGAATTTGTCGCCGGCCACATCCATCATGTGGGTGAAACCCGCGACCACTCCACCATTCGGTGTGAGCGCGTCGAGGGCGATGAAACTGGTGAGGAGGCCGCCCACGATGAGAAGAACCACTTGCACCACATCGGTCCAGGCCACAGCGGCCAATCCGCCATAGAGGGAATAGGACGCGGCAAGCAAGCCAAGAAACAAGATTCCCGGCATGAGATAGGCACCGTCTCCGATTCCCACGATCGTATCAATGGCTTTCGCGCCGAGATACAGAACCGAGGTCAGGTTCACGAAGATGAACAGAGCGATCCAGAAAACGGCCAAGATGGTTTTCAGGGTGCCGTTGAACCGTTGCTCGATGAATTGAGGAATGGTGTACAGCCCTTTTTCAATGAAAATGGGAAGAAGGAATTTGGCGACCAGAATGAGCGTTAACGCCGCCATCCATTCATAAGACGCGATAGCCAAGCCAATCGCAAACCCCGAACCCGACATGCCGATGAATTGCTCGGCTGAGATGTTCGCCGCGATCAACGAAGCGCCGATCGCCCACCACGGCAAGGTCTTTCCCGCAAGGAAATAATCGTTGACGTTGGTCTGATGTCCTTTTTTAGTGCGGGAGACCCATAATCCCAATCCGATGATGGTCAGGATATACAAGGTAAAGATGACGATGTCTAGCATGTTAACGATACATTTAACGCATTAAGGGTTTGACAGTGCAATTGGCAATGTATGGAAAAAAGAATGCAGACGGGAATCGGGAATCGGGAATCGGGAATCAGGAATCGGAAATCTCATGCTACTTTTCTTCCTACTTCCTACTTCCTGCTTCCTACTTCCTACTTTCTACGTCAAACAACGAACAACAAACCACTGTGTGCGGCCGATACACCTTTTTCACGTCATCTGAAGATCTGGAATCGTTCTTCGAGGCATTGGTCTCGCAACAGGGCTCCATTTTCCCGAATTACAATGTGACGCCGGGAGCGATGATGCCGGTCGTGGCGATTGGGAAAGACAAGGTTCCGGTGATCCCCATATTTCGTTGGGGACTCATCCCCTCATGGGCCAAAGAAGCCAAGATCGGGTACAAGATGATCAATGCGCGGCGCGAGACGCTTCACGAAAAGCCGGCCTTCAGTCGGTTGTTGGAGCGGAGGCGGTGTCTGATTCCAACGAACGGATTCTTTGAATGGAAACCCGACGACAAAGCCAAAGAGCCGGTCTACATCCACCTTCCCGACCGAGCCATCATGACATTTGCAGGATTGTGGGACCGCTGGGCCTCTCCAGATGGGCAGGATGTGTTCACGTATAGCATCATCACCACGGAGGCGGATGAGTCGATGTCGCATTGGCATCATCGGATGCCGGTGATGCTACCGACATCACGTCACAAGGATTGGCTGAACAACGACATTTCGGTTCGTGACCATCTCGATATGTTGTTGGATGTCGATTCCTCCCGCATCCTTCTCACACCGGCCGACAAGCGCTTGAACAAACCGTCCGAAAACGATTCAGGAATAGTAGGCCTTGAATAGGACGTCGAGTTCGTCGAGCAGGTCGTCTTCCAACGTGATGGCCGTGAATTGAGCCATGCAGTTGAGAACCACAATGGCATTCACGTTGGCGTCTTCATCGAAATGCGCGCGCATGCGGTTGCTCATGGCATGGTTCACATCCGAAACGGCTTCATAGATTTCGCGGAGTCCGCCTAGGTCGTAGCGGGCTTCCAAGCCTTTTTTCTCGCGGAACTGCTGGGCCATGATGTACATCGACACGGCGCGATACAAGATTTCGCGGAAGGAGGAGAACGGGAGGTGGGTGCGAACCATGGGACGAAGTTTGTCGAGAACCGGACATCCGCTCGTGGCCATCACGATACCTAGCAAGGCGCCCAATCCTTCTTGAACGCCACATTCTTTCATGTAGGTGCGTTCTTTTGTGCGGATGGTGATCACCGCGTTGCGATAGGAGATGGTTTCGTTGAAGGCATCCGAAACCTGCACGAGATTCACGGCCACTGGGCAGTGCGTGACCACGTTCGAATCCAGCGGACAGTTCAAGCACTGCATGTACTCCAACTTCGTCCATTCCGGTAATTCGGCAGGTGGCGGATTTCGGTAGGTCAGATCCACCGAATCCAAGATCACATCCAAACTGATCCGACTTCCGTCATCGAATGAAAAGGTGTAACGATAGGTATCGGTGTCGGTCATGCGACCGTCCAGGTTTCATTTCCTTTGAGCAGGGCGTCGAGATCCGGTGCGCCATGGCGGGTTTTGGCGGCGGCCATTTGCGCCGCCACTTGCTTGTCGTAGGCCGGGCGTTTGCTTTCGAACAGAACGCCGAACGGACGCGGAAATCCGTCTTCATTCCCAACTGCGAAAAACCTCGACAAGATGTAGGCTTTCACGGCATCATGTTCGTCGTGAATCCACAGGTCCTCTTGCGAAACCCCATCCCCTAAGGTGACCACTTCAGGTCTCAATCCATCCAAACGAACGCCTTTGTCTCTGTTTTCGCCGAAGATCATCGGTTTTTCATGTTCCAGATACAGAGCCGAACCCGGACGCGACACCTTGTCTGTATATAAATCGAACGTACCATCATTGAAGACCACGCAGTTCTGATAGATCTCCAAAAAGGATGTTCCTTCGTGCTGGGCGCTTCTCAGAAGCATCTGGTTGAGGTGTTTCGGATCGCGGTCCATGGCGCGGGCCACGAATCCGGCATCGGCACCAAGTGCAAGCGACAGCGGATTGAAGGGATGATCCAACGAACCCATGGGTGTCGATTTGGTGACCGATCCCGGGCGGGATGTCGGGGAGTACTGACCTTTCGTGAGCCCGTAGATTTCGTTGTTGAACAGAAGGATGTTCATGTCCACATTCCGCCGCAAGGCATGGATGATGTGATTTCCACCGATCGAAAGCGCATCCCCATCCCCCGTGATCATCCAAATGCTCAGATCTGGACGCGATATTTTGAGTCCAGTAGCGATGGCCGGAGCCCGACCATGGATCGTGTGCATGCCATAGGTGTTCATGTAATATGGGAAGCGGCTCGAGCAGCCGATCCCAGCCACGAACACGATGTTCTCACGCGGGATGCCGAGATCCGGCATCACGGATTGAACTTGCTTGAGGATGGTGTAATCGCCGCATCCGGGACACCAGCGCACATCCTGGTCTGATGCGAAATCTTTGCTTGTGAGTGTGGCTTCCATCAATTCACCTCGTTGATAAACGCGTTTTTCAATTCTTCGACGGTGAAAGGTATACCTCTCACTCGGTTAAATCCTTTTGCAGGAACGTGGTATTGGTCGCGAAGCAGGCGAACCAACTGTCCACTGTTGATTTCGGGAACCAGGATGTTCTTGAATCCACCTAAGATCTCGCCCAAGTTTTTTGGAAACGGTGCGAGTTGGCGCAAATGAATCTGAGAAACCTTGTGCCCCAAAGCACGGGTTTCCATCACGGCTTGCTTGATCGAACCCAAGGTTCCGCCCCATCCAATCACCAACAGATCACCAGTCGGCTCGCCTTCTTCCATTTGAAGGAGGGGAAGCCGGTCGGCAACGGCATTTCGTTTGTTCTCGCGCATCGTGGTCATGATCTGATGGTTGTCGGAATCATAACTGATGTTTCCGGTACCATGTTCCTTCTCCAATCCGCCGATGCGGTGTTCCAATCCTTTTGTGCCGGGAATGGCCCATGGTCGCACGAAGGCTTCATTTCTACTGTATGGCATGAAGGGCTCGTCGTCTTCTTTTCTCGGTTTGGCGAACGACACATGGATCGGAGGAAGTGTGTCGGAGTTCGGAAAACGCCATGGCTCAGCGCCATTCGCGATGTACCCATCCGACAGCATCATCACCGGAATCATGTGTTCCAAGGCGATCTGGCAGGCTTGATAGGTCACATCAAAACAATCCGCAGGGGATGCGGCCGCGAGCACCACAATGGGGCTTTCACCGGCACGTCCGTACACGGCTTGCAGAAGATCGGCCTGTTCGGTTTTGGTGGGCATGCCGGTACTGGGTCCGGCACGTTGCACATTGATGATCACCAGTGGCAGTTCGTACATCATGGCCAGCGTGATGGCTTCGGTTTTGAGCGCGATGCCCGGACCCGAACTCGTCGTGAGCGCCAAGCTGCCTCCATATGCCGCTCCGATCGCAGACGTCACCGCTGCGATCTCATCTTCTGCTTGAAATGTCGTGACCCCGAAATGCTTCATTTTTGACAGTCCATGAAGGATGTCGGATGCCGGGGTGATGGGATAGGAGCCAAGAAATACCGGAAGTTTGGATGTTTGTCCGGCCGCAGTGATGGCCAAAACCGTCGCTTCGTTTCCGGTGATGTTCCGATACGTGCCCGATTCGATGCGAGCCGGCTCCAGCATGTAGCGTTCCGAAAAAAGCTGCGTGGCGTTGCCATAGGTATAGCCGTCTTTGAGCGCTTTGATGTTGGCATTGGCCAGATCCGGCTTCTTTGCGAATTTCTTGCTTAAAAAATCGATCGTGGGATCCATCGAACGGCTATATAACCAATACACAATGCCCAGAACAAACATGTTCTTGCATCGATCGATGTCTTTGACGGTGAGTCCGGAATCGACCAGGCTGGCGCGGGTGAGCTTGGTCACATCCACCGGTACAACGGTATAACCTGTGGTTTGGACTTCGAGCAGAGGATCGGCTTCGGCTTTGTACCTGGCCAGAGAAAGATCTTTTTTCCCGAATCCATCCAGATTCGCGATGATGATGCCACCCGTTCTCAAATGTTTGATGTTCGCTTTCAAGGCTGCGGCGTTCATCACGACGAGGACATCACAGGAGTCGCCCGGAGAGTGGATGGCACGACTTCCGAACTGGATCTGGAAGCCTGAAACCCCGGCGACAGTACCTGCCGGAGCGCGGATTTCCGCAGGGAAATCGGGGAAGGTGCTCAGGTCGTTGCCCAGCAGGGCGGTGGTGTTGGTGAACTGCGATCCGGTAAGCTGCATTCCGTCTCCGGAGTCGCCAGCGAACCGGATGGTCGCTGTTTCCCGGGTGATTTGGGGATGGCTCATGTATGCTAAAGATTAGGTGGTACCATACCGCATAATAAAGAGGAATCCGCTATCTTGGCAAAAATGAACCATCATCTATGATCGACTTCTGGCAGAGCGTGTTTCAGAACCCGTGGGTCTCGATGGTGTTATTGGTGTTCGCGTTGGCCTCGGTAGGAATCATCCTTGCGTTCTCTGTCGGCCAATTCCATCTGTTCTATCTGTATCTGAGATACGGACTCAAACAAACACCACCTGCCAAGCCATTTGACGTAGGTGAACACCTCGACGTCGTCATTCAGATTCCCGTCTATAATGAGGTGTTCGTGGTGGAGCGGGTGATCGATCGATGCGCCAATCAAGACTACCCGAAAGACCGGTTCCGGGTGCAAGTTTTGGATGATTCGGATGACACCGAAACCGGTCCATTGATCGCGATAGCCGTTGAAAAAGCACGTCTATCCGGAACCAACATCCAAGTGCTTCGCCGCCCCGATCGGACCGGATACAAAGCCGGAAATCTTGCGAATGGATTGATGCACGATGATGCCCCCTTCATCGCCATCATCGATGCCGATTTCGCGCCCGAACCCGATTTCCTGAGTCGTGTGATGCCCCGTTTCAGGGATGAATCCATCGGCTGCGTGCAGACCCGACCACGACACATGAACCGTGAGTTTTCCTGGCTCACATTGGCCCAAGCGCTGCTTCATGATGCCTTTTATCTGGTGGAGCAGCAAGCGCGACATGCGTCCGGTTGCTTCATCCGCTTCAATGGCACCGGCGGAATCTGGCGCCGAACGGCGTTGGTAGACGCGGGCGGATGGCAGCACGATACCATTTCCGAGGACATGGACTTGGCTTACAGAGCCCAGTTAAGGGGATGGACGTTGTTTTTTGACATCGGGGTAGATGTGCCCGCAGAGCTTCCCGTCTCAGTGAATGATGTGAAGATCCAACAGTATCGATGGGCGAAAGGTCGTGCGCAGGTGATCCGCAAAACATTGAATTCACTTTGGAACTCGAATCTCACGTTTAAAGTGAAAGGTCATGCCTTGCTCGACATGCTGAATATCTTTGCTGTTCCGGCCGGACTATTGCTCGCCCTTGCGTCGTTATGGTTCATCTTTTCGAGTTCAAAACCCATCCCCACCGCCTTGCAGACCGTGTTCATGTTGCTTCAGATCAATGTGATATTACTCCCGCTGTTCACCTTCGCCGCCATGCGACATTACGGGGTGGGAATTTTCGGAACGTTGAAGGAATGGCTGCGTTCCTTTCCGGCCTTCTTTCCATTGTTGCTGGCGATGGCGCCACTGGCCACGGCCGCGTTGATCGACGGACTCACAACTCGAACCGCCGTCTTCCACTCCACACTCAAATACAATGTGAACGACCTCGGCGCGAAATGGAAGTCCCGTCGTTTCGCCACGCATGGCATCAGCCGAAGCACGTGGGCGGAAGGGGCGATGGCCTTATATTTCGTCGGTGGAGTGTGGATGGGTGTGTCCATCGGAATGATCGCACTGGTCCCGTTTCACAGCATTCTATTCATCGGATACGGATTCGTCTGCATCGCATCCATCCTCAAGACCTGACTCATGCTTGATTTCATCGCTTCTTGGAACTGGTTCGATTGGACCGTTGGCACTTGGGTGTGTTTTTATTTCGTGCTGATGTGGTTCCTCATCATCGGTTTGAGCCGTTTGAAACGCTCCGTTCCGCTGAAAGATGAGGATTGCATGCCAGTGACGGTGTTGGTGAGCGCTCGCAATGAGGAGCAAGATCTTTCGCTGTGTTTGGATGCCATCTTGCGTCTTGATTACCCGAAAGACAAGCTTCAGGTGGTGCTGGTCAACGACATGTCGACCGACCGTACCGGGGAGATCATGGATGCCGTGGCTCGGGAGCATGCGCATATCCGAGTGCTCCATTCCGCCGCGTTGCCACCGAATGGACTTGAGGCGAAGGCGCGCGGCATTGCTCATGGGTTCAAGGTCGCAACCGGCGATTGGGTGATGATCACCGATGCCGATGCGACCGTTCATCCGCTATGGATCCGTCATACGCTTGGCAAAGTAACGCCTGAAACTGGCATGGCAGGCGGGTCCTTGGTGGTACGGGCCGATTCGTGGTTGGGGGTGATCGAACGAGTGTCGTGGGCCTTTGTGCAGATGTTCAATATGGGCATGGCGGGATGGGGGGTGTCGTTCGCCTGCCTCGGACCGAACATGGCGATCCGCCGCTCCATTTACGTCGAAGCCGGAGGCTTGGAAAACGCCACCTTCAAAGTGGCCGAAGACCTTGCCTTGCTTCAGATGGTAATCGACAAAGGCATGAAGGTGGACAGTTATCTGGATGAGGAAACCACTGCCACGCTCAGTCCGGTGCCTTCACTAGCGCACCTCATCAGCCAGCAGCGTCGTTGGTTCGGCGGCGGTATCTCGCACGGTATCTTGTATAAGTTGGTTCTGTTCTTTTCATTCTGGTGGGGCTTTGGCGTTGTCGTCTACCTGTTTTTCGGATGGATGATCAGCTGGCAGGCTTGGCTCACGTTCATCTTAGGTAAAGCCTTTACTGAAGCCTTCTTTTTTGTTCAGCAACGGCGCCGGATGGGACTCAAGAAACATGTCCGCTATTTCTGGGTCCTGGAATTCTATCATTTGTTCATCATCGCCATGCTTCCTCCATCTTTCCTGTTCACACGGAAAATCAAATGGATGGGAGTGGGCTACAGCATCGAGTATAAGTGATGAAATCCGCGATTCTGTGCTTGCTACTTTTGGGTGCAACATCGCTAGCTGAAGCGCAGAGTTCGGTCGTGCCGGCGCATCATCCAGTGTACGACTGGCTTCTGACTCAACGAGTGAATGGGGTGGTTACCGGTTACAGACATGAGATCCGGCCGATGTCGAGGGGTGATGTTCTCGGGTATTTGAATCAAGCGCAAAACAAGCAGGCGGATTTGAGTCGGACAGACCAATCCCTCTTGCATGATTTTCTGAATGAATTCGACTTCCGCCGATTCCGTCATAATCGAACGTTTATTCAAGACGCCATTGGGTGGTTTTCTCATTCGGTTCCACAGGGGATGTCGGCTCGGCGCGATCCCCATCTGTTTGCCCCCATCACACAAGATTCGGTCCTGTATGGCGCGTTTTATGTGCAATACACCTTCGGAAATTTCTCCTTGAGTGATGATGCCGGCAAACGGAACGGACCCATCTCTTCTGTGGCCATGAAAGGGTTTCTGAACCATAGCAACGGGTTCGGGATGCACATTGAAGCAGAGAACGCATCCATCCATAAGAACATCCCCCTACTTCGCTATGATCCACAATGGGGCCACACGCATGAACAGGATGTGACCACGGGTTATGGCAATCCCAGTTCCACATCCTATCGGTATGAAGGATTTGTGTCGTATCAGAAGCCGTATCTGAGCATCCATTTCGGATCGGGAGCCACATCCTTAGGTCCCTATGTGACGGAGCCGTTAATCATCCGCCCGGATGCCCCGTATTTCACATCCTTCCGCTACGATATCGGCACGCCGAAACTGATGTTCAGTTACATGCATGGTCATTTGTTTTCGGAAGCGAGTTTCAGCACGCGGATGTACATGGGCGATACCATTCTGGTGAAGCGTTCGCCCGAACGTTGGATAGTCTCCCATCGCCTTACGATCGAGCCGATTCCGCAAATCACCTTCGGACTGCACGAAACGGTTATCTACAGCGCCCGAGGGCTTGATTTCAATTACCTGAATCCCATGTTCCCTTACATCTTCGGGGAATACAACAGCGGCGACCGGGATAACAATCTGCTGGGGGCGGATGTGGTGGCCCGTCCCATTCCCGGAACGGAACTCTTCGGATCTCTGCTGATCGACGATATGCCGAGCATCGACAAGATCGTGAAACTCGACTCGACGAAGATGGTTTTCACAGTGGGGATGCATCAGCGCTTGCCTGCGAATCTTCAACTGGGAATGAGTTACACACGGTCGGATGCGCACATGTACTCGCATTACATGAGGCTCAACACGTATGAGAATCTGAATCGGGCGCTGGGGCATTCCATTGGTCCGAATGCGGAAGAATGGGCCATCCGTCTCACATCCCGTTTGCCGTATCGAACCCGCATCATGGCGGGGTATCGGTTCATCAGGAAAGGACTGAATCCGCCGGGTGAAAATGTGGGTGGCGATTTGCTGAACGGACTCAACACCCTTGCCGTGCCATTGTATGCCGGCGCCGATGTGCACGACCGTCGATTGCTAGAACTCGATGTGGTGACGGAGCCGTTTCGTGGCATCCGGTTCGCGCTGGGCATTGCCGATACCCGAGTGTTGAAAGGCGCTCAGATTCCCAGCGAAACGTTCGTCGATTTCCGTTTCAGCTACGGATTCTGATGATCTGGATCTTGCTTGTACTGATGTCGTCCTGTCCGGATTCCTTCCTCGACGAAGCCGACCGGGTTCGCAGTACTCAGGGTCGCATCCAAGAAATGCGGGTATTGGAAGCCCGTATGCGGGGGTGTGAGCCGTCCGTACCCTTCTTGGCGCAAGTGGCGAACCGGTACATCGAATTGTCGGAGGATCCGGTGGGACGCGCACGTCGGGCATCCTGGTTGGAATCCGGATTTGCGAATGCGCGTCGAGCCTTGAAACAGAATCCGAACAGTTCTGTCGCCAATGAAATCATGGCCACGGCGTTCGCCGCCAAGCTGAATCAATCCGGTTTGATGGGTCAAGTTCGGCTGGCGGATTCCGTGCGCATCTATGCCCAAGCCGCGGTGGATGCCGATCCGCGAAATCCGACGGCTCATCATATTCTGGGCCGTTGGTACTCGGAATTATCGAATCTGGGATGGGTGACGTCCCTACTCGCAGGTATGGCCACGGAAGCGGATGTGTCGAAGGCATCGGAGTTCGCTATGATGCATTTTCAGCTGGCGTTCCGATTGGATGCGTCGATCCAAAACCGATACTGGCTGGGTCGAAGCCTGGATCGAGCCGGAGATAAGCGGCAGACCAGAATCCTATATGAGGCCGGGATCACAGAATCTGCAACAACCGATGCGGAAAAAAGGATGCAAGCCGATATGCGGACCTGGTTGCGGCAGAACCGCTGATCCTTATTTGATCAGCAACATCCGCTTGGTGATGGTTTGTCCGCCAGATGTGAGTTGGTACAGATACACGCCGCTGGTTAGCGAACGTGCATCAAACGTCGCAGTATGTTGACCGGCTGCCAGAGAACCATCCACCAAAACGCTTACTTCCCTTCCTAGAACATCATAAACCGCAAGATGCGTGATGCCGGATGCTGGAAGCTGGAAGCGGATGGCTGTTGAAGGATTAAATGGGTTAGGGTAGTTTTGGCTTAGCTCAATCGTGCCAATCCGTGGATCTTGTTCGATGGATGTGTCTGTGAGATCGGTGATGGTAATGTCATCTAAGCGAATACGATCTCTCGCGCCACCTCCTTCCAATTGGACTCCAGTGTGGTAGTATTGCCACATGAACTGGACATAGGGCTGACCGAGGGCATCCGAAGGAATAGCAATATCCGTGAACGTTTGGGGCAAGAACTCGATGGGATTTCGTTGATATTCCACAGCCGTCGTACCGTTCATCACATCCGCCCAAGCCGATGATGTCCCGACGCGATAGCGAAGACGAAGATTGTAGGTGCGGAAGTTGGCCGTCAATGTCGCGGCAGTGAAGGATAGAGTTCCGGCATCTACATCAGATAGATCCACAGCAACCAATGCGCCACCTACATCACGTCCGCGACCGGTATTGATGAAGGAGACGCCTTCGGCACCGAGTCCGTTGATGCGGGTCCGGCCGATGGCTTTGTATGGGAATGCGGTGTCGGCCGGATCGGCACCATCACCAGCGGGAATGGTGTAGGCGTAGAGCAGGTCGTCGGCCAAGGTTGGATCGTTCACCCCACTCTGCATGAAGATCATATTGGACGGGAAGCTGCCTGCGGGCTCGTTCTCATCCCATGCGGAAAACGTGAACGGTGCGGATGGGGTTAGCGCATGAGCTCTTGGGTAGACCAAAACGCGGAAGCTGGTGGAGACGGGTTCGTTTACGCCGTCGTTTGCGCTGATGGTGACGATGGCTTCGCCTTGTAGGTGCGCATTAAGACCACAAAAGTGTTCATAGCCTTCCGCTGGCAAGAAGATGCAGCCAACGACATCCTGATTTGAGATCTCATACACAAATGTGAGTGGGTCGTCGTCGGGATCGGAGAAAATGAGTTTCGGATTGATCGACAGATTGGAACCCTTTACCATTTGGGTAAACCCGATCGGTTCCACAACCACAGGTGGACGATTGGTACCTGCCATCGCGGTCGCATCGAGCGTGGCATTGTCGAAGCGGTTGTTGCCAATCGTTCCGCCGGTTGCTGTGCCTTCTTGCGCGATGTTGATGCGGATCCGGAACTCGGCGTTGTCATCGGCTCCAGCGATCGTCGAGAAATCAAGCACGATCACGGCAGGAACTCCATCGGGCGGCAGGATGGTCTGCATCGGGGTGAAATCGGTGCCATTGAGTGAATAGCTCACAAACTGGGTGTTGGCACCGCTTCCAGAGCGACGCGTTTCATACCGGAAAATGGGATTTTCGAATCCGGTGGTAGGGATGTGGAACGTCAAAACGGATCCGATCGGATTGTTCACACGCAGATGCGCACCGCTGGGATCTGAGTTGCGGGCGTTGGCGCCGGCGAACTCTTGTAAGGTGCCGGAGGTAATTACTGCCAATTCGCCGGGAGTGATCTGCAATGTGGCACCACCTGTACTCACATTGGGAGTGAGCTGGGTTTCGGGGTCGTTGAAATTCCAATAATGGGAGAGGGTTTGCGCATCGGCGAGAGCCGGAAAGAGCAAGAGGGAAAGGATGATTGCTTTCATAGTATTCCTATGATACCCGTTTTATTTGGCACGCACACACCGTATATTTGCATCCCTGCCGAAGTGGTGGAACTGGTAGACGCGCACGTTTCAGGGGCGTGTGAGAGCAATCTCATGCGGGTTCGAGTCCCGCCTTCGGCACAAGAAAAAACCCCGTTCAGCGATGCTGAAGCGGGGTTTTTTGTTTTTTTAAATCAATGAAGGAAAACTATATCGAGTTTGAATTCCTTGATTTTCACATCATTTCCTTTTCAGTAGCACCATTTGTAGCAACAAAGATGTGTTTCATTTTCCTACTTCAATAATATCATCTTATGTGTTTGTAGGAAAACACCTGACTGCATCCTAACGATGTAAACACCACTAGACAGCGCACCAGCATCGAAACGAACTTGGTGACGGCCTGCCGATACCTGCCCATCCACCAATGTTGACACCAAGCGTCCCGTGACATCATACACCTGGATGCTAACATAGCCGGCTTCTGGCAATTGATATCCGATCAC
The DNA here is from genome assembly GCA_041749075.1 of Balneolales bacterium. Classification (GTDB taxonomy): domain Bacteria; phylum Bacteroidota; class Rhodothermia; order Balneolales; family HLUCCA01; genus CAMTWZ01. The sequence continues at coordinate 107,240 of JBGTBY010000030.1, read as the reverse complement.
CGTGCTCGGATTGAACGGATTCGGGTAGTTCGGATGCAATGCGGCGTGGGTGACACGTTCAGCATGTATCTCAGTCACTTCGCTGGCTTGGAGTTCACCTTCAGGATCCACATCACCGCTACGGATGTGTTCGAGAAGGAGGAGTTCGGCATTTTCGGGCGCATCGACGCGAATGACGAGTCGGTATTGTCCTTCAGCAATGCCTTGCACTCGATAAGCTAAGGCTTGACGCGAGGCCACGGCTGAGCTTGAATTCAAGGTTTTCAGTTGCAATGGCGCTCCGGATTTCCCGACCGGCTCCAGTTGCACGGAAATACCTACTCCACTTGCCGACCCGTCCATCGAAAGGTCTTCCGCAAGGCCCACCACATCCCCCGATTTGAGCTGGAATGGTTCGCTGACCAAATGAGCCATAACTCGTTCGTTCATTTGCTGCCGGGAAACGCGAGCCTGATCGGATCGACCGGATGTGAAGCGAAGCTGCTCATGGTCAATTTCCGGGAAGCGGATCGGAACGCCGGCGACATTGAGTTTCTCCAAACTCAATGATACGCCTCCATCACCCGAATGAATGGACACCCCTCGGCTGATCGTTGTCTGCTGAGGAGCTTCCTTCAAATAACTTCCGAGCGTGTTCGATTCTTGGAAGTAATATGGGGCGGTTTTTGGGAAGAACGACGATGCTCTCATGTGGTTAGCCGTGGGACCGTTCATCAGTTGCAAATGCCAACCTTTCGTATTCAAGACCTTGATTTGAGTGGGATTAGTTCCGACTATAAATCTGTTTGTATCGTATATGGGATTTTGGTCAACTATCTGGCTCCAACCGAGATAGTAGGTCGACAAATTGTCATCGGCGGTCACCGATACAGATCGAACATAACTGTCGTACGCAGTGATCACCGCAGTACTTGGATTGCGGACGGATGCCTTGTTTGTTGGGATAGATGTAGTATACCCTGCGGTAGCGTTTGATATCCATCCAATCATTGGTCCGTAGTGCAAGCTTGTGATTGTTATGCCGCTGTTTTTAGGTACAGCTAGCGATGAGATTGTTTGCGGCGTGCTAAAATACGATTCGCCATCGTGGTAGTTTAACGCTCGGTGCATGATTGATTGAATAGGGCCAGACCCGGTGAAACCGTGCTGTTCCCAAGCGATGTCGAACCAGGTGTAATCGATTTCGGTGTAGGAGTAGCTGGAGACTGCGGGATTCTTTGAATTTGAGTTAGTTCCCGGAACCACGCCGGAAGAGAACAATGTAGGTGTGCTACCCATCTCGAAGTCGTAGAGCTCGTATTGTAAGCCAGTAGGAGAATGGTACACGAGAAGGAATCCACCGTTATCACTCCACGCAATGCTCGGATTCACATCCAGTGTGTAATAAGATGGCATTACGATATCTGTGTACAATGTCGGAAAAGCCCTAACGTATGACTGATTAGTAGATGAATAGTAGTAGATCCTCATCACGATGGTGTTGGCTTCTTGCCATGCGACCATGATCATGTCGCCCCAAGGATAGGTTGAAGTAGTACGGGCTATTGCTGGCGTCTTGGCGGTGCTCGTATTCAAATAAAGGCTTCCATTGATGCCAGAAATGAAATTCCAATTGCCCGTTGGGGCCTTGGCCTCTGAGGTGGTTCGCTTTTTCGGACAGCGTTTTGGTTTTGGATAATTGTCTCATGAGGCAAGCCGGTAGCGCTGCATAGGCGTCATGTCGTCGATCGAGGAATGCCCCCGACCCTCGTTATAGAACCTAATGTAGTCATCGCAAAGTTCAAACAGGTGTTTTCCGTCCTGCGGCTCGACCAAGTAGATCTTCTCGTACTTGATGCTGCGGAAGAACCGTTCGATGAACACGTTGTCGATGGCCCGGCCCTTGCTGCTCATGGAGAGTTTCGTGGTCTTCAAGGATTTGATCAGGCCCACATACTCCGCCCCGGTGAACTGTGAGCCCTGGTCGGAATTGATGATCTCTGGCTTGCCATGGCGGGAGACCGCTTCGCTCACGCAGGCCACGACCACATCGGCTCCCATGGTATTGGTCACCGACCAGCTCAGGATCATCCGGCTGCACACGTCGATGATCGCGGTCAGGTACATGTAGCCTGTGCGCATGGGGATGTAGCTGATGTCGATCTGCCAGACCTGGTTGACCCGGTCGATGCTCAATTCTTTGAGCAAGTACGGATACTTGTAGGCCTTCGGATCGCTCTTGGTCGTGCTCTTGCGGTGACCGACCGCTCCAATGTTCATGATCCGCATGAGCCGGCGTGCCTTGGCCCGGCAGATGCGAATACCTTCCAAAGCAAGGTCACGACGCCAGCGTCGCGACCCGCGCGTGGGGTCTTGCTGAACCATCCGGTCCATGCGGGCCATGATGTCCAGATCGGCTTGGCTCATGCCCTTGGGCCGATGATAGAACAGCGATCGGGAGATGTCCAGCATCGCGCACTGCGCGGCGACCGGAAACTGCGGATCTGCCTTATCGACCAACTGGCGACGTTCGGAGCGGGGCATCACAGCAACTTTTTTTTTAGCCAGTCATTCTCCATCTTCATGCGCCCGACCTGATTGTAGAGCTCGTCGAGCTGCGCCTTGGCCTTGTCGAGCTCCTCGTTGGAGTCTTCCGACTCGAAGATCAATCCGGCATTGGCCAGGAACTGCGTCTTCCAGGTCGATATCTGGTTGGGGTGGAGCTCAAACCTTTCGGCCAGCTCAGCCATTGTTTGGCGTTCCTTGAGCGCTTCGAGAACTACCATGGTCTTGAAGCCAGGTGTGAAATTGCGTCGTTTTCTTCTGTTCATGACAGTAAATTAGGGATTCAGGATTTACTGTCCGCTTTTTCAGGACCATCTCAAAGATGACAGAATATGGATAGCATCGAGAGAAGGCGTTGCATGAGTGAGTTTATCCTCGCTCCCGGATTTCAGGAATTGCATAGAACATGCCGGATTTGCAATTTCTGATAAGATCACATGCTTCGGATAAATGAGGCAATAAATCTTTATACCGATTAGACTTGGTTCGAAATGCAATGATACTGATTGAAAAATTCGCTATCCGTTGTTGATGGGGGATGTTCTGATCAGTGGTAACCAGTATGTCAAACTCCTGTTGGGCCAATTCCAGTAGTTTTCCGTTTTGTATGCCGTTCCACCCCAAATCATTGACAGTTGATGCGTCAAATAGTGGGTCAGCTTCTCTGAATCGGTGTTTCAGCTTTACGGGCAAACATTCGTCCAACAGAATCCGAATCATTGAATTGGACTAACTTTATTTTGGGCCCGCTTCATCAGAGCCAATGCCTGCTGCCGACTAACACTTGGAAAATCTTCTAGAAACTCGTCAACAGAATCCCCACCCAATAGATAATCCCAAAGTGTTTGAATTGGAACGCGGGTATTGGCGAACACGGGCGTGCCGCCCATAATCTCTTTATTCCGAGTAATGATTCTATTTGGTTTGGAGGTTCTCATGTTCCAATTTAGTCAAATCAGGTCCGATTACCATGTCCACTTGTCTTTATCCCATTGATTCTGAATCTTCGGGGAGTTGACATCCATCAATGAATCGTCTTGATTCTGGGCCATGTCACGAAATTCCTTCTCCCATCCCCGCTCCCGGATTTCTCGAATAGTAGAGATGATTTCGTCTTTGGTGATGGTAGTGTGGACGGCAGGGACGTCGAGGGGCGAACGTTCAAATCGTTTTTTCAATCCTTCATCTCTTGCCAATTGAAGATCACTATCATGAAATCTCTTAAGTCCCTTTAAACATTGAAGCATGTATGTCAACTCCTCAGTAGTGGTCTTTATGTCCGGATCAACTTCATTGAGTTGATGAATAACTGCCCATGTCGCTGACCGTAGTTTGTGCTGTTCAGAGCGTTTCAAAAAGCCGCAATTCCATGTATACAAATCTTGTTCTGTGATTTTCCCACTTAAGTAATCCTCTAAAATCACTACAAATTTTTCTGTGCTGTAGTTTGTCATATTATTACAACTAATCGAGTGATAGATTTCTCATTCAGCGCCGGATCGGGCGTCGAAAAACGGGCGATCTCCGGATCGTACATGCGTCCGGCTTCAGTGATGGAGCCGATGCTGGCAAAGAGGAGGATGAAAAGAAGGAGGGTTTTAATCAAGTTATTCTAATCAAGTGTTTCGGTCAGACTGTTCAAGAATGATTCAAGATTGTCTGCGATATGAAACAAATTGGAATAATCACTGTCATCGGAGACGCTGTAATCGACTTCATTCTCATGATCCCAGAAGTAAATAGCACCGAGATCCTTGCCACTGCAAGAAATGCAAATCAAATTACCTAGTGCGTCACAAGCAATGGGGAGAATATGATTTGCCATTCGTTTTTCGTCAAATTTCATCATTCGAATCTCCCTCTTTAGGTTGTTGTACTCGCCGTCATGTATGGAAAAGAACCAATCCACACTTGAATCAGAAAGTTGTCCTCTTTGAATGAATCGGAAAATACTTGGGTAGCATCTCCCCCCATTTTGCTTCAGTAAAAAAATCCTTGTAAACCTGAGGAAATGTTAGGTCAGAGTATGCCTCCATAGCTTCTATGTCTTGTATGCTAATAGCTTTTTTTGAGTCGCTAAATGTTGCCATTGATTGTTATTTCCATAATGAGAAGCCACTAGCGTTATAGATGTACAGGTTCTAAAAAATTCACATAGAATGCAGTGCGTCTAAAAAACTCCCATAATACCCAATAAAATAGTTGCCATTCTCAGTGCAGTGAGCTAACCCAAATATATTTTCTTCTTCTTCAAAAACAATGGCATAGTGAAAACTTGAATCCTCAGGATCTACATACACATTCCATAAATGGATCGTTAGTTCAGAATCAATTGAAATATTAAACTCTTCAATCTGCGGATTAATCCTAGAAGTAAAAAACAAGACATCTTCATCCGAATGATATAACTCAGATAAGATTCTGTTTTTCAGAGTTTCTGGTGTCAACGGGTCTTTAGTCATAAAGAATATGCTTGTTCTCTATAACCCGAAATATTTCTCTTCCCTTAGAATCAACTATGGTTTGACCGGTTTCAAAATTTATGTGAGGATTTTTCCCAACACCGGAACTATGCCCACTTAGATCCGAATCTGTCATTCTGACTCGTCTAGTTCCATCGTTTGAAACAAAAATACCTTTAGATGTTTCCTTATAATCTGCCCCTAAAAATCCCTCTGCTTTATTTAATGCATCACTAGTACTTAGCTTCTGCCCATCCGTTAAACCCCCAAAAATTTCAGTTCCCACTTTAGCCGCATCCGCGACATTATCCGCCCCTCGAGCTACATCCATTCCTGCTTCGGCCACTTGCGCTCCTCTTCGAAAATATCCTGATGTAGGAACAAGAGGAAGTGCTGCTCCTACCACATCCACTGTTGCCCAACCGAGATTGCTCCATGATGGGTTTTTGACAAAATCTTTAACACTCCAAAGTGCAAATCCAATGTCTAGTACATCCCAAGGGGTTTTGCCATCCGGATCCACATATCGCACTGGATTGTTGTAGCTGTAGCTGTATGGTGATTGGGAGTACAGTTTACCATCCTGTAATTCAAGCAGTTCCGCAGGGGATTTCTCATTTAGCGCTGGATCGGGAGTCGAGAAACGAGCGATCTCCGGATCGTACATGCGCCCAGCTTCAGCGATGGAGCCGAAACTGGCAAAGAGGATGATGAAAAGAAGGAGGTTTTTTTTCAATTTAATCTAATCAAGTGTTTCGGTCAGACTGTTCAAGAATGATTCAAGATTGTCTGCGATATGAAACAGATTGGAATAATCACTATCATCGGAGACGCTGTAATCGACTTCATTCTCATGATCCCAGAAGTAAATAGCACCGAGATCCTTGCCACTGCAAGAAATGCAAATCAAATTACCTAATGCGTCACAAGCAATGGGGAGAATATGATTTGGCATTCGTTTTTCGTCAAATTTCATCATTCTAATCTCCCTCTTTAGGTTGTTGTACTCGCCGTCATGTATGGAAAAGAACCAATCCACACTTGAATCAGAAAGTTGTCCTCTTTGAATGAATCGGAAAATACTTGGGTAGCATCTCCCCCCATTTTGCTTCAGTAAAAAATCCTTGTAAACCTTAGGAAATGTCAGTTCAGAGTATGCCTCCATAGCTTCTATGTCTTGTAAGCTAATAGCTTTTTTTGAGTCGCTAAAAGTTGCCATGAACCAGTATTACCATGATGAGAAGCCGCCAATAACCTTGGATTGATTCATAGCTTATCTTTTGTTATTAGTTGAGATATCTTGCTCAGAATAGCCGATAGTCTATTCAAGTCAACTGGTGTTACTATTCTGTCGCTATTTAATAGTTTCATAATTTCGACTAAATCGTCATGTAGCGAACCAACCTGTAAGTCTACGGGACGCTTTTCAAGTACATATTTTAAATCTTCGGAAACGTCCCAGTAGTAGTCTTCATTAATATTAAATTCATTATAATGACTTATGTAAGTCGAAATACGTCGAATTACTATCTCCAGCTCGTTACAATTAATAAGCATACAATTTTACTCTTTGGTAGATCTTTTTTCTATTTCGTTTTTAATTTTTTCAATCTCAACCTTGTGTTTTTCAATTTGCGTTTCAAGTACTCTAACTCTGCCACGAATTATACTTTCTCTCTCTTGTTCATTTTTTGCGTTTTTTAAACTACCTCTATTATCTTGAGCATCTGGATTATGGACATAATCTTCAAGTTTTTGCGTATGCTCATTTAAAAGATCTTCATAGCTTTTTAATGATTTTCCAAGTTGATCAATTGTTTGATCAGTGTAAGGATTAGCTGTTGTAAGACGATTATCAGATAATTCTTCGTATGCTAAATAACCTGTATATACCACTGCACTAGTAGTAGCTGTAATAAGAGTCGCCTTTAACGCAGTGTAAGCCACTGCTAAACCTTTGGCAATAAAAGGTATAGCGGGTGCTAAAACCGGTAATTTTCCATCAGGATCAACATATTTGACTGGATTGTTTAAGGCGTAGTTGTATGGATTGTTTGAAAGCAATCCTCCGTTTATTAACCCCAACTGTTCGTTAGGTGTATGTTCCCTTAGCGCGGGATCGGGAGTCGAAAAACGGGCAATCTCCGGATCGTACATGCGCCCAGCTTCAGCGATGGAGCCAATGCTGGCAAAGAGGAGGATGAAAAGAAGGAGGTTTTTTTTCATGGTCGTTTCTGGTTTTCATTAATGGACTGCAATTCAACGCTTCGCTGCTGTTTCAGTAGGAACTCATCTGTGAATCCGAATGATATCCCCAATTCAGTGGCCCTTTGCCGGTATTGTCTTGATTTAGAGAGGTTTTCCATGATGATGGGAGCATACTTTTGTTCAAGCTGTTGCGCTATCGCTTCAATTTGCTCATTGAGCTCTGCGGCAAGTTCATTGTCGATGACCATCCCAACACGATGGTGTGTCACGGGTCGAATGTCGAAGGATAGGTTTCCAGACGTAGTTGGTAACGTGAATTCCAACTCTGGTACCTGAAAAAATGAGTCAGATTGTGTCGAACGGTGTTCAGGTCGTGGTAAGGTTTTGGCCTGATCACTTCTGGTTGAGGCTGTTACAAGCTCGGCCATAACAGAATCGTTGGCCTTCTGCATCTCATTTTCCCATTCTTTTTGAAGGTTCCGAGCTTGTTCCAAATACAGCACTCCCGCATTCCACCATGCCGGAGAATGCGTTTCGTTGATGGAAATGGCGAGTTCTAAATACTCGATGGCTTTCACAAGATCCTGCTCCCGTTCATGATAATGCCTCATTTGATTCACCAGAAGGGCAGCCAGGTATTCTTTTCGGGTAAGAGACCGCAAAAAGACTCCATTCTCAATTGCACGATCCGGAATGCGGCCATCCATCCGATATTGCTCATCTGAGGCATAACTTCCCCAAATCGTGGCGTCAATGTTTTTCTGATCAAGTCGGTCGTCTTCGTATCGGAGAAAATAATGCTTGGTACTTAGCACAGCGTGAACGGGCCAGCCCAAGCGGTCGGCTAACACCATCCACAACATCGGCATCGTGACGCAGGATCCACGGCGTGTAGAAATCAGGCCATTCAAAAACTGATTTTCTTTGGCTCTGGCTTCCAAATCATTGATGTCGTAAGTGAACGTCAAGGAGTCATTCCACCAACCCGGCTTATATAAGTAAGTGTTCATCATACCTATGCGGGCTTCAGGATCTTCAACTCCCTGCAATAGATAGTCAACTTGACGGGCTTGGTAGTCGAGAATATCCAAGAAGCGGTTCACATTTAAACTCGGATACGCTTCTTTCGCCAAAACCAGTACTGCTAGTCCTAAGTCAATCTCGTCTTCTGGTTGGTTTAGAATATCCTGAATGGTTTGGCCAGTATACCGGGGCTGTGCAGTTGCGGCATTGCTCAGAAAGAGAAATCCCGTTATTAATGTGAAGATTCTGAACATGGGGGTCATGGCAAGAAGGGAAATGGTGTAGGACTACTCACGAATCTAAACTATGTAACGACCAATGCCAAATATTTAGGTGGAACCCAATTAAATATGGGCTCGGGAGGAGTGACCCCTCTTCCTTGAGTCCCTGAGTACTTGAGTCCTTGAGTACTTGATTCCATCATTTCCCCGTTCTCCGTATCTTCCCCCATGAGCAAAAAAGGACGTGTGTTGGTGGCGATGAGTGGCGGTGTCGATTCGTCTGTGGCGGCGGTGATGCTGGCCGAGGAAGGGTACGAGGTGATCGGAATCACGATGAAAACGTGGGATTACAGCTCCTCCGGCGGAAAATCGCATAAGGAAACCGGATGCTGCACGCTCGAATCGATGAACGATGCCCGTCAGATCGCGCTCAAACATGGCTTCAATCATTTCATTGTCGACATCCGCGAAGAATTCGGCGATTGGGTGATCGACCGGTTTGTGGATGAATACATGGCAGGTCGCACGCCCAATCCATGCGTGCTGTGCAATACCCACATCAAATGGGCCGCTCTTCTGAAACGCGCCGACAGCCTGGGCTGCGAATTCATCGCGACCGGACATTATGCCAACATCCGCCCCGAAAACGACCGTTTTGTGATTTCCCGCGGGAAGGATTACAACAAAGATCAATCCTATGCGCTTTGGGGCGTGGCTCAACATCATTTGGCGCGGACACGCTTCCCACTAGGATCCTTCCATAAGACGGAAATCCGTCAATTCGCCGCCGATCACGGACTATTAAATGTGGCGAACAAGAAAGACAGTTATGAAATCTGTTTCGTGCCGGATAACAACTATCGCCGCTTCTTGAAAGACCGCGTTCCCGGACTCGAATCCAAAGTCGATGGTGGAAACTTCGTCGACAAAACGGGGAAGGTGGTCGGCAAGCATCATGGATATCCATTTTATACCATCGGTCAGCGTCGCGGACTCCATCTTCCGATGGGCAAACCGGTGTATGTGGTCGACATCGATCCCATCACAAATACCATCGTGATTGGCGGTGAGGAAGATTTGATTAACACCACCGCGTATGCCGCGAGCATCAATTTCGGCAAGTACGCGAAGATTCCCGAGGCGGATATGCCGGTGATCGGCGCCATTCGTTACAATGATGACGGCGCGGATGGATTTCTGACCCAGACCGCTGATGATGAGCTTGTCATCCGCTTTCCGGAAGGCCGAAGCGCCATCACTCCGGGTCAAGCATTGGTCTGTTATGAAGGGGATGATGTTGTTGCAGGTGGATGGATACGGAAAGTGACAGAACCTGCGTTTATCGAAGCATGATCCACATCCTACTCGTCGTTTTCGCCCTCACATTCACTGTGCAACCTCCGACGTATTTCGAAGGCGCGTTCACCCTATATCGGTACAAACCGGAAGTTGGAGGCGCAAAATCCGGTGAGCGAATCTTACAGGTCGAGATGTCGCGTCAGCGAATCCGCTTGTATGCGATCAGTGGCACGGAGCCATCCGGCATCTTGAAGGAAGTGGGTGCCACAGACCTCATCATTCGTCACGACAAACAAGATTTCGTGTTTCTCACCGATCAGAAAACGGCCATTGTGATGTCGAAAGAGGAAATCCAAGCCATTTCCACGCTGATTTCCATGGCCAGAAAGCAGGATAGTCAGAATGCATTGAACTTTTTCACGGTTCCGAATCTGGAATGGACCGAGACCACTGCGACAAAAACCATCTTGGGATATCCGACCATTGTTTGGTCAGCTAAGGTGGAAGACGAAGCTCGTGGTGCGAAATTATGGATCAGCGACCGCTTCCGGATTTTCTGGGGAATGTTGGCTGAACCTTGGGTTGCGGATGCGGGCATATCCGGTATCTTGCCCATTCAAGACGTATTCCGAGACGGACAAACCCCGCTTCGGGTCGAAACCATCCACAACGGATCCACCTTTGAAGTGATCGAATTCACCGAAATCAAAAAAGCAGCAGCTTCTACGTTGAAACTGGACATTCCGGCCGGGTACCGTGTCCTCACGTTCCAGGATCTGATCCGACAGCGCGCACAGGATGCGAATTAACCACTGGCTTCTCGTCGGACTTTTGGTCGCGCAAGGATGCGCCTCCACCGCTACCATCACCTATCCCGTTGTTACGAATGAAACGGAGCGCAATGTCCGCATCGATTCGACGGTCATTTCCGATCCCGACATTCTGGCCTTGCTGCATCCCTACTCGAGCCGATTGGTCGTGAGCATGGGCATGGTGATCGCCCAAGCGCCATATGAAATCACCAAGTCGAAGCCGGAAGGCACCTTAGGGAATTTGACCGCCGATATGGTTCGATACGCCGCGGTATCGCTGCGCGGACATGTCATTCACATGGCCATCATCAACAACGGCGGCTTGCGGGTTCCGTTGGATGAAGGTCCGATCACGGTCGGGCGTGTCTATGAACTCATGCCGTTCGATAATGCGCTTGTAGTGATGAAGTTCAACGGAACACAATTGTTGACACTTGCCGATGAAATCGCCGCGTTCGGAGGGGAGCCGGTAAGTGGCATCCGTTTTCGAATCGAAGATGGAAAAGCGCAGGATGTGTTGATTGGAAATGCGCCAGTGATTCCCGATTCCATCTACTGGGTGGCCACACATAATTATCTGGCCGATGGTGGCGGTGATTTCCCCACGTTATGGAAACCGCTTGAGCGTGTGGATTATCCCTTGAATGTGCGTGACATCTTCATCCGCCAGTTCATCCTCAATCCGAATCCAAACCCACGTCTGGAGGGCCGCATAAGATGACATCCCGCAAGAATTTTCTTCGTCAGTTGGGCTTGGTGACGCTGGGAACCGGGCTACTTCCCGCATCATCGCTTTTCGGCGCACCGAAGCGCGGTAGTCGTGTCTTATCCATCCTCCACACGAACGATACCCATGCCCGGCTCGATCCGTTTCCCACCGGAACGGGTTCGAATGCGGGATTAGGTGGCATCGCACGTCGCGCGACTCTCATCAAGGATGTTCGTTCCTCACAGCAAAATGTGATGTTATTGGATGCGGGCGATGTCTTTCAAGGCACGCCATACTTCAATTTTTATAGCGCCGAGCCCGATTTCAAGGCGATGACGATGATGGGATATGATGCGATGGCCATCGGAAACCATGAGTTCGATAACAAAGTGGACGGATTCATGAACGTCCACCATCACGGCCGGTTTCCATTTGTCTGTGCGAATTATGATTTCGGGACGTCGCCTATGGCGGATGTCGTGAAACCCTACATCATCAAAGAAATCGACGGCTTGCAGATCGGGATTCTCGGAATCGGAGTTGATTTTGCAGGATTGGTACTAGCCTCGCATCACGAAGGCATTCGCTTTCTCAATCCGAACCGATATGCCGATTATTATGGCAATTTTCTCAAGTACCGCAAGAACTGCGATTATGTGATCGCGCTCACGCATCATGGCTACAGAAATGATGTGGAATTGGCTCAGAAATCGAGCGGTATCGATCTGATCATCGGCGGACATTCGCATACCTTCATCCCCACTCCGGAAATCCTGACGAACAGTGTCGGTCAGCGTGTGATGGTGACCCAAGTCGGGCATAGTGGGATTGTTTTAGGTCGGATTGATGTCACCTTCGATCATCGCGCGCGGGTGGAATCGGCCGTGGCCATGAACCAGATTGTGGGTCGCGCCGATTGGGATTCGCTCGTCTGATTCCCTTATTTTTCAGTAGGTCGAATTCTTATTCCTTTTTTTCATCTTCTCATGAAATCCTTCTATTTCCTAGCGGCTGTGCTGTTCCTCGGCGCATGCGCAACCAGCAAACCGGAACTGCTTGAAACCGTCACCATCGATTCCATCCGTACGGTATCGCGATTCGATGCGGCCACCATCAGCGCCATCCCGGCGAAAGAATTTGACAACGGACGGATGTGGACCTTCGAATATCCGCCTTATGAGTATTTCAGCAGCACCTATGGGTTCGAAGCCAGCGAAGCATGGATGGAAAAAGCTCGGATGTCGTCTGTGCGCATTCCGGGATGTTCCGGCTCGTTCGTGTCGCCCCGCGGATTGGTGATGACCAACCACCACTGCGCCCGTGAAAGTGTGAGCGCGGTGTCGAAGGAAGGCGAAAACCTGCTCGATAATGGATTTGTCGCAGCCACATTATCGGATGAGCGCGCGATTCCGGAAGCTTGGGTGGATCAACTCATTTCATTGCGCGATGTGACCGCCGAAGTGGTAAACAATCTAGTGCTTGATGAAACCGAAGCAGAAAAAGCGGCACGACGCGAAGCCAACATCGAAGCCATCATCGCCCAAACCTTGGATGAATTGGGTGGGGATGAGCAGAAATATGAAATCCAGGTGATTTCGCTGTTCAATGGCGGACGTTACAGTTTGTATGTGTATCGCCGCTATCGGGATGTCCGCCTGGTGATGGCTCCCGAACTGCAGATGGGGTATTTCGGGGGAGATCCGGACAACTTCACCTTTCCTCGCTATAACTTGGACATGTCCTTTTACCGCGTGTATGATGAAGATGGACAGCCGCTCAATACCACAGCCAATTATTTCAAATGGAGCCGCACCGGTGCCGCAGAAGATGAACTGGTGTTCTTGATCGGAAATCCGGGTTCCACGACGCGTCAGCAAACCGTCTCCCAATTGTTGTATCGCGGACAAGTAGGGGATGTGCTGATGCATCGTCTGTTCGTGAATCTGATGTCGTCGATGCAAGCCTACTACGATCATGATCCGGTTGAAGCGGACAAACGCGACATCCGCAATGAGATCTTCGGATTGGCGAATACCGAGAAACTATTTGGTGGACAGATCGACGCATTAAACAATCCGGAATTCTTGGGTCGTCGCAAAGCCAACGAGAATTCCTTCATCGCCGCCATCGAAGCAGATGAAACCTTGAAGGCAACCTATCTGCCTTTGTATGCGCAACTGCAGGATGTGCAGGACCAAAAAGCCGAATTCGCACCGTTGTATGTGAGTTGGTTGGCTTTGTATCCCGGAAGTCCGTATGTGGCTGTGAGCTTGCAACGCGCGTTTTTCGGACACTTATATGATTTCTACAAATCACAAGGCGCGCCGGCGGAAAACTTGGAAGGTTTGCGCCAGCAAGTGATGGCCTTGGAAAATCTTCCGGAATTCTATGAGCGCCGGTTGATTGAAGACCGCCTGACGATGGTGATCGAAAATCTAGGTCCGATGCACCCATCCGTAATGGAAGCATTCGGTACATCAACCCCATCCGAAATCGCTTCATCCATTCTTGAATCGTCTCTGTTCGCGGATATGGACGCGTTCAACTTGCGTATCACGTCCGGTTCGTTTGAGGGATTGGAGGGCGACCCCGCCTATAAGATCGCGAAGGTATTTTTGATGGATGTGCTGCAGAATCAAGCCGCCTATGGTGAATTGACCGAACAAGAAGAGGCCATCCAGACCCAATTGGGCGAGGCTTGGTATGCGGTGTATGAGACGACGCGTCCGCCGGATGCCACATTTTCGCTTCGCATTTCGGATGGAATCGTGAAAGGCTATGAGTACAACGGCACCACGGCGCCGGTGAATACGACCTTTTATGGGATGTACGACCGCGCCGCATCGCACAAAGGCGCACATCCATGGGATTTGCCAACGCGTTGGCAGAAGCCGCCCGTGGCATTGGATTTGGCCACACCATTGAACTTCGTCTCCACAAACGACATCATCGGTGGGAATTCTGGCTCCCCGATCTTGAACCGCAATTTGGAAGTGGTTGGACTCGCGTTCGACAGCAACATCGAAGGCATGGGCTCCAACGATTTCATATTCGACACCGATCGGGCACGTTGCGTAAGTGTGGATGTGAGAGGGATGCTCGCCGCGCTCAGACACGTCTACAAAGCCGATGCGCTGGTGAAGGAGTTGATGGACTGATGTCTTTAGAAGCTGAGGTCCAGGCGAAGATGGTGAAAGTCGGCATCCCCGACATCCGCCGTCACATCTTTTTATGCACCGACGAATCGGGCAAGAAATGTTGCAATGGTCAGGACAGCCTGGTCAGTTGGGAGTATCTGAAAAACCGATTGTCCGAGTTGGGATTATCGGAGAAAGGAGGCATCGCACGATCGAAAGTGGGGTGTCTGCGCATCTGCATGGGTGGACCGATTGCGGTGGTCTACCCCGAAGGCGTCTGGTATCGAGGCTGCACACCGGAGGTGTTAGAGCGAATTATACAGGAGCATTTGGTGGGTGGAAAAGTTGTGGAAGAGTTTGTTGTTAGTCGTTAGTGGTTTGTTGTAGAAGACTCTTTAATGGGCATCTTTTAACAAACAACAAACAACAAACGACTAACGACTAACGACTCGAAACCCGATAAGTGGCCAAAACTCCATTCTTGATTCCGGATCGGCCGCATCCACGAAATCGATCGCGGAGTAGCCATAAATGCCGAATGAGCCGTTGTTATCAAAGAGCTCGGAGACATTCCCGCCGAGATCATATACCTGAGCATCGCCAATTCTCACAGGTGGGAACGAGCCTACTCCTCGAATCAATCGCTCCATCGGCAATTCCATCACTTTCGCACGCAAGTTCATCACATCATGGACCCCCAATTCATACCCGGCCAAGTAGTTCAAGGTGAGCTCATCCGGACCCGCTTCCACTGCGATCTCATTCCACGCTTCGGCTTCGGATGGATTCGGGAGGCGGTATTGACGTCCAGTCCGATCGCTCAGCCAAGCCGCATACGCTCGGGCATCGTCTAATGAAATGCCGGTTACGGGATGATTTTCGAATCCTGGTTCAACCACATGCTCGGCACGAAATGCCTTGAACTGAGAGTGAGTCACTTCAAAACGTCCGACAGAAATACCCGATCCAGTTGCCACGGTTTCCGGAATGAAGGTGTCGTTCACCACCTCGCCAAACAAGCCTCTCACCCGCTTGGCTGAGCTAAGCACAAACGCATCCCCCAACGGACTTTCTTCTTTGTAGCTCAAATTCGGAGCCTCGAACGTTCCGAAAAAGTAGCGGTCGAACCAGGCCAATTCTTCTTCGATCTTGCGTTTTTGATAGGAGAGACGCGTCAGGCTGTGTTCCATTCCGGGGAACCATACGAATTTGACCGGTGCTTTTCCGATCTGTTGAAGCGCCCGGTAATGCTCCCAGCCTTGGTCGCGGGGAACGGCGCGGTCTTCACTTCCGAAGAAGATGATGGTGGGCGTGATGACCTTATCCAGCTCGAAAAACGGAGACATGTCGATATAGCGCTGATTGTAGGTCTTGCCGTCCACATCATCCCAAGGGGCCCCATCCCCGAAATAACTGTTGTTGAAGCGCACGCCGAATTCGCAAGTGCCATAATCGGATGTCCAGTTCACGTCTCCTGCCCCTGACCCAAGCACCTTGAACATCTGCGGATACCGCACAGTCAGTTCAATGCCGATGATGGCGCCGTTCGACCATCCCATCACACCGAGAGAATCCATGTCCACTTTTCCTTCATCGCGCAGGTGATGCACGGCCGTGATCATGTCTTCAACGGGCAAATCATAATACTTTCCGTCTTTGATGGACTGATTGAAGTCGTACCCGTGGCTCGACGAGCCGTGATAGTTAGGAAGCAATACAAAGGTGCCACGCTGAGTGAGCAGCTTCGGATAGTAGCCCCAGTTCTGGTACCATTCGTCGATGTCCGCTTCCGACGGACCACCATGTATCGCCAACATCAGCGGGTACTTCCGACCTTCTTCATAGTTGTCGGGATAGTAGAGGATGCCGGACACCTGATCGCCCAAAGCCCCTTTCCACCAGATCACTTCGGCTTTCGGCATCGATTTGGATGCGAGATGCGCATTCAGTTTCGCCACTTCATCTCCTAAGGTGATGCGGGTCGAACGACGATCGCGCGTGAAATTGGCGACATGATAGCGCGGAAGGTGGGACGCACGACTCACAGCCACGACCATGGATTTCGAATCGTCGCTCACTGCCACAACCCGGCTATGATTCGTGTCACTGCCAATGGCCACTTCCGTCAGATTCCATGCCGTTCCTGAGCGCGTGAACACGCCTGTTATCAGCGTCGGACCGTTTGCCAGAGACGTGATCACATCATTTCCCATCACATGATATCCATAGGCGACACCCCACTCGTGGGCTTGATTCATCTTCGAAATCTCGCCGCTGGAATAGGAATAGTAGTGAAGCTCGCTCACACCATATCCGCCCCATTCGGGGTCGATCGAGCGGGTGGCGATGAAGAAAAACCCACGGTTGTCGGATGGGAATTTGATGTCGTACGGTTCTTGATAGCCATCCAGAATGTGTTTGCTTGATCCATCCGTCCGATTCCATAAGAACGTGCTCATCGCAGGTTGGGCATCGATGTTATAATGCGCCGAATTCACATGCGTGGTGACGATATGCCGACCGTCTTTCGACACGCCGTAATCCACTATAGGCGTTTTATTCGATGTGAGTCGACGGATCTGCTTCGTTGTCAAATCAAAACTGAACACGCGATTCGGCTTGAAGGTGGTGGTGTCTTCAATCACCATGGTTTGATCTTTCTGGTCGGCGAAGGCTTGGGAGTAGCGAAGGTCGGCTTCATCCGCCAAAAACGTGATCGTCGTTTCATTGAGCCATTTCACATCGCTGAAGCCATTCGCGAACGAATGCACGGCCACTGCTTCGCCTCCATATAAACTCAGAGACCATAAAGTGTTTCCATCCCCGCGCGACGATGCGAAATACAGGGTCTTGCCGTCTTTCGAAAAGAAGGGAGCCGACTCGGAGTCTTCACCGGGCGTCAGCGCGACAGATATGCCACCCAAATGCGTGATCCACACATCCCCCACAAAGCGGTCTTTTTCTGCGGATGGGCGGCGTTTCACCCAAGCCACCGATTTTCCATCCGGTGAAAACGTGAAGGATGAAGCCATTTCTTGGGAAAGGAGGTCGTCGACCGACCAATCTTGGGCGTGGATGGGGCTCGACAGGGCGATGACGCCAAGTAAAAGGACGAAGAAAGCGTGCATAGACAGATGATGGTGGTTTCGGGCAAAGTGAGGATAAAGGGTGGAAGATGCAATTGGATAGGTGATTATGTTAGCTTGCGGACAGTGTTACTTATTGCCCTGTCAAATCGACGTAGTTATTTGTTATATATTGATTTACGAGACGAAATCGTTACGTAATCTGGCACGTCGAACGGCTCGCAATCGCCACATAACGGCGTTGTTAAGTGATACTTGCGGACAGTAGAACGCAGAAAGATTCCCCGTACCTTGAATCACTCATGAAATCCATTTGCTTCGCGCTGCTATTGCTGGCGCCTCTACAGACTATCGCCCAGGTATCGTTACAGGAAAAAATCGGCCAAATGCTGATGGTGGCGTATACGAATTCCGCATCCAAAGACACCTTGCTGAAGGATATTTCCGAACGCTATTTAGGTGGAGTGATCCTATTCGGGGCGAATTTGCAGAATCCGGCTCAGATGTCTGCGTTAACGGATGAGCTGCAATCGCTGGTGCCGAGATATGATTTATTTATCGCCACCGACCAGGAAGGCGGACAAGTGGCTCGGCTCCGCGCAGCGAACGGATTCACATCCACGAATTCCGCCAATACGACGGGCAATGTCTGGAATTCGGTGGATTCCACCCGTGTCCAAGCCGCACGCATGGCCGGTTGGCTTGAATCGGTCGGCATCAATGTGAATCTTGCGCCAGTGGTGGATGTGAACACGTTTCAATTCAGTCCGGCGATCGGTGCGCTCGGACGTAGTTATTCCCCGGATCCAGCCGTTGTCACCGCGCATTCCGAGGCCTTTATCGCCGAATTCACCGCACGTGATATCGCTACGGCCGTGAAGCATTTTCCGGGTCATGGCAGCGCCCGTGCCGATTCCCATCTAGGCTTCACCGACATCACCAGTTATTGGGTTCCCTACGAATTGGATCCGTTCCGTGATTTGGCCGAATCCGGCACGCTTGATATGGTGATGACCGGTCACTTGATGCTGCGTACCTGGGATACGGATTACCCGGCGTCGCTCTCCAGCGTGGCCATCACCGACAAACTTCGCGGGGAGTTGGGTTTTCGGGGCGTGGTGATCAGCGATGAGTTGTTCATGGGCGCCATCAAAAACAATTATAGCTTTGAGCACGCCATCATCCAAACCATCCGCGCCGGGACGGATATCCTGTTGTACAACACCAATCTGCGGGATGGTACCAGCTTGGTTCGTCAGGTGACGGATGTGGTGATGCAGGCCATTGCCGATGGAGAGCTGGACGAATCGATGATTGAAGCATCCTATCGCCGCATCCTCAACCTGAAAGTAAAGCGGAACATCACCAGCGTCGAACGGGTGATAAGCGAGTTGCCGGCGAGCATCGAACTGCATCAGAACATTCCGAATCCGTTTAATCCTGAAACAGTGATTCGTTTTACAGTGGGGACGCAAGATCTTGCGTCCGTACGAACTCGATTAGCGGTTTATGATCTTTTGGGTCGGGAAGTCATGGTCTTGGTGAATAGCAGCCTGCCGGCGGGGGAGCATCAAGTCACCTTCAACGCGTCGATGTTGCCTAGCGGGATGTATTTGTATCGGCTTGAATCGAACGGATTCGCGGTCACGAAGAAGATGATGTTGGTGAAGTGAGACGTTGGCGGGGTTGATATCCCCCACAGGTAAACCGAGGGGTAAGTGGGAAGAAGGCGCATTCGCAAAAAGCCCTTCTCTGCCTATATTAGAAAATGGGTCAAGACAATTTAAGGGGATGTAATATCTTCATAAGTTGTTGAATGCCAACAAGTAACAAGTACATATTTCGTTCAAGAATTTCGGAGGCCAAATTCAGACAGGTTCTCAAGCTCTTTTGCCTGGATCTGAACGCCACCCAGATCGCCGAAGGGTGTGGTTCTGAATACGTTGCCAGTGACGATCCGTGTGACGCCCTCGGATGCGCGCGTGATGATTGATGGTCAGCCCGCCGATCTTTCCAAGGCGGTTCTGATGGAGCCTGGTACGCACCGTGTTCGAGTAGAGAAAGAAGGCTTTCGAACGGTCGAGCAGGAAATCACCCCAACCGTCGATCGCATTTTGTTTGAATTTTCAATGGAGCGCGTGCAAATGGCCTTGTTGCGGATTGTGACCGTTCCGGGCAACGCGACCGTTTTGTTGGATGGTGTGGATGTGGGCAGGACGGATGCGGTCGGCGTGTTGGAACTCTTCCGTTTTCCTGGATCGTACCGCATTGGAGCATCTTTGAGCGGATTTACCGCTGCCGAGAGGCAGGTCATGGTCAATGAAACAGGCAGCAATGAAGCCAGAATCACACTCGAGCGGAACACTGGTACATTGACCTTGCGAGTGATTCCAACAACGGCCGTGATACGAGTGAATCAGCAAGTGGTGAATGCCACCCAGCCGCTGAACCTGCCTCCGGGTCCGCAGTGGATCGAGATCAGCGCGGAGTTTCACGATCCGTATGTGGAAGACGTTACGATTATTCGAAACCAAACGCTTGAGCGGTCCATAACTTTAACGGCACACAAAGGATCGCTCTTGGTCACAGTCGCACCATCCACCGCGTTAGTTCGATTGGCGGATGTGAATGAGAGAGAAGTGCAGGCATGGACTGGAGCCAGCAGTATTCCCGATTTGGTGGCAGGGCGGTATTCCTTGCATGTGTCAGCCGATGGGTATCAGGCTCAAACAGTTCCCATCACCATCCAGAAAGATGAATCGACACAGCAGCGAGTGGAGTTATCGGCCGGTGCGACTACGGAAACTTTGCCAATAGCCGACTCAAAACCGTGTATCGGTGTTACCGACATCGATGGAAACACCTATAAAACTGTTCAGATCGGCACGCAATGCTGGATGGCGGAGAATTTGAAAACCAGCAAATATTGGGATGGGTCACCTATTCCTAATGTTAGGAATAACCGCGAATGGAGGCTATTGACCACCGGCGCGTGGGCGACCTACGACAATAGCGCGGCCAACAACGCCACCTATGGCAAGTTGTACAACTGGTATGCGGTGGCCGATGCTCGGAATGTGTGTCCGACGGGCTGGCACGTGCCGAGTGACGCGGAATGGACGGTTTTGGCTGACTTACTAGGCACAGATGTTGGTTACAAAATGAAATCGACTAAGGGATGGGATAATAACGGCTCTATCGCCAG
Source organism: Balneolales bacterium (assembly GCA_041749075.1). Taxonomy (GTDB): domain Bacteria; phylum Bacteroidota; class Rhodothermia; order Balneolales; family HLUCCA01; genus CAMTWZ01. Next base: position 86,534 of record JBGTBY010000030.1, on the reverse strand, counting down.
CGGCTTCACAGGCCTGCCAGGCGGGTTACGCAACCCCAACTTACCATGGAACACCGTCCATAGTAGCGGCTTCTTCTGGAGTTCCACTCAGAACGATACGGACAACGCCTGGAGCCGGCTACTGAACTTCGACAGTCGTGATCTCAAAAGGGTCAACAGCGCCAAGACTCTTGGCTACTCTGTCCGCTGTCTCCGGGATTAAATTTAGAAGAGGGATGATTGATGCTTGATGCCAGATGCTAGACGCCCCAAAAAACACCGAGCTAAGAAAAATTATAAGCTAAATTTGGTTCAGCATCCCGCATCTCGCATCCAGCATCCGGCATCCCGCATCCCGCTTCTACCTAATATCAATCACCTGCGGCGTCTGGTTCATCAACTGGGGCATCGTTTTTCCGATATCCGCGCCGATGTAGGTCGGATCGGCGGCTAAGTACCGTTTCCCATTATGTAAGAATGTGTCGCCGGGCACACCGGGCAACAAAATCGCCGTGGTGAGGTGACTCGGATACAGCAAGCCGACCACTTCCAGCCCAATCAATTCCCTCACCAGGTATGCATATAAGATGGCGCGGTCGTCGCAGTCGGAGTAAGGATAGAACAGGGTTTCTTCCGGCATCATCCACTTTTCACGTCCGAATTGGTCCTGATCCGTTTTGTACTCGAAGGCCATTTGCACGAAATTCAATAGCGTTCGGGCCGCATCCGCTTGCGATTGTCCCTCTAATAAAACCTTGAGTTGGGATTTGAGCGAATTCAGGGTCGCTTCCGAGCCTTTCGCCATCGGATATACCGGGTAATCGGTCTGTGGATACATCTCATAATAGGAGATGGCATTGCGGTTGATCGGCACTTTGATGGTGTAGCGCTTGTTCTGATGCCAGAAACTCAACTCGCGCTCGGTCATGTCGGAGGTCAATTTCACCTCACGATCCACATTCAAATTCATTCGTTTGCTCACGCCAGGATAATCGCCATCGTAGGTGTACAGCGTTCCGACCCGCTCTTGCGGATCATTAAACTGGATCACATAAAACCGCTTGCCATTGAGCGTCAGAAAGGAGGCATTGAACAAGGTGTTGTCGATGGGCGTGAGCAGATGGGCGCGCGTACTGTTGAACCCGATCCGCACATCGTAATCGGACTTGATCAGATAGAACCAGATCAGAAGCACCTGCTCGTTCGGACGATTCGGATAAGCCTTCGTGGCGATGTTGTTCAGCAAGCTGAGGTAGCCCCAATCATTGAGTCCGAGGTCATTGCGGACTTTCGCCAAATCTTGCACGATGGGGGCGTAATCGGTGGCGCTCATGTCGCCCCAGAATTTGCGGATGGTTTCCTGGTTCACGCTTCCGGCCAGCATCGGTGTCGGGATGGCCCGCAAGGGGATGTCAGTGGCGTGGAAGTCGACCAAAAACGGACGCGCCGCCGCTGGTAAGCGGATGGGTTCGGTACGGATTTCCGGCATTGGAATGTCGAACTCGTCTCGGATCACGATATCGTCCTCGATCACTATCGGAATGACTGGGCGATCCGGCGCTTGCGGAATGTTCACCGGTTTGGGGGCCTCATACAAGGTGCCGGCTTTGAAGGCTTCGAGCTCTTTCCAGGTTCGTTCGAGCATGTCCATGAACGCCTTGTCGCGTTCGTCTTTAAACTGTTGGTAGCTTTGCAGTTGCTGGCGGCGGTACTCCTCAAATGTGGTTTGAGCAATGAGAGTCGTATTTCCGAAAAGCATGAATAGGAGGCCGCTGAGTAGGAAATATTTCATGAATCGGTCACAATTTTTGGAACAAAGTTGAGAATCTGCTATCCTAACATACTGTATCAAAATTTATTAACCAACCTTTTCGATCACCTATGAAACGTTCTAACTATTCCATCATGATGGTAGGACTACTCGCTTTGTTCATCACATCTTGCGGGCCAAAACAGCCCGAGCGACCTTGGTTCATCACCAAGCCGCCTCAAGACACGGCTGAGTACCTGTTTGCAACCAGCTCCTTTGATTCGGTCAATGAAAGCATCGGTGAGCGTCAAGCCGTGTTGCTTGCCACGACCAACATGGCGTTGAAACTGGGAAGCAAAGTGGAAGCTCTGCAGAAGATTTTCCAAGAGGAAGTGGGCAACAACGATGCTCGCATGTTCAGCACCGCTTTTGAACTGGCTTCTCGCCAGATCGCTAGCCAACAGGTGACAGGTGTTTCCGTCAAAGAGGTAAGCTTTGGTGCGTTGCCCGATGGCAAAACCCGCATTTATGTGCTGGTTCAGATGCCAGTTGGCGAAGCGCGTCGCGAATTGACGAATGCTCTCTCGCGTGATGAGGAATTGTACATCCGCTTCAAAGAATCCCGTGCATTCGAGGAACTCAATAGCAACCTTGAGCGCCTTGGTGGCAACTGATCAACTCGTATTGGTTCTTTTTTCGTTGTCGATTCTGACCGGCTGGGGGCAACCACCCTCAGCCGGTACTGTTTTGGTACCATCCGATCAGGGCATCATCGGTTATGGAATCGCCCGAAATCCATCCATCGCCAAACAACGCGCCTTGGAAGATGCAAGCGCCAATCGCTTCCTATCCGTTCGTTTTGAGACGTTCATGCAGGGGATGGGCTATGCCTACAGCTTTGAAGAATTCGCGATCGAAGATCCCGCAAGTCCAGAGCAGGTCTCAATCGTGGACAGCACCCGACGTGAAGACGGATTGATCCATCTGATGGTGGCCTATCTGGATACCTCAACTGTGGTACGATCGCCCGATGAGGTGTTGATCGTCAGGGGGGCATATCGGTCCATTCGTGGCGATGAGTATCGGGCGTATGCTTTAGCTAAACGTCGTGCGGTTCAAACAATGGTGGAAGCCCGATTCAAATCCGTCAAAGTGATGGACCAAATGAACATGGACCGGATGGAGAGGGTGGCTTATCTGTCCACAAAAGGGATCGTTCGCAACATTCGTGTAGTGGAAGTGAACCATCGGACCGATTCAACGGTTGTGAAAATCGCAATCCATCCTAAGGATGTGTCCTTTTATGAGTAAATTCACCGCCATGCGGTTTTTTATTACAATCTTATGGCTAATGGTGGGGACACAGGTTTTGGCCCAAGGTCAACCCAGTGTGGCCGACATCAAGCTATCCGGTCTGTACCATTGGGGTGAGGGATTTTCCACCGACCGCCAGCAAGCCATTGATTTGGCCCGTCAAGATCTCGTGCAGAAAATGGTGGTCACCATCACCGCCGAACAGAATCTGAAAGTGGTGGATGATGGCAACAACAACACCTCCACCTTTGAATTGCGCTCAAAATCGTTGAGTCGCATGCAATTGAGAGGCTTGGATTATGTGGTGAGCCAGCGGCGCGATAACAGTTTTCAGGCTACGGCCTTCGTGACCAAACGGGAGTTCGATCAAAGTATCAGCGACTTGCGCACCCGCATCCTCACACAAATGTCGCAGATGTTCGCAGCCCAACAGCGCGGGAATCTGTCATCGGCCATCTCTCAAGCGTTTGAAATTTTGGTTCAGACGTATTTCATTCCCGTTCCGATCGTTGCGGATTCTGTTGAGGTGCAATCCTATCTTCGCAACCAACTCGATGCTTGGTTGCGGAATTCGGAGGTTACCGTTCCAAGTGTGGCCAATCGCTCCGCACCGGGACATACCGAACTTACGCTGGAAGCGTCGGTTCGCTTTGGGACCGAATCAGCGAGTGATCTGCTATTGCAACTGAATCGTCCAGGATATGGCGAACATCCGGTTCGTGCCGGGCGCGCCGATGTCTTTATGGATGTGGAGCCGGAACAGCCGGTTCAGAACATCGAACTGAAACTGATGCCAGCCATTCCTGCTTCGTTGGATGCTGAAATGAAAGACTTGGCGCAAGAAATTCTTCCGAGTCGGATTGTCACGGTGCCTGTCGACTTCAAGAAAGTGATTTCCCTCGACTTTAGCACGACGAAATTGCTCGGCGCTGGATACCGCTTCACCGCACAATTCTCAAACTTGAGCGTATTCGATCTTCAGTGGGATTTCGGGAACGGCGAAACATCAACCCAGGCATCCCCTCGGATGGAGATTCCCAATATCGGGCCGAATGGACAACCCGTTACGCTGATCGTAAACCGTTCTCCGGATCTGACCGTGCGCAAAGTGTTGATGGCTGATGGATCATTCCGAACAACGCTTGTTACAAGGGCCGAACCTGTGATTCTCCCTGTAGCTAACCCGGTTCCAAACACGATAGCAGCATTGGACCAAGTTGCTTTTTCACAACGCAACCATCTGGATCCTTTGCTTCGCACACGAAACGCTGTTGCGTTCACCGATCAACTCGAACGTCTCAGGCAACAGAATGTGCTTCGCTATGGACGCAGCACGGATGTTGGTCCGATCGATCAAAGCTATGTGGCGATTGTTGATCCATCTGATCGTTCTGTTCGAGTTATCCTCACACCCGTGATGAACGGGAAGAGATATGAGTTGTCGAGTAATGAAGAGGTTGCACCTGAAACGATGCGAGATCGCTATCAGGGCATGGGCTCGATCTGGTTTTCATTCCATTGACCTTTTATTTACCTTTTCCGATATGTTGTGTCTACGTTTAGTCTATCTGTTGTCTGGGATTATTTTGTTGTTCACTACTCGACTCTCGGCGCAGGACGCGGTCGAGGTGTTTGTCGCCGATATGCCAAATACGACATTGGGAGCCGCCATACAGAGTAACGCGTCCGCATTTCTGACAGAAGTGAACGCCGCATTTGTGGGAAAACGAGTGTTGCGTTTAAACGAAAGGCAAACCTCGTCCGATTTTCGCGCATCCATGCCTGAACTGTGGAAAGGCGATCGCTTTCAGATCGGAGAAACCCGCATCATCGAAATCGTGTCCCAACAGCGCGACGGCAGTTATGTCATGCGCAATATTCCGATGATTTTCTTGAAACCCGACGGTTCTGAGCATTATGAGGAAGGGGTGTTGCAATTCTCTCCATCCGGCTTATTGATGGAGTTTCGCATCGGTCTCGCATCCCACCGTTACGCCGAATTGCTGCGCCAAGGAAAAGACGATATTGATGTCGCCAACCGCGAATACATCTTGCAATTCGTAGAAGGATTTCGCACTGCGTACAACCGAAAAGACGCGAATTACCTGAATACCGTGTTCAGTGACCAAGCCTTGATCATCGTTGGGCGAGTGGCGGAAAGCACCGGTCAGCGCTCCGCTTATGAGCAACAGGTCGAATACCTTCAATTCACCAAAGACGAGTACATCACCCGGCTAAGATCGATTTTCCGCGCGAACGCATGGATCGAGGTCGGTTTCAAAGACATCAGCATTTTGCGCCATCCGCGATATCCGGATGTGTATGGTGTTTCATTGACTCAATACTACAACTCAACGCTCTATTCGGATGTCGGATATCTTTTTTTGTTGATTGATTTTCGTGATCGGGATAAGCCCATGATCCATGTTCGGACATGGCAACCCACGAATGTGACGCCTGAAGACCAAAAATTCAGTCTCGGCGACATGGAGATTTTCTAAACCAAAGGACCTGAACATGAGACGACTCTTATTGGTGTTTTTCGCGCTACTGTGTGCGCCGCAAATTCACGCCCAACTCTTGGAGATGGAGGTGAAACCGGCCTCAAGCACCGGAACCGTCCCCGTTTTTCGGGATTATCCGGATGATGCCGCCATCATCGTGAATTCGTCTCTAACCGGCCTTCGATTCGATTCCAATGTGGGTGTGGTAGCGGATCTGAGCTCGCCAAACGAGGGTGTGTATCGGATCATCGTCCGCCCATGGCGGCAAACCATCACGGTGACAATGGCCGGTTATCGTCAGGCACGGTTCACCATTCCGGCATCAGAACCTCGTTCTGTACTCTATTACAATGTGGAACCCGTTGAAAGCGATGCGGGCACATTGATTCCTGTGACGATTCGAGTGGATCAATCGGATGCTTCGGTGTTCATCGAAGGTCAACAGGTCGATATCACACGTACGATTCCGCTTGAAGCGGGCACACATCAGATCCGCATCGAAAAAATTGGATTTCTAACCATCGAACAACCTGTAGAGGTGAGTACGCAACGTCCGTTCTTGGAATTCACGATGCAAAGGCTCACGCAACGTCGCGTGGTCATTCGTAGCACGCCTTCAGGCGCACGGATCCGAATCAATGGAATCGAACGGGCTGAAACCACACCCACAGACTTTTTCATGTTCCCAGGCGAGTATGGGTTGGAGCTTACCTATCCTGAATATCGTACTCTATCGGCTCCATTGTATGTTCAGAATGGCGAAAGCAACGAGTTCATATACACACTGACCCGGATAGCAGGGGATTTGAATCTGAATGTGACTCCAGCCAACGCGAGGGTGTATATCGATGAAATGGAAGTAACCGGACGCAACGTGATTCCGCTGAGTCCTGGTTTGCATACGGTACGGGTTCAAGCGAATGGCCACGACACGTATCAGACCACCTTTGAGATGGTTGAGGGTACGCCGTTGACCCTTCCCATCACACTTACATCGCATACCGGTGCGGCACGATTCACCATCCGGCCGATCGATGCCCGCATCACTTTATATAATTCATCGAATCAAATCGTGCGGCAATGGACAGGATCCAATTTGATTGATGGGCTTCCTGTCGGAGCCTATAGGATGTTAGCGCAGATGAATGGTTACTCGGATCAAACCGTTCAGGTATTTATCACCCGTAATGAGGAGCAAGATGTGCTGTTCACCTTCACAGATGAGATGAGAGCCGCTGTCGCTCAGCAACGCGCCCGCCAACAGGCGCAAACCGACGCTCAGCAACGAGAAGCCGAACGCTTGGCGCAACAACGGCGTGCAGCGATGTATAGTAGTGGCACCTTGTTTTCATTATTCACGGGTGGGCTCGACAACGACAATTACAAACAGAACGTCGATTATACAATCGGTTTAGGATTGGGACAGTATTGGGATACACCTTTCTTCCGGTTATCGGGGGAAGTGGGAGTGATCGGGCTTATCCCGAAAGAAGATGCGCCCCTATATAATTTGAGCGATGGGGAAGGTGTTGCGGCATTTTATGCATCCGGCTTGGTCGGACCTAAACTCAATTTGGGTTCGTCTGGATTTTCCATTTTCGGCGGGCTCGGGTATCGGACCAGCGCCTATTATGTGTTGGATTATGAAGATTATCCGAGTCAATCGTTGAATACCGTATTCGTTGAAGCACAAGTTGGTTCGAGTAATTACGTGCTGTTTTACAGACAAGGGATGAACAGCACCCCCGCGAATCAGACTCTTATTGAATTTGGAATCCTCTTTCGTTAACGGAGATAGAACATGAACATCAAGTCCATCCTTACGGTTATTCTAGCCGTCGCAGTACTGTCTTGCGAGGCGGAGAACGACACGATCACATCCACACTGTTCGACCAATCGGTAGAAACCAGTTCAGTCGCTTCGGGCCCAGTGAACATGAGAAATGGTTCAGTGAGAATCAATGGCAGCGTCTCGTTTTACGATTCGGGAGGACCGGCGGGCAATTATAGCAATAATGAAAACCTGACATTGACAGTGTACCCTGCCACAACAGGATATCGGGTTCGACTCATACTTGAGGTATTCAATATTGAGTTCGGCACGGATTGCCCATATGATATCTTCGAGATATTTGACGGAACAACCGTCAATTCAACCAGAATCGATATTTGGTGCGGATCAGGCGACAGCTTCTGGGTACCGCATCATTTCGTTGCGTCGAATTCGTCTGGTGCGCTTACCATCCGCTTTCGTTCGGATAGTAGCACGATGGAGCCCGGTTGGGTAGCGCTATTGAGTCAAGTAGCGCCTACAACGAATTATAGTGTGATTCTACCAAGAGCGGTAGGATTGCCAGGAAACTCATCCATGATCAATTATACGGTGACAGGCCCAACCCAGCTGCCAACAGACCAAGGATTCTGCATTAGCACATCATCCACTTCGCCGTCGCGTACCAATGGCGCAGATTGTTATACAGCGTCTGTGAACCGATATGGCACACGTGTATTCACACTCGATGGAATTGCTGTGAATACAACCCATTATATGAGAGCCTTCTATACTCCACCGGGTAGCGCGAGCATCTACTCTTCAATGGTGACTTATTCACCGATGTCGAAGGACATCCCTCATCTTCAGGTACGACATTCTGATTTTAATTCATTCATCCCGTTAGGGTTGCTGAATTAACGGATCCGGTTACGGAACTCCTGATAGCGCTCCATATTGAGTGTCAGATTGCCACGCCAGTTGGGCTTCTCCATCTCAACTAGAAGCGCGTCGCGGCGGTTGGATAGCTCGTTCGCCTGATAGGGTGGAGCATCCTCAGGGATGTTGTTGAACAACCGTGTGACCACATTCAACATGGCTTGCGGTGTGTATCCGGCTCGAGCCATATAGAATAAGGCCATGGCATCGGCGGCGTATTCAAAGTCTTGAATGCGCATGGAGTACATTCGATCACGATAGGTGAGCAAATCGTTGTTCAGCGACTCTGTGATGGCGATGTCCTCATCGGTCCGTTCCACTTCGTTGTCCAATTCGCTGAACGCATCGTCGGCTGCGATCACGTTGCGTCGATTGTCCATCTCTTTCAATCCATGTCGAAGAGTGATGTGGGCGATCTCATGGGCGAGGATGCCGGCCAATTCGGCTTCAGATTGGATCTGCAACAGCAATCCTTTTGTGATGAATACGAATCCTCCTGGGGTGGAGTATGCCTCCCGAGTGTCCTCATTCAGGATGAAAAATCGAAATCCGAGGTCATATGAATGACTGGCTTCAGCCACCATGATGCCTACAAACGAGACATACTCTTCGACCGATGCATTTCGATATAGCCCTCGACTGGCCAATTGCGCGGAGATGGCATATCCTGCTCCTTCTTCATCGATCGGATAATACAGCATTTCATTTTCGATTCGAGGAAGTCGATACTGTCTGCGGAACGACGATGCACGACGTCCACGCGGATAGGTCTCTTCACGAAACTGGTTGAAGGCGACCGGATCGATACGCTGACGTTCGATTTCGTCGATGGCGGCTTCACTTACCGACAATCTGGCTGCGAATTGGCGGGCAACGCCTCGTACAGCGGCCGATACACCGGTGGATGAAACCGTCATGTCGACTTGGCGGCCTAATGGTCTGGTCATCGAGCCTTGGCGGGCCGGCTGATCGGATACAGAGCGGCTGGAGACATACCCGGTCACGGATCCGGTGCGGATGTTCATCCATCCTTCTTCTTCCGAAAGGAGATTGAATTGGGCGCCTTTACCAAGTTCGGCGATGGCAGGGAAAAATGCACCGGGACCTTGGCGGACGACAGCCCTTTCCAAGGAGATGGATCCTGTTGAAGACAGGAACAGAAGAAAAATCAGAATGAACTTCATTTGTGTGTCAAGTTGTAAACTCCATCCCAATCAATAGGATGGGCGGTGAGTAGGTGTTCGCAACGCTCGGCCATTACTGCGCTCGCCGGATCGGGCAAGTCGCGGAATAATGCCTTGGCTTTAGCAAAATCGCCAAGCCTATATAAATGTAATGCTTCTTCGTAGGATTTGATCCCTGAATAATCCACCAAATCGACGTTCCATCCGACCAGTTCAAAGATTCTCAAAGGGCGTGATTTTCCTTTGACGGTGATGGAGTCTAATTCTCGAACGATGAAATCGTCGCCCAACAAGGCTCGTGTGTTTTCGCCGATGATAATGTGTGTGCCGTACACTTTGTTGACCCCTTCGAGGCGGGCGGCTAAATTCACATCATCGCCGATCGCGGTGTAATCCATGCGTCGCGCCGAACCGATGTTTCCTGCGATGATGTCGCCAGTGTTGATTCCGATCCGTGTGTGTCGATGAAAGAACACTTTGGATGGTGGGTCGGAATCGAGCAATTGGTTGCGCAAAGCAACATGTCGCAAGGCCATCCGGCAGGCCATTTCCGCATGATTTCCCTTTACAATAGGAACGCCGAACAACGCCATGATGCCATCGCCGGTGAATTTATCGAGCAATCCTCCTTCATCCAGAACCATTTCGGTGAGGTCAGACAGATACACATTCAACTCTTGTATCAGGACATCCGCCGTTTTGGTTTCCGAATACGTGGTGAAGTTAGCGATGTCGGTGAACAGGATGGTGGCGTTCACCATATCCCCGCCGAATGTGACACGCTCCGGATTGCGGACCAATGACTCAATCACATCCGGATGCAGATACCGAGTGAACACAGCCCGGATGTCGCGTTTGGCCTTGGTTTCTGTGAGGTACGATGCCGCAGCGATCGCTCCATAGGCGACCATGCTCGCAATGATCGGACTGACCATCGGTAACGGAACCCGCCATTCGTGCCAGATCCAAGCTGCGATCATCAAATAACCCGCAATCAATAGCAGGATGCCAATGATGGATGCCGTGACAGACGGGATGCGGAAAAACAGGATCGTACCCGTCACCATCAACACCAGAATGAACAACTCCGCCCAGATTGGCACGGGCCGGATGAAATCTTGCTTTGCCAAGTTGCTCAAGACCGTCGCCCAAATCTCCATTCCGGGATAGGCGTTTCCTTTCGACATCGGGGTCGGTTTGAAATCCAGCAAACCGGATGCATACGCGCCGATCACGACGGTTTTTCCTCTCAAAAAGGCGATGGAATCGATTGAAGCGAACATTACCGCGGAGAAGGGGATGTACCGAAATGTGCCGTTCGGCCCCGGAGGTCCGTACCAGTGGATGCGCCGCATTGGTTCGTCGGACAAATGAAGCTGCCTATTGTCGCCAGCCGCGATGCGAGTCTGAACCGCAATGCTTGGATATCGTTCGCCATTGAATGGATGCCACAGATGCGTACGACGGATTACTCCACCGGCATCCGGAATCAGATTGGTGGCACCAATATGGTTTGCCGAATCGGCGAACAAAGGCAATGGGAGTCGGATCTGATTGAAATCACCTTGAGCGTCTGGGATGAGTTCCGCTGCGATCACGGACCGTTCACTGGCCGCCAGGGCTCTGGAAAACTGAAGATCTGTGAGCTTGGAATCGGTTTCGAATCGTTCGATATCCGCATCAAAGAAAAGCAAGTCAAACAGGATGGCATTCACGCCCGCCGCTTCGAGCTGACGAATGGCATAGGCGTACGTATCGCGGCTCCAGGGCCAGTTAAGGCCATTTTCAGCAAACAGATCTAATGTCCGGTTGTCGATAGCAACGACCACGATATTCGTATCGGCCAGATCCGGGCGTGGCAGTTGCTCGAACCTCACATCCAACGTGAGATCTTCAATGCGCTGAAAGGAGGGTGCTCGAGAGACAATTACGATCACTGATACGACAATGAGCGCCAATAGAATCTCTTTGAGACTCACTTCAACCACTCCTCCAACCACCCATAAAACTCACGGTGCCAGACCACGCCGTTCTGAGGGGAGAGGATCCAATGGTTTTCACCCGGAAATACCACCATCTTGCTCGGAATACCGATCTGTTGCGCCGCGGTGAAGGCTTCCATGCTTTGGCTGACGGGAACCCGGTAATCTCTTTCTCCATGGATCATCAGAATCGGCGTATCCCATTTGGCCACATAGCTGTGCGGTGAATCGGTGAGATAACTTTTTGGTGTCGGCGTTTCCCAGTAGGCTCCGCCCATATCAAAATGCGCAAAGAACAGTTCTTCGGTGCTGCCATACATGCTTTCGAGGTTGAACACGCCCGCATGGCTGATGAATGTTTTGAAGCGGCCCTCATGGTTTCCAGCTAACCAGAACACCGTATATCCACCGAAACTCGCGCCAACCGCGCCACGACGACTCGTATTTACATACGATTCTTTGGACACATCATCTATCGCCGAAAGCATGTCTTTCATGGCTTGTCCGCCCCAATCACCCGAAATCGCGAGGTTCCATTCTTGTCCGAAACTCGGCAATCCACGCCGGTTCGGCGCCACCACGATATAGCCTTGGCTGGCCATCACCTGAAAGTTCCAGCGATAGGAGAAAAACTGCGACACGGTTCCCTGTGGCCCTCCTTGCGCATACAACAAGGTTGGATATGTCTTGGTGGAATCGAAATCCGGCGGATAAATCACCCAGACTTTCATGCGTTTTCCGTCAGTAGTGGGAACCCAGCGCTCCCGGACCTGCGCCAGTTTCACATCCTTCAATTTCTCCGCATTCATCATAGTGAATGCCGTCATGGCGCCGCTTTGCAGATTCACCGAGATCAGTTCGGATGGGGCCGACATCGACATGCGTCCCCCAATCAACACATCATTTCGTCCACTTCTGGCCACAGCCACGCTCGTGAAATCATGAACGCCTTTTGTGATCTGGCGGATGGGAGGGGTGGCCGAACGCGCCCGCAGATTCATCGAATAAAGCTGTACCGTCGCTTCCGTGCCACTCGTGAAATAAATGGTGCTTCCATCCCGGCTGAACACCGGATTGTCCGCATTCGCATCGAAACCTTGTGTCAATTCGCGGATGTTGCCATTGGCCAATGTGATCTGCATCAGGCGATGACGGTCGGCTTCGTACATCGGCGTTTCCATGGAACTCCAGATCATCGTAAGGCCATCCGGACTGAACACCGGACTCGTATCATATCCACGGTTCGGGCTTGTCAGATTCGTGGTTTCCTTGGTGGCCAAATCATACAAGTAAATGTCCGAATCGGTACTATAAGCCGCTTCCGACGGACTCATTTTCTTGGATGTGTAGGCGATCTTGGTTCCGGATGGGTGCCAAGCGATGTGTTCGGCTCCGCCAAACGGCTTGAGTGGCGAATCATAAGGCTCGCCCGCCATAATGTCGACGGCTACATCCAAACTGTCACCTTTTCTTGCGGCCACAAACACATGCGACACGCTTCCATCTGTCCATGTATCCCAATGGCGGTATAGCAATCCATCAATGAGTCGCACGTCCGAATTCGGCAAATCGGCATGCTTCGTTTTACCACGGGCATCGGTCATAGTCACCGCTTTTGTGAAGGAAATATGTGTCCCGGAAGGGGAGTAGAGCACATTTCCGATGCCTCCATCGATTCGGGAAATCTGAACAGGATTGCTTCCATCCGGATTCATTTCCCATAACTGTCCACCTCGCATGAATCCGATCTTTTTCCCATCTGGCCGCCATTTTGGGGATGACGCCGACGCCCCGCTCGTCAACTGTAAGGCCTGCCCACCGGCAACGGGTTTCGACCAGATATGGGTCGTGCCGCGGTTATCGGCAATGGATACGTCCGTTACCGTGAACAACACGGTCGCGCCGTCGGGCGACACCACCGGTCCGCCCACGCGACGCAGTTCGATCATGGCTTCGGGCGACAGTTGAGCCTGCATCAACACAGGCGTAAACAACAGAAGGAATAGGATGCGGAAGGTTTTCATACTTGTGTGATCGATAGGTTATTCGAGGGATTTCAGGCGCGCGGCTTCGAATTCGTTACCTGGGTACCAAGTCGGCATTTGCGGATTGTTGGCCACATTCAAGGCCACACGGAACAGAAGACGGACATCCTCAACCGCGCCGGTCAAGTCCCACGATTCGTCATACTCGTCGAAAACGGTGTGATATCGGTTCCGATTGTATTCGCCGGCTACGGTCACGGCATAATCCTCTGGACGGCCGATGAAATCCGTGCCACGGTTCGTGTACAAGGCAGGTACACCGATTTTCGCGAAGGCGAAATGGTCGCTGCGATAGAAGAATCCTTGCTCGGGAAAGGCGTCAGGTTTCACGGTGCGTCCGTCTTTGGCCGCTTCCGCCTGAATGACTTCATCCAATGTGTTTTTTCCGAAGCCGACCGATACGATGTCGGTGGTACGACCAAAAATGTTGATCCCGTCGATGTTGATGTTCGCCGCCATCTTACCTGGCGCAACCGTTGGGTTCGCGGCGAAGTAATTCGCTCCCAGAAGTCCGGATTCCTCACCACCAACCGCCACAAACAGCAAACTGCGCGCATGATAGTTCGGAACGTTGCTGAACGCCTTTGCGATGTTCAAGAACGCGCTCGTTCCGGAGGCGTTGTCCAATGCTCCGTTGTAGATGGAATCGCCTTGGATTGGAGTTGGAGCCATTCCCAAGTGATCATGGTGGGCTGAGAACACCACATATTCGTCGTTCAGCGTGGTATCGGAGCCAGGCAACACACCGATCACGTTTTTCACGGTGATGGTGCGGACATCGGCTTTGGCTTTGATGGAGACACGGGTGCGTCCCAACGATACCGGCTTGAAATCCGGTGATTCGGCATCATCCATCAGTTTTTGAAGATTGAGCCCAGCGCGTTCGAACATCGACACAGAAAGGTCAGATGAAATCCAGCCTTGCACTTGTGTCGGGCTTCCCGTGTTTTCTTCAATCAGATCGAACCGCTCGCGACCGAAACTGTTTTGAACTACAGCCCATGGATATCCTGCCGTAGGAGTGGTGTGGATGATCAAGGCACCCAATGCACCCAATTTTTGCGCGATTTCGAATTTGTAGCTCCAGCGGCCATAGTAAAGTCGGGCTGCGCCGGCGAATTTGTCAGGATAGGTGGATGGATCGCTGTTCTTGAACACCAATATTTTTCCGGCCACATCCAAGCCTTTGTAATCATCCCAAGTTTCTTCTGGCGCTTGGATTCCATACCCCACATAAACGAGTTCGGCATTGGCGATATTCAATTCGGTGAATTCGGCATAAGGGGAAATGACGAAGTCAGGACCGAAGGTGAACGATTGCACGGTGCGCCCACCGCTGGTGATCATCAGTTGTGCATCGCGCTGGGTGGTCTGAGCCATCACCGGCACGTCCTGAATGAAGGAGCCATTTGCGGCGCCGGGTTTGAGTCCCATCGATTTGAATTGGGAAATCAGATAGGCAACGGATTTGTCTTCGCCAGGTGTGGCAGGTCCGCGACCTTGCATGGAATCATCCGCCAAAACGAGAACATGTTGGCGAAGTGATTCGACGGTGATGTCGAGTTGGGCGGTTTCAGGCGTTACAGTAGGTTGGCACGCAACCAACAAAAATAAAAACGGGAGAGTGTATTTCATGATTTGAAAGCAAGTCAGATGGATAAGACCTATGGTTCAAATCAAGATAAGACACTCTCCCGATATGTGTGGGATGATCGCTTTATTTTACCAAAAGCATGGTTCTAGTAATGGATCGCGATCCGGATGTCAGTCGATACACATACAATCCCGATGCCATTGCGGAAGCATCAAAGTTCACAATGTGCGATCCGGCTGGTTGTACCCCGTTCACCAATACCGCGACTTCACGTCCAAGCACATCATACACGCTGAGACGAATCACACCGCTTTGCTGCACATCATATGTGATGGCCGTGCTCGGGTTGAACGGATTCGGATAGTTCTGATTCAAACGAAGGGACGTGGACCGATCCGAATCATTGCCATCGATGGATGTGGTGATGGTGGTGTTGCGTGTCAGCTGCCCACGGATTTCACCGCCTGGGTGCATTGCTGTGTGCAAGTTCAAATACACTTGCTCATCAATGAGCAATGGGATTTGCATCGCTGAAATCGCCCACAATCCGTAACCGGTTGTCATGTTTAGATTGGAACCGATGTCGGTCAACACGCCACCTGCTACGCCGACCGGTGCGCTATGAAAATGCCCCGCGCTAGGTGTGGATGTCATGCTGGTGTGGGTCAATGTCCATGCGAGTCCAGCATGGGTCAATGTGGCGGAAGATACACCTCGGCCTGGCGTCATTACGGCTGGTACTTCTTGAGCCCCATTCAATGTCGCGATGAATCCGATTCCATCTCCGAGCATCAATTGGCCGCGGATTTCGCCACCTGGGAACATGGCTGTGTGAATATTCACATACACACGACCATTGGTGAGCATGCGAGCGTTCGGCGCGAACCAAGCACCAGATGCGGTGTTCATCGTGAAGTCACCACCAATATCTAGTATGACACCACCATCTACGCCGACCGGAGCCGAGTGCAGGTGAGCCGCAGCGCGAGCCGCTGTCAAACCGGTATGGGTAAAGCGATAGGATAGACCTTCATCGGTGAGATGAGCATATCCGGTTCCGGATGCGGTCGATGCGACGGTTCCCGTTTCCTGCGCGGCAGTGATCGACGTTTGCAATACCGTTCCGGATGCGCGTTGGATCTGACCACGGATTTCACCACCTGGGTAGGTCGTGGAATGAAGATTGATGTAGTACTGACCGGTCATCAAATCACGTTGTTGGGCTTCGGTCAAGGTCAAGGTTCCATTAGCGCTCGTACCGTTGAAGTCGGATGTCAATCCGAACACGACTCCACCGTTCACACCTATTCTGCCAAGATGGATATGCGCACCTTGAATTCCTGTGGCAATTCCAGTAGACGTGAGTTGATAGGTGAGCTGACCGTCTTTCAACCACAACCAAGCCACACCTCGGGCATCACTGGTCACATTGTTTTGTTCCTGGGCAGGTGTGAGCCAAGCCTGGAACGCCGCTGCGTCGGATGCCAATACCTGACCACGGATCTCACCATTCGGATTTTGTGCGGTATGGATATTGATGTACAATTGGTCTGTCAACAGCTCTTCAATCAGTTCAGTACCAGAAATCATCCAAACGCCTGCGGCGGTATTGCCTGTGAACGAAGATCCGATGTTGGATACCACACCTCCGTTCGTGCCGGCCGGTGCGTTATGGAAGTGAGCCCCTGTGATTGGACCCGACAACCCGTCAACCACGATCCGATAAACCAGGCCATGTGGCGTGTACGTCAAAGACGCCGTACCCCGGGCATTCGAAACCACACCCGCGTTTTCTTGTGCCGCATCCAAGCTTGCGCGAAACGCCCAACCGGACGCCAATTCCACTTGTCCACGGATTTCTCCACCTGGAAAAGAGGCTGTATGGATGTTTAGGTACAAATTGCCGAGCAGCAGATTCATTTTGTTGCTTTCATTGAGCATCCAAACGCCTGAAGCGGTATTGCCATCAAATGCGGAGGTGATGGCATGTTCAACACCACCATCCACGCCCATAGCAGCAAGATGGAAATGGGCGCCCGAAACACTTCCAGTCAATCCATCCACAGTGATGCGGTAAATCAAGCCCGCATCCGTCAATGTCAAAACAGCAGTTCCTGAACCCGATGATGTGACCGTTCCGGTTTCTTGTTCGGGCGAAAGATCGGCCGTGAACGCCGTTCCGCTTGAAACCATGACTTGCCCACGGGTTTCGCCTGCTGGAAAAGCGGCTGTGTGGATGTTCAAGTAAAGATTTCCGAGTAACAAGTCGGTCATCAACGACTCTGGCACCACCCAGGTACCCGTAGCCGAACGACTTGTGAAATTTGATGTGATAGCGTGTACCACACCACCATCCGTTCCTACTTTTCCGTTGTGGAAGTGAGCACCGGTGATGGGACCACTAAGGTTGTCGACTGTAATCGTGTATTCCAATGATGAACCCGTCAGCTTAAGGGCAGCCGTTCCGACAGCCTCCTGTGACACGGTTCCTGTTTCTTGGGCGGCTGAAAATTGCGCCGTAAAATACGTTTGAGCGTATAATTGCGTCGTGCTGATGACACCTAGTAGGAGTACTAGCCCGACATTGAAAATCTGTTTCATATGTTCTCCGATTGATCGTTTAGTTAAAGAAGCTTTATGGCTTCAACACCAACTAACGAAGCCGGAGTTCAGGCGGATGTCAATCCGACCAAAATAATTTCACCTGTAGGCTGAGGTACGCCCCCTTCCGGTTCAATCGAAACAGCAAACCCGTTGATATCCAATTGGTTATGCAAGGCCAAGTCCTGAAGCAATAAAAACGTTTCCGAAGTGGACTCGCTTACCGAAAACACACCCGCTGATATTGGATTGCCCGATGTGAGGATCCATAACTGATAGGTTTTGCCTGTCGGAGCTTTGGGTAAGGCAGCAAGACGCATCATCGCCTGCCCCGATTCGCCATCCCATATCAGATTGGCATACCCGCCTGGCGCGTTTTGTTGATTGTCTAACGTAACCAAATGCACATCCCTACCACCCAATACGGCAAGTAGTGCCTCTTTCGCGGCCAATTCATCCTCCACTTGCTGCAATCGGACTTGCTGTTGCTCGATCACCGTCTGCTGGCGATTCATCACAATCCCCAGTCCTACTGTGACGATGAAGAGCAACATCGCCGCGATGGCCCACCAATTTGATGTGGTTGATACGTTGGCCTTGCCAAGAACCCGTTGTTTCATGCCAACGGGTATCGGAACGGATGGGGTGTCCAATCCGATCAACATTGACGCTTCCATCATTTCTTTGATGAACGCACGCTGCTCGAACGACATCAACGCCATCTCTTTCTCAAACGCAGCGGTCTCTTCGGGGCTAAGTGCGCCCAACACATACGCGGTAGCGGTCTCCTCAAAATGTTGATCACGAATCATTGGCGTACGTCCTTTCCTTCTGTCGATGCCAAGGCATCGCGCATCGCCAGCATACCGGTGCGAATGTGCGTTTTCACGGTTCCGAGGGGCATGTTCAAGCGTTCCGAAATTTCGGATTGGCTCAATCCTTCAAAATAGGCGAGATGCAATGTCTGACGTTGAATCCTGGAAATGTTGGACAACGCTTGGTGAACGCGTCTGGCGCGATCGTTCAATTCCAACTCATCATCTGCGATCGGCTCCGTTGCAGGTAGCCAGTCATAACCCCGATCCGAATGATCATGCGATGTGATGGATTGATTTCTCATGGCTTTGGAGCGGAGTCGGTCCAATCCTTTATTGCGGATCACCGTGAGGATCCAAGCGTAAGCGGATCCTTTGCTGGCGTCGTACTTCGACGCATTTTTCCATATGTGGGCAAAGACATCCTGCATCACATCCTCGACTTCTTCCTGCTGTTTAAGAATAGCGAATAACAATCGATAGGCGTACCTATGATAGGCATCGTAGAGTTGCTCCAATGAACCTGAGTCTTCCTTGGAAATCCCGGCGAGCCATTCCACTTCACGACCAATCGGACGGAAGGCTAGAGCAGGAAAAAACAAAAAGATGGTGGGGAACATTGGGCCTGACTAAAGAAACGAGACAGATGAGCGATTGGATGATAACGGATAATTCGAAGCCGACCAATAAAAGCGGTATTTTTGGAGTCTATGAAGGTGTAATACATCTTTTTTCAACATTCAAACTTCAACCTTCAACATTTCCCTATATGTCCAACCGTACCCTAGCTATTCTTAAGCCCGATTGCGTTCGCAAAAATCTTCAAGGCGCCGTCATCAAACAGATCCAAGATGCCGGATTCAAAATCATCATCATGAAACAGACCCGTCTCACGATGGACACCGCCGGTGGGTTCTATGCCGTTCACAAAGAGCGTCCGTTCTATGGTGAATTGTGCGAATTCATGAGCTCCGGCGCATGCGTTCCGATGATCCTCGAGAAAGAGAATGCCGTTGCGGAATTCCGCAAATTGATCGGCGCCACCAATCCGGCCAATGCCGATGAGGGCACCATCCGCCGCTTGTATGCAGACAGCGTTGGCGAGAACATCGTTCACGGATCCGATTCCGATGAGAACGCCGCCATCGAAGGTTCCTATTTCTTTGCATCCTCAGAGGTTGTGGCTAATTTGGCCTGATGAAACCTATTCTCTTTGTTTGCTTTGCTGTCGTACTGACAGCCTGTTCACCTACGGAACCCGCGTCGCGCACCAATCCCACCCCAACCAGGGTGCAAGTTGGTGCCGACATCCTTATCCAACGCCATCTTCCGGAGCTTCAAGGCCGGAAGATCGGTTTGGTGATGAACCCCACCGCCCGTGTCGATGGCACACACGTGCTAGATACACTTCGGGCCTTGGATGTGACCATCACCGCCTTGTTTGCCCCGGAGCATGGCTTCCGTGGTGATTTCGGCGCCGGTGAGAAAATCGCGGATGGGATCGATGAATCAACCGGTCTGCCCGTGTACAGCTTGTATGGCACGAACCGCAAACCGACTCCCGCCATGCTCGAAGGCATCGACCTTCTCATTTATGATATGCAGGATGTGGGCGCACGCTTCTACACCTACATTTCCACACTCGGACTCGTCCTCGAAGCCGCCGCAGAAAACAATATCGAAGTCTGGGTCTTGGATCGTCCGAACCCCGCCGGAGGCGATTATGTGAGCGGATGGATGCTCGATCCGAAGCACACCTCGTTTGTCGGCGCTTTTCCCATCCCGATCGCGTACGGACTCACCATCGGCGAACTCGCCAACATGATGGTCGGTGAAAAGTGGCTGAAGGATGCGGCCAAACCGAATTACAAAGTCATCAACATGGAAGGATGGAACCGAGGCATGAAATGGCCCGCAACCGGACTCCCATGGGTGCCCCCATCCCCGAATCTTCCGACCTTCGAATCCGCTTGGGTGTATTTAGGAACATGTTTGGTTGAAGGTACGACGATGTCCGAAGGTCGAGGCACGGAATTATCCTTCCTGCAAATCGGCGATCCATCGGCGTATGTCACGAAATCCACACGTGAAGAGCTTCAAACCCGCTTCGGGGTGGAGTTGCAGCCAGTCACATTTACACCGCAGGACATCCCCGGTCGCGCAAGCAATACCAAGCACAAAGGCATGACCGTTCGTGGCTGGAAAATCGATGCTATGGCCAATCCGGCGTTTGATCCGGTCGCGTTCGGACACGTGGCCGTCAAAGCCTTTCTGGATGCGGCTCCATCAGCATCCATGAACAACTTCATGTACCGTTTGGCCGGCACCGACCGCATTGTGGACTATCTCGCCTCAGACGGTTTGGTCGATCCCGCCACACTTTGGGCCGATGAAGTGGCGGCGTTTGTTACATTGCGGAAACCGTATTTGATTTATTGACGGATGTGGCGTTGCCGCAAAGCTTCGTAACTCAGTAGGGCCGCAGAGACCGAGGCATTCAGGCTTTCGACATCGTTGTGCATCGGGAATTTCACCTTGAAATCGCACAGTTCGAGGGTTTTTTGACGGATGCCGTCGCCCTCGCTGCCCACCACGATCACGAGTGGTGTCACCAAGTCTTGTTTCCAGGCGGGCTGAGGCGCGCTTTGGTCCAGAGCGCAGACCCAATATCCCGCTTCCTTCAATTCACGGAGTGTGAGGTTCACATTCGTCACCCGGATGATCGGAACCAAGCCCACGGTTCCAGCCGATGTCTTATATACCACCGCATTCACCGGCGCCTGACGATGTTTCGGAACGATGACCCCTGCGATTCCCGCAGCAGCAGCGGTGCGCAGGATAGCCCCGAAATTGGCCACATCCTCCAGCTCATCCAGAACCATCACGATCGGATTGGTGCGGATGTCGACCGTCGGCAACCAATCTTCGAACTCGCTGTATTCCACCGCGCTGAGCGTGGCGATCACACCTTGGTCGTTCACGGCGCCCACCATGTCGGAAAGTTTGCGTCCGGGCACTTTCCTCACCGGAATGCGATTTTCCGAGGCCATCGACAAAATGTCTTGCAAGGGAGCCGTGGGCACGGAATCCTTCACATAAATGGTTTCGATGCGGCGCGGCTCGCGCTTCAATTGCTCTTCGATCGGTTTGCGACCGTAGATCGTCAGGGTTTCTTCCATATTTTTGCTGTATTCACCCAAAGGTACACAGATGACACCCGATATCGAATCCACTCTCATCCTTCACGTCGGAAAAAACCACGCCGAGGTGCCTCTCGAGGTCAAGAAGGAGCTTCTTCAGAAGAAAAAAAAGCGCCAAGTGCTGATGATCATCGTGAATGTGATTGCCGTCCTGTTTTTCTCAGCCGCAATCACAATGGGAGTCTCCAATCTTCCCGGATGGGTCGCTATCGCATTGGGCGCAGTACTGGCGATGAACATCAGCCTGATCGGATGGCAGAGAAAGTTGATCAATCGGGCATTGGCGTTTTTGGATGAGCCGATGAATCCGTAGTTTATGCATCCATCCACCTAAGCCATCCGGCATGCCAACCAAATACGTGTTTGTCACCGGAGGAGTCACCTCCTCCCTGGGCAAAGGGATCATTTGTGCCTCGTTAGGCCGTCTTTTGATCGCACGCGGACTCAACGTCACCATCCAGAAACTCGATCCATATATCAACGTGGATCCAGGTACCATGAACCCCTATGAGCATGGGGAAGTGTACGTGACCGACGACGGCGCCGAAACCGACCTCGACCTTGGCCATTACGAACGGTTTCTCGATCTGCCGACATCCCAGAAGAACAACGTGACTACCGGCCGCATCTACTATGATGTGATTTCCAAAGAACGCAAAGGCGCTTATTTGGGGAAAACCGTGCAAGTGGTGCCGCATATCACGGATGAAATCAAATCGAAAGTGTTGGATTTGGGTCGAAGCGGCCATTACGATGTTGTGATTGTGGAAATCGGCGGAACCGCGGGTGACATCGAAGGCCTTCCCTACCTCGAAGCCATGCGCCAGATGCGGTATGATGTTGGACGTAAAAACACCCTCAGCATCCACCTCACGCTGGTTCCTTATCTGAAAGCCGCGGGCGAATTGAAGACCAAACCCACGCAACACTCGGTCAAGACCTTGCTCGAAATCGGTCTTCAGCCCGATATCCTGGTTTGTCGTTCCGAACATCCGATTGATGCGAACATTCGCCGGAAAATCGCCCAATTCTGTAACGTGGATGTCGAAGACGTAATCGCCTCGCTGGATGCGAAATCCATCTATGAAGTGCCGCTTCACATGCAGGCCGAAGGATTGGATACGCGGGTCATCGAAAAACTCGACATCAAGACGGGCTTGCCGGATCTCACGTCGTGGAACACGTTCGTAGACAAAGTGGTGAATCCGTCGAAATCGGTCGATATCGCTTTGGTCGGGAAGTATGTGGAGCATCACGATGCGTACAAATCCATTGTAGAAGCTTTTATCCACGCGGGAGCGGTGAACGATGCGCGTGTGAATCTGAAATGGGTGCAAAGTGATGACCTGACGGATGAAAACGTGTCCAAAACCTTAGGTGGTGTGAGTGGTATTTTGGTTGCCCCGGGCTTCGGCGGACGCGGAATTTCCGGAAAACTCGCCGCTGTCAACCATGCGCGCACGAAGGGCATTCCGTTTTTCGGAATCTGCTTGGGTATGCAATGCGCGGTGATCGAATTCGCACGGAATGTGTGCGGTTTGGCGGATGCGAACAGCACCGAATTTGATGAGTCGTCGCCGCATCCGGTGATTGACATCATGGCCGAACAGAAATTGGTGACCGACAAAGGCGGCACGATGCGCTTAGGAAAATTCGCTTGCGATCTGGAAGCGGGGACGAACGCCATCCGCGCTTACGATTCCGCTCACATCAGCGAGCGCCACCGGCACAGATATGAGTTCAATAACGGATACCGTGAGCGGCTCACCTCGAAAGGACTTGCGATTTCGGGACTCAATCCGGAACGCGGATTGGTCGAGATTGTCGAGATTCCGGAGCATCCATGGTTTGTGGGCGTTCAATTCCATCCGGAGTTGAAAAGCACGGTTACGAAACCGCATCCATTGTTCGTCGGCTTTGTGAAAGCCGCCCTCGAACGCGCGGAAAAGTCATGAGCACGAATCCCTTCACGGGTCGCGTGAGGGTTCGGGTGCTTGGCCTGTTAGTGGAGGATGGAAAAACGCTGATGGTGCGGATCGATCCCGGCACCACATCCGAGCCGTTTTGGTGTCCGCCAGGAGGTGGCGTGGAATTAGGAGAACGCCTGGAAGATGCGCTGAAGCGCGAGTTTCGTGAAGAGACGGGGCTGGAGATCGAGGTCGGCGAGCTGGCCGACGTGAAGGAGTTCATCCAACTTCCGTGGCATGCGATCGAGCTGTACTATCATGTGACGCGAGTGGGAGGGGAGCTGAGAATGGGCTCCGATCCTGAATTACCGGAGGGTGGGCAGATGATCTTGGAGATCGGGTGGGTGTGAAGACCCACCTCGGGAAGAGAAGATTTTAACAGGGAGCCTGCCTGCCGGTAGGCAGGGATAAGGGTGGGGGAATTGGGGGTTAAAACCCAATCTTTTTATTATTTGCCGACTCATTTGGTTCTTCTTTTTGCAATAGGTAGTTAATGGCTTCATAAACATCATTGAATTTTTGGTCAAAACGACTCTCAAGCTTGTTAAGCTTATCGGTCAATTCTGCATGTGACAACGCATATTGTCTCAAAAACACGAATGCCCTAACAATCTGAATGTTGACTTCAATGGCCTTTGAGCTACTAAGTACACTGGACAACATAGCTACTCCCTGTTCGGTGAACGCAAATGGCAAGTAGCGAGCACCGCCCCAACTTGAGGTCGCAAATTGCGTCCTCAAGTTTTCAAACTCCTCATTGGTTAGTTTAAACATGAAGTCTTTTGGGAAACGTTGCAAGTTTCTTCTTACTGCTTCCTTGAGACGCTTTGTCTCAACACCATATAGATCTGCAAGGTCAGAATCCAGCATCACGTTTTGTCCGCGGATTTCATAGATCTTATTCTGAATGGTCTGTAGCTGCACGGAGAATCTTTATTAGGGGCTAAAGGTGTGATTTCCTTGATTTATAGAAATTTGAGTCTCAATTTGCGAAAACTACCAAAATCACCCTAAACAATTCGTTCCGGAATCTGTGCATTTTATATGCTGTATTGAGTGAGTATAGTTAGGTCAACTATCTTGAGGTCGCAAATTGCGTCCTCAAGTTTGACTCAACGCCTAAATGCCAGTAGAATCACACATGAATACGAAGTTCATTACCTCATTTATACTAAGCCTCGCAACAGTACTACTAGTTGGCTGTAGTTCGGGGGAATCTCAAAGTGAATCAACGTCAATTGCTACACCTGATAGTTCTGTGGTAGGTCAAGAAGAAGTAGCAGTTACACATTCCAATTCCGACACTCTCATCTCGGATGACGAGTGGGTGTATCAGTTGATCGATTTGGTGGAGGCGAAATCATTCAATTTGAAACCGGACAGTATTCGTCCGATCAAAAACACTCACTTGGCTGGAGTCATCGACACACTTCTATTTGTTAGTTCAGAGGGCTTGACTGCGATGTTATACGCTGCTACTTATGATGGTCGACAAATGTTAAGGGATGCGGAAATCGATCTAGAAAGTGAACTTGGTTTGCTGTTATGGCGTGATTTGACAGGCCGACATTCGTTAAATCCTAATTCATGCATTCGAATTATGAACTTCGAAGCCACACATGAGGTGAAGGTATTTTGCGACAACGAACGGCAGAATCGGCTTATTTACTGTTTATTGCATCGGGAGTAAGCTCTTGTCTGTAGCGTTAAGAATTCAGACCTCAATAAAACCCGATCGAAAACCCCACTTTCGGATACCAAACCTTTAGCGTGGTGTCGTAGAGATATGCCGCGTTTGCATAGAGGAATTCATGCCCGGGTTTTTTATACCGATGTGCTATGTTGATCAAAAATGCAGTTCGAGGGCCGAGCGAAATAGTTGATATGTGATCAGTTGGTCCAAAAGTACAGCAAACATCACCATCTCGAGCCTCCGTGTCATAACCCACATTGTTTCGGATGAGCATCAAACCCAGAGACCATCCAACTGGATTTCCATCAGCCAGTTGTCGTTGCAAGATGAGTTGACCGTTGGCGTGTAAACGAAAGTTTGTAGAAACAGACCCGGTTACAAAGGTTTTCGGGAGAATTTGAGCCGTCCCATCGACGCCCATAGGAACACCAAAAACGAAGGAAACAGCTCGGTCACGCTCTTTGGATTGAATAGAGACCGAATGTGTAGTCAACGACCCTCGACCGTACACCATATGTTCGTCCGGGAATCCGCTTCTTTTATTCAGATATCGCGTGACTCCCGCTTTGGGATGTTTGTCCATGCTGAACGATAGAATTCGATTGCTTAGATCAGAAATGCTTACCGAACCGTCACTTTTCACCTTTTTCTGGAACATGACAAGCTCGCTCATCGGGTTGTGAACCGCGCAGCCGGAAAGAAGCAGCATTAGGAGGAAGTGGAACTTCACTTGGGGATGATGAAGAGATGAAATGATGAAGCGATGAAATGATGAAGGTTCTTGCACTGAAATATATACCAATAAGCCAAGATCTTCCTACTTCCTACTTCAACCTGTCTACTTCCTACTGTCATCCATCGTCCCACGTCACACGTCCATCGTCAAGCGTATTTCCATCTCCACCTGCCAGTCTTTGAACTCGGCATTGTATCGCGCGTCGATCACCTTGAAGCCTTCTTGCAAGCCCATCACCAGCATACCCGGATCGCGGTTCGGGAAGGTGTGGTACTGAAGGGTGTCGAAACCCGACAGGTAGACCCGACTCATCATGAAATGCAATAATTTCCTGGCCACTCCTTTGCGACGCCAGGCCGGGTCCACCGCACCTTTTGCGGAGTAGAACACAGTGCGATCTTTCGGATAACCTACCTTGAAACCGACCAGCTCTCCCTTCATATAGGCTCCGATGACGAGCAATCCGGGATGATCCACATGCTGCACCAATCGCGTTTCTCCGAAGATCCGTTGGTTCAGATCCAGGATCTCATCGGCTTGTTCCAAGGCCAGTTCGGCAATGCTCAGGTCATCCATAATGCGGGTAAATTGTGCTATTTTGCGCCTTCAAGCTACACAAACCAAAGCAAAATATGCGTCATTTCCTTGTCTTGTTCATCGGTTTTCTTTGCGCCTGTTCGTCGCCGAAAAATGACAATCTCCTGATTCACAACGTCAATGGATATGACCTGAACGGGAATCAGGTGGAGCGGTTTTCGGTGCTGGTGATCCAGAACGGGAAGATCCTGGCCAAAGGTGACGATTCCCTGCTCGATCAATATGATTTCCCGAAACGCGACGGACGCGGACTCACCTTGCTTCCCGGCCTGATCGACGCCCATGCGCATATTATGGGACTCGGAAGCGCGCTGATGTCGGTCGATCTGATGGGTGCATCCACTAAACAAGAAGCCTTGGCTCGCATCAAAGCCTTTGCCAATGCGAATCCGAATCAAGAATGGATTGTGGGAAGGGGATGGAACCAGACGCTGTGGCCAGAGAACGCCTTTCCGACGGCTGCGGACCTTGACGCCATCCTCCCCGAGCGTCCTATCGCCCTCGAACGCGTCGATGGCCACGCCACGTGGGTGAACTCTCGTGCCTTAGAATTGGCATCCGTCACCAACGACACCCAGAATCCAGATGGAGGCGTCATCCTGCGCGACGCATCCGGCGCGGCGAGCGGCGTGCTCATCGACCGGGCATCGACCTTGGTCGAACGCGTCATCCCCGCCCCCTCAACCGCCGCCCGCCGCGAAGCCCTCGGCCGAGCTCTTGCTTCGATCGCCTCACACGGACTCACCGGCGTGCACGATGCCGGCATCGGTGTCGCTGATTGGGCCTTATATAAGGATTTCGCGGATAACGGCTACCTCTCCACCCGCATCTACGCCATGATTTCCGCCGCCGGAAGCACATTTGATACGTTAGCCGCCAATGGACCCGTGATCGGTTACGCCGAACATAGGCTCACCATGCGCTCCGTGAAACTCTATGCCGATGGCGCCCTCGGAAGCCGTGGCGCCGCGTTGATTGAGGACTATTCGGACGACAAAGGCAACAAAGGACTCCTGTTCTACACCACCCAACAACTCATTCCAATGTTCGAGAAAGTGAGTGGCAACGGATTTCAGATCAACATCCACGCCATCGGCGATATGGCGAATCGTGCCGCGTTGGATGCGTTCGACTCATTATCATCACAAGGTGGAAAGGCCGGATTGCGTCACCGCATCGAGCATGCCCAAGTCGTGGCCTTGACCGACATCCCCCGATTCAAATCCCTCGATCTGATCGCATCCATGCAGCCGACTCATGCCACAAGTGACATGAATATGGCCGAAGCGCGGGTCGGCATCCATCGCATCCGTGGCGCTTATGCGTGGCGGACCTTTATGGATCAGGGAACCATCATCGCGTCGGGTTCTGATTTTCCCGTGGAAGCGGTGAATCCGTTTTTCGGACTTTATTCTGCGGTGACGCGGATGGATTTCGATGGGAATCCGCCAGGCGGATGGTACCCCGAACACCTGATGAGCCGCGCCGAAGCTCTCAAATCATTCACCTTGGATGCGGCTTATTCCGGACATATGGAAGACGTGACAGGAAGCTTGGAGGTCGGGAAGTATGCCGAT
Organism: Balneolales bacterium; assembly: GCA_041749075.1. Lineage (GTDB taxonomy): Bacteria > Bacteroidota > Rhodothermia > Balneolales > HLUCCA01 > CAMTWZ01. The sequence goes on along the minus strand of JBGTBY010000030.1, from coordinate 58,286 downwards.
TTCATCCTCATCGACCGCGATTATTTCGAGGTTCCGGCGCAAGAGATCCATCAGATCCAGGTGATGCAAACGTGGGTCGGAGGGAAACAGATGTATCAGCGGACCGAACAATGAACATACGCCTCCATCAGCTGAATCCGACGGTAGGCGCCATCGATGCGAACGTGGCGGCGATCCGGGCGGCATATGAGGACGCATCCGCCCACAACATCGACCTGTTGATCGTCACCGAACTCGCGACCTGCGGCTATCCGCCGATGGACTTGCTCGAACGCCGCTCCTTCCTCGACCGCATCCTGCGGGCCAATGCCGAACTCACGTCCATCACAGGCACAACGACGCTCATGTTCGGAACCGTCACCGAGGCGCCCGTGACCTGCAGCCGTCCGATTCACAATTCGGTGATCGTGGCCCGCCACGGACAGGTGCAATCCGTGGTGCATAAGACATTGCTTCCCACCTACGATATTTTCGATGAATGCCGGTATTTCGAGCCGAACACACATTTTGATGTGGTGGACATCGATGGGATCGCATTCGGCATCACCATATGTGAAGACATCTGGAACAGCGAAAACGAGATCGTCTATCATCGCTATTTGGTGAATCCGGCGGAAGAACTGGTCAAACGTGGTGCGAAGGTAATTGTGAATGTGTCCGCATCCCCCTTCAGCAAACGAAAAGCGGATATCCGCATCGGCATGTTGCGAAATCATGTGGCGAAATTGAAGGTTCCCATCCTTTATGTGAATCAGGCCGGAGCCAACACGGAAGTGGTGTTCGATGGCGATTCGTTGGCGCTGGACCGTGATGGCGTGTTGGTTGCATCAGCCGGACTCTTTGATGCCGCCTATTGTGATGTGGATTTAAAAAGGGATGGCTCGGTTCTCGGATTGTCGCAGCTACGTCCGCGCGAGTTCACCTTCGAAGAACGCATGTTCCGCGCCTTAGTGCTGGGAATCCGTGATTATGTGGCCAAATCCGGCATGCCGGCCAAAGCCTTGCTCGGACTCAGCGGAGGCATAGACTCGGCGTTGGTCGCCGTTCTAGCCAAAGAAGCCTTGGGTGCCGATGCCGTAATGGGGGTGACAATGCCCTCGGAATATTCGTCCATGGGTAGCGTGGATGATTCCATCCAACTGGCTCAAAACCTGGGAATCCGCATCGAGACCATCGCCATTGCAAACATGTACAAAATGGCACTGACTACGTTGGATCCACTATTTAATGGAACATCCTTTACAGTGGCGGAAGAAAACCTGCAAAGCCGCATCCGGGGTCAACTGTTGATGGCCATATCGAACAAATTTGGTCACCTGGTGCTCAATACAGGCAACAAATCGGAAATGGCGGTCGGCTATTGCACCTTATATGGAGACATGGCAGGCGGACTCAGTGTGATATCTGATGTGTATAAGACCGAAGTCTATGCCCTCTGCCATTGGTTGAACGACGTGTATTACAAGCGAGAAGTGATTCCGAATGCGATCCTGACCAAAGCGCCAAGCGCGGAGCTGCGCCCGGATCAGAAAGATTCCGATTCGCTGCCGGAATATGATGTGCTGGACAAGATTTTACGTTTGTACATCGAAAACCAAGCCTCCGTTGATGAGATATGTTCACAAGGAATGGAACAGTCTACCGTGCTTCGAGTTCTAAAACTTGTGGATGGTGCGGAATACAAGCGGAGACAAGCTCCGCCAGGGTTACGGATCTCGGCCAAGGCCTTTGGTATTGGTCGCCGATTGCCCATCGCGCAGCAATGGCGTGAAAAGGCATCATCATAAATTGGCTATCTTGTCGTTTCCGTATGAATAATCTCTTCTTTTGGCCTATGTATCGGATCCTCTGTCTTCTCGCGCTCTTGTTATTCACCACGTCAGTTTTTGCCCAAGAGGGGCGGGTGATGTACCAACCGGTGCCCGATCCCCAACTACCGTTCGATCCGCCAGTGAAGGTGGATGCGGTCTGGGCCTTAGGACAAACCGCCAACGCATCTGAAGACACCGAGCGCGAGTTGGTCAAGCGCATCGCCGACGTTTACACGCTGCATGTGGCTCAATTGCAGGCACAATTGGCGTTCGACATCCTGTCCGCCGAACATTATTTGTTGCAATCGCTGACCGCCTTGCAAAGCATCATCGATGAGTACCCGGAAGCGCAGACCAACCGCCGCTACACCGAACTGTATCGCACGATTCTGATCGAATATCAATCCTTTTATGGCATCACAGAGCCTTTGCGCGATTCAGAAGGCGAGATTTTCGCTATTCTGGAAGACATGTTTGCGATTGAAGACAATTTGATCGATGATACGAAGCTGATTATTCCACGTCGTGAAGAAGCGCTGACCACAACCGTACCGCTGATTTTCAACACGCAAGTGCAGAATCAGATGGTTTACCTTACGCAACGTCGCCCTGAAATCATGGAACGCTGGCTCGAGCGCTCATCCATTTATTTCCCAATGATGCGCCGAATCTTCCAAGAAGAAGGCGTGCCGGAAGAACTCATTCACTTGTCGATGATCGAATCCGGATTGGTCCCGGTCGCCCGATCCAGCGCCAGTGCCGTAGGATTATGGCAGTTCATCAAAGCCACCGGTAACAGCTATGGTTTGGAAGTGAATTGGTGGATTGATGAGCGTCGTGATCCGCTGAAATCCACCCGTGCCGCGGCTCGTCATCTGAAAGATCTGAATGTGATTTGGAACGACTGGCATCTGGCCTTGGCGAATTACAATGTGAGTCCGCGACGCATTCGCAGTTCCATCGCTTTGGCGAATGGTCAGCGCGATTATTGGGCCATCTATCCCTATTTGCCACGCGAGACGCGCGGATATGTCCCGGCGTTCATCGCAGCGACCACCATCGCCATGAATCCGGAAGATTATGGGTTCGTTCGAGTTCCGATGAAAGAAGAGCAGACGTTTGATGTCGTTGAGATCAGAGGGTCGATGGAGCTGAGCGCGTTGGCGAAATTGGCCGGCATGACCACACAAGAATTGCGCGACATGAATCCGGAATTGCTTCGTTGGGCCACACCTCCCGGATCCAAACCCTATCAATTGAAAATCCCAACGGGACGCAAAGACGCGTTCATGCAAGATTTGGAAGCCATCGCTGCAACCGCCATTCAAGACATGGCGATTCACACAGTGAAAAGTGGCGAATCCCTTGGTATGATCGCAAATCGCTACGGAATCACAGTCCGTGACCTGTTCGCAGCCAATGAAACGCTGAAAGCGATGATCCATCCGGGTCAACAAATTGTCATACCTGTACAAAGCGGCAGCAATGTGGCGATTTTGGCCGATTCTCCATCCCGCGCCAGAACAGCGGCAACGTCGACACGCACGACCGCAGTTGCCTCATCCGGAACGTATCGCGTGAGATCGGGTGATTCGTTGTGGGAAATCGCACGCAAGCACAGCATGTCGGTCAATCAGCTCAAACAGATGAACAATCTGCGTGGTGATGTGGTGCGTCCGGGGCAAGTTCTTAGAGTATCTCGCTAAATGACACGCTACAGACTCGTATTCGCATCCTTGTTTGTGGTCGGAATTTTATTCTGGCAAGCCGACCGTTATTTCGAAGTCAAAAAGAACCTCACTCTGTATAGCGAAGTCTATAGTGAGGTGTCCCGCCGGTATGTGGATGATGTCGAAGCAGGCGTGATGTTGCGCAACGGCATCAATGCGATGCTCGAATTGCTGGATCCGTACACGGTTCTATTGGATGACGGCGATGACGCCGTGATGGATATGATGATGACCGGAACGTATACCGGCGTTGGCATCGAAGTAGGCGCACGTGGCAACCAACTTGTCATCATTGCGCCGATGGAAGGGTATTCCGCGTTTGAAAAGGGAGTCCGCGCGGGGGATGTCATCCATTCGATCGATGGTGTGGATGTGGAAGGATATGCCGTCCAAGATTTATACAATTTGTTGAAAGGAGAGGTCGGAACGACGGTGACGGTCACGTTGCGACGCAGCGGCATCGATGACCCCATCGACTTTTTGCTGACACGTCAGCGGGTAGAGATGACCAACGTGGCCTATGCGGGGTGGATCGACCAGGCCCAAGGCGTGGCTTATGTGTCGCTTTCCCGCTTCGGATTCAATGCCACAAATGAAATTCGTGAAGCGCTGACCACACTTATGGCTCAGGCTCCAATCCGATCCTTAATTCTGGATTTGAGAAACAATCCCGGCGGTTTGTTGGATGAAGCCGTTCGCTTGGTGGATCAATTCGTGCCACCTCGCCAACTTGTGGTGAAAACCGTGGGTCGTGCTGAAGAAGATCGAAATCAGTATTTGACCTCAGAACCCGTGTTTTTCAACGGACCGCTGATCGTTCTCCAAAACGGTGGAAGCGCATCCTCCTCTGAAATCGTGGCTGGAGCTTTGCAAGATCTCGATCGTGCCGTGATCTTGGGTGATCGCAGTTTCGGGAAAGGCCTGGTACAGATCGTGCGTCCGTTGTCGTACAATGTCTCCTTGAAATTGACGGTCTCGCGGTATTACACCCCATCTGGCCGATCCATCCAATCGCTGCAGTATTTGCATGATGGTCGGGATGCGAGTGTGATGCCAGATTCGCTCCGAACCACCTTCAAGACCAAAAATGGTCGCGATGTGAAAGACGGACTCGGAATCGATCCGGATGTCTGGCTGAAAGAACCCGCTACCGAGCGACTGGATCTCGAATTGCGAAATTCAGGGTACTATTTCCGATTCGCCAATGAGTTTCGTGCCAAAAATGAGACCTATTCAGATGAGAGATTGTCTGAAGCAGTCTATAAACAATTCAGAGATTGGCTTGTGGCCGAATCCTTCACGTATCAAACCCGCCAGATGGCTCAGTTGGCAGACATCCGTTCCTCGATACCCGAAACCGAGCTTCAAAAATATCCTGAGGTGTGGAAGCGGATGGAAGACGAGCTCACCCGCCTTCGCGAGCAAGACTTTGTGCGCCTGAATGACCTCATTCGCGCCGAATTGCATGACGAAATCCTATCGCGTTATCTCGGTGCGACCGCATTGACCCGCAAACGCATCGAATCGGATCCATCCATCATCGAAGCCTTAAACCTTTTCAAGGATTCGAACCGCTACTCCGCTCTGCTGAAAGGCTCACCCTGATGGTGAAGGGCGATTTTCATCTGCACACCCGTTATTCCGACGGGGCGTATACACCGGCGGTGGTTTTGGATTTTGCAAAGAAGGCGGGATTGACGCATGTGTCGATTACCGATCATGATTCGATGGAGGCCTATCCCGAAGCGGTTCCTGCTGCAGCGGCTTTGGGCATGAATCTGATGTATGGTGTGGAACTTTCGACATCCCTGAAAGGGCGAGATTGCCATCTGCTTATTTACGGATTGTCGCCCGATCATCCGTTGATGCGCGAGGTGCTTCAATCCCAAAAAACGATCCGCTACAATCGGGCCAAAGGATTATTGTCGATGCTCAAAGAGCGCGGAATCGACATCCATATCGATGATGTGGTTGCATCCGCCGGACATTTTACCCTCGGTCGCGTCCATGTGGCACAGGCGATGGTGGAAGCGGGCCATGTCTCGACCCTTAAATCGGCGTTCGACCAGCATTTGGTAACGGTCGCTCGCAAAGCCCCATCCCCATTTCCGGACGTGACAGACATGATCCGACGGTTTCGGGATGCTGGAGCGCTTACGGTATTGGCCCATCCGGGAAATTTGTATGGATTTTTGGAACTCAGATCTCTTGTTTCGGCCGGATTGGAAGGCTTGGAATGTATTCATCCGAGTCACGATGCCGCCCTACGTTCGAAATACCTTGATTATGCCCGGTTGTGCCAGTTGATTCCTACTGGTGGATCGGATTTTCATGGAAACAAACCAGAAGACCATACCTTGATGGGGATGGTGGCCTTGACCGAACCTGAATCGACCTTATTCCTAGAACGGATGGATTATGCCAATGAACATCAGCGGTAACACCGCGCATGTGTCCGATTCGACCGTCGCGATTGTGATGGCGAAGTGGAACAGTTTCATCACCGAACGCCTTCGTGACGGCGCGGTGGACATCCTGCTAGCGAATGGATTGAGTGAGGATCGCATCATCGTGGTGGAGTGTCCGGGCGCGTTCGAAATTCCGACCGTGGCTCAAGCCTTGTTGGAGCGACGCAATGTGGACGGTGTGATTGGCATCGGCGCGATCATCCGCGGCGATACTCCCCACTTCGATTATGTGGCGATGGGAGTCACGAGAGGGCTCGGCGACCTTTCCATCCGATATGGAAAACCCGTGATCTTTGGCGTGCTGACGACCGATACCGTGGAACAAGCCATGGATAGGGCAGGTGAACGCCATGGCAACAAAGGTGCGGAGGCGGCTTCCACCATGTTGGAAATGCTCGATATCCTAAGTCAGGTTCGTCGTCTTTCCGTTTGAGAATCGGGTGATAAAGCCCTAATTTTACCCGATTATAGATTCCACTTTGAAAGTATACACCTTAACCGACTCACCCCAGACCGAACCCGATCGCGATGCTCAACATGCGTTGACACAGATTGGGAACATACCGCGCCATATCGCGGTGATCATGGACGGAAATGGTCGGTGGGCGAAAGACAAAGGCCGCATGCGGATTTTCGGCCACCAAGCCGGAGTGGATTCGGTACGCGATATCACCGAAGCCTGCGCGCAACTCGGCGTCGAGTATCTGACCTTGTACACATTTTCTACTGAGAATTGGAATCGCCCGACCGATGAGGTCACCGCCTTGATGCAGATTCTGGTTCAAAGTTTGCGCAAAGAAACACGTCGGTTGAACGAAAACAACATCCGTTTGCAGGCTATCGGCCAGATCGAGCGGTTTCCGGAAATCTGCCAGAAGGAACTTCGGGAAGCCATTGCCCTCACCAAAGACAACGACCGCCTGCAGTTGAATCTGGCGTTGAGTTATTCGGGTCGTTGGGACATCACCCAAGCCGTTAAAAAAATCGCAAAACGTGTTCAAAACGGCGAATTGCAACCCGAAGACATCAACGACGCTCTCATCACAGCTGAACTTGTCACAGCCGACATCCCCGATCCGGATCTGATCATTCGCACGAGCGGTGAATTCCGGATCAGCAATTTTCTTCTCTGGCAGCTCGCCTACTCAGAATTGTATATCACTCAAGCCTACTGGCCCGATTTCAGACGTGCTGAACTCTATCAAGCCATTCAATCCTATCAAAAACGGGAAAGGCGTTTCGGAAAGGTTTCCGAGCAAATAACTCCCGTCACCTGAACGTTACTTTTTTCGTGAATCCGATTACCCGCTTCCTTTCCATTTGTTTACTGGTTCTGTCTCCTGTTTCGGCATTTGCCCAAATCAGTGATCCGACGCTGAACCAACCTCGTCAGTACACCATCGCAGCGATCCAAGTGGTCGGTGCGGATGTGCAAACGCAAGCCTTCGTCTTGGCATCCGCCAGTTTGGATGTGGGGGATGTGGTTCAGATCCCGGGTCCACAGATTGCCGATGCGGTTCGTCGAATCTACCGCTCCGGACTCTTTTCGGAAGTCGACATCTTTCAAATCGCTGTCATAGGCGATCGCATCGAGCTGGAAATCCGAGTGAAGGAACAACCTCGTTTGGATGATTACACCATCACAGGGGTGCGTCGGGGTCAACGTCGCGAGCTTCGTGAGAAAATGAACCTGTTATCCGGCTTTGCGATCACCGAATCGATGATTGCTCAAGCCAAGGGTACCATCCGCCGCTATTATGAAGAGAAAGGATATGCCGATATTGAGATCGAGCATAAATTCGGTAGGATCGACACCCTGCGTAACCGCCAGAATCTGACGTTTGATATCGAATTGGGTCGCCGCATCCAGATCCAAAAGATCGCCATCAGTGGAAACGAGGCGTTTTCGGATCGCAAACTTCGCAAGACGATGAAGGAAATCAAGGTGAACACCTGGTGGCGCCTCACCCGCCAATTGTTCAAGCAAGACAAATATGAAACGGCGCTCGATAACCTGGTCAATTTGTACAAGAAAAACGGATATCGGGATTTCCATGTCACATCCGACACCGTATACACCTACGATTACCGCGGCAACAAGGAAGGAATCGCAGTTGAACTCACCGTTTATGAAGGCCCCCAATACACGGTTCGAAACATCACGTGGGAAGGCAACGCATTGTATCCCGCGGAAGCGCTGACCCAAGCACTTGATTTTGAGGAAGGGGACATTTTCAACGAAGAAAAGTTCACGAGCAATCTTCAAGCGAACAAGAACAGCACGGATGTGACCAGCTTGTATCATGATGCGGGCTATCTGTTCTTCCAGGTCAGTGATGAGATTATTTTGGCCCCGGACAACCAGCTCGACCTCAAATTCATCATCGCCGAAGATGAAATCGCCAAAGTTCGCGCGGTCACGTTCAGCGGGAACACGAAAACGAATGATGATGTGGTTCGTCGCACGATCCGGAGTGTCCCTGGTCAAAACTACAATCGCACCGCGATCATCCGTACCGTTCGTGAATTGGCCACTTTAGGGTACTTCACACCGGAAAAAATCACACCGAATTTGGTTCCGAATTTCGAGCGCAAAACCGTGGATGTGGATTTCGCATTGGATGAATCGGTAAGTACCGACAACTTCGAATTCTCTGGTGGCTTCGGCGGCCGTCAGTTCGGAGTCATTTTGTCGACCCGAGTGAATTTCAACAACTTCTCAGCGCAGAATATGTTCAACAAGAGCGCTTGGAGTCCGCTTCCAAGTGGCGACGGACAAAAACTCTCACTTGGTGTTCAAGTGACGGGTGGTGGATATCGGAACTACTCCTTCTCCTTCATGGAGCCATGGTTCATGGGTCGCCCGAACTCATTCGGATTTGGTTCCTCGTACAGCTTTTATCGATTCTCGACCACTCAGAAGTATGAGCAGTTCTCATCCTATGTGTCGTATGGCCGCCGTCTGCAATGGCCGGATGATTATTTCACGCATACATCCACATTGAACTATCAGATGTTCGATGTGTTCTCGCAGGAAGGATTCATTCGTCCGGGTCGCGCGTCGATGATCTCATTGAAGCAGATTCTGGAACGCAACTCGCTTGATAATCCGATTTCACCTTCGTTTGGTTCCAAATTCACATTGGCAGGTGAATTCGCTCCTCCAATGGCCGAGTTCAAACAATTCTACAAGATCAATACGGCGTTCCAAAACCACATCCCCGTTATAGGAAAGCTGGTCTTCACGAACGGATTTGAGTATGGATTTTTGGGATGGTTCGACGACGACAAGAAGAGCCAATTCAGCCGCTTCTATCTTGGTGGAACACCCCTTCAGCAACAGCAGACGTTCTATCGTGAGAACATCGACCTGAAAGGGTATCCGGGTGGTTTCGGTGGTTCGATCTCTCCCTATCTGAACGGTCGTGAAGTGGGTGGTACCATTTATAACAAGTATTATTCGGAGTTGCGATATCCTGCGATATCAAACGACCAAGTACAGATCATTCCTTACATGTTCGCGGAAGCGGGGAATGCCTACCTTGGATTCCGTGATTTTGATCCGTTCACGCTCAAGCGTTCCAGCGGTTTTGGGGTTCGGCTCTTCCTTCCGATACTAGGTCTGATCGACCTGAGTTATGGCTACCGTTACGACGGAGTTGAAGGCTCTCAGTTCGTTCAACCAGGCAAATGGGAATTCCTGTTCAACATTGGAGCACCATTCTGATGACGCGTTATCTTTTTTTGGCTTTCGTCTTGATCGCGCCGATGATCGCGACCGCACAGAACCAGAAATTGGCTTATGTCGATTCCGATTACATCTTGTCCAAATTGCCTGAATACACAGGCTTGGATCAGCGTCTACGAACCTTGGTCAATGAATGGAATCAGGAACTGACCGCGATGCAGGTCGAAATCGACCGACTTGAGCAAGAATTCAGTGCCCGTGAAATCCTGTTCACCGCTGAGGTCAGAGTACAACGGGAAACGGAGATCCAAACCAAGAAACGCGCGAAGGCACAATACGAGCAATCCCGATTCGGTCCGGAAGGCGAGTATTTTCGTCAACAGACCCAATTGCTCGAACCGATTCAACGACGCGTGATGGAGGCGATCCAAGTCGTGGCCCAGAGGGATGGGTTCGATTTCGTATTCGACCGTTCTGGCGACTTCCTATTTCTATACACACGTTCCCAATGGAACATCAGCGATGAGGTATTGCTCGAACTGGGGATCAATCCCACGCCTTAAGGAAAAGAGCATACGAATTCCTATTTTTCGCACGTTTTTCAACTACATCCAATTCATATGATCTATCACAAAAAAATTCTTCTCGGGTTATTCGCCGTCTTGATGTTCAGCAGTGCCGGAATGGCGCAGTTGCGCATCGGTTTGGTGAACCCACAAACCGTTCTTGATGCACTACCTGAGAAAGCAGCGGTCGAGCGTCGGTTAGCCGACTATCAAGGTGAGCTACAGACCGATCTCGAGCGTCGGTACGTCGCATTTCAACAAGCCGCTGAAGCCTATCAGAATCGTCAAAGCGGGATGCCTGTTGCCCAACAACGTGAAGAAGAAGCCAGACTAGGCCGTGTTGCTGCAGAACTGCAACAGGCGGAGCGAGGGATTCCCGAATTGATTCAGCGTCGCCAATCCGAACTGATGCGCCCCGTATTGGTGGAAATGAACACCATCATCGAATCGATCGCCATCGAATTGAAGCTGGATTACATCTTCAATCAACAACTTGCCGCCAACCAACTCCCGTTGCTGTTCATCGCCGATGCGTCCAAGACGCCGACCGATATCACACAGCGCATAATTGACCAAATGAAGAAATAATCCATATGATCCGCACTACCATCCTATCTATCGCCCTTTTGCTCGTCGCCGGTTCGTTAACCGCTCAAGATGTCAAAGTCGGGTATGTCGAATTGAACGGCATCGTCAGCCGCATGCCGGAATTCGCTTCCGCACAACAACGCATGAACAATTACCGAGAGCGCGTGACGCGCGAACTCACCGCAGAAGACAACCGCCTTCGCACAGCGAATCAGCAGTTGCAAGTGAAAATCGAATCCGGTGTGTTATCGCCTGATGCGGCTACTGCAGAAGAAACCCGTCTTCGTGAAGAAGCACGCAAATTGCTGGAACGCAGCCAAACTGCCGATCAGGAATTGGCCCGCATCGAGCAAGAAGAAATGGGCAAGATCCTGGCCCGTGTCCAAGTTGCGATTGAAGAAGTCGCCAAAGCAGAAGGCGTTGCTTATGTTTTGAACGACATGACCACCGAAGGCGATATTTTCATCATTTATGTGTCTGAAGAGGTTCGTACCCGTTACAATCTCACGACCAAAGTGATGGCCCGTCTGAATATGTGAGTCAAGGTTGGCGGATGAGGATTCGAGCGCGTTTCGCCTCGAGCTTCAAATCCAATGATCCTCCCGAAATCTGAAAAGGGGTTCCGTCGATCGCATCTTCATAGGTGCCATCTGGAGCCCCTTTCACATTTAAGGCATGTTCGCTCAACGCATTGTTGAACACGACCAAAACGGTGTTCCCTTCAGTCTCCCTCAAAAAAGCCAATGCCTGTTCGTCAGATCCGGTTGTGAGATATCGCACAGACCCGCGTGTCAATGCCGGATTCATTCTGCGGATGGAAATCAACGTCTTGTAAAACGCATGCAGGGACATGTCGGCCACCACCTCGTTCCTTGCCCTTGGTAATCCCATGGGATGTGTAGATTCAGGTGTGAATTCCAGTTCCGGCCATATGATGGGTTTGCGCATATCCGGATCGTCGGCTCCCCACATCCCGAATTCATCTCCGTTCCAAATATGCGGCGCCCCGATATAGGTGAATTGATGGATGAGGATGAGTTCTTGCAGCTGACGTGTCCATGCGTCGGGTTTGTCGATTCGCATGGTCCGGGTTTCGCGAGGTGACATCCGATACTTGTATGGCAGATTCGGGTTTTGAATGGATGTTCCGAAACGCTCCGAATCATGGCTGGCTGTCAGATTCATCATGGCGCGTTGATTCGCCAACGGGATACCGCGCGCAACGGAATCCAGATGCGACACATACTCGGAAGTGGTATGGATGCGAGGTTGCGCATCGCCGAAAAAGCTACGTGATGGCTTATACCAGCGGTAATTCATAACCGCATCAAACACATCTCCCTGCAACCATGGCGCGGGATCGAACATGGTGTCTGGCCAACTCTCCCACCACACTTCACCGACGAGATACGCATTCGGATTGATGGAGCGAACAAACGTGCGGTACTCGCGCCAGAAGGCCATCGGAACCAGCTCGGCCACATCCAGACGGAATCCGTCCAATCCATAGTCCAGATTCCCATTCCCCATGGGATCCATCCAACGACGGGTGACCTCGAAAATATGCGCTTTCACATCATCCGGCAGATTCCCGGATGATTGATTGAATTCTGGAAGCTCCGGTACGCCGGCCCAACCCGTGTAGGTCAATGGATCGAACGAATCAATGGTATACCAATGGGCGAATTTCGAATCTTCGCCTTTTTCAAGTATGTCTTGCCACGCCCAGAATGTCATACCAGTATGATTCCACGATACATCCAAAATCACACGAATTCCCAGTCGATGCGCTTTCTCTATGAGATCTAAAAACTCGAGGTCAGCCATGGTCCATACCCAAGTGGACGGATCGGATGGATCTTCGGTGGCGATGGCGGCGAGATCGCCCAGAGGATCGGATCCGAAATTCACATCAATATGGTGATAGTGCCTCGCATCATATTTATGTAGGGATGGAGCATCGTTCAGAGGATTCAGATAGATCGCTGTGATGCCCAAATCTGCCAAATAGGGTAATTTCTGGATCACACCTTTCAAATCACCGCCATAACGTCGCAATTGCACGGATGTATAGAAATCGAAGTTGGCTTCCTTGGCCCATTTTTCCTGCTCGTACCAATCGTGGGTCCACGGTGTGACAGTCCAGCCCTCCGGCTGAATTTGAGGCCAGGAGCCTTTAATGGTTTTCAAGGTGGGATCGTTGGATGAGTCGCCATTATGAAACCGCTCCACGAAAATTTGATACCAGACGGCTTGATGTGCCCACTCCGGTGGTTCAGAGAATTGGAATAAAAGTGCGATAAGAATGACCATGTCTGAATATATTCGATTCCATGGCATCTACCGAATACGAACAGAATTTGTGGGATCAGGGCTATGCTCGGATCATGGGCTTGGATGAAGTGGGACGCGGTTGCTTGGCCGGACCGGTTGTAGCGGCTGGCGTCATCCTCGACCCGAACGACATCCCTTCCGATTTGCACGACAGTAAGATGCTGTCGGAGCGCGATCGAATTCGGATCGAAGCCGACATCAAGCAATGTGCGCTCTTCTGGACGGTTCAAGAATCGTCTGTGGAGCAGATCCAGCAGATGAACATCCTGTGGGCTTCGATCGCGGCGATGGTCGCCTGTAGCGAAGCCCCGGGCGCCGCACCAGATTACCTGCTCATCGATGGCAACCGCTTCACCAGCTCGATCGTGCCCCATCAGTGCATTATTAAGGGAGATGCGCTATCGGCATCCATCGCCGCCGCATCCATTTTGGCCAAGCAATATCGCGATACCTTGATGCGTGAGCTTCACGAGGCCCATCCACATTATGGCTGGGACCGCAATGTGGGATATCCGACCAAAGAGCATCGGCGAGGCTTGCAAATGCACGGACCCACATCCTTGCACCGCGCGTCGTTCAAGTGGAAGCCAGTTTAGCGCGCCTTTCCGAACACGACCAATTCACGCTGGTAGTAATACGCGTTCATGCAGATCGCCAATAGAATGGTGTTAGCCAAGAATGCGGAGCCGCCGTAACTGATAAACGGCAAAGGAATGCCGATGATGGGCATGAGTCCCATCGTGCTGCTGAGATTGATCAAGATGTGTGTGAAGAAAATGGTGACCGCCCCCACAAACATCAGTTGAGTGAACGGGTTTTTGATCGCCACCGCATTGCCCATGAACCGCATCAATAGAATAAGAAGTGTGAGGATGACGGTTCCTGTGCCGAGCAATCCCCATTCTTCGCCGATCACGCAGAAGATGAAATCGGTCCATTGTTCCGGAAGAAACCGGAGTTGGGTCTGAGTTCCTTGAAGGAATCCTTTTCCGAGCAATCCACCACTACCGATGGCGGTTGTGGCTTGGATCACGTTCCATCCCGCTCCCTGCGGATCGCTTTGCGGATTCAAAAAGGCCTCAATCCGGTTTACTTGGTGCGGTTGTAATACTTGCGTCAACGCCACATTCACGGCGATTACCACCATGATGCTAACGATGAGGGAAGCCACCGCCAACCATGGTTGTTTCTGAATCATGTATATCATGAATGCCAGAACGACGGTTAATATCAGTCCCCAATACCAATCGATGAGCGAGGCATACCCGATAATGGCAGGAGAAATCATGAACAAACTAACCCCGCGAGGCAATCCTGATAAAAAAAGCATCACAGGAATGAGCGGTAAGAAGACCAAGGCTGTACCGGTATCGTTCTGCAACAGGATGAGACCGGCCGGAACCACGATCAGACCCGTGGCGATCAAGGCGGTACCGATTCGAACAGCGGTGATATCTCTTCGACTGGTGAGGAAGTTCGCTACGGCAAGCACCGTGGCCACTTTCATCAGCTCGGATGTCTGAATCCTCACACCGGCAAATTCCAACCAACTTTTCGCGCCATTCACTTCCACCCCGATGAACAATGTGGAAATGGTCAGCAGAAGAAAAAAAGCATAAGCGAGATAAGAGACCTGTTCAAATGTGCGCGGCGCGGTGAATTGGATGAAGACCATCGCGCAAAAAGCCAATCCGACAAAAGCAGATTGTTTTGCGAAGTTCCCTTGGATGTTGGTCGGAAGGAATTCAGAAACGGGTCCAAGGGTGGCGCTATATATCGCGATGAGTCCGATGCTGGTCAGGATGACCCAGCAGATGAACGTGACCCAATCCAAATTGCGATACCACGTCATATCAGCGTCGAACCTCACTGCTACGAGGTACGAAATTCAGCATCATGTTTTTGACATGAGGGCGACTCAATCCACCCGTCAAGTACTGCTCGATCAGCAGGGAAGCGATCGGTGCTGCGGAAATCGACCCGAATCCGCCATTTTCAATGATCACAGCAACGGCAATGGTCGGCGATTCATATGGTGCGAAGCCGATGTACCATCCATGATCGAATCCATGTGGATTTTGCGCGGTTCCGGTTTTACCAGCGATTTCCACACTCGGGATATTCACATAAAAGCGACCTGCTCCTTCGAGAACGGCTCGACGCATCCCTTTTTTCACAATAGCAAGATCTTCATCCCTCAACCAATCGATTTTCGTGATGCGAGCCGCCATGTCGCTTCGAACTCCATTCGCATCCTCGATGGCCCTCACCACATGGGGTTGTACCCAGTTTCCGCCATTGGCGATGATGGAGGCCACCCCGGCCATTTGAAGTGGTGAAAAGCCCATCGCACCTTGACCGATTCCTAAGTTGATCATATCACCGATCCCCCACTTCCGCACGCCGAATGCCCGATCGAAATACAAGGAGTCGGGAAGGATGCCGGTGTCTTCCGATGGGATGTCGATGTAATTGAGGCGGCCCAGACCAAATTGTTTGGCCATATCATGCCAGACTTCGAGTCCATGCTGCCGCACGATCTGATGCATCATGGAATAAAAGTAAGTATTGCATGAGTTCTTGATGGCATCTTCCAAATTTTGGCTTCCATGACGTTCGGTGCAACGATAAAGACGACCTAGGAAGTAGCCTCCGGAGCAGAACACACGGGTATTTTCGCTGACCACACCGAGTCGCAAGCCGATGAGTCCCATCAACGGTTTGAATGTGGATCCGGGTGGTTGACGCGTGGTGACCGCACGATTGAAGAGGGGACGGCCCTGGCCATCGGTATTCAGCGTCCGCCAGTAAGGTCTGTCGAGTTTGCCCGATAAGCGGGTGATGTCGAAATCCGGTGCGCTGACCAAAGCAAGAATTTCCCCTGAGCGAGGATCCATTGCAACAAGGCTTCCGGATTTTCCTTTCATCAATTCTTCAGCCAATAATTGCAAGCGCGCATCGATCGACGTAAAAATGGTTTGACCTTTGATGGGTTCCACATCCCGTTCACCGTTTTCAAACGGACCAATGCCCTGGCCATAGGCATTCACGATTTTGTACTCCTGGCCGGTTTTGCCTCGCAAATAGCGCTCATATGTGAATTCGACGCCGCTACGCCCAGCTTTGTCGCCCAATCGATAACCGGCATCAGATCGGTATTCTCGCTCGGTCACTTCACTCAGATATCCTAACACATGCGATCCATTCACGCCGGAAGGGTAGAAGCGTTTGCTTTCGATTTGATGCGATAGTCCGGGTAGTTGCCAGATGTTTTCTTCGACACGGGAAAAATCTTCGAACTCGACTTCATCAAACAATCTTGACGGCCGATGCCAACTGTACGCCCTTGCTTTTGCTAAACGGGTTCTGACTTCTTCTACGGTCACATCCAATAATCCGGCCAACAACTCGGCGTTTTCCGGCTTGAAATCGGATGGGGTCACATACAATGAATAGACAGGTGTGTTTTCCACGATCACGGTCAGATTCCGGTCCATGATGGTGCCACGTGCGGCAGTGATTGGCTCTTGCCGGAGGCTGTTCTGCTGGCTTACCGGTACATATTCATCGTAATCCAACACCTGTAGTTGAATGGCCCGAAATAACAATCCCACCATCATCGTGGCCACAACGATCTGCAGGATGCGGATCGAGGTTTTCAGATGTTGGGTCTGCTGGTGGGATGTGGCCATATCAGATCCTTCGTCCGCTGAGGATGTAGGCGACCATTCCCAAACCGGAGGTGAAGAGTGTGTTTCCGATCAGAAATAGTGTCTTAGAACTGCCAAGAGCGAAGGAATCCGAGAACAAGGTCATGATCAATAGGAAAACCTGATGAAGAAAGACCGTAAGCGTCAAGTAAAGTGTGAAGGGGTATATGCCCAGCGTGCTGTCGTCTTTTTTTGGCACATAAGGATGCATGAGCATGACCGTGAGGGTTTTGGCGAACATGTTCAATCCCCACCAATCCAATAGCATGTCTTGGAAGAATCCGATACTGAAAGCGATGAGAAGCATCCGCGTACGGTCGTATCGCACCATCCACATGAACAGCAGGATGATCGTGATGTCTGGTTCGATGCCCAAAATCCGCAAATGACGGAATACCGTGATCTGCAAGACCACGATGAGGATTCCGATCAGAAAGTCGCGGATCAAGATCATGTCAGAACAGGGTTTCGTATCGGGTCATGAGGGAATCGATTTCGAATGTTGGCACATACCGAACCACAAAGCCTTCGGCAACGGTCGACAGATCGACAAAAGGACGAAGGTAGATCCGTTGCGTTTCACGTCCGGGCTCCGGCACGATGCGGGTCACTTCACCGATCGGGATGTGCGCGGGCAGATGATTGCTGTAGCCGGAAGTTTCCACGATCATGCCTGCTTGGATGTCCGCCGTACGAGGCACATAATTCAGTACAAGTTCATCCATACGATCACCTTCCCAACTCACGATGCCATAGCTCCTGGATCCTTGAACCATCGCCGATACCCGGAACAAAGAATTGCTCAAAGGCATCACTTGTGCGAATTCGGGGGATGTGAGGATTACCCGACCCACCAAACCTTTGCTATTGATCACCGCCATTCCGGCTGTCACACTATCCAACGATCCGGAATCGATTGTGAGGGAGTTGTTTAGACCCGTCAGATTCTTGCCGACGATACTGGTCGGGATCAGAGGATGATCGAACGAAGGGTTTTCACGGATTCCCAACATCGCCCGTAATTCAAGCAGTTCTTCATCGGCAGAGCGCAATCGGCTGATTTCGTCTTGTAACAGGATATTTTCATGACGCAGGTCCCGGTTGGTAAGCAAGGCCTGGCGATAAATCCGTATTTGAGATAATGGCTGCTCCATGTAGCTGATCGCCACAATGGAGCTCACACGTAGGTTTTGGAGTCCACCGTCGTTGCGAGCCACCATCAGGCCGATGGATACCAGCAGCAGAAATGCCGTCAAAATATGATCGCGGGCATCCCCGATGTTGGCAAACAGCCTCATCAGCTAATCACAGCACGATAATAGTCGATGTTTTCGAGGATGGCGCCGGTTCCACGCACAACGGCTGTCAACGGATCTTCAGCGATGTGCACCGGAAGATCGGTGGTGTCCATGATCAATTTATCGAGATTTTTGAGCAAGGCTCCGCCACCAGTCAGCATGATACCTCTGTCGAGGATGTCTGCCGACAATTCAGGAGGCGTCTGTTCCAACGATTTGGTGATGGATTCGATGATGGTGTTCACCGACTCGGAAATGGCTTCACGTACTTCCACGCTCGAAACGGTACGGATACGCGGTACGCCATTCACCAAATCACGACCTTTCGTGGTGATCTCGATTTCTTCGTCCAGAGGCGCGGCCGATCCGATCATGCATTTCACTTGCTCGGCGGTGCGCTCACCAATCAACAAGTTATGATTGCGACGGAAGTAGTTAATGATGTCATCATTCAATTCATCGCCGCCCAAACGGACGGACTGGGAATACACAATACCGGAAAGAGCGATGACGGCGATTTCCGTGGTACCACCACCGATATCCACGATCATGTTGCCCACAGGCTCATGAACGTCCAACCCAATCCCAATGGCAGCGGCCATAGGCTCATCCACCAGATACACTTCTTTGGCACCCGCGTGCTCAGCGCTATCACGTACGGCGCGCTTCTCCACTTCCGTGATGCCGCTCGGCACGCAGACCACCATTTTCCTTGTGGTGGTGTACCATTTCATTTTCACTTTCTTGATCATTCCGCGGATCATCAATTCCGCGACTTCGAAATCCGCGATCACACCATCCCGCAACGGACGAACCGTGCGAATGTCCTTGTGCGTTTTCTCGTGCATGAGCCGCGCTTCATGACCAACCGCCACGGCCATATTCTGCGAATTCAGCGCAACGATGGAGGGTTCATTCAGGACAATTCCTTGTCCTTTTCGGTAGATCAGCGTATTGGCAGTGCCCAGATCGATCGCAATATCGGAGTAGATCCAATCAAAAATGCCACTTGGTGATGATTTGCGCTTTGTGTGTACGTCTGGAGCTTCAACCATTGGATGCGGGAGAGTTAAAAAGTTGAGCGGAAGTTACCATTTCACGGCTTTCCATGCGAATACGAATATAATCTTAATGCTTGAAATGGCGAATTCCTGTGAAGACCATCGCCAGTCCGAGTCGGTCGGCCGTAGCGATCACATCCTCATCCCTCACACTGCCTCCGGGCTGAATCACACTCGTGCATCCGGCGGCGGCCGCTGCTTCCACGCCATCCGGGAATGGGAAGAACGCTTCCGATGCCACCGCCGCGCCTTGCAAACTGATTCCGAACTTCGCGGCTTTCAACACGGCCAATTCGCTGCTGTCCACACGGCTGGTTTGACCAACACCGATCCCCAATGTGCGACCTTCTTTCGCGAACACGATGCAATTCGATTTCGCATGCTTCGCGATCTTCCAAGCAAACAAGAGATCTTGGATTTCCTGTTCGGATGGTTGTCGTTTCGTCACCACCTTCAAATCCGCTTCCGTGATGGTCACAGAATCCTGTTGTTGCACCAACAAGCCGCCGAGGATGGATCGAACCTGAAGTACGGAACTCGATTCGGGCCATTCGTTCAAGCGGATCAAACGTCGTTGTGATTTTTTGGTCAGCAAAGCTTCCGCTTCAGGAGAAAATGACGGTGCGATGATAATTTCAGTAAAAATCCCATCCATCGCTCTGGCTGCCTCCAAATCCAATTCGGTGTTCACCGCGATGATGCCTCCGAATGGAGATATGGTGTCCGTGGCGAAAGCCAGCTTATACGCCTCCGTCAGCGTTCGAGCCGTTGCCACGCCACTCGGATTCGTATGCTTGATGATCACACAGGTCGGATCCGCATACCTGAAATCCGATGCGATATCGATTGCCGCAGCCAGATCCAAGTAATTGTTATAACTGAGCTGCTTGCCATGGAAACACGTGAAATAACGACCTGGATCACCATAAACCGCGGCTTTTTGCTGTGGATTTTCCCCATATCGGACTTCTTCTACTAAAGGCAACGTCAAGCCGAATTGCGATGGCATCGTTTGGTCCATCCATGTGCTGAAATAGTGAGAAATAGCTGTGTCGTAGGCGGATGTGTGTTCGAACGCTTTCGCAGCCAACGCACGACGCGTTAGGAAGGAGATCGCACCCGAAGCCATTTCCGACATGAAGGCATCGTATTGATTCGGATTCGTGAGGATGCATACATGCGGGAAATTCTTGGCCGAAGCACGAACCATGGTCGGTCCACCGATATCAATGAATTCCAATGCTTTTTCGGGTGTGGTGTCGGGCTTAGCCACCGTATCACCAAACGGATACAAATTCACCACAACCAATTCAAACGGCAGGATGTTGAGTTGCTTGAGTGTTTCCACATCGGGGGCATAAGACGTCCTAGCCAACAATCCGGCATGAACACCTGGATGCAAGGTCTTCACCCGGCCATCCATCACTTCTGGAAATCCTGTGATGTCTGCCACATCCTTAACTGGAATATTCGCAGACTCCAATGTTTTCTTCGTTCCACCAGTCGACACCAATTCCACCCCTTGCGAATGCAAGAATTCGGCAAGTGCTAGCAGTCCGGTTTTGTCGGACACCGATAGCAGTGCCCGACGAACCACGAGAGGAGATGTGTGAAGAGGATGGATGTGAGCGTCAGCCGCCATGGAGAACCTGTTGAATGATGAGTGGGAATAAGTGATGTTCTTGCGCCAACACACGCGTTGCGAGCGTGTCAATGGTGTCGTCTTTCAATACCGGGACCCGTGCTTGTGCCAGAATCGGACCTTCGTCGTAATGTTCGGTCACAACATGTACTGTGCAACCCGATTCCGATTCCCCCGCGGCGATCACCGCCTCGTGCACATGTCGTCCATACATGCCTTTGCCACCGAACTTGGGGAGCAATGCGGGATGGATGTTCAAAATCTGGTCCGGAAATCGATCGATGATGTGGGATGGAATCGGTTTGAGATATCCAGCCAACACAAGTAGATCCGGGTGAGTGGATTCCAAGGCCCGATCCGCATCATTGATGAAAACGGGGATGTGATTCGCTTCGGCTTTTTGGATCGCACCGATACCTTGTTTGGAAGCGATCAGGGCACAGACAGAGGCTTGAAGTCGACCCGACGCGATGGCGTCGAGGATGGCTTGGAAATTGGAGCCCGATCCGGATGCGAAAACAGCGATTCGTGGAATCAAGAGGAAAAAATGGAACCCGTAGTGGAGAGTTGCGATACCGGACCCAAAGATACGGTTATGGCAGCTCCCACGGGAACACAGATTTTCGGACGGATGTGGCCGTACGCCACATCGCGGATCACGGGACCGCGGCTATCGGCCGTCACACGATCGAAAACGGTGTTCAGATCAGGAACCAACGGATAGGATTCGGTTTTGGATGGCGTGAAATCGCCGAGGATCACCGCATTGGCGTCGCGGAACGCGCCCGCCATCTGAAATTGACGCAAGTAGCCTTCCACTTTGTGACGAGGTTCATCCACATCTTCAAGGATGAGAATGGACCCGTTCAGGTCCGGCATATGCGGGGTTCCGAATAGTTTGGACGCCACGCTAGCTGTTCCGGGAAGGGAGAATCCGTGGATGGTCTGGAAGTGTTCTTGCGAGTGGGGGAGTGGCAGGGCAAGGTTGCCGGATTCGATGAGGCTCCAGAACAACGATTCGAACTGGGGATCGAGGACGTCATGCGCCATATCGGTAGCCGGCATTCCCGCGGAAATGGTGACGAGACCCGCATGCTTCCAGAACGACCACTGCAGTGCGGTGATGTCGCTGAACCCGACGAATAATTTTCGATGTTGAGCGATGAGGTCGAAATCGAGCGACGCGAGGGTGTGCATCGATCCGTATCCCCCACGTGCGCAGAAGATGGCATCCACCTTGGGATCCGAAAAGAACTGCATCAGCTCATTGGCTCTCAATTCATCACTACCGGCCAAATAATGTTGTGTGCTATGGCAGGTGGTTCCGACGATCACCCGATATCCGAGCGATTCCAAATACCGGACACCCTTGTTCAGTTTCTCCGGATCGGGAGTGGATGATGGTGCTGTGATACCAATCGTGCCACCTTTAGGGAGGCGGTTGGGAAGGATTCTATTCAAGTTTGAAGACATGATACTGTTGAAAGCTCCATCTGATTTCTGTCACTGTGATGCGGATGACAGTGACAACCGGAATCGCGAGCAACATCCCGATCACACCTCCGACTTCCGCCCCGATCAGAACCACAAATAGGATATAAACAGGATGAAGATCGGCAGATTTGGAAAAGATGAGTGGCTGAAGGACCGTGTTATCGATCATTTGTACCAGGAGGATGGCGAACAACGTCGATGGTACCAAAGACACATTGCCCACTTCATAAATCGACATCACCATGGATAGCAAATAACCGATGATCGGACCGAAATACGGTATCGAATTGGCCAATCCGATAGCAACAGCCACGAGCAAGGCACTTTCTAGGCCGACAATACTCAAAAAGATATAAGACAACAATCCAACGATGCTGGATTGAAGCAACACGCTGCTGAAATAAAGAATCAAGCGGGATTCGATCTTGTCGATGATGACCAACGTGGTTTCGAAGTAAGCGTTGGGTACCACTTTCAAAAGTCGGCGGCGCATCAGAAACCCATCTTTTAACAAGAAAAATGTGGCCACAGGAATGATCAGAAGAGCCGTGAACACATTCGTGAAGATTCCGACCACACTCGTTATCATGTCGGCAAAACTACCTAGAAGAAAATAATCGTCCACCAGATCGATGAGATACGCTTCGAAGGTATCCGCATTCAGGATATTCATGGATGGAAAGAACGCATCTGTCAACTGTCGAACGATGAGCCGAACCGTATCCAAGTTGAATGTGGACGTAAATGCCATGAACTGGCTTCCGATCATTGGGATAAACGTGGTGAACATCCATGTGAGCCCACCAATGAGGATAGCCACGACCAAACCCACGCTCCATAATCGCGACATTCCACGTGCTTCAAGCCGATTCACCAACGGACTGAGAATGTAGGCGAAGATCAGCGATATCATGAAAAAAGTGACCAGTCCGGCAAATCGTTGCACCAAATACAACAACCCCAACAAGACCACGATGAGCATGGTCCATCTGAAAATCCGATCGAAGGTGATTTTTTTCTTCATTCCATCAAACTGTTGAGTAGGGAATCGGCTGAATCGTACACATCTCCGGGAGCGTATCCCTTTCTCAGAAGGTAATCAACGATTTTCTTCTTTCTCTTGCGAAGATCGGATTCTCTCAAGAATGCGGCAGTTTTTTTGCGAAGCACCGATTTCATGGTATCGGTGAGGTCTTCGGGGGTGTGGGCGCGGACGGTTTGCTGCGCGATGTCTTTGGAAACACCTTTGGCGAGGAGGCCTTGTACGATTCGGGCGGGTGCCCAGCGTGAGATCGACAAACGATGGCGGCAGAAGGCATCGGCGAATCGTTGATCATCCACCCAACCCATGTCCACGAATTCATCCAGAATGGGCTGAATTTCATCCAGCGGATATCCTTTCAGTTTGGCGAACTGATGAAGTTCGAAAACCGAATGCTCCCTACGCGAGAGCTTGCCAAGAAGCCGATCGCGTAAGTATGGTTCGGATGGGCTATTCTTCGACGGCGACGCCATTGCTCGATTTCACAAGCACGGCATCCGGATTCAGATTCGCACGGATCTGAGCTTCGAGCTTGGCCATAAGTGCCTTGTCTTCTTCAATGAATTGCATGGCGGCATCACTTCCTTGGCCGATCGGCTCTCCTTCATAGCGGAACCAGCTTCCACGTTTTTCGATGATCTCCATTTCAACGGCCAGATCCAGAATTTCCGCGATCCGCGAAATCCCTTTGCCATATAAGATGTTGAATTCCGCTTCTTTGAATGGCGGAGCCACCTTGTTTTTCACAACTTTGATTTTCGTGCGGTTTCCGATCACTTCATCGCCTTTTTTCAGGGCGCCGATGCGACGGATATCCAAACGGACGGACGAGTAGAATTTCAGGGCACGCCCACCGGTCGTGGTTTCGGGGTTGCCGAACATCACGCCGATCTTGTCGCGGATCTGGTTGATGAAGATCACCGCCGTGTGCGTCTTGCTCACGATACCCGTGAGCTTACGAAGGGCCTGCGACATCAATCGGGCTTGCAGACCCATATGCGAATCACCCATTTCGCCTTCCAATTCCGCGCGAGGAACCAACGCTGCCACGGAATCAATCACAAGAACATCCAAACCGCCGGAACGGATCAAAGCTTCAGCGATTTCCAAGGCTTGTTCACCACTGTCGGGTTGGGAAATCAGCAATTCATCCGTCTTGATTCCGAGGTTTTTGGCATACTTGGCATCAAAGGCATGTTCCGCATCGATGAATGCGGCCAAACCCCCTTTCTTTTGAGCTTCTGCAATTACATGCAAAGCCAGGGTTGTTTTACCGCTGGATTCCGGACCATAAATCTCGGTGATGCGTCCGCACGGAATGCCACCCACACCAAGACAGGTGTCAATCGTGATGGAGCCAGTGGAGATGGAATCGATCGCGACGATGGGATTATCGCCCAAGCGCATGATCGTGCCTTTGCCATACTGTTTTTCGAGTTGGCCAACAGCCAAGTCGAGGGCTTTGAGTCGGTCGGAAGGTGCGTTTGCCATAGAAAGGATAGGTTTTGAAATTGGATGAGATAATATGTGCAATATATGTTCAATTTGCAAGAGGGCAAATCAACATCAGTTACATATAAAGAGGACAGATTTCCGAAAATCTTACATCATTTGCACAGAATCCGGACAAGTTCTTCGATCATAGCGTCCATTTGGGCTGTCGTGGTATAAGGCGCCGGACCCAATCTCAACGTTGTTCCCCTGCAGTCTGTGTACACATCCCGTTTCTTCAATTCGTCCCAGACAAACAGGGCTTTTTCGCTCTCCAACGACAGGAAACCGCCGTTTTGTTCGATGGGATAGGTGTGCTTCAAGCGCATGTCCGAAGGCTTGATTCCGCTGTTCAAGAAGGCATCACGCAGGTAGGAAACTTGGGCTGAATAGTGGGCCCGAAGCACATCCGAGGTGAGTCCGTGTTCCGTAAAAAATTCCGCCACCCGCGCCGCCCGGAATTGCGACACCGAATCGAATGTCGCACCCATGAATAAGGAATCTTCCGCATCATATAAAACGGTTTTGGACCGTGGCTGCTTCAAAGTGGAGAATGCGGCGAACCAACCGGTGATGACAGGACGCATCGCGCAGCCCTTTGGATACCTCAAAAAGCAGTTCCCTTCGCCCCATTGCAAGTATTTGTATCCGCCGATGAGGATGAACACATCCTCCATATCCGTTTCCTTCAGATTCCAGGGCACCACGTTCGTTCCGTGGTAATCATCCACCATCAATGGAATTCCGAATTTCCGGCAATCTTGATTGATTTGTTGGAGGTCGCTATTAATGAGGCTTGTCTCGAAATAGATGCGCGA
Source organism: Balneolales bacterium (assembly GCA_041749075.1). Classification (GTDB taxonomy): domain Bacteria; phylum Bacteroidota; class Rhodothermia; order Balneolales; family HLUCCA01; genus CAMTWZ01. The sequence goes on along the minus strand of JBGTBY010000030.1, from coordinate 32,545 downwards.
CAGCATCACAGCCGCGGTTTTATCATCCAGGTGCGGACGCAGGCGCTCGGCAAATCCTTCCAATGGCAAAGCCGGGACCCACACGATCTCGACGCCTTCTTCACCCAATCGGGTTAGTTGGCGATAGAGGCTGTAGAATTCGCCATCGGTGGTGATGATCTTGCGTTTCTTTTTCAGATCGAGCGCGGATATCCATTTCACGAGCAATTCGTGAGTATTTGCGGCGAGGGAATACTGCCCGTCGGGATCCGAATAAAAGCGACGTAAATAGTTTCGAAGCACATCCACCCGCTCATACGCAGGACCCCATTTGTCGTCCACCTTCTGCGATGAAACCCGGAAATAATCATTCAATCCGTCTTCGGCCACATCCGGCCAAGCCGTGTGGGAATGACCCGTGAACAGCAAGCGATTCGCGACATCGAACTTTGAATAATGAGGTTGAAGGCGTAGGGCGAGGGAGTTGATCAAAATTTGTTTGTCGTTAGTTGTTTGTTGCGCGAGGTGCGATGTGCGAGGTAAGATGGACTTAAAAATGATATGGATATTGAACGTCTTCCCGATTTCCGATTACTGATTCCCGATTCCCGATTTCCCATCCTTCCAAATTAACTCGGTAGGATGTTCTGGCTGGAAGTGGGCCACAGTCCGCACCCAAGCCCCATCCTGCATCACCCGAACATAGCCGAGGGCCAGTGGCGTTTCCGGATTCTGGGTTTCGAGGCGATGATGCAAGGAAAGTCGACGGTCTTTTTCGGTTTGGAGGCGGCGTGTGATGCGGGTGTCGGCCTGAACGCGAAGCTGAACCACCTCTTGTTTGCGACGGGCATACAAGGATTCGAGCAATCGGCGCATCCCTTCGGGAGCGCGTTCGAGGCGGGCACGCTGAATCTGGAGTTTGTCGCGAAGCGCAAGAAGTCCGTGCGAAGCGGATAGTCGGTTCACAGTTTCGCGCTTCTGCCGCATCCGCTCCCTCAGGCTTCGTTCCACAGCCTTAGCCCGGTCATCCACCCCTAGGCGAAGATCGCGGACGTCCGGGGTCGCCAACACGATCGATTGCGTGGGCGTCGCCGCGCGGACATCCGCTACGAAATCACTGATGCTGAAATCGGTTTCGTGTCCCACGGCCGAAATCACGGGAATCGGACAGGCCGCAATCGCTCGGGCCACAGCTTCCTCATTGAACGGCCACAGGTCTTCGAGCGATCCCCCGCCACGTCCCACGATCAACACGTCGACCCCGCCCCGCCGCGTGAAATGCTCAATCCCAGCCACAATCTCGGGCGCAGCCCCCGCGCCCTGCACCGCTGCATGATACAATTTGAGCACGGCCATCGGCCAGCGCCGCTCGAGCGTGGAGCGGATGTCCTGAAACGCCGCGCCGGTCTCGGAGGTCACCACGCCGATCGCCATCGGAAACACAGGCAGTGGTTTTTTCCTCGTGGAATCGAAGAGGCCCTCATCCTGCAGTTTCTTCTTCAGTTTTTCATAGGCTTCCTGAAGCGCGCCGATCCCGGCCTGCTTTACGCCGTTCACGATCAACTGATAATTTCCACGAGGAGCATAGACTTGCACATCGCCTTCCAAAATCAATTGCTGTCCGTGCGCCACGGCCAGTTTGAGGCGTTGCACGGTTCCGCGCCACGCCACGCAGGAAATCTGCGCATGGGCGTCTTTCAGGGTGAAATACAGGTGCCCGGAGCTCGCGAGAGTGGGTTGTGATACCTCGCCGGAGACACTTACGCCATTAAAACTGCTTTCCAGCAGATCTTTGATGTCGAAGGTGAGTTCGGAGACGGTGAGTTGAGACATGGGGAAAGATAATAAGTAGGAAGGGTGAAGTAGGAAGATGGAAGAGCCCCTCTTCATTTAAAATTTATCATTTAAAATTTTCCCCCATTATCTTCCGCCATGCCTATTTCCCCTGACCTCCTCATTCAAAATGTCCGACCAGCACTTGACGGTCTCAACGCCAGATCTTTCGAAATTCTCATTCGAAATGGCGTTATCTCTGAGATTGGAGTTGGAATATCTGCCAATGATGTCCCGATTTATGACGCGAAGAACGCTCTTGTTTCTGGTGGATGGATGGACATGCATGTGCATCTGCGCGAACCGGGTTTCGAGCATAAGGAAACGATCGCAACCGGTAGTGCGGCCGCTGCGGCCGGCGGATTCACCGCTGTGGCCTGTATGCCGAACACGAAACCGCCGATCCATACCCGTGATGTGGTCGAGTACATCCGCAAGAAAGCGGAATCCCTTGCTGTGGATGTGTACCCGATCGGATGTGTTTCGAAAGATCGCAAAGGGGAGAGTATCGCCGAAATGGCGGACATGAAAGAAGGTGGTGCCGTCGCGTTTTCGGACGATGGCGATCCGGTGCATAATGCGAAACTCATGCGAATCGCGCTGGATTATGCCTCGATGCTGAAGATGCCGATCATCAATCATATGGAGGATCTGGCTTTGTCGCGCCCCGGACATATGCACGAAGGAAAAGTGTCGTCGAGGTTGGGTTTGGCCGGAACGCCATCCATCGCCGAAGATGTGATGGTGGCTCGCGATATTTTATTGGCTGAATTGACGGGCGGACATATTCATGTCGCACATATCTCAACTCGGGGCGCTGTGGATCTGGTTCGTCAAGGAAAAGCGAAGGGCATCCACGTGACGACCGAAGTATGTCCGCATCACTTCGACTTGACGGATGAGGAAATCGAGCGGCATCCGTTCGATACCAATTACAAGATGCACCCGCCGCTTCGCACACAGGATGATGTGGATGCGATGATCGAAGGCCTTCGCGATGGCACGATCGATGCGATTTGCACGGATCATGCGCCACACAGCATCGACGAGAAGGAAGTTGAATTCATCTATGCGCCGAATGGCATCATCGGGCTGGAAACGGCATGGGGCATTTCGGTTCGCAGACTTCTGAGCCCGAACATCCTCAGCTTGGACGAGTTGCTCGATAAAGTGGTAGGAGCGCCGCGTCGCATCTTGTCGCTTCCGGTTCCGGAAATCAAGGTCGGGGCCGTCGCGAATCTCACCATTTTTGATACAGACAGCCGTTGGACCTTCGCGAAATCCGACATCCGCTCGAAATCATCCAATTCTCCTTATATCGGTCGCGAGATGCATGGCCGGGCTCATGCCATTTACAACAAGGGAATGCTGGTCGTTACGGCATAGATCGCGCCGGGAACTCGGCAGTCAGCGCGTCATCGAGAATCTCTTTCAGGTTGGATGAGGGCCTGAAATCATTGTATCGGTAGATGTTACCCTTGCGGTCGAGCAACAGATAAAACGGAATGCCGCCGCCTTTGTAGGCTTGGAACAGCGGATGCAGGAAGCCGCCGCCGGCATAGACTTGAATCCAAGGATGGGGATCCGCCGCCAGATAATCGCGCCAGATCTGCTCGTCTTCCTCGGTCGATATGCTGATGAACTTGACATCTTTGCGGCTGTATTCGGCATGAAGGCGTTTCATGTGAGGAAATTCGGCCAGGCAAGGCGCGCACCACGACGCCCAGAAATCCAGCAGGACGAACGTGCCTTTCACATCCTCCAAGCTGACAAGGGCGCCGGATGGGTCCGGAAGTTCGAACGGAATCGCAGGATTCGGAGGCTGCACCTGTTTCAAATCCTCATACAGCGCGCGCAAAAAGGCGATGTTTTCGGGATAATCGGAATAACGATCGATGTAATCTTGATAAGATGCCTCCGCATAGGGGAAGGGGGCTTCGGTAAGGCGTTCGGCAAGAAGGAACATCGCGGCGTGGGCTCGAGCGCGGCGGTCGCTGATGTGACGCGTGACCAGGTTGCGGAGCGAATCGAGTTGCGGGGCTTGGGTGCGTTTCCAATCCGCTTCAGATAGATTCAAATCCCGACCAGGAAACGACTTGATCCATGCGTCCGTGAAATCCCTGATTCCAGCTCGCTGCGCCACGAACGATTCATAGGTGAAGAACCCGTGCTCGATCGCATCCTGCAAGATCTGTTCCCGACTGATCGATTCTGGCGCGAATCGCAGCGCTTCCAATTGTTTAATGATGAATTCGCCCGACATGCGGTGAACAACCGACCGCATAGGTGTGTCTCCGAAGTACTCGGTAGCAAGCCGCATCCGAAAATGATAGAGGTCGAGCGTAGGGGTGATGTTGCCCGCCACGAAATCCTCTCGTTGCGCACGGATCCGTTCCATTAACCGCGCATCTTGCTCCATCAGCTGAAGGTACTGGTTATGCAAATCAGAGAACCAACCTGAAAAGGACAGATCGACCGAATCGAAATGAAGTGACTTTCCGGGTGAAAGGATGATGGGTAGTCTCCATCCGCCTACCACCCATTCAAAACGGGTGTTGGCTTGCAGTGGGGTGGAGAATCGGAATTGGCCGTTGCGGTCGGTTTGAAGCCAAGTGGTATCGCCCGGAGCAAATTTATAGTGGATGCCAGGACGGATGATCGCCAGGTTCTGGGCCTCGCTGGTGCCCACTCGCCCTGTGAATGTTCCGTCGTTCGCCGGGATGCACGAGGTCAGAAACAGGAGTATGATGGGGATGAATTTCACGTTCCGATGATACGGATTTACAGCGGTATATTGGGCGATGCAACGAATACTGGCCATCGAAACCGCCACACCGGTCTGCTCGGTGGCTTTGTCATTACCGGATCGTGAACCCAAGGAATTGCGTTCCGAAGAGCGCGGAATCCACTCGGAAGCCGTGTTTCGATTCATCCGTGAGCTGTTGGACTCAGAGGGGATGACGGTTGAAGATCTCGATGCCGTGGCGGTGAGCGCCGGACCCGGATCGTTCACCGGTTTGCGAATCGGCGCATCGGCAGTGAAAGGGTTGTTATATGGACTCCACACTCCGGTCTTTCCCATCAACACATTGGACGGCATCACGATGATGGCTGGAAAACTCTATCCAAATGCCACCATCCACGCCATTCTGGATGCTAGACGAACGCATGTGTATACCGCATCCGCTATCATCGATATCTCAGAAATGGCGAAACGAATCAAGTCTGGCGACGTGTTGGCTGGAACCGGGCAGCATCGTTTTTCGCCTGAATCGTTGAATGGAGTGCATCATATGGGATTGGAAAGCATCTCCGCAATCGGCATTTGGATGGTGATGAAAGCTGGCACAACGAAACCCGTTCGTGCCGAAGACCTCGAACCTTTGTATTTTTGACGCTCCATGACCACAACCCACGATGATATGAGCTGGTTCAAGCGCACAGACACGAACATTCAAACCGACACACCTAAAGAGATGCCGGAAGGAATCTGGATCAAAGTTCCAGGCACCGGCGAGATGGTGCATCGCCGCGAGTTGGAAGAAAATTGCTGGGTGGATCCAGCCAGTCGCTACCATTTCAGCGTGGGGAGCAAGGAATATTTCGAGATCCTGTTCGATCAGAACAAATGGACTGAAATCGGTGGCGATATCCGTCCGGGCGACCCGCTCGAGTTCACCGATAAGAAACCCTATGCGGCTCGATTGGTTGAAGCACAGAAGAAAACCGGACTGACGGATGCGCTTCGTGTCGGCGTTGGCAAGACGAATGGCTTGGATCTAGTCGTGGCGTGCATGGACTTCCGATTCATCGGTGGAAGCATGGGTTCGGTGGTAGGAGAGAGGATCGCCATCGCCATCGATCATTCACGTGAACATCGTATTCCGTTGCTCATCATCTCCCAAACAGGCGGTGCGCGCATGATGGAAAGCGTGCTGAGTCTGATGCAGATGGCCAAGACATCCGCCAAACTGGCGTTGTTGCATGAAGCCGGCGTTCCGTTCATATCGCTGATGACGGACCCGACCACGGGTGGTGTTACAGCCTCCTTCGCGATGCTGGGCGACATCAACTTGGCAGAACCGGGCGCCTTGATTGCCTTTGCCGGACCGAGAGTCGTGCGTCAGACCATCGGACGTGACCTGCCGGATGGGTTCCAAACCGCCGAATATCTACTTGAGCACGGGTTCGTGGATGTGATCGTGCCACGTACCAAACTGAAAGTGCGCCTAACAAGAATGCTGAAGCTGCTCTCGAACGGGTACTCCGACACTTCGAAGTAAACTAGGCACCTAGTCTCAACAATTTTAAATGTTGAATTTTAAATGTGTAGGTCTGTCCAATTGTATAAATATTAACGCCAAGCCAAGTTATTATTATTTATAATAAATCTACATAAGAGATAAATCATTTAAAATTAAATATTTAAAATTGTAAGAACGAAGTACATAATAGGTAGTACGTAATACAATGGGTTAATAAAGAGCGAGGTGTCGGGTAGTTTGCTCCTGTTGAAAACAAACAACAGGACGACACCATGAAACGCTCGATCACAACCTTCCTCTTTATCGCACTCACCGCAACAGCCGCAATGGCTCAGCGGACCGCCTCTGCCACCATGCAGATCAGTGCGACGGTAGTTGAATCGACCCGCTTGGAATTGTCAAGCTCGGATGATGAGATCCGGGTGACGAGCTCCAGCCAAAGCGACGTGGTGTTTTCTGTCATGCAATCACAGAACACAGGAAACACATCCATGACCACGCTCAGCGCAACCATCCCAAACACGCAATCGGTTGAAGCCACCTACACCCTTTCGTCGAACGAAACCATTTTAAGCTACGGCAAAACCAACCCGACTCATGTCAAACGCATCACGATCGACACGGCTCACATGAGCTCGATGCCACAGACGTACATCGTTTCGGCCTTCTACAACTGACCTAGCGAATCTCCTGATTGCAAACCACCCGCTCGGATTTGACCATCCGGGCGGGTTTTTGCGTTTAGCCGATTGTTAATCGGTTCTAACGGTGTGGGTTGAATTGAAATCGGTATTTTCCATTCATGCGTATAGACATAGCACGTATGATGTGTTTTTTAGTGACCATGCTAGTACCCATGGTGGTGCTGGCACAGTCGCCATCCGTGCAAACAAATGATGTCGTCACTGTTTCAGTGTCAACCACCATAGTCTCCGCTGTTGAGCTGGTTACTATCTCGAACATGAATTTTGGTCGGCTCAACATGGATGCGAACGAGCTTCGTCTCGATCCGAAAACCGATGCCGGCGCCGGACTGATGAGAGCCACCGGCAGACCCAATGCCGCCATCCGAGTCTCGTTCCTTGAACAACGTGAATTGATACGGGTCGGAGGTGGAAGCACGATCAATTTCACGTATGCCGTCGCCGGGGCGACTACAGACAACCAGTTGACTGCAGAGCCCCTTTCACGTGAGAATCGCACATTGAACTTGAGCAGCACAGGAGAGTTTTATTTCTGGATCGGCGGTTTCGCCAGCATCCAAAACATTCAGTTCGGGGCCTATCAGGGCGAATTCACAATTGAAATCGAATACCTCTGATGAGACGCTATCTCTTCATCGTGGCATTTATATACCTTACACCATACACGATTCACAACGTTTTCGCCCAGGAAATCAATTTTGGGTCGTATTACACGTCCAGTGCGGATCTGTTCGTTGAACGGAATCTGTCGTTCGGCACCATCATATCCGGAGAAAGCAAAGAGGTCCTTATCGGATCGGGTGATGAAGCCGCGCTCAGCATCGAGGCCATCCGCTTTCTGGATATTTTTGTGACCATCACGGCTCCGCCCTATGTCTATCTGAACGGGGACGATTCCTGCGTGTCCGCTGCCTGTCGCTCTGCGATCACCTACACGTTCGCCTATAATAATACAGGCACGTTTTTGGACAACCTATCCGGAAACACCTCGTTCAACACCACCACGGTTCGGCTCCCCATGACCCGGCGTGGATCAGGGCCTCCCATGCCACCCCCGACTCCGGAAGCCGCATTGACTTCTTTACCTCTTTCAACGATGTTCTTATATATAGGTGGTGAAATCATCACGACAGGTAGTGAAACATCAGGAAACTTTTCGAATACCGTCACGATCGAAATCATCTACAACTGATGCAGGTCCTCTGGTTGACACTGGCTGTACTTATCTCACCGTATATCGCATCGGCACAGTTCGTGCAATTCGCCGTGCTTGTGGAACCCGAAGTGAATATATCTACGGAAATCAAGCTTGATTTTGGTCAGCTCAACTTGGTCGACAATGTGGAAATCGGGTTAGACGATGCCCGAGTGGGTATCTTCACCGTCAATGGTTTGATCTATTCCTTGGTTGGCGTATCGATCGACACCCCACAATATCTCATTCATGAAGATTTTGAGAATTGCGAAGAGGACTGGTGTCGTATCAATGTGGATCTGGCCTATGCGTGGTCGAACAGTGGGATGCTGGAGTCGAGTCGGCGTAACGCCAATATCGTGGCCATCGATCAGTACAAAGCCAATTTTTTTCTACCCTTCCAACCACAGGATGCGGGTCAAGCGCAGCTGAACATGTTGCAGATGACCATCTTCGTTTATGGGAAAGCCGAAACGAAGGATGCGATTCCAGGTCAGTATTCCGGCGAAGTGAACCTGATCATTTTCTATGATTAGCTTAATGGTTTCCACGTGGATTACCCTATCTCATAGGTTTTATTAACGAAACCTAATGGTAAACCGGGATCAAAGTCGCGTAAATTTGCTTCAAGCTTACACAAACACGCTTTTACGAACCTTTCTAACTCTCACTTACACCACCATGAAAAAACTCTTCATACTCGCCTTGGTCCTCGCACCAGCTGTGATTAACGCAAACCCGCCGGAAAACGCTAACGTAGTGGTTTCTACCACAATTCAAGGCGCATTCACGCTAACTCCTCAAAATCTCACCTTTGGCAACGTTCAGGAAAATACACTTGTCACCATCACTACAGCAGGTGTTGCAACTGATGCAGGCTCTGCTGCAGCTCGTGGACAAGTCGCTCTGTCTGGATCGACAGGTGCGGTAATTTATACTGTAACTGGAACTCATTTGAATGCTACAAATGGAACTACCTTAACTATTCCAGTTGCGGATGTTGGAGATGGTGCAACAGATGACGACTTGGTTGTAACACTGTCATATGGTCAAGGTACTGGTACTCCAGCAGCGTACACACCTGGTAATGCTACTACCGGAGGGACTGATGCTGAGCGTTCACTTGTCATCGGTGGTTCTTTTACTGCCGCCGCTGGTTCAGCTGGTCATACCTTCAGCACGACAATTAACGTGTCTGTAGTTTATAACTAATTGTCGGATTCGATTCTTCAAGGCGGCATCACATTGTGGTGCCGCCTTTTTTTTGCATAAACATGCGATATCGCATGATATCTTATTTTAGGGCGTTGCAGGTAGAAATGGTTAACTTCAAGTTTAACTACAGGTTGAACCTCGCCCTTCTGATCGAACCTAAACGCATCTTATGAGACTATCGCTTGCCCTTCTTTTTGCCGTCGCACTGATCGGGTTGAATTCGGTCCATGCCCAGGTGTCCATATCCCCGACCACCATCTTTATTGGCAACAATAATTTCGGATCGTTTTTGGTGACCAACAATTCCAATCAAGCGCAAGAGATTGCCGTGGAGTTTACGTTTGGTTACACCGTCTCCGATTCCTTGGGAAACATCACGATGTTGTTCAGTGATTCAACAGCTCTGGCAGAGCAAAAATCCATTTCCGAATATGTGAGAAGTTTCCCTCGCACATTCATGTTGGAACCGGGTCAACGTCAGACCGTGCGCCTCACGGTGCGTCCACCAGCCAGTCTTGGTGACGGGACGTATTGGTCCCGCGTTAAAGTGCGATCCACCCCCCAATCGGCAGTCATCCAACAAACGACTGAAGGTGGTGTGGGAACCCAAATCAGTTTCATATTTGAACAGGTACTCGGTGTTTACTACACGAAAGGCGCATTCCGCACTGCTGTGGTTCCATCGAATGTCCAGTTTGTAAAAACTGAAACGAATACACTATTGGTATATGATGTCGGTCTCACTGCAAACTCTCCTTTCCTCGGAACAATAGACGCAGTAGTCAAAGATGCCGGTGGCCGGACTGTCTTCGAAGAGCAGCAGACCACCACGATTTTTGAAACTGGAAAACGCAATTTCCTGATGCCATTGGAGGAAATCACACCTGGCGCGTACACCGTTACTCTGTCGTTCTCTACCAATCGACGGGATATCCCATCCGGTGAACAAATTCCGATGCAGCCGGTCCAACAAACCTTCCAAGTACGGTTCTGATACGCCCGAATAAGGAAACTATAATCTTATTCAACGGAGAGGTCTGCCTACCTTTCGTCCGGGAAAACTCTACGGATTAAACAGGTTTGCACCGGTACCTTCTCATACTACTTTTGACCGTTTGGGCTGTTCCGGTGTTTGCGCAGGAGCTGGATGAAGTATTCTTGCAATTCAATTACCAAGGCGGGGTAAACACGAACATCATCGCCTATTACAATTCTGAGACGAAAGTGTTTTTGCTACCCGTTTCAGAAGTGTTTCGACAGCTCTTCATCCCAATCAGTTTGGGTGCCAATGGCACCTCCGCCCGTGGGACGTATCTCAATGAGCGTATGCCGTATGTGATCGACCTTCACAATCAGGTCGTAACGCTTACCGGGAAATCCACCCGTATCACCGCCGATCAGTTCTACCAAGGCGAGCTGGATCTGTATCTGGCCCAATCGGTCTTTCAAGAGGTGTTCGAACTGGAGTTCCGAGTGGATTTTTCCAATTTGATGCTACGGCTGGTGACCCCCCTGAAATTACCCATCGTGTTGCGTCAGGAACGATTGCGATTGCGAGAACAATTGGAGCGACGTAAATCTGCTCAAACAGGTCTCTACCCTTTGGTGTTCGACCGAAAGCGACGGATTGTGAATGGTGGTTTTCTGGACTACGCCTATCAGCAGAATGTGAGCGATCGCAATGCGCTTACCAACACGCTATCTCTTATATCCGGTGCCGAAATCTTACATGGCGATGTTCAGGTCAACGCCCAAGTCGCGAGAAATGAAACCGGAACCGATGTCGGGGTCAACAGCTGGCGGTATCGATACTACCACGGCGTTAATCCCTGGTTGACTCAAACCCTCGTGGGGGACGTCAACGCATCGGGCGGCACCTTGAAGAACGCCATGACCGGAATCCGGTTCACCAATGAGCCCTTGTATCCCGATCGGGTGTTTGATTATTACACCATATCGGACCTGACCATGCCCGATTCGGAAGTCGAACTGTTCATCAACGATCGGCTGACTGATTTCACGACAACGGACGCTCAAGGACGCTTTACCTTCCAGATTCCCATCGTTTATGGTCCGAATGAGATTCGTCTGGTGATCTATGGACCTGGCGGCGAACTCATCGAATCGAACCGTAGCATCCGCATCCCGTTCAACTTCGTACCTAAAGGCGAATTCAGGTATGATTCAGGATATGGAATGGATGAAAATTTTTTTGAAGGTGGCGACGACCAGTTCGGCTATATCCGCGGCGGATATGGGGTCTCACGGAATTTAACCATAGGAGCCACATCGGAGTACTTGCGGACCCCATCCAACGTCACGAAAAACTTCACGTCGGCCACCATCAACGCCAGTCTGATCGAGGGTTTGTTCGCCAACACTCAGTTTTCACCCGGAAATTTCCTCAAATCGGATGTCTATTATCAAACCGCTCGGGGCGATTTCGCCAACGCGTATTACACCGCCTATTCTGAATCGGCAGACATCGCTACCACAGGCATTCAGAATCAGTCTGGTGGCGCACTTTTTTTTAACGTGCCATATGAAAAGGCTCCTATCTCCATACGCACGTCGTTTGACCGATCCCAATTTCCTACGTTCATACTTTCCAGCACGAGTTTGGATCTGAATACACGAATCGGGAAAGTGGCTACTCGCGGTGGTTTTCGCCGGTCGAGCCGTGTGCTTTCCACTACGGGCGATGAATTGATTCAAGACCGATACCAGGCCTCGGTCACTTACACCATGCCTCGCGACAACAGCATTTGGCTGCCATTGAGAGGGATCTTTTTCCGTGCCCAGTACGATGCCATTCGTGCCATTCATAATCCGGACCGATTCGATCTCACGATGTCGCGAAGCTTTTTGAGAGATGGACGGATCCAATTCAGCCTGACCCGCATCGTACCGACCAATGTCACAGCGTTTTTCCTGACGTTGAGTTTCGATTTCAAGTACATGCGGACTAGCGCCAACACGCGTGTCACAAGTCAAACATGGTCATCGAACCAATCGGTGCGGGGCGCGGTGGCGTATGAACCTCGATTGAATCTGCTGTGGTTCGATAACCGGGGACAGGTGGGACGTTCGGCCGTCATTGCTGATCTGTATATAGACAACAATGATGATGGTATCAAAGACAAAGAGGAGCAATCCATTCCTGGCAACATCCTGCGCTTCCAAGGGGCCGGATCCCGACATCAAACGGTCAAGGGCTATGCGATTTATTCCCAAATGCTTCAATATCGCCAGTATGATGTGGAAGTGAACAAAGCTGCGGTGGAAAATCCTGTGCTGGTACCTTCAATCGAGCGGTTCGGTGTGATTACCGATCCGAACCAGCATAAGATCTTGTCAATCCCTTTCCGGACGACGGGAATCTTTGAAGGTGGAGCAAGACGTCAGACCTCTGCCGGCGTGATGCAGAACTTACCCGGTTTACGTCTCTACTACACCAATCTGGCCACGAACGAGCGCAAGGAAGTCATCTCGTTCTTTGACGGGACGTTCTATGCGATGGAAGTGCCACCGGGAGATTATCGGATGCAAGTCGATACCACCCAGCTCAATATCCTGAAATCCAACTCACATCCCGCCTATATCGATTTCACGATCAAATCCATACCCGAAGGGGATTTCATCGCTGGGCTGAATTTCGATCTCAAACTTCGTGAAGAACCGAAGCCTTTCATCCCGCCATCTCAACGCCAGCCTGAGGTTGTGGTCGCGAAACCCCAGTATTTCCGTATCCAGACCGCCATGATGTCGACCTTGGCGCGTGCCATCATGGCCAAGCTCGAGATCGAAGAGCAGACCGGCGTGACGCATGAAATCCAGTACAGCCGTCGTTGGGACAATTACCGCGTCTTCAGCACCGAAATCGAAGGTCTGGAGAACGCGCTGGCCGCCATCAACGCGTTGCGCAAAACCCAGTTCTCGGATGCCTTCATCATCAGCGAGCAAATCTTCGCTACTGAGGACGTTTTCTATGCGATCCAAGTAGGCGCATTCCCGGATTCGCTCGGTGCGGTTCGCCACATCGCAGACATCAACGCCCGATACGGCTTGGAAGGTCACATCCTGTATGATGCGATCATCAATCACTTCAAAGTGGTTCTCGAGCCGATGAGCAATTTCCTGAAAGCATCCGCCGAACGCGACCGCCTCCGCACTGAAACCGATCTTAAAGACGCGTTCCTCATCACCCAGCCGAATGTGAACAGTCGGGATATCGAGTTCTCCGTGCAATTCGGTGCGTTCGCTACCCAAGCTCAGGCGTACCAACTTTCACAACGATTGACCAACCGTGTCGGAATCCAGAACTATGTGATTCAGATCGGCAACCAATATTATGTGCGGTCCAGGCCCACAGATCGACTCGAAGACGCGGTGATTCTGTACCGTCGGGCGCGCACGCTCGGCTATAAAGACGCCGTTATCCACACCTATCGTTCCTAAATTTGTGCGAAACGTGTAAGAAATCGCACGTTCCGCCCTTCTTATCTTTAGGTAACCTTAATTCTGATACATGCGATTCGCTGATTACGCCAAACTCTACTTGGAAGCCGGAAACGGCGGCCCAGGCTCCGTTCACTTCCGCCGGGAAAAATTTGTTCCCATGGGCGGTCCTGATGGGGGCGATGGGGGACGTGGTGGCAACATCATCCTCCGTGGCAGCCGAAATATGAACACGCTTCTGGATTTGCGCTACCGCAAATTCATGAAGGCCGATCACGGCAATCACGGCGAGGGCGGCATCCGTTCGGGTCGCGACGGTGCGCCCATCATTCTGGATGTTCCGCTCGGCACGGTGGCGTATGAGTTCGAAACCCGGCGCTGGCTCGGTGAAATCACCGAAGATGGCCAAGAACTGGTGATCGCGGCAGGCGGACAAGGCGGCAAAGGCAACCACTATTTCAAATCCGATACGAATCAGACTCCGAAATATGCCCAACCCGGCATGCCTGGAGAGCATATCATCGTGGAGATCGAGCTGAAACTGATCGCGGAAGTGGGTTTAGTGGGCTATCCGAATGCTGGAAAAAGCACGCTGCTCGCCTCGCTCTCATCCGCCAAGCCGAAAATCGCGGATTATCCGTTCACCACGCTCGAGCCCAATCTGGGTGTGGTGGCTTTTGCCGATTACCGCAGCTTCGTGATGGCCGACATCCCCGGCATCATCGAAGACGCGCATCTCGGCAAAGGGCTCGGTACGCGGTTTCTGCGCCACATCGAACGCAATCGGATGCTGTTGCTGATCATCAGCTGCATGTCCGACATCCAAGCAGAGTACGACGTCCTCATCAATGAGATGAAGGAGTATCGCGAAGATCTGCTTCTAAAAGAGCGTTTGGTGGTGATCACACAGATGGATCTGAAAGAAGGATACCGGTTGGAAGAACCCCCTAACCTCCCGGATGATTGGATCGCCGTGTCGGCCGCTACTGGCCATAACCTGAGCGAGCTGAAAGAACGCATCTGGGCCAAACTCGCACTACCGGATGCAGGATCCCCTTCGTACGATCATCGCCCTCAGTCTGATTCCTAACCTCGGCGCACGCCGTAGCAAGACTCTATTATCCATCGTTCCAGAGCCGGAATCTATTTTCCAGCTCAAAGCCCGCGACCTGCTGTCGATCCAAGGCATCGGCAAAACCGTCGCGCACGGAATTCTGTCCTTTTCCGGATGGGAGGAGGTCGACCGAATATTGGAAAAGGCCCATGCGTTGGGCGTCCATCTGCTTCCTCTGGATGATCCACGCTATCCCGCTCAGCTGAAGGAGATTTTCGATCCGCCTTTGCTTCTTTGGGTGAACGGGAATGTGGACTGTCTGAGTGAACCGGGCATGGGCGTGATCGGCACCCGCATGCCATCTGTGTACGGACGCGAAATGGCGGAAGCGTTCTCCCAAGGACTGGTCGGGGCTGGGCTCAATATCGTATCCGGCTTGGCATATGGCATCGATACCATCGCCCATAAAATCACCATCGAGCAGAAAGGAAAGACCATTGCTGTGCTTGGCTCGGGTATCGATCGCATTTATCCGCGCGTGAACACCTATCTCGCCGAGCAGATCATCGATACGGGTGGCGCTGTGATTTCCGAATTCCCGCCTGGCACCAAACCCGATTACATGAATTTCCCGGTGAGGAATCGGGTTGTGAGCGGACTCAGTCTCGGCGTTTTGGTCGTGGAAACCGGACTCACAGGTGGAAGCATGATTACCGCGCGATTGGCGATCGATCAGAACCGGGAGGTGTTTGTCATCCCCCATCCGCTGACATCCAAAAAGGGGGGAGGCGGACATCGGCTCATTCGCGAGGGAACCGGAAAGCTGGTCGAATCCGTCAGCGATATGCTTGAAGAAATCCCGTGGTTGAACAACGGAGTTCGTGTCGAAACCCCTCAACCCAGATGGAAAAGCGTGGAATTGAGTGAAGAATTGCTTTCTATTTGCCAGTTGTTGGATGAGATGGGTCGGCAGCATATCGATGTGTTGCAAGACCGACTCAAACGATCCATGCCTATCCTACTCACACAATTGCTCACATTAGAATGCGAAAATATCATACGGCAATCCGCCGGGAAAGAGTTCGATTTAGTGTGATAGGCTTTCTATATTGGTTATTCACCAATCGGATGATGTTATGAGTAAGAAAACCGTTGATAAGCTGACCAGTAAATTAGAAGAGCTTGAGGATCTAAGTCAGGAGTTCCCCGAATTGGATGAATTGCGTGAGCGCATCGAAGAGCTCAAAGAGCGTGCGGAAGTCGCCATACGCGAGCATCCATTGGTTGCCGTTGGTCTTGCCGTGGTGGTCGGTTACATGATCGGACGTTTATTTAGCAATCACGATGACTGACCCGGATATCACCGATCGTCTGAAAAAACTGCCGCAGGATATTCGGGGCATCGTTGAGACCCGAATTCAATTATGGGCATTGGAAATCGGTGAGCAAATCAGCTCGTTATCAGGAAAATCCATCGTTACGATGGTGATTTTGTTCATCGTTGGCCTTGGAATCTTATTTATGATGTTGGCGCTTGCGATGTTTTTGGGCGAGGTCCTTCGAAATCCAGCCGGTGGATTCATCATCGTGGCCGTTGTGCTTTTCGTCTTTGCGTTCTTCTGTTGGATTCTTTTGCCAAAACTGATTGAACAAAAGGTGAAGCTGTCCATACTCAACGCCTTGCTTCAACCAAAAACTGAATTGAAATCGAACGAGGAGTCGAAATCCGATGAGTGAACAAGATATGATCAACCGGATCTCGGATCTGGAAGCACGCAAACAGGCGTTACGCGACGAACTCATCCGGATGGAAAACCACGTGAACGATACGTTCGAGGATGTGAAGGACGATGTGACGGCTAGAGTCTCTCCCATGTATTGGATCAAAAAATATCCGCTTCAAGCGATCACCATTGCGGCGGCTTTCGGCTACATGGCTGCAACAGGCGGACGAACCCGCGGTCAATCGTCGTTTTTCGCAAATCTCTTCTCCGAACTCAAAGTGGTTGCCGCTCGAAAAGCGGTTCAAGCCATCGTCGAGTCGATTGATAAAAAAGGTTAAAGAACCGCTTCGAAACCCAACGGGCTGCACACCGTTAAAGCGCCCTGCCTATTTTTGTACCTTCCGTTATCTTGTCAAATCTACATTATCCTATGCGTTATTTTTTGCCACTGGTCATCTGTACCCTCTTCTCAACACAGTCGGCGTTTTCTCAATCTCAACCCACTACGAAACTGACCCTTCAACAGGCGGTCGAATTGGCCTTGCAGAACAATTTCACGGTCAAGAAAGCTGAAAATAATCTCGAACTGCAAGACGGAATTGTTACACAGTCATATGGTCAGTTTCTGCCGAACCTGAATGCCAATATGAACGCAAACCGTCGCACAGGTCGTCAGTTCGTTCAAGAACGACTCCAGTTTGATGAATTCACCACGCGAGGAATCAGTGGTGGCATCAACACAAATGTGCCTCTGTTCGTCGGTTTTCAGAACATCAGCAATCTTCGTGCGGCGCAAGCACGCCGACTCTCAAGTGAGGAAATTCTTCAGCGTACTAAAGAGAACATCATTTTCCAGACCGCCAGCTCTTTTTTGTCGGTTTTGTTGAATCAAGAACTTCTGACGATATCGATTCAAGACTTGGAAAGCGCAACCCGCCAACTCGATCAAATCCGTGCCCAAGTGGAAGTGGGGATGCGGCCAATCGTTGACCGATACAATCAGGAAGCACTTGTTGCAAATAGCGAATTCTTGCTAGTACAGCGTGAAAATGCGGTGAATATCTCCTTGCTTCAGTTGGTTCGGATCATGCAGATCGATCCGCTTCAAAACTATGAATTGGTGACTCCAGGTATTGAAGAAGCGACAGTTGAGGTGAAGTCGTTCGATCTGAACCAACTCGTGGCGCAAGCCCTGGCAAACCGCAGCGACATCAGCGCGCAAGAAGCCCAAATCAAAGCCAGTAGATATTCATTAAGAGCTTCCAAAGGCGCATATTTGCCCACATTATCGTTCACAGCCGGTTTGAACTCAAGCTACACCGATCAATACCGCGAGCGTGACATCAATGACCCCACGCAATTCAACAAACTTGGCTTCAACGATCAGTTTTTTGATCGCAACCCGACACGAAGCTATGGCCTGAGTCTCCAGATTCCAATCTTCAACCGCTTCGGAACACGTACAAACGTTCAGCGCAGTCAAGTTCAATACAAGAATGATTTGTTGGACATGGAAGATCGTCGTCTCGGAATCCTCCAAGAAGTTCGCCAAGCGCACAACGATTACCTCGCTTACGCCAAGCAGCTTCGCACAACAGAAACCGCTCTCATCGCGGCGACCAAAGCCTACGAGACCGAACAAGAGCGCTATCGTGTAGGTGCCAGCACATTGATCGAATTGACACGCGCCAACACCGAATTCGTGAATGCCTCGTCGAACCGTGTCCGTGCCGTCTACCAATTCGTTTTCCAAGAGAAATTGCTGGATTACTACATCGGCAACATCACCACCAACATCGAGTTTTGATCATGGCCAATTCCGTGATCCAATGCGTGGATGTCAAGAAAGAGTACCGTATGGGTACTCAGACCGTTCATGCGCTTAGTGGTGTGTCGTTCCAGATCAATAAGAATGAATACGTGGCGATCATGGGTCCTTCGGGCTCAGGAAAATCCACGATGATGAATGTGATCGGATGTTTGGACACACCTAGTTCCGGGTCGTACATCCTCAACGGCACTAACGTGAACACCCTCTCCGACAACGAGCTCGCCGCAATAAGAAACAAAGAGATCGGCTTCGTTTTTCAGACGTTCAATTTGTTGCCTCGCTCAACCGCACTGGCTAACGTAGAGCTTCCGCTCATCTATGCCGGCATGAAGGGCTCAGCGCGTCGCCAACGAGCGATCGAAGTGCTTGAGAAAGTGGGTTTGGCCGACCGTATGCATCACAAGCCGAATGAACTATCCGGTGGTCAGCGCCAACGTGTGGCCGTGGCTCGCGCTTTGGTCAACAACCCGTCCATTCTGCTTGCCGATGAACCGACCGGTAACCTCGACTCCAAAACCGGTGTCGAAATCATGCAATTGTTTGAGGAACTTCATTCGCAAGGCAACACGATTATTCTCGTGACACACGAAGAGGAAATCGCTTTGCATGCCCATCGGATTATCCGCTTGCGCGACGGACTCTTAGAATCCGACAAAAGAATTCGTAACGTGCTGAATGCTGACTCAACATTCGCTTGAACGAGTTCTTACCCTCACATTAAATCGGCCGGAGAAGCGCAATGCGCTGAATTCCGAGTTGGCATCAAGCCTCCTTTCCGCGTTGAAGGAGGCCGAACGATCGGATGTCAAAGTCATTGTTTTGCGAGCTGAGGGTACCGTTTTCTCCGCTGGTGCCGATCTGGACGCCCTGTCCAAACTCCAATCGGCCAGTTTTGAAGAAAATCTGGCCGATTCCACGCATCTCGCCAATCTGTTCGAAGCAGTCATCCGCCATCCCAAGCCTATTATTTCTCTTATTCAGGGAGACGCCATCGCGGGTGGATGCGGGCTGGCGACGGCCGCCGACATCTCCATCGCTTCCGACACAGCCCGATTCGGATATACGGAAACCGCGATCGGCTTCGTCCCGGCGATCGTATCGGCGATCTTGCTCCGCAAAGTAGGGGAGACTCAAGCCCGGCGCTTGTTGTTGGGTGCCCAACGGATTTCAGCGCAGGAAGCACACAACATCGGCTTGGTCACGGAAGTGGTGCCGGCGGGTGATCTTGAATCGCGCGGCCGGTGGTGGGCAAGCCGTTTCGTGAACGACCTAAGCGGGTCTGCCATTGCTCGGACCAAAGGGCTGCTTGCCGATCAGGCGGGTCTTTCTCTTTCGCAGCAATTCGAGTTGGCCGCCAAAACGAATGCGCAGGCTCGGGGTGATGCGGATTGTCGCGAGGGAGTGAGGAGATTTTTGGGCAACGAAACGCAGCGATGGTAGGATGATGTTCATTCTCGCATGAGTAAACATGACGTGATTGTGATCGGCGGTGGGATGGGAGGACTGACCGCCGCAACTCTTTTTGCCCACGATCAGCGCAAGGTGGTTCTTCTCGAAGCGGCACATGCCATCGGGGGATGCAGTTCGTCGTACTTCCGGAAAGGATACATCTTCGAATCGGGTGCCACCACGCTCATCGGTTTCGACGCCCATCAGCCGTTGGCCAGATTGGAAGCGTTGACGGGGATCCGGATTCCGCGTGAACGCCTCACGCCGAGCATGACGGTGCATCAGAACGGAACAACCATCACTCGTCACGAGGATCGCGAGATGTGGATTGAGGAAGCCATTCGTCACTTTGGTCAGCCGGACGCGCAACGCGCCTTCTGGAAGGAAGCGTATTCCACGGCAGACATGGTATGGGAGCTATCTGAGCGCAATCCGTTTTTCCCGCCAAAATCTGTGATTGACATCTTCCGATTGGTCAGCAATCATCCGAAACATGCATTGGCCCTTCGATTCGCGAAAATCAGCGTGTTGGATCGAATGATCAAACATGGGCTTACTTCCCCATCCTTCAAACAGTTCGTGGACGAGCAACTCATGATTTCTGCACAGGCTCCGTCTCAGGATGTCCCGTTCCTGTTCGGGGCGCCAGCACTTACTTACACAAATTCAGGGAATTATTCGGTTCCGGGTGGGTTGATCGAAATGGCCAACACTTTGCAAGCCCACATCCGATCAAAGGGGGGTGAGGTATTTGTGAAGCACAAAGTGGTGGCGATCGAGCAAATCGCCGGAGGACATCGCGTGACCTGCAAAAACGGAAAGGAGTTCGAAGCGAAGGTTGTGATAGCGAATCTTCCGGTTTGGAACATGGAGGCCTTGACCGACGGCGCAGCGTCGAACTATTTCAAGAAAGAAGCGAAGAAATACGATGTCGGATGGGGTGCGTTCACGATGGGGGTTGTGACGGATGATGTTTATCCGGACGAGTTGACCCTCCATCATCAAATCCATTCGGACGAGCCGTTGCCAATCTGCGGATCCCATTCCATATTTGTCTCGTTTTCCCAACGGGGAGATACATTACGGGCACCGGATGGAAGCCGTGTGCTGAATATATCGACCCATACACCCACCGAGCCATGGTTCGACATCGATGATGCAACGTATGATGAACGGAAGGGAGACGTGACCGAACGCGTCCTCGAGCTGATGCGTCTGCATCTTCCCGGATTCGTTGATGCCAATGTGAAGCTGGCCACATCCGCCACGCCATCAAGCTGGGAAAGCTGGGTTGGAAGGCATAAAGGACGAGTAGGCGGCATCCCTCAATCGATGGATCGCGCGCTATGGGATTGGACGCCAAACGAAACACCCTTCCCCGGATTGTACCTCTGCGGCGACACGACCTACCCTGGGCAGGGCATCCCAGGCGTGACCTTAGGCGGAATCAACGTATATTTACGGGCTAAACGAACCCATTTCCGTTGACATGAATTTCTCCCTTCCGCCGGCCGTCAAACATCTTCTGATCATCAATGCGCTGGTGTTTTTCGCACAACAGACGCCGATGATCGGGGCCATCGTGAACAATCTGTTCATCTTGTTTCCACCTGCGACATATGGTTTTGGTTTCCTTCCTCTTGAAGGCGCAAGTTTCTATCCTTGGCAACTGATCTCCTATATGTTTCTGCATGCCAATTTCAACCACATTCTGTTCAACATGTTCGGACTGTGGATGTTCGGAAGCTCGTTGGAGCATATGTGGGGCACGAAACGGTTCGTCTACTATTATTTGCTCACCGGACTCGGTGCGGCGCTCATTCATATGCTCGTCTCATCGAACCCTGTTTTGGGTGCATCAGGTGGTGTATTCGGAATCTTGCTCGCGTTTGGCATGATTTTTCCGAATCGATACATCGTCTTGCTGTTTCCTCCGATTCCAGTCAAAGCGAAGTATTTGATCGGGGCTTATGCCGCGTTCGAACTCTTTAACGGTGTGATGTACACCGCATCCGGCGTGGCTCACTTTGCTCACTTAGGCGGGATGGTGGCCGGATACATCCTCATCCGCTATTGGAACATCCGAACCAACCTCGAATGAGCATGGGGCAGGAGAGTTTTTTGGATTCGATCCGAAGCGGTTTGATGCGGTTACCAACCGGACTCCGATGGGTCATCGTCTCCACGTTCATCGTGTTCCTGATCCAATCCCTTGTCGGTTTATTCGGTGGAGAAGATGCGTACAGATGGATCACCCTCACCTTCGGACTCATGCCTCATTGGTCCGATTCCCTTTCCCAACCATGGAGGTTGTTCACCTACATGCTGTTGCATGGTGACGGGTTCCACATCCTGTTCAACATGTTGTGGTTGTGGTGGATGGGTCAGGCGGTTGAAACCACCATCGGAGCACGCAATTTCCTGATTGTTTATATCGGTGCC
The DNA here is from genome assembly GCA_041749075.1 of Balneolales bacterium. GTDB lineage: Bacteria > Bacteroidota > Rhodothermia > Balneolales > HLUCCA01 > CAMTWZ01. Next base: position 10,396 of record JBGTBY010000030.1, on the reverse strand, counting down.
GGAGTCGGTGGCGCTCTCATCAATCTGATCGTCTCTGCCATTTTCGGAATGGGCACCATTCTTCCTACTGTGGGCGCCTCGGGTGCCGTATTCGGTGTGATGGTGGCCTTCGCGATGCTCTATCCCACCGCACCCATCATGTTGTTGCTTCTACCGCCCATTCAAGCACGATATGTGGTGGCCGGACTCATCGCTCTCGATGTCCTGTTCCTCACAGCGAATGATAATGTGGCCCGCATCGTTCATTTAGGTGGAGCCTTTTCGGGATGGGGGCTGATGCGAGTGTATTCCACAGGTGGATTTGAAACCATGGCCGCGTTGGTTCGCTCGTATTTCCCTAAAAAAGGTCCGAAGAACAAACGCATGCGCCCGGTATCGGACGCGGTGATCATTGAAGAAGTCAATCAATCCGAAATCGACCGAATCCTCGACAAAATTGCCCAGAAAGGGTATTCCAGCCTAACGGCTGACGAAAAACGCAAATTATTCGACTCATCCAAGCCGTAGAGAACATGTTATCCCGTCGTGAAAGCCTTAGTGTGAAAGTTGGTGGTGTGACGGTTGGCGGAGGTTCGCAGATCGTGGTTCAATCCATGACGAACACCGACACAGCCGACATCAACGAAACCGTAGAACAGATCATCCAATTGCATGATGCGGGGTCGGAATTGGTCCGCATCACCGTGAACAACAAGGATGCCGCCGCCGCGGTGCCCCATATCATGGAGAAACTGGACAAGCGGAACGTCGAAGTGCCTGTGATCGGCGATTTTCATTACAACGGACATGTGCTGCTCACGGAATTTCCGGATTGTGCCGCCGCATTGAGCAAATACCGCATCAATCCGGGAAATACCGGAACCAAGACGCGCGACAAGAACTTCTGCACCATCGTGGAACAGGCGGTAAAGCACAACAAGCCGGTTCGGATCGGGGTGAACTGGGGATCGCTGGATCAGCAGCTGCTTGCCGAGAAGATGGATGTCAACAATGCACTGCCTGAGCCGAAATCCAGCAAGGAAGTCATGATCGACACCATGCTAGAAAGCGCGGTTCGATCCAGCAAGCTGGCCGAAGACGTGGGCTTGGCGTCAGACAAAATCATTGTGAGTTGCAAGATTTCCGGTGTGCAAGATCTGATCACGGTCTATCGCCGCATGTCCATGCTCATCCCATATCCGTTGCATCTGGGGTTGACGGAAGCCGGCATGGGCATGAAAGGCGTGGTGGCGAGTGCGTCCGCGCTTGGTGTTTTGTTGAATGAAGGGATTGGCGACACCATCCGCGTTTCGCTTACCCCCATGCCGAATGGCGATCGTGCCGAAGAAGTACGAGTGGCGCAACAAATATTGCAATCGTTGGGGATCCGGAATTTCATGCCACAGGTAACGGCGTGTCCGGGTTGCGGCCGAACCAAGAGCACCTACTTCCAACAATTGGCCGATGAAATCCAAACCTACCTGCGAGACACCATGCCGGTTTGGAAGCAGGTCTACCCTGGCGTGGAAGACCTCCAAGTTGCTGTGATGGGATGCGTGGTGAACGGTCCGGGCGAATCAAAGCATGCCAACATCGGCATTTCGCTACCCGGAACATTCGAGGAACCGAAGGCGCCAGTGTATGTCGACGGTCACCATGTAATTACACTACAAGGGGATCATATCGGTCGTGACTTCAAGCGTATGTTGGACGACTACATCATGAAGAGATACGGCGTAAACGCGTGATGTAACCGCTTTTTTCGAGGAAATCTCTGAAAAAGTGTTTGACAATGTAAGCGCTTTCACTATTTTCAAGAGTTGATCATTTCCGTTCGCTCGGATCACCTCTTGAAAGCGGCATGTCGAACCGACTCCTCTTTATCAGTTTTGCAATCGTATCGTTGGCCATCGCTTGCGACAAGCCCGAAACGGAATCGGTCGTGGCTAGTGTGGGTCAATTCACGATATCCGACCGCCATATGGAGAACCAGCTACGACGGTTCTACATGCGCACAGGTCAGGCTGTGAATCTGACTGAAGAGGTGAGGCTGGCCGTCGTAAATTCCCGCATCGAGCGATACACTATTGTTGAAATCGCACGCGAACGCGGTTGGGCAACCGATTCGGATGCCATCTATGCCAAAGCCCAGATCGAACGCAAGGCTATGATGGAAGAATATCAGAGGCGCTTCATTCATGATCGTGTTCAGGTAGGAGACGCCGACCTTCGCGAACTCTTCCTTCGCTTCAATACCTCCCTTCGCGCCTCGCATCTGCATGCCCGCACTCGGGCCGAAGCAGACTCGCTTCACACCTTGATACAGAAAGGCGCTTCGTTCGAGGCACTGGCCAAAGCCCGCTTCAAATCAGATGATCTTGCTTCGACGGGTGGGGATCTGGGTTATTTCACAGTCGATGAGATGGATCTCGGTTTCGAAGCCGCGGCCTACGCTATGGATGTCGGAGATATGTCCAAGCCTGTGGCCACATCCACCGGATATTCCATCATCAAACTGACCGATCGCATCACGGTGCCCTTGCTTACGGAAATCCAATTCGCAGAGAAGAAAGCGGATTTGATGCCCCTTGCCTTGGAGCAGAAACGGGAATTGGCCACGCGGGCGGATTTGAATCATCATATTAATCGCTTTTCATTTGATGAATCGGTGATGCGCCAGGTATGGAACGACATCCGCAAAGCACCAACAGTCTACCATACTCAATCGCCGGAATTGACGGAAATTGCTCTTCCTTATGATGATGCGTTTCGTGCGAAGATCATCGCCAAAGACGGTCCGTTCGAATTCACTGTGGGTGAATGGATGGCGGAAGCGTGGTACACGACGCCTGAGCGTCGGGCCTCGGCTCAAACCTATTCCGATTTCAAGGAGCAGGTCCAAGCCATGGCGTATCGGAATTATGCATTGGACGTGATCCAATTCCATCCGAATGTGGACAAAGAGTATGTTCAGGCCGCGATCGACGAAACATTCTATAGTTATTTGTTCGAGCGATTTGAACAGCAGATTGCCAAGGATGTGGTTTTGAATGAGGATGAGATTCGTGCCGAATGGAACCGCAATCAAATGAGCTACATCCATCCATTGGAAATGAATTTCGCGGAACTGATGGTGACCGACTCCACATTGGCAGACGATTTGGCAACCCAATTGCGTGCCGGTGCCGATTTCAGAAACCTGTTGCGTCGACACGGACTCAGTTTGGAATCCAAAGATCGAAACGGCGAGCTTGGGTTCATCCCCATCACGTATTTCGGAGCGATCCAAACGCGATTGCATGATTCCAAGGTTGGCCAGATTCGCGGACCGTTTCAGTTGGAAACCAACCGTTTCGTCATTTTCCGTGTGCTTGGGCGTCGTGAAGCTAGACAGATGACATTTGGTGAAGCGGTTCCGGTGATCAGAGAGCGCCTCGAACAGGTGCGCAAAGAACAATTGCGGACGGCCATTATCGCAGAAGGCCGCACCCGATACAACGCCACCATCGATTTAGAAAAACTCAATTCCATAACGTTTGAACTGTGATGATGACAACAACTAGACTCAGCATCGTGCTTGTGATTCTCCTTGTCGGGGCGATGGGTGCGCAGGCCCAAACCGGCCGGATTCAAGGACGCATCCTGGAAGCCGGCACCAATGAGCCGCTAATCGGAGCGACGGTTTTGATTCAGGGAACATCCCAAGGCGCTTCTGCCGATATCGATGGCAACTACCGGATTTTGAATGTGCGTCCGGGTACCTACACACTCCAATTCCGCTATGTGGGGTATTCCACTCGCATCGTTGAAAACGTATTGGTGAGAACCGATCTGAACACGGATCTGGATATTGAACTGGCGTTGGAAGCGTTCCAAGGACAAGAAGTGGTGGTTCAAGCGGAGCGCGAAGTCATCATCAAAGATTTGACGAGCTCGGAATCGCGTGTGAGCCGTGATCAGATCGAGAAATTGCCGGTGCAAGAAGTATCAGATATCATTTCGCTACAAGCGGGTGTGACGGTCGGACCTGGCGGGTCGATCCACATCCGTGGTGGTCGCGCATCTGAAGTCGCCTATATCGTGGATGGGGTTCGTGTGACGGATGATTATGACCGTAGCTCGGGTCTTCGTGTGGAAAATGGTGCGATCGAAGAGCTTCAAGTCGTTTCAGGAACCTTCAATGCGGAATTTGGTCAGGCGATGTCCGGTATTGTGAATATCGTGAGCCGATCGGGTAGCAACACCTGGCAATCGTCTGTCAACGTCTGGGGTGGTGATTATGGAACATCCAACCAACGCTTGTTCAATGGTACTCCGGCAACCCTCACGGAAGCCAATCCTTGGCAGATGTTCAACATCGAAGGAAATATGTCGGGTCCCATCATCAAAGACAAGGTGACCTTGTTTGTTACGGCACGTCGGTTTCAGAACAATGGGTATTTGTATGGATACAACGCCTATTCGCCGCGTGGACCTATTCTACCTGAGTTGGAAGAAGACCAAGTAACCTATCGCTGGGAGAGGGGATACAACGAAGTTCCGGCATCCAATCCGGTGAACCAATATGGGGATGTGATTGATTTCGACTTGCCTTGGTATCAATTGGCAGAGACGGTAAGCATCGGAGGGGAGAGCTTCATCCGCTATCGTGATTTAGGATTCCGTGACAGCAGTTTGGTTGCGATGACGCCGTACAATAGTTGGAGCGGTCAGGCGAACCTTCAGTACAATATGACGCAGTCCATCCGCCTGAATCTGATCGGTAACTATGGTCGCGAAACCAGCCAAGGGTATGATCATGGACGTCGGTTGGTACCGAATGGACGTGGAACCAGCAAGCGCGACAATTATTATCTCAACTTCAAATCGACGTATACGCCATCGGCTACCACCTTCATTTCCACGAACTTGGCCACCCGCTACAACGCATCGAAATTCTCACTCTACGACAGTCCTTATGATCCTCGGTATTTGAATTATGACCGAGTGGGTAGTTTTGGTGCGAACCAAGGTGGCGTGACCGGGCAATTCGGTCGTTTCGGAACCGATAATGGCTTTTTTGAACGTTCCACCCGCAGTTATGTGGCAAAAGTGGAAATCTCAAGCCAAGTCAACAATCAGAACTTCGTGAAAGCTGGTTTGGAATTGCAGGCCGACATCATGACGTACAGCAATTTCGGATTGCAGCCATTGAATGTGGGTCCGAATATTGTTCTACCTCCGGATTTGGATCCGGACTTGGCTGCTCGACTCGAATTGGGTGTTCCAATCGCGAACACACCTGGCCATGAAAAGTGGACTCGTAAACCGCTCCTCATCGCTGCCTACATCCAAGATAAGATGGAATATGAAGATCTGATCATCAACGCGGGCATCCGGTTTGATTACTTCCGTTCGAACGGACGCGTACCTGTAAACAGTGAAGATCCAGCCCTTTTCTTGCCATACGCCGATCGTCCGGCCAGTTTTTGGAAATCAGCTGATGCGAAATTCGCCTTATCGCCACGGTTCGGTGTGGCTTATCCCATCAGCTCCAAAGGGGTCATCCACTTCTCCTATGGCTATTTCTTCCAGATTCCGGATTACAACCGGATGTACAACGGAGAACAATTGTTGCTTCAACAGACATCTGGCGTGCAAGGTGTGTTCGGAAACCCGAATCTAAATCCGGAGAGAAGCATCAAATATGAAATCGGTCTGAAGCAGGAAATTTATGAAGGCGTTGGATTGGATGTGACCGCATTCTATGAAGACAAGCGCGATTATGTATCGTCTGGTCCTTTCAATAACACAGCCAACCCGACCGTGCGCTATGGAACCTGGGTGAATCGGGATTATGCGAACATCCGTGGGTTGACCGTCGCGTTGAACCAGCGTGTGTCGAACCGGGTCAACATCGGATTCGATTACACCTTCTCCATTGCAGAAGATTCCAACTCGGATCCGGCGTCCGAATTTTTCGCGAATGTATCCAGAGGCGATACGACGGGTGCAGCCGTATCCAAGTTCTTGACCCCATCCAACTGGGATCGCAGCCATGTGTTCAACTCATCTCTGTTTTATAGCGGCAACGATTGGGGCTTCAACATCCTCCAACGATTCTCATCCGGCTTGCCATATACGCCGAGCAGCCCGATTCCAGCTCTCACGGGAGTGTCTGCTTCGCGGGACATCATCACGAACAGCTCGCGGATGCCATTCATTTTCAGCCTCGACCTCAACTTGTATAAAAACATCAACATCGGTGGCACAACGCTTCGCACCTTCCTGAACATCTACAATTTGTTGGATACCCGGAATGTGAACTTTGTATACACCGATTCGGGCGTGCCGAGCGGACCCTTGCCGGTATCTCGTCCGGCTATGGTCGAAGACTTGTTTTACGAAAACCCGACCGCATACAGCGAACCACGTCGTGTGCAGCTCGGATTCTCCTTCGGATTTTGATTAACCCATGTATCTCAAACGGATGAAACGGATTTCAAACCTCTTATTACTTGTGTTGTTGGGATGGAGCTTCCTGCCGGAATCCATCCTTATGGCGCAGGGAAGCAATCAACCCAGCGAAGAAAGATCCAGATTCGAGAATCGACGCAAATCGATTTTGGATGCGAACAACGTTCGGGCGACGTATCACAACTTCGGTCACCAAGGGGTATCCAACGGTGCGAACCGCGATGAGCTTTACTATGAGTTTCCTAAGAACACGAACCGCCAATATGTCTATTTCGTGGCGGCGTTCATCGGTGCGGAAGTGACCAACCAAGCCGTAGGCTCGACCACGTCCCGGTTCCCGATCGTAATCGCACCGAACTTCAGAACCAATCCTCAAACCGGTGTGAGCTGGGCGTTAAACCCTGTGAACGGCTACTTCAACGAGAATTCTTCTGAAATCGCACGAAGCGATCGTGGTCCCGGCTCTCCACTAGGAAACACCTGGCCATCGTTTTGGCCGGATAAGATGGCCGATGCCGGTGATCCGGGTTGGGCCGACAGTTGGAATGGTTTTTTCGGCAAAGACATCTTCAACGCCGATCAAGAATTCTACTACCGCGCCGGTGATGATCTCTACACACGCTACCTGAACAACCCGAACACCCAGTATCGTCCGGATAATACCGATCCGACTCGCGGTGGATTGGGGTTGATCGTGGATTCGCGGATTCTTGCCTGGACTCAACGCCTCATCAGCAATGTCCACTTCGCGATATACGAGGTTCGGAATGATGCCAGCTTTAATTACGACAAAGCGTCGTTCATGCTTTGGATCGCCGACTGGGTAGGTACGCCTCAAGACGACCGTCCGTTTTTTGACCAGCAACGCGCCACCGCATTCTTCTCGGATGCGCGCCCGACCTCATCCCCCCCAGAATTCAATGGCACACAAATCGGTGTAGCCGGCGTTCGATTCTTGGAAACACCTGGAAACGCCATCGATGGCATCGACAATGATGGGGATGCCGATTTCTACATACAAGGGACCCCACAATACGATGTTCGAAATGCCGATCTCATCAATCCATTGATCACAGCCAATGGTGGATTCTTTGATTCCAGAGGTACGGTGATAAATAATGTGATGCCCTTGTTCTTGGCTTCCGATTTCAACCAACGAAGCATCACTCCTGGGAGCCGGATTGTTTTGATCGACGAGAACGGAAATCGGATCATTACCACGTATCCGACCAGCCTTACCGACACACTCCAAGTGATGTCGCAAGGCCGCATCCTCAAACTTCCACCCAATGGGTTCAGTGCCCGCGAAGACACATTATTAGGTCGGCATTTGAATTTGTTGGATGATGATTTGGACGGATTGATTGATGAAAACCAGCCGAACCATCTCACACTAAGTCGATATAGAGCCGGAATATTGGAAACACGTCCGGTGCGCTTTGTCAATTATCTGTGGGATGGATTCTACACGGATTTGGCGGTGAACACGACGTCCATCACCCATACAGATACCATCCAACGAGGACTTCTGGTACCCAATTCATGGATTCGCGAAAAAATGTCGACCGACGCCGCGTTCCGTGCCGATATCGAAGATGTCCAAGTGATGCTTCGGAATTTGTATACCGGAACCTTCGACGCCTCTCATTTCGATGACTACTTCTTGAATGCCAAGACACAATCACCGATGATCGATGAATCGCGGGATGATTTCTTTGACAACAATCTAGATTGGCGCGCTTCCGCAGATGATGTGGGCTTGGATGGGGTTGAATTGACCGGCGACCGCGGTGAAAGTGACGGATTTCCGACATCTGGTGCCTTCTCTCCATTCCCCGGTGAATCAGCCATCGATAAAACCGATGTTCGAGAGACCGATGCGATCGGGATTACGGCTGCGACATTTCGTCCGGCAGGTGGACTGAATCTGAATGGTCCTGATACGGACATCTGGAGCCGACATTTTGTGCCTGGCATATTCTCACCCGCACCGGATGTATCGCAAGATTCGGATCAATTCATCACTTCCGGATTCTTCCCATTGCAACGTGGTGCCATCGAACGATTCGCTATCGCGATTTCCATCGCAGCATCGAATTCAACAAACAACGCATCTGTGGCTTTGGTCGAACAACAATTGGCGCAGGCTTTCAATGCCTATGATGCGAACTATCAATTTGCCATCGCACCACCTCCACCACCTACGAAAGCGGTGCCAGGCAACGGATATGTGACCTTGTATTGGGAAGACATCGCCGAATCCGTTTTCGACCGTTATTTGGCTCGAATTGGTGCGAATCCGTTCAATTTCGAAGGATATAAGATTTTCCGTGCGACGGACGCTGCGCTGCTCGATGCGAAAGTGATCACAGACGGACGCGGAACACCAGAACAATTCTTGTCGCCGCTTGTTCAGTTCGATTTGAAAAACGGCATTACAGGCAACCATCCGATCGACATCTTCGGAATCGAGTTTTTCCTCGGCACCGATACCGGTCTGCAACGATATTATATCGATACGGATGTCATCAATGGCCGAACCTACTATTATGCGGTGGTGGCATACAACAGCGGAGCGGCGCAAGCAGGAATATCACCTGCCGAATCCCCCATCAACTTGTCGGTGAATCCAGACGGTAGCATTTCCGCAGGCGTGAACGTGATTCAAGTGACACCAACATCGAACTCAGCTGGATATGTGGGTCCGCAAGATCCTGTCGTCACCCATACCGCCGGCCCCGCGACAGGTACCGTTGTGGCGTCGATCATCGATCCTCGCGCCCTGAAAGCAAACAACACCTATCGGATCACCTTCAGCGATACGACCATCACGGAAGGCGGTAATCCAGTGGTGATAGCCGGTTATTTTACGTTGACAAACATGACGACCGGAACGGTGCTACTGAATAATCGTACGTCCTTATACAACGGAAATAATGACAATCCGATCGTGGAAGGTGTGCGGGTGATCTTGACTAATGCCGATCCCAACGCACCGAAATTGATCGGTACATCCTGGAGTTCGCAATCCGGATTGGATGTGGACGCTCAGGCATCCGTCATTGCCGTTAACGGCAATGATCGTGAATATGCGATCGTGTTCGGACCGGGTACCAGTTACCACACATCGAAATCGGCCACCATCCGTCGCGGATCCATCCGTCAAAATCTGGAAGCCCAACCGGTGAATTTCAAAGTCATTGATCGCGAAAGTGGGGAAGTTGTTCCATTCGCCTTCTTGAACCATGCGATCTTGGATGAAATGTCCGGAGCGCCAAGCACCATGTTGAGCGCGATCTACGACACGAAATCCAAAACCACTTTCAGCGATCAGATCTATCTGTTGGATGGGAATAAAGACAGGGAAGTGACCTGGCAAATCGGATTGGAGCCACATCGAGGCGATGTCCTCTTCCGTCCGCAACCGGGCGACACCTTGCATCTTGTTCAAGGCACACGATTTACAAGCGCCGATGTCTATGAGTTCACCATCAATGAAGGGGTGAACACAGCTACAGAAGACCTCGCCTTGGCCAAATCCAATCTGGATTTGATCAACGTGGTGCCGAATCCCTACATCGTCTCCCATTTGGTTGAGAAACGACCGACCACGATTCGCCCGCAACAAGAACGCGAACTTCATTTCATCAATCTCCCGGCACGATGCACGATTCGGATTTTCAACGTAGCCGGGCAGTTGATTCAGACCGTGAACGTCAACAACTCCATCGATCGAGACCGCTATGTGTGGAACATGCTGACCAAAGACAATCTCGAATTGGCCTATGGCGTGTATGTGTACCATGTTGAGGCGCCGGGAGTGGGTGAGAAGATTGGCAAATTCGCGGTGATCAAGTAACAGGAGAAGCCAAACATGAAAAAACGTATTGTTTTGATGATGATGATCGCCGGGCTGGCTCCGATGGTTGCCAACGCGCAGTTGATCAGCAAGAAAGGGACG
>JBGTBY010000029.1:0-44061 GCA_041749075.1 Balneolales bacterium | reverse complement strand
AGCCATTGTTTGGCGTTCCTTGAGCGCTTCGAGAACTACCATGGTCTTGAAGCCAGGTGTGAAATTGCGTCGTTTTCTTCTGTTCATGACAGTAAATTAGGGATTCAGGATTTACTGTCCGCTTTTTCAGGACCATCTCATAAGAAAACATGGAATCTATGAACCAATTCCAAATACACCACTATTAGCACTTGGTGCATTAAAATTAAATATATATGAATTACTTGCGTTGTACTCACCCGTTTATAATCGAGGCCACTTGGTCTATACAAGTGACGCGAAGTATGATTTAAGTACACCATCAAACAACGGAGAGAAACTCCTTTCGATGGAAACAATATTGAAAGTTAATGATCTTCTATTATCAGTTGAGGTATATGGTACGGCAAAATACCTTAATAACAACAAAAGAAGACTTTATGGGGGAAAAACTGGTACAAGTGAGAAATGTCGAGATCTTTGGTATGTTGGAAAGATCAACGATAGATACTACGGGTTAATTTGGATTGGCACGGAAGCAACATCAGGCATAGTAACCCACGACTCAATACCAGTTTCAGCATCTAGATTTGCTGTTGCATTTTGGTCGGATTTGTTACGAGGTTTTACCAAATGATTTAGCATAATTACTTAGAACAAATGCACCAGTCACCCACCAAATAAGCGTTGCGATCAGATTATTAAAGATGCTTCTCATATCAAATAAGCTAGTTATTTCAGGATATTGATTATAGACAAACCCGCCTAGGAAACCACCAAATAAACCTAGCCCAGTGAATGTAATTAAGAGTAAGAAGTACAGGAAAAATAACTTCCCTTTCTTTAGAGCAAATTGTGGCCTAAGTAATTCAGGATGTGCTATATCAGGCCAAATAACCAGAAAAATACCAAGAAACCCAACCATTCCACTATAAATATAATACTGTTCAGGGAGTGCGAGTCCTACTGCAATAACAGAAGTTAAAAAGCCAACTAAGATTGGAATCGAAGTTCTAAATAAAAGCCCAAAAATGGAACCAGATTCATCTAAACCATCTATTAATCTCGAATAATAAAAGTAGCTCTTGGGCATAAGTGATGACTGGATGCGCATTAAAATTACTAATAGTATGCTTAGTATAAATGTTATTAAGTAACTCATATAATGATAATTATTTCAAATGAATTGAGAATCAAATATTAGATTGGACTGGTTAAGCGTCAACTATTCAAACGGATTCGCAGGTAGTATTGCAGGCAATTCATGGGCGCCATATGCTCGATCAACAATAGGATTCGGTAATAATCCCCCTTCTTTCTTTAGTAATGGTACCAATCTGGAAATAGCAATACATATATAGGCAGCATATGTCCGGATTGAGTCTGTTTCGCGTACTTTTCCGGTACCAAGTTGCATCCTTTTGTGTTCGAAATGATTTAGTGCCCGATACAAATAGGTTATTTCATGAACACATTCAGAATTAAGTATGGTGGAATTCTTTATAGCTGATGAAAGTATTGGTATCGGTAGTGGTGTTGGAGTAGTAGTATCACTAAAATATCCTCGCACTGCAAATTCATTCAAAATTGAGAACAACCACTTTAACTCAGATAGTAGAGCTGTGGATAGACTTTTGACTTCATTTTGGCTTTTTGTCTTATGATAAACAAGGATATCGTATGTGTAGGCTGTGTACCAAATAACCGCTAAAAGCGTTGCTAGAAGCATCGCAATATCTGATTGATAGGGTGCAATTTTGCCAAATTTAATTAGAGAGAATAGCCCCGGGGCAGTCGCTAATAGTATTGCAATAATACTACTTGCAAAAGCCCAAGAAATTGATTTGTTAATTTTCATTTTAATGTCGTGTTATATGTAAACATAAATATAGAGAAATAATATTTTATAGGAATAATATCTTCAACTATGAAAACTTCGTAACAAATTTTTGCGGTTAGTACTATTTCTCAAAAGTAGTGACGGATTCTTATTGCTTAAATAATCAGTCAATGTACTCCACGCCCACTTATTTAGCAACTAGGTAACAAGTAAGAACAAGTACCCAAGTACCCAAGTACTCAAGGAAAGACCTGGTATTCAAGACTATCAAGTAAGAATCCCTTCACTACCCCTCTTCCTTGAGTACTTGAGTACCTGTTAGCCGTATCTTCCCCCATGCCCGAATCCTCTCTTAATCCTCATCGCGACCGCATCGACCACATCGACAAAGCCATTCTCGACTTGCTGAAAGAACGCAACGAGGTGGTGAAGGAGGTGCTGATCACGAAGATCGCTCACAAGCTTCCCATTTTCGTGGCCGGACGCGAAGAACGCAAGATCCAATCTTTCCGCGAGGAAGCCGTCCGCCGCAATCTGGATGCCGACTGGGCCGAAGATTTCCTCCGAATGATCATGAGCGCCTCGCGCGCCTCGCAATCGACGGCGGAATTCCCCATGTCCACACTTCTTCCTAAGACAATCGTATTCGTAGGCGGAGGCGGCGGCATGGGTACGCTCTTCGCCAGTTACGCGCGCTCGTCCGGACACGTCGTCCGCATTCTCGATCGCGACGATTGGTCCCAGGTCGACACTCTTTGTTCCGGCGCCGATGCCGTGGTCATCACCGTGCCCATTCACGACACGATTCCCGTGATCCGCCGCATCGCCCCGCACCTACCCCCATCCGCGCTCTTGGCCGACTTCACGTCGAATAAGTCCGACGTCCTCGGCGCCATGATGGATGCCCATCCGGGTCCGGTGGTCGGACTCCACCCCATGCATGGCCCCGATGTGCACAACTTGAGCAAGCAGCTGATGATGGTGACTCCGGGTCGCGATGCCGATGCCGGACAATGGCTCCTCAACCAGTTCCAACTCTGGGGGATGCGCTTGGTGACGGCCGATCCCACCGCGCACGATCGTGCCATGCACATCATCCAAGGCCTGCGACACTTTATCGCTCTCCTTCATGGCTCGTATCTCAAAAACAATGACCTCAAACCGAGCGACATCCTCAACTTTTCGTCACCTATTTATCGCGCCGAACTGATGATGACAGGCCGGATTTTCGCGCAAGACGCCGCCTTATATGCCGATATCGTGTTCGCCAATGAGGAACGCCGGGCGATGCTGATGGATTTCCTCGATCATCACTCGAAGCTGGCCGATATGGTGCGCTCGGGTGATCGCGAGGCCTTCATCCAAGAATTCCAAGCCATCACCTCCTTTTTCGGCGATTTCGCGGAAACCGCACTCAATGAAAGCGGCTACCTCATCCATCGTTTAGCGGATAGATTCGCGTAAATTAAGGCATGGAAATTCTCATTATAGCAGGCCTTCTGGTATTGAACGGCCTGTTTGCCATGTTCGAGATCGCAATGGTATCGTCGAATGCGTCCCGACTGGAAACCCTCGCCCAAAAAGGCAACAAACACGCACGCCTGGTGATTTCGCTGCGCAAACATCCTGAAGAAGTTCTATCCACCATCCAAGTCGGCATCACACTGATCGGTATTGTGGCCGGTGCTTATGGAGGTGTGGCTCTGGCCGATAATCTTGTTCCTTTTTTCGAGCAGTTTGAGGCGCTTCGTCCTTATGCATACAATTTGGCGCTGACGAGCGTGATCGCGATGATCACCTATTTTTCCTTGATTTTCGGGGAATTGGTGCCGAAATCGGTGGCCCTCAGCCATCCCGAACGCATCACGATGATCATGGCTCCGGCGATCGTATGGATTTCGAGAGCGGCTTATCCCTTTGTCTGGTTACTCAGCATGAGCACGAAATTGGTGAATTCTGTGCTCGGACTCAAAACGAATGATCAGCAAGCGATGTCCGAAGACGAGCTGAAATTCCTCATCAAGCAAAGTTCGGAAAGCGGTGCGATTGATGAACATGAGTCGAATCTCATCCGCGAAGTGTTCCGCTTCACAGACAAGCGTGCGAATGAAATCATGACGCATCGCACGGATGTGATTTACATGACCGTCGACATCACCAAAGAAGAGATGATGGACCTCATTCTTCATGAGCATTTCAGCAAATATCCGGTGTGTGAAGAAAGCATGGACGATGTGATCGGCGTGGTGTCGGTGAAAGACCTTGTTCCGATGATCGAGAGCCGCGCGCCGTTTTCCATCAAAGAAGTGATGACGCCGGTGCTGTTCATTCCCGAAAACTTGCCTGTGTTGCGGGTGCTGGAGCTGTTCAAACAGAAGAAAACGAGTTATGGCATCGTAATCGACGAATATGGCGCGGTAGAAGGTGTGGTGACCTTGCATGATCTCACGGAAACCTTGCTAGGCGACATCCCCGAAGAATTTGATGACGAGCCGATCGAGATCGTGACGCGTCCGGACGGAAGCATGCTGGTGGATGGATCCATGAACATCAGCGATTTCTTCAGCAAACTCGGTCTCGACCTCGATGAAGAGATCGACAACGAAGATTTCAACACATTGGGCGGTTTGGCGATGTATCGCTTAGGGAAAGTCCCTGCCGCAGGCGACACCTTCCAGCATAAAACACTACGTTTCGAAGTGATGGATATGGACAAGAGCCGTGTCGATAAATTGTTAGTGACGATACAAGAAGACGAATGAACGAACATCCGATAGTTAGGGATCTGAAAAACCGAATTTTAGTGATGGATGGTGCGATGGGCACCATGATCCAGGGGTATGAACTGACCGATGCCGATTACCGTGGCGATCGGTTCAAGGGCCATCCGAAGGAGTTGAAAGGAAACAGCGATCTGCTGATCCTAACTCGTCCGGACGTGATCGGCGATATCCATACCGCATTTTTGGATGCCGGCGCCGATATCATCGAAACGAACACGTTCACGGCCACATCCATCTCACAAGAAGATTATGGCTTGCAGGATTTGGCCTATGAATTGAATGTGGCTGGCGCGAAACTCGCCCGCGAACGTGCGGATGCGAAGACGAAGCAAGATCCATCCAAACCGAGATATGTGGCGGGTTCGATCGGTCCGCTGAACCGTTCGTTATCTCTTTCTCCGGATGTGAACGACCCCGGATTTCGTGCGGTCACCTTCACGCAAGTGAAAAACGCCTATATCGAGCAAATCCGCGGATTGGTGGATGGGGGCGTTGATTTGTTGCTCATCGAAACCATTTTCGATACGCTGAATGCGAAAGCGGCGATCTTCGCGGTGCAAGAATATGTGCAGGAAACGGGCAACGACGTGCCGGTGATGTTATCGGGTACCATCGTCGATATGAGTGGACGCACCTTGTCGGGGCAGACGACCGAGGCGTTCTGGATTTCGCTCTCACACATGCGGAATCTTCTGAGTATTGGTCTGAACTGCGCCTTGGGCTCGGCTCAGATGCGTCCGTTTATCAGCGAATTATCGAGAGTGGCCACGACCCGCATCAGCCTGTATCCGAATGCCGGTTTGCCCAATGCATTTGGTGGCTATGATGAAACGGCGGAGTACATGGCCACGCAAATCCGCGATTATGCGACGAGCGGATGGTTGAACATCGTGGGCGGGTGCTGCGGAACGCGTCCGGAGCACATCCGGGCGATGGCCGAAGCCGTGAAACCCCTCAAGCCCCGTGAAATCCCGACGGTTCCGGATTATTTACGCCTTTCAGGGTTAGAACCGCTTGTCGTTCGTCCCGAAACCAATTTCGTGAACATCGGCGAGCGCACAAATGTGACGGGCTCGAGCGTCTTCGCGAAAATGATCTTGAATGGCGAGTTTGAAAAAGCGGTATCCGTTGCGCGCCAACAGGTAGAGAACGGTGCGCAGATCATCGACATCAACATGGATGAGGGCATGCTCGATTCCAAAGCCGCAATGATTCAATACTTGAATCTTTTGGCGGTTGAGCCGGATGTGGCCAAAGTGCCGTTCATGATCGATTCGTCGAAGTGGGACGTCCTTGAAGCCGGACTCCAATGCGTGCAAGGAAAAGCGGTTGTGAACTCCATCAGCCTGAAAGAAGGCGAAGCCGTCTTCAAACATCAAGCCGAAACGGTCCGCCGGTATGGTGCGGCTGTGATTGTGATGGCGTTTGATGAGGATGGTCAGGCGGATAGCTTGGAGCGCCGTATCGAGATCTGCTCTAGGGCATATAAGATGTTGACGGAGGATGTCGGATTTCCTGCAGAGGACATCATTTTTGATCCGAACATCCTTACTGTCGCGACCGGAATCGACGCACATAACAATTATGCGGTCGATTTTATCGAAGCCACGCGCTGGATCAAAGCGAATTTGCCTCACGCGCGGGTCAGTGGCGGCATCAGTAATATTAGTTTTTCCTTCCGGGGGAATAATCGCGTCCGCGAAGCGATGCACACGGCGTTCTTGTATCATGCCATCCGCGCCGGACTCGATATGGGGATCGTCAACGCCGGACAAATCGAAGTGTATGATGAGATCCCGAAAGACATGCTCGAGCATGTAGAGGATGTGTTGTTGAACCGTCGTCCGGATGCGACCGAGCGCCTAGTGAATTTCGCAGAAGCCTTCAAAGGAGACGTAAAAGACGCCGCCGCAGAACAGGAATGGCGGAAGTTGCCCGTTCGAGAGCGCATCACCCATGCGCTGATCAAAGGCATCATGGAGCATATCGACGAAGACACGGAAGAGGCTCGACTAACCTATCCATCCGCGTTGGAAGTGATCGAAGGTCCGTTGATGGACGGGATGGGAGTTGTGGGCGATCTCTTCGGCGAAGGAAAGATGTTCCTACCCCAAGTTGTGAAAAGCGCCCGCGTCATGAAAAAAGCCGTGGCGGTTTTGATCCCATATATCGAAGAGGAAAAACGTAAGGGCGCGTCGAACGCGCCCGTGGAAGAGGCGCCCAAGGTATTATTGGCCACCGTGAAAGGCGACGTCCACGACATCGGGAAGAACATCGTGGGCGTGGTACTGGCTTGCAACAACTATGATGTGATCGATCTCGGTGTGATGGTGCCCCGGGACAAGATTTTGGATGAAGCGCGCCGCTTGAATGTGGATGTGATCGGATTGAGCGGACTCATCACCCCATCCCTCGATGAAATGGTGGAAGTGGCCAAGGAAATGGAGCGTCAAGGCTTCACGATTCCACTACTGATAGGTGGTGCCACGACATCTCGAATGCATACGGCCGTCAAAGTGGCCCCGCATTACTCCGGCCCTGTCGTACATGTGCTCGACGCGTCGAGGAGTGTGCCTGTGGTCAGCCGCTTAAAATCGGACACCACGAAAGACGCCTTCCTGGCCGAAATCGCCGTCGAGTACGAAGGCCTTCGCCAAGACCAAGCGCGGAAAATGCAGAAAACTGAGCTCATCAGCCTCGACCAAGCCCGCGCGAACCGCGCGTCGCTCCCATTCAATGGCCAATCCGTGACCCCGCCCCGCCATCTGGGCGTCTTTCCCATCGACGATGTTTCCGTGGCCACACTGCGCCCTTATATCGATTGGAATCCGTTCTTCATCACCTGGCAACTGACCGGAAAATATCCCGCCATTTTCGATGACGAGATCGTGGGCAACGAAGCCCGGTCGATGTATGACGATGCGAACAAGATGCTGGATCTGTTGGAAGCCGATCCGGATGTCCGAATGCGTGGCGTCGTCGGACTTTTCCCTGCCAACGCAGTTGGAGATGATATCCTGGTTTATGAGGATTCGTCACGCACGACAGTGAAAACCGTCTTGCACACATTGCGGCAACAGACGAAAAAGCGTGAAGGTCAGCCGAACCGCGCTATTGCCGATTATGTGGCGCCAGTGGAAACTGGAATCGGAGATTTTATAGGCGCGTTTGCCGTTACGGCAAGTGGCAGCATTGACGAGAAGATCAAGGCTTATGAGCGGGCCATGGACGATTATAACGCGATTTTGCTGAAGGCGTTGGCCGATCGCTTGGCGGAAGCCTTCGCAGAATATCTGCATGTCCGGGTTCGGCGTGAAATTTGGGGGTACGCGCCGGATGAGGGCTTATCGAACGATGCGTTGATACGGGAGGAGTATCGGGGGATCAGACCGGCGCCGGGGTATCCGGCGTGTCCGGATCATACCGAGAAACCTTCTCTGTTCTCCTTGGTTGAAGCCACGACACATACCGGCATCACCCTAACTGAATCGTTTGCCATGAATCCTCCTCCATCCGTCTGCGGCTTTTATTTCGCGCATCCCGATGCGGCTTATTTCCGCTTGGGCGCCATCGGGAAAGACCAAGTTCAGGAGTACAGCGAAAGAAAAAACATGGAAATTTCAGAAATCGAGAAATGGTTGGGACCGATTCTGGGTTATACTCCTTGACATGAGATACACCGAAATCACCAACGACATCCGAATCATCGTGCTTCCAGCGTATGTGGAGCATGAATCCGACCCGATCGGCATGCGGCATGTGTTTTCATATGCCATCACCATCGAGAACAGAAGCAGCGAGCCGGTACAGCTCATGCGCCGCCATTGGTTCATCAAAGATTCGAACGGCGAAGAATACGAAGTGAAGGGCGATGGCGTGATCGGCAAGCAACCGGTGATCAATCCGGGCTCATCGCATATTTATTCCAGCTTCTGTGTGCTGAAATCCTTCAAAGGATCGATGGAAGGCTATTACGAAATGGTGCGCGAGGACGGGTCCATTGTGTATGTGAACATCCCGAAGTTCATCCTCAGCGCACATTCGTTGAATTAGTGGACGGTCGACGGTGCCAGAAGAGCATCGATCGCCGATGTCAGTTCCTTGCTATCCGGAGTGGTTTTGCTGCGGAAGCGACGCACCAGGTTTCCATCCTTATCAATCAAAAACTTCTCGAAGTTCCAGTTGATTTCGCCGGTGAAATCCGGATTTTTCGTGGATGTCAGCATGTCGAATAACGGATGGATGCCATCGCCTTTCACCACGGTCTTGGAGAACAAAGGAAATTTGACGCCGAAGTTTACTTCACAGAATTCCGCGATGTCTTCTTCGGTTCCGGGTTCTTGTCCACCGAATTCATTCGCAGGAAAGCCCAAGATCACGAGCCCGCGCTCTTGATAGGATTCGTACAAGGCTTGGAGGCCTTTGTACTGCGGCGTGTAGCCACATTTGGAGGCGGTGTTCACCACCAGGACGGTTTTGCCATTGTAATCGGCAAGGTTCACATCCTTTCCGCGAATATCCTTCACGGTGAATGTATGAAAGCTGGTTGGTGTTCCGTTCGTTAGTACCATGGCGATGACGCTGAATAGCAAGGGGAGTAGGATTTTCATTGTATTTTTCGATTATGAGTTCAATTACTAAGGTAGCGGGGGCGGCGAATCGTTCCAATCGTTTTTTTGGCGTGATGTTGACGCTCGTATTGGCGTTGGTTGCCACCGACCTCCAGGCACAGATGTTTTCGGTGACGCCCAATCGGGATGTGATTTCGCGGCCGGGCTTTGTGCTGTCCGCTGGCTATGAACCCACAGTCGTGACCTACACAGGTCCGGCGACCGTTCTTCCATTCGAAGATCTGTCGTTCAGCGGAAATCTTCTGAAATTCAATGTGGAAGCCGGCGGATTGGTGTTCACGATGTCGACCGGGCGAAATCTGGGAGAAAGCGACATCCGGTACTCCACGTTCGGTGCGATTCTGGGTTCGGAATACGTGTTCGTCCGCCGACCTCGCTTCGAAATCGGCGTTCCCTTGCAGATCACTTCCCTCTACACAACGATGACGAATACCTCTGCGCAATCCAGAAGTCGTGATTTTGTTCAGAATGCGCTCGGAATCGGAGCAGGTTTGGAAGCGCAAATTCGATTGACTAAGCGGTTGCGCTTGTCGCTCGAAGGCACCGGGGGGTATGCGTTCAGCTCGAGCGCCATTAATTCGAACGGCGGCGGAATGTCGCAATTTCATGCATCCGCCCTGTTGTATGGGGATGCGATTGTGCGAAGCATCGGGTTTGTGACCGGCGTCCAAGCTCATTCGCGCTCATATTTGTTGGAAGAATCGCAGTTCAATTACGAAGTGGCGTCGGTTTCTTACATGCTAGGCGTTACCTTTTGAGCATGAAACCCGATAAGCTGGTGATGGAATTGGAAGAGGTGGTGCAATCGCTCGGCTACCGTATCCGCAAGGAGAAAGGGAATTTCCGTGGTGGAAGCTGCATCCTGGAAGGCGAATCGCTCATCATGCTGAATAAGAATCAACCGATTGACACGCAAGCTGTTACCTTGGCCAAGCTCATTCAATCGCTCGATCACAGTTCGGTGTTCATCAAGCCCGCGGTTCGCAAGGAATTGGACGACATTTGGGCCCGCTTGAAGGTGATCAGCGATCCCGAATTGAATTTCGATACCTCGCAATGACGCCCGTCACCCTCACATTTTTAGGAACCGGAACCAGCATGGGTGTGCCCGTGGCCGGTGGATTCGGAAGTGAGGATGCCGGCACCGATCCGCGCGATAATCGCTATCGCACATCCGTCTGGCTGAAAACGCCACAAACGAGCATCGTGATCGATATTGGTCCCGAATTCCGCTTGCAAACGCTGCGCAGCGGCATCCGGCACATCGATATGGTGCTGTTCACGCACGAACATACCGATCACATCGGCGGTTTGGATGATTTGCGTCCGTTCAATTACATGCAAGGAGGCTCGATACCTGTGATGGCGCATCCTCGGACCGAAGCCTCCATCCGCACCCGCTTCCATTATATGTTCGAGCCAGGAAAAACCATCGGTTCTGTGGATATGGACTTCCAACCCATCACACAAGGAACCTTGAATGATGTGCTCATCACACCGCTACCAGTGACGCATGGAGGGATGGAGATTCTGGGCTATCGGGTGAATGATATTGCCTACATCACCGATGCGAATCACATTCCGGATACCACTTATGAGTTATTGCGAGGAACGGATATCCTGATTTTGAACGGACTGAGGTGGGAGCCGCCACACCCGACCCACTTCACGATTCCGGAAGCCGTAGATGTCGCAAGAAAGGTAGGAGCGAGGCTCACCTATTTCGTTCATATGTCATCGCAAGTGCGGCATGCCGAGATCAATGCGAGATTGCCTTCGGGCATGTACCTGGCGTACGATCAGCAGGTGGTTATCTCAGGGGTTCGTTAGCGGTTCCTTTCAAGGAATCCACCACTTTTTTCACGTCCTGAGCGGCTTCGATGCGGCAAACCATGATCGTGTCGTCGGTTTCGACGAGAGCGACGCCATCGAGTCCGACCATGGCCACGAAACGTCCGCTGGACGATTTTACCAAGCAATTGGCGGAATCCACAAACAACGCCTCCGTTCCTTGGGCGGCGTTCAGATTGGCGTCTTTATCGGCCAATTCATAAATCGCCTGCCAACTTCCCACATCGCTCCATCCGAATTCACCTGGAACCACATGCACGGTTTCGGCTTTTTCCATGATTCCATAATCGATGGAGATGGAATTGACCGAGCGATAAAAGGCATCGACCGATTTTTTGAAGTCGGCATCATCCAAAGCCGGGATCTGCCGCGCCAAAATGGCCATTTCTGGAAGGTGACGACGGAATTCGTTCAAAATCGTATCGGCGCGCCAGATGAACATCCCGCTGTTCCATAAGAAATCACCCGATTGAAGAAAGCGGATCGCCGTATGGATGTCTGGTTTTTCCGCGAAGGAGCGAACTTTGTAGACACGGTTTCCAGCCATGTCCTCATAATGCTGATCGTCTTGCTGGATATAGCCGTAGCCGGTTTCGGGACGATGCGGGGTGAGTCCGACGGTAACCAAGTGCGGACCCGATTCCGCCTTCGCCAATGAACTTTCCAAGATGCGGAGGAACTGCCCAGGGTTTGTCATGTGATGATCGGCCGGAAGCACCACCATTGAGGCCTCGGGGTCGAGCTCGAGCATCATGGTGGCGGCCAGCACTACGCAAGGAGCCGTGTTCTTCGCCACCACTTCGCCGATGATGTTCCGCATCGGAATTTCGGGAAGTTGCTCATGCACGAGAGACACATAGGAGTCGTTGGTGATCACGAAAATATGCTCAGGTTTGAACAGCGGACGAATACGGTCCACCGTCATCTGGATCATGGTGCGGTCGCCAAGCAGGTTCAAAAATTGCTTCGGTTTGGCCACGCGCGAACTGGGCCAGAACCGGGAACCTACGCCACCGGCCATGATCAATGCATATCTCATAAGTCTCTCTTCAGTCTTAGTTGGGATATCAAGGTAGGGAAACTCGGTCGGTATTCTGCAACGTGAAACTAAATGTAGATCCTTTTCCCACAGTGCTTTCGATGATCAACTGCTCATGATGCGCTTCGATGATGTGCTTGACGATCGCGAGACCGAGTCCAGATCCGCCTTGTTCCCTCGCACGAGATTTTTCCGTCCGGAAAAATCGCTCCGTCACCCGGTTCAAATAATGCGGCTCGATTCCCATTCCCGTGTCTTTGATGTAGACCAGCAGTTTGGATGGATTTTTGGGATAGGTTTTCACGCCGACCGTCACCATCCCGCCAGCTTGATTGTATTTAATCGCGTTCTCAATCAGATTCACCAATACTTGCTTCAATTGGGTGCGATCGGCCATCACTCGGATCGATGCGTCGAACTCGTTCAAGACCAATGAGATGGAATCATGATGGGCTTTGAGCTGAAGTCCATCCATCACATCCACAATCATGTCTTTCAGTTGTATCGGGACCAGATTCGATTTGATGTCGCCCGTCTCGATGCGTGAGATTTCCAGCAAATCTTGCGTCAATTCCGTGAGGCGGTTCACGTTGTTCATCGCTTTTTGCAAGAACCGCTCGTTCACGGTTTTATCATTTAGTGCGCCATTGATCAGCGTTTCGATGTAGCCTTGAACCGCGAAAATGGGGGTTTTCAGCTCGTGGGAGATATCACCGATGAATTCCTTGCGATAGTTTTCGAGCTTATTGAGGCGTTGAAGCTCGTTTTCGACGGTCCGGGCTGTGTCGCGGGTGTCTAAAACCACATCATCCAGCTCATCTTTGCGGAAGTAGGTTTCTTCCGAATCCGCGAAATGCCTCTCGGAAATGTCTTTCAATTCATTTAGGATGCGGTTGAAACGGCGCACGAGCAACGCGCGGGCCTGCAGATAGACGATGACGGATGCGGCCACAGACGCATATGCGGCCAACAAGAGGGCTTCTTGCCACGGTTGACTCACCCAAAACAGCAGAAATGTGACCGGAAGCAACCATAGCGCCGCACGAAGCGCCAACCGGAAGCCCAGATAAAAAAAACCACTCATTCTTTGAAACGGTAACCGACTCCTTTTACCGTTTCAATATACTGCTCACCGAGCTTTTCTCTGATTTTGCGGATGTGCACATCCACGGTTCGGTCGATCACAAACACATTGCTGCCCCAGACTTCATTGAGTAGGGTTTGTCTGTCGATCACTTTCCCTTTCCGGCTGGCCAGAAAGAACAACACTTCAAACTCTTTTCGAGGCAATTGGAATTCTTTTGTGCCACGAAGCACCAAGTAGCGATCGCGGTTGATCAACAGATCATGAACCGCTATTTCCGCACCGACATCCTCATTTTCCACAGCACGACGCAGTACGGTTTTGATACGAGCGACCAATTTGACCGTGCTGATGGGCTTGGGAAGGAAGTCGTCTGCGCCCACATCCAGCCCGGTGACTTCGGTTTCTTCGTCGCTGCGAGCCGTTAAGAAAATGACGGGGACCTGCTTGAGGTCGTTGTCTTCACGGATGACTTTGCATACCTCGAAGCCGGTCATGCGCGGCATCATGATATCGAGGAGGATCAGGTCGGGATGATGTTTGCGCGCCAGACGAATGCCCTCGGATCCGTTTTCAGCCTTGAGCACATTGTACCCTTCCTTTTTGAGGTTGTATTCGATGAGCTCGAGTAGGTCGGCTTCATCGTCCACGATCAGAATGGTTTCTTTGGCCACGGGCATAAGGTCGGGAGGGATTGTTATCCCAATATTATGTCTTAGTGGCGAGGGATGACAGATAAAATGTAATAAAAGGGCGGCTGGCTTAAATTATTTAAGTATTTTGGAGCCGAAGTGTACAAAACGACTGCATAAACCTCGACATGCACACGATATTTAAAGATTATGGTCTCTCGACTGGATACGATGAGATGTTCGACGCGAACGGGAAGCCACGGCCGCATTACGAGCATGTCCATTCTCGATTGAATGAACTTCCATCGGGAGAATTGTTCAAACGACAGGAAGCGGCCGACCAATCCTTTCTCACGCAAGGGGTTACATTCACGGTGTATCATGACGATTCAAGCACCGAACGAATTTTTCCCTATGATTTGGTGCCTCGCATCATTCCGGCGAACGAATGGAGCCACATCGAAAAAGGATTGCAGCAACGCATCACCGCGCTGAATCTCTTTATTCACGACGTCTATCATGATGCGAAAATCCTGAACGACAAAGTAGTGCCGCGCGATCTCATCTATTCGTGCAAATCTTATCGCCGCGAAATGCGCGGACTGAACGTGCCGAACCAAATCTACATCTCCATCACGGGATCGGATATTGTTCGGGATGGGGACGGAACCTATCGCGTGCTGGAAGACAATCTCCGAGTTCCGAGCGGCGTGTCGTATATGCTCTCGAACCGGCAGGTGATCAAGCGCGTGTTTCCTTTGCTGTTCCAGAATTATGATGTGCGTCCGGTCGAGCCGTACAGCCAATCGCTGCTGGCGGTGCTTCGCCACTTGGCACCGAAAGGCGTAGAAGATCCGAATATCGTGCTGCTCACACCGGGTGTGTTCAATTCCGCTTATTTCGAGCACACGTTTCTGGCTCGGCAAATGGGTATCGAGCTCGTGGAAAACAAGGATTTGCTGGTGCATAACAGCGTCGTGTATATGCGAACCACATCCGGTTTGCAGCGCGTGGATGTGATTTATCGACGCATCGACGATGATTTCATCGATCCGCTTGTGTTCCGTTCCGATTCCATCCTCGGTGTTCCTGGCTTGTTCAATGCCTATCGTTCCGGAAATGTGGGTCTTGCGAATGCGCTCGGTACTGGAATCGCCGACGACAAAGCCATTTATGCCTACGTTCCCGCGATCATCAAATATTATCTGGGTGAAGATCCGATCTTACCGAATGTGGACACCTGGCTTCTGGATGATGAGAAAAACCGGAACCATGTTCTCGCCAATCTCGACAAACTGGTCGTGAAAGCGGTAGGAGAATCGGGCGGATACGGGATGTTGATCGGTCCGGCAAGCACGAAGAAGGAACAGGAGGCGTTTCGTGCCCTCATCCAGCAAAATCCGAGAAATTATATCGCTCAACCCACCTTGGCACTGTCCACATCCCCCTGTTTCATTGATGGGGGAATCGCACCGCGCCACATCGATCTGCGTCCATATGTGTTATATGGCGACAAAATCACCATCACTCCGGGCGGACTCACGCGAGTCGCGCTTCGCGAAGGATCGCTCGTCGTGAATTCCTCACAAGGGGGTGGCAGCAAAGACACCTGGGTCCTAGATTAATCCGCTTATGCTATCGAGAGTTGTCGACAGTCTGTATTGGATGAGCCGCTATCTGGAACGCGCCGAACATCATGCGCGCCTTTTGGATGTGAATTTGCATGGCTTGGTGGATCAGAACCCCGAATTCGCTCAGAAGCGGCGTCAGCGTTTGTTGAAGACCTTTGATCCGGAATTGACCGACTCGGACGACCTGATCATGGACATCCTGCTCAACCGAAATCATCCCAATAGCATTTTATCGTGCATCGCATCGGCCCGGGAAAACGCCCGACATGTGCGCGAACAGATTTCCAGTGAAATGTGGGAGCAGGTGAACCGTTTGTATTTATATGTGAACAAGGCCAAGCCGGCCGATATCGCCGTGAATCCGAATCATTACCTCACCCAAGTGAAAAAAGGATCCCAGTTGTTTCAGGGAATCACCGACTCCACGATGAGTCATGCCGAAGGATGGCAGTTCATCCACGTGGGGCGGTATATGGAGCGGGCGTCGTGCATCATTCGGCTATTGGAGGTGTTTTTGGAAGATGTTGAGATCGGTGAGGACGAGGAAGTGGCTCTGGATCAATACAGCGATTGGGTGGGCTTGCTCAAATCGTGCACCGCATTCGAGGCCTATTGCCGATCTTATCAATCGTATATTTCCTCACCGCGGATTGTCTCGTTCCTCGTTTTGGACCAGACCTTTCCGCATTCGATCCGGTTTTCAGCCGATCTCGTGAAAGCCTCCTTGTTGGATATATCCGAGATCACCCAAACCCGGAAAGTCGGCAATGTGAACCGCTTATCGGGACGGATTTCCGCCACCTTGGATTATGCGTTAATTGACGACATCCGTTCCGACCCCGCCAAATTTTTGATGGACATCCAACGCCAGTACGCCTTGCTTCACGAATCGATTTACACCACGTACATCAGTTATCCGGTAGAAACCGGCCTATGAGTACGACCTTCGCCTATGCCGTGCGACACGTCACGCGGTTCCAGTACGATTCTCCCGTTCATGAAAGCGTGATGGAAGTGAGATTGCATCCCATTTCTGACGACATCCAGGTGTGTCATCAGTTCGATCTCATCACCGATCCGCCGGCGCACATTAGCGTGTATCAGGATTATTCGAACAACCAGGTGCATCATTTCAATATTCCGGGCGGACATAACTCGCTCACCATCACCACCAATTCGACGGTTGAAGTGCGGATGCGGCCTAATCTGCCGGTCAAGCTCGATGAGTCGGCGTGGAATGAGCTGGATCAGGCAATAACGGATTCCGATTATTACGAAATGCGGATGCCGAGCCACTTCACACATCCCACCGAATCCTTGCGGTCTCTCGCGGCCGAACTGAATGTGGTGCGACGCGACGATCCGCTCAGTCTCATCCGAGAACTGAATCATTCCATTTTTTCAACCTTCGATTATGTGCCGCAGAGCACACGGGTGGATTCGATGATTGATGAAGCCATTTCGAACCGGCGCGGCGTGTGTCAGGATTTCACGCACATCATGATCGCGCTGCTTCGACAAGTGGGCATTCCTACTCGGTACGTGAGTGGATACTTGTACCATCGCAAGCAGGATGGAGACCGATCCACAGACGGCGCCTCGCATGCCTGGATCGAAGCCTGGCTTCCGCAATTGGGTTGGATCGGCTTCGACCCCACGAACAACCGATTGGCCGGTGAGCGGCATATTCGCATCGCAATCGGACGCGATTACAGCGATGTTCCACCTACGCGAGGCGTCTATAAAGGGCATCCGGCGTCGAAAATGGATGTGGCCGTGCATATCGCCAGCACAACGGTTCCGATTTCAGACGACATCCCCGTGAAGCTTCCGGTCTATCCGAAATCGATCCAGCGAAGCGACAAGCAGATCCAGTATCAGCAGCAACAGCAGCAGCAATAACTCAGCGGATCAGTCTCAGTCCCAGCTTCACGAGTTCGCCGGCGTTGTGCACATCGGAGGCTTCTTTCACAGCCAGTGCGACGGCTTTTTCAGCATCCATCCGCTTATATCCTAAGGCTTCCAACGCGGAAACGGCTTCCATCCGCGCATCCGACGTGGTTTCACCAGTGAGGATCAACTCACCGCCACCCATTTTGTCGCGAAGCTCAAGGACGATGCGCTCGGCGGTTTTGCGTCCGATGCCCGGAATGCGCGATAAGGTGCCGAGATCTTGCGAAGCGATCGCCCTGGCGATGCCGTTTTGATCCAATCCGGATAAGATCGTCAATGCGAGTTTCGGTCCGACACCTTTCACGGTCAGTAGCAGTTCGAAGAGCCGTTTTTCTTCCAAATGAAGGAATCCGAACAAGCGCTGATCCGCTTCGGTGATATGATGATGGATGTGAAGTTTGGCCTGATGTCCGTTCGACGGCAGTTCCGAGCTGCACGACACGCTGATGCCCACTTCATATCCCACACCGCCGACATCCATCACCACGGAATTGGGTTTTTTCTCGGCGATGAGTCCGTTCAGGAAAGCGATCATGATTTCACTCGTTCAGGGTTTTGTTTGACGTAGTCGGCCCAGGGGTCTTTGGAGGCGCGACGGGATTTGGGGCGGATGACATCTGACGGGCGGATGCCATCCGCCCCTACAGTTGCCCCGACGACCTCTCTTCTCGTCAGATGACACCAGGCCACCGATAGGGCATCGGTCGCGTCTTTGGGGTATTTCATGTTATCGAGCTTCAGTACCGTGTTCAGCATGGCGGCGACTTGCTCTTTACTGGCGTTTCCGTTACCTGTGATGGATTTTTTCACAGCTTTAGGGTAGTACTCGGTCACATCCAAACCCGAGTTGCTGGCAGCAAGAATGGCGGCGGCCTGCGCTCGACCTAATTTCAGCAAGGCCAAGGGATCTTTCCCATATACAGGTGTCTCGATGGCGCAGGAGGTCGGTTTCCAGGTTTGGATGACACTCACGAGATGGGAATAAATCTCGGAGATGCGCTCGGCATGATCGGTTTGCGTGATGGTGTGAAGCACGTCAACCATCAGCACCTCAAAACGACTTCCTTCTTGCCTCAGAATGGCGATGCCGGTGTGACGGGATCCCGGGTCGATACCTAATACGATTCGATCAGTTGCTCCCGATGCCATGTCCGGAGCCTCCGGTTTTCGAAACCAGATGGATGTCCGACACGCGGATGGTGGCATCCACCGATTTGCACATGTCGTAGATGCACAAAGCCGCAAGCGATACCGCTGAGAGGGCTTCCATATCCACACTCACGAGACCGGCCGTTTTTGTGAAGGCTTCGATCACGATGCAAGAATCCTCATCCTTCAGCTCGAAACGCACATCAATGCGAGTCAGCACATTCGGATAGCAATACGGAAACAACATGCTGGTCTGCTTCGCACCGAAAATGCCGATGATTTCGGCGACGGTAAGCACATCCCCTTTGCGGATCTGCTTGCTGCGCACCAATGCGATGGTTTCGGGCTTCATCCGCACAGTACCCACAGCCAATGCCGTGCGGCCTTCGAGCGCGTCACCTTTTAATAAAGTCGTGGATTCGGATTCGGAATGGATCATTCGCCTGGGTTTTGTGCCGCGTACAGGTTGGCCAGATCTTCCATCAGTTCTTCGGAAATGCCATTGCTGGAGAATCCGCCGTCGTGGAAGAGGTTTTGCATCGTTACTTTTTTCGTGAGATCGGAGAACATCACCACACAGTAATCGGCGCATTCGTCGGCGCTCGGATTTCCCAATGGAGAGAGTTTCTCGGCGAAATCGAACATCCCGTCGAATCCTTTGATGCCGGCGCCGGCAGAGGTTTTGGTCGGACCCTGCGAAATCGTGTTCACCCGGATGCCTTTCTTGCCCAGGCGACTTCCATAATTCCGCGCGATACTCTCGAGCAAAGCTTTGGCATCGTTCATGTCCGAATATTTCGAGAAAATACGCTGCGCGCCGATGTAACTCAGTGCGACCACACTTCCACCTTCATTGATGATGTCTTGCGTGTAATGCGCATGATGCAGCACGCGGTGCAAGGAAATGGCGGAAATATCGAGTGTTTGCTTAAGGTAGTTGTAATCGATGTCCTCATATTCTTTCTTCTTGCGGATGTTCGGCGACATCCCGATCGCATGAAGGATGAAATCGATCTTTCCGAATTTCTCTTTCACTTGGGTGATGAGGGCTGCCACGTCGGCATCATTGGCCACATCACACGCGATGATCGGAGAATTGGTTTGCTCGCCGAGGGCGTTTAGTTGGCCCAGACGCAAGGCGATGGGTGCGTTCGATAAAACGAATTCGGCGCCTTCGCGATGACAAGCCAAGGCCACACGCCATGCGATGCTGCGTTCGTCAAGTGCCCCGAAAATGATGCCTTTCTTGCCTTTAAGTAGTCCGTGTCCCTGACTCATGAGTGGTTTTTGCTAAGATTCTGTATATGGATTGGGTACGGTGAAGAATAGGGAGACTTGGCGGTACTTTCAAACACTTGGCCGATGTTGATAATCGGTTGATAAACCGGTATATTGTGGGTCTCTGTTGCAACCGATTATTCGTAATTAACCGCAATCCATATGTTTGATGATCTCTCCGGTAAGCTAAATACCGTCTTTAAGAATTTGTCTGGCCAAGCCAGAATCAGCGATGTGAACATCGCTGAGACCGTGCGGGAAATCCGCCGGGCGCTGTTGGATGCCGATGTCAATCTGGACGTCGCGAAAGAATTCACGCGCAGAGTCAAAGAAGAAGCCGAAGGCGCGGGCGTATTGTCGTCTGTTTCGCCGGGTCAGATGTTCACCAAGATTGTCTATGATGAACTGATCCGCACGCTGGGCACCACGAAAGAGGATATCCGCCTCGCAACCGTTCCACCAACGGTCATTCTCATCGCGGGTCTGCAAGGTTCCGGTAAAACCACCTTCGCCGCCAAACTGGCCAAATACCTCAAAGACAAGAAACAGACGCCGATGTTGGCTGCGGCCGACGTGTATCGTCCGGCGGCTGTGGAACAGTTGAAAGCCTTGGCCGCATCCATCCATGTTCCGGTCTATAGTATTGTCGAGAAAGATGCGGTTCGTGTGGCGAAAGAAGCCTTGGATGCCGCTCGCAAAGCCGCCTGCAGCGTTCTCATTGTGGATACCGCCGGCCGCTTGCATGTGGATGAAGACATGATGTCTGAAGTGGCCCGCATCAAAGAGATTCTCAAGCCGAACGAAATCCTGTTCGTAGTTGATTCGATGACCGGTCAGGACGCGGTGAATACCGCCAAAGCCTTTAATGAGCGCATCAATTTCGATGGCGTGGTGCTCACCAAGTTGGACGGCGACACCCGGGGTGGTGCGGCCTTATCCATCCGCCAGGTCGTTGAAAAGCCGATCAAATTCATCAGTACTGGCGAGAAACTCGACGCGATGTCCGAGTTCTATCCAGACCGGATGGCGCAACGCATCTTGGGCATGGGCGACGTGGTGTCGTTGGTGGAAAAAGCCCAAGAGCAGTTCGACGAGAAAGAAGCCCAGGCGATCCGCAAGAAGATCTCCACGAACAAGTTCACATTGAACGACTTCTACTCGCAGATGCAACAGATCAAGAAGATGGGTTCGATGAAGGATCTGATGGGCATGATTCCGGGTATGGCGCAAGCCACCAAGAATGTGGAGATGGACGATAATATGTTGAAGCCGATCGAGGCCATCATCCAATCGATGACTCCAGCCGAACGGGAAGACCCCGATGTATTGAATGCGAGCCGCCGCCGTCGAATCGCGGATGGCTCGGGCACCTCTGTGAAGCAGGTGAACGACCTGTTGAAGAACTTCGAACAGATGAAGAAAATGATGCGCAGCCTCTCCGGAGGAGGTATGGGCCGCGCGATGCAGACAATGCGGAATGCACAGGCTTCGCGCCGCCGCTAATGAAACACACACAACAATAGGAGTAACCCTTGGTAAAACTTCGTTTACAACGGTACGGACGTAAAAAACGCCCTTACTATCACTTGGTAGCCGCAGACAATCGCGCCCGTCGTGATGGCCGGATCATTGAAGATCTTGGTCGTTACAACCCGGTGACACAGCCCACGGTCGCCTTCATGAACACCGAACGCGTGATCTACTGGCTCAAAACCGGAGCCCAGCCCACCGATACGGTTCGCGACATCCTCAAAAAAGAAGGTATCTACTACCGTCTTCACCTGATCGGATGGGGCAAAACCGAAGAAGAAATCAACACCACGATCGATGCTTGGAAAGCCGAACGCGCTGCTGGCAAAGGCACGGAAAAAACCCGTGCGGATGTTCGCAAAGCCGCTCTCAAAGCCGAAGAAGTGACCGTCAAGAAATCCGAAGCAGCCGCTGCCGAAGCCAAGGCCAAAGCAGACGCTGAAGCTGCCAAAAAGGCCGCCGAAGCACCAGTTGCTGAAGAAGTTGTAGCTGAAGACGTTGTAGCAGAAGAAGCTGTGGCCGAAGAGGCTGTAGCAGCTGACGTGGTTGAAGAAAAAGTCGCCGAAATGGTTGACGAAGGCGCTCCTGTCGACGCCGGAAGCACCACCGAAGACGTTGCCACTGAAGCGGCTGCTAAATCTGAAGTCGTAGATACTGAGGAAGCGAAAGCTGACGAAGTACCTCCTGCCGAAGACGCACCTGCCGACGAAGAGAAAGCCAACTAATTTTCACCGTACGAAACACGCTTCTGTCATGACCATGGGATACACCCGGATCGGCCGGATTTTACGAGCCCATGGCACATCGGGAGAAGTGGTGATCGAACCGGACATGGAGACCGATGTCTTCACCCCGGATCAGGTGATGTACCTTTTCGACCCCTCATCAGAGTATTACCCTATCCGGGTAACCGCTGCCAGAAAAGTCGTGAAAGGTGGACACACTCAGTTCTTTGTTTTTTTTGGAACCATCACAACCCGGAATCTCGCGGAAGCCCTGCGTGGAAAACCGGTTTTCGTCCCTGCCAGCCTTGTTCCTGAACCAGCGCCGGACGACGAAGACTGGGATCTCACCGGTTATCGCGTGATTGATCCGCACGGAACCCATGTGGGCGACGTCTTGGATGTGATCGAAAACCCCGCCCATCCCCTTTTGGAAGTGAAAGGGGACACGGGAAGCTTTCTGATCCCATTTGTAGACGCCTATATCATCGACATCGATGATGAGAACGCCACCATTAAGGTTCAGGATGTGGACCATCTGAAGGATCTGTAACCATGAGAGTGGATCTGATCTCAGCTGTTCCCGACCTGTTGCGCAGTCCGTTGGACCATAGCATTGTGAAGCGCGCCCGCGACGGTGGCTATCTGGAGGTGAACGTGCATAACCTGCGCGATTACACCCACGACCGCCATCAGAAAGTGGACGATACCTCGTATGGAGGAGGAGCCGGCATGGTGATGCAAGCTCCGCCGATTTTCGAGTGCATCGAAGCGCTTCAAAGCCAACGAACCTACGACCGTGTGATCTTCACATCGCCCGATGGAAAGCCGTTCAAACAGGAAGATGCCAATCGCATGTCGATGGACACCAACATCCTGATCTTGTGCGGCCACTACAAAGGCGTGGATCAGAGGGTGCGTGATGAGTTGATCACCGAAGAATACAGCATCGGCGATTATGTGTTGTCGGGCGGAGAACTGCCCGCGCTTGTGATTGTGGATGCCATCGCCCGGCTCATACCGGGTGTGCTCGGAGATGCCGAAAGCGCCTTGGAAGATTCTTTCATGGACGGTTTGCTCGGTTATCCGGTGTATTCGAGGCCAGAAGAGTATCGAGGCATGAACGTGCCGAAGGTGCTCACCTCAGGCCATCATAAAAAAATCAAAGAATGGAGGTTTCAGCAGTCGCTGGAACGGACCCGAGAGCGAAGACCCGATCTTTATCAAACGTTTGTAACTGACCATAACAACCCTGGACTAGACCATGAATAAACTGACCTTAGTTGAACAGACCCAGGTGCACGACAACCTTCCCGCATTCAATGTGGGCGATACGGTGAACATCCACTACAAAGTACGTGAGGGCGACAAAGAGCGCATTCAGCAGTACGAAGGTGTGGTCATCGGTATCAAAGGTGGCGGCGCCAACAAAACCTTTACGGTTCGCAAGATTTCCAACAACGTGGGTGTGGAGCGGATTTTCCCGTTCTATACTCCGTTCATTGCCAAAATGGACGTGAAAAAAGAAGGAAGTGTGCGCCGTGCGAAGCTGTATTACTTGCGCGA
Organism: Balneolales bacterium; assembly: GCA_041749075.1. Taxonomy (GTDB): domain Bacteria; phylum Bacteroidota; class Rhodothermia; order Balneolales; family HLUCCA01; genus CAMTWZ01. Next base: position 20,393 of record JBGTBY010000029.1, on the reverse strand, counting down.
ATTGCGTGGTAAAGCGGCTCGTATCAAAGACAAAAAATAAGCTGATGAAGCCCCGGGCGGTTCTCCGTCCGGGGTTTTTTCGTTAGCTTGCGGTCATGTCCGATACCTACAAAGCGCTCACCCGAAAATACCGCCCGCGCACCTTTGAAGATATTGTTTCACAAGAACATGTGAGCAGTACGCTTCGCAACGCGATCGGTCAGAAACGCCTGAATCATGCGTATCTGTTCAGCGGACCGAGAGGCGTAGGAAAAACGACGATGGCGCGGGTTCTGGCCCGCATGATCAACGGAATTGACGATTCGGTGGATGGGGAAGCGCTTGGCTCAACCCTCGACATCATCGAAATCGACGCCGCATCCAACAATAGCGTGGATGACGTGCATCGCCTGCGCGACACGGTGCGCGTGCCGCCCCAGAAAGGCATCTACAAAGTGTATATCATCGATGAGGTTCACATGCTTAGCAAGCAGGCGTTCAACGCCTTGCTGAAGACATTGGAAGAACCTCCGTCTTACGTGGTCTTCATTTTCGCGACCACCGAGCCTCACAAAGTGCTTCCCACGATCCTCTCGCGGTGCCAGCGCTTCGATTTTCGACGCATCAAAGTAGGCGAGATTGTCGAGCGCCTGCGACACATCTGCGCAGAGGAATCCATCACCATCGACGACGAATCGTTGCATGTGATCGCCGGTAAGGCGGATGGAGCCCTTCGCGACGCACTGAGCCTGATGGACCAAGTGATCGCGTTCTGCGGCGTTACTGTGACGCACGATGCCTTGCTCAACGCCTTGAACATCGTTGGACAGGATACCTTGTTCGATATCATCGAGTCGATTCGCGCTCACGACAGCTCGCGCGTGCTATCCATTCTCGATTCGTTGTTGCAGCAAGGCAACGACATGCAGGAATTGCTCATCGCGCTCACTGAGATGCTTCGCAATCTGTACATGGCCCGCGATGCCAAGAACTTGTACCTCGTGGAGGCCACCGACGAGACGAAGCAGCGCTTGATGAAGGCATCCTCCCATTTTTCCGAAGAAGACGTCTTGCGCATGATGCATCTCGTGAGCGAAGCGCAATTCAAGATCCGGGAAGCGGCGCAACCCCGCATCCAAGTTGAGCTCGCGCTGCTCAAGCTCACCACGATGCCACGTGCAAAAGGGCTGAGTGAGCTGATGGAGGCGCTAAAAGCGTCGCCACATGCAGCAGGGTCGTCTTCAAAAGGGCCGATGCCATCGGCCCCGACAGCAGCAAACAGTTCTCCGAAAGGGTCGATGCCATCGACCCCGACATCGACCCCGATAGCGACCCCGATAGCGACCCCGACATCCGCACTCTTCGGCTCGCCCGCGATCAATCGCCCCACGAACGCGCTTCGTTCGGTGAATCTGGATGAGGAACAACACACATCCGGCAAAATTGAAGGCGGATTGGCGCTTGCAGCGCAAGCGCAGGAGGACATCCAGCCCGAACCGGAACACGAAGTCGAATTGAAGGAATTGTTTCTTCATGATATCCGAGCCGCATGGTCCGATTACATCGACGAAGTGAAGAAAACGTGCAAGATGTCGATCTCGCACAGTCTGATCCGGAGTCAGGTGATTGACATCAAAGGCGAATTGCTCACGCTCGAATGCGATGATGAATTCTCGCGCAACATCCTTCAGGTAAATCAGCGAGATCTGATGGTCTGCTGGAAAACCGTTCTGGGTCGCATGCTTACGCTCGAATTCACATTGAATGCGTCGAGACCCAAAGCGGTTCAAGACGACCCTTACGCCCGATTTAGAAAACTACAACAAGAAGATCCGAAACTGAAGATGATCGTGGATGTCTTTGGTGCGGAACTCGATTATTAAGGACACCCGATGATGAACATGGCTGATATGTTTGGCAAGATCCAAGACATGCAAAAGCAAATGGAACGCGTGAAATCGGAGCTTGGACAGATTGAAGTGACCTCCGAAGTGGGCGGCGGCATGGTGCGCGTCACTGCCAACGGGAACCGAGAAGTGATGTCGATTTCCATCGATAAGGATGTTTTGGATCCGAATGATCCGGAAATGTTAGAAGATCTGATCGTGGCCGGCGTGAACAAAGCCTTGGCTGAAGCAGATCGTCAGGGCAAGGAAAAGATGGCGGAAATCACAAAATCGATGCTTCCTCCGGGTGGTATTCCGGGCATGGACATGAGCAAATTCGGCCTCTGAACTAGATGCGACTCACATCCGAAACACTGGAAACGGCGATCGAGCAGTTGGCAAAGCTTCCGGGCGTGGGACGTAAATCGGCTCAGCGTTTGGCCATGCATCTGCTCAAGCAGTCGGAAGAAGATGTGTTGCGTCTCGCATCGTCAATGGTCGATTTGAAAAAGAACATCCGCTACTGCACATCCTGTTATACCATCACGGATGATGAGGTTTGCTCCATATGTTCGTCGGATAAGCGTAAAACCGGTGTCGTTTGTGTGGTGGAAGACCCGAAAGACGTGTACGCGATCGAAAAGACAGGTGAATTCAAGGGTCGGTACCATGTGCTGGGCGGGGTGATTTCACCGCTGGAGAACATGGGTCCGAACGACATCCGCATCAAAGAACTCGTCGCACGCATCAACAGTGAAGAAAGCATCACGGAAGTGATTCTCGCGCTGAATCCCGATGCCGAAGGCGAAGCCACCAGTTATTATTTGAACAAAATGCTGTCACCTTTCGGGGTGATGGTCACCCGAATCGCACATGGCGTACCCATGGGCACCGAATTGGAGTACATCGACGAAGCCACGCTTGGACGAGCGTTGGTGGGAAGGGGTGGATTTTGAGGTGAGGGAATATTATTAGCTAAGAAGTCGGCTATCTATGATAAATTATTTACCTCTATTCAATCTTCTGTGAGAAAGTTTTTTCCAAATACCGTGAGCCAATTTTATTTCTTTTTGGGTTAAGCGATAATGCTCATTTAGTACTATTTGGTTTGTGATTTTTAAAACATCATCAATATTAGTTTTATTACGTATAAGTTTGTCAATTTGTTGAAGTAATTCTGCATTATCTAAATGATAAGGAAGTAATATTTTTTCGGCTTCACTTGGCATTAACTCTAGAACACCACCTCCATGACTTCTACCATTAACCTCTGTGAATGCTAGAGAAAGAGAATTGTAGTAACTTGCCGTTAGCGCCTCAACACTTGTGTTAGGTCGTACAAAAACCCTATGCATTGTGTCCGTTGTATATGCCTCAGCTTGGTTAATTATCAATCTTGGATACAAATTATTTCTTCGTATGAAGAGAGCATCAGAAATTTTCAGCGATGGAACAACAAACCAATCATCTCGAATTCTAGTTTTATAACCTTCGTGAATACCCATACTTTCCCCAAGTGCAATATATTTCTCTGCACCATTTTTTAAACTTAGACTTTTTGCGTCTGGAAATACAAGTAAGTGCGCTTTTGCTTTTGAGAATTTATTGATTTCCCAATCTTTCTCTGTAAATATCACACTATTCACCTGAACACTTCTGCCAACCATAGGTCTTGCATAATTATGTAAGCCGTATTCGTCAATTATTGACAATGGCGCAGTGAAGAAATCATTAGAACCAGTTGTAATTCCAACTTCAACTCTCGCATATTTTTCTAATGTTGGTATGTTTCTCTGATTAGCAATATTTTCAAGAAAATCGATTTCGTTTTGATCTAAAAAATAAAAAGTCCACTTGTTACTTTTGAAATCAATTTTCTTTTGCGGCCGTTTCAATATTGTCAGATCTAGCAAATGCAATTCGCTTGCATCGCGCAATTCAATGTGTTCAATATTGTGTTCCTTTGAATTATTTTTTTCACATAGAAGTAAGACCACTTCTTGCTGAATATTAGGGAATACTAATTTCTCAAAAGAAATAATATTAATCTTATTGTAGAAGTGCGCGAGAAATTTTCTCAACTGAAGCGCAAATGAAACCTGCAAGATTTCAGCTGGCAAAACAAAGCCGATTTTACCCCCTTCAGGCTTAAGCAACAATGATGATCCAACAACAAACGAAACCCAAGCATTTGTCAATTTAGAATAGGTCAATCCCGCTTTAATAAAAATCTCACCTGCCTCAACTTGCTGGTGCCGATCAAAAAACTGATAGCGGATATATGGTGGATTGCCGACAATTAAATCAAAACGTTTTTGCGTATTGTTGCAGTAGGAATGAAAGTCATCATTAATGATTTGCTTATTTTTTAAATTGATTTGTTGTGCCTTCTTTGCTTCCTGTTCATCAAGTTCAACTGCTGTTATTGAATTGTAATTGAAATTATTTTTTTGAAGCTGCTCTAGAAAAACTCCGTCTCCACAACTTGGTTCAAGTATATCAAAATCATGGCTGCCGTTGATTCCCCACCGCAGGACAAATTCTGCGATAGGTCCGGGTGTGTAAAAACCACCCCTTAATTTTTCGGCAGATGCTTCTGTTATAAGTTTCATGGCTTAAGATTCTTTATAGCTAAGTATTTAACTTTCTCTTCTGCGACTTTTAATACTTCACTTGCGAAATCCCCTTCATTCAATATTTGATAAGCGACCTTGTCACTGAGAAACTCAATAGTGAGATCTTTTTCACTAACACCGAAAAGAGTTGAGAATTTCTGAATCATTTGCTTTGTTGGTTTTCGATTGTTCTTTTCAATCTTACCTAACATTGACGTATCGATATTCAAGTAATTAGACACCTCGCGTAGCGTAAGCTTCTTTTCTTCACGAAGGCCTTTTATGCGATCACCAAAAGTTTGCTCAGAGTTCATGCTATTTGGACAACTTCAGTCCAAAGCTAAGAAAGTAAAATCAAAAAGCAAGGGCTGGAAGCTTAAATTTGAAAATTAATCGACGTTGCCTTTAAACGATCTCGATAAAAAATGCTTGGTTCAACCGATAAAGGTTAAGCGTTTTCCCTTTGATGTTAGTTTGTTGCAGGAATGGTAAAATAGTGTTACCCCAATGTAGCCATGTAGGCGTATTGCCCTGACTTGCTACCCTTACTGGATCATGACTTAATTTTAGCAAAAATGTTCCTATGACTTTGCCTAAAATGGTAATTTGAAACCTGCATAATACTTCTTCATATGAGCTGCTGCTAGTCTTTGTATGCGCCCAAGCTAAATTGCCGAAAACTTGATTCCTGAAATATGTTGTCTGATCGATTAAAATGTTGTTAAACATAAATTTAGCTTGAGACAATTTCAGATTTCCGGTAATCTTTGTTCCAACTAAAACTTGTTGCGCATCACTACTACTCAATGAGGGCTTTTGCCAAACTAATGTTTTTGGCTGCAATTGTACTGGCGGCGTGGTTGGTATAGGATTAGCATGTGTTTGAAGCGCTTTGGCGGTAGTAGTTGGAGTAATTACAGCTTTTCTAGGTTTTGCGGGGAATGTGGATGGCACTTTTGCTGTTTTTCTCCAAGGAATTGCTAATGTATTTGTTGATGAAGTTGTTGGTGGTGGTGGTGCTACAGACTTTTTAAAATTTGTACTCCTAGTTTTTTCTGTTGGAATAATGCCATTTGCATAGAAGCCCATAATCACGGAATTATTGATCGGGAAAAGATTTGGGTCGGAGAAGTCAAATAGTGTCTTGTAGTATGTTTTAATCTCCCGCAGCAAGGCCAATCCCCCTTTGTCGCTGGAATCAAACTCAATTAAAATTGAGCTTTCCACGTTTGTAAATAGGCCACCACGAGTAAGATTTGATGACCCAATGATGAGTTTAATTTCTTTTGAACCCTCAAAAAGATAGATCTTGGGATGAAAAATTGGCTGTTCCTTCTGATAATAAACATAGCTATTGATACCGATACCGAGAAGTTCTTCAAGTGCCTCTTTAGATGTTCCTTCCAAATCAACGCCAATTATCAAGTTTAGGCTTTTAAAGTATTGTTTAGCTGAATTTAGATGCCCTGTCAATCCATAGATACCAGATTCACTTGCAAAAGCTGATATCCCATAGAAAGTGTGGAAATCACTTCGATTTAAGAAAGCAATAAGGTGATGGCCAATGGCATTAACGGACTGATCTTCAAACCCTTGTCCTAAAAAAGAAATATTCATTTTGTGAGATTAATTATCACCGGCATTTGTAGTCTCTTACATATTCTAATGTCGTTAAAAGTACTTGTTTCATGGCTACCTGACAAGACTATCAACTTTTCTCTCATATTTGAATTCAAACGGAAATCCTCGATTTTGCATCATGGACATCATCCGAATCCTCATCATCGACGACAATCTGATCCTCCGGAACGGGCTGAAGCGTGTGATCGAGAAACAGCCGGAATGCAAAGTGGTGGCGACATTAAGCGCGGCTGAAAATGTGAATACCGAAATCGAGGACAACCCAGTCGATTTGGTCCTCCTGGATTTGGGTTTGCGAAGCCATAACAGCCTGACCGCCGTGAAGCGATTCAAGAAACAAGCTCCTTCCGTGAAAGTGATTGTAATGGGACTGTTCCCCACCCATACCGAAATCTTAGATTTCGTGAAAGCCGGAGTGGATGGATTTTTATTGAAGGATGTGACCGTTCAAGACATGTATTCCAGCATCCGTTCGGTGATGAATGGGGATAAAATCTTACCGGCGTATCTGACCGACAGTCTGTTCACACAAATTGTGGAACAATCAGTCGAGCTCCATCGCGACCCGAAGAAAGTGATGGGTGCGCTGCGCATGACCCGTCGGGAGAAAGAAGTGACCGCGTGTATCGCTGAAGGACTTTCCAACAAGGAAATCGCACAGAAGCTTCATATTTCTGATTACACAGTTAAGAGCCACGTGCACAACATCTTAGAGAAATTGACATTGCATAGTCGGCTGCAAATCGCGAATTACTCACGGGAAGGGAATTCGGACTAATCCCTTTTTCATCCTATTGGTGGATAACCGTTTGTATGAGAAAACACTAGGTTGATGAAGTGTGCAAGTTCCGCCATGGAACACCGAACACAACAACTACTCATCAAAACCTAGTTTATGCTAAAACGAATTACGACGTCTCTTTTAATGGTATCCGCATGTATTCTATTGCCGATCCAAGCGTCCGCTCAAACACTTCAACCAGTGAATCTGGGTACTGCCGGTGGTTTCGCCATTCTTGCGAAATCCGCCATTTCAACGGTTCCTCCATCCGCCATCACGGGTAATATCGGAGTGAGTCCGGCTGCACAAACCTTCATCACAGGTTTCTCGCTGACCGACAATACCGGCTTCGCCACATCCCCCCAAGTAACGGGATTTGTGTACGCGGCAGATCAAACGCCCCCAACCCCGTCGAATATGACTACTGCCGTTGCTGATATGGAATTGGCTTACACGAATGCGGCCGGTCGCCAAAACCCGGATTTCAGCGAATTGCACGTGGGTCACATCGGTGGTACTGTGCTGGCGCCCGGTTTGTACAAATGGAGCAGCACCGTAGATGCGAGCACAGGTTTCACGCTTCAAGGCAGCGCCAACGATATCTGGATTTTCCAGATCTCAGGCAACTTGGACATCGCAAATGATGTGATCATGACCCTTTCGGGTGGTGCTCAAGCGAGCAACATTTTCTTCCAAGTCTCTGGGGCGATCACCTTCGGTACCAACGCACAGATGCAAGGGAACTACCTGACAGCAACTGCGGTGAACTTCGGAACGGGAACATCCTTGCTTGGTCGTGCCTTGGCTCAAACCGAGGTCGTTCTGAACATGAATGCCATCACGAGACCGACATTGACCACGTCTATCGATTCGGATAACCAATCTGCAACGAAAATCGAGTTGTCGCAGAACTACCCGAATCCGTTCAACCCATCGACGGTGATCGGTTTTACGATAGGGACGCAAGATCTTGCGTCCGTACAGGTACGTTTGGCTGTCTATGATCTTTTGGGTCGCGAAGTCGCGGTTCTTGTGAATGGTGTGATGTCGGCCGGCACGCATAGTGTGTCGTTTGATGCCTCGAACCTCACCAGCGGGATGTACATCTACCAACTTACGTCCGGCGGAAGCCGTCTGACGGGCAAGATGTCGCTTGTGAAATAAGTCAGTCGATCTCTCCAAAAAAGGCTCCGCGCGGCGACGTTCGGGGCCTTTTTTACGTTTCAGAAACATGAAAACGCCTTACATTTGAAGATGTCTACAGCCAATAACTACGATCAGCGCGCGCTGGATGCCCATCGCGCCGCCAAAGGGAAGATTGCCATCCTCCCGAAAATGCCCCTCGAAACCCGCGACGACCTTTCCATCGCCTATACGCCCGGGGTGGCCGCACCTTGCCTCGAAATCCATAAAGATCCCGCCAAAGCGTACGAATACACATCCAAAGGAAACATGATCGCGGTGGTGAGCGATGGGTCCGCGGTGCTGGGTTTGGGCAACATCGGCGGACTCGCCGGCCTCCCTGTGATGGAAGGCAAAGCCGTTTTGTTTAAGAAATTCGCGGATGTGGACTGTGTTGCCATCGTGCTATCGACACAAGTACCTGAAGAAATCATCGCTACCGTGAAGGCCATCGCGCCCGGTTTCGGCGGCATCAACTTAGAGGACATCGCCGCGCCGCAATGTTTTGAGATTGAAGACCGCCTCAAGCGTGAGCTCGATATCCCGGTGATGCACGATGATCAACATGGAACCGCGATCGTCACCTTAGCTGGGATGATCAATGCGTGTCGCGTGATCGGAAAAGAACTTGGTGAATTGCGCGTGGTGATCAATGGAGCCGGTGCTGCGGGCATCGCCGTCATCCGCCTGCTCATCCATGCGGGCGTGCGGGATGTGATCATGGTTGATTCCACCGGCATCATTTATGAAGGACGCGAGAAGCTGAATCCCATCAAAGAACAGATGGCGCGCATCACAAACCGGACCATGCGGAAAGGCTCATTAGCTGATGCGGTGAACGGCGCGGATGTGTTTATTGGAGTATCCGCCCCTGGCGTGCTCACGCAGGACATGGTTCGAACGATGAACCCGGATCCGATGATTTTCGCCATGTCGAACCCCATCCCCGAAATCATGCCGCATGAGGCAAAGGCTGCGGGAGCACGCATCATCGCCACGGGGCGCAGTGATTTCCCCAATCAGATCAACAATGTGCTCGCGTTTCCGGGCTTGTTTCGTGGTGCGCTCGATTGCCGTGCGAGGAATTTCACCACGGCCATGTATGTGGCTGCGGCGGAAGCCATTGCCTACAGCGTGGATGTGCCGAATGAGGAGTTGATCATACCGAGTCCGTTCCAGAAAGAGGTGCCGTACCGGGTGGCGGAGGCGGTGAAAAAGGTGTTTCGCGAACAGGGCGACGCGCTGGATTAGGGTTTAACAAAGAGGAAGATTTTTAACAGGGAGCAACGGAGCAAAGGAGATTTGTTTTCTTGGATGCCCTAATTGGTGCCCTCCTAGAAAACTCCTTTTCTCCGTTGCTCCCTGTTTATAAAAAAGCGCTGTAAGAAATTGAACAAGAGGATGGGGGGATGGGAGGTGAATATGTGTATTCTTGAAAGCACTAGTTTAAGCCCGCCATGAAGACTCCATTGCTCTTTTGCTCCCTGTTCATAAATCTTCTCCTGTTTGCAGTCTCTGTTCAAGCACAGGACCTATCTGCGTATCGAATCCTCGATAAAGCCGGTAACCCAGCCACATTCGCCGAACTGGTGGCCGCATCCAAAGCGAGCGACCTCATTTTTTTCGGGGAGCTTCATAACAACCCCATCAGCCATTGGCTCCAATTGGAACTGGGTAAAGCGCTTGCCGCCGATTCGCTTACGAATGTCGTGATCGGCGCGGAGATGTTCGAAGCCGACCAGCAGATTCTGTTGGATGAATACGTCGCAGGGCATATTTCCCGAACAAGTTTCGAGAATGAAGCCCGCCTTTGGACCAACTACAAGACCGATTACAAGCCCTTGTTGGAATTCGCCAAAGAAAAGGGCATTCCCTATGTGGCCACGAACATCCCGCGTCGGTATGCGTCGATGGTGTACAGCAAAGGGTTGGAGAGTCTGGACGGATTGAGTGAGGATGCGAAACGTTGGATCGCGCCGCTTCCGATTGAAGTCGACCTCACCTTACCCGGTTACGCCGAGATTTCGCGCGCCGCAGGCGGACACGGAGGCGAGAATCTTCCCAAGTCGCAAGCATCAAAAGACGCGACCATGGCTTATTTCACACTGAAAAACCTGACGCCGGGAAGCCGATTCCTTCACCTTAACGGCTCGTATCACTCCGATGGCTATGAAGGGATCGTCTGGTATGTGAGGAAAGCACAACCGACGCTCAGAATTCTCACCATCACCACACAAGAAGGCGATGTGGCGGAACTGGGGAAAGCCGATTTCACGATTCTGGTGCCGGCAGACATGACGAAGACGTATTGACCAGGCGCTGGAACAGGGATTCACAGGGAGGAAGGATTATTACAGGGAGCAAAGGAGCAATGGAGATTTTCTCGGCGGGCACTAATTAAGGCTTCCAAGAACAAAACTCCCTATCTCCTTTGCTCCCTGTTAATAAAAAACCCCTGTAATAAATTCACATCCGAACGATGCGGCCTGTGAGCATCGTATTCCCGACTCTCATTGAATACACATAAACGCCCTTCGCTAAATGGGACATCGACAGGGACAGCGTGTGTGTTCCGGATGGCATTCGGGATGGATGTAGGGTGGCGACACGACGTCCAAGCAAATCATAGACGGTGATTTCAACATCCGCACCGACCGCCAAATCCACCTGAAACGCCACATTCGAACGAGTCGGATTCGGATACGTGGTGACGCTCACGCCGCCCGCTGTAGGAGTGGATATGGGCACGCTGATGGATATCGGATACACATTTTGAGTGCGATACAAGCGGCGTGCGTCGCGATCGATGGCGACAAGGTGTCCGCCGGCATTGACCACATCCACCTTGTTCGCATCAAACGGATATTGCAATGGAATCCATTGCGAGCCGCCATCCATCGTTCCATAAAATCCTTCCGAGGTTTGGAAGACCATCGCATTGGACGCGAACGTGAGCAGATTTTTCGGGATTTCGGTCGCGTTCAATTGGAATAGCGGGATGGAAACACCTTCCGTATACATCTCCAACCAACGGTCTTGGTTCACTCGGAACACGCGCATGAGATCGTGATCGTGCTGGAAGAATTTCACGGTGGATGGTTCATCCGTCAGCTGTGTCCAGGTTTCGCCTGCATCCTCGCTTTCGTAGAGGTGGATAATCGAGCGATGATCGCTAGGATTTGGTGTATCGATGATGCCGCCTCGTGCGACGATACGCCCATCGGAGTAGGAGCCGATTTGATAGAAGGCCATATCGGGGCGGATGTCGACCCACGTTCGTTCATTCCCACCTAAAAGTCGTTTCCAAATCCCATAAGCTCGAGGGAGATTTCGGTACTGGTCGACACCATAGTAGATGAAAAAGACATCTCGATTAAGCAATGCGAATTCAGTTCCATGTGCATGGACCATGATTCTGGATTCCAAATCGGATGGATGGGGGCTGAACTGTTTATTTTGTACATCCAAAAAGACATGACTTTTTCCGGCAAATCCGACACTTCCATCAGGCATTGGAAACAAATCGCGAATGGTGCCTTGTTGAGACAACGAAGTTTCCCAATTCGCTCCCGAATCAAAGCTGACCATCACAAAGTTAGGGGATTCGGAATAGTAGTTTCGGCGTTCAAATGAAAGTGCCAACACACCTCGTTCGCTTAGAAGGCGGACGGTCGATGTCTCGTAGGCGTTGTACAGATTTCCAGTGATGTTTGTCTTTATACCATCGATATCAACGCGATATAGAGAGACTCCCTCAATCGAATACAAGGTATTCCCACGAAGAGACATCCGTTCGACCGAATGCTCGAATTCATGCCAAGTCACTCCAAGATCATATGTCAAAAAGGAGCGTTGATAATTACCAATGAGCACAGCGCCGGTATGCGAGATATAACCATGGATCGAAAAGTCCAATACCTCTGGTGTTGTGCGTTCGGAGATCACCGTTCCCTCAAGAATATCATGGACGAGAATCGTTTGATTAGGTACAGAGATCATGGTTCCATCGCCCGACAGGGAGGCAATATGTGATAAGTTGGTCGGCTTGGGGACTTCCACCCAAGTTTCCCCATTGTCAGTAGAGAACGCGGCACTTGCTTGGCTAATAAGAAGGATTTCGCCATTCGCATGAGCAATCAGCCGCTCGGTTCGACCTTGAATGTTGATGAATGTATCTCTGACACTTTCACCATATTCATCCATGATTCTAATGCCGGACCGCGTTTCAGAGGTGGAGGTGAATGGTATGAAAATTCGGTCATGTCGACCCATAGCCATCCCTCTCTCAAAGTATAGATGTTCGACCATTACTTCGGTGCCCCCTGTTTCCATACCCGCATCAAACAAAATCATGTTGTGGTAATCGTTATTGGGGTCATGCTTTTCTTTCGGTAGGGGTGGGGTGAAGCTTGATCCATACCAAGAATCTCCTTGCATTTCCCAGTGGATATTCGCGAGGCCATTGGGAGTGAGCGCACCTTGTGTCAAGATTGACCCCGTGAATTCCCCCGGAACCTCGCCTTTCAAAGCCCAATGTTGTCCACCATCCCGTGATACATAAATCTTGCCCGTACTCAAACGCACAAAAATGGTATCTCCGCCATTGGAATACAGCGATGTCGGCCCCCAATATGGATAATCTCCCATGAAATCCGCCGCGGCCGGCAACGGCAATTCTTCAAACACAACCGTCTGTGCGGATGCAGGCTGTGAACCGAGTACAGCTAGAAGCAGGATGATGAACGCTTTCATGATAGTAGGGTAGTCAGAATCTCGGGAAAGGTCAAGGTGAGTTTTGAACAAGGCTTGCCTGCCGGTAGACAGGGAGGAAGAATTATAACAGGGAGCAACGGAGCAAAGGAGATTTTTCTCGGCGGGCACTAATTAGGGCTTCCAAGAACAAAACTCCTTTGCTCCGTTGCTCCCTGTAAAATAATCCCTGTGGAAAACGCATCCTCGGAATGTGTATCCTTGGATGACCCATGAATGAACTCATCATCATATTACTTGCTTTCTCCGCGTCGTCGGACCCCGACGACCGCGCCTTGGCCGAGGCGATCGCCGCGGGCGACCACGCCGCGTTCAAGCTGTTTTTCGATCGGCATCATCTCGACCTGGCGCGCTACTTGCAGCGACGCGGCGTGTCGGAGGCCGAAACGGCCGACATCCTCCAGCAGGCTTTTTTGACGATTTGGGAGAAGCGTGCCGGGATCAAGCCCGACCTTCCGCTGCGGGGCTATTTGTTCCGTATTGGCTTGAGCCGGGCAACCAACCGGTTCCGCGATACCGCGAAATTCGTTTGGGAAGCGACGAATTTGGAGCAGTTTCCGGGGAACGAGGTGGACGCGACCACCCGACGGGAGCTGCTAATGGCGTTGCATGCGGCGATCGCTTCATTGCCTGAAAAGCGTCGCGAGGTATTTGAGTTGTGTTATTTGCAAGAGATGGGGTATCGGGAGGTGGCCACCGCGCTCGACATCAGCATCAAGACCGTGGAAAATCACATGTCGCTCGCCCTCAAAGATCTTAGGGAAAAACTCAAGAGCTGGGTCTGACTCAATCCGGAATCGGCCCCATCCGGATTCCCATCACATCCATCCGCTGTTTATGAGCCTGTAGGCGATTGACGAAATCATCCCAATCGCGCCGGTCCACCGCGCTCCATGTCACTTCCGCCATCGCTAACGCCCGCGGAAACGCCATATACAGCACTTTTTCGTCGGTTTTCATGTACTCGGTCCACACATTGCCCTGCGCGCCGAGAATATGATGATGCAGCTCAGGCTCCAATCCTTCCGGAATCGGTTCATAGCCGTAGACTTTCTGCAAAGGAAGGAATCCACCGATGGCGATGGGCTCGGTGGCGCGGTCAGCCTGATAGTGATCGAAATACGCATGTGAATTCGGGGTCATGATCACGTCATGATTCATCCTCACGGCGGCCAAGCCGCCCACGATTCCGCGCCAACTCATCACGGTTGAACCCGGCGCGAGTCCCCCTTCCAAAATTTCATCCCATCCGATCAGTTTGCGTCCGTTTGCGCTCAGAAATTGTTCGATGCGGCGGATGAAATAGCTTTGAAGTTCGTGCTCGTCGGCCAGTCCTTCTCTTTGGATGACGGCTTGCGCGATGTCGCTCGCTTTCCAATGATCTTTGAGGGCTTCATCCCCACCGATGTGGATATACGTGCTGGGGAAGAGCTCCATCACTTCGGTCAGCACGTTTTCCAAGAAGGTGAAGGTTTCTTCGGTCGGGCAGAAGATCTCTTTGAAGATTCCCCAGGTGGATTGCACGTTGTACGGACCCATCCCGCACCCGAACTCCGGATACGCCGCCAACGCCGCGCTGGCATGACCCGGCAATTCGATTTCGGGGATGATGGTGATATAGCGTTCCGCGGCATAAGCAACCACCTCACGGATCTCCTCTTGCGTGTAGAAGCCCCCGTAACGGATGGTATCGTATCGACCCGACCCGTAGTTGCCTATGAGTGTCGAGTCGCGCCATGCGCCAATTTCGGTGAGTTTGGGATATTGCTTGATTTCGATGCGCCAGCCTTGGTCTTCGGTGAGATGCCAATGGAACGTGTTGAATTTGTGCATCGCCAGCAGGTCGATATACTGTTTCACGAACTCGACAGAACGGAAATGCCGTCCCACATCCAAATGCATGCCTCGGTAACCGAATCGGGGCGCGTCTTCGATGCGGGTGGCAGCGATGGTCCATTTCACATTCCGTGGAACCATGGTATAACTGCGGTATTCCACTTCGGGAGGCAGCAGTTGGCGCAGGGATTGGTAAGCATAAAACAATCCGACCCCATCTTGAGCGAGCAGGTGGATGGTTTCTGTGCCGATTTCCAGGGAATACCAACCTTCGGGACGATCCGATCTTGATTCGATCAATTGGATATGTATGCCAGGATGCACGGATGGCCGATCCCTCAAAACGTCAAGAGAGAATGTAGTGGGAGGCTCGATCAGCGATTTGAGGTGCATCACAACCCGCTTCACATCGGTGTTTGATGTATCCGCGATGATTTGTGTAGTGGACGAGAATGTGAACTCACCAAGCCCAGGCGTCTGTTTCAGTGGCGCGGGGATGAGTTGCAGGAGTGCGAAAAAAAGGAGAGCATAGGTCATGCCAAAACGTACTAATTTTCTTCCGTTCCGATGACATTTTTCCTTCTCGCGGTCTTCGTGTTTTCCTTCGACTCCACATTTGTGGGCACAGATCCCATCCGACGGTTCACACCAGCCGATTACAATGCCGCGTTTCAGAATTGGGGAATTGTTCAAGATGATGCAGGTCGGCTTTTTTCGGCAAACACCGCCGGCGTGCTGATGTACGATGGTGCGCGATGGACGCTCATCCCCTTGCCCGACAACCGCTTGGTACGAAGCATCGAACGAGATTCAACCGGACGGATCTGGGTGGGTGCGGAGAACATGATCGGTCACTTGGAACCCGATCTCGAGAATGCATTCCGATTCGTGGTCGATTCCGATTCGGTGAGCGGGGATGTGTGGTCGATTCTATCCACCACAAACGCCACCTATTTCCAAGCCACGAACGAGATCCTGCGTTGGGAAAACGGGAGATTGGAATCGCAATCCATCCCGTTGGGCATCCAAAAAAGTCTGTATGTGGTGGACAACCGTGCGCTGATTCACGAGTACCCATCCGGATGGTCGTATTTGGACGGACTCACAAAACGCCACATTCCGGAATTGGTGCCCTTCAACGATGCCCGTGTGGTCGGGTTCTTTCAAGAGGAAAATGGATCGTGGCTGATCGTGACGCGATCGAGAGGAATCTTTCGGATGGAAGCGGATCTAAAAACACTCTCGTTGTTGCCGCTTGAGATCCCGGAGATCCAATCTGCAAGACGGATGCGAGACGGGACCATTGCCATCGGCACCATCCGCAACGGAATTCACATCATTTCGGCTGATTTGAAGACCGATACCACGCCTGGGCAAGAGATCGGCGTGCATTTGGACGCCATTTGGGCTATTCATGAGGACATCGAGGGTCACCTTTGGCTCGGAACCGACCGTGGGTTGATTCAAATGTATCGCTACACGGATTTGGAGCAGTGGGATGCCCGGTTCGGACTCATCGGCAACATCCAAGCCATCACACGATATGCCGGAAAGCTGTTGGTTGGAACGTCGGTCGGCCTTTACATCCAAACGCAAGACGGATTCGAGCGCAAAACCGACTTGGATGTGGCCATTTGGGACCTTCGAGTTGATGGAAAACGCGTTTGGATCGCCACCGCCGATGGAATTTACGTATGGGATGGGGTTTCTACACGTCGCATCGGGGAGCGCCTCGCTGCATTTTCCATCAGCCCGGATGTTCAGAAAAACGGATCATTTTGGGTGGGTCGCGCCGGAGGGTTGCATCGTGTCAATGAAACGGGCATCGTAGACCGCATTTCCGGCGTGGAGCAAGACGTTCGAAACATCATCCAACTTAGCGACGGAACGATCTGGGCGGGAACTTCGCGCGGAGGTGTGCTTCGGGTGACGATAGACGGACGTGTGGATGTGTTTTTGCCCTCGGAGGGCGACACTCGTGTGGTATTGCATCAGGATGGTGTTTTGGCAGGAACCCCGAATGGCCTATACCGTTGGGACAAGGTGAGGCAACATTTCGCGCCGTGGTCGTCTACTGCCAGCACCGGTGTGTATCGGATGATCGCCGAAAACGACACCTCGCTTTGGGTGGTTCGTTTTCAAAATTCGGAATCGTGGCTGGAGCAAATCACTCCTAGAAACGTACAGACCGATGCGTTTCGACATCTTCCGAATCGAGGGCTGCTCAAACTTTTTGCTGAAAAGGAGTGGCTTTGGGTTGGTACAACCAGCGGCCTGTTCCGAATCGACCGGGCCAATCAGCGGGCGGAGCCCACTCCGGTTACCACCGTGGTGCATTCCTTGAAACTTGGTGCATCGACCCGCATTCGTTACAGTGGGCTTTGGTTCGAAGATCCCGCATCCATGATGTATCGGTTTCGCTTGGACGGTGAAACAGAGTGGAGTGAATGGGGACCGGCGTCGGAAGCGGTATTTCTTGATTTATGGGAAGGCGATTATCGTTTCGAAGTGGAAAGTCGCAATAAATATGGCGTCGAAAGTGCGGCGGCGCCATTGGCGTTCAAAATATATCCTCCGCCATACCGCACACCGCTGGCGTATCTGCTGTACGTGATGATGCTTGCAGGTACCATTTATGGGTTGATGTATGCTTCGCAATCGTATTCGAGGGTGAAAACCATGAAATTGGAAAAACTTGTACTTGAGCGCACGCGTCAAGTGAACCGTCAAAAAGAGGAATTGATCGGAACCAATCGCTCGCTCACATCCCTCATCGAACAAAAGAATACCATTCTCAGCATCGCTTCTCACGATTTGAAGAATCCATTGGGCGTGGTGCAGGGGTTTTCAGAGTTGATGTCGACCATCGTGGATAGTGATAAAACCGATTTGAATACCGATCGCGCCGATTTGAAAGAGTATCTGGGTTACATCCATGATGCCACAACTGATTCACTGAAAATCATCACAGATTTGCTGGAAACCGCTATCGCACAGAATGGAACCGTCAAGATGTTGCCCAAGCCGTTCCCGGTGAGCGATATGGCGTTCACCATCGCCGAGACCTATCGGACGGTGGCGGTTAAAAAAGAGATCATACTTACGGCCGACATCCCCGCCGAATCGATGATCGCGTTTGCCGATTCAGACCGGATTCAGGAAGTGTACCTTAACATCGTCAGCAATGCCGTGAAATACACACGGATTGGAGGACGCGTACGCATCGGTGTTCTGCGAAAAGAAGCCTTCATCGGGTTCAGGGTGCGGGATGAGGGTGCGGGTTTCCAAGATTCCGACAAAGAGAAGATGTTCGAATTGTTCAGCCGTTTGTCGGCACAGCCAACTGCAGGGGAACGGTCGAATGGAATTGGGTTGTACATCGTCAAGCACTTCACGGAACTCAATGGGGGACATGTGGAAATGGAGACGGAAGTGGGCAAAGGCAGTGTCTTTACCATCTGGATTCCGGAATTCACGGGATAAAAAAAGGGACAACCTTGGTGGGGTTGTCCCTTTTTGTTCGTCGGGGCGACAAGATTTGAACTTGCGACCCCTTGCACCCCATGCAAGTGCGCTACCGGGCTGCGCTACGCCCCGAACAGAACAATCAATTTAAGGAATGTCACGTTCTTATGAAATGTATACCGGGTATAAACGTTAGCTTGTAGTAAACTGTATTAATAAAACACATATGCATAGTCGCAGATCCTTTTTGAAACATGCCGGTTTGTTGGCCATGGCCGCCGGCCTCCCCTTTCAATCTGTGTTCGCTCAAACTGGCGCATTCACTCTCCTAAGACGAAATGTTGGTCTGTATTCAAATCGCGGTGGAACCATCGGATGGATGTTCCAGCCAGATGGAACCATTGTCGTGGATTCCCAATATCCGGATCAAGCCGCTGAATTCTTGGTAGGTGCGAAAGAACGTCGCGATTCTCAAATCGATGTTCTGTTCAATACCCATCACCATGGCGACCACACTGGTGGCAACGGAACCATGAAAGCCAAGAAAATCGTGGCACAAGAACAAGTGCCGATCTTGCAGGTCGCCCAAGGCGGACGCACCACACCAGTTGTTGCCACGGAAACATTTAAAACGGAGTGGGAAGGCACGTTTGGTGATGAAACCGTCAACGCACATCATTTGAAACCAGCGCATTCCGGCTCCGATACCATCATCCATTTCGAAGAAGCCAATGTGGCGCACATGGGCGATTTGGTGTTCAATCGGGTCTATCCGTTCATCGACCGGAACAGCGGTGGTCGTGTGAAAGGATGGATCGAAACATTGGAAGCCGCATTGAAACGCTATGATAACGAGACACTCTACATTCTGGGTCATGGAAATCCAGCTTTTGGGGTGCAAGGCAATGCATCCGATGTTGAGCAGATGAGAGATTATCTGACAGCATTGATCACGCAAGTGGAAACCGGCATCAAACGAGGTAAATCTCGCGAAGAAATCACCACAATGATGATTTTACCCGGTTTTGAAGACTATGTGAGTTTTGGTCCACGTCTATCCTTGACGGCAAATCTGGAAACGGTGTACGACGAACTGACGGCTTAATACCCTGAAGATGTACCATAGCCACGAGGATCTGCGGCGCCCTCACGCTGTCCATCTGGATGGATGAAGATGAAGTGGACTCGTGAACCGCCACCACCAAGGTCTGTGGTTTTATGTCCCATCCTATTGAGGCGGTAGAGTTGTGCCTGGGACAGTGCTCCTGCCTCGATGCTAAGTTCATCGGGTAAGTGCTGATGGTGAAAGCGCTTGGCTGCAACGGCTTCTTCGGCGGACATCCCAAATACCGCGCCATTCAGAAATCCATGCAACACCGATGTGATGATGCGTGGTCCGCCCGCCGCGCCCAATACCATACGTACTTCGCCGTCTTTCACGACGATGGTAGGAGTCATGCTGCTGAGCATGCGTTTGCCTGGGGCGATGGCGTTCGCTTCGGTGCCTAGAAGCCCGAACATGTTTGGTGTTCCCGGTTTGATGGAGAAATCGTCCATTTCGTTGTTCATGAGAAACCCGGCGCCGGCAACTTCCACATAACTGCCGAACGAGCCGTTCAGAGTGGTGGTGATGGCGACGGCGTTTCCGAATGCGTCCACAACAGAGAAATGGGTAGTCTCAGGAGATTCAATGGAAGCGATTGGTGTTCCGTGGCTTACGTCGGAACTTGGTGTGGTGTGACCCGGATGGAAGCTGCTCCATCTTGATGTCAGATAGTCGCTTGAGAGAAGTTTGGGATACGAGATGGTGATATGATCGGGGTCGCCAAGGTGGACATTCCGATCGGCGAAGGCGCGCCGTTCTGCTTCCGCTAACACATGCACATACTCTGGCGAATTGGGTCCCATTGCCGCGAGATCCAAATGAGAGATCATACCCAGGACCTGTGACACAACCATGCTTCCGCTGGAAGGAAGCGGCATCATGATGAGATCATATCCCTTGTAAGATGTCGTGGCGGGTTCGCGCCAAACAGCTTTGTAATTGGCAAGATCCGCATGCGTCATGATGCCGCCGCGCTCGGAGAGCGCGCGGATGAGCGCATCGGCGGTTTCTCCTTCGTAGAAACCGCCGGGGCCGAGCTCGGCGATGCGGCGAAGGGTGTTGGCCAAATCGGGTTGCACGAACGCATCGCCGGCGGCCCAGCGCTCGCCGGCCGGCGGGAGGAAGGAGGTGGC
>JBGTBY010000028.1:0-81548 GCA_041749075.1 Balneolales bacterium | reverse complement strand
AGGGCGGGTGCGACCCCGAGGGCGGATGCCATCCGCCCCGACACCGACACCCGCATCTCCCAGATGCGCAAAACGATCGCCAAGCGTTTGGCCGAATCCAAATTCACGAACCCGCATTTCTACGAGACGATCGACATCGACATGAAGAATGCGGTGTCGGTTCGCGAAGCCTTGAACGCATCCGGTGAGGTGAAAATCAGCTTCAACGACCTCGTTGTGAAAGCCTGTGCGATGGCGCTCCGCAAACACAAGGCGGTAAACAGCAGTTGGTTGGGCGATATCATCCGCGAATACGGTTCTGTGCACGTGGCTGTAGCCGTGGCCATCGAAGACGGATTGGTGACTCCGGTCATCCGCAACACCGATCAAAAAGGCTTGGCCCAGATTTCTGCCGAAACCAAAGATTTGGCCAAACGTGCGCGCGACCGCAAACTTGAGCCGAAAGATTGGGAAGGCAGCACATTCACGATTTCGAATCTCGGCATGTTTGGCATTGAAGAATTTACCGCGATCATCAATCCGCCGAACGCCTGCATCTTGGCGGTTGGTGCAATCCGTGATGTTCCTGTCGTCGAAAACGGCGCAATCGTACCTGGAAAACGCATGAAAGTGACCCTCTCCAGCGACCATCGTGTGGTGGATGGAGCCGTTGCTGCGCAGTTCCTGAATTCGGTCCGTGGCTTCCTGGAGAACCCCGCCACAATGCTTCTCTAATTAAGGATTTTCTAATAGACCAATGTCGTATTTCTTACGACATTGGTCATTATGAAACGCTACATCTTTCTGGAAGACCCGATTCTCCATTACGAAGAGGCCGAACAGCCAGCCATTCAGGAGATCAATCAACGCATCGAAAAAGGGTTCTCCTATTCCGTATTCGAGGAATTGGCTGAAACCCTCCCTCTGACAAACAAAGAATGGGCTTCGATTTTGGCGGTATCCGACCGCACCCTTCAGCGTTGGTTTAACGACCATCCCCGAATCGACGGACTTACCGCCGAACGCATCTTTGAAATCGCTCGCCTAACGGTCATCGCCTTGGATGTGTTCACGTCTGGAGAGGATGTTGCCGGATGGTTAAGAGCACCCCATCCCGATTTCGATGGCGAGAAACCGATCGCCCTCATCCGCACGCATGCCGGCATCGACATTGTGAAATCCCTATTGCTTCGAATCATGCATGGAGTGGTGGCGTGATTGTCTATCGCATCAGTTTATTGGCGAATTCCTGGGATAAGACAGGCGTCGAAGCCAGTCGCTTGGGCGGACGCTGGAACTCGAAAGGTCGTCCAGCAATCTATGCTTCGCCCAATTTGTCCTTGGCACTACTTGAATTGTATGTGCGTTTCGGCGGACTTCATTCGCAAGACAAATGGGTGATCACCGAGTTCGAAATTCCACTTGAAATGCCGCTCGACATGTGGTCGATCGATGATCTGCCGATGGGATGGAATTTGAACATGTTTCCACACGTGGCGCAGCATTTAGGGGACCAGTTTTTGGCGAAGAAAGAGTATGTGGGCGCATTCGTACCATCCATCCTCATCCCGCAGGAATATCATGTGTTATTGAATCCGTTGCATGCCGACATGAAAGACATCCACATCATCGGTGTGGAAGAAATGGGCCAGGATCTGCGGATCACCAGATATTGACTTCCGGATGGATGTCGATGCCATAGTTGCGCATCACATCGTCGCGGATGTTCGTGGCCAGCTCCACCAAATCCGACCCATTCGCGGCGCCATAGTTCACCAATACCAGCGCTTGCTTGGCATGCACGCCGATGTGGCCATCGCGATATCCTTTCCAACCGGCCTGCTCGATGAGCCATCCCGCCGGAACTTTGATTCCTGCATCCGATGGATACCCCGGCATGTCTGGGAAATTCCCTTTCAACGAGTCATAGTGAGATTGTGGAATCGTCGGGTTCTTGAAAAAACTGCCCGCATTGCCGATGTCGGCAGGATCTGGCAATTTGGAACGCCGGATGTTCACCACCGCGGCGCTTACATCCAGCGGCGTTGGTGAGGAGATCTTTAAGGAAGCGAGCTCAGCGCGGATCGTCCCATAATCGAGCTTCAATGAGGGAACGGTGCTGAGTTTGAATCGGACCTTGGTGATGATGAACCGGTCCTTCGCCTCGTGTTTGAAGACGGAATCGCGGTAGCTGAAGGCGCAGTCGTCCGTCGTGAAGGTGCGGATGAGGCCAGAGCGGATGTCCCATGCGTCGAGGGAGTTGAAGACATCGACCAGCTCCACGCCATACGCGCCGATGTTCTGGATGGGGGAGGCACCCACGGTTCCAGGAATGAGGGATAAGTTTTCGAGTCCGAAGAAGCCGTTCTTCAAGGTCCACATCACGAATTTATGCCAGACAATGCCGGATCCGGCTTCCACGATCACCTCGTTTCCGTGGGTTTCGATGACCTTCATTCCGGGAATCGCGATTCGAACGACCGGTTTATGGATGTCGCCTGTGAGTAGCACATTCGAACCTCCTCCCAACACGCGCCAATCGCGGGTTTCGAAGCCCGGCATCGCGGCCAATTCATTCAATTCGGCCGGTTTTCCGATCATCACCAACACCGCCGCGCGTGCGGAAATGCCAAAGGTATTCAGGGTTTTGAGATCGGCATGGGCTTGCATCATCATAGGTTCCACAATTTACAGAAACGCTGTCAACTCCTTACCTTCGTCCATGAAGTATCTCATCCTCGGAGCAGGCGGACAATTGGGTCAAGAATGGTGTCATTTCCTGCGCGAAAAAGGCATTCCGTTTCAGGCGGTGACCTCCGCCGAATGCGACATCACCAAACCGGCCGACATCGACGATTTCCTCGACCTTGTTAAACCCGAAACCATCGTGAATTGCGCCGCTTACACGAAAGTAGACAAGGCCGAATCCGAGCCCGAGCGCGCGTTTCTGGTGAACGGATGGGCGGTTGGCAAGCTGGCGGATGCATGCAAAAGTCGCGGCATCTTGCTCATTCATTATTCCACGGATTATGTGTTTGCGGGAAGCGGGGACGATGCCAAATCCTTCCCGAAAGGCTATGCCGAGGATCATCTCCATGCGCCGATCAACACCTATGGCGCATCGAAGGCGGATGGGGAGCGGCGATTGTTGGAAAGCGGATGTCGGTTCTTGCTCATCCGTGTGGCCTGGTTGTGCGGAAAGTACGGACCCAATTTCGTGAAAACGATGCTTCGGCTTGGTGCCGAGCGCGAGGAGCTTCGTGTGGTGGCCGATCAACGTGGTGCGCCATCCTTCACCGACAACGTCGTGAAAAACTCACATTATCTGGCCAACCTCGGACTTTCCGGTACCTGGCATGTGGCATCTGAAGACGTCACCACCTGGTATGCGTTCGCTGCGGAAGCCTTGGAGATGTCGGGCATGAAGACGCGCGTCATCCCCATCACGACCGATGATTTCCCGACTCCGGCGCTGAGGCCTGCGTATTCGAGGCTGGATGTGAGGAAGCTCGAGGAGCTTCCAGGCACCGATGTGGAGAGCTGGAAAGAGGGGTTGAGGAGGATGGTGGGGGAATGATGCGGGATGCGGGATGCGGGAAGCGGGATGCTGAATAGACAGAAGAATCACACAAAACTCTGGAAATCGCTCATGCGGGCGCATTTGGGGGAATATCAACAACTCGAAGCGAGGTTGAAGGAGGGAGAATGAGCCTTGAACGCGCGATCATTGAGAAATATAGCGGTTCCGATCAAAGGCCACTGAAAGGGATTCCACATCTGAAGCTGCGTCAATGTCGCGTCTTATCTCAAACGGTTGCAGGTGATGCCCCTAAAGACCTTCTAGCGATCTATGATCATGAGTCGGGGATTATTAGACAGAATCGCCCTCATTCTTGGCCAGTCTACATTGCGAAAGTAGGTCAAAAATGGTACCCGAGCGAATCCATAACCGAATATGCACTGAATCAGATAGGTGAGAGGATTGGGTTGACCATGGCCTCAAGTCGACTGATGTATGTTCGGGGACAACTTCGCTTTCTGAGTCTCAATTTTCGAAAGCATGACGAAATACTGGATCATGGTGCTCAGATATTGGCTGGATATTTGGGTGACGACGAGTTCGTGGAGTTTGTTGAAGCCAAGGGTGAATCGAGAAATTTGTTCACGTTCCAAGTCGTCATGGCATCATTGAAACAGCTATATGAGAAAGAATCTGACGAACTCATTCTTTCCTTTGTGCGCTTATTGGCGTTCGATGCCATGATTGGCAACAACGATCGTCACATGTACAATTGGGGTGTGCTGAGAAACGTGAAAACTGGGCAAACTCGATTCGCTCCGATTTTTGATACGGCTCGAGCGTTGCACTGGAACAAATCAGACAAAGCAATTGACGAAATTATCTCGAGACCCAACTCTCAACCGGCATTGAGTAAATATGTGTCTGAATCCAAGCCCAAAACCGGTTGGGACGGGGTGCCGGAAATCGGACATATCGAGCTCATCCAGCTGATGTTGAACGATTTCCCAGAATACGATGAAACGATTCGACTCGTTTTAAACATTGAGAACTTCGACATCGCGCAACAAGTTCTGGATCGTGAGATATCTCATATGATCAGTCCAAATCGATTGACGATCATGAAACTCACTCTTGGCGCGCGATTGGACGCATTCAAAAAGCTTGGTATCTTATAATCTGATGAAAAATTGGCTCGCTAAATTGTTGCCTGGTGATTCCGGATCCGTAATTAATACCGAATCTGCTGGATCCGAGCGGTTCATTCTGTCCTACAAATCCGACGTTATTGGCACATTGGATTTTCGTGATGGAGAGTGGATCTATAAGTATTCCGAGGATTTCAAACGACATGGTCGGCTTCAACCCATAGCTGATTTTCCTCAAGTGGATCGTGTGTATCAGTCAGATACACTATGGCCATTTTTTGCATCGCGAATTCCCGGTTCGGGACAACCTCGCATGCGAACCTATATCAAAAAGCACGAAGGTCGAGTTTATGATGTCGATCTGTTGAAAGAATTCGGCACATCCAACATCGCGAATCCGTTTCGACTGGTTTCAGAGTCCTAAGTCAACCGCTTCACGGCTTCATCCCACGGGATATACGAATCAGGTGTCGCACTGCTGATTCTATCTCGAACCAACGTCTTATGTGATTCGGGAATGTCGAGTTCTGCGACGGATTCCGCCTTCAAGTACTCGATGAATTCCAATACGGTTGGAATCTGATGATCCGGAACAGTGATTTTGAATTCTTTCATGGGCTTTCGACTAGATTGACTCTCGTTCAATTCGATAGTACTGATAATTTTTTTAACCCTCATCCGTACTTTCTTGCATGAAAGCCATTTTCGCGATTCTTCTATTCCCACTACTGGCCACAGCCCAGCCCACCGTTCGAAATGCGTTTCCAGGGCTTTCGTTCACATTGCCGATGGACATCCAGATCTCACAAGGTGTTCCGGATACCTTATTTGTCGCTGAACGCGCCGGAATCATTCGTCGCTTTCATAATTCACCGGATGTGACATTATCCCAAATCTTCCTGAATATCTCCGGCCGTGTAACGACCACCGGTGAAGGTGGCATTCTTGGGTTTGCGTTACATCCGAATTATCCGATAACAGGACATGTATATGTCTCATACACCCGCGCCAGTCCGTATCGATCCGTTCTGTCGCGATTCAGCACCCATCCCACAAATCCACAAGTCTTGGATGCGGACAGTGAAGTGATTCTCATCGAACTGATTCAACCGTTCACGAACCATAATGGCGGACAAATCCGCTTCGGTCCGGATGGATATCTCTACGTCGCGTTCGGCGATGGCGGCGGCACGGGCGATCCCAATAACCACGCTCAGAACCGAACCAACCTCTTCGGCACGATATTGCGGCTCGATGTGGATCAAACACAGGGAAGTCTTGCATACGCCATCCCATCCGACAATCCCTATGTCGATAATGTGTCTGGCTGGCGCGAAGAGATTTTCTCCTACGGACTCCGAAACCCGTTCCGGTTCAGTTTCGATTCCGAAACAGGAGATTTATGGGCGGGGGATGTGGGGCAAAGTCGTCTCGAAGAAGTCAACATCATCCAGTCCGGCGGAAATTATGGTTGGAGAGTGATGGAAGGCACACTTTGTTACAATCCGGCCTCCGCATGCGACACCTCCGGCAAAGAACTCCCTGTGTTTGAATATGGGCTTCCGGGAGCCCAATCCATCACCGGTGGTTTTGTGTATCGTGGGAAGAATTCAGATCAAGATGGCCGTTACTTTTTCGGAGATTACATTTCCGGTCAGATCTGGTCCATCGCCTACAATGAAGGCCCTTTTGCGAACGATCTACAATCTGTAGGAGCCATCAATCGGTTCTCATTGGTCTGTTTTGGCGAAGATCATCAAGGCGAGTTGTACTTGTGTTCGTTCGATGGCAGCATCTACACGATCGATATGGGAGAGGCCGTTTCTGTAGAAGATTCTAAGGAAGTAATCATTAATTCATCATTGCACCAAAATTACCCAAATCCTTTCAATCCTTCCACCAAGATCAGCTTCCAGCTTCAAGCTTCCAGCATCACGCATCTCACAATTTATGACCTATTGGGGCGTGAAGTCGCCGTTCTGGTGGATTCTATGATGCCGTCAGGTTCTCATCAGGTCTCGTTCGATGCAAGTGATTTGCCCTCAGGTGTTTATCTGTATCGATTGAATGTGAATGGGTCGGTTCAAACACGAAAAATGATGTTGATGAAGTAGAATCGACACTTTGTGGTGCTCAGTTCCGTACTTTCGGGCATGAAACACCTTATCCTGTTATTTCTGATACTTGGTTTACAGTCGCCCTTACTCGCCAAAGACTGGACCATCGAACATCTCGCCACCACAGCGGTGGTTTTACCTGACGGAACCATTGAGTTTCGCGAAGTCCGCACGTACAAATTCGACGGTCGTTATACACGCGCCGACATCGACATCCGCAAACGCGGCTTCGACCGGCTCTACGACATCCAACTGTTTGAAAACGGTGTGCCGATGCTCGAATCGGACTCAAAAGATCCGGGCACATTCCGCATCCGAGACCGTCGCACTCGTGTCACCGTCGAATGGCGTTATGTGGCCGAAGACGAGACGAAAACCTTTGAATTACGCTACAAAGTGGCCGGTGCGGTAGTGAAAGGTCCGGAGCACAGCGAATTGTTCTGGACCTATATCGGCAATAAGTGGGATCGCAGCACGCTTTCTTGGACGCTCGACCTTCAATTCGCGTCTAGTGATTCATCCACCACGATTCCTGTATGGGCGGAAGGGGATACGTCCAATCTCAGCCTGTTATCCGGTTTTCAAGGAAGTGTGAGCGCGGTATCCGGTCGTATCGCACGTCGTGATGGAATCCGGATTCGTTCCGTGTTCCCATCCGCATGGGTTGCGGATGCTCCGATAACGGATGCGGCTTTCACGCTGGAAGCGGCCATCGCCGATGAAGAGCGGAAAGAACGGGATGCGGCCATTGCTGCAGAGAACAAGTCGATCCGCGCGGCATGGTTTCAGGAGTTTTTGCCAATCCTTCTGTTCGGACCGTTTTTCATATTCGGATATTTCTATCATCGCTACGGACGTCGGTTCAAGCCATCCATCCGCATTCCTGAAACGGGTCATACGCCACCATCCGATCTGCCACCAGCCATCGTTTCATGGCTTATGACGAGTCGCCACATCATGCCGAATGCCCTGGTGGCGACCATGTTCGATCTGGCACGCCAAGGAAAACTGACGATTACCACAACAGAAGAACCACAGCGCTGGGGAAAACCCAAGCTCGTGACGTCTGTCGCGCTCACACCCGATTCCGTAAATCATGCCGGCCTTCAGGATTTCGAGATCGATCTATTGAACTTTCTCGCATCTCATGGTGCGGGAGAGCCGGTTCGCTTGGATGTCCTGTTCAAAGCCGATCGCGCCGAAACCATGAAATGGTACATGGCATGGGGAGTGATGGTGAAACAAAACGCCAAGGCACGTGGCTATGACGATTCTGAATCTGCAAAAGGAGTGACGGCATCCGCCATCCTATGTGCGATTCTGATTGTGGTCTCGATCTTCGCCGCATTTCATATCGGAGTTTTAGGTGGTGCGGCCATCATCATCGCCACACTCGGATTTGCTTTTTCCTTCGGCATTTATCGCAGATCCGAACTTGGCGAACTCACCTATCGGTTGTGGCTGGCGTATAAAAACGGACTTAAATCGGGAAACAAAGCGGAACTATCCGGTGCCAAGACCGGAACTCATGTGATTTATGCGGTGGCGTTTGGATTGGCAGGTGCACGGCTCACATCCATGTTATCGAATATGGATCCCGATCCAACTGCGGATATGTGGCTTTCGACGTCTGGTTTCGCAACAAATCCGGCGCTGTTCGCATCCCAAATATCAGGGATGGTGGCGTCTGCGAGTTCGGGTGTCTCCTCGGCGAGTGGCGCTTCGGCAGGATCAGCCGGTGGCGGAGGCGGGGGAGGAGCGAGTTAGAGTCCGCTCTGGATTTCCAAGAGTTTGCTCATAGCTCGTTCTTTCAGATTCGAGAACGTTTCCGCATCCATATCGCCATTCGTGAATTTCAGGTGAAGCCAGATGAGGTAGGTGGCCATCACGTCCTCATAGCAGTAGTGCTCGATTTCATCCAGCTTTCCTTCGTGGAACATCCGATCCACCGCATTTCCTTCACCGGTTTTCTTGAACGGAACGCCGACCAAGGCTCCCAAATGCTTCAATTTCGGCCATTGGGATGCGCCATAATTGGTGAATTCATCCACCAAATCCACGTTTTCTTTGCTGAACCGGTAGCGGATGTCCTGACTATTGAGGCGTTTTGGGAGTTGGAGCCCGTGCTTCATCGCACGATAGGTGATTACTGGCAGATCGAACCCTTTCCCGTTGTGATGGATGAGCCCGAAATCGCGATACACCAATAAGGTGTCGATGAGTTTTTGAAGACCCTCTTTCTCGTCCGCGCCGCTCCAACTCACTTTGTTCTTGGGCTGACCGGTATCTTCGATCCACAATCCCACCCATGCCACGATGCGCTGAAAGGCGGGAGGCATGAATCCGGTTTTGTTGCGCGATAGTTGTTCGGTGGCCTGCTCCATCAGGGTGGCATCATCATCGCTGGCATCATCCAAGCTCAGTCGGATGAGCTCGATATCGGGCACGGTTTCAAGGTCGAACACGAATTTCATAAATCAGCTCCGTTCGCCGCAAAGCGGGGTGAGGAAGGCGGTACGGAAATCGGGAAACCGAATCGCGTTCGCCAACAGGTACATGGTTTTGGTGAGGGCGGCTTCGAGCGTCATATCGCCGGCGCTAAGCATGCCCAGGGCTTCGGCTTCGCGACCGCTTTCATACTTGGACAGCTGAATCGCATCATATGGCGCTTGCGACGCGATGATTAGATGCATGCCTGCATCCCGACACCGACGAAACAATGGCAACATATTATGTGGACCCACGATCGGGAAATTCCCCGACCCGAATGCTTCGATGATGAGGGCTTGGATGCCGCTCGTGGGCAATGTGTC
Source organism: Balneolales bacterium (assembly GCA_041749075.1). Classification (GTDB taxonomy): domain Bacteria; phylum Bacteroidota; class Rhodothermia; order Balneolales; family HLUCCA01; genus CAMTWZ01. The sequence goes on along the minus strand of JBGTBY010000028.1, from coordinate 71,971 downwards.
CAGGATGTCCGGAGATATGGCGGGATGGATTTTGAGGATGTGGACGGAGGAGGAAAATTTTGGAAGAAGAGCCGCAAGATCTTGCGGCTCCCCATGCACAAGATCTTGCGGCTCCACATGTGACATCCGGATTTCAATCCCGATCTCTGCCAATGGCGCCAGATTCGGTGATCCGAACGCATCGAAATCCCCGATCGACATCTTGGTCGCCCGATTGCCACGGAACACCGCATCATTGAAACAGATGCATACTTCGGGCAAATCGAGAGTGGCCACTTCCACAGCATTGATCAGATTGCGACGCGCATCACTGCGAAGATTGGCCAACGGGACCTGGCTGCCGGTGAAAATCACAGGTTTTCCGAGTCCGGCCAGCGCGAAACTCAGCGCCGACGCGGTGTAGGCCATGGTATCGGTGCCGTGTAAGACCACAAATCCATCATAATGATGTTTTTCAGCGAGAATGGCTTCGGCCAACTGGGTCCAATGCGACGGAGACATATTGCTGCTGTCCAGATTGAACAGTGGTTTTTGATCGATATCCGCGATTCTGGCCAGATCCGGAATCTCTTTAAGCAGCCAGCGACTCGCATGCGGATCGGGCGCGACCTGACTCGGGTCGGATTTGCTCGGCCTCATCAAGATGGTGCCGCCGGTCTGAAGGATTAAAACGCGTTTCATTGGTCAACAAATGTAAAGGAAAAAGGTTGATTTCGGAGGTTTAATTCCGGTAATTGCATGACACTAAAGCGACACGGAGGCTCGTCATGAATGTATATGACTCATCCAGGATCCGGAACATCATCCTACTCGGCCACGCCGGTTCCGGTAAAACCACTCTCGCGGAAACCATGTTGTTCGAAGCGGGAGCGATTCAACGGCGTGGCAGCATCAAGGAAAAAAACACGGTCTCGGATTCCCATGCGATTGAGCGTGAAAAAGAGAAATCGGTCCATGCCAGTTTCATGCACCTCGAGTGGCGTGGCTACAAAATCAATCTGATCGACGCTCCTGGCACAACGGATTACATCGGAGAGGTGATCGGGGCGCTCAAAATGGCCGGAACCTCGATTTTCGTATTGGATTCGGAGCGCGGCGTGGAAGTAGGCACGGAAATCCTATGGCGGCAAGCCACTGAAACCGGCAATGTTCCGATATTTGTGATCAACAAGGTGGATCATCCCAAATCGAATTTCGACAAGGCTCTTGAATCGGCGCAAGAACGTTTCGGCCGGCAGGTCATCCCGGTTCAATACCCTTACAATGAGGGAAACGGGTTCAACGCCATCATCGATGTGCTGAAAATGACGATGTATGAGTTTCCGAAGGATGGGGGAAAACCGGCGAAACTTCCCATCCCGGCATCCCAAAAAGCCCGCGCTGAATTGATGCACCAACAATTGGTGGAGATCATCGCGGAAAACGATGAAACCCTGATGGACCATTACTTCGAGAAGGGAAATCTGGATGAGGAGGAATTGATTGAAGGCTTGCACACCGCGATGGTGAATCGCCAGATTTTCCCGTTGTTATGCGTGTCGGCGGAGCGGAACATGGGCTCGGGCCGACTCATGGGCTTCATCGACGCCGTCGCGCCCACACCACTGGACGTGGCCGGGCCCAAATTGGAAGACGGCACTCTGCACAAGCTCGATCCGAAAGGAAAAACGGCTCTATTCATCTTCAAGACGTATTCTGAAGACCATGTGGGCGAGTTGATGTATTTCAAAGTCTACAATGGCTCGGTGAAAACGGGTGCCGATCTGGTGAACAACCAAGGAAACGCCTCGCGCTTCGCGGGATTGTTTGTGAGTCAGGGCAGCAAGCGGGTGGATGTCTCGGAATTGCATACCGGCGACATCGGCGCTGCCGTCAAATTGAAGGATGCGGGTGTGAACGACACCTTCCATGAAAAGGGATTCGACCTCAAAATCGCGCCCATCCCATATCCTGAAGCCACGATGCGTGTGGCCGTGAAATCAACGAAATCGGGTGAGGAGGAAAAACTAGGTGCTGCGGTGCATCAGCTACATCGCGAAGATCCTTCAATCTCGGTGGAGAACAGCCAGGAACTGCGCCAGTTGATTCTCGGCGTGCAAGGGGAGGAGCATCTGGCCGTGGTCAAACACGCGCTCACCACGCGGTTCAAACTGAATATCGAGTTTCATGAAACGCGGATTCCGTATCGCGAAACCATCACGCATGGACGAAAAGCCTCTTATAAGCATAAGAAGCAATCCGGTGGGGCCGGGCAATATGCTGAGGTGTACATGTTGGTGGAACCGTACACGGAAGGGATGGCGCCTCCGGCAGAGATGACCGTGCGCGATATTCAAGTCCATGAACTGCCTTGGGGCGGGAAATTGGTGTTTCAGAACTGCATCGTGGGAGGGGTGATCGAAGCCCGCTTCCTCCCCGCCATCCTCAAAGGCGTGATGGAGAAGATGGAGCAAGGTCCGATTTCCGGATCACGGTGCCGCGACATCCGCGTGTCGGTCTTCGACGGATCGATGCATCCGGTCGATTCCAATGAAGCCGCCTTCAAAACAGCCGGACTCATGGCGTTCAAGCAGGCGTTTCTTGAAGCGGGTCCGCAATTGCTCGAACCCATTTACGACCTGGACATCTATGTGCCCACCGAATACATGGGCGATGTGATGAGCGACATGTCCACGCGTCGCGGACAAATCCAAGGCATGGATGCCGAAGGTTCGATGCAGCTCGTGAAAGCGCGCGCCCCATTGGCGGAACTTGGCAAATACTACACCTCCCTGAAATCCTTATCGCAAGGTCGAGCCACCTTCCGGATGGCATTTCATGGGTATGGATCGGTGCCGCACGACATCCAGCAAAAAATCATGAAGGAACAGGCGGCGACAGACGCGGGGTGAGAAGCTGAATGCGGGATGCTTGATGCATGAAGCTAGATGCGGGGAAGTAGGAAGGGAGAAGTAGGAAGAGTCGCAAATCGGAGTGTTTTGCCTAAATTCATGGATGATGATAAGTCGAATTCTATATGTTACTGTTCTGATGGGAGCTCTATTTGTTTCCATTTCTTCTGCACAAACACCTATAGTTTCTGCCCAAAATAAAACCTGGATCAAGCTCGGTGTGGGTCAATCGGGAGGAGAACAGTTCAGCGGATTCACGGGCATGGTCAGTGCCCATTATTCGACACCATTCGGAATCATGGGCATCCGCTATTTGGATTCGCAGGATGGATCCTATTACCCCGCTGTGATTCCCTCATCTGACAGGATCATCGGGTTTGGGGAACTCAATATGAACGTGGGATACCAGTTCGATGTGTCCATATAGACACTCTCCACATCTGCCGGAGTCGGCCATGTATGGGGACGTGAACAGATAGTGGATGGGGAAAGTAGTTTTACTGGGATGTCACTACCGATCGAAGCTCAAGTCTTATTCAAACCGGTCTGATTTCTTGGAATCGGTGTTTCGATGTGGGCCAGCATTATGGCCAAAACAACCATTTCAAGCGGGATGGTTGTGGTGAAGGCGCTTCTTTTTTAATTGTATCACGCTTTCACCTGATGTACCAGCAATAGTAGCCCCTTTACGCTTTACCAATTCTAACTTGACTTTATCAAATATTATCCTAAGTTGATCTAAACGTATCAACCCTCGCCCCCGCACTATGAAGACGTTTTCAAAACCTATGGTCTTTTCCAGTGATGCAGTTATTGCACCGTTGCTACTTGTCTGCTTGATGTGCATCGCAGGATGCGGGTTGGTGGATAATGACAAAGACAAGGTCGATAAATTCATACCTTCGTCTCAGCCTTTGATTCCGTTGGAAGTGGGAAACTTCTGGGAGTATCATCAATGGCGTATTTCACCGGATTTTGCTGATACAGTTCGGGAAGAAGTATTAAGTAGCCACGATATTGTCGCAAATGGTGTAAAGGTGTTGGCCTTTGGTTTGCAAAGGTTTCGGAAAAACCAAGGACCAGACTTGGAAAACGTAGTATGGCTTTATGCTAATGGTAAGTTACAATCTAGTGATTCCGGGTATTATTTGGTTGGTGGATTAAAACATGGGGAACTATCTGCTGAGAAGTATAATCTTGAATTAAACTATAAATATCCTGGCGAAACTGGTGATAATTGGCAAATATCTGGGCTTAGTTACAACTATCAAACAGGAGAATTCTCACCCCAACAAACCGAAAATGTTAAACTACTTGGCATCAATGCAACTTTTGAAACGGATTATGGCCGTTTTGAAGGGTGCTATGTTTATGGACACTATTCACTAGGGCTCGCGGATATCAACTATTATAATTGGTATATAAAACCAGGCATCGGAATTGTAGGTGGGGAATTGAGATGGCCACCTGAACTTGATGAGGGCGAGGTCTTCGGTCAATGGACATTAATTGATTACAAACTCAACTAAAACCATTAACTAAGCAGTATTCTTGAAAAAGGAGGTTGATAGAGTGCCTGTATAAATCACAAAAATTCGTATAAAACCAAAATATTATTTGGAGTATGATCATGAAAACAATATACCTATTAGTATGTCTCATCTTGTTTGATTCAAATTCTTACGGTTAAACAAGTGGGTTATTCACCTACCAAGACGAATCGAAAATAGTGCTTTCGAATCGTCAGGAAAATGTCCTACGCGCTATACATGCAAGAGCCTATACCAAACAGGTTGAAATTGTCAATATCGAAAATACGATCGAGATTGGTGGAAAAAGCAATGTTTTGTTGAATTTTACAGATGATCGGGAATTGATGTTGCATCGATCAAGTGCTAAGAATTCGCGACTGAATGATACAGGGGTTATGTGGACTGGGATTATTGAAGAGGATCCTGCTGCAACTGTCAAATTGTCGGTTTGGGGTGACGACGTATTGGGGCAATTTCGCACAAGAGACATTAATTTTCTTTTGGAACCACTTGGAGGAGGGCTTCATGCGCTAATTGAGATTGATCCAAGCAAATTCGAGAGAGAATCTCATTCCATTCTGGCCGGAGATCATAATGAAACCGAAACCAATAAAAAGGGTGGATCTTCAGCTCATTCCACCCAATCCGACCCTGAAATCAAGGTGCTTGTCGCATATACCACAAACGCTAAGAATAATTTCGGTGGAAACATGAATCAATTAATCGAACTCGCGGCAGATTATACGAATGATTCGTTCACTTTGAGCAATGTTTCGGCGAGTATCGATATAGTGCATACCGTTGAGGTGGCGTATTCTGAAAGCTCTAATGATATACTTAATTTATGCAGACTCACAACCTCGCTTGCATTCACACCACCTGTAACTGATTGCACTGGTATTGGCACCTTGTCTGGATATATGGAAAATGTACACTATTTACGATATGATTATGGTGCGAATCTTGTTGTCCTGATAACTGGTTCGCAAGGTGCGGGAATTGGTTGGATGCATGCCTCAATTCCCGCAACGTATGCATTCTCAATAGCTCGTTATGATTATGCGGCTGCGAACTACACATTCGCCCACGAGATAGGCCATAATATCGGAGCGAACCATGATTTGGCAAACGCATCAAACTCACCGTTCGATTATGGACATGGCTACAGATATGAACCGATGGATTGGCATACGATCATGTCCTATGGCCCAAGTGGAGATCGAATCAATTATTGGTCGAATCCTGATAAGACATTAGGTGGCGTACCAATGGGTTCGGAAGAGGATGAAGACAATGCAAGAGTTTGGAACGAGCGCGCCTCAGCTGTTTCAAACTTGAATGCACCAACGCAACCACCACATGCACCAACCAACTTCGAGATCACCAACTCAGGTTGGGGTATGCCGGAATTGGCTTGGACGGCCAGCACGTCACCGAATATCGCTCACTATCAGATTTGGCGACAAGAGAGACGTAATAGCGACGGTTATCTGCACACACCGGTTCAATTGGGTACTACGAGCTCCACAACCTACACAGATTGGGACATCTCAATGGATTCACCTACAGCCAGCGATTGGAGATGGTACGCCAAGGCAGTCAATACATCCAGTCAGGTTTCGGGAAACTCGAATTCCACAGACTGGATTTCAGGTTTCAGCATTCTTAAAGAGAAAGCAGAACAATTGACCCCTGAAATCTTCGCCCTTCATCCAGCATGGCCGAATCCATTCAACCCATCAACTGCTATTCGATATGATCTGCCGCTTGACACGAGGGTTCGGATTTCTGTGGTGGATATGCTTGGACGTGAAGTGGCTGTACTTGTGAACGAACCCAAACCGGCCGGAACACACACATTGGATTTCAATGCATCGACGATGGTCAGCGGAGTGTATTTGGTTCGTATGCAAGCAGGTGACTTCATCCACACGCGCAAAATCATGCTCCTTAAATAGGCGTCAGACGCGGCGTAGGTCGTACAGTGGGCCGGAGGGGCTTCTCCTCCGGCTCCCATTTCACACCGGGCATGCGGCGCGAGTCGAGGTCGGCGGATTCTTCCAGATAGGATCCGGTGATGCCTTTCACGGCTTTCACATCGGTGGCATCGCCGTCTTCGAACAGCACATCGATGGCAACCGCGCTCATTTCGATGGCCCCATCCGGCGCATCCTCGTCTGTTTTGCTGTGATAGAGGATGTTCGCGTTGGTTCGGATGCTGAATTGCCTCAACACGCCGTCGTCGAACGATATGATGAGGGTGTCACCCTTCATCTGATGCACCCGGAGCGTCACCGAATCTCGTTGCGCGGCCGACGGACTCCCGATCGCAATGATCCGCTCGATCTTTTCATTCCGTGTATGGATGTCGAGGCTGTCGCCGCTCAGTTGCATGTCTTTGTGCCAAGCCCGAGGTGAACCACGCAGAATGGTGAGGGAATCGGCTTCGAAGACGGTCGTGGTATCGGATAAGGTGGCGTAATCGGCCGACCACGACATCACATCACCAATCGCGAGAATGGTGCGATAACCATCCGCCCGAGTCACAAGGATATCGGCGGCGCGGAGATAGGTGGTGTCGGCCGAGGTGCTGTCGATCTGCTCGATGAAGGCGTCACCTTGAATCCACCGCCGGCCGGTCGAATCGGCTTCCACATAACGTCCAGTGATGCGTGTGTCTTCTTTTATGTCGTGCAGAAACACCATCCCGAACATCTTATGGCTTTCCGAAGTGCGGTTGCTGTAGAGGCTGTCCGCTTCGATGTAATAGGTGGAATCGGCCACTTGCACGTTTCCGAACACCATCGCACTATCCGTTTTCGCGAAATAGGTGCCGCGTTGGGCCTGCAATTCGCCTTTTGTATCGACCATGCGGATGGGGTCTCGAAAGACAGCTATCTCTGTTTTGAAATCGTAATTGGTGGTTTCTGAATAGATGACGGTCGAATCCCGCCTGATTTCCACATTCCCCTTCAATCGGCTCTGCTCAGTGCGGGTGTTATAGAACAGCTCGTCGGTGGTGATGATGTCTGTTTCTGTCGTGATGGTGATGTTTCCGAACGCAAGCAGTTCATTTTTATCGACATAATGGATGGCAGAATCGGTGGCGACGGTGATTTTCTCGGAGCGTAGCAACACGTTTCCGGTAAGTCGACGCACAAATCCATCCGCTGTCTGCTCTCCGGTTCCTCGGTTCGCCCGAAGGATCTCCACACGGTTCTGAGCCAGTGCCGGCACGGCGATCATCCATAGCAGAAGCGTGAGGAAGACGGATTTCATTCGTCGTTCTTCTCCAGCTCGATGGAGCCGCTCAAATCGGATAGTTCATAGACCGAGAGATCGGCTTTGCCCATGAGTCCGCGCCCTTCGATGCTGTCTGTGGGCGTCACGATCCGCACGAACCCGGGTGAAGAAATGTCCCCTGATTTCTGATACCAGACCAGGTATTCCGCAGTCAGCCGCTTGTTATTGAAGGTTCTGGCGCGCACATTTCCGTCAAAGATGAATTGACCTTCTCGGGTGCTATATCGGGCCGCATCCGACCGAATTTCGACTTCCATGGCTCCGGATGTGTCACGAACGGTCACATTCACCGGACCCGTGAGCGTCATTTCTGTTCCCGTACTGGATTCTTTGCTGGTTCCGTACGGTGCGGTGATGTCGACTTTCCGCAATCCGTGCTCGATGATGCTCACGTTGATGTCCCAACTTTCGCTGATGTAGGCGAGCGAGTCGGACAAGGCTTCTTTGACGGCTTGTTGGTCCGATTCCGACAGGTTTCCACATGCCGGAAGCAGTAGAAGCAGCAGAAGGGGACTAATCCGTGCCAAAGATGCGGTCGCCGGCGTCGCCGAGACCGGGCACGATATAGGCGTTTTCGTTGAGGCGTTCATCGAGTGCGGCGGTGATGATGGTGACATCGGGATGCGCGTCGGAAACGGCACGAACCCCTTCGGGAGCAGCGATCAGGCAGATGAACCGGATGTGCTTGGCCCCGGCTTTCTTCAAGTAATGGATAGCGTCGGTAGCCGAACCACCTGTTGCCAACATGGGATCGACAAGCAACACGACCGATTTCTCCAATCCGGATGGGAGATTAACGTAATAATCGATCGGTTTATGTGTCACTTTGTCGCGGTAGATGCCCAGGTGACCGATTTTAACATCCGGGATGAACTGCGTGATGGGCTCGACCATACCCAATCCCGCTCTCAAGATTGGGACCACGACCAATTGAGTGTCGATGATGTGCCCTTTGGTCGTGGTGATGGGTGTTTCCACCCGGATATCGAGCAGTGGAAGGTGATCCAGAGCATGATAAGCCAGAATCGTGGCGATGCGGTTCAGCGCCGGACGAAATGCCGCGCTGGGTGTCGTCTTATCCCGCAAGGTGGTCAGATCCCGTGCCACCACGGGATGTTCCACTACTGTCAGAGTTTTGAATTCACTCATGCTTAATCTTGCACGCGACTGAAATAGTCTTTCGTCAGTTTGACAACCACACCGGACAACATGAACAAGGCGATCAAGTTCGGAATGGTCATCAATCCAAGCATGATATCGCCGATCGACCAGACCAGTGTGAGGCTGAGAACGGCGCCGACGAAGTGCATCGCCACATACACCACACGATAATAGACGATGGATTTGTCGCCGGCCAGATATTGGATGGAGCGATCGCCATAGTAACTCCAGCTGATGGCGGTGGAGATGCCGAACAGGATCACGCAGATGGTGACGAGGTAGCGTCCGCCATTGAACAAAGGAGATAGGCCGCGTTCGAACGCATATGACGTGAGGCTGGCGCCGTTTTCAATCACGTTTCCATAGAGGTTGGTGTATTCGGTTCCGGTTCCATCAACCGCCATGCGGCGCCCTTCATTGAACACCACTTCACCTGTGAATGGAACTGCAAGAGCCACATCAAGATAAAGCGTGTCTACAGGGAAATCATATCGGATGAATTGGCCGTTTTGCGGGATGCCGTTTTCAACAATAAGACGAGACCCTTCAACCAATTCGGTTCTGGCATCAGTGGATACTAGAGGAATTTGTGCACTGTGTTTGTCGTCCCACACGCCAGTGATGATGATCACGAGGCCGGTCATGGTACAGATCATCAAGGTGTCGATGAACGGCTCGAGGAGAGCTACGGCGCCTTCACGAACAGGCTCGTCGGTACGGGCTGCGGCATGCGCGATCGGTGCGGAACCTTGTCCGGCTTCATTGGAGAACAATCCGCGTTTGATGCCCCAAACCATGGTGGTGATGATGGCACCGGAGCCGACACCATACGCACCTGCAACTGGATTGAAGGCGGAGGATATTATGAGTTCGAAGGATGGCAGAATCTGGTCGTAGTTCAGAAAGAGAATGACCAACGCGCCGAACACATACAATACCGCCATTAATGGGGTGAGGCGGGCCGTCACGCTGCCGATCCGTTTGATGCCCCCTAGAATTACAAAAGCGACGATGGAAGCGGTGATGAGTCCGGTGATCCAGGTAGGAATGAAGAATGTGGTTTGAACCGTATCGGCAACCGTGTTTGCCTGGACCGCATTACCGGTTAGAAAGGAACAGATCACAGCGGAAATCGCGAAGAGGATGGCGAGCCACTTCCAATTGGGGCCCAGTCCTTTTTCGATGTAATACATCGGTCCACCGGATACGGATCCATCCGGATTCGTATTCCGGTAATGAACCGCCAATGTACATTCGGAGTACTTCACAGCCATGCCCAATGCGGCGGTGATCCACATCCAAAAAATGGCGCCGGGACCACCGTAGTGGATGGCAATGGCCACACCGGCGATGTTTCCGATACCGACCGTAGCCGAAAGAGCGGTGCTCAAGGCTTGATAGTGGTTCACATCGCCGACATCGTTCGGATCGTCGTAATAGCCACTCACGACTCTCAAGCCGTGCTTGAACTGACGGACTTGGATGAACCCAAGGCGGAGGGTGATGAAGATCCCGTATCCGAGGAGGAGGGCGATCATCATCGGGAAGATGCTCGGTGTATTCCAAATGATGCCGTTCAAAAATGAGACGACTTGTTCAAATATCTGCATTCGTATTCCTTTGGTTCAGCTGAAATGATAGCGAAGGTACTAAAATTGGGGCACAAATAGATACGAACGAAAATCCCGATGAGGGAGTTATCTTGGTCACATCGAACATACTACAAGTCCATCATCATGACGAAAGCAGACATCGTAGACATCATTTCTACCTCAACAGGGATCTCTAAAATCGAAACGGAAGCGGTTGTTAAGGGATTTCTGGAAACCGTGATCGAGTCCGTCAAAAAAGGCGAGACGATCGAATTGCGCGGTTTCGGAAGCTTCAAACTCGTGGAACGCGCCCAACGTGTGGCACGCAACCCAAAAACGAATCAGGAAGTGATCGTACCGGCTCAATCGGTTCCGGTGCTTAAGATTTCCAAAGAGTTCCGCCAAGCTGTGCAGAAAGGGATTTCCTGAATAGGCAAACCTGCGTATATTGCCTGTCTTTAACCCTAACAAAGGTATCAGCATGCCAAGCGGAAAGAAACGTAAGCGCGCCAAGATTTCGAAGCACAAGCGCAAGAAGCGCCTGAGAAAAAATCGGCATAAGAAGAAGTCTTCTTAAGTGAAAAAGCCCGCTTTAGCGGGCTTTTTTGTTTATGCGGCTTTGATGGCCACTTCATCGGCCATCTGAAGGATGCGGTTGGTTCGGATCAGAATGCGTTGCAGAGCCCTGGTGGAGACATTATGCACTTCGTTCAAATCCTTCACGTGGTCGAAATGGACCGTGAGATACGTGATCAGACTCATCACCGCCAAATAGCGGCCGTTCTCATCGCCTTCGATCTCCACATGCCAACGGGTGATGGCCTCGTCGTGCGGATAGGTTTCTTGCAAACGCTTGGTGAAGCCTTCCATCCAGTTGCTGGACGCTTCCACGCGGTTTCGCAGGCCCATGAACGCGCTCACATCGAATTGCCACGTCACTTCCACATCCATCCCCGGTTCCACCAAGGAGGAAAGGTTGCTGTTTTTTTTGAGCAAGGGGTGTTTGTCCATGCCGGGAAGCTGTCCGGCAAGCGTACCTTCACGGAACACATCCCAATCGAAATGGATGGTGGTGAGCTTGATCAGTTTGGAATGATCCGACAGCGGGATGCCGATTTCCAAGCCGGTCGCGTTCAAGACCGATTCATTCCATTGGGTGAAGGTTTCGGTGCGGATGTTGCGCCGTTGCAACTCATTTTGGATATGCTTGATGAACGAATTGAATATAGGATACTTCATAGGTTGATTGCTGAACCTGTCCGGCTAAAATGAACAACTACTACACGTTACTGCATTTGGCTGACTCTCTCAAGGGAAACTTGCAGGGGGCGGAATTTATTAGTGCGATCACCGTCCGTAAGCATCTTCTTGAGATTCGATTTCTTGTGGGTAACGAGCCCAGGCAACTGATGTTTTCCACGGATCCGGCGGCCACGGCGGTATTTTTGTCGACCTACCGGGATGCCCCAAGCTCGAACGTCAAATCTTTTTTTAGTGGGATGAATGGTCAGCGCTTGGCGCGCATCGAGTTGGCTGATCGCGACCGTTTGCTGAGTTTGTTCATGAACTCGGGCGAGGTGCTGTTGTTGCAGTGTTACACGTCGAAGGCCAATGCGTTTCATGTGAGGGAGGGAGTGATTGCCGAATCGTTTAAGCGAAACCAATTGTGGGCGGGTAAGCCGGCGCCCGAGCCGGTTCCGGCGGCGAAGCCGACGAGCCTGATGCCGAGGAAGGTGGGGATGGAGGCGCTTGGGCAGATCTTGAATCGGCCGCAGCCGAGCTGGATCGACGGATATGGGTTCAGCTTGGCGGGGGAGGAATTTCTGCCAGGCGTGCGACTCAAAACGTATTCCGACATCAATGAAGGCGTTCGGGATGTGTTCTTCGCCCATGTACACGACCGCACCTTCGAGCATAGGAAACGCTCGCTCACAGACCGACTTACGAAACTACACGGCGGACTCGCCCACATGATGGATCAACTGTCCGCACATCCTGCCGGATTGGACCGTGCCGCCACGTATGAACGATATGGGCATCTGTTGATGTCGAGGGCGCATGAACGTCTTCCATCCGACCAAGAGACACTTGCAGTTGAAGATTGGATGAAGGATGGTGAATCGGTCGACATCCCCCTAAAAAAAGGAGCCGGAATTCCTGCATCCGCTGAATGGTATTTCGCCAAAGCGAAGGAATCGAGGACGGCCGTGGAGATGGCCAAATCCCGCCTCATCGAAACGAAAATACGTTTTGAGGAGGTCGATAAGGCCTTAAATGTGCTTGAACCGATTCGCTTCGGGTCGGAATTGGAGAAGTGGGTGAAAGCGAATTCGTCTGTCTTGAACCGGACCGGATTCGATTCGGGGGGCGAAGACCAGGTGAAAGTGCCCTACCGTACCATGGAGATTTCGGGATATGAGATCTGGATCGGGAAGAACGCGCAAAGCAACGACGACATGCTGCGATTGGCTCATAAGGACGACCTGTGGATGCATGCTCGAGGCAGTGCCGGAAGCCATGTGATTGTGAGGATGAAAAAACGCACGGTGCGTCCACCCATGGCTGTGCTCGAAAAAGTTGCAGGAATCGCGGCCTGGTACTCCAAGCAGAAGGGAAGTTCCTTGGTTCCCGTTATCTTGACGCAACGAAAATATGTGAGAAAACCGAAAGGAGCCCCGGCCGGATTGGTGTTGGTGGATCGTGAGGAAGTACTCATGGTGAAACCCGAACAAGGCGGATAATGCGATATATATTCTGCGGATTTATGGGTGCTGGAAAAAGCAAACTTGGTCGATTGTGTGCCAAAGAAATGAAACTCGATTTCGTGGATTTGGATACGGTGATTGTTCAACGTGCTGGCATGAGTATCCCAGAAATTTTCGCGGATGGGGGCGAAGCACAGTTCCGTGAATTGGAATCGGACTGTCTGAATGAGTTGACATCCACTCCGAATCGGATCTTATCACTCGGTGGTGGCGCCATCCGTTCCGTGGAGCATGCCGAATCGCTGAAACAAGAAAATGTATTGGTTTGGATCAAGCCCCGGTTTGAGGTGATCCTAGACCGCGTTCTGAACGACTCGCGTCGCCCGTTGGTCGGCCATGATCCGGAAGCCGCAATGAAATCACTGTCCGCCTTATATGAACGCCGCGTTCCGTTGTATTCGACGGCTCACATCACGTTCGAACCGAATCCGAAGTGGTATCCTCAACGATCGGCAAAACGTCTGTCTACCTTATTGAAATCTCATGCACTCTGAACATTTTCAACTTCGCACATCAAGAGAACATACGACATCTATCGTATTGGGCTCCAATAGTATTCAATCTGTGAAGGAAATCTTGTCAGGTGTTCAATCCAAGTCGGTGGCGGTCATCGCCGATGCGACCGTTTGGGGTTTGCATGGCTCGAGAATCGAATCCATCATCCAAGAAACCGGATTGTCGATGCGGCTACAGACGGTGCCTCAGGGCGAGACATCGAAATCCTGGGAGCAAGCCGGCATCCTGATCGACGGACTCTTGCGGAGCGGAGTGCGTCGTGGAACGCCGGTATTGGCGATCGGTGGTGGTGTGGTTGGAGATCTGGCTGGATTCGTGGCGTCTGCCTGTTTGCGAGGACTTCCCCTCATCCATATTCCCACCACACTATTGGCCATGGTGGATAGCAGTATCGGCGGGAAAACCGGCGTGAATCACCCATCCGGCAAAAATCTGATCGGTGCGTTCTATCAAGCCGACCACATTGTGATGGATACTGATTTCTTGTCCACATTGCCATCACGGGAAATCCGTTGCGGATTGGGCGAAATCCTGAAATATGGTATGATTTTCGATCCGAGTTTATTGGACACGGATTACACAACGCTCACCGATTGGACCGACATCATATCGCGCAGCGCTCGGTTCAAAGCAAATACTGTGGAACAGGATGAATTGGAACAGGGTATCCGTGCGTTTTTGAACTATGGACACACATTTGGACATGCCTTGGAAGCCGTGACGAATTACACCCGTTTCGCTCACGGTGAGGCCGTGTATGTGGGGATGTTGGCTGCCGCCTACTTCGGGAAGTCGCTCAAACAGGATGTGGATCCGGATGTGTTGCTTCGTCACAAAGCCATGTTTCGTCTGGATATGAGCGGTTTGGAGGCTAAAATCCCCGAATTGATCCAAGCGATGTACATGGATAAGAAAATAAAAGGTGCGTCGATACGCTTTATATTGGTGGAACGGCCGGGAATGCCGTTCATACAGGAAGTGGACGCACCAAAAGAACTAGAGCAAGCCTGGATTTCCGCATTGCGGGCTGCTCATTCGTCTTGAGAATGAAACAACGTACTCTACGCTGGATTTTTTACACGTGGAAGACCATCAAAGGTGTGGTTCTGATCGGCTTGTTCGCGTCTGTGATTTTGATCGTGGTAGGGTTCGGTTTGCTTCAGATGAATGTCACCAAACGGTACATCACATTCAAGGCGAACCAATGGCTTGAGCAAACCTACAATGGTCAGATTCGAATCGGGTCAATCTCGGGCACATTGCCCTTGAATGCGGTGATAAGAGATATCATCGTCACCCATCCCGACACTCTCATCCATCTGAAAAGTCTGTCGTTGTCTGTTTCCTATGCGGATGTGAGCCAGAACCGCATCCGTATTCGATCCCTCATTGCCGACCAACTGTATGTGAACGCCGATTCGACCCTGCGTGATGCTCTCACAAGAACGGCGATTCCTCAAGAGAATGTGGAGGATCGTCCGGTAGGGAAGTGGACGTTCGAGTTTCCGAATGTGACCCTGGCGAATTCACATATCATTTGGGACACGCTCGATATTCGGAACATCCAGCTGCACACGTTTGCGGAAGTGGGTCCGGAGAAATCCTTTGCGGATGTGTCGAATCTGACGTTCAATCTACCATCGTTCAGTGAGCAACCGTTTCAGCTCTCCGGACAGTTTTATCGAGATCTTCGTTTCCTGGAATTCAATGCCATCCGTTTGGATCATGCGAATTCCCAACTTCGCTTCGGCGTGGTTGGCGATATGTTCTTAGATAGTTTGCCGGTTTGGAAAGTGGCTGTGGACACATCCACCATTGTACCGAACGATTGGACTTGGGTGCATGCGTCGATTCCAGACCTAACAGAGCCTGTGAAGATCCAAGGTTTGGCGAACGGAACCGGATCGGGTTTCGAAATCCGCGACCTGAATGTGGCCTATAAATCGATGAGGATTCAGACGGATGCCACGTTATTGCATCCTTTGGATCCGAGTAAGCTTGTCTATGAGGTTCGACTTCGAAACGCATCCGTGAACTCCAAGGAGTTGGCTGATTGGGTGGCCGTAACGTCGTTTCCCAGAGCGACGATCAGTGGCGTGTTTTCAGGGGATGCGACTCGATCGGAATCGAACATCACCATCCGCTCAGTTGCCGGGATGATGACCTATATCGGACGAATGGATTGGGCGGACAGCGTGACATTGAACTCGAGAGGCACGTTCAGGGATATCGATACGAGGCGCATCCGCGATGATCTTCCGATATCAGACATCAATGGCACGTTCACGATTGCGGCATTGGGACCTGATGTGCGGCAATTGGTCTCATCCGCATCCATCGACATTCGACAATCGGAAATCAATGCTGTTCGAATCGATAGCGCGGGCTTGGAAATGAATGGGAAGAGCGATGTATACGAGTTTGTGATGGAGCTTCACTCGCTTAAATCGGATCTGGATCTGGTGGCCAGGGTGAATCTGAGTGGAGATGAGCCTAGGGTCGACGTGAAGGGATCTGGTAAGGAAGTGGATGTGTTGGCGTTTCTGCCAGGATCTGGACTAGCCCAAACCGACTTGGATCTTCGTTATCAACTCGCCCTGCGCGGCAGTCGTGTGGATAGCTTGTATGGTTCGTTCAGTTTTGATGTGGATCGCGCGGTTGTGGGAGGGGTGAAGCAAAAAGCGCATCAGTTGTATGTGGATCTGGATTCACCGGATCAGGAGATCCGAACCCTGCGATTTACAAGCAATGTGGCGGATGCGACCATTTCAGGCGACATCCGACTCGATCAATTCGGTGCCATGGGATTGTACTGGGCGCGTTGGCTCACCGACCAAGCCAAGCAACAATTCTTATTGCAAGAACCGACTTCTTTAGCGACAAGACGGATCAATACCAGCTTGGAGGATGTGCAGATCACCGTAGAGGCGACCTTGAAAGATCTTCGATTGTTGAATGCGTACGCGCCTATGTTGCCTCCATTGGCGAGTCGGTCTGAAGTGAATCTGCTGGTGAATGCCACACCGGATCGTTTACTGATCAATGGCGGCATCCGTGGAGACAGCATCATTGTGGGCAACATCCGAACGGAACGGTCAAATCTTCAAGTTTCGGCCCAGTTTCGATATATGCAGGATTTGAATGAGTATTCCCAATTTCGGATGCAATTGGCCGCGGGATTGATGAAAGTCGGCAATTTTGAAATGCGGGAGTATCAACTGGATACCTATTTGCTGGACGATACCTTGAAAGTGAATCAACGGGCGAATCGGATCGGACAGAACAACCAACTTCGCAACTCCATGACCGCCGCATTGGGTGATTCCAACTTGACGGTGACCATCGATGAATTTCGATTCAGCAACCAGAATTACGTTTGGGAATCGCCGGGTAAGCCGAAGATCATACGCGACAGAAAAGGGAATATCGACGTCATCGATTTGTTTTTGTACAACGATGATCAAATCATCGATATCGCTGGACGGCTGAGTTCGAACAAAGCCGATTCGATGATTTACAAATTGGAAAACGTGAATTTGGGTCGATTGTCAAATCTGATCGGCGGACGATTCCGATTCGCGGGCACCTTGAACGCTTTGTTCTCGACCAAAGACTTGGCAGCGGATCCATCCATCAATGGACGGATCGATGTCGATCGGTTTCTGGTAAATGAACGTCCGATGGGCGATTTGACCTTTACGAGTCGATTAAATCCGGAATTCGGTCGCTTCGATACGCAATTAATGATTCGTACCGATTCGACCAAATACGCCGAAGAAATGAAGCGTACGGGTAGCCGTGGGAACGACATCGACATTTCCGGTTATGTGTACGCCTCGGAATTGGAGGGACGTGCCGACAGCACGTTTGTGATGAATCTGGATGTGAAACGTGCCGATTTGTGGATCATCAATCTGTTCAATGCGGATCTGTTTCAGACGATTGAAGGATCGGTGCAGGGAAATGGATGGCTCAGAGGCACATTCAGCTATTTTGATTTCGATGCTCGGTTCAATATTCAACAAGCTCGGGTGGTTCCCTATTTCCTATTCACAGATTATCGAGCTTCGGGACCGTTCCGTGTGAGCCGAAAAGGTGGGCTCGTTCTGGAAGATGTGCAATTGACCGATCGCTTTGGTGGACGTGGTCAACTCACGGGTCGACTTGATTTCAATGATTTCAAGCCGGATAAGGAAATCGATATCACCATGGTGATGACCAACTTGCAATTCCTGAACAACACCTTCACCCCGGAAGTGCCGTTCTATGGAGTGGCTTCAGGAACAGGAACGATATCTCTCACTGGGCGAACTTCCGCTCCGTATTTGCAAACTCGTGGACAGATTGTGACCAATGCCGCATCCCGAATCGCGATTCCGTTCTTGGATGCGACAAGTGTGGAAGAACAATCCCGTTTCTTGGAATTCGTGTCCTCATTCGACAGTGTGTATGTGAGTCGAGCCGTACCAACCACGACGCCGACTCCGCTACCTAACGCGGCGCCGGTTGTCGCATCCGGCAGTCGCTTTGTGGAACTGTTCACGCTGAACCTATCGTTTTTCGCTCCTCAAGGCTCAACCGTGCAATTGGTGTTCGATCCACTCACCGGTGAGATCCTGAACGCCCAAGGGAGTGGCTCAGTGCAGATCCGCATGGAAGATGAACAATTCAACGTGTTCGGGACCTTTAACGTGAACCAAGGGGATTACACGTTTGTAGCTGGTGACATTTTTGTGAGGCGGTTCGACCTGCGCGATGGGGGAACCATTGTATGGGAAGGGCCGGCCGACAATGCTCGATTGAATGTGTTGGCTGCGTATCGGTCACGCCCGGATATCCGGATTCTGAGTCCAGGCAGCGATCTTGAAACTGGAACACAACGAATTCCGGTGGATTTGATTTTGTCCATCACCGGAACCTTGCAATCAATCCAGAACGATTTCTACTTCGAATTTCCGAATGCGATCGACATCACGCAGAATTCGACCGAACTCACCACATTGAACAGCGAGGAGCAGAAACTCATCCAAGCCACAAGTTTGCTGTTCACCGGCGGATTCTTGCCACCGAATCAAACAGAAGTAGGTGACTATGGTGAATTGACCGGAAATCTTCAGACACGTGGGTTGGGTCAATTGCTATCCAGCCAAGTGAACTCTCTCATCAATTCCAGATTGAGTTTTCTGGATGTGGATTTCAATTTCTCCGGATTCGATCAAACCGACATCGGCGTGGCTATACGATTGTTCAACGATCGGTTGGTCCTCAGAGGCGAGAGCCAGTTCAGCCAGAGCGTTCAAGGTGGACAACAAGGAGGCGCGAGTTTAGGTGATTTCGGTGTTTCGTATCAGATCAACCGGGCATTGTCGATCGAAGTCTTCCATCGTCGGGATCCGACCTTGGCCGAGCTCAATCAGAATCAGAATGTCAACATTAACGGAGTGGGGCTAGAAGCCGCATTCCAATTCAACACATGGCGCGAATTCAGACAGCGCATTTGGGGTTCGATCCGTCGATTCTTCGGCAGTGACAGTCAATCGAATCCCGATTCAACGAACACCGCATTGCGGTAGGATTTATTTATGGGAAAGAAAAAGAAACAGAACGACCTTGAGCACCTCATTTTGGAGTTGCTCGATCATAACCCGGATACCTTTGTTCCTCAGGAACTCATAGCCGGCGCCTTACAAATGACACAGCCCCGCGAGCGCAAGCGGTTGCAAAAAATGTTGCTCACGTTATCTGAGCGGAAAGTCATCAAACTGAATGCATCCGGACAAATTCGTCGCCTCGAGGTAGATCCTGAAGCACCAGCCGTAAGTCATTTGGAAGGATTCATGGATGTGAACAGGCATGGCGTAGGGTTTGTGTCGGTGTCCGGATATCCAGACGACATCCGCATCCCCCGCAAAAAAATGTTGACGGCCTTGCCAGGCGATAAAGTCCGCATCAAAATATTGGGTAAAGACCAAGGCCGGTTCGAAGGCGCCGTGATTGACGTGCGTGAGCGCAGCGGGCGATTGATGGTAGGCACCATGGTCCGGGCCAAAGGGGTTTGTTATATCGAACCGAACGAAGGCATCGCCGATACCGAGTTTTTTGTGCATCCTGACCAAACCATGAATGCCGAAGACGGCGACAATGTGACGTTCCGATTGCTCGATTGGATCCATCCGAAAGCCTTGCCCCAAGCGGAAGTGGTCCAAGTATTGGGCAAAGCCGGAACGCATGAAGCCACGATGCTGTCCATTCTGGCCGAAAACCAGATCGAAGGGAATTTTCCTGCGGATGTGGAAGCCTATGCTGAAAAAATCGCACTGGATATTCCGGAGAAGGAAATCGCACGACGATTGGACATGCGGAAAGAACGCATTTTCACGATCGATCCATACGATGCGAAGGATTTTGACGATGCGTTGAATATCGCGGTGAATGCGGATGGAAACTATGAATTGGGTGTCCATATCGCGGATGTGACCTATTATCTGCGCCAAGAAACCGTGCTCGACCGCGAAGCGCATGCCCGCGGAACCAGTGTGTATCTGGTGGATCGGGTGATACCGATGTTGCCTGAATCGCTGAGTAACGGTGTTTGTTCGCTGCGTCCGGATGAAGACAAGCTTACCTATTCCTGCTTCATGGAGATCACTCCGAAAGGGAAAGTGGTGAGTTACAAGATCGAAGAGACCGTGATCCGTTCGGTGCAGCGTTTCACTTATGAGCAGGTTCAGGAAGTGATCGATGGGGGGAAGCACTGGTTGGAAGAAGACATCCGCCACCTTCATACGCTCAGCAAAATGCTCACAGCAAAACGGTTCCGTGAGGGATCGGTGGATTTGGATACACCCGAACCCCGATTCAAGCTGGATGCGGCCGGAAAACCGCTTGAAGTGATCGTGAAAGAACGCCTTGATGCGCATCGCTTGGTGGAAGAATGCATGCTGATGGCGAACAAGACCGTGGCTTGGCATGTGGAAACATTACGAGAAGCCTCATCCAAAAAAGGAAAAGACTCCTTTCCGTTCTTTTATCGTGTGCACGACAGGCCGAATGCCGATAAATTGTTGAACATCGCGGAGAATGTGCGTCCATTAGGCATCCAATTCCAGATTACGGAAGACACGGTGAATCCGAAGCAGATCAACCAGTTGCTGGCCGACATCAAAGGACATCCCTTGCAAAACGCAATACAAGAATTGGTGCTTCGATCGATGGCCAAAGCCGTGTATTCTCCGAAAAACATCGGTCACTTCGGACTCGGCTTCAAGCACTATTCGCATTTCACGAGTCCGATCCGCCGTTATCCGGATGTGATTGTGCACCGCTTGCTGAAATTGTATGCAAGTAAACTTCCGGGGTATCGTTATCCGGAATTGGAGGATTTGGGTCTGCACTGCTCCGAGCGTGAAAAAATGGCTTCGACCGCCGAACGTGAATCGGTGAAGCAGAAACAAGTGGAATATCTGTCTGAGCGGATCGGGGAGACCTTTGAAGGGGTCATCACCGGCGTCATTGAAAAAGGCCTGTTCGTGAACATGAAGGCCATTTATTGTGACGGAATGGTTCCGGTTCGCACGATGGAGGATGATTATTATGTGTATGATGACCAACGCCACATGCTGTACGGCCGGCGCAAAGGTCGCAAATTCCAGCTTGGCGATGAAGTGACTGTGACCGTTGTGGAAACGAACTTGGCCTCCAGAACCGTTGACTTAAAATTGGCGGCTCCATCACATCAAGATGTGAGACGCGAACGCCCTCGACGAAAATCGTGATATACTCCCTATGATGAAATCCACGTCTGTTTTCCTTTTGCTAGCGGCTATGCTGCTTCCGCTTGGATCCGCTAACGCTCAATACTTCTCCTATGGGAAGAACCGGGTGCAATATGCCGATTTCGATTGGCGCTACATCCAATCGGATCACTTCGATGTGTACTATTACGACACGAAAAACTACTACCTGGCCGAATTCAGCGCCTATAGCTTGGAAGCGGCATACAAGCAGCTGAAAAAGGATTTCGGTCATGAAATCGCAGACCGTATCCAGGTCATCATTTATGCCTCGCATGGCGAATTCAGTCAGACGAACGTCGTTCCGTTGCCAGATGATGTTCAAGGCATAGGTGGCGTGACCGACAAATACAAAAATCGCATCACCCTACCGTTCCAAGGCGATTACAGCGATTTTCGCCGCACCTTGCATCACGAATTGGTGCACGCCGTGTTCAACGACATGTTCTATGGCGGTTCGCTTCAATCCATCATCAGTAACAACATCCAGTTGGTGTTTCCATTGTGGTTTGAAGAAGGCCTGGCCGAATTTACCGCATTGGGTTGGGACACGAACACCGACATGTTCATCCGGGATGCCGTTATGAACACCTACCTTCCCCCGATTCCGTACTTGCAAGGTTATTTCGCATATCGTGGCGGTCAGTCGATGTGGTTTTATATCACCGAGGTGTATGGTCGCGAGAAAATCGCCGAAATGCTGGCCCGTATCAAAGACACACGAAGCGTGGAACAGGGGATGCGGCTCTCATTGGGGATGGATTTGGAGCGACTTTCTGAAAATTGGCAGGAATGGCTTCGTCGGCGCTACTGGCCGGAGATCACGAATCGGGAAAGCCTTCGCGAAATCACGCAGCATATTACGAAGCGCGAAATCGCGGGATCGTATAACACGAGTCCTTCCATCACGCCGCAAGGCGACCGAATCGCGCTTATCACAAACAAGAGAGGGTATTTTGATGTGGTTGTGATTTCAGCGATCGATGGCCGCGTGCTCAAAACCCTGATCAAAGGCGAAGACAATGTTGATTTCGAAGAGCTGAACATTTTGCGTCCGAATCTGAGCTGGTCGCCCGATGGCTCCCAACTCGCATTATCCACTCGCTCCGATGGCAAGCACGATATCGCGATCGTGGAGTATCGTAGTGGAAAATCCAAGAAATTGCGCTTCCCGGATTTGAATTCCATCGGCTCGGTGTCGTGGTCGCCAGATGGTGACAAGATCGCCTTCCAAGGCAGCAATGGCCCATTTGTGGATATTTATGTCTACAACCTCAAGGACAACACCTTGATGAACCTGACCAACGACATCTTCAGTGATAGCGACCCGTACTGGTCGATGGACTCACAATCTGTGTATTTCGCATCGGATCGCGGAGACAAGACCGCATTGAACACCCACAAAGTAGGGTTCAACCAACTGCTCCAGCCCGACATGAACCAGACCGATCTCTATTCGGTGAAGATCGGAACCGCACGGGCAGACCGCCTCACCATGACATCCAACTGGTCTGAAATGCGCCCGATTGAGACATCTGGAGGCAAGTTATTTTTCATCTCCGATCAAAATGGAATCCAGAATATTTATGTGATGGATTTGCAAACGCGGGAAAGTTCACCCGTCACAGATCTGATTAGCGGCGTGATGCAGATGTCGGTGACCAATGATGCCAGCAAAATCGCCATCAACTCGATCAATGGCGGGTATTTGGATGTGTTTCTACTTCAAAATCCGTTGAACCGTGTGAAAACCGTGCCTTTGGAACCCAATTTATGGGCGGCATCCAGACTGACCACATCAAGTGAGCAGCGCGTTCCGGCAATCGGTTATGCGGACCAAGTTGTGAATAGTGAGCCAGAAACCCCTGTTGAAACCACATCCGTACCGGAAGCCTCAGATGATCCGAATGTGATCGATTTCCGGAATTACCAATTCGGCGACTTGGAAGATCCTGACACAGGAGACGTTCTGCTTGAAGATATTTTCTCGCCATCCGATAGTCGTTTGGAAGATGGACGCTTTATCCCCCGGAAATACCGTCTGAATTTCACACCCGATTTCAGCTATGCGGGAGGTTCACTCTCTACTGGGTATGGCGTGTTCGCCTTGTCGCAAGTCGTGTTCAGTGATCTGCTCGGTGATCATCAGCTGTATTTCGCGTCCAACCTGGTTTTCGATCTTCGGAACAGTGATTATGCGCTCAGTTATGGGTATTTCAAGAACCGGACGAACTTCACGTTGAATTACTTCCATACCTCCAGGAATTTCCAAACCTTCGATGGGAATCTGGTGCGGTATCGTTTTTATGGAGGCGGACCTTCGTTCTCATACCCCTTGAACAAATTCGAGCGGATCGATTATGGAGCGAGCTTCATCACTATCAGTCAGGATGTATCCAGTTTGGATCCTTTCCAAGATAGAATCAATGACAAACGCTACTTCGTGTATCCATCCTTGACCTATACGCGTGATTTCACGCAACCGGGCTTCATCACACCGGTAAGCGGGTCCAGGGTGGCCGTATCGCTCACCGGAAGTCCGCCACTCGGGAAGGATGTGCTCACATTCGCATCCCTTATGACCGATGCGCGCTACTATATCCCACTTGGAGGACGTGGCTATTACACCATCGCACTTCGTGGATCCGGAGCCATTTCCTTAGGTCGGGACAAGCAGAACTTCTATTTGGGTGGCATCGAAAACTGGATCAACTACCAGTGGCAAAATGAAATCCCAATCGACCGGCTCGAAGATATTTTCTTCACGCTACCTGCATTGCCGATGCGTGGACACGTGTACAGCTCCACCATCGGGGATCGTTTCGCATTGTTTAATGCCGAATTCCGATTCCCGTTGATCGCGGCGTTGCTTCCGGGTCCGATTCCCCTCATTCCGTTGTACAACATCACCGGAGCGGCGTTTGTGGATGTGGGTCAGGCATGGAGCACAAGAACTGGCTCTGTTCAAGCACAAGAAACCCTTGTTGGCGCCGGATTCGCACTTCGCACCATCTTGCTCGGCATTCCACTCCGATTTGATTTCGGTTGGGAATATGGCAAAAACGGCTTCGGGAAGCGATACGATTACATCAGCATTGGTATCGACTACTAGCGGGTGTTTCTCGTCACGGTCTTCAGGAGTCGGTCGTACCGGCTCCCGGGATCGAACATATATACCAGCGCCGTGTACTCGTGAGCCGAGCCTGCCATCACGCTGGAATAGGCATATCGGTCCGTTTCCGTGACGTAGGAGTACCGATGTGTGCCTTCTTTGAGCAAACGTGTATTGACCCAATAACCCGAGGCGTCGTCAAACCACAGCCGATCTTCCGCCCGAGGCCGCCAATTGTTGAACGTGCCCGAAACGTACATCGGTGATTGGGCACGAGTGGTCTCGAATTGGAACGTGACCTGTCCATATCTCGCATCACGTGAGCGTCGAGGGGATGGGGAATTGACCCAAGCCGAGACGATTGGTCGAGTTAGGCCATCCACATCCGGATTTTTCACAACGGATGGTGTTGCAACGCCGACATCCGCTTGAACCACATCAGTTGTGAGTCGACCCACATCCGTCAAGGTGTACGAATACACATCCAATGAGCCAATAAAGGAGTCCTCCCGTGGGAGATGATAGGATAGAGTGCCGTCTTGAGATTGATCCTTGATGGTGGACATGAGCTGATCGGTCCACCACCGATTCTGAACGAAGGCAACGTGAATGTCCAATTCCGGCATTCGGAATTCGGCTGGGTAATGGTAATCCAGAAAGGGTTGATGGACCATTCGGTGGCGCGGATGCTGGTTAAACAACTCTTCCACCTTGAAATCCGCTTCTCCGACATCCTCGCTCACCATGAACGGCAACGACAGCATACGGATTCCGGAATACGGATCGATCACATCCATCATAAAATTTCCGCTTACAAAGACGCCCATGTTTTCGTTCGGGAAGCGGTAGGTATACGCCGTATAGAGTGGCTGCTGGGATGTGGATGGAACACCTTCCGAGACCACATCCTCAGAAACGCCACGAAGGTACATGCCTGGCAGTAATGGACCATCGGACCAATTTCGAGTCATTTGACGCACACTTACGCGGTAATAGCTCACATCCGACTGAAACACATCGAATCGCAACGTGAGGCTACCGCCGCGTAGAGTGATGATGGGAATGCCATTCGACGCCCCGGATTCCAACGCCGCACTTGCCACAACGGGAGGTACGCGGTTCGACGACGGACCACGTCCCGGTGTGATACACCCCGCCGCAACGATGCAACTACAAATGAATAACGCCTTCAAAGACACGAATGGCCGGACCGGTTAAATGATAATTTTGGTAAGATGGGGATACAGGGTTGAATGCGAGGTCCACCAACAGCGTTCCACCTTTTGAATGGACGGGGAATTGGTTGATGGATGTCATGTTTTGCCCGAACGCATGATGCCACCAGGTTACCGCGGCCAAAGCCCCGGTTCCGCAAGCAAGGGTGATATCTTCGACACCGCGCTCATAGGTCACGATATCGACAACGTGTTCATCCTTTCGTTCACACACGAAATTTACATTCGCGTTATGCCGGTGCCGAAGGGTGCGTCCACGGGCGATAAGTGTGGCGGAGTCATGCAGTTCTTCGGATGTGACCGGAACCACGATATGATCGGTGCCGGTATCGATTCGGAATCCATCTGTGATTGGGGTCACGATTGTGGTGACAGGGAAGGACAGTCGGATGTGCTGAACGTGCTTGGAAGCCTCGTAAATCTTGGAATTGCATTCAAAGCGATGCATGGCAGGAAACCCGTTTGAGATGGCGAATGCGGCGATGCATCGGCCGCCATTTCCACACATGCCGGCATCGCTACCATCGGCATTGCGATAGATCATGGCGAAATCCGCTTTTTGGGATGCATCCAGCACAAGAATCCCATCCGCACCGATGCCAGTCCGCCGATCGCAGAGGCGTGGCGTGAAGGCGATGATTTCATCCAAACTGAAGCGAGATTCCCGGTTGTCGATCACCACGAAATCGTTGCCAGCACCTTGCATTTTGACGAATCGGATCATACCCATACCGATGCGGGAAGATGCTTCCAAGCGGTTTCATCGGTGATGGTCGTGTCGCTGCCACGCATAAGGGCGCCGTAACGCAAGGCAAGGACCGTGAACCATATTTTCGAGTTCACATTCGATGCGTACTGCTTGCGACCCTCATGGATTTCGGTGATCATGTCTTCGATGCGGGCGTTTTGCAAGGACCCCACGAATTTGGCGATCACGTCTTTCTGATCCAGATTCGTGATGCGGGTTTCATCACCCGTCGCGCGGTATAGCAACAAATCCCGCAAGAAAATCTCCAACAGATTCAGAATCTGCTGTTGTGCCTCGGAATTGTGTTGCGACGACCATTTCAGGGCGATGTCCAAAATCGGTTTCGGATCCATCAGATAACTGGCACGCAGAAAATCCACAATTTCGTTTCGGATGCTTCGAAGTGACTCGACATCATAAAACCGCGCGAGACTGTAATTTCCCGCCGACACACGAGCGAGATATTCCGCATCGGCTTGAGTTCGTCCGTCGCGTTGTTGCAGCGCTCCGCCGATTTCTTCAGTCGTGAGCGCTTGACACCGCAAAATCTGGCATCTCGACACGATGGTAGGAAGCAACAAATTGAATTGGTCTGTAACCAGCAGAAAAACCACATCCTCCGGAGGTTCTTCAAGCAGTTTCAGAAAGGCGTTCGCCACTTTTTCTTGCATCTTTTCGATGCCCGTGATGATCACGACCGTATATCGTCCCTCGTTCGGCTTGAGGAACATGCTCGGGCGAATCTCCTCATGATAGTAGGGCACCGAGTAAAACGCATTCCGATTTTTCGAGTCGGCATCATTCCCTAACGCCGGGCGCAGTCCAAAATCGACCACCGCATACGGGTCCTCGGCCAACATCATGAGGCGTTCGCGCAATTCCGTTTGCGACACCACGCTTGGAAGCGGGATGAACACATGGATGTCGGGATGCTTGATCCACGAGCTTTTCGTGGATGTGGCATACTCGCCTAACGGATTCAGATTCCGAACGCCGTTCAACGCCTCAGCAAACGCCAACGCCAATGCTTTTTTTCCGACGCCAACCGGACCTGTGAACAAATAGGCATGCGACACCCTCTCGCTGGCGATGATCTGCCCTAATTCCTCTTTCACTCGTGCCTGGCCGAGGATGGATTCTTTGCCGATTTCCATCATCACGACTCCCAAATGGTTTCGAACAAGAGCACGGAAACCGTCATGATGGCACCGATGAAGCCGACCAATGCGAAGATCTCATTGAAATGAAGGTTGATGTCGCCACCACTGATTCCAGCCAAGGTGAGCTTTCCGGACAACAGGAGCAAGGGGACCAACAAAGGCATGCAAACCACGCTGAACAGCGCGCCTCGCTGCGTCGTGCGGCTCACCAATGCGGCCATCATGGTTGTGACGGCTGTGAGTCCGGCCGAGCCCAGAAACGTGGCGAGGGCAAGGAGCCCGGCGGATTTCGGCTCGATCGACAGTAACAGCACGAACAGCAGTACCGTGCTGCCTGCGAAAAGCAGTGTGAAGAGCAGGTTGAATAAGTACTTGCCCATGAATACCGCCAAGGGATCGCTGTGCAAGCGGAGGAGCAGATCGGTACGGCGTTCGGCCTCGGAAATGAAGCTTCGTGACAGCGACGACAGCGCGGCGAACAGTAGAATAAGCCATAGGAGTCCGGCTTGCGCTTTTGCGCCAATTTCAGGCGCATTCAGCAAGAAAACAGACACAAATAAGGCGGAGGCGACGAAGGCGAAAACGCTGTTCAAACCAAAGCGGGACCGAAGTTCCATCCGGAAATCGTTCTGCAGAATGATGGTGGCTCTGTGAAGGGAAGGCATGTCAGAAGTTACTATATTTGGGCGTCTTTGCGGTAGTCAAACCCCATGTAACCAAGCGGCATGCGCATATCCGAATTCCTGAATTCATCGAATGTTTTTCCTTCCCTGAAGGTCACTAATAAAGAGGATGCGATCCGTTTCTTAACCGAATCCATCGCTTCCCGACATCCCGAATCCGATCTGAATGCGATGATTCGTGCGGTGATGGAAAGAGAACGGGTGATGTCGACCGGAGTCGGAAAAGGATTGGCCATTCCGCATGGAAAAGCGAACGGCCTGGAATCGAGTCAGATGGCCTATGCCAAGCTCGAAACACCGATCGAGTATGGCTCGATCGACCAGATGCCGGTGTCGCAATTGTTTTTGGTGGTTGGACCCGAGTCCCAATCCAGCACCCACATCCGTCTGCTCAGCCGCATTTCCAGACTGATGAACAATGATGGATTTCGTCTTGAACTGCTTGAATGCGCCACGATTGAACAGATTCTGGCGAAGTTCCAGAGCGAAGAATTGAAGATGGTCTGATCCATGCGCCATGCCACGATCCTTCTGACCGACGACGAGCCGGGAATCCGCCGAGCGTTGCGGGAAGTGCTTGAATTCGAAGGATATCACATTCTGGAAGCCGATGGCGCCGCTCAGGCGTTGACCGTCATCGAATCGAACCCCATCGATCTGATGTTGCTGGATGTGAAAATGCAAGGGAAGGACGGACTCGAACTCCTATCCGAATTGCATGTAAAAGGCATCGAGTTTCCGGTGATCATGCTTACGGGTCATGGCACCATCGATACCGCCATCCAATCCACCCGACTTGGCGCGTTCGACTTCCTTCAAAAGCCACCTGATTTGAACCGATTGTTGATTTCGGTGCGCAATGCGCTGGATCGGAACCGCTTGGTGAGTCAGAACCGGACAATGCGTCGAAAGATCACGCAGGTGAAGGATATTCTGGGGGATAGTGCCGTGATTGAAACCATCCGCCAGACCATAAAGCGCGTCGGGCAGACCGATGCGCGCGTGCTCATCTCCGGCGAAAACGGAACCGGGAAAGAATTGGTGGCTCGTTGGTTGCATGAGCACAGCAAGAGAAACAGCGCTCCATTTGTGGATGTGAACTGCGCGGCAATTCCCACCGAACTGATTGAAAGCGAGTTATTTGGTCATGAAAAAGGGGCGTTTACCGGAGCGGTGCGCCAACGCATCGGAAAGTTCGAGGAAGCCACTGGCGGAACCTTGTTCTTGGATGAGATCGGCGATCTGAGTCTGGCCGCGCAAGCGAAAGTGCTGCGCGCCTTGCAAGAAAATGTGATTACGCGAGTTGGAGGGACATCCACGATTTCGGTCGATGTGCGTGTGATCGCAGCGACAAACAAAGATCTTCAAGAGGAAATCGCGGCAGGACGCTTCCGCGAGGATGTCTACCATCGCCTGAATGTGATTCCGATTCATGTGCCGGCGTTGCGCGAGCGCAGCACCGATATCCCCATTCTGGCGAAAGCCATCTTGGAAGAATTGAGCAAGCGCGACATCCTGTTTGCCGACAAATATTTCACCGACAATGCCCTTGTAGCACTGAGCGAGTTGGAGTGGTCCGGAAACGTGCGTGAATTACGTAACGTGGTAGAGCGATTGGGCATTTTGAGTATGAGTTCGGACATCACAGCGAAGACCATCGAGCTGGTGGTGAATAAGCCCAATCAATCGCAAGGTCGCCACAGTTTGCATGATGTGTTGGAGCAATATTCCGATTTTCAGGAGTACAAGGAAGCGACGGAGAAGGAATTCATCCGTCATCAGTTGCAGAAACATGATTGGAACATTTCGGCCACGGCCGACAAAATCGGCATCATGAGATCCCATCTGTACAACAAGATCAAGAAATACCAATTGGAACGGTAGCCATGGCAGCGAATATCATTGATGGAACCGCGGTATCGGCGGATGTGCGCAAGCAAGTGAAAGCGGATGTGGCCGATTGGCTCGCCCGTGGCAACCGCGCGCCCAAACTGCATGTGTTGCTGGTGGGAAACAACCCTGCCTCGCACACCTATGTGGGCTCCAAAATGCGGGCGTGCTTGGAAGTGGGGATCGAATCGGACACAGAATCCTTGCCGGATACGATTTCCGAAAAAGATCTCAAAGCCCGGATCCATGAGTTGAATGTGGATGACTCGATTGATGGAATCCTGGTCCAACTTCCGCTTCCCGAACATCTCACACCTCTGAGCGTGATCGAATCGATCGATCATCGAAAGGATGTGGATGGATTTCATCCGATGAATGTGGGCCGACTCGCTATCGGCATGCCTTGCTTCAAATCATGCACGCCGGCCGGCATCATGGAATTGCTGAAAGTGTACAGCATCCAAACCAAATCGAAACATGCGGTGGTGGTTGGTGCGAGCAACATCGTGGGGTCACCCATGGCCATCATGCTGTCTAGGGAGCATGAATCAGGCTCCGGAAAAGCCACGACGACGATCTGCCATAAGTACACGAAAGATCTTACGATCCATACGATCAACGCGGATTTACTGATCGTGGCTGCGGGTCAGCCGAATCTGATCACCGCTCCGATGGTGAAAGAAGGTGTTGTGATCGTGGATGTGGGCATGAACCGCATCGCCGATCATACCACATCCAAAGGATACAAGTTGGTAGGGGATGTGGACTATGCCAATCTTGTGGACAAAGCGAGTTGGATTACGCCAGTGCCAGGTGGCGTCGGACCTATGACCGTCGCCATGCTCATGAAAAACACGCTTTTGGCAGCAAAAAAAGCCGTTTATCCCATCTGATCTTGATGATGGAGCAAGTGGATCACTTGCTCGACGGATTTTGCTTTGCCCAAGGATTCGCCGAGTTCCGGTCGACGTAAGCGCCGCGCGAGTCCATTCAAGCGCCTGAGATGCTCTTCGACCGTTTCATTGGCCGGATGCACGACAACCGCCACCACACACACCGGTGCCGTGGTTTTTGGTACCTCGATCCGCTTGCCGCAGACTGCGATCATCAATCGAGCCTCATCCTGATCGTCGGTGATCGCTTCCAATAAAACGATTCCCTGCGCAAGCTCGGAGTTGTATGCTTCGTTCGATTGCACGATTTCGTTCGCTCGCTTCCGGGCCTGATCCGGATCTTTCGGATAAAGGTCAATCATCAAATCATGCACAATGTCGTCGAATACGACATGTTTGGATGGGAAAATGATGGATGCATCATCAATCAACCCATCTGTCGTGGTCTGCTTCATCGGCTCGGCTGAACCATCCACTTGTTCACCGATTTCCGACGGATAAATGGCGATGAATCCCGTTTTTGTGTAGCGAGACGCGATAAGTCCGGGCATGCGATCAAGCCCCGGTCTCCAAGAAAGGGTGCCTTCTCTTGCGCTTTGCAGGATGAACAAATCGTCGGATGTGAGGTAACGGTCGAGGATGTCGTTCAAATCGGACCAACGATCCATCGGCACATAACCGCATTTGATCGGATCTTTTGTCGATTTCACACAGGCTTTGATGCGGGGCATCCGCTCTTCGATACCGATGATGGTGAGTTCTGCGCCGATTTGATTGGCTAAGATCATCACATAACGCAAGGCTTCCATGAAGCCGGTCTCAAGGGTCGCAAAAGGAGGAATCGCATAATAGATGTGCCGGACCGTGGAAATGCGCTTCTCCATTTTACACACCATGATCATATGGCGGACTTGATGCAGCAATTGGTCCAACACACCACCAAAAATGGCTCTCGTCGCAGATGATTCACCATTCCAGCCTATGATGACGTTCGTGATGCGGCTTTCCTTCACTGCACGGGTGATGCCGCTTGAAATGTTCATATCCACCCGGGTTACCGGTCTCACGGGTACGTCTGCGCTAGCCGCATAAATGACCGCATGAGCCAGCATTTTTTCACTGACGGTCACATCCACTTGTACATTCGGTCCGTCGCGGACCACAGTGAGCGGGTACACGGGCTCTTCCGATTTCTTGTCCCGCATCGCGAAGGCGAGATCCATCAGGGCTTCAGCCGTGGTCGGGTTGGCGAGCGGAACCAAAATCCGTTGTGGATAGCCGCTCGCATCCTGAAACTGGGAATCGCTTTCCTTGGCGATCTGCCGGCCAAAACGATCGACCAAAGACGGTCCAATCAAGCAGGTGATCAAAATCATGATCACGACCGCATTCACAAGAAGGGCATCAAAGAGACCCATTTCGAAACCGATCAAGGTCACGGCCAAGGTCGCAGCGGCTTGTGGAATGGACAAGCCAGCCATCACAAAGATGTGGGATAACTTGAATTTGAAAAAGAATCCAGAAATCCATGCGGCGAGTCCTTTGCCGAGAACCACCATCAGAATCAACAATCCCGACAGCAACCAAACGTCGAGCTGGGTCATGACTTGGACATCCACCAACATCCCTACAGAGATCAGAAAAAATGGGATGAATAGAGCATTTCCCATGAACATAACGCGGTTCATGAGGGGGGATGAATCGGGAACCAGCTTGTTCAACAATAATCCGGATATGAATGCCCCGATGATAGGGGCCAAACCTGCGATTTTGGCCAAATAGGCAGTCACGAACAGAATGGCCAACAGGAACACGTAATCCGCCTCGGTTTCACCTGTCACGGTTTTGAAGAACCAGCGGGCCAATCGCGGAATGACGAGGATGGTGAACCCAAGAAACAATCCAATAGATGCCAGAAAGCCGATCCAGAATTGCAAATTGATGTTCGGATCGCGCTCGGCGGCGATCACAAAACCGAGGATCATGAGAGAGACGAAATCGGTGACGATGGTGCCGCCCATGGTCACGGTCACGCTCGGATGTCGTGTGATGCCCAATTTGGACGCCAATGGATACGCGATGAGCGTATGCGATCCTACGATGGCACCCAGTAATAAAACCGGGTTCAAGTCATAACCGAGGATATAGATACCACCAAAATAGGCCAATCCGAATGGGAGCAAGAGGGATAACAGTCCGAATCCGAGACTTCGATTACGAAGTTTTTGGAATTGATTCAGATCAATGGACAAGCCCGCCGAAAAAATGAGATATAAGAGTCCTACCGTGCCCAGAAGCACAATGGTCTCGTCGCGTGCCAGAAGTCCTAGAACACTAGGACCAACGATCATTCCCCCTAGGATCAATCCAACAGATGAAGGCAACGTCAACCGACGTGAAAGAAACGGAGTCAATAAAATCAACAACATGACCAGTGCGAAAATGAGCACTGGATCATTGAAGGGCAGATCGATCAGGTGGGAAAAAGGCATGGATGAAAATAGGGATAAAAAAAATAGCAGATGTGATTTACGGTGACACTATGGTGTCACTTTGGGGGTGTAGATTGGTTTAAACAAACAAGGAAACGCACATGTCAACCGCACTAAAAACCACATACTCCGCTCCGGTTCATCACCTGAATATAGAATCCGCATCCGAGATCTTGGATGTGATGGGCTGGTCCGACATCCCCTCCACACTCAAGCGATCCATCGCTGTTGATGTGATCGGCTACCGCGACGAGCTTCTCGGCTTGTATGCCACCCGCGATCCGCATGTGATGGCACGTCGCCGCTCGGTCTACTGGTGGGTAGAAGCGTATCGTTGCGGAACCTGCTCGCTTGAAACCGCGCTCGACGCTCTGAAAATGGATATCGTCTAAAAGCGACCCATTACGATGAGCACCCGCATGATGAGCGTGTCGAACGGCGTGTTGCGTCGAACCGGCATGCGAAGGGCGTAGCCAAGACGGCCGAAAACGCCTTTGCCTCTTGCTTCAAGAAATCCATCCAGAATCGCTTTTTTTTCATTATTCAAGGCATGGCCATATCGCTTTTTGAACTCTCTCGCTTGGTCCGTCACTTTTTCGGTGATGTCGCCCTCGCCTCGGAACCGTTTGAAGCGGTTATACAGCTCCCAGAGCCAGTTCGGGGAAGCTGGAGTGACATTCGAGGCATGTTTTCGATAGAGTATGGATGGATGCGGATCATAGATCACCGTTCCAAACGCAGACACCACCAGATAGCACCACCAATCGTGCATCAAGGCCCAATCCGGTACCGATTCCAAGATTTTCCTGCGAGCCGCGGCATTCATGACAATGGTGCATCCGGTGGCTTGGTTCTGCACCAATGCCGTGTGAAACCCCGATTGGGTCGGAATCGGACTCATTCCCGTTATTCGCAAGGCTTCATCCGTGTATTGCAAGCGGGTATAAACCATAGCCGGGATGTCGTTTGCTACTGGTTGAAGAAGCTTCACCGCTCGCTCGCATTTATCGGGCATCCAGACATCATCCTGGTCGCAGAACGCGAAATAGGCCGCCGTTTCGTCCGCATCCGCCAATAAACTCATGAAACTAGTGAACACTCCCACATTATTGCCAAACACGACCGATTCATCAGAGAGAAGGTGGGCGGGCGTCCCATCTGTCGATCCGTCATCACGGATGTGCAGACGGATGTCCGGCCAGGTCTGACGGGATATCGACTCCAATTGGGCATCGATCCACTGTTCTCCATTGTAAGTGGATAACAATATGGCGACGCGCTCACTCATGGGTTCCGAATAACGTCATGAATGTGTCGCGAACCGATTCTTCACTGAATCGGGCTGGAACGGATGCCGGTTCTTTGACAGTCAACGATAGATTAAACGCCTTTAACACCTCTTTGTCTGGGTTTTCAGGATCTACAGCAAACGCATGGTCGATTCCTGACATCGCATCCCAAGCCGCAGAACCGGGCGTTGCGATTCCGAGTATGGGCCGACCCGTAGCCAAATAATCGTACCATTTCGCAGGGATGGAGCCATGGGATGTGGACAAGAACACAAGTCCGGACGCCTCAGACAATCTGGGCAACATGGATTTCCGGGGAATGAATGGGATGTATCCCCATCCGAATTGCTTGACCTGCTTACGTTCTTCGGGAATCAGATGACCAATGATGGTGAATCGATGCTTGGGTAGTAGCGCCAAAATCTTGTTCAAATCCGGTGTTTGGCGCTCGGGACGAGAACTGAACAGGCGCCCGGCATAAAACAGTTCAGGAAAGGATGGGGATGTGTGTTCGGCTCCGACCGATTCCGGCGCGGCATTGGTGATCACATGCATTTTTGTGGAAAACTGCGGATAACGCTCCGCAAGCATCGTTTTCCAATTGTCGGAAGTGACCGTGATAATGGACGCGACAGATAAACACCACGTTTCCAAGCGTCGCTCACGAAACCGTTGCAAGGCAGACGACCGAAGCAAGGGTTTGAGCGGCTCATCGATCCAGCCATCGCGCATGTCCATCCAGAACGGAATGCCATAACGCTTGGAAAATGTGGCACAGGCCAAAAACGCCGCCTCGGGCGGGGAGGAGGATGTGATCAGATCGGCCGAACGAACGGCATGACGGATCACCGGGTGGGCCAACACGCGTCGTGCCCATAGAATCGACGGATCCGGCACCAAAAGAACATATGCCAACCAGCGCCGCAATGCGTTCGGTTTACGAGGTGGTGGACCGTCTTCGGTTGGTTTCACATGCATGCGGATGGGGTCCGCGATGGTGATGTGGGTGAGGCCGGGATCGTCTTGAATGGAATACTCATGTCCGGAATCAACCAATACCACATGCCAGCCCGCTTCCTGAAACCATTTCACATGGCGTTTGAGGCGGATGTTGCCCACATGCGCAGGATCTTGCCACCACGGCGCCAGCAACACGACCGTTTTCATGCGTGGCCTCGGAATCGCTCATACAGACGCACCAATTCAGAGGCTTGTGAGCGATTATGAAAGCATGTTTCGATATGTTGGCGCAGTGCGATTTGGGAGGGTTCCCAGGCGTGGCGGGTCTCCCAAATGCGGATCAGGTTTGCGGCCGTCGCGTCGGTATCTCGTTCGTCGGCCAACCACCCGGTTTCGCCGTGAGTGACTACGCCCGGTATGTCGCAATGGCGAGAGCTGGCAATGACCATGCCCGACGCGCCCATCTCGATCAGGCTCACCGGCGCGCCACCTTCGCAATCGCCGTCGTTGGCGGTCACACTTGGTGCCAAATACACGTGGTGGACCAAGGCTTGGGAGAGTAGCTCTTGGTGTGGAACGAAGCCTACCCGGCGGACCTTGGAACCGATGTTTAAGGCGTGGATAGTGGCGTTGATGCGGGATTTTTCGACCTCGGATTGCGCATCGGCCGCATCCCCTATGATCGTCAGTTGGATGGGTATCGATTGCGAGGCTTTGGCCACCGCTTCAATGCCGTAGGTGATGCCTTTTTTGGGTCGGAAGGCGGACGCCATCAGAATTCGAAGCACTTCACCATCGGCGATTTTCCTCGGTTGGAAGCGGATGCGTCCCACATCCACACCCAATCGATGCACATGAACCTGTTGGGGAGATGCGCCGAGTTTGATGATGGATTCGCGCATGAATTCGCCTTCGCACAAGATGTGGGCTCCGCTGGCGAAAAGGTCGCGATACAAGGGCATCCATTTGCCGTCGCCATATGGTAATTGATGCACATCCATCCCATAAAACGATACCAAATGCGGAATGCCGAGTTTTTTAGCGAGCGGGATGTCCTGCGCGCCGACATGACCGAAATGCGAATGCAGGATGTGCGGTTTCATACTCAGCGCGTGGGAGGTGTCGGCACCATTGTAGCGGATCAACGTCGCTTTTTTCAGGACTCTGGATGTCCAATAGCGCATCGGATTGGTTTCCCGCGACACATGCAGATTGGCGTGCGAAGGGGAGTTTGCGCGACGGATTTCAGCAAACACATGATTTTCCACCAGGGAATCGGTATCGGTGATGAGCTGCTTCAGCCACGTCATGGTGCTGGGCAGCCATTCGGATGTATGATGTAAGATCCGCATCATAAACGGGTCCTATCGGGCAAGGCGACATCTTTGATCCGATCCAATATGGGCTTTTCAAGCACGAATAGCAGAATCGTGTACAATCCGATGCCGATCACAACCAAAAGACTCAATTGCAAGGCGGTATCGAACGGAAAGAGTTGATCCAATAAACGAACGACGAATCCCATCATGGCGGCATAGAGAACAGGTTTGATCAGGGTCATGGCATAATCAGCGCCGACCGGACCGATGATCGGTCGGATGACCTTCAGATAATATACTACCCCCAAAAACAGATGTAGAATCACAAACCCATATGCGATGCCGGTCAGGCCATAGACCATGGCACTATAGGCGATCACAGGAAGTGTGAACACCATCGCCAAGACATTCCAAGCGAAGCCAAGGTCGGTTCGTCCCACAGCCAATAATAGTGCGCCAGCGGGAGCTCCAGTCGATTTTTGATACGAATAAATCGCAAGAATCTGAGTGAGGACAATTGCGCTAGTCCATTGGTCACCAAGTAATAAAGGAATGAACAATGGCGCTGTGATCATGATGCCAACCATCAACGGCGCATTGATGAGTGTGACGGTTTTGAGCAGGTTCAAATAGCCGTTCCGCAGTGCGGACACATCATCTTGTTGCTTCGCAAACAGCGGGAACATCACCTGAGTGACGGCCTGATTGATTCGTTGAATCGGGTAGATCACAAGATTCAATGCCATGTTGTAGATTCCGAGTGCTTGCATGCCAAGCAGTGTAGTGATGAGAATCTGATCGATCTTCATATTGAAAAACTGCACCATTTTTTCGCCGGAATGATACATCCCGTAACGGAACACAGGTTTTAATCCGGTCAGATCGAACACAATAGATGGTTGCCAGGTTCGAAGGCCAGCGAACAGAATCCATAACTGTCCGATGATGTTCCCGATCATATATCCGATCAGCAGCGACCAGACCCCGTATCCTGCCAGTGCTAAACCCACCGAAATCAGCAAATTCAGGGTTGTGGTAAGGATTTCTTGCTTCGCTACGATGGCGAATTCCATATTTCGATGGAACACCATTCGGAATTGGGTGCTTGCCGCCGCGATCGGAATCATGAACGCCGATACGCGAAGCAAGGTGGTGAGCTGCGAGATGAGATCGGAACCGAGTTCGGGCTCGATCAACATGGCAGCGAGATGCGGAGCCACCAAGAAAAACACAATCGCAGTGAACCAAGCGATGCCATTGTGCACCCAATACAAGGTGGAGCGTTGCACATCGCTCATTTCTTTCGCTTGGATGATGGCATAACTGACACCCGCATCCGCAAAAGCGGATATGAAATTCATCGACAATAAGACCGTGGCCATCAAACCGAATTCGGTGGGTGTAAGGATGTTCGCCAGCACGGCGATCTGCACGAATTGCATCACACCAGTGATCACCTGCGACGATCCCGTCCACCTCATGCCCCTGACCGTTTGGATTCGCAGGTTTTCCATCAGATGTCTCGCATCGTTCGGAGGAGTTGCAACCATCCACTGTGTCCTGTGAAGACAGGAATGGGCATTTTTTTGGCCCCGAAACGTTGTTTGAATTCGATCACACCCTCGAGTCCGCCAGAGGGGTTGAAGTCGAACCGCTTAAATCCTTTCTGATGGTAATGGCGGATTAGATTCACATACAAGAACTGGTAAGGCCGCAATGGGAGGGCGTCTTCACGCGCCAACGTGAGCCAGGATACCACATGCGAGCCAGCAGTCAGGAAGATGCCCATGGCGATGGGATCCCGGTTTTCTTTGGTCGTCACGGCCCATATTTCGGTTCCGTCCAAATTGAATACGGCATTGAAAAATGCGGTGGGATAGCTGTTGGGCATGCTTCCATCCATGTTCCACCGGTTTTGGGCATCCTGATAGATGGCGGCATAGGCTTCGGCGGTTCCATGCCAACGTTCGAGACAGAGGCCATGACGTTCCGCGCGACGAGCGAAGTACAAGTTCTTGAAATGATCCATCGAGCGGTCCAATTCCTCATCCGACACATCCAGATCCACGACTTGCGTGAATGAATCCATCGTGAATGCCGATTTCGTGAACGGACTTCCATACCACCTGTAGGAACTATGTCGATCCAGCAAGAACAATTGGCCGGCGAGGTAGGCATCGGTTGTGTGCGGACCGATCAAGCCGCCGTAGTTATGTCCCGGTGAGCCGATCCACTCCGATGCAAACCCTTTGAACAAGCGTCGTGTTGAGCCGGGCAAAATGGCATCCGTCCCATCTTTGCCTATGACCCGATACGCTTTCGGCGTGAAACTTCCGGGCCATGTTTTGGCAAATGCCTGATGCCATTCGGGATGTTGGAATCGCGTGCGATTGGTATCCGCGGACCATGAGTCGATCCATTCATCGATGCTTGCCTCGCGACATTCCCAATCCTTCCTGTTCATGTGGCGGCGCGCTTGATCACATCCGCAACCCGCTCGATCGCATCCGGATGCTCCTGTAATAAATTTCCATACAACGGAAGCCGGATCTGAGACTGACTCAATTGCTCCGTAATAGGCAATGGACGCACATGTTTCGAGAGCGAAGACCCGAATGGAGAATCATGAAGCGGTATATAATGAAACGCCGCGGAAATACCCGCTTGCTTGAAGGCGTCCAATAATCGGTTTCGATCGTCTACTCTGGATGTTGTGAAGAAATAGGTATGGAAGTTGGATGTGGCCCAGCTCGGGATCACGTTGCGAGTAAGAAATCCTGAATCTTCAAAGGGTTTCAGGGCCTGATGATACCCATTCCACACCGCTTCCCGTTTTCTGCGAATCTCGGTGCGACGCGACCATTGAACGTCTAACAGGGCCGCTAACAAATCGCTCGGCACATAGCTGCTTCCGGCATCCATCCACGTGTATTTGTCCACTTCACCGCGGATGAACGCGCTTCGATTGGTTCCTTTTTCACGAAGGATTTCGGCGCGGGCTACCATCGATCCGTCGCGGATCAACAACGCGCCGCCTTCGCCGCAGGCGATGTTCTTGGTATCGTGAAAGCTGAACGCCCCGAAATCGCCCAGAGTGCCCAACGCTCGACCGTTCCAATAGGCGTCGACTCCCTGCGCAGCGTCCTCGATCATGGCCAAACGTCCATCCCTCGCTACGGCCAACAGAGCGTCCATATCGCACGCCACTCCGGCGTAGTGAACGGGCATGATCGCTTTGGTGCGAGGAGTGATCAATCGAGCCACATCCACCGGATCCATATTCATGGTTCCCGGAGTAATGTCCGCAAATACAGGAATTCCGCCGCGAAGCACGACGGCGTTGGCCGTAGAAACGAATGTGAACGACGGCATGATGACGTCGTCACCCGGACCGATATCGAGCAACATCACCGCCAATTCCATGGCATGGGTAGCGCTGGTGGTCAGAAAGGCGCGCTTCGATCCGGTATGAAGACGGATCATGTTTTGGACGCGGCGGGTGGCGGGACCATCGCCTCTCCAAAATCCGGATTCGAGGGCGTTGGCTAGAGCGGTTTGTTCCGCTTTTCCGGTGTCGGGTTTACAAAAAGGAATGATCGGCCTGTGTTGCATGTCTCGTCTGAATCCGGACAATATACACCGTAAATACACGCAAACTCCGTACCTTTGCCAAACTGCAACGAAACGATCCGGCTAATGTCTGTCTTCGATCCCTACTCCCGAATCACCCGCAAAGGCCTTACCTACGACGACGTTCTGCTGGTACCCGCCTATTCCAATGTATTGCCCCGCAATGTGGACGTGGGCATCCATCTCACTCCAAAGCTGAAACTGAACATCCCGTTCTTGAGCGCCGCGATGGATACGGTTTCCGAATATCGCCTCGCCATCGCACTCGCCCGAGAAGGCGGAATGGCCATGCTTCACAAGAACATGACAATCGAGCAACAAGCCGAGCATGTGCGCCTTGTGAAACGCTCAGAAAGCGGCATGATCGTGGATCCGGTGACGCTCCCCGAAGATGCGACCGTTCGCCAAGCCCGTGCGCTGATGACCCAGCATAAGATCGGAGGCATTCCGGTCGTGGCTCCTGACAAGAAACTCCTGGGCATCGTGACGAACCGTGATCTTCGTTTTGTAACCGACCTCGATCGCACGCTCGGTAGTGTGATGACCAGCGAAAATCTGATCATCGCCCCAATGGGCACCGATTTGGCCGAAGCCGAACGCCTTTTGCAGGATTATAAAGTGGAGAAACTTCCGATCGTCGATAAGAAAGGGATTCTGGTCGGCCTCATCACGTTCAAAGACATTGAGAAGAAAAAGAATTTCCCGAACGCCTGCAAAGATTCTCTCGGACGTTTAAGAGTAGGCGCGGCAGTCGGTATCTCCGCCGATACGCTCGATCGTGTGAAAGCCTTGATCGATGCCGGAGTCGACATCATCACCGTCGATACCGCACATGGTCATTCGGAAGGCGTGTTGGCCATGGTTCGAACCATCCGAAAAGCCTATCCCGATCTGGATCTTATCGCGGGTAACATCGCAACCGCGGATGCGGCCAAAGCGCTTCACAAAGCCGGTGCTGACGTCGTGAAAGTAGGAGTGGGGCCGGGTTCCATCTGTACGACCCGAATCGTGACCGGCGTGGGCGTACCCCAATTGTCAGCCGTTATGGAAGTGGCATCCTATACCATGAAAAACGGTGTCGGATTGATCGCGGATGGTGGCATCAAGCAAACAGGTGACGTTCCGAAAGCCCTTGCCGGTGGCGCGACGGCCGTCATGCTCGGATCGATGTTCGCGGGAACGGAAGAAAGTCCGGGTGAGACGATTATCTACGAATCCCGCAAATTCAAGTCCTATCGCGGAATGGGAAGCCTACCGGCCATGAGCCAAGGCAGCAAAGACCGATATTTCCAAGATGTGGAAGACGATGTGAAGAAAATGGTGCCCGAAGGCATCGAAGGCATGGTTCCATACAAAGGAACCCTGAGTGAAGTGATGTACCAATTGGTGGGTGGCTTGCGCGCATCCATGGGTTATTGCGGTTCCCCGACGATATCAGAACTTCATAAAGCCGACATGGTTGAAATTTCGGCCGCAGGGATGAAAGAAAGTCACCCGCACTCGGTCACCATTACCAAAGAAGCACCAAACTATTCGCTACGCTAGTTTGCTGAAGCAATTACTCCGACAACTTTACCAGTTCCGCCACGATTCGATGAATCTGGTGATTTGGCGCGATTCAGATCCGGACCATCCGAGTTCGTTCCGTTTCGCACCCTTTCTACTGATTCTGTTCTGGTTGCTGACCATCGCCGGTGGCACATTCGTAGTCGGTGTTTTCTTGTATGTGACACCACTAGGAGATCAAATCTTTAATCGCGAAGACGAACACCTTCGTGCCGAGCTAGTGGCTTTGGGCCAACGGGTGATGGCCATCCAAGATTCGTTGGATACTCGCGATGCGCAACTCGACAACATCAAACAAATCTTGTACGACGGCCGTGATACCACGTTCGTCATCAGTAGGGTGATCTTATCCAATGGAGACAGTATTCCAGCCACAATTGAAGTCACTCCGACCGTATACAGACCGTTGGGGAATGTCAGCACGACGTTAGCTTTCCCCTTACGATTTCCGGTGAAAGGCACGATGTCGCAATCCTTCAAACCGCAGTCAGGGCATTTCGGAGTCGATTTGTCGGCAACGACCGGAGATCCGATCTACTCATCTGCGGATGGGGCCATCATCAGTTCCGAATGGACATTGAATTTCGGATATGTGATCAAAATCCAGCATGCGGAAGGGTATTTATCCGTGCTGAAGCATGCCGATCGCCCGGTTCATTCCGAAGGTCGCATTGTGCGAAAGGGCGACTTGCTTGGTTTTATTTCAAATACGGGTATCATTAGCACCGGTCCACATCTGCACATCGAATTATGGAAAGATGGCGTACCACTGGACCCCGAGTTTTATTTCACTCAACGATAAACAGACATTTCCATGTTTCAGAAACCTGACAAACCTGTGAACGAAACCCCCAATCAGCCCTCCATTACCATCATTTCCGAGGGCAGCCTGATCAAAGGCAGCATCCAAGTAAAAAGCGATTTCCGTTTGGCCGGCATTATCGAAGGCAACATTCTGTCCGAAGGAAAATGCATCATCGCGTCTAGCGCGCGTGTGGTAGGGGATATCTCTTCGCCCGATAGCGACATCGCAGGCGCCGTAAACGGCAATCTGGTGATCAGCCAGCGGCTCATTTTGCGCAAAACCGCGGTCATCAAAGGCGACATCCGCACCAATGTGCTTCTCGTCGAAGAAGGTGCCACCATTGATGGTACTATCAACATGGGTCGACATGCCGGAACCCCGACCAAATAAAGACAACCTGCTTCGCGATTATGCCCGGTATTCCGGCCTGGGCATCCAAATGGCCATATCCTTGGCCATTCCTTTGGTTGCAGGATGGTGGTTGGATGAACGGTATGGCTCCACGCCTTGGGGAATACTTGGGGGCATCGTTTTCGGACTCGCATCCATATTCACGCTCCTTTATAAATTGACCATCCAATCCGGAAAAAAGAAATGAAGGATTCACGCCTCGTATTCGCCAAGCAACTGATCATTCTGGATGTGGCAGCCATCGCGTTGGCTTGGTATCCGCTGACGAGTTACCAGGGAATAGACGGATGGTTGGCCGTTGTGGCCGCATTTCTACTCACCTCATTCAATGCCTTCGGCGGCTATTACGCGATCGTGAAATCAAAAGCCGGAAGCATGAGTTCGTTCATGTTATCCGTGTTCGGGGGGATGATGGTGCGCATGGCTCTGATGCTCGTGGCGCTCGCCTTTGTGGTTGTGGCGACGGATTTGCCCGAATTCACGTTTACAATCGGCCTGTTTATTGCTTATATTTGCAAGTCTGTGATGGAAATGAAAC
This sequence comes from Balneolales bacterium, assembly GCA_041749075.1. GTDB lineage: Bacteria > Bacteroidota > Rhodothermia > Balneolales > HLUCCA01 > CAMTWZ01. The sequence continues at coordinate 27,687 of JBGTBY010000028.1, read as the reverse complement.
TCATCCACAACGAATCTACAAAACACCGTAGTTGATGCAAGCCGCCCTGCGACTTTTTACCCTTAGCACTGTCTTTCTTTTATCGGTTGCCTTGCCTGGTTTTTCCGCCGACCCGGATGCCAATCCCAAGCGAATCGACATGCTCTACAAGATCGCAGACCATAATTATTTGGATTTCAAGCCCATCGGGAAGATCGAACTTCCTAGAATTGTACGATTCGACGATCAATGGCATTTCTATATCAACACCACATCCGCATTGAACAGCGGGGATGGATGGGTGGATGAATATTATCTAGCCAATCCAGATCGCATCCAATACAAGGATGATGGCATCAAGGTCGCTCCAGTCAGTTACCATTTGGTTCGTGCGGATGGTGCCCATGTCCAATTTGATGCCTCCATTACCTCGCATCTGATGTGGTTCGCTTTTTCGGGATTTCTCGTACTTCTTGTTTTTGGTCGACTTGCCAGCAAATACAACACGACGACCCGCGACGGACTCCTTCCACGCGGCACCTTCATGAACTTGTTCGAAGCGTTGATCATTTTCGTGCGCGACGACATCGCAAGATCCAACATCGGCGAAGAGAAGTATCTCAAATATACGCCCTACCTGTTGTCCGCTTTCTTCATGATCTTGTTCATGAACCTGTTCGGATTGATGCCATGGGGTGTGACATCCACCTCGGATGTGATGATCACCGCGGTTCTGGCCTTGTTCACCTTCACCATCACCCAGTTCGCCGGTACCAAAGAGTATTGGAAACACGTGTTGGTGATGCCGGGTGTTCCGAAATTGATGCTCATCATACTGACTCCCGTTGAAATCCTCGGATTGTTCACCAAGCCTTTCGCTTTGACGGTACGTCTGTTCGCCAACATGGCATCGGGCAAATTGCTTGTGTACAGCATCATCGGCATGATTTTCCTGTTCGCCGACATGTTCGGCAATTGGGTAGGTATCGGATCCGCTGTGATCTGGGTTCCGTTTACCTTGTTCATTTACGCCATCAAAATTTTCGCCTCTTTCCTTCAAGCGTACATTTTCACCATGTTTTCCGCTCTGTTCATCGGGTTGGCCGCTGCCGACCATGATCACGAGCACGACCATGCGCATGAAGCCGCACACTGATCTTCACCAACGAAGCAACCTCAACACACAAAACGAATACATATCATGGAATACGCATACTTAGCCGCTGGCCTCGGAGCCGGAATCTCGATGATCGGTGCCGGACTAGGAATCGGTATCATCGGACGCAGCGCAATGGAAGGAACGGCTCGTCAGCCAGAAGCTTCCGGCGACATCCGCACATCGATGATCATCTCTGCCGGTCTGATCGAAGGTGCTACCTTCTTCGCATTGGCTATCTGTATCCTGCTCGCCCTTAAATAAGGTATCATGAGCCCTGTCATCGCCAATTCACTGGTGAATGTGGATCCGGGTCTGTTCATTTGGACAGCCGTGATCTTCTTCTCGTTTCTCCTGATTCTGGCCAAATTTGTCTGGAAACCCTTGCTTGGTTCGCTTCAACAGCGCGAGCAGTCGATCCGCGAATCGCTGGATGCGGCTGAAACCGCCATGAAGAAAGCGGAACAGGTGAGCAAGGCCAACGAAGAGGCATTGCGTCAGGCGGAAGCTGTGGCCCATTCCATCCGCAAACAAGCGATGGAAGAAGCTGAGCAGATCCGTGCCGAGCGAATCGAGAAAGCAAAAGCGGAAGCCGCCGACTTGGTGGATGCTGCCAAAACAGCAATCAACCAAGAGAAGAAGAGGGCGATCGAAGAACTTCGCAATGAAGTGGCCGATCTCGCCATCCAATCCGCTCGCATCATCCTCGATGCTGAACTAGACGACGCCAAAAACCGCAAACTGGTGAACGGCTTCATCAAAGACCTATCGGACAACTGATCCATGGCCTCACTCACCGCGTCCAGACGATATGCGAAAGCCGTTTTGCAGTTGGCCGATGAGGGCAAGCAGGCGGATCGCATTTTGTCTGACATGCAAGGCGTGCGCTCCACGATCGAGGCATCCTCCGAACTCCGAGCACTTCTCACAAGCCCGATCGTGAAACCCGACGTGAAGATCACCATCCTCAAAGAGGTGTTCAAAGCCTCCTCCGAATTGGTCATCCGTTTGATCGATCTTCTCGGAGAGCGTCAGCGCTTGAATCTGTTGCCATTGATCGCCAAGAATTACGAGTCCCAATACAACGATGCCAATGGCATCGCGGACGTGGTGCTGACTTCAGCCACCGCGTTGGATTCGGATCAGAACAAGGCGGTTCAAAAGGCGATGGAATTGAAAACCGGAAAGAAAATCCGGATCCAATCCAAAGTGGATGCCTCGTTGATCGGTGGCATCACGGTTCAAATGGGCGATACCATGTACGATGGATCGGTTCGCCATTCACTTGAAAAACTGGAAATGCTGCTGCATTCTCCGATCGCGTAAACATCATTTTTCGACACGATAGCATAAATCCATGAGTCACGTTAGACCAGACGAAGTTTCGGCCATTCTGCGCAAGCAACTATCCGGTTTTGACAACGCCGCCGATACCTACGATGTGGGTACGGTTCTTGAAGTGAGCGATGGTATCGCTCGCGTTCACGGCTTGTCCAAAGTTCAAGCCGGTGAATTGGTTGAATTTCCACAAGCCAAAGACGAACAGGGCGATTCCATGAAAGGAATGGTTCTGAACCTCGAAGAAGACAACGTGGGTGTGGTGCTTTTCGGCTCCACCCGCGACATCGAAGAGGGTTTCTCTGTACGTCGTACGCGCGAAATTGCATCTCTTCCAGTGGGCGAAGGCGTCCTCGGACGTGTGATCGATCCGCTTGGCAACCCATTGGATGGCAAAGGCCCTATCACAGGGGAGACCTACCGTCTTCCGTTGGAACGCAAAGCTCCAGGTGTAATCTACCGTGAGCCGGTTACCGAACCGCTTCAAACCGGTATCAAAGCCATCGATGCACTGATCCCGATTGGTCGTGGTCAGCGTGAATTGATCATCGGTGACCGTCAGACTGGAAAGACCACCATTGCGATCGACACCATCCTCAACCAAAAGGGGACAGGCGTTTTCTGTATTTATGTAGCTATCGGACAAAAAGGCTCTACCGTTGCCTCCGTGAACAACATGCTGGAATTGCATGGTGCCAAAGAATACACGGTCATCGTGTCGGCTCCGGCTTCATCCACAGCTCCTCTGCGCTTTATCGCACCCTATGCAGGTGCCGCCATCGGTGAGTATTTCCGTGATACCGGACGCCATGCGCTGATTATTTTTGATGACCTTTCGAAACAGGCCGTTGCCTATCGCGAAGTGTCGTTGTTGCTCCGTCGTCCGCCAGGTCGTGAAGCCTACCCAGGTGACGTATTCTACTTGCACAGCCGCTTGCTCGAACGTGCCGCTAAAATCAACCGGAACGATTCGGTAGCCAAGAATATGAACGATGTGCCGGATGTGCTTCGTCCGTTGATCAAAGGTGGCGGTTCATTGACCGCGCTTCCGATCATCGAAACCCAAGCCGGCGACGTTTCCGCGTACATCCCGACGAACGTGATTTCGATCACCGACGGACAGATCTTCCTCAAATCGGAATTGTTCAACAACGGTGTTCGTCCCGCTATCGATGTCGGTATCTCGGTTTCCCGTGTAGGTGGAAATGCCCAGGTGAAATCGATGAAGAAATTCTCCGGCTCCATGAAATTGGATCTGGCTCAGTATCGTGATTTGGAAGCCTTCGCCAAGTTCGGCTCCGATTTGGATGCGTCCACACAACGTCAGCTTGCCCGTGGTGCCCGCACCGTGGAATTGCTCAAGCAAGGTGTGGCTCAGCCTTTGTCGGTCGACAAAGAGATTGCGCTGTTGTTCTTAAACAACAAAGGCGTGCTGGATGAAGTCTCCGTCGCCAACATGGGTCGCTTTGAAAAAGACTTCCTGGAAGCTCTTTCTGTAAAACACTCCGCTGAAATGGCTGATTTGCTCGCGAAAGGTGTGCTTTCTGACGCATTCGCTGATCAGATCCTTGCCGTAGCCAAAAGCATCATTCAAACTCTGAACGTCTGATGGCCAATCTTCGTGAAATCCGCAACCGGATCTCGACGGTAAAAAGTACCCAACAGATCACCAAAGCCATGAAAATGGTGGCGGCCGCGCGCTTGAAAAAAGCGCAGGAACGTGTTGTGTCACTTCGTCCGTATGCCGGCAAGGTTCGCGAGGTGATGGTTCGCCTGTCGTCCACTCAAGCGTCGGTTTCCAAACTGTTGGCTCCGGCCGAAGATCCGAAAAACGTCCTATGGATTGTGATTGGATCGGATCGTGGTTTGTGCGGCGGGTTCAACTCGAACTTGTTCCGCTTCGCCGAAGAAGAGCGCCGCGTGCGGTTTCCTGAGCGCAATCTACATTTGATCACGGTCGGACGCAAAGCACATGATTACTTCCGTCGTCGCAACTACACCATCATCCAGAACCACAATGGTTTTTTCGATAAGGTGAGTTACGATGCAACGGCCCGCATCACCCGTGAAGCGACCGATCTGTTTCTGGCCGGCACCTACGACGAAGTGTACATCATATACAACGAGTTCAAATCGGTGATCGCTCAGAACCGGATGGTGGAATCTTTTCTTCCGGTCCGTGCTGTCGAATCAACTGAAGCAATCGACAAAACGGATTACATCTATGAGCCGTCAGCCGAAGAGATTCTCAAATCTTTGTTACCTTTGCACTTGAACACCCAGTTGTGGCGCGCGGTTCTCGAATCGAACGCGTCGGAACAAGGGGCCAGGATGGCAGCGATGGACAATGCGACTGAAAACGCATCCGCGATCATCCGTGAACTTCAGCTCAAATACAACCAGGCCCGTCAGGCCGCGATTACGACGGAATTGTCGGAAATCGTGTCTGGTGCGGAAGCCTTGAAAAATGGGTAATGCATCGTTTGGAGAGATGGCAGAGCGGTTTAATGCGGCGGTCTTGAAAACCGTTGTCCAGCAATGGACCGGGGGTTCGAATCCCTCTCTCTCCGCTCTGAAGCCCGTTCCGACACCTCGGACCGGGCTTCTTGCTTTTAACTCGCATCATGATGCGACCGCACCTGTTCAACCCTAAGATGGCGTTATCGTCTTACTTTGCAGACTATGACCAAACGTACTCTCTTATTATTCTTCGGTTTGATGGCTTTTTCGGTCGCTACGGCGGTCGCACAAGATACCTTACGGTATTCCGCATCCGAATTCATCGACACCGCCATCCGCCAATCCGCGATGGTCAGCTTGTCGCAATCTGGAGTGGATCTTGCTGAGAACCGTTATCGGGAAGCCCGTTTAAGTCGATACGTGCCTCGTTTTGAATTGCAAACCGCACATGGCCTCGTTCCAGGTGTGATGAGCACCAGTGATGCGTTCAATTACCCGGAAGATCAAGCCTATCTGGATCCTTCGCTTCGCAACGACTGGAGTAATTGGGGATTCTTCACTCGGGTTGAAGTGACCGCCTTGCAACCCATTTATACCTGGGGAGCCATCAGAAACGCGATCGATGCTGCCAAACAAGGTGCGAACATCGCTCGTTTCGATCAGGAAATGGATCAAGCCAAATTGGAAAGCCAGTTGTTTGAGCTATATCAATCCCGTTTGCTCAGCTTGGAACTTCATCGTTTGGTAGAATCCGCTCGTGGTGATTTCGACAAAGCTCAAGACAAGCTCAAAGAATTGCTCGACGATCCGGAATCGGATCTGAGGGATGCGGACCTGTTCAAGTTCGAGCTCTTTAAACAGGAATTTGAGGGACGAGCACGCGAAGTAGAAGAAAATCTCCATTTTGTTGAAGCAGCCTGGAATGTGGCATTGGGTATCGACCCGGCTTCGATGCGAGTGGCGCTTCCTGAAGAAGCATTTCTGGATCCCATCGACACAACGATTTCGGCCTATCCGGTATATGAATCCATCGCGTTGCAATCGCGCTTGGAGCTGAAAAAAGCGTCTGCGGCGGAACAAGCGGCCCGACATGGGTTGGATGTGGCGAAAGCCCAGCGTTATCCATCGCTGTTTATGGCGTTCACGGCGGCCTATGCGAAAACTCCGAACCGTCCTCGCCAGGCCAATCCGTTCATCATCAACAGTGCGAACTACGAGTCGATTCGATACGGCATCGGGTTTCGGCAGAATTTGAACTTCAATCTGATATCGACCCAAATCGATCGTTCCAAGATTCAAGTGGACAGAGCCCGTGACGCCCATGATGCGGCCACGACCGGCATCCGTCTGGACTTACTCGACACCTACAAGAACGCTTCCATTTCGTTATCCAGACTCGAACAGACTAACAACATGCTTCAGATCAGCAACGAATGGCTGCGTTTGGAGCAAATCAATTATGATTACGAGATCGGTGAAATCAAAGACTTGGTGGATGCGGTACAGAAAAATCTAGAGCTCCAAGCGTTGCAAAAACAACGCATTTACGAATGGAATGTCCAACTCGGGCGTTTAACTACCAAGACAGGCCTCCCAATTACGACGATATACTCCAAATGAACAGACTCATGAAAACTATTCTCATTTTGTTGATCATGGCTCTTGCGATTCCGATCGTGACGGCCCAACCTGCGGAAGAAGCCGCCATCAAGCAATTGATGGAACGTCGCGATCGTGAGATCAAAACCTTATTGGGTCCGGCAGGCAGCACCTATACCGATGCCCAGCGCGACAAGCTGAAGGGGATCATCAATGGTATCATGGATTATGAAGCGATGGCGAAAATCGCGCTTCAAGAAAGCTATACCACGGCTACGGCACCACAACGGACCGAATTCGTGTCTCTGTTCTCCTCGGTCATCCGCGATCAATCGCTCAGTAAGCTCGATATTTATCGTGCCCAAGTGATTTACGATAAAATCACGGTCAACGGAACCCAAGCGAAAGTGGAAACCACGGCGATCTTAAGCAACGTCAGAACTCCGGTCTGGTATGCCATGGAAAAACGTTCGACAGGATGGGTGATCACAGATATGGCGGTCGACAATGTATCTACCGCGGAATCCTACCGCCGTTCGTTTCAAACGGTGATCCGTCGCAGAGGCTTCGATGGATTGCTTGAAAACCTGCGTCGTCGCGCTGGCGCCTGATGTTTTTAATGGGTGAAAACCTTTGTAATTTTTATGATTACAATGGTCGCAACTAAATCTGCAGCACAGCACGGCGTCGAGGGATATGCATATCCTGTCTATGGTGATGTCAAGTATTTGAAATACGCCGTCGCATCGGCCATGACCTTGCGCCGTTACGATACCAAGCGACCCATCGCGCTGATCTGCGAGGCGCATCATGCCGAAGCCCTGAAAACGCATCACATCACAGTGTTTGATGTGGTGCACCCCATCCGTCCGGAGCATCGTGGCATCGTCGGATTCAAGCATAATGTGCATCACTATCCGTTGTTCGAGCGGACATTATTTCTGGATTGTGACATGGTTTGGGCGAAAAACCCGGATCCATTGTGGACATCCATGTCGAATTTCCCATTCACGATCACGGGTACGCTCATTGCCGACATGTTTTTCGGCGCTCCGAAGGGATTCGGTGTTTTGAAAGACATCCTTCTGATGCGCCGCAAACGAACCCTCAAGCGGTTCGGACTCACGTACCTCAGCCGGGTACAATCCGGCATGATCTATATGCGGGATGCGGCTATTGCCAAAACCGTTTGCGAAACGGCAGGAGAGATGCTTCGCCGGATTGATGAGACCCATTTCCAAAGCCGCATGAAAGAATCTGGCAGGAGTGAAGAGTCGTGTGAATGGAGCTTGGCGATGGCCATGTCCAAATTATCGGTCCCGGTGTTTCCGTGGTTGTTCGGTTCAGAGAGTCCTCAGCTCGATTTCATCGAAGACCTCACCACGTACGATTTGGATTTCAATCAGGTTGAATGCCTGTATTACACCGATCCGTTCGTGTATTCCTTGCGTGGTTTGAAGCATGTCGGACTTCGCAATTTCTGTATCCGGTTTTTGTCGATGTTCGCTGGAAAAGGAGATCGGATGTGCATCACACCCTATGTGATCCATTTCGGATGGTTGCATCAAAAACAGCCGTTCTATGCCTTTTCTGACCGTATTTGGAACCAGGTGACGCAACGTGGCTGAGCCCGTTCTGATCATTTCACCGTATTTCCCGCCACGAAAGAGAGTGGGCGCCCTGCGTGCGGCCAAATTTGTGAATTATTTGCCCGAGTTCGGCTTCGAACCGCATATCGTGACCTTGGATGAAGGATTACCGGGTCAATCCGTGTATCGCCTGACTACTCCGTTTGACCGTACCAAAACCAGTTCGAGTTCGGCACTTGGTGCGGGAAAATCCAGTGAATCGTTGGATCGTCTCGATCGCCTGATACCGATCGACAGTTGGTATCCGTTGATGTGGTGGCACCGCCGCAAGGTCCTGAAGTTCGCGATAAAGAAGGGCATCAAATTGGTTTGGAGCACGGGGGATCCTTGGTCAGGACATCTGATCGCGGCGTATGTGTCGCGGAAGATGGGCATTCCTTGGATCGCTGATTGGCGAGATCCGTGGAGCCAATGCGCGGTGCGTCCGGTCGGGAGGCCGAATTGGATTCGGAAGGTGGATGCGGCTCAGGAGCGTCGATGGATGTCGCAGGCCACCCACAATACCTTCACAGCGGAAGAAACCATGCGTCGGTACAAACAGATCTATGGGATTCGCGCGAGCACGATCTACAATGCCTATGACCAGGATGTGATCGTTGAAGTGACCGAGAAACCCGCCGGATCGATTGTGGACTTGGTTTTTTTTGGTCGGTTTCGGGACTTGTCGCCAGCTGAGCCGGTGATACGGATGGTGGCAGCTTGTAAAAACCCGGCGCGGGTGAGGGTGGTGTCGTTCGGAGCGATGCCTGAAACGGACCGTCGTTTGGCGGAATCGCTGGGTGTGGCTTCGAGTTTCGTCACGGAAGCCGCTGTCCCTTATGACCTCGCAGGAGAACGCCTCCGCAAAGCCGACATCCTTCTACTGTCTACCGACCCACGCCGCGATGACATCATCCCAGCCAAATTATGGGATTACCTGCCCATAGGTCGGCCCATCCTGTCGCTGGCGCCGAACCCGGAAGTTGCTAAAATCCTCGATTCCACCGGCACCGGCGTCAGCGGAGATGCGGTGTCGTGGCTGAACCGCTATCTGGATGATCCGCACTCATGGCCTCTAAAGCCCGATACCCAGGCGATCAAATCGTTCTCCGCCCGTGAAGCCACGCATCAACTTGCCACGCTCATGAGACGCCTCCTGCCATGAGCAAGCCCGATACCTTAGCGGAAAAAACAGGTGTCGTTGTGTTTTCACGCATCTTCACGACGTTCGTGGAGTTGGGTACGGTCATCGCTCTCACTCGTCTGCTGGTGGAGACCGATTTCGCGGTCATCAGTTTTCTGTTGCTGGTCTATGAAACCGCGAAATATGTTGCCACACTCGGGTTTCCCGACAGCATCTTCTATTTTTTCGAACGTGTAGCCAAGGACACCCGAACCGGGTTCGCCTACATGACCTGCGCCATCATGGGCGTGACAGGCACCCTGGCCTGGTTGATCATGACTCTCTTTGCCTTTTTTGTTCCGGATTTCCTATCAAACTGGAGTTCTGAAAGCATCGTCCTCACGCAATCGTTGCTTCCGGTGATGGCGCTTGTGGCACTGCTGGAAATCCCGACATGGCCCATCAGCAACATCATGCTCGCGGCCGACCGACAAAAAGACGCCAGTTGGTATCAACTCTTCAATGGTGTGGCCATGTTCTGTGCGTTGGTCGTGCCCACATTCATGGGGTATTCCATCGATGTGGCCATCTATGCCTTGTTGATCGTTTCCATCATTCGGTTTTTCATTTCCTTCTTTTGGGTATGGCGGATTCTGCCACCTTATGAAAAACGACCCGATCGCGCATTGCTTAAGGAACAGATCGAGTTTTCCGTGCCTATTGGCATTTCAGCCTTGGTCGGCCGCATCAACCGCTATGCCGACAAATTCATTGTCTCCTATTTCCTAACCGCTGAAACCTTCGCCATTTATTCTGTCGGCGCGCAGGAAGTGCCCATTGTGAGGGTCATCCCATTTGCGGTCGGATCGGTTCTTATCAGCCGCTTCGTCCAGTTTCATAAAGACGACATGAAAGAGGAATTGAAGGAGCTCTGGTACAAAGGCATCGAAAAAGTGAGTCTAATCGTGTTGCCCTTGACCATGTTCTTCATTGCGGTCGGTACCGAATATGTGACATTGCTGTTCGGGGAAAACTTTCGTGCCGCGGCGCTTCCGTTTCAGATCTATACCATCACGGTGCTGATCCGCGTCACCAACTACGGTAGCATCCTGCAAGCCTATGGAGATACGAAAGGCATCCTGAGGATGAGTTTGAATCTGATGGTGCTCAAAATCGGTCTGGGAATTCTGATGACGATCCAATTCGGAATTATTGGAACGGCACTGTCGTCTGTGTTCGCTCATGGCATCAACTGGATACTGTATCTGAGGCGCATTGGCACACATATGACGCTGCCTTGGTACGAAGTGCTGCCATTCCCGTCCTATTTGAAGATCCTTGGCGTGTCGACAGCTGTTGCCGCCATCATTTGGGTGATCAAAACCTACGTGTTCGCGCTCACAGGTGTCGTGGCCTTGATCCTGTCGTTGGTGCTGTATCTTGTGCTGTTCATCATTGCCGGCCGTCTTACCGGCATCATCAGCGTCAGAGATCTGGCTTTCCTGAAAGATTGGTTCCGTCTCAAATTTCTGTTTTCCTGACATCATGCCCATCCGTCTTCAAAAGGCCTACTTCGCGATGGTCCAGTATCACATTCCGAAACTGTTCTATCGCAATCGGTTCTTGGCCATCGTGTATTACACGTTGTTTTCCGGTGCGTTCCGCCGCGAAATGAAAGGCGTATTGGCTGGCAAAATCCGTCACCTCGACCAAACTCATCAAGACCAAAGCAATCTGTTTCTGTTGGTGCGGAATACCCATCGCTTGGAGAAGGGATTGATCATGCGTCCACGGAAATCCGTTTTCGCGCTGGATTTCATCGAAGAAACCGTAGCCAGTTTGAAAGTCGTGATGGCCGCGCCCATGCCCGACCAAGACCAGCAGATCCATTGGTTTCTGGATGTGATGACGTCCTATTTCGAGGCGGTGGATTTGACGCATCCCATCATCGCAAAAGAAAAAGCGACCTTTGATGCCATTCTGGACTCATCAAACCGGGCCCGCACCATCGCGAAAGTGCGTGTGCCATACATCCGCTTCAAAGAATCGGCTTCGGATGTGAGGTATGATGACTTTCTAAAACTGATTCAGCAGCGGAAATCAGTTCGTTGGTTTCTCGACAAACCCGTTCCGCGCGACCTCATCGACAAAGCCATGCTAGCCGCCGGACTCGCGCCCAGCGCCTGCAACCGTCAACCATATGAGTTCTTCATCTTCGACCAGAAGGAGCTGGTCGCCAAATTATCTGACATACCAATGGGCACTCGCGGATTTTCGCACAACTTTCCGGTATTCATCGTGATCGTTGGAAACTTGGATGCCTATTTCGATGAGCGCGACCGTCATGTGATTTATGTGGATGCGAGCTTGGCGTCGATGACGTTCATGCTTGCATTGGAAACCCTGGGGCTGAGCAGTTGTCCGATCAACTGGCCCGATATCGAATCTCGCGAACGACGCATGGAAAAAAGCCTGAAACTTGGTCCGCATCAACGCCCCATCATGTGCATGGCGGTCGGATATCCGGACCCTGACGGGATGGTAGCCTATTCGGAAAAACGCCCCTTGGACGACGTAAGGACATATGGAAACTGATCTGTACACCATCGAACTCCGCGGTGTTGAATTCGTGAACAAAGGCGCGGAGCTGATGTTGCACGCCATCAAAGAACAGGTGGCCCTGTTTGATCGCCCTGTGAGACTGGTGATGGAAACCTCACCACGTGCCACGAAAAAGCAGATCCGTGCCGCAGGCATGATTCCGAAATGGACGCTGCCATTGCTGCCTTCATCGTTTTCCAAAATGAACGGAGAGATTCCGGAATCCCAGATCGATATGGTGCTGGACGCATCCGGATATGCGTATGGCGATCCTTGGGGTGCGAAAAAGGCGAAACGCCGCATCAGCTCCCACATCCGCCGATGGAAACAGGATGGGAAAGTGGTGATTCTGCTTCCCCAGGCGTTTGGACCGTTCCGGGTTCCGGAACTGCGCGCCGAAATGAAAACGGTGTTCTCGCAAGCCGACCGTGTGTTTGTCCGTGATTCGGTGTCGATGGCGCATGTGTCGGGCATTCATTCCGCCGGTACCATCACTCGAAAACCCGATTTCACGAATCTGGTGACGCCTTTTGTTCCGAAGGACGCCGCTTGGTACGCCGAGCGCGTGGCCATCATCCCGAACATCAAGATGATTGTGGCCACGGAAGGGGGAGAAAAAGCTTACCTCGACACGATGCGGGCCTTGATTGACACGATCCGAGCAAATGGGAGGGAAGCCTTCATTCTGCTGCATGAAGCGGATCAGGATGTGAAGGTGGCGGCGCTGATCAACTCAACCCGGTCCGAACCTCTGCGTGTCGTGAAAGAATCCCATCCTCTCATGATCAAAGGCATCATCGGTGCCTCGTATGCGGTGGCAACAAGTCGCTTTCACGGACTCGTGAGCGCCCTAAGCCAAGGTGTTCCGTGTGTGGCGACGTCATGGAGTCACAAATATGAGGAGCTGTTAACCGAGTATGAGTACACTCAGGGATTGATCCGTTCCGATGAAGAAACCATGACCAGGGTGAAGGCGATGTTGGATGAGTCGACGCAAGCCGTCGAACGCGCTCATCTTACCGTCAAGGCCGCTGAATTCAAGCTGGAGTCGAAAGACCTATGGGAGCAGATCAGGTCTCTGGTTTCCGAACCTTGAGGATGGTCAGTCCTTTCATGGACGCTTCAGTAAGCACGATATCCACAGGATATTCATCCAGCCACCGGCTCACCATTTTTGTCTCTTCGTCACGATCCGCATCATCCACTAAAATGAGGGCGTCCTTCGCAAGATGATTCCATAAAAGGGGCAATGCAGGATATCTTGCTAACGAATTGGTCTGCCAAGGTGGTCCGTCAACAATGAGGATGTCAATTTTGTTCGAGAAACGGATCTTTGAAATATCATACCATAGAAAGTTTTGACCGTTCAATTCATAAGGAATCAGTTTGCAAATGCTTAAATCAACCGATGTATGGTGATGTAGCTCGAGATTCATCCGGGTCCGCTCTCCGAATTCCGGATCATGATCGATGGATATCAGCGATCCTTTTCCCCACTTTTCGAGCATATATGGGATGGCGATGGTGCTAGCCCCACTTCCTAATTCCATTACCAATTTCGGATGTCTCGATTTGATCTGGATCAGAATTTGCGTGATGAGCTCGGGTGTGGCGGCCCATCCGGTAAACGAAGGAAGTGGTGCGCGAAGATCCAGCACGTGCGACGTGTCGATCAATGCCTGAATCTGTCGTTGCTGGTCCAATAAGCGGCGTTCCACCATCCGAAACGTGTGAATCGATGCCAAGATCACAATAATGATAATCAGAAATTGACTTAGATAGAATGTGAGGGATGTCTCGATGAGATAGAATCCTAAATGAAGAAGACCCACGATTGAAATCAGTGTGAAAATCAGTGGATGGTCATTCTTTTTAATCGCAATGGAATTCAAGATGGATTGTATCGTCATTGTCGCAATAGGCTTGTAGGCAGGGCGTTAAAATGGTAAGTTAATCACTCCAAAGTCCATATCTCACAGAGATGCGCGCTGTTTTTATTTTTTGCCTCTTCATATCCGGGTTTATCGGCTCCAGTTCAGGTCAAATCGTGTTGGAGGATTTCGAGAACGACGCGCCTGGCTCACTGCCATCCAAATGGTACAATCGGGATGGGAATGCGAAGCCGTCGAATTATGTCGGCGAGTCGCGTGACGACTATCACTATGCGATCCGAAAAGAAGGCGGACGCACATTCCTGCGTTATGAAGGATCCCGTGCGAAGCACCTCTCGCTGGAGATCGGTGCCGAGACACTGGATGACATCCGCGAGATGCCGATTCTGAGTTGGGATTGGCGCGTCCACGCACTTCCCGAAGGGGCCAATGAATTCGCGGAAAAACGAAACGATACCGCCGCCAGCATCTATGTGGTGTGGGGGTTTAACGCCTTCCGCATGCCCAAAGTGGTTCGCTACACATGGAGCAGCACGGTGGAACAAGGCAAAACCGCATCCCGGAATATGAACATGCAGCATATCGTTGTGATGGAATCCGGAACGAAGAATCTGGGCAAATGGATCACCTTCGAACGAAACATTGTCGACGATTACAACCGCTTTTTCCGAGGCGCCGTGCCTAAGCGCCCCATCGGTATTCTCATTTTGAGCGATGCCGACGATACCCAATCTTTTTCAAAAGCCGATTACGACCGCATCCTACTGAAGTCCGCACCCTGATCCTTTATGCATAAGTTTCTTCATTATCTGAGGCCGCTCATCCTGTGGAATGTCCGTCATCCGTACCGCGTGGTTGGAATCGCGTTTCTGGTGGGCATCGTCGCCGCCTATTTCGCCCTGCAGCTGAAAATCGATACCGATATCGCCAATCTGCTGCCTGCCGATAATCCACGGGTGATCGCCCTCAACCAACTCCGCGAAACCGTCGGCGGTGAGACCGAAATGGACGTGGCCATCGGTTCTCCCGATTTCGAAGCCAATAAGCGCTTCGCCGACGATCTCATCGTCAAAAGCCTCGAACTCTACGACCGGCGCTCGCAATCTCCCTATTTCAGCAAGGTCGAATTCCGCAAAGACACAGAAGTCCTGAAAGATTATGCTCTTTTCTTAGCTACTGAAGAGGAACTCGATGAGTTGATCGTTTATCTCGATGATGAAATCGAGAACGCCAAACTCGAAGCGAATCCATTTTTCATCGATTTCGGGGATGATGAGGATATCGAAGATGACAATAACGGCGGACAACAGTTCGAGGATGTCTACAAAGAGATGATCCCGTCCGAATATCCGGTGAATGCCGACAGTACCGTCCTCACACTCAAGCTGTTCCCGACCGGAGCAAAAAGCGATTTGGCATTCCTTCGCCGGATGTTCGTCAACTACGATTCTTTGGTTGTGGCGATGAACCCCGCCAGCTACCATCCCGAAATGAAAGTCAAATTCGGTGGCCGACTCAAAAAGCATCTGCTCGAAATCGATTCCATCATGAACGATGTGTTCAGCAGTTTCAGCACCGGAATTGGTAGTGTGTTGCTGTTGGTGATGTTCTATTTCCTCGGGAAGAAGTATTTGAACTACAAACGCGGTTCCATCGAAGATCGCAAAAAAGGATTTTTCTCCTTCTTCATACGAGCCCCCGTCTCGGTTTTGGTGATCGGGATTCCACTGTTTCTGAGTCTGGTATACACGTTCGGACTCACCTATTTGTACCTGGGCGGGCTCAATACAATGACCTCCGTTCTGTTTGTGATCCTGTTCGGACTGGGCATTGATTATGGAATCCACTTCTATGCGCGGTATCTGGAAATGCGTTCGGACGGGTTGGATGTGGAAAAGGCGATCCTTGCTACCTACGAATCGTCCGGTGCGGCGATCTTTACCGCCGCCACGACCACTGCCGTCGCCTTGTTCGTGCTCACCTTCGCCGATTTCAGAGGCTTTTCCGAATTCGGATTCATCGCAACCGTCGGAATCATGCTGGCCTGGTTCGCGATGTCGTTCATCCTTCCTGCGCTCGTCACCTTGTTCGAACGGTTCGGATGGATCCTGGTAAACCGGAATGTGGTCGATGAACATGCTGTCGTCGTGACCAAGCGCTATCCGTTCGCATTGCCCATCACCATTTTCGGCTTCGTGGTGATGTTCTTGGTCATCCTTTTTTCGGGACGCATTTCCTTTGAATATGATTTCGGCAAGCTGGAACCGGAGTTCCCCGAATACAAAGCCTATCAGCAATTCACCGCATCAGGTGGAACGGGCACATCCCGCAGCCGTCGAAATCCAGCCTACATCATCGCCGAAAACGATGAACAGGTAATCGAAATCCTGGATGAAATCCGTGCCATCAAAGCAGCGAACGGCGAGGAAAGCACCATTCTGGATGTGGAAGCCTTGCAAGAGCGATTTTCTGACGATCCGGATGTTCAAGCGGCGAAGTTCGATCGCATCGCCACCATCCGCGAACAACTCTCGGATCCGTTCATCAGTGGTCAGGACAATGAGAATCTCAACATCTTGCGTCGGGCGTCCATCGTGACGAAACCCATCGACATAGACGAAATCCCCGATTTTCTCAAAAACAGGTTCATGACTCGCGACGGGGAGTTAGGCAAATTTGTGATGATTTATCCATCTGTGGGATTGTCTGACGGACGCAATTCCATCGCCTTCAAGAACGAAATCGGACTCATCACCACATCCGACGGAACGGAATTCCATAGCGGAAGTACCTCCATCGCCGCAGCGGAAATGCTGGAACTGATGCAAGATGAAAGTCCGTATTTCGTGACCGGAACGTTCGTGATGATTGTTCTCATCGTATTGTTCTCGTTCCGATCGCTGCGTTGGTCGATCATCGCCATGCTGCCGCTAATCGTCGGCCTGTCGTGGACCTTTGGTATCATGATCTTGTTCGACATCAAGTTCAACTTCTACAATTTGGTGGTGCTACCTGCGATTTTGGGCATCGGTAATGACAATGGTGTGCACTTGGCCACCCGATATCTGGAAGAAGGACCGAAAAGCATGTGGAACGTTCTGAAAAGCACGGGTCAGCATATTTCCATCGGATCCATCACCACCATGTTCGGGTTCATGGGCTTGCTGCTCACCAACCATCCCGGCTTGTATTCCATCGGCCTGCTCGCCACGATCGGTGTGGGTATGACCTTGTTATCCGCCCTGACCTTCTTGCCCGCCCTCATCCAAGTGCTCGAAGACCGCGGATGGATCCACTTCATCGCCCGGCATAAAGACTCGAACTGATGACGCTCCGCACACCCGCCATCGTGTTGAGGTGTGTGGACTTTCAGGAGTCCAGCCGGATCGTGACCCTTTTCACTCGTGAAGCGGGGAAAATGGCTGTGATGGCGAAAGGATGCCGCAATCCGAAATCCCAATTCGCCGGATATCTGGAGCCGGGATCGGTTCTGAACATCCAGGTGAGCATAAAGGAGGGGAGATCCATCCAAACGCTCACCCTCACCGAGTTCCGCACTCAGACATGGGGCATCCGTACCGAGTTCGGACGATTGGCCCTTGTGATGGCTTTCTTGGAGCTCACGGATCAGATGATGCACGAAGACCAGCCCATGTCCGACTACTTCGATTTCGCGGAATCGCTGTTGGGATGGTTGAACAACGCGCCCCCCGACATTGAACCGGCTTATATTTTGCCCTATATCCAGATCCGTGTGAGTGAATTCATGGGATTTGTGATATCCGATTCTGAAGGAAGTGGTCGTTTCCTGAACGTGGAAGACGGTGAGCTATCGGATGTACCCGGAATGGGACTTTCCTTCAAGTTGACGGACGACCAATCGGCCTACTTGCGCATCGCAATCCGAGCCCGTCAGTCGGCGTTATTTAAAAAAAGCATGCCAGCGAGTGAACTAAAACAGCTCATTCATCATTTGGATGTATATATTCAACAACATGCGTCATCGATGCGGGAGCGTCGGTCCGACGCATTGCTCTTCAGATCACTCGACGAAGCCGGGACATGAACACGAATCACAAACTTCTCACTGGTGTGCTCCTCATCCTAATCGGAATGGTTTCCGGCATGGTGGTGATGGTGTTCTATGCGGGCATTTCGATCCCCTATGAAACCAGGATCCAGCTCACGCAAGTGAAACAGGCGGATCCGTCGGAAGTCGTGATTCCGGCCATCACCGGCGGACTCGTTCCCGACCTGAAATCCGTTTCTCGCTCGGTTACTCCAACCGTTGTTTATATCGAAACCCGTGTTCCTACATCACGCGAAGTCGGTTCATCGGACCCATCGATGCTCGACCGCATCCTTCCTCGTCGCGAAACCACCTCCATTGGTTCCGGAGTACTTATCACGGCCGATGGCTACATCATCACAAACAATCATGTGATCGCCGATGCCATCGAAAACAGCATCATGGTTGGTTTGACCAACAAGCGCACCTATCCTGCGAAACTGATCGGCCGTGATCCATCCACGGATTTGGCTGTCCTGAAAATCGAATCCACCGAACTTCCTCATATCACGATTGGTGATTCGGATGAATTGGAAGTCGGCGATTGGGTAATGGCGGTCGGAAATCCGTTCCGGTTGCGTTCTACGGTGACCGCTGGAATCGTGAGCGCCCTCGGGCGGGATGTGGCCATCATCAACGACCGGATGCGAATCGAAAGCTTCATCCAGACGGATGCGGCCATCAACAAAGGAAATTCAGGGGGCGCTCTGGTCAATTCGCGCGGACATCTTATCGGCATCAATACCGCCATCGCAACGGAAAATGGGGCTTATCAAGGGTATGGGTTCGCGGTTCCGATCAACTTGGCGTTCAAAATTGTGCAAGATCTGATCGAATTCGGGGATGTGCAACGCGCGTATCTCGGAGTACAGATCGTGGCGGTCGATCAAGATCGTGCCGAAATCGCCGGCATGACGGACGTTCAAGGCGTGGAAGTCGTGAATCTGGTCCGCGGTGGTGCGGCAGACAAAGGCGGACTCCGCATGCGCGACATCGTGCTGAGTGTGAATGGCATGGAAGTGAACGAAGCAAACGAATTGCAGACACGGATCGCGGTGCTGCGTCCGGGCGAAAATGTGGATTTGTCCATCTGGCGTGAAGGACGTGTGATGCGGCTCGCATTCGAACTTTCCGGACTCGAAAGCGAATCGCTCAGGCGCTGGGCGGGGCAGTAGGGTAGAAGCTGGATGCGGGATGGTAGAAGCTTGATGCAAGAAGCGGGATGCGGGATGGTGGAAGCTGGATGCTTGATGCGGGATGCTAGAAGCAGAAAGCAAGATTCCCTTGATTATCAGCTAAAGAAGTGGCTTATTTAGGTATGACATCTGAGCGATTCAATAGAAGACCACTTTTTCATTTATTCCCGATTCTTCTAATTGCGGGTTGCTCCTTATTTGAGCAAGGTCCGGCTCCCATCAGTTGGGCAGAAGAAGACCTGTCCGGAATGGTGTTGTACACCTATGCGCATTCGACAGATGAATTGGTCGTTGTCGATTTGGTTTCGGGTGAAATTCTGAAAACACTCACAGGCTTTGAGAGGATACAATCCATACAAACCAATGTCTCTGGTTCGCGATTGTATGTAAGCATGACGAAAACTGATTCGGATACGGGTCCCGGTGTTATATACGAGGTGAACACGCAGACCTGGGAACGCCGGGAAATCTATGGGAAGTCGGCCCATCTGTTGACCAACCGAAATGGAGGAGTCTTTTTTATAACCAAACAATCCGACCCGGTAACTGGATTTGCCGTGCCTGACCGCATGTTCGGCAAAATCGATCCATCTGATGGGGAAGTCACCGAGCTCGATTCCATACAAGTCACCCATTCTATTTCAATCCATCCAACCAAACCATTGGTGTATGCGATCGATGGTACGAGTGGAACGTATGAGTACGATTATGAACTACATCGTATTCGATATCTGAGTGAGAAGGAACTGAGCAAGGGTACCCTCCCGCTTTGGTGGATGGGAGGTAAAGCGGCGCGCCGTGATCTTCGTGAAGTCTATAGAACCGATCCAAGAGATTATCAATACGGAACACATTCGGGTTATATCACGGTGATCTCGCCTTCTCAAAACAACAAAACCATTGGTAAAATCCAGACGTTCATAGACGGCAATCCAAGCCCTACAGACGACATGTACCTCACTCCGCTTGAGCGTTATGGAATTGTCAATGCTGACCGGAGAGCGTATTTCATCATCGATTTGAAAGAGCGAAAGGTCATTCATACCCACCAGTTTGTGAAAGACGGGTCCAGAACGCTGAGTATGGAACGGATCCATTTGGCTGCTAGGCCTATTGGTTTGTAGGATCCACCCCGAACCGAATCTTATCCAAATCCTCCCTCATCCGCTTGCTGCGGAACAGCCGATCCCAGAACGAGAAGAGGGATCCGTAATTCGAATCGGTTTCCGGTTGCCACGCCGAATGATGCACTTTGTGCAGGTTCGGGGTGACGATCACCCAGCTCAGCATCGTGTCGAGTTTCGCGGGAAGGCCGATGTCCGCGTGATGAAATTGCACCACAGCGAACATCACCGCCTCATAGATCACGAGTTCTTCCAAGCTCACACCCAGTAGTGCGATGACCGGAATGCGCAGCACCGACGACAGCACGATTTCCACCACATGAAACCGGCTCGCGGTGGTCACATCCATCTGCGTATCGCTATGATGGAACGTATGAAACCGCCACAAGAAGGGGATACGGTGGTTGATGCGGTGCCAGACGTACATCCACACATCCAACAACAGAAATACACCAATCCAGTGCGCCCATTGTGGAAGTTCGATTACATTGAACAATCCGAATCGGGCGGATTCAGCCCAGCTCGCCGTCGCAGCCCATAAGGATGCGAAAAGTAATGTGATGAGGATGCCATTGAATGCACCCACCGCCAGATTGAATCCGTCGTGACGCATCCGCTTGCGCCAATCGGACGTGAAGAACCCGAAAAACGGCTGCCAATATTCCCACCCTAAGAGGATGGCCAGCACGATGATAATGGGAACGGTCACTTGATATTAGTTGTTTAAACAATTAAATTAGACAAAACACGAAAAAGAAACTCCTTATGAACACTCCAGTGGTCCATGGCATTCATCACATCACCGCATTCGCCGGAGATCCCGGACGCAATGTACGTTTTTACACGCAGGTGCTTGGCTTGAGATTGGTCAAAAAATCGGTCAACCAAGACGCTCCGGATGTGTATCACCTGTTTTTTGCCGATGCCCATGGCACACCGGGCACCGATCTCACCTTTTTCCCATGGCCGAACATGACCAAGGTGAAAGAAGGTCACGGACTCGTTTCCGAAACCTCCTTCGCGATTCCGGTTTCCTCGCTGCAGTACTGGAAAGACCGTCTTGCTGCGAACAATGTGACCCTTGATGCGGAAGAAACCCGCTTCGGCGAGTCGGTACTGGCATTCCGCGATCCGGATGGATTGCGTCTGACGCTCACAACGACGTCTTCACCTCGTGATATCATTTTTTGGGACAAGAGCACGGTTCCAGCCGAACATCAGCTCCGAGGATTTCACACGTTGCGCTTGACCTTGAGTAACATGGGTCCGACCGAGCAATTACTTACTCGCATCATGGGATTCAAGAAAGTCGCGACGGATGGAGATTGGACGCGTTTCGAGTCCGGCATCGGCGGATCCGGGACCTATGTGGATGCCGGCGCGTTCCCAGACCTACCTGTAGGTCGATGGGGAGGCGGTGGTGTGCATCATGTGGCCTGGAGGATGAATGATGTGGCCGAAGAACTCGCTCTACGTGAGCTGATCAACCGCGCCGGATTGCAACCCAGTCCGAAAATCGATCGATTCTGGTTCGAAAGCGTCTATTTCCGTGAGCCGAACGGCATCGTGTTCGAATTGGCGACGGACGGACCCGGATTTGGTCGCGATGAAGACATGGACCATCTGGGTGAAACGCTCATCCTGCCGCCATGGCTTGAATCGCAACGTGCTGAAATCGAAGCCTCGTTACCGCCGATCACCATCTGATCAGGAGAACCAGGCAGTCCACGGAATCCGACTCAAGATGAGAAGCAAGCCAATGCCATACATCCATACGATGCGGAAATGCTTCTTCTTGTCTTCGGTCATGCGTTTCGCGGTGGAAAATCCGATCGTAATCAGCACCAATGCGATGATGTTGATGAGCGGATGTTCCAAGGCATAAAGCCGAGCCATGGAATTTCCCATCGTCTCGCTAGACAGATTCGACAGCCCGAGCGGGGAAATAAAATAGAGCACCAATCCGACCAAAAGTTGGATGTGGGAGCCGATGAGAGCGAACAAGGTGACCTTGCGTTGCGCTTCGGTGAAGGGCTTGTTCAAGAACCAGCCATACTTGGCCATTCCTACCGCGGCGACCAAAAGGAGCAGCACGGCATAGGCCAAAACAGAATGAAGATGTTGGAATCCGATGTACATGTGGGCTAAGATAGGTATATTCGCACATGATACGCACATCATTCAGTCCAAAGGTGAGACCGAAAAAGTTCGACTACGAACCGAGGTTTTACAAGCCGAAAGATGATCGACCGTTGCGCGATCGGATCCAATTCGAGAGCAAAGTTCGCAAGGGTCAGGCCAAGAGCGTCACCATCCTGGCTGTGCTGCTGTTCATGGTTTTGTACATCATCTATCAAATAGGCTCCTAAACATTCTCGTGTCTGTCATTCGTCTTTTGCCACCCGAAATCGCGAACAAGATCGCGGCCGGAGAAGTGGTGCAGCGTCCGTCTTCCGTACTCAAGGAATTGCTCGATAATTCATTGGATTCCGGGGCGTCGCGCATTGTCGTGACCATGCATCAGGCCGGGCGCGCGCTGATCCAAGTGGTCGATAATGGATGCGGGATGGCGCATGAAGACATCCCGAATTGCTTTCTGCGTCATGCCACATCGAAGATTCATTCGGTCGAGGATCTGAGCCACATCCGAACCCTTGGTTTCCGGGGTGAAGCGATGGCCTCGATCGCATCCATTGCACAGGTCACATTAAAGTCGAAGCGCGTGGAAGATGCCAGCGGCACCGAATACGAGAGTTGGGGCGGGGATGAGAGAAGTTATCGTCCTGTCGCGACCGAAAACGGAACCTCCGTCGCGGTTCGGAATCTCTTTTTCAATGTTCCAGCCCGTCGCGCGTTTTTGAAGACCGATGCCACCGAAATGCGACATAACCTCACCATATTTCAGCAGATGGCCTTGTCCAATCCGGATGTGGCCTTTGAACTGCATGACGAGAACGAGGCGATTTACCGACTTCCTGCGCAGGACAGCCTGAGCCGGATCGCCGACCTGTTCGGAAAATCATACAAAGCCAGTCTCATTCCAATCGACGAAGCCGCAGGGTTTGTGCGCATTTATGGTTTCGTTAGCGACCCGAAATTGGCCCGCAAGAACCGTGGCGAGCAATTCTTGTTCGTGAATGGGCGTCCGTTTATGCATCGTCACTTGATCCATCAGGTGTTGGAGCAATATCGTCCGTGGCTTCGCGACGACTCTTATCCTTTTTTCAGCCTGTTCTTTGATCTCGATCCGGAATTGGTGGATGTGAATGTGCATCCGTCGAAGATGGAAGTGCGGTTTGAAGATGAACGAACCGTGGTCGGACTCACACGATCCGTCGTCAAACGCGCATTAAACCAGCGCTTTTCGGTTCCCGAACAGATGCCGGATTCATTCATGGATGCGTTTCCTGTCCCGGAGTTCACCTTTCCGTCGCCTCGGTTTGATGTTTCCGCGCAGGGGATAAGTACTGCGCAGATACCTTCCCGCATCAATATGCCGCCCGATTTGGCTCATGCATTGTATGCGTTTCCGACGCAGCCCGCCAAGCCGGAAAAGAACAGCGGGTTCTGGCAATTGCACGAGTCGTATATCCTGACACAGACGCTCACGGGCTTATGTGTGATCGATCAGTCCGCCGCGCATAGAAGAATTGTGTATGAGAGGGCGCTTCAAGCCGCGGAAACGGGTCTGGCCGGGACACAGCAATTGTTGTTTCCCCAATCCGTCGAATTTTCCGCATCCGATTATTCCGTCTTAAAACAACTGTTGCCCGATATTTTGCGGATGGGGTTTGATATCACATTGGTCAGTGGAAATTCCGTGCTCATCAATGGAGTGCCGGCCGACATCACGATGGGGGATGAGCGGAATCTGCTCACATCCATCCTTCAACAGTACCAACAGGTGCATCCGTCGCTGAAATTGAAACCTCGGGAGAAGTTAGCCATCGCCTATGCATCGAAAACGGCGATTCCGCGTGGACGAAAGTTGGGACTTCCCGAAATGGAAGCCTTGATCGATCAACTGTTCGCGTGCGAATCCCCTTATGTCGATCCGATGAACAAACCGACGCTGGTGTATCTGCCGTTGGATGAAATTAGAGGCCGTTTCCGGTCCTAAAACGGCGATTCTTCTTTCGGAGGGCGTCCTTTGCCGGAGTTCTTCGGACGCGAGTACGACTCGAAATCATCTGGCGCCAGCACCGGCGTATCCACAAACGGATCTTCAGGCAGATAACCCGAAGGCTCCATCGATTCGGAACTGAGGTTTTCGAACCGGGCGTAATCTTTGATGAACATCAGATTGACGGAGCCGGTCGGACCGTTCCGTTGCTTGCCGATGATCACTTCCGCCATTCCAGCGGTGGAACGACCTTCTTCGGTGGTCGTGATGCCGTAATATTCGGGGCGATACAGGAAAATGACCACATCCGCATCCTGCTCGATGGATCCGGATTCACGCAAATCGCTCAATTGCGGACGCTTGTCGCCACCACGCTGCTCCACCGCACGACTGAGCTGCGACAGCGCGATCACCGGCACATTGAGTTCCTTGGCCAGGCCTTTGAGTCCGCGCGAAATGAAGGCGATTTCCTGTTCACGGTTGTTTTTGCCGTCTTTCAGGTTGGATGTCATCAACTGCAGGTAATCGACGATGATCATGCCCACTTTTTGCTCGTTCACGAGGCGGCGGGACTTCGAACGAAGCTCGGCTAATGACAATCCGGGTGTATCGTCAATGAAAATCTTAGCAGTGTGAAGGCGTCCGGCGGCCTCGATGAGGGCCGAGAAGTCGCGATCGGACAGACGTCCGGTTCGGGCATCCTGAGCGTTGATGCGGGCTTCCATCGTGAGCAGACGTTGCACCAATTGCTGATCGGCCATCTCCAAAGAGAAGACGGCGACATTCGTTTTCAGGTCGGGATTCGGATGCAAGGCCGCATTCCGAGCCACTGTCAACACGAACGCAGTTTTTCCCATGGACGGTCGCGCCGCGATGATCACCAGATCGCCGCGCTGCCATCCGGCGGTCATCTTATCGACGGCTAGAGCTGACGGAACACCGGTGATCCCATCTGTTTTCCGCTCTTGGAGTTGTTCCAGATAGGTGATGGTGGATTTCAGGATCGCATCAAGCGACTTCGTCGAATTGCTCTTTCCGGCATTCGACAGCTTGAAAATCTCGGATTCGGCTTGGTTCAGAAGATCGAATGGGTCGCTTCCCCCATCATAACTGTCCTTCACGATGCCGGTGCAGGCCAGGATGAGCTTGCGCTTGATGGATTTCTCCAACACGATCTGCGCATGATATTCGATGTTCGCCGCGGAGCTGACCGAGCGCGTGAGCTGACTCAGATAGCCAGTTCCGCCGCAACTGTCGAGGAGTCCCTTGTCTTTGAGGGCTTGCTCGAGCGTGAGAATGTCGAGGGGATTGTTGCGGATGTGGAGTTCCGCCAGCGCCTGATAGATGTGCTGATGTGCGGGTTTGTAGAAATCGTCCGCGCCGAGGATCTCCATCGCCAAATTGGCCGCATCCTTCTCGATCAGGATTCCGCCAAGAATCGCTTCCTCGATTTCGACCGCTTGAGGCGGCATTCGTCCATCCAAATCCAGTCTATCCATCAGGGTTCACATCCCAATTCGACGTAGCGTTTGCGGAGCAGTTGAACATCCGCCCAGACGTCTTTTTTCCATTTCGGATTGCGCAGAAGGGCGGCAGGATGGAAGGTAACCATAACCTCGTGGTTTTCCTTGAGGGGATGGAAGTGGCCGCGCATATCGGCGAGTTGGGTCTTGAGATCGAGTCCGAGCAGGGTGGATCCGGCCACTTTTCCGACACATAGAATCAGTTTCGGGTTCACAATATCAATCTGCTTCATCAAATAGGGAAGGCTGCGTTCGCGTTCCTCGGGCAAGGGATCGCGGTTGTTCGGCGGACGATGTTTGAGGATGTTCGCGATGTAGACGTCCTCGCGACGGAATTTGATGGCTTTGAGGATGTCGGTGAGCAATTGTCCGGCTTTGCCGACGAAGGGTTCGCCTTGCTGGTCCTCGTTCTCGCCGGGGGCTTCGCCAACGAGCATGAGGTCGGCATTGGGGTTTCCGACGCCGAAGACGAGGTTTGTTCCGGGGAGATCGGTCTTTAGTTCCTCTGCGGTGGCGCAGAGCTGGCGCAGTTCTTCGAGTGTTGTGACGGATGAAAGGGTGAGCGGATGAACAGATGAAGGCGCTGGCGCTGATGAAGCGATGAAGGGTTCGGATGGGGGAACTTCAGCCTTCTTTTTAACTGCTGGCGTTTCGGAGGGGGCGAAATAAATGGGTCCGTAGAGTTCTTTGGACCATTCCAGGAACGATTCGACCTCTTTTTTGATGGATTGGGACATGGGGGAAAATAATAGGATTGGTGGGGATAAACCCCCACCGCGAGAAGAAAAAAGGAAGAAAGATTGTTTACTGGGAGGCTAAGGGTGGTTAATGGAGGAAGATTGAATCACACCTCTTTATTGCCATTAGCGCAGGAATGAGTAGATTCATGGATGAAATCCATATTTCTCCTTTTGCTCCTGAGTATTATTTCTTGCATTTCAACCAGAGAGAACAGCGATACAATATCAAGACTTATGTCATTGAATAGTGATTTCGACAGTAAGTTAATGGAAATCAATAATTACTTCAGTGATGTACTACGACCTATTCATGATATATTTATTGTAAATATCTTGGAAATAAACAATAATATTGAAATTAGAATAACGGTCATTCAGAAAACAACATTGCAAAGGGATCATTCTACAGAGAATGATCGTTTATATGGCGTGTATGATTATAATGGAATCGATGTTTTAGTGTATGGTATAAAAAGTAATCTATTATTCTCAAAAACTACGAATCTTGAATCATTATCTTACCTTAAAAATAGGATGATTAAAAATGATATCAATGATGATAAATCTAAGGTTGTAGCCATATATGAACCGATAGTATGGAAGTATAAATATAATTTAGAACGCAAAGAAATAAAGCATTTAAAAACAGGATATTATCGAATATTTTAATTAGCAGACGAGATATATAGAAATATAGATAAATCTATACAAAAACTTAAGTCATCATGATAACTGAATACAAAATATTAGCATTTTTAGCGATTGTCTTTTTTATAGCTTTTTTATTCATTACGATAACAAATATTCAGTCTACTTTTTGGTATGTGCAAGCTAAATGCTATGGTGATATGAGTGATGCAATCATAACGGATAAAAATCATGTACCGTCTGAAGGGCGCCATGTAGTGTACCAGTACTTCATTACGGATCGTATGATAACTGAACAAGCTCTCGTGACAAAAGAGAATTACGAAATGTTATCTATTGGCGATTCTGTGAGATGGTCCTGAAAAAGCGGACAGTAAATCCTGAATCCCTAATTTACTGTCATGAACAGAAGAAAACGACGCAATTTCACACCTGGCTTCAAGACCATGGTAGTTCTCGAAGCGCTCAAGGAACGCCAAACAATGGCT
>JBGTBY010000027.1:0-30400 GCA_041749075.1 Balneolales bacterium | reverse complement strand
TAGAGCGTTATCCATCACTTAAAATTAAAAATGGATCTCTGAATCTAGCCGAGGGTTTTAACCCTCGGCTATTTTTATATATGCGAAGTTTTAGGTCCTTCGCTACGGGCTACGCCCTTCGCTCAGGATGACAAGCGCATCGTTGTATAAAAAGAAGAGGCGGCATAACTCTTTCCTAAGCACACTTGGGATATTGTTATGCCGCCTATATATTTTTGAGCCATGCCTGTCATCCTGAGGGAGCGTTTCGCGACCGAAGGATCTATCATTCATTGCGAAGCACCCTCATCCTGAGGGCCGTAGGCCCGAAGGACCCGCATCTGGTCGTGACTTCCCCCAGCTGAAGCTGGGGTCATCGGTAAGAAAGCGGCATAACACCTTCCTAAGCACACTTGGGATATTGTTATGCCGCCTCTTCCTTTTATGATGATGCGCTTGTCATCCTGAGACGCGAAGCGGCGAAGGATCTATTATTAATCAGCGATACATCCTCATCCTGAGGGCCGGAGGCCCGAAGGACCTAAGGCAACCACGGAAACTGCCTGAAATCCGGCTTCCTCTTCTCCACATACGCATTCTTTCCTTCTTTCCCTTCTTCGCTCATATAATAGAGGAGGGTCGCGTTTCCGGCCAATTCCTGCAGACCGGCTTGACCGTCCACATCCGCATTGAACGCCGATTTCAGGCAACGAATCGCGATCGGACTCTTTTCCAAAATCTCCTGCGCCCATTTGATGCCTTCGGCTTCGAGTTGATCCGTAGGCACAACGGCATTCACGAGGCCCATGTCGAGCGCATCCTGGGCGTTGTATTGGCGGCATAAGTACCAGATTTCGCGGGCTTTCTTCTGTCCGACGATGCGAGCGAGATAACTGCTACCGAAACCACCATCAAAACTTCCGACTTTGGGTCCGGTCTGACCAAAAATCGCATTCTCAGCCGCGATGCTCAGATCACAGATCACATGCAGGACATGTCCGCCGCCGATCGCATAACCCGCCACCAACGCGATGACCGGTTTCGGCATCGATCGGATGAGGCGTTGCAAATCCAGCACATTCAGGCGCGGGATGCCGTCATCGCCCACATATCCGGCATGACCGCGGATTCGCTGGTCCCCACCCGAACAGAACGCATATTTCCCGTCTTTGGCCGGACCTTCGCCCGTGAGCAGTACCACCCCGATCGAGGTGTCTTCGCGCGCGTCGGCGAATGCGGCATACATTTCGAAAATGGTTTTGGGTCGGAACGCATTCCGAACATCCGGACGATTGAACGCGATGCGCGCCATGCCGTCATGTTTTTTATAGGTGATGTCTTCGAATTCTTTGAAGATGGGGATGGAATTCCAGTCGGTCATGATGGGAAATGTTCGTGGATGAAGGATGTAATGAGTGAAAGATACGATTCCGGGTTATCGAGATGAACCCGATGCCCGGCGTTGGGCACGATCGCATGGCGGATGTTGGGAGCCTCGCTTGCGATGCCGGCCCAGAGGTCGGTATAGGTGATGTCCAACGCGCCGGTGATGGCGAGCACGGGCATGGGAAGGGTGTGGAGGCGGTCGCGGACCGGAAGCATGGTGCCGGCTCCGAATTCTTCCAGGCTGCGGGCCATCTGTTCAGGGTCTTGGGATTGTTGGATGGCCAGGAAACGGTCTCTGGGTTCGGTGGGGGCATCGGGGGGTGATGCGAACAACGGAAGCCGGTTCCAGCCGGCGAGGAATCCGAGGTAGTTTTCGCGGATGGAGTGGGCGAGGGTGGCGTCGCGCTGGCGACGCGCTTCGCGCTCAGCCTCGGACTCGATGCCCGGGTGTGTGCTTTCCAAAATCAGTGCTGCGACTCCCGCAGGATTGGCCAGGGCCTCGCGCATCGCGATGCGTCCGCCAAGAGAGTAACCATGTAGGACTAGATCACCCCTCCTTGTTACCGTGAGCGGAGCGAGCGGTAATAGGGAGGGGAAGGGGGAGGGTCCCAAGTCCGGCGTCTCCATCTCCACCACCTCCCCCAATCCATCCCTCAAATGATCAAAGACCGCGCCCGCACCCGTGAATCCGTGCAACATCACCAATCGCGGTTTCATGCGGAGAGGAGGTTTTTGCGAAGATTCATCGATGCGGTGGGATTGGTGATGCATTCGAGGACTGTGATGCCTGCATCGGAAATCGGAAAACGGAAATCGGTAAGATCCGAGGCGGATTCGGCGCGATGAAAATCCACCTTGTACCCGGCGCAGAGGGCGGAAATATCCACATCCTGAGGGGTTTCGAAGTAGCGTCGATGGGTTTCTTCGGATTCGTTGAGAGGCAACATCCGAAAAATAGTGCCTCCCCCATTGTTCACCACCACCACAACCAAGCGCGAAGGAAGCTCCGAGCGGGTTAACAAGGCATTGAGGTCGTGAATGAACGCCAAATCGCCCGTGAACAGCACCGCAGGTTGCCCGCTTCCAGCCACGATACCGCAGGCCGTGGAGGTCACGCCATCGATCCCCGCCGCACCCCGATTCACAAACACCCGCATCCCACCGGCCGAAAGGGCAGGGTTCCACATCAGGTCCAAATCCCGGATCGGAAAGGAATTCGAGACCACGATGTCCACATCACCCAGTTTTGGTAACAAAGCTTGGTACACATGCAGATCCGTGAAGGACGATTCGTTTGCAAGAATCACATCCCTTTTAGACAAAAACTCACTCTTTTTTTCTTGCAAGGTCGCCAGCCACGACGGATCGGCAGGTGTAGCCACATCAAATTGTATGCTATCCGCCGGCGAATCGATCCACTCCAACTCGGCGAATTCAGGGTTCTGCATCTGCTTCCCATCAAAGAAATGGATCTGCCGAACCCCAGATGAGAGTAGCATCTCCGCACCTTTGCTGACGGGATGATGACCGAATCGAATGACTAAATCAGGCTGGATGTCACGTAAAAAAACATCCGTGGCCGGAAAGACATGACTTTCTGGAAATACCGTCCCATCATGCGCACCCGACTCCGCGAAAATCGGGGCATTCAGCTGTATTGCGAGCTCGGCGATGAGTTTTCCGTACCCAGAACGATGGTGGTTGGGGCCGGCGAGGATGAGGGGTCGTTCGGTAGTTGGTAATTGGTAATTGGTAATCGGTAATCGGATGTTGGTACTTCTTAGTTGGGAATGAGAAGCCTCATTAGAGTTTGTTATGGCACTCTTCACCGATTTCTGATTACCGATTACAGATCCGTGAAAGACGAAGTCTTTCACGGGTTCAAGCGGCTTCCTAAACGCAAAATTCAAATGCACCGGCCCACCCGTTTGCGCAATACGCATGGATTGCTTGGCGAGGACGATCAGTCGGCTTACATCCGGCTTATCCTGTCTTGGTTCGCCCACTTCATGAAAAAACAAGGGAGCATCACCGAAGATCTTGATCTGATCGAGGGTTTGCGAGGCCCCGATGTTTCGATGCATGGGCGGACGATCGGCGCTTAGAACCAGCAACGGCGTTTCGGAGGCTCTCGCTTCCATCACAGCCGGATACAGGTTCGCTACGGCCGTTCCAGACGTCGTAATCACGGCGGCGACCGTACGGGTCGATTTCGCGATTCCGAGGGCGTAGAAGCCCGCCACGCGTTCATCCACCATCACATGCGTTTTTATGCCGGGATGCGCGGCGAAGGCCAGCGTAAGGGGAGTGGAGCGCGAGCCGGGGGCGATCACCGCATGGCGAAGACCGTTGTTATAAGCCGCATCAACAAAGGTGGCGGACCACCATGTGGCTAAGTTTCGCTCATCCATGAGAGAGCGCGGTGCGCATTGGCACCAGTTTCAGTAAGGTCTCGTTCCATTCCGATTCAGGGTCGGAGTTGGCCACGATTCCACATCCCGCAAACAAATGGGCACGATGCGGCTCGATCAGTCCGCTGCGGATGGCCACACAAAATTCGCCACGTCCGTGTGTGTTGAACCAGCCCACCGGACCCGCATACCAGCCTCGATCCACATTTTCCAATTCTTGCATATGCTGCAAGGAGGCGTCACGTGGATATCCACCAACGGCAGGAGTGGGATGTAAGGCTTCTAAAATAGAAATAGGAGTGGTTTCGTCGGGTAATTCAGCGGAAATCGGAGTGTATAAGTGCTGTACGTTCTGATATTTACGAACACTCGGCGATGCCGGGTAATGCACAATGGCATCATGGTCTCGCAAGCGGTCGCGGATCGCATCCACAACGACTCGGTGCTCATGCAGATCTTTCTCGCTCTGACTCAGCGCACGTTCGAGTAATGCGTCTTCGGTTGCGGTTTTACCACGGGAGGTGGATCCGGCGAGTCCCTCTGTAAGAAGGATGGTGGATCGAAACGATGCGAGGCGCTCGGGCGATGATCCGATGAAGGCCGCGTTTCGGTTCAGTTGGAACAAAAAGGTATAACAGGTAGGGTAGGAGGCCCGCAACACGTTCAGCATGTGCGTGATGCAGATGGGGCGCTCCAGAGGGATGAGCACTTCACGAGCCAATACCACTTTGCTGAACATTCCTTCTTTGATCATCGTGGTCGCAGCTTGAACCGAGCGTAGGAAATCCGGTTTACGCTCCGCCCAAAGAGCATCCTCATCCGAAAAAGATGGACCCGCCGGGATGTCCGATTCCGATTCATGAAATCCTTTGACGGCCGTCACGATTTCAGTCAAGCGGTCTTCGATACCCTGATGAAGCGTCTCGATGGTGTCGTCGGAGGTGAGCCGATGCGTGATGGTGAGGAGCGTCAATTGTCCGTCTCGGACAATCAGCCATTCAGGAATGATGAACCCAGCAGCGGAAAAATCCCTCCAATGATGGTTCTGAGGCTTGTTGTGAAACGAAAATCCACCTAAGAAATGGATTCCGGCCAGGCTATGAGGAAAAGCGGAGTACGAGATGGTGCGTTCTTTCCAGTGCGACATTTGTCGGGCAACGAGATGAAACCGGTCGGTTTGCTGCGATTTGATGCGGACCATTTCTTCACCCGCCGCAATGGCCAAATCCTCGTCAGGATGTTCCCAATAGTAGCGGAAGGAATCCGGCTTGCCCAGGATTTCGAGAGCTGCGAGCGGATCAATACCTTCCATCGGCAAGGTGAGCGAAAATAAAATCGGCTCGATCGCGGCTCGTTGCACGGCCAACATCATGCTGTCGCGTAACATTGTCGATGACAATGCTTTTTGTACGATCTCAGTAGAAGACGCTTCAGGTAGAGACAACAAATCCAGAGTAACAGGCATGTGAATCCGAGGTTATTTCATTTTCAATTTAAATTGAAAATACGAATAACCCAAACGGATCGTGTGTCAGCGCGCGTTATCGGGAAGATTGTGGTGGTAGGGATGCAGGATGCCCAGGTCTTCCGGATTGAACTCGGCGAGAGAGAAAAACAGGTCCCAGGCGTCTTTGCTGTTGCCTTGGGTATCCACCCAATTGATGTGGCTTTGCTTGATGAGGCCCACAATGCGGTTGGCGTAGGCAAGGCGTTCCGATTCGGAGTCGATGCGTGGCAAGGCCTCGATCATCAGGTCGAGATTGTATCCGCAGTCGGTGTCTTTCGGTTTTCTATCAGGTATGAACATAGCGTCGGTATAAGTGGCAAAGATACCGTAATTTCAGCCAATATGTGGTACAACTCTATTCTCGAAACCATCGGCGGCACGCCGCTCGTCCGTCTGAACACGATCACCGAAGGGCTTAAACCCACCTTTCTGGCAAAGGTTGAATATTTCAATCCGGGCTCATCCGTCAAAGACCGCATCGCTCTGAAAATGATCGAAGATGCGGAAAAAGCGGGCCTCATCAAGCCGGGTGGCACCATTATCGAAGGAACATCCGGCAATACCGGCATGGGCATCGCTTTGGCTGCGGCCGTGAAAGGATACAATTGCATTTTCACGACGACAGATAAACAAAGTCCAGAAAAAGTGAACATGCTTCGGGCCCTCGGCGCGGAAGTCCGTGTGTGTCCGACCAATGTGGAACCGGAAGATCCCCGCAGTTATTATTCGGTGGCCAAGCGCTTGGCGAAAGAAATACCGAACGCCTACTATCCGAACCAGTACGACAATCTGAGCAATCAGCAGGCGCATTATGAGTCGACCGGACCCGAGATATGGGAACAGACCGAAGGAAAAATCACTCATTTTGTGGCGGGGATGGGGACGGGTGGCACAATCACCGGCACGGCCCGCTTCCTGAAGGAAAAAAATCCCGCGATCAAAATCATCGGGGTCGATACCTATGGCTCGATCTACAAGAAATTGTTCGAGACAGGGGAGTTCGATAAATCACAAGTCGCGCCATACTTGACGGAAGGCATTGGTGAGGACATCATCCCAGGCAACATCGATATGTCGGTTGTGGATGCGGTGATCCAGTGCACCGATCGCGATGCGTTCTTGACGACACGTGCCCTCGCCCGACGCGAAGGTCTTTTCGTTGGCGGCTCTTGCGGGTCCGCCGCGTGGGGTGCGCTCGAGTTCGCACGTCTGAACGACCTCGGATCGGATGCCGTCGTTGTGGTGCTGCTGCCCGACAGTGGAAGCCGCTACGTCTCGAAAATCTATAACGACGATTGGATGCAGTCGAACGGCTTCCTCGATGAGGCCACGACCATGAAAGCCCTCGATGTGCTGAACCGCAAACCGGAACGCAAATCAAAACTGGTGACGGTGGATGTGAGCCAAACTCTTCGCGAAGCGGTGGTTCTGATGCAGAAAGAAGGCATTTCACAGCTTCCGGTGTCGCAAGATGGTGCCTTGGTCGGCAGCTTGACCGAATTACGGATCTTGAACCGCTTGTTGGAAAATCCTGCGAATCACGATGCGAGTGTTTCGACGGTGATGGATTCTCCGTTCCCTGTGATCACGGGGGATGTGCGCATGGATCACATCAGCAAATTGTTAAACAAAACCAGTTCGGCGGTGGTCGTGTTGCTGGCGGAGAACCGTTATGATATTTTGACCCGAAGCGACCTGATGCACGTGCTTTCCCACCTTGAATCGAAAACGGATTAACCCATGGATAAAAACAAACCCCTTGAGATCGAACTGACCAACGAGGAAGCCACCGGCACCTACTCGAATCTGGTGATGATCACCCATTCGACATCCGAGTTCATTCTCGATTTCATCGCGGTGATGCCCGGTTTGCCGAAAGCCAAAGTGGTGAAGCGCCTCGTGCTAACGCCCGATCATGCGAAACGCCTGTCTACCGCGCTGATCGATAATGTGAAGCGTTACGAAGAGCAGCACGGCACAATCGACACGAAAGATCGTCCGGATGTGCCCTTCACGTATCGCGGTCCACTGCCCGAAGCATAGCCTTATTTGGGCGTCCGCCAAATCACCAATACTGTGGTGACCAAGAAAAACACGTGTGGAAACGCCGTTGTGGTGAACGGATCCAAGGTTCCTGCATAGCCGAACGGCTCGATGAGTTTCATCATCGCCAGATACAGGAAACTGATGGCCAATCCGATGCCCAAGTGCATCCCCGATCCGCCCCGAAATCGGAAGGAGGCGATCGATACGCCAAGCAAGGTCACGATCATGATGGAGACCGGATACCACAACCGGCCATAAAACTGCACCAGTGGTTGTTGCACGCCACCGACGCCCACCCGTTGCAAGGTTTGGATGTACTCGATCGCGTCGGGATAGGTGAGCTGATAGATTTCGGTCGTGGTGCGGGCCAGATCACGCGGAAAGACGGCCCAGCTGGTATCGATGCGGGCATGGACCGTGCGCCTGACATGGATGGAATCGTAGACAGAGTGTTTCACATCGAATAGCGCCCAGGTTTCGGTCACACCGTCGTATTTCATGCGTTGGATTTCGAACGATTCCCGGATGATTTCCCCATCGAAATGATAGGAAAACACGCGATGGGCGGTGGAATCGGCCGGGGAGTAGAAATTGATGGTGAGAATGTGGTCACCGGATTCCTGCCTGTATATGGTGCTGTTTTCAACCCGGTCCGACCGAGTCATGATGTATTCCCGCTCGAATTTGAGTCGTTTGGCGGATGCGGGCGGAATCACAAATCCATCCAATAGAAACACACCGATCGCGATCACAACTCCGAACGTGAGAAACGGACGTTGGATGCGATACAAACTAACGCCGGATGCTTTCAAGGCTGTCCATTCCAGGCGTTGGCTCATCATGCCCATGATGATCAAACTGGCTGTAAACACGGCTACCGGCGATACCAAACGAATGATTTCCGGGATGTACGGCACATAATAGTCGTTCCAGATTTCTCCCAATGTGGCGCCACGATCCGTGAAATCGTCGCTGTTCTCGGAAAAATCGATGATGATGAAAATCAGGATCAACAGAAACAGCACCAATCCGGTGATGGAGGCGAGGCGGGTGAGGATGAGTCGGTCGATTCGCGTGGTCATGAGAGCAGGTCTCGGAAGCGACGCTCCGTCGTCAATTTGTACAATAACAACAATCCGAGGAGGGCCAACGTCACGTTTCCGAACCACATGCCGACGTACGCAGGGATGAACAACCTGTCGGCCAGTTTCTCACCTTGGATGATGGTGATCCAGTAATAGGTGAACAGCAAGGTGCTGAGCACGGTATGGAAACCGAGATTTCCTTTGCGAATGAGCATGCCGAGCGGCGCACCAAGCAGGATGAAAATCAGGCAGGCGATTGGCAGCGCGGCTTTTTTGTGGATTTCGACCAAGTACTGCGCCATTCGCTCGTAGCGCCATAGGATGCCGCTTCGGATGCCGTCGATGTTCGAGATGGCATCTCTAGTGGTGTTGATGGCTTGCTGTACCGTGTAGGTTTGAGATTCAGCGTACCCAAGACGGTTGAGTGCGACGAATGGGCCGGCAGGTTTGGCGGGGATGGTATCGCTATCGAAGATGCGGAGGGGTTCGGTGATCAGCGAATCGGGCTGATGCGATGGCGTGTGAAGCACGAACACCGATTGCGAGGCGAGCATGGAGGCGATGTCGCGTTGCACTAGGATGTTGAGGGAGTCGCGGACGACCGCCATGGCTTGGGCCGACATCGTGCGGTCATCGCGGTGTCTCATTTCGGGGTTGGTTCTCGAAAAAGCCAAATCCGACAAATCAAACCGGATCAGATAATGGTTGAAGCGGGTTTCCTCGGCACGTTGCTCCTCCGCTAAGGGCTGACTCAAATACCGGAACACCGATCCCTCATGCAGATTCAGTTCCAACAACGATGTGCCTTCCAAGGCGGTCAGAATGCCCCACGCCGCGGCGATGACGGCTTGCTCCCGGTTCTCAGACGCATCCTGAAAAATGGTCACATCAAATAGGGTATCGGCTTTTTCCGATATGCGTTGCGAATGAAACGTGTATCCGGCGATGCCATTGTAAAACACATTCGGTTTCAGGTCGAATCCCGGTTTTTTCATGCGGATGTCGATGAACAGCGATTTCGCCTTGAAATTGGCTTCCGGAAGTACGGAATTGCTGAACCAGATCATGAAGATCGAAAGGGCGAGTCCGACCCACATCACCGGAGCCATCAGCTTCCATGGAGATATTCCCGCCGCTTTCACTGCGGTAAGTTCGTTCTGTTCGGAGAATTGTCCGAAGGCGATTAAGCTCGACACCAGCACCGACATCGGCACGGCCAGCACGATCATGGCCGGCATCTGCATCGCGATCAGCTCCAAAATCACCAGGAATGGCAAGCCTTTCCCGACAATCTTATCCAGATACAGGATCAGAAACTGAAGCAGCAGTAGGAATAAGATGGTTGCGGAACAGAACAGGAAAGGACCGATATGGCGCCGGATCACATCTTTCTGTAAGGCGTTTAATCGCATGGGGTAAATATATCCTAAAGAACGTTGCCCAATTTGCTGAAAATCGTGAAATTAGGGCGTCTCCTCTTCACACGAAATTGAACCCCGACATCCTGCCTATCGACGCTTCGTTACGATATCCTTCCCAAGCCTAACGTTCCGTATTTCTGCGTTCAATTTCCTTCCATAGCATTTTGATGATGTCGGTGCTTTGCATGCTTCCTGCGGGAGGTGGTGTGGCGCTGTACGCTCAAGAAGCCGAGAAACCCGACAGTGTGATCATCGTCATTCCGGGTCCGCGGCATACGTTCTCGCCACCGGTTGTGCCAAGGAAGCGCTCCTTGCTTTCGCAAATCCGTACATCCGACGATAAACGCATCATCACTCGCGACTCCACGGGCCAGTTCAAAGTGATTCGCGAGGTATACGGTCGGCAGATGGGTGTGCCGGTGTTCTATGATTTCGAGGCGTATGCCAGAGCTCAGCGCCGCTCCGCATCCTATGAGAACTGGAACAAGTTGGTTCAGGAGGCGCAGCGCCGTAGTGAAACCCAACGAGGGTTGCTCGATTTCAAGGTGAACATCCCTGGCGGACAGCGATCCGCGTTTACCACCATCTTCGGCAAGCCGGAAGTGAATCTTCGGGTGACAGGACAGGCCAACATGAACTTGGGCGCATCCATCCAAGACACAAAGGATCCGGCCGTGCCACCCGATCAGCAGAAACGGATCGATCCCACTTTCGAGCAGAACTTGAAGCTGAACATCCAGGGAACCATCGGGGATAAACTCACTATTCGAACCGACTGGGACACCGAGCGCTCGTTCAACTATCAGAACCAGTTGAAAATCACCTACACTGGGTATGAGGATGAGATCATCCAGTCCATCGAACTTGGTAACGTGAATATGGAGACGGGAAATTCGCTGATCGGAGGCGGGGGCGCCTTGTTCGGGATCAAATCGAAAGCGCGCCTGGGACCGCTAGAACTCACCGGTATTCTTTCGCAACAGGAAGGGAAGGGCGGTTCCCAAACGGT
The DNA here is from genome assembly GCA_041749075.1 of Balneolales bacterium. GTDB lineage: Bacteria > Bacteroidota > Rhodothermia > Balneolales > HLUCCA01 > CAMTWZ01. The sequence continues at coordinate 19,556 of JBGTBY010000027.1, read as the reverse complement.
GACAGGCGGAACCACGGAGACCACCATCGATATTCGTCCGAATGGCTACGACAGCGACCGTCACTTCTTCATGGATTTCTACGCGATGCAGGAATTTGAAGAAAATATGAGTGATCCGACCTTCATCCGCCGATTGTTCAGCATCGTGAATATCGATGTATGGGTTCAGAACGAGACCTTGGCCCCATTGGAAGGTCAACGCACCGCCGCCGCATTGTTGGATCTGGGTGTGGTAGGAACCCGAGGCGCGTACCAAACTCCGAACGAGAATGCAGACAAATTCGCCGCGTCTGTATTCGAACCATATCGTGATCCATCCATCGGCATCAGTGCCACGGATTTCGGCGTTCAGCCCGATGAATTTGCGGATGGATTCTTCGTCCCGTTGCGCCCCGGACAAGATTATGAAATCGATGAAAACCTCGGAATCATCAGCCTGCGTCAGCGTCTGAATCCGCGCCAAGCCTTGGCCATTTCCTTCTCGTACCGCAATCTGAACAACGAAATCATTTATGTGGGGGATGTGAACCTTGGCGACAACAGTCGCTTGTTCTTGAAACTGCTGCGTCCGTCGAGTTACACGCCCTCATCCCGCTCATGGCCGCTCACTATGCGGAACATCTATTCGCTTGGGTCGGGTAGTCTTCAGCGGGAAAACTTGACCTTGGATGTCTTTTTCACGCAAGGTCCACTCGAGCAGACCAACTTCCCGAATCTCGGAAATATCCTATTGCGTGATCTTGGGCTTGACCGAGTCGGTTCCCAAGGTCAGCTTGGATCCGATAACCAGGTCGACTTCGGAACCGGAACCCTGAACCCGCGCGATGGCCGGATCATGTTTCCCTATTTGGAGCCGTTCGGTCAGCGTGTGGTGGATGTGATCCAAGCCAGCTCCCTGCCCGATGATGAAAAAGCGACCGCTATCGCCCAATATTCGTTTCGTGAATTGTATTCCACCACGCAATCGAACGCCAGCAACGCCTCGCAGAACAACTTGTATCGCATCAAGGGATCGAACAAAGGCGGCGTGTCGGATAGTTATTTCCTTGGTATTGCCTTGGTTCAGGGATCCGTACGAGTAACGGCCAACGGACGAGCGCTCAACGAAGGCGTCGATTACCAAGTGGATTATTCGCTGGGCAACATCACCATCACGAACAAAGCGTTCTTGGCTCCCGGACAGGAAATCAAGATCGATTACGAAAGCAATACCGTTTTCAAGATCCAACAGACGTCTTTTGCTGGGTTACGGGCTCAATACAATGTGAATCCGGATGTCATATTCGGATCTACAATTTTTACCCAGCGCGATCGTCCGTTGCAAGACAAGATTCCGATCGGGGATGAGCCCATCAACAACACCGTGATCGGTTTCGATGCCAAAGGTCGTTGGGACACCCCATGGCTGACTCGCGCCATCGACCGCATCCCGCTACTGCAGACCAAAACCATGTCGAATTTCTCCTTCACGGGCGAATTCGCACAGATACGTCCGGGTGTGGCACAAACGAATGCCGTGGCCGCTGCGGTGAAACGTGGCAGCCTGTTTGCGGATGAGGAACGGGGATTGTCGTTCATTGATGAGTTCGAAGGCAGCAAAACCTCCATCAGTTTCATGACTCCGGGTCGATGGAAAATTGCCGCCTCACCCGATGCCATTCCGGGCTATGATCCGCAATGTTATGATTCGCCGGTACTTCCAGTCACATGCGTATCCGACCAAGGCATACCCGCCCGCATCGAACGAAACGACCTGCGATCCACCTTCGCGTGGTATTCGATTCCCATCAGCTTGGGCAACATCACCAATGCGGCCAGAACGCCGGAAAGCCTTCCGATTCTGGTAACCGATGTCTTTCCCGATCGCGATGTCCTGTTGCAAGACAACAATTTGCAGACACTCGATATCTGGTACGATCCGACCGAACGCGGACCATACAACTACAACGTGGACTTGAAGAATGTGTTGGAAAATCGTCCAAATAACACTTGGGGTGGCATGACAGCCGTCATTCCGAGCGGATTGGACGATTTGACCCAGAACAACATTGAATTCCTCGAATTCTGGGTGATGGCCGTTCTTCCTGGAGCCAAAGAACCAACCTTGCAGGACATGCAAGATTATGACGGACGTATTCTGTTTGATGTGGGTGTGATTTCGGAGGATGTGATTCCGAACAACCTGAACAACAGTGAAGACGGTATCGCGGAACGTTCGGGCAACCTCAAGCCGGACCAATTCGGTCGGTCGTATGTCTACAACAACATTCCCGATTTGGATGGCCAATTCTCGCAAGAAACCATCACGTTGGAAGATGCGGGCCTTGATGGAGCGCTGAATTCGGGCGGCATCGACGGAACCGGTGAGGATGTGCTCTTTGCGCAGTTTCTGGAGCAAATGGCGATCCAATATGCCGGAACCGACGTGCTGACCCGCATCCAAGCGGATCCGTCCAACGACGATTACGTGTACTTCGACAGTGCGCGGATGAGTGGTGAGCCGTTGCATAAGCGGTTCCACCGGATGTATGCCTACACCGAAGGAAATGCGATATCGGGCAACGATACCCGGGCCATCACCAATCGTCCGGATTCCGAGGGACTACTGAATGGCGCGGTCGTGAATTTGGAAAACACCTATTTCCAATATGAGTTTCCGTTCAATCCGGCCGATACCACATCGTTGAGAATTGGCGATGCCTACATCATCGATAAAGTGGATGGGGGACAGCAGTACAATACGTGGTACCAGATTCGGATTCCGTTGCGTGATTTCACACGTGCGGTTGGCGGCATCGACAACCTTCAGCGCGTGAGCCATATCCGGATGTGGATGACCGGATACAGCCAGCCATTCACCATGCGCTTCGCGACGCTTGAATTGGTGGGCAACCAGTGGCGCAAAGACAATGCTCTGAACGTGAATAATGATCCGGGCACGATCTTCGAGATTTCCACCATCAACATCGAGGAGAATGCGAACCGCCGCCCGATTCCATACCGCATTCCGAACGGCGCCATCCGCTCCATCCAACGGGGTCAGCAACAGGATTTGTTGGCCAATGAGCAATCGCTTGCGATGAAAGTGGAAGCCTTGCCACCCGGCGACCTCCGAATGATCAAGCGCAGTTATCCGATGGGCCTGAATCTGACGAACTATTCGAACATGAGGATGTTTGTTCACGGTGAAGGATATCGCGACCGCGACGACATCGAATTGGTCGTTCGTTTGGGTAGCGATCTGGAGAACAACTATTACGAATACCGCCAACCGATCACGCCGAGCGATACCCTATATCCGTTCACATCCATCCGCGATCGTGTATCGAATCAGGAAGACTCGGAGCAAGTCTGGCTTCCGGATGAAAACGGCATGAACCTCATCCTGTCGGTGATGAACACTTTGAAGCAGGCTCGGAACTTGGCGGGATTCAATCCGGCCGAGACCTATGAGACATCCGACCCGCTCATCCTGAAAGGTGCGCCACAAGGTACGGTCGTGGCGATCCGAGGCGAACCCGCACTGAACAAGATCACGGAAATTGGAATGGGCATTCGCAATCCGGATGAAGGTGGCCGAGGTGTGCCATCTCTCGATGCCGAAGTTTGGGTGAATGAACTTCGGGTATCTGGCTTTGAAGATCAGTCCGGTTGGGCAGCGAACATGCGTAGCCAGATCACATTGGCGGATTTCGCGACCGTGAGTGGATCGTTCAACCGGTCGACGGATGGATTCGGTCCTCTTGATTCGAAACTGGGTGAGCGTCGCCAATACGATCAGACCGGGTTCGATGTGAACACAACCATGAACCTGCATCGCTTCATCCCGGACCGGTTCGGATGGAACATCCCGCTTAGTTTATCGGCTCGTCAAAGTCTGCGCACGCCGCGTTATTTGCCATTGCAAGGGGATTTGACCTTCGACTCCTTCCGTCAAGCCGTGCAAGCCTCCGATTCGCTCACCAGTTCCGAAAAAAGGGATGTCATCGATGCCCAACTTCGCGAAATCCAAGACTTTTCGGAGAGCTACAGTTTCAATCTGACGAACATCAGCAAACGATTCTCCCAAAGCCGGTTGGCAAAATTGACGCTGGACAACACGCGCTTCAGCTATGTCTATAACACGGCGTCGAGCCGGAATTATCAAGTAGCGAGAAACGATAACTGGAACTACACCACATCCGTGAATTACCAGCTCACCAACCGGAATGTGAAAACCGTGAAGCCGCTGTATTGGTTGGAGGACATTTGGGGCCTGAGTATCCTGTCAGGTACAGAGTTCGCCTATCTCCCGGCGACCGTCACGGCGTCGGGAACGCTTACAAGAGCGTATTCCGAGAATGAACGGCGTCCGGTGAATGCCTCTCCGGCGGTGTTCAGCCAGAACCATTCGTTCCGCTACAACAGCGCATTCGGCTTCAATTACAATGTGATGCCTACGGTCGGGCTCAATTTCAACAGCACAACCACGCAGGATTTGTCGATCATCGCGCAAGATTCCATTTCGGGCACCGACCGCTTCCGGATCAAGGATACGTACTCGGTGTTGTCGAGCATGTTCACATCCGATTCGCTTCGTCCGCGGCGCAACGATTATGCCGAAACCTATGCCATGAGCTGGAGGCCGCGCATCAACCGCTTCCCCTCGTTGAATTGGCTCACATACACCTCTAGCTACCGAGGTGGCTTCCGCTGGCAGAACTCCAACTTGGGATCGAACCGCGGAGCGAACATCCAGAACAACTACCAGATCGACCATAACCCGGGCATCCGAGTGCAGGAACTGCTCAAAAAAATGAAATGGTATGATGCTCTGTTGAAGGCGGATGACGCCGAGCGCCGTGTGCGTGATGCCGAACGGACGCGTCGACTGCAAGCCCGCACACAAGCCCGCACACAGGCCAATCAACCCGCTCAACCGAATCAACCGCCCCAAGCCGTTGGACGAGGTGGCACGCCAACACCACAGCGGCAAGCCACACCCGCTGAAGCCGCCGAACGTTCTTTTCAAGACCATCTCACATTCTGGACGCGCCGGACCGGATTGGCCATGACCAGTTTTCAGAGCCTGGATTTCACCTGGGGACATACCGTCACATCCAATCAGGCCGGTTATGCCGGTGGGTCCAGCATCTGGGACATGTTCGGAAGTGAAAATGATGCGGCTTATTCGCCTGGATTCGGATATCGGATCGGCTTGGCAAGCAACATTCCTCAAAGCCAGCTCATCCGAAGCCTGAATCCGAATCAGACCATCTCGCTTCAAAAAGGGAAGAGCGTGCAGGATAATCTGACGTTCCGTTCGGTGATGCAGCCCACGCGCGACATCACCATCAATTTGGATTGGAACCTGACGTTCGACGACCGTGTGACCTACAATCAGCTTGCCGGCGTGGATGAAATCAATTCGCAGAAAACACAATCCGGAAGTGTTTCTGCCACGGTTTGGGCTTTCGGTGAAGGCTATTCGGACTTGTTCCGTCGCCAGTTGGGAACTGCATTCGGAGATATCGATGCCTCCACGAATGTGTCTGATGCGACCGGTAACAACGATGGAAAAACGGTCTTGAACAGTCGCACGTTGATGGATGATTTCCGCGCGGCGTACCTCGGCTCATCGGGATTGAAAGCCTTCGGATCGAAGGGATTTTTCCCGATGCCGTTGCCAAACTGGCGCGTTTCGTGGGCGGGATTGGAGAAGTATGTGCCATGGACAACCAATTACATCCAGCGCATTACTCTGACGCATACTTACATCGGCCGGTATCAGCTTGGATGGTTGTACAACCCGGATGTGGGCGCACCACAAGATCGTACCCTCGGTTCATATCGCATCAGCGATGAACGGCCGGAATTCTCGCCGAACACCATCAACCTGACTCAGAATTTCAATCCGCTCATCGGGATGCAGATTGCTTGGAAAAACGGATTGACGACCGATTTGCAATACGCGAGCTCGACGGTCACGTCGTTCAGCTTATCGAACACCACTGTCACAGAAAAGCTGTCGAATGGACTCAAATTCACCGCCCGCTACAACAAACGCGGCTTCCAATTACCATTTTTCCCACGTTTGCAGAACACCTTGAATGCGAGTCTGGGCATCAATTACATCGAAGATCTGACCAACACCTATCGCCTGAACAGCGATTTGCAGGATGTCTTGAATGTGCCGCCAGCCACGTTGATCAAGGATGTCGGTTTATACAAACCCGGCAAACCGAACGAACGTGGCAACATTCGGATCCAAGTGACACCGCTCATCGGGTATCAGTTCTCCCAAACCGTGAATGTGAACTTCGAGTATCGCTTCGACCGACTCATCCCGAAATCGACCGGTGTCTTTCCCCGCACCAACCAAGATTTCAGGCTGAACGTCGTGGTATCGATACGAAGCTAAGCCCAAGCGCCAGCGCGATGATGGCGCCGATCACCCTATCTCCGAACCGCACATAAAGTGTGGTTCGATCAAATATGGGGATGTCGGCATGATGCGTGGTTTGGGTCCAATAGTCGGAGCGGTAGGTCACGGACCCGTCCGGAAGAATGATGCCGCTGATGCCGTTGTTCGCGCTTCGCACCACCGCACGACGCGTTTCGATGGCTCGGAGGCGGGCGAACGCGAAATGCTGTTCGTGTCCGCTCGTGTCGCCCCACCATCCATCATTGGTGATGATGCCGATAAAATTCGCGCCATTCCGTACTTGGATGCGCACCCAATCAGGGAAGACGGAATCGTAACAGACAAGTCCTGTCACCACATGCTCACCCACATTGAGATTCGCAGACTCGATTCCCTTTCCATATCCCATCAGACCTGTCCAATCGAACCAAGGTGAAACACTCGCCAATGCGCTCACAAACGGAAACCGCTCCACGATGGGGACCAAGCGCCGCTTGCCATACACTTGCAAGGTTCCATCCGGTTTCCAAGCGACACCCGCATTATAGATCGTGTACGGTGTTTCATTCCCAGTATATCGATAGGGCTTCGGGATGTTGGTCGTCGCGTCAATCGGTTTGAAGAATGTGGCACCACCGATCAATGTGCTGTTCCAATTTGAAGCCTGGTTTGTGAGATGTGGATTCGGATATCGGGTCGGATCCGGATACACCCAACCTTCCAAGGAATTCTCGGGCCAAAGAATAAGCTCGGTGGTTTCCTGTACACCGGAATCCGAGATGTCTATGAGTTTTTCAAGGACATCCGCCTCTGAATCGAATCCGGAAAACGGCGCATAGGAATCGAAATTGGGCTGCACGATGAGTGTCGGGATGTGTCCAACCGGCTTTTCGTCCATGGTCGCCATCATCCCCAACGACACAATTGCAGGAAGCAGAATCACAATGGATGCCGGAACGGGACGGGTGCGGATGTGCCTCAGCGCGAAAATCCCGGCCAACACCCATGCGGAAATACCCAGTACGCCCGTGAATTCGATGAATTGGATGAACGCCGTGGCATTGCTGAACGCGTTTCCGAGAGTGAGCCAAGGCCAGGCCAAATCCCATTTGTGATGAAACCACTCGAAGCCCACCCACAACGCGATGAACAAGGACGCCTGACGAAGAATGCTATCCTTCTCCGTTCGGAAGCGGCGATACAGCCCGAATGGCACACTCATGACTACCGCATTGGCTAGGATCGCCGCGACGCCACCGCCTACTGTGGCCATGGCCAGCCAATAGGTGGCGGCAATGTTCCAGACCAGCAATCCGGGATAGACGCGCATCATCGCGGCTCGTGCGGACGGACTCTCTTCCGCGATTCGAATCAGTCCCCAGAACGCAGGGATCAACAATAGCGCAAAAAATGAGGGTAGAGGCGGAAACGCCAAACCGGCCAGAATCCCCATCAGAACGGATCGTTGCCACCAGGTCATTCTTCGTACTCCGATCCGGCCACCACAAGCACAAATTCGCCTTTGATGGCATCGCGTGTGGATAGGTCGGCATGCAAGGTTTTGAGTTCACCTCGTTTCACTTCTTCGAATTTCTTGGTCAGTTCACGTCCGATGCAGGCCAAGCGGGTGTCGCCAAGCACTACGGACAATTCGGCGAGCAATTTTACGATTCGGAACGGACTTTCGAAAAAAATCATCGTCCGTGTTTCCGAATCCAAGGCTTTCAGACGGGTCTGGCGACCTTTTTTGGGAGGAAGGAAACCTTCGAAGACAAATCGGTCGGAGGGAAGTCCGCTGGCGACCAAAGCCGTGATCGCTGCTGACGGACCGGGAATGGCGCAGACCGTATGCCCGGCGATGTGAGCGGCTCGCGTTGCCAGAAACCCTGGATCGGAAATTCCGGGTGTGCCGGCATCCGACATCAAGGCGACATCAAAGCCATCATCCAGTTTTTGGATCAAGTCCTGCACCTTTCCATGTTCGTTATGCAAGTGGAAGCTCGACATCGGTGTTTTGATGCCGAATTGATGCAGAAGAAATCCGGTAGTGCGGGTATCTTCACAATACAGGTGTGAGACGGACCCAACCAGTTCGATTGCCCGTGGGGACCAATCTGACAGATTGCCGATGGGAGTGGCGATGAGGTAAAGCGTTGCCAATTTGACAGAGGACAGGTTCATGGCACAATCTGTGCCGTTTACAAAGCAAAAATTACGCATGAAACCTTTCGTTCCAACCGGCATCCATCATATTACCCTTCGTGTGAACGATATTGGACGCGCAGACGCGTTTTACACGAACATTCTCGGGTTCACACTTGAGCGGAAAATGGGACAGAACATGTCTGTGTTCCGGATCGGACCGGATTCCCTCGTTCTGGTCGAAGCCGAAACCGCTTACGACAACGCAGCCAGAGATTACCGCATGGATCATTTCGGGTTCATGCTACCAAACCCCGCCAAGGTGGATGAACTCGCGGCCTATTTCAAGGAACGAGACATTTCGATTGTGACGGGTCCGGCGAACCGCAAGAACGGACGATTTCTGTTCATCACCGATCCGGATGGAAATCTGATTGAATTTTATTCTGAAAAAGCCTGATGCGTCGCTCTGAGACATTGAATTCGCGGGAGCATGATGTGTTGCATCACATCGTGACGCGCTTCGTGCATACGGCTGTGCCGGTGGCATCGAAGGCGATCGCAGAACGTGAGGGCTTGTCTGTCAGCTCGGCCACCATCCGCAATGCGATGTCTTCTTTGGAGCAGAAAGGCTACCTCGAACACCCCCATACCTCCGCTGGACGCATCCCGACCGACCTCGGGTATCGCTATTTCGTGGACTCCCTGCTCACCATCCCCACACTGACTTCCGACGAAGCCGCCGTCATGGATTCCATCGCCGGCTCCATGCCCGAATCCGTTGACAACGCGGTACAAGAGGGCGCACGGCTTCTGGCTCGACTTTCCCATACGCTGGCCATCGTGCTGGCTCCGAACATGGCCGATGCGATATTCCGTAAAATGGAATGCATGTCCGTCAGCTCGACGCGTCTGCTCGTTGTCTTGACCGTCGACAGTGGCCTGCTTCGCACAGTGACGATGGACGTCCGGTCCGAACTCAGCCGTTCCGACCTCGACCGAGTGACGTCTGTGCTCAATGAACGCCTTTCCGGCCGAAAATTGGCCCACATCGCCCAGAACATCCGCGCCATGCTCAATGAAGATGTGGCGCTCGACCGCACGGGTTTGCTGCGCATCATCATTGATCGCGCCGATACCTTATTTGAAGACCAGCGCATCCGCCGGTTTCATGTGGGTGGCGTCGAATACATGGCAATGCATCCTGAATTCAGCGACTTAGGTCGCTACCGAGGCATTATCGAATGCGTCGAAAATGAACATATGATGGTCCATCTGCTCGAGTCAGACGACATCATCCCCGAACTGCGTGTGAAGATCGGTACCGAACATCAGACACCCGGCATGGAAGAATGCAGCATGGTGTCGATGCCGTATCGGATCGGATCCATCCAGGGAACGATCGGATTGGTCGGTCCCAAACGAATGAATTACCCGAGGATGATGGCGTTGGTGCAGCAATTGGCCGCACGATTTAACCAATAACAGACCTATGAACGAAGAGACAAAAGACGAATTGGACGAGACCACCGAAGCGATCGAATCGCCAGAGACACATGAAACCCCTGAAGTACCCGATCCGGCGGTGGAAATCGCCGCATTGAAAGATCAGTTGTTGCGCCGTTCCGCCGATATGGAAAATATGCGCAAACGCCAATCCCGCGAGCGGGTGCAGTGGTTTGAAGACGCCCAAGTGCAGGCCTTGCGCGAATTCCTTCCGATCAACGACGATCTGGAGCGCGCCCTGAAAGCGGTGGAAGGACAAGAGGTCCCTGAATCGTTTCTGAACGGCATCAAACTGGTCGCCGAAAAATTCGAAAATGTGCTCAAACAGTACGGCATGACCACCATCGATGAAACCGGTGTGCCGTTTGATGTGAACCTGCACGAAGCCCTGCTTCGTCAGCCATCACCAGACGATCAAACCCCATCCAACACGGTCTTGATGGTTCTCGAGTCTGGGTATAAAATGCGTGATCGGATCATCCGTCACGCCAAAGTGGTTGTAAGCGAGTAAATCCATGAGCAAACGCGATTATTATGACGTTTTGGGCGTAGCCAAAGACGCATCGGCCGAAGACATCAAACGAGCCTATCGAAAAAAAGCGATGGAGCTGCATCCCGACCGAAATAAGGCCACCGATGCCGAATCGAAATTCAAAGAAGCGGCCGAGGCATTCGATGTTCTGAAAGATCCGGACAAGAAAGCACGCTACGACCGATATGGTCATCAAGGGCTGCATACAGGTGGATACAACGAACCGAACTTCCAAGATGTGGATTTGACCGACATCTTTTCGCGCTTCGGTGATATTTTCGGAAGCGATGTGTTCGGTGGAGCCGGAGGCGGACGTAGCCGTGGTGGACGTCGCCAAGCGGGTCGACCCGGCGACGACATGAAACTCAATTTATCGCTCTCTCTCGAAGAGATCGCGTTCGGTGTCGAGAAGAAATTGAAAGTAAAAAAGCATCTGGTTTGCGAGACCTGTTCCGGAACGGGCGCCGAAACGCCGAACGATTTCCTGACGTGTTCCACCTGCAATGGCGTCGGAGAAGTGCGGCAGGTGAGCCGTACCATGTTCGGACAGTTTGTAAACGTGCAACCATGTCCGACTTGCCTTGGCGAAGGCCGCACCATCAAGAGCAAATGCAAAACATGCTCCGGTGAAGGTCGTGTGAAAGGGGAGGAAACCGTGAAAGTGAAAATCCCTTCCGGTGTGGCAAAAGGCAATTATCTGACCTTGCGTGGACAAGGAAACGCCGGTTTGCGCGGTGGTCCGGCAGGCGATCTGCTCGTCATCATCGACGAACTTGAGCATGAACATTTCGAGCGACGCGATAACGACATCTACTATCCGCTTGCGATCAGCTTCCCGGATGCCGTGTTAGGGATGGATGTGGAAGTTCCCACACTCAAAGGCAAAGCGAAGCTGAAGATCGACCCGGGCACAGCCCCCGGAAAGTTACTCCGCATGCGCGAAAAAGGAATCAAAGCCTTGAACAGCAATCATGTGGGAGATCAGTTTGTTCAAGTGAATGTCTTTGTGCCCCCATCCATCAGCTCATCCGAAAAAGAGATGATGGAAAAATTGAAGGGGTCCGACAATTTCAATCCGCAATCGGCTCAGAACAAAGGGATCTTCGATAAGATCAAGGATGTGTTTTCGTGAGATAGATTTCGAGCTTGCGAATCAGATCCTTCCCCTGGATGGGTTTGGTGAGCAGCTCGGTGATCCCCGCGTCGATGATGCGCGATTCTTCGACCATGGCATGGCCGGATAATCCAAGAATAGGCAGATTTGGCTTTTTCTTTCGGATGCGTTTGGAGGCTTCGAATCCGTCCATTTCCGGCATCATGATGTCCATCAAGACCAAAGACACATTCTGATCCAACGCGATGTTGAGCGCTTCCAAGCCATTGTTCGCCACAATCACATTGGCTTTGGTCTTTTTCAAGATGATTTGAAGGAATTTCACATTCACGGGCTCGTCTTCAGCCAACAGGATGGAATGAGCACTCAGGTCAGGAATCACATATCCACGTGGTTCTGAAGCGGGTATCGGTTCAGGTTGTTTTTCTATGCCCAATTTGTAAGGAATTCGAAGTGTGAACGTGCTTCCGTTGCCAAAGGTGGAATCGACGCTGATCACACCTCCAAGAAGCTCAGAATAGGCTTTGCTGATGGACAGGCCCAATCCGGTTCCACCGATATGCCGCGCAGATTTGGTGTCGGACTGACGAAACCGCTCGAAAATGACACTCAAGGTCTTTGAATCCATTCCGATTCCGGTATCCCTCACAGTGAAGAAAAGATTCCTATCGACGAGGCGCGCAGCCACCGTCACACGTCCCTTATCCGTGTATTTGATCGCATTGCTGATCAGATTGATCAAGATCTGACGCAATTTCCTGAAATCGGATTCAATGAACGATTGGGTTCCAGGCAAGATCTCGGAAACCGTCAACTCAATGGATTTGCGCGTCGCCATCGGACTCATCAGCACGTTCACTTCTTCAATCAGTGAATTCACATCACCTGATTCCATCACCAATGGATCTTGTCCGGCTTCCACTTTCGACAAATCGATGATGTCGTTGATGAGAGTGAGCAGTTTTTGGGCGCTTTGGGAAATGATGTCGGTGTAGCGTACCCGATCGTGTTCGGAGGTGTTCGGGTCGCGCAGGATTTCCGTGAAGCCCATGATGGCATGCATCGGATTGCGAATCTCATGCGACATGTTAGCCAAGAACGCCGTTTTTAAGCGGTCGCTTTCCTCGGCTTTCATTTTCGATACGATGAGTTCCTGTTCGAAACGTTCCTGTTCGGTGATGTCGCGCCATAAAAGCAGCATCCCGGACCGGGTGTTGTTTTTGGTCTTGTCGAAGATGGGTGTCACTTGAATCTGCATCGACTTTTTCGACTCGTCTTTGCCGATCGTGATGACCGCGCGGGTTTCTTGATGTTGGTCGATCAAGGATTTCAGTTCGGTAGCGTTTGGAATCAGTTCGGATGGGTGTTTTCCAATCAGATTCTCATTGAACTCTTTGAGGAGACGTCGCATCATCGGATTGAAATCCACCACACGGTCGAGCGTGTCCAATACCATCACGCCATCGCTCATTCCTTCAATCACTTTGTCGCGGGCGATTGGCACAAGTTCGAACAAGCGGAAGCGCATCAGTCCGTAAGCGATCACGAAACCGGTTGCGAGAAAGGCGAATGGTGTCAAATCCAGATGCATGAACGGGCGATATCCCAACAGATACATCAGATTCACCAACCATGGAATCGTTGAGCCGACGATGATGAACAAGGTTTGTTGTTGGTACAAGCCGTCGGTGGTGCGATACCGTTTGACCAATTCATGCAGGTTCCAGATCATCGCACCGTAGAAATAACTGGTATGGAACCAATACCATGGACCTGTGGTGATGTCGAGCAAGGGGAAAGGTCCGTCGGTGGACACCGCAACCGAAGCGTAGTGCAAGCCATGCCATGGTGTGGTTAGAACCAATAGAAAGGTGACCACCGGTATGAAAAACCAGATCAGTTGATTTCGAAGATGGATGGCGGATTCGCGCCCGGTGAACGCCAACGTGAATTGAATCAGAATTGCGGGAATGAAGGAGATGCCCAGATACTCGACACGGATCCAGAACAGCATCATGTCGAGGGTTTCGCTCATCAGCTCGAATCCATAGCCGACCGCCCAGATGGTGGATGCGCCCATCATGTATCCGAAATACCGCGACACACCCGCCTTACGGATCAGAGAATAGCAAAGCACACCGGTCGGTATCGCCGCGATGAACAGGAAAAACGAATAAAAGTTGAACGTGAAGCCCACTTAGTCCAAGGTTTTGGCCCGACTGGCATCCGCCATGTCTCGGTGATATTGCTCCAAAGCGTTTCGCAACGAGGCGTCGTTGGTGGCGAGGATGCGGATGGCAAGCAATCCTGCGTTCGTCGCATTGTTGATGGCAACCGTTGCCACAGGGATGCCTTTCGGCATCTGCACGATGGACAGCAAGCTGTCCATGCCTTTGAGGTGCTTGGTTTCGACAGGAACTCCGATCACTGGCAAGGTGGTGTGTGAGGCTAGCATTCCAGGTAGGTGTGCGGCGCCACCGGCCCCGGCGATGATCACTTTCAGTCCGCGACTGGAGGCGCTTTTCCCATACTGAGCCATGTCGTCGGGTGTGCGGTGGGCGGAAACGACGTTCGCTTCGAACGGAACGCCGAATTGCGTGCAGAGTTCAGAGGCGGCCGACATCACAGGCCAGTCGGAGTCGCTTCCCATTACGATGCCAATCAGGGGTTTTGGATCAGTCATATGCGGATGGATTCGGCCAGCTCTCTGGCTTTTGTCGAAGTTACAACCATTTCATCTCCTAAAAGAGTGAGGTGGCCCATTTTCCGTCCCACTTTGCTCAGACTTTTCCCATAAAGATGGAAATGAGCATCGGGAGTTGCCAATGTGGGAGCCAGACCTTCGACCATGGCCGGACGATCCTCTGTTCCAAGCGTATTGACCATCACCGCAACGGGGCGGCGCATGTCGGTTGGTCCCAAAGGGAGTTGGCAAACGGCTCGCACATGGTTTTCGAACTGCGAGGTGATGCAAGCCTCGATGGAATAATGTCCAGAGTTATGCGGACGCGGTGCCGATTCGTTCAATAAAATGCGGTTGTCGTACGTCAGAAAGAATTCGAATCCGAAAATGCCGGTCGCATCGATCGCTTCCATCGCCGCTACGGCCAATTCCTGCGCCTGGACTTGAAGAGCCAACGGGATGGGAGCCGGTGCTAAGACCTCTTTGCAAATATGGTTTTGTTGGATGGTTTCGGTGCAAGGGTACACCACCGTGCCATTCAGATTCCGGGCCACCATTACAGCCAATTCCTTAGAGAACGGAACCATTGCTTCGGCCAAAATGGCCCGTTTGTCGTTTCCACCCAATTTGATGAAGCCGGCCAATGCCGTTCCCATGTCGGTTGCGGTGGCGTTCCCATATCCATCATAACCGCCTTTTGCCGATTTCAGGATATAAGGCCAGCCGAATTCATCTCCAAATTGCTGAAGATCGGCTTCGTTGGTTATTTGCCGCCAATCAGCCACAGGGATGCCCGCTGCCGCAAATGTGGTCTTTTCCACGATTTTGTCTTCGATCTTGGCGAAGCTTTCGGGTGAGGGGAACATCGGCGTGAGAGACGCATCGCGCACGTTAAGCAGGAGGGAGGAATTCAGGAACTCATTTTCCAAGGTCACCACATCGCACGAGGAGGCGAAGGATGTGAGTGCGGCTTCGTTTTCGGGGGAGCCGATCGTCACATGTGGCGTCATTGAACATAAGGGTTCATCGGGGGATGAGGCGTAGACGGCCACATCCATCCCGAAACGAAACGCTTGAATGGCCGACATCCGGGCGAGTTGTCCGCCACCAATGAATCCGATGCGGAAATTTGAGGCGAAAGGAGAGGTTTTGAACATCGCCCAAGATACGCAAAGGGGAGGGACGCATCAGTGAAGCGTCGGTGGGAAGAAGAGGATGAAAAGATGAACGGATGAAAATCGATTCAATATTTCAGAGACGTGGAAATCGTGAGGAAGAAGACATTATAATACGTCAACGTCTCGCTCATTGGAGCGGAGGAGGCGCAACCCATCAGGAAGAGTGGTAGAAGTAGGAAGTAGGAAGGCATATGGTCAGAGACAAGAGACAAGATAAGTTCGATTTCCCGATTTCCCGATTCCCGATTCCCGATTCCCGATTCCGTATCTTTAAAGATGAACATCGAACACCGCTTGGAGCGCCTCAAAGAACGCTTTGACGAACTGACCACCGCGCTCAGCGACCCCGCCATTTACTCGAACTCGAAACGCCTGACCGAGACCAGCAAGGAGCATGCCGACCTGAAAGAACTCATCGCGATGTTCGATCAATGGAAGCGTGTGAAATTGGAACTCGATGGCAACCTCGAGATCATCGAAACGGGAGGCGATCCGGAATTGTCTGATCTGGCGCGCGAAGATGTGCCAAGATTAAAGCAAGAAGCGGCTGAATTGGAAGATTCGCTGAAAATGATGTTGATCCCGGCAGACCCGGAAGATTCAAAAAACGCGGTTGTGGAAATCCGCGCCGGTACGGGTGGGGATGAAGCCGGCATCTTCGCCGGTGACCTGTTCGATATGTATCGCCGGTATGCCGATGAGCAGGGATGGTCGATGGATCTGATGTCGTTGAATGAATCACCCAAAGGCGGATATAAGGAAATTGTGTTCAGCCTGGCCGGGTACCGCGTGTTTGGAAAGATGAAATACGAGAGCGGCGTACATCGCGTGCAGCGTGTGCCGGAGACCGAAGCCCAGGGGCGGGTGCATACATCGGCCGCTACTGTGGCGGTACTTCCGGAAGCGGAGGAAGTCGACATCCACATCAATCCGGCGGATCTTGAAGTGGATACGTTTCGAGCCACGGGCGCAGGTGGACAGCACATCAACAAAACGGATTCAGCGATCCGTATTCGACATGTTCCGACCGGAGTGGTGGTGGAATGCCAGGAAGAGCGCTCGCAGCATAAGAACCGTGACAAAGCGATGACCATGCTACGCACCCGGCTCTATGAAGCCGAATATGAGAAAAAAGTGGCGGAACGTGCGGCACAACGGAAAAGCCAGGTAAGCACAGGCGACAGAAGCGCGAAAATCCGGACCTATAATTTCCCACAGGGAAGGCTCACGGATCATCGCATAAGTCTGACGCTTTACAATCTGGACGACATCATGAAAGGTCGAATCTCCGAAGTGATTGATGCCCTCCAAGTGGCTGACAACCTTGAAAAATTAGGGGCTTTGATAGACCAGTAATTTCTTCTGTCGGATCAATTCGAAGTTGTTGTAGATGCGCGAGTACACGAGTCCGTTCACACCGTCTTGACGTATGTACACCTGGAAATAGACGCCCTCTCCGTTTGTGTACCCCACAGCGGTAACGTGTTCTTTCGTGATGCCGGGGTTCACTTGGTGTTGTGCGAATTCGACATCCGTCAGAATGGCCGGCATGTCTACGATGGAATTGGTTCGAGAACTGAACACGATCGCCGCAATTGCCACTGACGATTCGTTGCGGATGGTGAAATCAATAGGTACCTCATCCTCCCGGTCATTGTGAGAGCACGAAAGAGCGACAAATAGGATGAGAAGAAGAGATTTCATGCCTTAAGATATTAAAAGCCACCGGTTCGTCACCGGTGGCAAACCCATCAGTGGTGCTCGGGAGCCAATTCCCATTGCTCAGGTGAGCGCCAGAGCCCGGATGTGATCAACTCACGCATGAAGAGGAATTCCTTCGGAAGTTTGTCGTACATCTTGGAGAAGAGTTCTTCGTGTCCGAGTACTTCCTGTTTCCAACCTTCGCGATCGACCGTCATCACCTGTTTGAAATCGTCTTTTGTGAAGTCGGATCCGCGCCAGTCCAGATCTTCATAGCGAGGCATCCATCCGAGAGGGGATTCCACGGCATAGGCACGACCGCGCACGCGTTCGACCACCCATTTGAGGACCCTCATGTTATCGCCGAAGCCAGGCCAGACGAAGTTTCCGGCTTTATCCTTGCGGAACCAGTTCACACCGAAGATCCGTGGTGGGTTCGGCAATTCGCGACCGAATTGCAACCAGTGGTTGAAGTAATCGGCCATGTGATAGCCCATGAAAGGAAGCATGGCGAATGGATCACGACGAACCTTGCCGAGCTCGCCAAAGGCGGCGGCGGTCATTTCGGAGCCCATTGTTGCGGCCATGTACACACCGTAGTTCCAGTTGAATGACTGATACACGAGGGGAACGGTTGTGGAACGGCGTCCGCCGAAGATGAACGCATGAAGTGGAACACCAGCCGGATTTTCCCATTCCGAATCGATGCTAGGGCAGTTTTTAGCCGGTGCGGTGAAACGGGCATTGGCATGAGCCACGGGTTTGCCGGATGAGGGATCGTGGGGTTTGCCCTGCCAATCGATCACTCCCTCTGGCGCGGTTTTGGTCAACCCTTCCCACCAGACATCGCCATCGGAGGTCTGACCCACGTTGGTGAAAATGGTATCGCACTCGATCGAGGCCATGGCATTCGGGTTCGATTTCATGTTTGTGCCAGGAGCCACACCGAAATAGCCTGCTTCTGGGTTGATGGCGTACAAGCGTCCGTCAGGACCTGGTTTGATCCAGGCGATATCGTCGCCCACGGTCGTCACTTTCCAACCTTCCATTTCTTTGGGCGGGATGAGCATCGCGAAGTTGGTTTTTCCGCATGCGCTCGGGAACGCGGCGGCCACATAGGTTTTTTCGCCATGAGGAGATTCCACACCGAGGATGAGCATATGCTCGGCCAACCAGCCATTATCGCGTGCCATGGTAGATGCGATGCGAAGCGCAAAGCATTTTTTGCCCAAGAGAGCGTTCCCGCCATAACCGGAGCCATAACTCATGATCAATCGCTCTTCAGGGAAGTGGCTGATGTATTTCGTGCCTGGGTTACAGGGCCACTTGGTGTCTTCCTGTCCGGCTTGAAGGGGGGCGCCAACCGAGTGGAGGCACTTCACAAAATCGCCGTCTCCTAGGGCGTCGAGCGCTTTCTGGCCCATGCGGGTCATGATTCGCATGTTCACAACCACATATTCGGAATCAGAGAGCTGTACGCCCACCTGAGAGATCGGGGAACCGATCGGACCCATGCTGAATGGAATCACATACATCGTGCGCCCCTTCATGCAACCGTCGAACAACGGTGCCAACGTTTCTTTCATGTCATTGGGGGACATCCAATTGTTTGTAGGTCCGGCATCCGATTTGCGAAGCGAACAAATGAACGTCTTGTCTTCCACGCGGGCAACATCGCTAGGGTCGGAATTGCACGCGAAACTATTCGGGCGTTTTTTGGGATCCAAGCGTTTGAACACGCCTCGCTGAACGAGAAGCTCCGTCAAACGGTCGTATTCGGCTTGCGAGCCATCACACAAAACGACGTTATCGGGTTTGCACACGGCCACTTGTTTGCGGACCCATGCATCTAATTTCTTGTTTTTGATATCTGGTATGGTCATGTCTGGTATACTCCTAAATGAGATTGGTTTCGACATGTGGAATATACCCTTCGCCCTCTGTAAATCCTTGTAAAGCCATCATCCAATCGTGTATTGGTAGCGCTTTTCCAAAACAATAATTCCGATTCGCAATAGAGGTGCAGGAATGAGCAAAAATTGTTAGACCGAAGCGCGAGGCGCGAAGTGCGAGGTAAGAAGAGGATAAAGTAGGAAGGTAGAAGTAGGAAGAACTGAAAACGGATAACCGAAAACAGATAACGTTTATCAATTCCGTAGGGAGTCTTCAATTAACTGTGTCATCTTTTAAGAGCCGGTCTTCAAAATAAGCATACAGGTCCCTTCGGATTGCCGACCAGCCGAATATGGATCCAGACCATTTGGTCTGAGCATTGATCGTGGCCAGATAGATCTGTT
>JBGTBY010000026.1:0-9482 GCA_041749075.1 Balneolales bacterium | reverse complement strand
GGCACCAGCGCGATGCGCCGGCCACCTAGACGCGCGGCCGACAAGGCCGCGCGGACCTCATCGATGCTGCGCGCTAGAATCATACCGGGCTCAGATGCTGCGGTTCGGGTCGAATCCCTCGAGAAGCTCCACAACGCGCTGAACAAACGCGCCACCCAGAGCGCCATCGATGATGCGATGGTCATAGCTCATGGACAGGTACACCATGTGGCGGATCGCGATCACATCACCCGCGTCGGTTTCCAACACAACCGGACGCTTCTTGATCGCACCCGTTCCAAAAATGGCCACTTGCGGCTGGTTGATGATCGGCGTTCCCATCAGGTTGCCCACACTTCCATAGTTCGTGAGGGTGAAGGTTCCGCCAACAAGATCATCCGGCGACAATTGCTTGTTACGAGCTTTGCGAGCCAAATCGTTCACAGAGCGTGAGATGCCACCGATGTTCAAATCACCAGCATTTTTGATCACCGGCACGATCAGTCCACCGCTTCCCGATTCGCCCAATGCGACAGCGATGCCATAATTGATGTCCCGCTTCAAGATGATTTTGTCACCATCCACCGAGCTGTTGATCAACGGAAAGTCGCGCAAGGCTTGGATGGTGGCTTCAATGAAAAAGGGCGTGAACGTAAGTTTGTAGCCGTTTTCTTTCGCGAATTTGTCTTTGTGCGATTCGCGGTATTGCACCAATTTGGTGACATCCGCTTCGGCGAATGTGGTGACGTGCGCAGAGGTCTGCTTCGACTTCACCATGTGCTCGGCGATGATCTTGCGCATGCGATCCATTTGGATGATCTCGGTGTTTCCACTTGGACGCAGAACCTTGATCTCACCCGCATTGATCTCATTGCGGTCTGTCGGGGTCGGTTGCACCGACCCAGATAAACCAGGCGCCGATGTAGGGGTCGGTGACGGTGATGGTGCAGAAGCCACAACAGGCGCCTTCCGCGTCTCCAAGAACGACATCACATCATTTTTTGATACACGGCCTTGGGCGCCGGTGCCTTCGATCGAATCCAACTCCGATTTCGAAATCTTCTCTTCCTTCGCGATGGAAAGAACCAGTGGGGAATAGAATCTTCCTTCGTTCGTCGTTTGTGGTTCGTTGTTAGTCGTTTGGGCAGGAACTTCTTGCATCTCGCTTTCAGCATCCTGCTTCTCGCTTCCCGCATCCTGCTTCCCGCTAGGCTCCTCTTGCTTCCCGCTTCCAGCATCTACCTTCACGCTTCCCATATCCGTCTCAATCACAGCAATCACCTGACCCACTTCAACGGTCTCATTCGGTTCGGCTTTGATTTCGACCAGTACGCCTGCTGCGGGAGAAGGCACTTCCGAATCGACCTTGTCCGTTGCGATTTCAAGCAACGTCTCGTCCAATTCAACGGTGTCGCCTACTTTTTTGGTCCATTCAATGACGGTACCTTCCATGATCGACTCGCCCATTTTGGGCATCACCACGTCTACACGTGCCATGCGGATATTCCTGTTCTAAACGAAGAGTTCAAATTGATGTCCAAAGTTAATCAAATTCTGAATAGGAGCGGACTTGCTCTCATCATCCTCGCAACGTCGTGCCTGAATGTGGATGACGAGAAAGGATTTTTGTTGGTCACGAACGCACAGGTTTACAACGAAGGCGATACCGTCACATTGCGAATTCGAAGCGGAGCAACTCGTACGATTTACATCAACCTGAATTGTTCCACCAATAATGATACGGCCGGCATTCTGCGTGAGAGGGTGGTGAACAACGAATTCGTAGAGCCCCCACCCCCGGATGGGTGCCTCGGGTTAGTTGTTCCATTGATTCCGCTACGTCCGGGACGCACAACCACGCTGGATATGCCCGCCGATACCACGGGGGAATTCCGCTACCGCATCCTGTTTTATGTGGAAGATAACGAAGGGTATTCACCGGCCGATCCGGCCTTCTATTCCAATTCCTTCTTGGTCCGCTGAGTCGCGAAACGTTGTCCCTCGCGGCTTAGATGCACGCCGTCCATGAACATCCGCGCTTCTGATTCTTCCGGAATGATCGACGAATGATCGATGATCGTGATGTCGGTTGACAAGGCGCGGATGCGAGCCATGAACTCATTTTCGATATCCGAACAACAATCCGAAACCTCCTTGCGCCAATCGCTGCGCCGAGGCGGAATCCATAAAAAAACCGTCGTGCCGTTTTCCATCGCAAGCAATATGATTTTTTCAAGCGATTCGAACGAGGCATCATCCCACATCCGATCCTCACCGAACCAGTCTTCAACCGGACCATCGAAGTTTTTCGGAATGTCGGTCAAGATCTGTGTTCCTCGCATGTCGGGAACCGGACCCACCACCAATTTCGGCTCGGTTTGCAGGATGCGGCGATAGATGCTGAATCCGGCAATTCCATGAGGATTTCCTCGAACAGGATCCCGTTTCTGATACTCCTGAGTGAAGACCCAGGGATCGAGCCCATAAATCAATGTGTCCGCATGAGCGACCACATCCCCTAAACGCTCATAGTAGGCCAGGCTTTGAACCGGTGTTCGGGCCGGAGCCGCGATATTGACCGCATCCGGACCGAAAGCCGTCGCATCGAGTCCGAATGCGACGGTACTGCTTCCCATCAGAAGCATTCGGGGCGGATGTGGCAGGCGCGTCACCCATCCGTCTTGAAACACATACATCCGCGAGGCATCCGGAGCCGTTGTCAGGTGATGTCGGATGAGCAGGTGCGAGGCATACCCAAATCCGACCAACAGGCTGAAATAAATGCTATGAAGGATGAATTTCCGCATGGTTAAAATTGGAAATAAATGAATGGTTGCGCCGGCGACGCCAGTAGTGAAATCGCAAGGATGATCGACAAATAGATCATCCATCGGACGAAGCGACTTTTTATGTCACTCAGTTCAAGGGCATGATCGCGCGAGCGGCGCATCCATTCAATGAACATCAGAAAAAGGGATAGAACAACGGGAATGATGACGATCGTGGAAGGAAGGGAGACAAGGTCTGTGGACATCCCCTGGAAAAAACTCATCGCGTCGGACACGCTCGCCGATCGGAAGAAAATCCATCCCAACGACACCAATAGAAACGTGGGCAACGTGCCATATCGGAACCGAGGCAAGAACAATACCGCGTGGTAGAGACCCCAGATCACGAACGTCCAGTTCGCGCCGTGCCATAAGCCACTGAGCAGGAACACGATAAGTACGTTCAGCGAGGTGCGGGTTGCGGAGCCGCGGTTTCCGCCGAGCGGGATGTACACATAATCGCGGAACCAAGTGGATAAGGAAATATGCCAGCGCTGCCAGAAATCGCGGATGTCGACCGCGAAGTAGGGATTCGCGAAATTCCGCATGAGGTGGAAGCCGAACAGGCGCGCAACGCCGATCGCGATGTCGGTATACCCCGAAAAGTCACCATAAATCTGGATGCCGAACAACATGGCGCCGATGATCAACGTGCTTCCGCTATGGGCGCCGGGATCCGCGAAGATGGGATCCACCACGATCGCGCACCCATCCGCAACCACCATTTTCTTGAACAATCCCCATAAGATCTGACGCATTCCGTTCACGGCGTCGTCGTACAAAAAGTCACGTTTTGTGAAGAATTGGGGAAGGAAGGTGGAGGCGCGTTCGATCGGTCCGGCCACGAGCTGTGGGAAAAACGACACATAAGCGAAAAAAGCGAGAACATCTTTTGTGGGTTGCAACTTGCCGCGATACACATCGATGGAATAACTCAGCGTTTGAAAGGTGTAGAAACTGATGCCGACCGGAAGGATGATGGATAATGTGCCAACGTGCAGGTCGATGCCGATGGAAGAAAACGCATCCACAAACGACGTCACAAAGAATCCTGCATATTTGAAGAAGGACAATGCGCCCAAATTCACCAATAAACTCAAGGCGAGAGCGAGTTTAGGATGTCGACTCATCATGCGTCCGGCCAGATAATCGACCAACGAACTCAGCGCGATGAGTGCGAGAAAACGCACATCCCACCATCCGTAAAACAGGTAACTCGCGGCGATCAGAAAGGCGTTTCGCAAGCGGATGGAGCGCTGAAAAACGAACCAATACAGCACGAAAACGATGGGCAGAAAAAGGGCGAAGATCGCGGAGTTGAAGACCATGTCATAAAATGCGGATATTGGCGCTTATGAAACACATCCTCACAATCCTGTTTTTCGCGCTGATTGCGCAAGCATCTGCTGCACAAGCGCCCATTTCCAGCGAACTCGAAACGTCGATCAAAGCCGTCGAATCAAAAATGATATCGTGGCGACGCGACATCCATCAGCATCCCGAACTTGGCAACCGGGAATTCCGCACGGCGAAACTCATTGCGGAGCATCTGACCGCATTAGGACTCGACGTGACCACTGGCGTGGCGCATACCGGAGTTGTCGCGGTGCTGAAGGGCGGCAAACCGGGTCCGTCGATCGCGCTTCGCGCAGATATGGATGCCCTGCCTGTGACCGAGGAAAACGACCTTCCGTTCAAATCGGTGGCTACGACAGAATACAATGGCCAGAATGTTGGTGTGATGCATGCGTGCGGACACGATACCCACGTCGCCATTCTGATGGCCACGGCAGAAGTCCTGACCAAGCATAAGGATCAGATCAGCGGAACGGTGACCTTCATTTTCCAGCCCGCGGAAGAGGGTCCGCCAATGGGCGAAGAAGGCGGCGCGGAGCTAATGGTGAAAGAAGGGGTGATGAAGGGAATCGACCGGGTTTATGGCCTTCACATCAATTCCCAAACACCGGCGAACACAATCACATGGCGTTCGGGCGGCATCATGGCCAGCGCAGATGATTTCAAACTGACTGTGCACGGCAAACAAGCACATGGCGCATATCCGTGGAACAGCGTGGATCCGATTGTGGTGTCATCACAAATTGTGAACAATTTACAGATCATCATCAGTCGGCAATTGAACATCACCGAAAATGCCGGCATTGTAACTATTGGAAGCATCCATGGCGGCGTTCGGAGCAACATCATACCGTCGCAGGTGGAGATGTTGGGCACGATCCGGGCATTATCCCCATCCGACAGAGAACTTATCCACACGTCCTTCCGCAGAATTGTGACCGGAATTGCGGAAAGTCATGGCGCGACGGTCGACATCCAACTCCCATACACAACCGCCTATCCTGTCACTTACAACGATCCGGCCTTATCTGAAAAAACCGCGGCCTTGCTGACCCGAGTTGCTGGCGAAGGCAACGTGAGTGTGCGAGTTCCGATGACCGGCGCGGAAGATTTTTCCTTCTATGCGCAAGAAGCTCCAGGATTCTTTTTCTTCTTAGGTGGGATGTCGCCCGACACGACTCCCGCGCTTGCTCCTGGTCATCATACGCCGGAATTTGTGATCGACGAACGTGGACTTTTGCTGGGCGTCAGGGCATTTGTTGGGATTGTGATGAATCCCTAAGTATATATAGGATTAGTATTTAGCGTTGGTTATTAGTATAATCTCGACATCGTCATTAACCAATCGTCAGAGCCATAAATGGCCAGTATAGCACCCGAATCACTGTCGTTCTACCCGCTTGCCGAGAAAGCGCCCGATATGATCTTTCGTTATCGGGTGGCGCCTCAACCGGGTTTCGAATTCATCAACGAAGCGTGCGCGGACGTGATGGGGTATGGTGCGGATGAGTATTATGCCGATCCCGAGTTGGGGTTCAAGACCATCCATCCCGAGGACCGCTTCAGTTTACAGGATTACATCACACATCCCGAGAAGTATCCTAAAAAGCTGGTTCTTCGCCACGTGCATAAGAACGGGCATCTGGTCTGGTTGGAGACCTTCAATATGCAGATTGCCGACGAAAACGGCCAGCTTGTGGCGATCGATTGCATGTCGAAAGATGTGACCCAGCAGGTTCAGCTCGAACAGCGGTTGAACGACGCGTTGCAAGAAAAAGACCTGTTGTTTCGTGAGTTGCAACACCGCATCAAAAACACCTTTATGATGATCGGCGGCCTCTTCACGCTGGAAATTGACAATTCGAACAACAAGGAAGCGAAAGTTGCATTGAACGTCATGCAAGCGCGCGTGAATTCGATGTCGTATTTGTATTCGATGCTTCGCGCGGGCGATGCGACGTCGATGGTGTCGTTGAATGCCTACATCTACAAATTGGCGGAGTCGTTGATTTCCAGCGGACGCATCAAGACCGATTTGCAACTCGAATCGATCGAAGTGAATTCACGTTTTGTGATGCCGATCGGACTCATTTTGAACGAGATGATCACGAACAGCATCAAATATGCGTTTCCGGATGGGCGGGATGGATGTGTGAGTGTGAAATTGACTCGTTTGGATACAACTCACATCCTGCTTCGCATTTCCGATAATGGAATCGGTTGGCCGGAAGGGTTCAACCCCGAACAATCGACCGGTCTTGGAACCCAGTTGGTGATGATGCTCTCGGAGCAGATCGGTGCTGAGCCGGTTTGGAATTCGGACTACGGATTATCGTTGGAATTGCGGATTCCGTTGGGTTAACTGGCGGATTCAAGGCTTGATACGAACGATCTTTCCATCTTTCAGAACCACCAATTCGCTGTTCATCTTCCGCTTGAACTCGATCAGGTTGTCATAAACCTTGTCCATGCCTTCGACAATCTTTTTTTGATTGGCAGTTTGCTTATGTGGTTTCATGAAATTGAGAGATGAGTTGATTGAATTTAACCGGATTCAGCAAATCCATATCAGAATCAATTGTTTTTTCGGCGATCAATTCGTGCCGGCCTTCCGAATTGTCAAATATCTGGATGTCGTCGACAATGGGCAAGTAGATCGTGAAAAGGTTCTTGATTCCATTGATATAGCGCCGCTTGATGACATCCGTTTCAATGTGATGTCCGCCCTCCTGGACTCGAGTTCTGACTCGTTCGATGGCCAAATCAACGTTCTGCAACCAGAAAAAAAGCAAGGTCACGTGATATCCATTCTTTTGGGCTTCCACGATTTTCGACCGGTAACTCTTGGTGGCCAAAGTGGTTTCGAAAGCGAAGGTTTCGTTGCTGTTCATCAGATCGTGGATTCGACCCAGCATGATCCGGCCCGCCTCAATTGAAACCCGTTCGGGTTGAAACGGGGACAGCCCCTTTGCGATCTCGTCCGCATTCACAAACTCTTTGCAATCCAGGATCTCGGGTAAAATCGTGAACGAAGCGGTCGTTTTGCCAGCCCCGTTGCACCCGGCGATGATATAAAGAGTCTTTTTCACACGACTAAGATACCGAAATGGTCTTCACACCAGTCTCACATTAAAGCGGATCTCAGCCCTCAGGGCTTTGAACACCTTTAGGATGGTGTCGATTGTGGCACTGTTTGCACTGCTCTCCAATTTGGATATTTGAGCTTTCTGAACACCGACAAGCTGACCGAGTTCTTCTTGGGTCAGGTGACGTTCCCGCCGAGCAGATCGGATCATCTTACCCAGAACCTCCATGCTCAGCTCATATTCGTATTCATCGCGTTCGGGAGTTCCTACAACGCCGATGTACTTGTCTTTCATGTCGACAAGGGAATAGGTTTTGAGTACGTTAGTAGCCATAGGGTTGTGTATTTATTTGATGCGTTCGAAATACTGGGTTCTTAGCCTGATAGCGCGGATGATTTCATTAGACGGCACTTTGTCCACTTTCTTAATGAAACCATGCGTCGCGATGACCAAGGTCTTTTTTCGGTCCGACTTATCCCAAAAAGCGAGAAGCCGAATTTGTAGTCCGCCATAGATCGTTCGAAACTCCCAAATATCGTCTTGTAGCTTCTTTAAGAGCCTTGGATCATTCGTCTGTTCAGCAAGGTCGATGTTGTAAAGAACCTTTTTGATGGCCTTGGAATCGAGCCCTGAAAGAAACTCGTCCGCCTCTTCTAAAAAGCGCGTTTCAAAAATCTCAATGGCTTGGGGGTCTTGGGGGTTGAGAGCAAGATAGGCAACGTTTCTAAAAATAGAAACTTATTCTGTGCAACAGTTCTTCATAGATATTCTTCGAAATCTATCCGCGGGTGTAGATCGCCGCGACGAAAATCCCAGAATTCAGCACGAAGTAGAACAGAGCCGGAAGCGAGACCCACAGACTGTCTTTCACCTTGATGCGCACGGCCAAACCCAGGAGCATCATCAGCGCCAGGCCACCGGAAGCGAGGATGAGCAGGATGGGGAACCAAAATCCGGCGATGAGTCCCGCCGCTCCAAGCATTTGGAAGACGGCGGTGAGGGTGCCGAGTCCGGGCAGACCGAAGCGGATGAACTCCTCCTTCATGTGCGCCGACGTGAAATACGTGATGCCGTACAGCACGAACGACAGACTCGAAAACCAGACCGCGGCATCGAAGATGGGCATCAGGACAGGTAGCCCGCCGACTCAGCGGCGATGTAGAGGCACAACAGTAGCAAACCGAGCGATGGAGCCCGTTTCTGCCACGAATTGTTCACTTTGAAATGGAAATATTGCGCGCTAACCATCAGGAAGGCCATCGCTAGGGCGGGAATCAACACCAGGCCCGGATACCAGATGCCGGCTACGAGCAAGGTGGCCAATGAGATTTTGGTGGCGCCGACCGCGGAGCGCGTGAGTCCGCTGAGGCGGTACTGGTTGAATTCCTTGACGATGTTCTCGTGGCGGAAGACCCAGACGATGACGATGGAGGCAGCAACAATCAGTTGCGCGATGGCGGATAGTGTGAACATGGCGATAGTTTATTGACGATGATTCGACGTCCATCAATGTAACCACAACGCAGGTGGGAAAGATCGTCCGCATCAAGGCTTGATACGAACGATTTTTCCGTCTTTCAGCACCACCAATTCGCTGTTCATCTTCCGCTTGAACTCGATCAGGTTGTCATAAACCTTGTCCATGCCTTCGACAATCTTCTTTTGATTGGCAGTGAGTTTATGCGGTTTCATGGTTCAAGCTGACCGAGTTCTAATTACAGCCTGCAGGAGAACTTTAATCCAATTTCTTTAACAAAAGCGAAATCATCAATGCACCGAATACCCATATTGTCACAAACATTCGGAATGGTAATTGGCTTTTTGGCGCTTGGGGCAGTAATTGGATCCTCCTTTGTCACAACAATTGCATGCTGATCCAAAGCATGTGATACTACCCAAGGATCTGCAAGTGATCTCATTTTCACATTATCGACAAGAAATTTATGTTGGGGGTTTGCCTGAAGTATATTTTGCCAGCATCGGATGACACTTTCAGTAGATTTTTTTACAGGAATGGAACTGCGCTTAAGCCATTTGGATAAGTCGTCTTGTCTCTTTTCTTTGTCATCTATAACAACGATTTCATTTTTTACGATAGTTCTATCAAAAAGTGTGTCTCGCCCTAACGGGTAAAAAAGGAAGGGTCTCCTCGGAACGTGTTTAGATTTAGTAGTTCTAAGCACCAACCCAAACCGACAAAGGAGACCCAACCATGGAATTCACCAAAGTACAA
>JBGTBY010000025.1:0-174561 GCA_041749075.1 Balneolales bacterium | reverse complement strand
CTCACACATTACCTTTTTGATGAGGTGGCTCTGGCGAGGAGGCCACACCCGTTCCCATTCCGAACACGGCCGTTAAGCTCCTCTGCGCCGATGGTACTGCAATTCGCGGAAGAGTAGGTCGCTGCCTCATCTTTTATTTTTACACCGGCAATTCCGTTGCCATTGAAGCCATGCCCCTAAAGCATGGCTTTTTTTTGTACATTTCGTCATTATCGATACATCCAACCAAGCCAAGGTCCTTTGTCTAATCTTAGAATCTACCCGTTCGATCAGCCAACTGTCAAGTCATTGTCTTTCAATGAGTTCATCACTCATTACCGAACCACTCTCAACCGTCTGTTCAACGAGCGCTCAAATATCGAAGAACTGAGCCTTCACCGCGGTCTACCTCCGTTCATCATGCGCGATTTTATGGAATGCGCGCCTCTTTCCGTATTTATTCCGAAAAAGTATGATGGTCGTGGCGGCAATGTGGCTGAGGCTCTATCCGTATTAGAAGCCACTTCCTACGAATCGCTCCCTTTATCTTTGCTGGTTGGTATCAACGGAGCTCTATTTCTTCAGCCATTATCCATCTATGGACCCGATTCGGTCCAAAAATCTGTATTTGAACGCTTCATTAAGCAAAAAAATATGGGGGGATTGATGATTACGGAACCCGATTATGGTTCCGATGCACTGAAAATGCAGACCTCCTACACGGTGAATGAGGATCATTATCATCTGGAAGGCACCAAGCACTGGGCTGGGCTTACCGGCTGGGCGGATTTTTGGCTACTTACCGCGCGCAGACGCAATGCGGATGGCACCTTAGCCCGCGATATCGAGTTTTTCATCCACGATGCCTCACTAAAAGGAGTGGAAGTTGAGGAAGTGTATCAGAATTTAGGTCTGTATATGCTTCCCTATGGCAAGAACAAGATCAATGCGAAAATCCCATTAGATTATAAGCTTCAACCGAAAACGACTGGCGTAACGATGATGCTCGACATCCTTCACCGTAGCCGCCTGCAATTCCCGGGCATGGGCATGGGCTTTTTGAAGCGCATGATGGATGAAGGCTTGGATCATTGCAAAAATCGTTTTGTCGGTGGATCGAGTCTTTTCACCTACGACCAAGTGAAGAAGCGTTTGGCTCGCCTGCAAGCTCAATTCACGGTCTGTTCAGCGATGTGCGCCTATACGACGGAGAATGCGCCGATGACCAAAGATGTGTCGCGGATGGATGTGGAGGCGAATTCCATCAAAACCGTGTTGACCGATTATATGCAAGAAGCCGCTCAATCGTTGCTTCAGCTTGTTGGTGCGAAAGGGTATCGTTTAGATCACATTGCAGGACGCGCGGTGGTTGACAGCCGTCCATTCCAAATATTCGAAGGGTCGAACGACATTTTGTATCAACAGATTTCCGAATCGGTGCTCAAAACCATGCGGAAAGTGCAATCTGTGAATTTGTATGATTATTTGGTCTCACTTGAGATCACATCACAAGCGGCGGCGCGACTCAAACCCATTTTGGATTTTAATGTGGATTTGAAACTAGCACAACGCAAATTGGTGGAATTAGGTCAGGTGATCGGCCGCATCGTATCACTCGAAATGGTGATTCGTTTGGGTGAGCGGGGTTTCCGTAGTGACCTCATCCATAATTGCATTCTCGAATTGGAGTCCGAAATCCATAATCTGATGGGATCCTACAAGCTGCAAGCCCTTCCGGATGTGGTGGATGGATATCAGGATGACAGCTCCTGGCAGTCGTACATCCGCGCGTAAGCGCCTGGTCGTTTTGACGGGGGCGGGCATCAGCGCGGAAAGCGGATTGTCCACGTTTCGTGGTGCGGACGGACTCTGGGAGAATGAACGCATTGAGGATGTGGCTACTATTGGTGCCTGGAGACGTGACCCAGAGCGGGTGCATCACTTCTATAATATGCGTCGTGATGCAGCAAGGTTGGCTTTGCCGAATGCGGGTCACATCGCCCTTTCTATGCTCGAGTCACAATTCAATGTGTTCGTAATCACTCAGAATGTGGACAATCTGCATGAAAAAGCTGGATCGACACACATCCTCCATCTGCATGGAGAGTTATCGAAAGCGCGTTGTTCTGAACCTCCCTATTGTCGCTTGGATATCGGTGATCGGGCGCTGAGCGTGTCTGACACGTGTAAAGATGGTCATCCGATACGCCCGGATATCGTTTGGTTCGGAGAAGCCGTACCTTTGATGGATGATGCCCTTCTCCTTGTTTCGCAAGCCGATATCTTGGTGATTATTGGAACATCATTGAATGTGTATCCCGCTGCAAGCTTGATTCACGAAGTGCCCACAGGCACACCCATTTTTTATATCGATCCCGATCCGAACATCGCGTATCTCCCACAAAACGTGAATTTGATCCGCGAAACCGCCGCTATCGGGACGCCCATCCTCACACAAGTCCTTTTAAAAGAATATGTCTGACGCCAACGCTATCGAACAGAATCTCATCAAGCAATTTCTGCTCCCCATTCTGCATCTCAAAAAACGACATCCGCTGCTACCTGGAGCCCGCACCTTGAAGGGTGAAGCCGGATTCATCGGCATTTCGGAAGATGAATTGATGGAAGCGCGCATCCGCTATGCGGTGACGGCGAAAGAAGCCGCGTTGGAACTCTTAAAAGAAGACTTGCTGGTGGATGTGTTGGGTGGCCAGCCGTTCAGTGATAAAGCGAAAATCGTTGTGGCGGGTGATTCACTCACGGAAGATGCTCAAGGTTGGTTTGAAATCCTTCGCAATGTGTTGGAAATCGGATCGGAAGGGGATTTCACCTGTGTGAATGCTGCCATCGCAGGAGCCACATCATTGGACGCGCTCCGCACCTTTGAGCGGGATGTGATCACAGAAAAACCTACCTGGGTGATCATCGCGCTGGGTTCCATCGACGCGATGCGTCTGCATGGAGTTCCGAATCGGAATCTGGTGTCGTTGGCTGAGTTCTGGGAGAATATCTCGGCGATGGAAAGCATGGCAGGGGAAGTGACCAAAAACCCGGTGATTTGGATCACACCACCGTCGGTCGATTCGGATCTGATGAAAGAAACACCACTTTTCGAGGGATACATCAACGAATCGGACTTGCATCACTATCGCGAAGTGATCGCTGGTAAGACTGGAATCGTGGTGGATCCATATGGGCAGCGTCTCGGGCGGCCGGTTTCATCATGGAACCTGGGTCCGGACGGCTTCCATCAAAGCACGGCCGGCCATATGGAGACTGTGCGGGCCATGTTCCGGGCGCTGGCGGCGGTTAAAGCCGGATCGTAACGCGGGCGAGATCGAGGCCGATTTCCGAGGTGATACCCATGCGTCCGTTTGAGACGATCGGGGATGTGTACAGATTCGGTTGGATAAATTGGATTGATGTCCGGTCGTTCGGATCAATGGAGATGGAATGCACGAAGACGGTAGGCACGGATTTGCTCAGATAAAAGGCATCGACAAGTCCGAAAGCAAAACCGCCCCAAACACCGGCTCCGACACCGTATTGAAGTCCATCGATTAATGGTTTGTTCGCCATCAAGGCCATCGCTGTACCCACAACACCACCTGTTACGCCGCCATAGAAGGTATCCAATAGTACGATCATGCCTGTGTAGTTGGAGTTGTTGAACATCCCTTCGACAGAATAACCGGAGCCAAGTTCGTTCACAGTGACATCATAGACACCGATTCCGAGCCCGTAAAGGGTTCCCATACCAATGCCGACGCGAAGAGGTCCGGAATTAGCATTATCTGTGAGAGCCATGGTGCCAAGACCAAGAAGGGCCCCATTTGCGGTTCCCATAAGGGTGTTCCCTGCGAGGGTTTGAAGACCTTGGGCGGCGGCTGGGCCTGATAATAAAAGAATCGAGAGTGCAACGAAGATGAGTTTTTTCATGGCCATAATATACCAAATCATGGGTTATTCAGAGCTACGGGTAGAATTTTCCCATTGTATAGAAATCCCGCTTCTGTAAGAAATGTTCCGATGTACGTTCCCATCATTTCGGCCGTAACAGGTACTTCATACCCTGGAAAGGCTTGAGCCAGCATATCCGTCTGCACGGCACCAAGCGCGAGGCAGTTGACTGAAATCCGCTTATCGGTCCATTCGGTTGATAAGCATTCGGTAAGCACGCTGATTGCGCCTTTTGTTGCGGAATACGCACTGAGGGATGGGTATTTGGATGAACCTTGCACGCCGCCCATGCTTCCGATGAACACGATATGAGCACCCGGTAGGAATGAGGATTCCAGTTGGCGAGCCAGCCGAACGGCCGACATCACATTCACCTCCCACATCGTCTGCCAATCCTCATCCGTCAATTCGTGGAAGGGCTTGGCTTGAAGATATCCTGCGGCATGCACCCATCCGTCCAAAGGCCCCACTCCGCTGAAGGCTTCGCAACCAGTTGTAGTGCCTAGGTCTCCTGGCATCGCCTCTACCGAGCCCGGATACTCTTTGGCTAACTCATCCAGGTGCGCGCGAGTACGCGCGCTGGCGATCACGTGGTGACCTGCTTGGGCCAATGCCCGTACGACTTCCTTGCCGATGCCGCGGCTCGCTCCGGTTACCAAATAGCGCTTCATGCCGAGAAGTTACGGCAGAAAGTGGTATCCCGCTCGGATCAGATCGTCCAGTTCGTCGCTCTGGGCACGCATGTCCTGCAGTTGGGAATCGAGATGCGCGGTTAAATCGCCCAAGGTGTCGTGCTTGCGGACGAGCTCGTACAGCTCGAGCCTCGCCAACCAGGAAGCTGAAAACTCACGGTCGAGGGACTGGGAGATCCCTCGGACTTTGGCCGGTTCTGGAGCGTTGCGCTCCCGCATCAACCGAATGTCATCAAAATGGGTGAAGAGACGTTTTTCCGCGTCAGAGTACTGGATTTTGATGGCGGTCTTGCTGGATTTCGGAGGATAGACGTTATAGGTTTCTTTGTCGGCGCTGCCTGAGAATGCGGAAGCGATCGTCTCGCCAACCACCATATCAAATGCGCCCCATTCGGGGTTGAAGACCACTGCGCCAGACGGATCTTTGACTGTGCAATTCCGGAAGCAGAACACGAGATTTTTGCCTTCTTTTCGAATGATGCGCGACAAATTGCCCCGAACCACATAGCCGCTTCGGAATTCGAGGGAGCAGGATTGTCCAACTGCAATGTTTTGGCGAAGTAAATCACCTTCATCGGCCAGATGCAACGGCATATCAAGGTTTTCCAGACGACCCAGCGGTGAACTGAATCCATCCGCATGATATTCGATTCCGTGTCCGGTGAGCTGGGTATCATGATAAGCCAGCGCGGTGGGCCCTGTCGTGCGGATAAACGTGCCATCCACGTGAGTGAAGACACCCGAAATCTGAACTCCGGAATCAAGCACAAGCGTACCCACTTGGGCGGTGTTGATGATTTTTTTTGCGCTTTCCACACCTCCCCGGCGAAAACTCATGGTATCGGCGAATTCCTCGAGTGTGTCTATGAGATGATCGAAATCACGAGCGACAAACAATTGGGGTTGCATCCGAGTGATGTCGTAATTCGTGTTCGCGCAATTTACATCCAACACGACTTTTTTGACGGATGGTGCCAAGCAAGCCTGACTTTCGCCAACCGATGATAGAATTCCAGCCCCGAAAATGGTGAACTGATCTGGAGTTCCCATCAATCCATATTCCACCGTCCACCAATGTAGGCGCGACAGCAGAGCGGATTCGGATGGATTCACATTTGCGTTTGTTTTGGCAGCCAGATCGTCTTCGGCCAATTTGAGATCGGCTTCGGTGGTGCCTGGAAATTCTTTGATAATAGACAGGTAGCGGATGGCTTCGTAAATATCGTAATCCGCTTTTGAGAACACGGCTTTCGAGCCATATACACCGAAACGTTGCAAGAAATCAGCATACTTTGGTTCCGCGATAATCGGAGCATGACCGGCGGCTTCATGGATGATGTCGGGAGCCGGGGTGTACAACACGTGCTGGGCATTTCTGATTTCGGCCGATATCACCAAAATGCGATGGGCTTGGAACTCCATGAACGCAGCGGGAGGTACGAAGCCATCGACCACCACGGCTCGCCATCCGATCTTGGCTAAAGATTCGTTCATCGTGTCGATGTGAGGAATCCGTTCGATGCCGATGCCGGTTTTTGTGAGTCCGTCGAAGTAAGCGGGATGCGCGTGATCTTTGAGGAAATCCAAATTACGATGCATCACATAGCGCCAAACGGAATGATCTTGTGGGGTGTACTCATCATAGTGTTGTTTTACTACGAATTGGCGTAAGTACGAGGGTATGCTGAGGATGACCTGCTCTTGTGTGACGTTCATATCAAGAAAAAAGCGCTTTTCTATTTCAAAATGAGTGTTTTTAAAAGTAGTAACTTTAAGCCGATTCTTGTTCACAAATCTTGTAAACCGTGCTCGTACCCCGTCATATCTTGGATCTGAAGCCCTATGTGGCCGGCAAAACCATTGAAGAGGTGGTTACCGCCTTCAATCCGTCGCGTATCTCAAAACTGGCATCCAATGAGAACCGCCTCGGATGCAGTCAGAAAGCGTTGGATGCGGCTAAGGCGTCGTTCAGCACCATCATGAACTATCCGGATCCGTCGGCGTCGGCGTTGCGAGCGGTGTTGGCCAAACGGTTTGATGTGAAACCGGGAAATGTGATCACGGGAAGCGGTTCGGAGGGCATCATGTCGCTGATCACTAGAACATTTTTCTTGGATCATGAGGAGGCGATCACCGCATCCGCCACCTTCATCGGGTTCATTGTACTGGCGAATAGCCGAGGGATACGACTTCGTCAGGTTCCACTTCGAGCCGATTACACGTTCGATCTGGATGCCATCGCCGATGAGATCCGGGAAGACACGAAGCTCATCTATTTGGCGAATCCGAACAATCCGACCGGTACCTATTTCACCATCACTGAATTCGAGCGGTTCATGAAACGTGTGCCTGAGAGAGTGCTCGTGATTTTGGATGAGGCTTACTTTGAGTTCGCGAATGATCAGCCTGATTTCCCCGATTCCATGCGCTATCGGTTCGACAATGTGATTACGCTTCGGACCTTCTCAAAAGCCTATGGATTGGCAGGATTCCGGATCGGGTATGGATTTGCGCATGAATCGCTTATTTCCAATCTGATGAAAGTCAAACTGCCGTTCGAGCCATCCACTCCGGCTCAGGCAGCCGGACTTGCCGCCATCGAAGATGATGTGTTTCTACAGAAGACCCAAGAATTGGTCGTAGCAGGACGCGAACGCATGTATTCGTTTTTCGATTCATTGCACATCCCATATGTGAAATCATTCGCTAATTCGGTGATGATGATTTTACCTACTGAGCTCGAAGCGGAATCGTTGACTCAATTCTTGCTTCAGGATGGGGTGATTGTGCGGAGATTGCCGGCGTTCGGATTGCCAAATTGCATCCGCGTAACGGTCGGGCTGCCAGAGGAAATGGATCATTTCGAGGAGAGGACCTCGCTCTGGACCCGTTGAGGCTTAGTTCGTCAGTCGCTTATACAAGGTGATGCGCGCGCGAATCTTGACGATGAACCAATAGCGACGTGTGATCCATACATCGATCTGCTCATATTTGTCGATCGATAGGGAGGATACGATATATACACTCACACCCTCTGTTTCGATCAATTGACTGTTCGAAGGTACATTTGGTGCTCCGATAGTGGCAAGCAGCATGTCAGGTGAGTAGCCTGATCGGCCTGCTTTTGGGTGGCGTGTCAAATGAATTCTCCCACCTCGTTTGAGGATGTATCGCCGTGTTGCTTTCGAGAATGAGATAGTTGGCAGTGTCATATTTGCGTCTGTCGACTATTGAATCCAAACTGACGCAGTAAAGTTCCGTAATCCGTACCTTATGGCACAGTAATCAAAATTATGAAAACGAAAGTTCCCCGCATATATGTCGACACGTTAGGATGTTCTAAGAATACAGTCGACTCTGAATTCTTCATGGCCCAAGCTCAAGCCAATCAGTTTGAACTTGTAGAGTCCATTGAGGATGCGACGGTTTTGTTAGTTAACACATGCGGGTTTATTGATGCCGCCAAGAAAGAATCAATCGATCATATTCTGGACGGTGTGACCCTGAAAAAGCAGGGAAAACTCGAACAAGTGATGGTGATGGGTTGCTTGTCGGATCGCTATTCCGCTGAGTTGGAAGCAGACATTCCTGAAGTGGACCGCTATTTCGGTAGTTCCCATAAAAGTGTGCCGGACGTGATTCGAGCCTTAGGTGGTGACTACAAACGCGACTTGATCGGCGAACGAACCATGAGTACGCCAGGTCATTATGCGTATCTGAAAATCTCGGAAGGATGCGACAATCCCTGCTCTTTTTGCGCGATACCGTTGATGCGAGGTGGCCACGTGTCGACTCCTATGGATCAACTTATTTCGGAAGCCACCTCGCTACGAAAAAAAGGTGTGAAGGAGTTAATCGTGATTGGTCAGGACACCACGTATTACGGACTCGATCTGTATGGAAAACGGTGCCTCGATGAATTATTGCTTCGCTTGTCGGATATCGGTTTCGAGTGGATCCGCCTCTTATATGCGTATCCGGCGAAGTTTCCCGAGCATATCCTTCCTGTGATTTGTGAGCGCGAAAATATTGTCAAATACATGGATATGCCGATTCAGCATGGATCTACGGAGGTATTGAAATCCATGCGCAGAGGCATCACGCGTCCGAGGTTGGAAGAGTTGATTGGCCACATCCGCCAGGAAGTTCCCGGAATCCATTTGCGCACGACCATGATCGTGGGATATCCATCCGAAACCCGCGCTCATTTCGATGAGATGTTAGGTTTCGTGCAATCCATGAAATTCGATCGCTTAGGATGTTTCGCCTATTCTCAGGAAGATGCCACAACCGCATTCGACTTGGGTGATGCCATCACGGGCAAAGAGAAGCAGCGCCGTGTGAAAGAACTGATGGCGGTGCAAGAAGAGATTTCCTTGCTGAAAAACCGCGAGCTGATTGGTCAGGTGATGCCGGTTGTGATCGATAGAATCGAGGATGGCGTGGCGTATGGCCGTACGGAATTCGATTGTCCGGAAGTGGATAACGAAGTGTGCATTCAGAGTGCGGAAAACGGATTCATTCCATCCGATCTGAAGGTCGGAGAACTCTATGCGGTTGAAATCACAGACGCTGAGGCCTTCGACCTGTTCGGCGAGTTTACGGCGCGTTGAACAGACTTTCGGTCGGGATAGGAGCGATGGCTGATTCGGTCAACGCCAGCGACCGATTGCCAGGGTAGAGCAACATGGCCGGACGTGTCAGTTCGGCCACACGCTCCACTTTATAGAGATCGAAATGTGCCCGGTACTCGTCCGTGATCGGATTGGAGGATGGGAATTCGATTCGATGCGGATCGGAAGGGGTTCCGTTCACCCAGAAGCGGTAGCATAAGTGTGGTCCTGTTGCCAAGCCCGTGCTACCCACATACCCGATGATTTGTCCTTGCGAAACGCGTGTTCCAGCTTTGATACCAGGAGCGATGCGCGACATATGCAAATATCCGGTTTCATAGGTTCCGTTATGACGGAGCCTCACATGATTCCCGTTCGCATTGTCGTATTTGGCTTTCAGAACAACCGCATCACCCACGGCACGGATCGGAGTTCCTGTCGCTGCCGCGTAATCGGTGCCATGATGCGGGATGTTCCGTTTCAGGATAGGATGGAAGCGCCGGTTCGTGAATCTGGAACTGATACGGGAGTACGATAAGGGTGCCTTCAGAAACGCCTTGCGGAGCGAGTTTCCTTCCAAATCATAATAATCGCCTTTGTCGTCTTGCTCATAGTAGAGCGCGAAAAAGTCTTTGCCAGCATGTTTGAACCATGCGGAGTGGATGCGGCCAATTCCGATGCTTTTGTCGCCCATCAATTCCTCGTCGAAGAAGACCTTGAACGCATCACCACGCTGAATACGGTAGAAATCGATTTGCCAAGCATACACTTCAGACAGTGACACCGCAAGCGCCGGAGACGCGCCGTTTTTCACCAATGTCTCATACAAAGAGCCGCGGATCACACCTTCCACCACTCGTGGGCGTACGGTGACATCGCGTTGACGGACGTCCACCGATACCACATCTGAAAATGTGAATACCACAAAACTAGTCGGGTTTGGCTCATAGACCACGATCGAAGGTGTGGATTCGTCCAATGGCGCGTAATGCGAAATGGCGCGGCCTTGCTGGATGCGGCGCACATCGAAGTGTCCGGATGTGGCAGAAATCGCCTCGTTAATTTGGGTCGACGTGAAGCCAAAGGTTTCCAAAATGCCGGAAAAGGTCTCGTTTTTTCGGATGGTGCGGGATGTGGATTCAAACACATCCACAGGAATTCCAAACTCATCTGTTTCAACAGAAGAAGATGCAATATCGGAGACAGGTAGAAGGGTGGTCGATTCGGTTTTCGGGGAACAGGAAACCGCGATGACACAAGTCAGCAAGAAGAATAAGCGCATACGTATAAGATGCACTCATTCGTTCTATAAAACCAAATTACGTAACTTGCTCCCATTAAATAGAAAAGCGCTTTCAGTAGGAATTTATGCTTGTATCAAAATTTGATTCCCCAGAACGACCGCTTGAGGCGGCATATGACGACCATTTAGGACTTGTAGATATCGACGCGATCGAGTTCTATGTGAGCAATGCCAAACAGGCGGCGCATTACTATCAAACGGTGTTCGGTTTCGAGCTGGTCGGTTACGCCGGATTGGAGACTGGTATGAGAGACCGTTCGTCTTGGGTGTTGCAACAGGGCAACATCCGATTCATCCTCACATCCCCATTGACAGGCGCTTCGCCCATCGCGGATTTCATCAAACAGCACGGCGATGGAGTGAAAGATATTTCCATGGCGGTGAAAGATGTGGAAATCGCCTATCGCGAATGTGTGAAACGAGGAGCGCGCGGTGCGATGGAGCCACGCGAGTTTACGGATGAGAACGGAACCTTCATCAAGGCCGCGATCTATACCTATGGCGACACCTTGCATAGTTTTGTGGATCGCAGCACCTATTCCGGATTGTATATGCCGGGCTATCAGCCACGCGCGGCGAAATTCCCTGCTACTACGGTCGGATTGCATTATGTGGATCATTGCGTGGGCAATGTGGAGCTTGGGAAAATGGAGCACTGGGTCGAATTCTATAAGACGGTGATGGGATTCACGCAGTACATCCATTTCGACGACAACGATATCGCCACAGAATATTCGGCTCTGATGTCGAAAGTGATGGCTGGTGGACGTGGCCGCATCAAATTCCCCATCAATGAGCCCGCCGATGGAAAGCGGAAATCACAAATTCAGGAATACTTGGATTATTATGGTGGTCCTGGCGTGCAACACGTGGCTTTATTATCACCCGACATCATTACTACGGTAACGGCGCTTCAAGCCAATGGCGTTGAATTTCTGACCGTTCCGACGAGTTATTATCAAACCCTCGAGCAGCGTGTGGGGAAAATAGATGAGCCGATCGATGCTCTTGAAAAACTGGGAATTTTGGTCGATCGGGATGAAGAAGGCTACTTGTTACAGATCTTCACGAAACCTGTTGGCGACCGACCCACACTGTTCTTCGAAATCATCCAGCGCAAAGGAGCGCGTGGGTTCGGTGTCGGGAACTTCAAGGCTCTGTTCGAGGCGATAGAAAGAGAACAAGATCGTAGAGGGAATCTGTGATATAAAGGATGAAAAGATGAAGGCGAACATTGTTCGCTGACGAAATGATGAATGTCCGTCTTTTTCATCTTTTCGTCTCTTCATCATTTCATCTTGAATTCAAACTTCAACATTCAACATTGGATTTTAAATGATCTATCATTCCCTGGGCTCCATCCCACACAAGCGACACACGCAGTTCCGCAAGCCGGATGGAAGTTTATATGCCGAGGAATTGTTTGGTGCGGAAGGATTCAGCGGTCACTCATCCCTCTTATATCACACCCATCCACCAACGACGGTGAAGCGGGTTGAGAAAGGTGCGGAAATCACCATAGAGGAATGGAAAGAAGGATTGCTTCGGCATCATCATCTGCTCACGCATAACATGAAAGCGGGTGGAGACCCGGTTTCGGGGCGGGTCGTGGTTCTGTTCAATAACGATGTTCAGATTTCGCTATGTCGGCCTAGCGAGCCTATGACGTATTTCTATCGCAATGGCGAGCACGACGAAATGCTATTCATCCACGAAGGTGAGGGATATGTGCAGAGCGTGTTCGGGCGGTTGCCCTTTATGCCTTTCGATTATGTGTACATCCCGAGAGGGACCACCCACGAAATCGTGTTCACATCCAAAGAAGCAAGGATGTTGTGCATCGACAGTACCGGTCCGATCGAAGTTCCAAAACGCTATTTGTCTAAAATGGGTCAGTTCATGGAAAACAGTCCGTATTGCGAGCGGGATATCCGTCGACCCGAAGGACCATTAACTATTGAAGGGACAGGTGAGTTTGAAGTCCGCATCAAGAAACAGGGGCGTTTTCATCATTATGTGTTCGAGCATCATCCGTTTGATGTGGTGGGATGGGATGGGTACCTGTATCCGTGGATCTTCAATATGAAAGATTTCGAGCCCATCACCGGTCGTGTGCATCAGCCGCCGCCTGTGCATCAGACATTCGAGGCGCACAATTATGTGATCTGCAGTTTTTGTCCGCGCAAGTACGACTACCATCCGCTGTCTATTCCTGCGCCATACAATCATTCGAATGTGGATTCGGATGAGGTCTTGTACTATGTGGAAGGGGAATTCATGAGTCGGCGTGGGGTGGACTATGCGAGCATCACGCATCATCCGGGGGGAATTCCGCACGGGCCGCATCCCGGAACGGTCGAAAAAAGCATCGGTAAAGAACGAACCGAAGAATATGCGGTGATGGTGGACACGTTTCATCCTCTCAAGCTGACCATGGCCGCAAAAGCCATGGATGATGGGGTGTATCCGTACTCATGGATTGATCACGCGTGATGGGGAAATACAATGATGAAGCGATGAAGAGATAAATTGATGAAGGTTTCGAGCGTTGAATAGCAAGATGCACTTCATCATTTCATCTTTTCGTCTTTTCATCCTATATCATCGAATATGGAATACAACCCACTCTTCCTAAAAGACCCCAAAGAAGGTTACCGACTCCTGATCGGAGCCATTGTGCCGAGGCCGATCGCATTGGTGAGCAGCATCAGCGCATCGGGACATCGGAACCTGGCGCCGTTCAGTTTTTTCAATGTGGTGTGCTACAATCCGATGATTCTGGCGTTTTTTCCGCTTCGATTCAAGAAGGATGAGGAACTGAAGGATACCGTCAAAAACATCAAGGAAACGGGTGAATTCGTGATTTCGGTGGTCACAGAACCGATGGCGCCGGCGGTGAATTTATGCTCGGGTCGGTATGATCATGGTGTGGATGAATTCGAGATCAGCGGACTCACCCCCATCCCATCCAAAATCGTACGCGCGTTCCGAGTGAAAGAAAGTCCGGTCAATTTCGAATGTCGTCTTCATAAAATGATATCCTTTGGTGAGCAGGAAGGTGGCTGCGATGCGGTTTTCGGTGAAGTGGTGCAAGTAGGTGTGGATGAATCCGTGATGGATGGATCCCGAATCGATGTTCAGAAACTCAACCCGGTCTCGCGTCTTGCCGGGGCGCAGTGGAGCCGTTTGGGGGATGTGTTTGAGATTGAAAGGCCGGGGTAGTGTGGAAGTGTGGAAGTGTTAAAGCGTGAAAGCGTGAAAGCGTGAAAGCGTGAAAGCGTGAAGAGGGTCAAACTTCGTACATTTGGCATCCAGCATCC
This sequence comes from Balneolales bacterium, assembly GCA_041749075.1. Lineage (GTDB taxonomy): Bacteria > Bacteroidota > Rhodothermia > Balneolales > HLUCCA01 > CAMTWZ01. The sequence goes on along the minus strand of JBGTBY010000025.1, from coordinate 160,694 downwards.
AGCATCCAGCATCCAGCATCCAGCATCCAGCATCTAACATCTTGTCCATTCTCCTTCAAACACCCGAATTCTGGGGCGATTACGAGCTGATCGATTCCGGAAATTTCCTCAAAATGGAGCGCTTTGGCGCGGTGACGCTTGTGCGTCCGGAGCCGCAAGCCTTATGGAAACCCACACTTCCGGATAGTGAATGGAAACGGGCGAATGTCACGTTTGTCGGACGGTCCCCATCCACAGGAGATTGGCGCAAGCCGGCATCCATCCCCGATCGATGGAACATCCGATACAAGAGTCCGAATCTGGATATGCAATTCCGCCTGGCGTTCACCTCGTTCAAGCATGTGGGCTTGTTTCCGGAACAGGCGGTGAATTGGGAGTACATTGCTCAGAGCATCAAATCGCTCAAAACGAAGAACCCTCGTTTCCTGAATCTGTTCGCGTACACGGGCGCCGCATCCATTGCCGCAAGAGCGGCCGGAGCTACGGTGACGCATGTCGATTCCATCAAACAAGTGGTGACATGGGCGAATGACAACATGCAATTGAACGGCTTGACGGATATAAGATGGATGGTAGATGATGCTGTGAAATTTGTGCAAAAGGAAGTGCGCCGCGGTAACACCTATCACGGCATCATATTGGATCCGCCGGCTTACGGACACGGTCCCAAGGGCGAGAAATGGAAGCTCGAAGATATGGTGTATGATTTGATGGCGGACGTGACCCAATTGCTGGATCCATCCGAGCACTTCATCGTGCTGAACACCTATTCATTGGGATTTTCGGCGATCGTGGCCGGAAATCTTCTTCAGCAAACATTAAAGAGCGACGCCAAGATTGAAACAGGCGAATTGCTGCTCACACCTCGAATCGGCGTTCCGTTGCCGCTCGGAGTGTTCGCACGAGCTCAAAAGTCGGCTTCGTAAACGCCGACGGATTGCGTGCCATCGTCCGCATTTTCAAGGGCGTACATCTTGCCGTTTTCAAAGGTTTGGATGCGCGTGGTGGTCGGAAGGTGATAGCTTGCCAGAATCTCACCTGCTGGATTGAACACCAGCCATAGTTGAACGCTTTCCGAAATTTCCCCCATGTCGACCCAATAATTCTCCTTCTGGGTGACCTTGAATCGAACAAATGCTGGGTAGGTTTTGGGCACTTCGTCTACCACGGCTTTATAATAGTCGGTGTCGGCTCCACTCGTAACCCGGGCGAGATGGGCCAAATCCACATTTCGAACTTCAACGGCTCTGGAAAATCCTCCTAAGCTGTCCCCATCCAATGTGAATTTAGCAATAGCCAAATGTGCGTTCCAAGCCGCTTTGTGCACGGCTCCTTCAAGGTCGAACTCGATCACGGCGGCACCACCGAACGGCATTCCATATACCCAAACGCTGTTTTCATTGCGTTTCACAACCATTTGTGATGGTTGGTGGGATGTGATCACACGAAGTTCGTCACCGGTTTCGGTGATTTCGCGATACCGAGGGTTTTTGATCTCGGGTTGATCCATTCCTGCGAAGAAAGGCACAGATTCTTGAATAAGGTACCCATCCAGCCAAGGTCGGCGGGACAAAGTGGAGAGAAACATTCCATCGTTGTCTCGTTTCATGGTGAAGGCGCGGGTGAACGACCAATTCAAGCCATTTCGAGCAAATACGGAGAGTCGGGTGGCGTTCCAATCCCATACATACAGGCTGTCGTTTTGGCCGAAGGAGACGGTTCCGATGCCTTCGAATTCGCCAGGGCCGCGACCTTTTTGTCCGATCGTGCCGGAGTAGGTGCCGTTCGCATCGAACACATGAATGGTTGAAATCTGCTGATCGGCCATCAAAACCGCGCCGTCGGACGCGACGAGCATGCTCGATAATCGGCCAAAAATCAGGTCTTCGGTTTCAGAGAGGCTCATGAGCCGAGTCAGCTCATGTGTTGGGGTTTGATGGTCTTGGAAGGAGATGACCTCATCGGTTTTTGATCCGCAAGATGCGGTGATCACAACGACGAGGCAGGCGAATAGGTGTTTGGACTGTTGCATAGGTACGGGAAACTACTAAATTCTGAGTATGACATTACAGGAAAAAATCGATCATGCCCGACGTACGTCGTCTTTTGCGCACGAACCATTACCGTTCGAGTCGATTCGGCAATGCGTTGATATCCGGTCCGAGCAGACCGATTCTTGGTTGATTTATGTAGATGACGATTCAAATCGAGAATCGTTTTCATATGCCCAGTTCGGACGTATGGTGCGATCGTGCGCGAAAGCCTTGATTTTGGCTGGGCTTCAACCGGGAGACCGCATTGCCACCATCGCGCACAACCATTGGCAAACCGTGGTGTACTATTTCGCGGCATGGTATGCGGGGCTGACGGTTGTGCCCGTAAACATCACCGAAGATGATGACCGCATTCGGTATGTGCTCACTCACGGAAAGGTGAGGTGGGCGTTTGTTCTGCCCGAGTATGAGCATCGAATCCGCAGCGTGGCTCCTGAGTTGGAGGTGTGGACTGGATTGTTGCAATCGGAAGCGGATGTCGAGTTTCCAGACACGAATGTAGAACTGGACGCACTGATCGTGTACACATCCGGCACCACTGGAAATCCTAAAGGAGTGGTGCTCACCCAAGCGAATCTGCTGGAAGACGCCCGTGCCATTGCTGATTGGCATGGTGTGGATCAGGATACCAGAATGATGTGTGTATTGCCCATCCATCATGTGAACGGCACCGTTGTGACCTTGCTTACTCCGTTTTTCGCGGGAGCATCGGTCGTATTGAACCGAAAATTCTCTGTGTCACGTTTTTTTGAAACGATTCGGGATGAGGGCGTCCACATTGTGAGTGTGGTGCCGACGTTGTTGCAGTATCTGAGCCAATCGTCCGCTGCGTCGATGGAAACCCCGCTACGGCATGTGATATGTGGCGCGGGGCCGCTTACGATATCGGTTGCACGCACCTTCGAAACCAAGTTCAATTTTCGCATCATCCATGGATACGGCTTGTCCGAAACCACATGCTATTCGTGCTATTTGCCATTGGATCTGACGGATGAGGAGCATGCCGGATGGATGCGCGATTACGGCTATCCCAGCATCGGAACCGCCCTATTCGTGAATGAAATGGCCATACACGATGAACAAGGCAGACCACTTGGAGATTCGGAACGCGGTGAGATCGTGATCCGTGGTGCGAATGTGATGAAAGGCTATTATGCAAACAACGAGGCGAATGAGAACGCCTTCACATACGGATGGTTCCGAAGCGGGGATGAAGGTTTTGCGATGACCGATTCCAAAAGGCGCCGGTTTTATTTCATTACCGGCCGCATCAAAGAACTCATCATCCGAGGCGGCGTGAATCTCGCACCGTTGGAAATTGATGAAGTGATATCCAAAGCGCCCGGTGTGAAAGCCGGTATCGCAGTCGGATTCGAAAACGATTGGTATGGCGAGGAAGTGGGAGCTTTTGTGCAGATGATTGAAGGCGCCGAACACGATGCCGATGCCATTCTCGAGTATTGCCGCGCTCAATTGCCGTTCGCCAAGTGTCCGAAAGTGGTGGTATTTGGTGATCAGATACCGCTTACATCCACCGGGAAGTATCAGCGCATGAAAGTTGTTCATTTGTTTTCGCAGTGGAAGGAAACCCAATTCCGTGGTGGTGCGTAGGCGTCGGTTATCCAAATCCACAGCCTTGATAACGTATTATGCGCCAATTATTTAGATTTTCATTTAGTGTCGTTATTTCATCCGCTCTTCTCCTATCCTGCGGCAATTCCAACAAATCCGACGTTCAAACCACCGCAACGGTAGAAGCGATTCCGGTAGAAGCTGCGAATGTGACTCGTGGAGATGTCTCCGCCTACTATGCCACCACAGCCACGCTCGAAGCCGAGAATGAAGCGGATGTGGTTGCCAAAATCTCAGGTGTGATCAAACAGGTCTTGGTAGAGGAGGGCGACCGAGTGAATGCAGGTCAGGCTCTGGCTATCCTCGATGAAGAGCAATATCGCTTGGAAGTGACTCGAGCCGAAGCCAATTTGGCTCGATTGGAGAACGATTTCAACCGAAACAAAGAGATGTTTGAACGGAATCTGATCAGTGCGGAAGCGTTTGAGCGGGTGAAGTTCGAGATGGAATCGCAGAAGGCGACTCTTGAATTGGCCAGATTGAGTGTGGAATACTCCACGATTCGTGCCACGATTTCAGGTGTGATCTCAGCACGGATGATCAAAACCGGAAACATGGTGACCACCAATCAGGCGTTGTTCAGCATCACGGATATGGATCCATTGCAAGCGATCATCTTCGTGCCGGAACATGAGATGTCGAAAATCCGAGTCGGACAATCCACACTTCTTCAGATAGATGCCATTCCTGGCACCGAATTCTCGGGCCGTGTTGAGCGGATCAGTCCGATTGTGGATCGTACAACCGGAACGTTCAAAGTGACGGTGTTTGTAAAGGATGCGAGCAATCGACTCAAACCAGGTATGTTTTCACGAGTCCGCATCGTATATGATGTGCGGTATCAGACCTTGGTAATGCCAAAAGGTGCGTTGATCAGCGAAGACGGACGCACAACGGTGTTTGTGGTTCAAGACTCGATCGTGCTTCGTCGACCTGTGGAAGTGGGCTACACGAATGGAACGAAGGTTGAAATACTGAAGGGATTGGAATTGGGTGCATCCGTCATCACCGTAGGTCAGAACAGTCTTCGCGATAGTTCGAAAGTCTTCGTTATCGGAACCATTTAAGCAAGGACTCTCCATGTATCTTGTCCACGCCTCCACACGCCGCCGTGTCACGATTCTCATGTTCACCATCGGAATCATGTTGTTCGGCGCCGTATCTCTCAGCCGGCTGAAGCTAAATCTGCTACCGGATCTGAGTTATCCAACCCTCACCATCCGCACCGAATATGAGGGCGCCGCTCCAGCCGAAGTGGAGAATCTGGTATCCAAACCGATCGAAGAGATTCTGGGTGCGGTCAAGAATGTGTCTCAAGTTCGAAGCATCTCGAGGACCGGTCAATCAGATGTGACCCTTGAATTCGCTTGGGGCACGAACATGGATTACGCCAGCATGGATGTGCGTGAGAAGCTGGATGCCCTTTTCTTGCCACTTGAGGTCGAGCGTCCCGTGATTTTACGCTTTGATCCGACATTAGACCCGGTGATGCGGTACGCATTGTACACCGAATCGAATGAGGATCCGATTCAAGCTCTGAAATATTTGCGTCGTTTTGCCGATGAGCAGGTGAAAAAAGACCTGGAAGCGGCGTTGGGTGTTGCGTCTGTGAAAATCAGCGGTGGTTTGGAAGAAGAGATCCAAGTGCTGATCGACCAACGGCGTTTGGCACGTCTTGGCATCCGAGCCGAGCAGGTCGTAACAACCTTGCGTAGCGAGAACATCAATTTATCCGGTGGCCGACTCGAAGAGGGAACACAGCAATATCTGGTGCGCACGCTCAATGAGTTCCAATCCGTTGACGAAATCCGGGATCTTGTGATCGACCAGCGTGATGGAAAACCTTTGTATGTGAGGGATGTAGCCGATGTGGTTCAGGGATACAAAGAGCGGGATGCGATTTCTCGCTTGAATGGACGCGAGGCCGTTGAAGTGGCGGTGTACAAGGAAGGGGATGCGAATACGGTCGCGGTTGCGGATGCCGTCACATTTCGTCTCAACCAGTTGAAAAACATGCTTCCTGCCCAACTGAAACTGGAAAAGGTCTATGATCAATCCACGTTCATCCGCCAAGCGGTAGACGAAGTAACCAACGCGGGAATCATTGGTGGGCTCTTAGCTATCGTGGTCTTGTTCATCTTTTTGCGCGACCTCAAATCCACCATCATCATCGGGGTGTCGATACCGGTTTCTGTGATCGCCACCTTCAACTTGATGTATGGCTACGACATCACGCTGAACATTATGTCGCTTGGTGGGATCGCTTTGGGAATCGGGATGTTGGTGGATAACTCGATCGTGGTTTTGGAGAATATTTCACGACATCGGGCGCTTGGAAAATCGGTTGTGGATGCGGCTCGAGATGGGGCCTCTGAAGTGGGCAAAGCGGTGATCGCATCCACACTCACGACGGTTGCTGTGTTTTTTCCGTTGGTGTTTGTGGAAGGGATTGCTGGACAGTTGTTCCGAGATCAAGCACTCACAGTGACGTTCTCGCTTCTTGCTTCGTTACTTGTCGCAATCACGCTGATTCCGATGTTGTCATCCATCAGCCGGAACAATCATTCTGTCGCTCCGCTGGAGTTAGCGCAACCGAAGACACGGGTTGGCGGCTTTTTCAGACACATCCGTTTATTCGTCTTTTATACAGCACCGCAATTCATTGTTCGGTCGGTGAAATGGGTTGTCGGACTTGTGGGAAGGATTCTTTCCTTCATTCTCAATCCATTTCTAAAGGCCTTTGAAGCGGGTTACATGGCGATGGAAAATCGATACCCCAAATTGATCGATTGGGCTTTGGGTCATCGTTTCATGGTCTTGGCGACTGCGGTCATACTGTTCATACTAAGCCTGATGATGATACCGCGTTTGGGTGTGGAACTGATTCCTTCCCTTTCACAGGGCGAATACACGGTAGAACTTCGGTTGCCACCTGGTACGCCCTTGGAACAGACCGACAATGTGATCCGACGTGTGCAAGAAACCGCGGTGGGTGATGAACGGATTTCCACAAGTTTTGCGGTATCGGGTTCTGGAAATCGGATGGATGCCAATCCTGAAAACGGTGGGGAGAATTGGGGTGAAGTAAGCATGAGCATGCGTCCCGGATCCCAAGAGTCGGATGAGGCCGAGACGATGGACCTTCTTCGTCAAACCTTACAAACCGTGCCAGGACTTCAGTACAAATTCGATCGCCCAGCGTTGTTCACATTCCGCACTCCGATTGAGATCGAAGTGACCGGATTCGACCTTGATCACCTGAAGCTGACCGCTGAATCCATCGCATCCATTATGCGGAAAGACGACCGCTATGCCGATGTGAAATCAAGCATGGAGCAAGGGTATCCCGAAATCCAGGTGGTATTCGATCGCGAGAAAGTATCGGCACTTGGGCTTCAGCTTGGTCAGGTCGCCAACGCGATGGTCACGAACATCCGTGGGGATGTGGCCACGCGGTACTCTTGGCGCGACCGCAAGATCGATGTATTGGTTCGTTCGCAAGAAGCTGACAGGTCATCGGTAGATGAGATCAAACGATACATGATTCAAACTCCGGATGGTCGTGCGATTCCGATCGATGCCATAGCAAGCATCGAAACCGCTATTGGACCGTCGGAAATTCGTCGCAGTTCGCAACAACGTGTCGCCGTGGTGAGCGCGAATCTTGCCTATGGGGATTTGGGGGAAGCCATTTCCATGATTGAAACCGAAATGGGTCGGGTACCGATGCCAGAAGGCGTTTCCGCTCGAATGGCCGGACAAAGCCAAGAAATGGATTCCGCCTTCACTTCGTTGCTTGCGGCGCTGGCTTTGGCGGTATTTCTGGTTTATTTGGTGATGGCATCCCAATTCGAATCGCTCATCCATCCGTTTGTGATCCTTTTCACCATTCCGATGGCGGTGATCGGAGCGATTTGGGCCTTATGGCTCACCGGATCCACAGTCAGCGTTGTGGTCTTCATCGGACTCATTCTTCTGGCCGGTATCGTGGTGAACAATGCGATCGTGTTGATCGATCTGATCAATCAAATGCGTTCACGTGGGATTGAAAAGTTTGAAGCGATTCGTGAAGCGGGTCGATCCAGACTCCGTCCGATCTTGATGACGACCTTGACTACCGTTCTTGGTTTACTGCCACTTTCGTTGGGAATCGGTGAAGGTGCTGAAATCCGAGCTCCGATGGGCATCACCGTGATTGGGGGATTGGTGGTTTCCACACTCCTCACCTTGGTGGTTATCCCTGTTATGTACGCCATATTAGACCGGAAAGCATAATGTCACTCGCATCCTACTCCATCAAGCGTCCGATCACGATTCTCATGCTGTTCACCAGTCTGGTGGCGGTGGGCTTGCTCTCATCCCGATTGGTTCCGCTCGAGTTCTTTCCCGACATCACCTTTCCGGGTTTGCTGATCGAGGTGCCTTATCGTGGTTCCACACCGGGAGAAGTGGAGAGGTTGATCACTCGACCGATCGAAGAGGCCTTGGCAACGGTCAGTGGCATCAAGCGGATGAATTCCTCATCTGGCGAAAATGGCGTCACATTCTTCATGGAAATGGAGATGGGGACGGATGTGCGATTGCGATCGATCGAGGTCCGAGAAAAGGTGGATGGAATTCGACATCTGCTTCCATCCGACATTGAACGCATATTCGTTCGAACATTCAGCGCCAGTGATGATCCGGTTTTGAATTTGCGGATTTCGAGTGAACAGGATTTGTCGAACGCCTACGAAAAACTGAATCGGCAATTGAAATCGCGTTTGGAGCGGATTGAAGGTGTGTCTAAGGTCGATCTGTATGGCGTGGATAAGAAGCAGATCCAGATCGATCTGTTATCGAATCGTTTGGTGATGCATCAGGTCAACATCGCGGAATTGATGCGTCTGTTGCAGGAAGCGAATTTTTCGGTGACGGCTGGAACCATCACCGATAACAACTCTCGATTCGTGGTGCGTCCGGTTGGTGAATTGCGGAACATGGAGGACTTTGAGAACATCGTGATCCAATCCAATGGATTGAGGCTCAAAGATGTGGCGGATATCCGGTTTGCGCCGCCTGAAGTGGAATTCCTGCGATTATTGGATCAGAAACCGGCTATCGGGATCGATGTGTTCAAGGAAAGTGGCGGCAATACGGTTGCAACCGTCGCAGCGGTGGAAGCGGAAATCGAGGAGATCCGCAAACATCCCGAAATGCGTGGGGTTCAGATTTATGAAATGAACAACCAAGCGACGGGCATCAAAAGCTCATTGACCGAATTGCTCAAAGCCGGAATGGTCGGGGCATTGCTTTCTACCATTGTGCTGTTCGTATTTCTCAGAAGCTTATCCGCAACCTTGATTGTGACGGCTGCGGTGCCATTGTCATTGATCATCACATTGGGTGGCTTGTACTTCCTCGGAATGACGTTGAACATTCTCAGTATGATGGGACTCATGCTTGCCGTCGGGATGTTGGTCGATAATGCGGTCGTGGTCACCGAAAACATCCATCGACATCAGCTGATGGGGGGAGACAAAACCGAAGCCACCATCCGAGCCGTCAAAGAAGTATCAATGGCCGTAATAGCGGGCACATTGACCACCATCATTGTGTTTTTACCGAATATCATCAGCACGACCGATATGACGGCGATTTTTCTGAGTCATGTCGCGGTCACCATTGTATTGGCTCTTGTATCGTCTCTGGTGATTTCCCTCACGCTCATTCCGTTGCTCACCACACGTTTCCAGCCCAAGCGAATCGTGAATGACAATGATTGGGTTCACAAGATGCAGCGAGGCTACGGACGCCTGTTGAATTGGCTGATCGATCGGCCATGGACATCCCTCACCATCGTCATACTCATCATCGCAAGTGTGGCCATACCGGCACAAGTCGTGAATGTGGACATGTTTCCGCAACCGGAAGGGAAAGAATTGCGATTGATTTACAACATCAACGGTACCTATACGCTCGATAAGGTGAAAGAAGCCGTCGATACGGTGGAGACATTTCTGTATGCGAACAAATCCGAGTTTGAAATTGATAAGGTCTACACCTTTCTAACGACGAATTATGCGATGTCGACCATCCTGTTGAAAGAGGATGATGACCGAGAACAAAGCAGTGAAGACATCAAGAAAAAAATCCGCGCTGGGGTTCCGAAGTTAAGTATCGCACGGCCAGGTTTCGAATTCATCAGTCAATCCGGCATAGAATCGATGAGGGTGAATCTGATTGGTGATTCGAGCGATGAATTGGTGGTTCTGACGGAAGAAGTGATTCGCCGACTTCGTTCGATCGAGGGTTTGACGGATGTACGAACGTCCGCCGAAGCCGGTACCGAAGAAGTCCAATTGGTGGTGGATCGAGATCGTGCAAGAGCGCTTGGGTTGAGCTCGGCGGATGTGGCACGACTCGTATCCAACGGCATGCGCGGACAGAATCTGCGCCGTGTTCGGTCCACGCAGGGCGAAGTGGATGTGTTGGTCGGATTTCAGGAGGGAGACCGAGAAACGATCGATCAACTGATGCAGTTGCCCATCACACGCCGAGGCGACGAAACCATCACATTGGCTGCTATCGCAAGTTATGAACTGAAAAAAGGTCCGGTCATGATCAATCGTGAAGATCGTCAGACTTCCATCTCCGTTCTCGCTACGTTGGAAGGCATCACGATGGATGAAGCCCGCAAAAAAATGCGACCAGTGATGGATCAAATCCATTATCCGCCCGGGTATGGATGGAGTTATGGCAGCAGCTTCCGAGACAGCGAAAATGCGATGAACCAGATGGTCGTGAACATCTTCTTGGCTTTGGCTTTGATTTACCTCGTGATGGCGTCCTTGTTCGAAAGCACGCTCTATCCCATCAGCATCATCACCTGTATCGCATTCGCTGTGATCGGTGTGTTTTGGTTTTTCATGTTCACGAACACCACATTTGATCTGATGGCGATGATTGGCATTCTCATTCTGATGGGGGTCGTCGTGAACAATGGAATTGTGTTGGTCGATCACATCAATCAACTCCGTTTCGAAGGGATGTCGCGCAATGAAGCCATCATCACAGGCGGTATGAACCGGATGCGCCCGATATTGATGACGGCAGGCACCACTGTTCTCGGTCTGTTGCCTCTTTGTGTCGGAGATACTCAAATTGGCGGTGGTGGTCCACCTTATTTCCCGATGGCCCGTGCGATTGTTGGCGGATTGTTGTTCGCGACAGTCATTTCCATGGTGGTTTTGCCAACATTCTACATCTGGCTCGATAATTTGCGGAATTGGACCTCAAGAGTATTTGGAGATGTTAGGGTGGTTTCGCACCTTTAGATTCAATGAACTCGTCGACCGTCTACATTCCGCGCTTCCTCATTTTTATCTTCATGTTTACCCTCGGGGCAGACTATCGCCTCGTTGTGCAACCTGGAGATGATGAGATATTGGCTCGGGGTGTCGTATACAGGCAGATTCAGTTGGAAGGACCACTCCGTTTGGATGTGATTGAAATCGATCGCACAATTAGCAAAACCGAATTGGTGGCTTGGCGATCCGGCGGACTCAAACGCACCACGGAGCAAGTAAAAGATGCGGATTCGAACTATGATCGAGTCTTGGTCGCGTTGAATGCTGATTTCTTCAGCTTTCAAACCACATGGCCTATCGGATATCAAGTGACGGATGGGGAATTCATTCACGCATCTCCTACTCCACGTACCCATTTAATGGTGATGGAGGATGGTCGAATCGCGTTCGACCGCCCCGCATTTGCCGGTTATGTAGTCTCAGGTTCTGATACCCTATCGTTGCACGGCGTGAACCGGCGTCGCAACGGCACTCATGCCGCTTTCTACAATGCGCATGCCAAAGACAGAGTACGCAGCGATAGCAGCGGCTATGTGTTGACTCTTCGACCCATCGGTGCATCCCGTTTTGTGGTTCGAGCGAAAGAAGCTGGCTACGGTCCATTGTCGGTTTCCGAGTCGATTCTCTCAATTGGTCCTTCGCATCCTCAAGCATCAAAATGGAATTCCATCGGTACTGGAGACACCCTCAAAACCTGGCTCGGGTTTTCTGATGCCAGTTATTCAACCGTCAAACAAGTGATTGGCGGCGGGGGCATGATTTTGGAGAATGGAAAAGCCGTGACCGATTTGAATGAATCCCGCGACCGCGTAGGAGCGAATTTCATGACGGCTCGACACCCTCGCACCTTTGTGGCGGTGAATCAGGATCAGACGAAAATCTGGTTATGCACGGTGGATGGCCGGCAAGATTCCAGCATCGGGATGACTTTTCAAGACATGGCCGATTTTCTCCTCACACTGGGTGCTTGGGATGCGCTAAACCTCGATGGTGGCGGATCTACTGCCATGGTGGTGGATGGGCGCGTCGCAAACCAACCATCCGACCTGACCGGCGAGCGCGCGGTCGCAAACGTGCTCCTGCTCGTTGAGCCTTAGGTCGGACGTTTCGATTTCGGCAGACTCGCCACGATGATATCGTACGATTCGCGGGTCCATTCCAGCAGTGTCCGATCTGGAATTCCCCCATCCATCCTTACCGTGCTCCAATGCGTCTTGTTCATGTGGTAGCCAGGCAACACCGCTTCAGGGTATTCCTCACGGCGGTTGATGTTGTCTTCGGGAGTCCATTTGAGGTTGATGCTCACGAAATGGTCCGCATCACAGATGGTGAACATCTTTCCGCTGGCCTTGAAGACCAAGGTGTCTCCACCGAATGGGAAGGATTCGGTGACATCGGGAAGGGATAAGCAAAAGTCTCTGAATGTGTGAAGAGTCATGGGTTCAGAAGGAGTTGAATGCCGACATTCACATTTCGAAACACCGAACTGAATGTGTTGTCGTCGTATGGTTTTGGATTTGCGTTACTGCTGTGATGCAATCCTTGGCCGAAGACCCAGCTTTTGCTCATGATGGGTGATGATGCCGTGATTCGAAGGAAACGGGTGGGTTCAAGAACGATACCCAATCGGAATCCGACACGTTGATGGATTGCGCCGGAAAACATGGCTGAATAATATTGGGGCGCGATGGTCACTCCAATTGATTTGAGGATGGGTCCATATAGGATGGGTTCGGCCAACAGTTCAATCAAGGTATGTTGATTTGGCTCGTGTTTTTCGGAATACCACTCTTTTGTTTGAAACAGAACCCCTCCTGAAATAAAGGTTCGATCTCTGCTCAACAAACTGACCCCGGCTTTCACATGAAACGAAGCCTTCCAAGGTGATTTGGACGAGGTGAGTTGTTCGTAAAATACGTTTTCAATGTACAATGTGAGTCGTTCGTACGGTTCGCGATCGGCGACAAACGCATCCACTTGTTCACTGTAAATGAGGCCAGCGCCGACGCCAACTTTTTCAGACGTTTGATACCTGAAGCCGATGCCCAACGATCGATCGGCAGGAACGGTATTGGTATCGTGTTGCAGGTCGGACAGATTGCCTTTGTTTTTCCGCTTCCTGTAATACAACTCGTTATCGCCTCGAACCAATGCATGGGCAGATCCAGTAATTGCGATAGCACCTTCAGGCATTGGTTTGCCCGATTCCGTGGATGTGATCGGATGATTCGGATTGCTTTGGACATAATACCCGTGATAACAACCTGTCGTCGACAACATCAGCACGAAAAGAAAAAATGAGGTGATAGTCCTTTCAGAACACATATTGAAATCCTATTGAGAGATCCGAATGGGGTGAATTCAAAAAACGTCTCGACGTAAGCGATCCGAGCCAGGGATAGATGAAACGGTAATCGCCAATGCGGAAGTAATCAAATCTCACAATCTCAGCCTTCGAATAGTGGGATGCCGTCATGTTCAGATGGAATCTCTTTGCCGGTTTTAATGTCAGTCCAGCCGTCAAGCCAACTCGGACATAGGCTGGGTTGTTTAACATCAGTGGGGATGCAAACCCCCATCGAAATCCTGAGCCTTCCGATAGTTTATGATACATCAATAGCGACATATAATATTCCGGCAGCAATGATTTGCTGACGAAATTGAGCTCTTGAGTCTCGACGGAATAGTATTGTTTATTGATCAGGCTCGCTCCCAAAATCGTATAATACGAGATGTGAGTCCCTCGATCATCCAACCTCCAATATCGTGTGTTCTCCAAGAAGAGGGTCAAGTTGTAGCCTGTTTCCTGTTGCATGCTGTACGAGAAGCCCATCCCAGTTCGCTCACTAGGACTTTTTTGGCTGGAAACGCGGATCGAAATTCGCTTTCCGATTGGTTCAATGATCTTGTCGTTGCGACGATAGGAGTTGTTTGATTCATCGTATTGTGAAACATGTAGGATGTCATCGTCCCCGATGATCTCAGAATACTGAGCCGAGACCGTTCGTGAGCCGGTTGGCATGGGTGTTCCGGACTCCATCGGCACAATGCCCTGATTCGGGCTGTATCGGACATAATATCCTTTCTGGCACGCGCTCAGAAACAGAAGAAGCAAGGCAAGGGCAATGGGGGAATCACATTTCATGTAGAGGTAAGGTAAACGAAAAACTCGTTCCTTTTCCACTATCCGATTCCACGAAGATTTCAGAACCATGCGCATCCAAGATGCTCTTCACGACGGCGAGGCCTAATCCTGTGCCGCCGCTGTCGCGCGAACGGGCTTTGTCGGTGCGATAGAACCGGTCGAACAGGTGCGGGATGTGTTCCGCTGCGATGCCCTGACCCGTATCCTCGATTTTGATTTCCAACGACATGTCGTGTTTTGTGACATGCAGCCGGATATGTCCCTCGGCCGTGTATTTGATGGCGTTCGACATCAGATTATCCAACACTTGCTCAATTTTGCTCCCATCGGCCATCACAACGGCGTCTGTCATCGGAATAGTCAGGCTCAGCCCCTTGCGCTCGGCCAGACTGTGATACATCTCATCGAGCTTGCGAAGAATGGGATTCAACTCCACCGGTTGGATGTTCACGAACGACGGATCCGCATCGAAACGCTGCAACGTGAGCAAATCATTGAACAGCCGACTCAGCCTCTCTGTCTGATATTGCGCATTCTGATGGTATTGGATGCGTTTTTCCTCGGTCAATTGCTCCAATCCGGCCATTTCAAGCGAAGCCATCAGATTATGCAGCGGATTCCGGATTTCATGGGCAATGTCCGCATAAAAGCGATTCTGCCGTTCGGATGCGGCCTCTAATTCACTCAGGTCCGCGCGTAACCGACCCGCCATCCGGTTGATGGATGTGGCCAAGGTTCCGAATTCATCGCTGCGCGCGAGCTCCACCTGGTGTGTCACATCCCCATCCGCGATTCGCAACGCCGCATCATTCAGCGCTCGGATCGGATTGGCCAGATAACTCGCAAACCGGTTGCTCACCAATAAAATGATGCCAATGGAAATGAACATCCCGGTGTAGATGATCCATCGCATCGTTTTGACCGGCTCATACAACGTTTCCTTGGGCAGACTCAGTTCGAGCCGGATCGCCACATTGCGACTTCCTGAAATATCCTCGAACACATAGATACGCTCCTCGTCTTGCTCGCGACCGATTCCATATTCGAAAAATAATGTGCTGTCGGCATCATACAACCCCACATCATACCCGGCTGTAGCGGCCAAAACCCCTACTTTCGTGCGGAATTGGTCATCATCCGGCAATTCACTCACAGAAAGAGCCATCCATTTCGCATGGCGTTTCATGGTAGCCAAGCCGGAATCCAGCATGTCGTTCCGGATGAACATGATGGCATAACTGCTGATGGCGGTCACACCGAAAATCATCAACAGCACAAATGTGAGGGATAATTTTGCGCGGATGTTCATTTTTTCACTCCATAACCCACGCCACGAACGGTGTTGATGCGGGTTCCATCCGCTCCCAATTTCATGCGGAGGTTTTTCATGTGGGCATCAACGGTACGATCGAAGACGTTTTTGTCATCGGAAATGCGGTTCAGAATCTCTTGTCGAGAAAAGACCCGATTCGGATTGGATGCGAGCATATGCAGGATGAGATACTCGGTCGTGGTGAGTTCAATTCTGTTCCCATCCCGACTCACTTCTCTCATATTCTGATCGATCACCACATCGCCCAGTTTTACATACACTTTCGTACCCGCTTCTCGGCGGCGTAGCAGAGTCTTCACATGAGCTAAAATGAGATTCAGACTGGCCGGTTTGGGGATGTAATCGTCGGCGCCGAGCGCGAGACCGTCGATTTCGTCTTGCTCTTCATCTTTTGCCGTGAGAAAAATAACCGGGATGCTTTTCAATGCGGGATGCGAGCGGATGAAGCGACATACAGCCCGTCCATCCGGACCCGGGACCATGATATCCAATATCGCCAGTTGGAAGGATTCGGCGGCGGAGGATAGCATTCCGATGGCTTGATGTCCGTCGTACGCCACGCTGGTCTGAAACCCGTTCAGTTCGAGGAAAGAAGCGAGCATATCGGCCGCTTGGCGTTCGTCTTCGAGGATCAGGAGCATGGAGTGGTTTTATTCGATATCATTCCGTTATGAGCAAAGATACCACGATTTGGATAACGGGTGCGTCTTCTGGGATCGGGGAGGCGCTGGCCAAGGAATACGCCCGACGCGGGGCATCTCTTATTCTTTCTGCGCGCCGGGTAGGGGAGTTGGAACGGGTCCGGACGGCGTGCGACCTGCCTGAAAGCAGGTGTTTGATTCTGCCTTTGGATGTGGCCGACCATGCGTCGATTCCCGCTGCTGTGGCAAGGGCTGTCGCATGGAAAGGGAGTGTGGATGTGGTGGTGAACAATGCCGGCATCAGTCAGCGCTCGCGGGCAGTGGAGACGAGTTTGGATGTGGAAAAGCATCTGTTCGATGTGAACTATTTCGGAACGGTGGAACTCACGCGTCACCTGCTTCCTCATTTTCTGGAACGGAAAAGTGGACACATCGTGGTCATCACCAGTGTAGTCGGCAAACTCGGAACGGCGATCCGGACCAGTTATGCCGCCTCGAAACATGCCTTGCATGGCTATTTCGATTCGTTGCGCGCGGAATTGGCGGACACCGGAATATCGGTGTCGTTGGTGTGCCCCGGTTACATCCGCACCGATGTTTCGGTGAACGCGGTGGGTCCGGATGGGAGCAAATACGGCAAGATGGATGTCAATCAGGAAAAGGGGATGGACCCGGATGTTTTTGCGCGAAAAGCGGTTAAGGCATTGAATAAACGCAAGCCCGAAATCTGGATCGGAGGAATCGAGGTAGTAGGGATTTGGCTCTCGAAATTCGCGCCGGGGTTGTTGAGAAGGATCTTGGCGAAGAGGCAGGGAGGGTGAGGGTTTTTTTGTAGCCGGGGGCTTAAGCCCCCGGCTAGATGAAGAAGATGAATTCATTATTGGTTGATCCAAGCCTTGGACGGATCGATGTTGTTTATATCCGGGTATTCGATTCGGATATAGGTGAGAGTATCGTTGGCCCAAAAATATTCGGTGTAGTAGAACGTGTGTAAAAATTGTGGGATAATAACCAAAGTGTCTTCAACAAGTTTGGTTTTCCTTGATATTTTGGGGTAATACACCGCACCACCCATATTCGCATAGTGCGCAAATTCATAGTATAAAGTATCACCCAATAACCAATACTTCCCCCATTGGGCATCGAATGTAGATTTGTCATATAGAGTTTCACTGTTCGAAAAAAAATATAGATCATAAAGTGAAAAACTGGTTGTATGTCCGATCACATCACCACTAGGAAAGAAAACTAATGCTGAACATCTTTTGTCATCAAGCAATATGAATTCTTTACAATAAATTCTAGGTTCCATCACAAATCTATCTGATTTCGGGATGTGATTAAACGTTGGCACTTTCACAAATAAAGCGCAGCCTAAAAAAGTACAAAAACAAATTCCACTAAGAATCTTCATGGCATATTTGGCGATTGTTGTTGGGAGTTATCTACTCAAGGAGTTTGTCCAACTCGTTCAAATCAACCGCATTGGAAGCCTTCCCTTTTTTGAGATTGCCGACTGATTGGTCCATCATCTCCATTGTTTTTGGGGAGATCACTTCAGGATGTACCAGAACCCGCGGATTCTTCTGTGTCGAAAATGTCCGACCCGATTTCACCTCTTCCTGTTTGAAGTAAGCAAAAATCTTAGACAAATCACCTTCGAAGCGCTCCGACAATTCATCGCGGAATTTTCTGATGTCTTTAAGGATAGGGTCATCTTTCATGTCGTTCTAAAAAATGCAATTAAATCTCAGTCGATGATAAGGCGATTATGATGGTATGATACGAATCGTCGGGGTCATAGACTCCAAACATTTCAAGAGAACAAACCCAGATCGGCTAAACGTTGTATTCACCCTCAGCCAGTTGTTTCCAAAATGGAAATAACTGAAGCGTTTGCTGTTAATAACGCAGCAGCTTCGTCTTTGCTTTCTTATGTATTTATATAGGGGTGGGGTGTGACCGAATTTAATATTCGGAATCCTCTTTCAAGCGCGATGGGATGTTCATGTTTTCGTGTAGAATACTGACTACACCAATGGTCCCGTCCGGGAATTCACGGAAGAATATGAAGTGATGCCGATAGCGGATGAAAAAAATACCGCTCAACGCCTCATCCTCCACAGGTCGCCACGTGTACCGCATGCTGCTGGCTTCGTGGATAGCATCAATAAGTCCGCGAACATAAGTGTCTGCTTGATTGGCGCCCCAAACCAGCTCCGTATAGTCCCAAATTTCAAGTATTCGAAATTTGGCAGAATTGTGAAGTTCAACCGCCACCCGATTTCCTCCGTGCTTTTGCCTCCGCAATCAGGCTGTCTGCATCGATTGTGATGAACTCCGCTTTGGTAGCCTCCGCGCCGGCTTTAAGTTCATTGCGTAGCCATGCCCACTTTCGCTGCTCCTCTTGCTCGTAGTCATGCCGCACCAAATCACGAATGTATTCGCTGGCCGAGGCATAGAGCCCCGACTCGCCGATTCGCTCTTGTATGAAACGTTGCAACTCACCTGAAAATCGAACATTTACGCCCTCCGCCATAAGAACTCCATTCTTGATAGTTAACAATTTGTCCCACATAATAGAAGTATTGTGGGACAGATTTTGCATCTTATGCCAAAAGTTCTTCATTTCTTTCGATTCAGGTGGGCTCTGATCGATGCCATCGCCTCCTCGTGCGGAATCCCTTTGCCTGCCGCTAGTTCTTCACGAGCCTGATTGATGTCTTGAAGGATTTCGATGGTTTCGATCATCTGTTCGTAGTCAGCGACATCTAAAAGAACAGCCGATCCTTTCCCATGCTGGGTGATGACCACGGGTCGTCTATCCTTTTTTACTTTTTCGATGATGGCGGCCGCGTTGGCACGAAATGCGGAAAGCTGATCAATGTCAAGCCGGCTTTGTCTTTGCTTTTTTAGGCTTCGAAAATGTCCGACCCGATTTCACCTCTTCTTGTTTGAAGTAATCATAGATCTTCGACAAATCACCATCGAAGCGCTCGGATAATTCATCGCGGAATTTTCTGATGTCTTTAAGGATAGGGTCATCTTTCATGAACTTAAATTAGTAAAATTTCCGGGGTACAAATTTTTGGAAGTTGAAATCCTCTACTTTCGACCAAGCTGGTAAGTCGGCTCTGGAGGCGTGCATTGGCGATGTGCTTGAAATTCCAAGTAAGGATGATATCAAACTCATTCACGCAGGCGATCGCTATGTGAAGGGCATCGATTTTGGCTTTTTCAGGAAACGGGGTTTGCCTTACCAGAAAATCGGCCAAATCCACGGATTCAGGTAAAAGTTCGACCATTGGGATTCGCTTGATAAAATCCAGACGCTTGGCGGCAGCTTGAGGATCCCCGACAGATGCTTCGGCAATAACCGACTGTGAAATAAACAATTTAAAATCATGCCGTTTGGTTTCCCACCATGACATAGTGAGCTTTTGCCTTGCCGCTTTGACCAAGTCCTTAGGCGGCTTGCAGGTCAGATAGCTTATAACCGAGGTTTCAAGGTAGATCGATTTTTTACTCATCATTATCGACTGGCCGAGCCCTAAAACCCCACGTTCACTTGCAGCATCCCTTCGCTTTTGATGGCGCCGGGGCCCCAACGGTCGCTGAAATGCGTGACGCCGAACACCCCGCTCAAAACGACTCCTTTGACCGGCCCCGCTTCTATTGAGACCACCCCCCTCCGCCCCCTCCCATACCATAGCAAGACCTTCCCCCGGCGATGTCCGTCCGGCTCCCAGACATACAACCGATCGTCGTACGCCTCCGCATCAAATACCCCCATCATGGCCCAAACCCTCAACCCTTGCGCCGGGCGCACGTCCAGCACCGCTCTCCCTCCCACGCCGCGGTTGTGACCCTCAACGATCACCTCGCCCCGCAACGCCCGACCCTCCCGGAACCTCACACCGCCCTTCACCCATCCGTCTTCCTGGCCCGGACGCACCCTTTTTCTCACCTCTCCCAAGAACCGAGCATCGGAAAAGCCGATTCGATATTCGGTGTCTGTTTCACGAAGTAGTGAGTTATGCGAGCGCGCTTCAGACACCGAGGCATAGGCACCACGGAATGTCACACCAATTCCGATTCCGGATTCTCCGATCGGTTTCCGACCGAATTTCACGCCGATCAAGGCATTCGGCGCACTATAACCAGTTCCTATAGAATAATACCTCGCAGAAATCTTGAATCGACGCATAGGAGTGATCGCAGATTCGGCCATGAATGCGGTTTTGTCTTTATGAACTCCGATTTCGTAGCCGATGGTGATTGGGATTTTGCGAAACGCGGCGATGGCATCTTGTCCGATTGCTCCTGCCGATGATGTCGCGCCGACAGACAGAAAGGAGTTGGAAAGTTGTATCCGTCCGCCGTCTTCGAAGGCACTGAGTTCCAAGCCTCGAAACCGCACCGTTCCGGCTACTTCTTGATTTCCTTGAGTACTTGTACTCGTGTTCCCCCTGATTCTCGTCCCGTGGCGGTTATGTCCGAAAACCGAGGTTTCAGGGCGAAGGGACTGATGCTGCACGAGTCCGAGTCCGGTGGATACGCGGTGATCGCCCATCATGAACGTGGCATGCGTATTCTGGAAACGCAGAAACCGCCTCGATTCGCTGCGGAACACGGAAAGTGGTCCGGCCGTGGCCTGGCCACGGTATTGGCCATGGCGCAGGGACGCGGCGCCGGTGGGATTCCACCTGACGCGCCAGGAAATTCTCACATAAGGGCGGATGGCTTCGATGTGTTCGGCGTCGATCCCGGAAACACGTTCGAGCTCGGAAATGTCGCGAAAAGCGCCGCGTCGGGTGCGGTGGGCGACAATGGCACGGGCGAGGCGTGGGTCGAGGGTGGGCAATCGGGCGAGTTCATCGGCGGATACGGTGTTCAAGTCCAATGGCATCAGAGCAAGATCGTTCAACCAACTCGCATAAGCTTCGGGATCATCCGGCTCGGTCTCCATCCATCCCGATTGAAAAAGGAATAAGATGATGATCACCAGAGCCATGCGGCCTCGATGGTCTCGCTCCAGCCCAGTACGGCGTGTTCACGGGCATCAAACCCAAATCGGAAGGCATCGAGTCGTAATCGGATTCCGAGCGTCCACATGCCGGGATTGGTCGATCGTCCGCCCATCAGTTCAATCGCTTGATGAGGGCTCCATCTCGCCCGAAGATTCACATCCGCATCAAATGCCACATCTTTCCAGACCCAGGCTTCCACGCGGAGTGTTCGATGAAGGGCGCCGGAAACTCCCACGGAACCGATTTGTGGGACATCCTTTTCCGCGAACACGTTCGTGAACAGCACACCGACATCGACCTCAGGTAAGATGGGGTACTGCAATCGGGCATCGACAGAATGGCGGGATATCGACTCGAAATTCTTGATCGCCACGAAACGGGATTCGAGGACGAGCCCGGCGCGTAGGTCCCCATACGTGAACCGGGTGCCGCCTCGAATCCGTGTTTCGCGATACAAATGGAAGCCGAAGGACGATACTCCGGCTTCCACAGGTATTCTGAACTCGTTCCACACAACGGATGCCGTGATTTCCGTGAGTTCGGATAGTCCGAAAACGCGATCATGGGTAATAGCTGCGCCGGCCACGCCGAAACGCGGATCCACAGGGCTGGTCCAGAAGACCTGCCACATCAATAGGCAGAACAAAAAGCTCATACCTATATAGAGGCGGAAAACGCGAAAATCTTACATCACTTTCGTTCCTAAAAATGTGCATGCCTCAATCTTCGTTATCTTGAGACCATGAATCGAACCCGATCGCTTCTCATTATCATCCTTCTTTGCTTCAGTAAGCCGGTTTTGTCACAAGAATTGCAAGTGACCGTGACTCTGAACAAAGCCGCCATCACCAATACCTCGCTCGATTATCTCGACGAACTGGTGCCGCTGATCGAGAATTACATCAATCAGCACAAATGGACCGAATTCACCTTCGAAGAGCATGAGCGCCTGAAAATGAACATGCAGGTGATTCTTCAGACCGAGTCGAACAACAGTTTCGAAGCCACTCTGATCGTGACGAGCGAGCGGCCGATCTACAATACCTTGCAATTCACGCCGATGATCGCCATACCGGATGCGGGATGGAGGTTCACCTTCAACCGGAATCAGAACATCATCCATGATCCGCTAGTGTTTCATGACATCGCCTCGGTACTCGATTTTTATGCGAATCTGATATTGGCGATGGATCTCGACTCCTTTTCCGAGCTTGGTGGGACCGAGTTTTTCCGTCGGGCGCAACGAATCACGGATGTCGGACAAAGCGCAGGTGGTGCGGCTTGGCAATCCGGCGGAAGCACCCGGCGCAACCGCTACTATCTGATCAGCGGATTCACCGGAACCGGCGCGGAAGGACTTCGAAAAGCCATGTATCGCTATCATCGGCATGGATTGGACTTGTTCACACAAGATCCAGACCAAGCGCGGACCAACATCCTCGAAGCCCTAACGCTCATCCGCGATGCGAAACGCGCTACAACGGAAACCTATGTGTTTGATGTGTTTTTCGATACGAAATACCGCGAATTGGCCGCCATATTTGTGGATGCGGACGCGACAGTACGCTTGGAGGCTTATAATTTGTTGGTTGAAATCGACCCGAGTCACATTGGGGAATACGACAAGCTTCAGTAGAAGCGATGAAACGATGAAATGATGAAAAGATGAAGTTGAGTCTTACCGATCACCGATTCCTGATTCCTGATTCCTGATTACCGATTACTGATTCCCGATTCCCGATATGCTTTCCCCTGAATTACAATCACGACTCTCGCCTTTAGAAATGAAAGCCCGGCAGATTGTCGAGGGCTTCATCACCGGTTTGCATAAGAGTCCGTTTTACGGGTTCAGTGTGGAGTTCGCGGAGCATCGGCCATATAACGCCGGCGATGATTTGCGTCATGTGGACTGGAAAGTGTATGGCAAATCGGAGCGATTTTATGTTAAGCAGTACGAGGAGGAGACGAATCTCCGCTGTTATGTGGTGCTGGATACGAGTACGTCGATGGATTTCAAGCACTTCGGAACGCTCACGAAACGGCAATATGGGGCGTATTTAGGTGCCGCGATGCTGTATCTGATGCATCGTCAGCGCGACGCCTGCGGATTGGCCACCTTTGATGAAACCTTGCATGGCATCATCCCCGCGAAATCCAGCTATCGTCATCTACGGCATTTGTTTGAGCAATTGCAACCGCATGTGGACGGTCCGCCGAAAGGCATGAAACGCAAAACATCCGCCGCCGTGGCCTTGCATCAATTGGCGGAGCAAATCCATCGACGCAGTTTGGTGGTCGTATTGACTGATTTATTCGATGATCCATCCCGGCAAGACGCCCTTCTCGCATCCCTCAAACATCTTCGCTACCGGCATCATGAAGTCATCTTATTTCATTTGATGGAGGGTCGAAGCGAGCGTCTGTTCGATTTCGCTGACGGACGATTGATGATGGAAGATCTTGAAACCGGACAGAAGTTGGATGTGATTCCATCCGACATTCGCGATAGTTATCGCCGCGAGATGGAAGCTTATACGGCCGCGTTCAAACGCACCTGCCAGGAAGCGCATATCGATTACGAACCGATCGACACAGAAGGGGATTTCACAATGGCGTTGCTGGCGTTTTTGACGAAGAGGAAGAGGATGATGTGAGAATCGGGAATCGGGAATCGGGAATCAGAAATCAGAAATCGGGAATCAGGAATCAGGAATCAGGAATCAGGAATCGGGAAGAGTCGATTAAAGAAATTCTTACCGATTATTGATTCCTGATTCCCGATTTCACTTCACCAACGAGATGAGCCTCGTGCGACTCATGCCGTCGGCACGAAGCTCCACCAAGTAGATCCCACTGGCCAAGCCTGTAGCATTGAACGTGATACTGTGTGATCCGGCTTGCATCACATCGTCAACCAAAACAGCGACTTCTCTTCCTAAAACATCATACACAGTTAATCGCGCGAGGTGCGATGTGCGCATTGAGAAACTCAGAGTTGTGCTTGGATTAAAAGGATTTGGGTAATTTGGATGTAGTTCGAACGCTTCTCCACGCTCGGTATCTCCAGGACGCGATTCGATAGACGTCGTCGTGTATTCAACGGCCCAGATCTTGCTGCTATGAGGCGGGATTTTCACAGCTCCGAGTGCGGCCACCGTCGGATGTTGTAGCGTGATGTTCCCTGTGCGTTCGATGGTGCGTGTGGCGGCGGTCAGTGCCACGGAAATCTCATTCCATGCCGCCGTGCCGGCCTGACTGGCCATAAGCGTGTCGGAACCTACATTTGTGATGATGAATCCGCTTGAGGTAAGTCCCCCATCCACAAAGACTTGCGTGAGCAGTGGACCGGAGGAAAACGCGGTGTAATCCGACAAGCGATAGAAGGAATCTTGATGTCGGATGGAAATATGATCCCGATAATTCGACCATAGGGATGTGGAATCGGCGCGTTGTGCATCGACCACCTGCCAATTCAGCGGAAGACGGATGTTCGGATCGGGTTTGACTCCCGACATCCCCACTTCCTCGCCATAATACAGGTAAGGCACACCCGGAACCGTTAAGAGCAATTGGGATGCGACCCTCAATTTACCCGGATGAAATGCAAGTTCATTTCCGACCCGGTTTTGGTCGTGGTTGGTGAGGAAGGTTCCCCATTTTCCAGGACCATATAAGGTTGTGATGAAGTTCAAGTGGGATGCCAAGGCGGACGTCTGACCTGTATTCGCCGCACCGATGATGCGATAGGAAAGATCGAACTCGAACGCATAATCGAGCCGGTTATTCGACACATAATTTTTGATGATGTTCGATTGGGTCCATGCTTCGCCCACAAGAAAGGAATTCGGATTGGCGGATGTGGTCTCGGTCTTGAAATCTTGCAAGATTTGGAAGGTTTCGGGCGTGTTCTCGAGGGTGCTTCCATCCTCATCCAAATACAGGACGGCGTCGAGGCGAAATCCATCCACACCCACATCTTCGAGCCAGTAACGCGCGGCTGCGAAAATCGAGTCTTTCACGGGAGCATGATCATAGTTGATGTCGGGCATACCGTCCCAGAACAGACCGTAAAAGTAGGCGCCGTTCCGGGCGTGCCAAACCTGCTGTCCCCAAGGACCATTGCCGGAAGGTCGCGTGGCCGACCAGCGGTAGTAGTTGCGATACTCAGGGTTGTTTGCGGCCGATTGGACGAACCAGGGATGTTGGCTGGAACTGTGGTTCATCACATAATCGAGAATCACTTTGATGCCGCGCGATTGGGCGGCTTCGAGGAAGTTCTTGAAATCTTGCTTTGTGCCGTATTGCGGGTTCACGGATCGATAATCGGTGACATCATAGCCATGGTCGCTGGGTGATGCGTGAATCGGCATCAGCCAAATGCCCGTGATACCCAATTCTTCGAGATAGGGGAGGCGCGAGGTAAGGCCTCGGAAATCGCCCACGCCGTCGCCATCGGAATCGGAAAAGCTGCGCACATAGATTTCATAGAACAGGTCTTCGCGCCAGTCGCGTTCGATGGAGCCCGGGTTCGAAACTGGTGCCGAATCGCTCACCAAGATGTGATTCGGGGAGAAGAGGGTGTCGGCACGACCACCGCTACCGGCAATGATGAGTCGTACGTCATAACTGCCCGCATCCGAATAGGTCACAACCGGATCGCGTAGGGTGGATGTGGCCGGGGTTCCGCCCTCGAAGGTCCAAGCATACGTACTGGGTCGACCTGCGGACGCATCCGTGAATCGGACCGATCCGCCGGGGCGGATGTGGGAGCGCGACGTTCCGAAATCAGCGGATAGGGGTGTGTTTGCAGGGCTACGATCGTTGTACCAGCGGCGATAGGTAGAGTTGGTGGATGGAACCACATACGAGCGATTGGGTCCGCCACCGGCGAATTCTTCGGTACCGTCCCAGGTGGAGTTCTGCCGGAACTTGAATGCGATGGTGGTTGCAGGCGTGAATCCGCCGATTGTGACCGTGTAAACCTGATCTCGGTCGGCATCGGTCATGATATGCCCGGTGGATCCCCATCCGTTGAACGACCCCGCGACATCGACCGAGCGCACGTTCGGATTGAAGCGGCCTTGCTCGATTTCGACACTCATATCCACCTCAAAAGTGATGGAGACGGTTTGGGCGTTCAGCGAAAAGGTCAGAACGAGGGCGAAAAAGAGGCTAAGAAGATTGCGCATCATCAAAGATGCGGATAATTGGGGAGAGAGTGTTTCGGTCAAGCGTCTGTAACTGCAATTAATGCAATGAATCCGGCAGCATCAGAAAAAACGGAATACTTTGTGAATAATCCACTTCGTAGTAATTCACGCCGATCTGCAGGTTTTTATAGTAGGATGGGCGATTGTCCCAGTAGTTTTTTTCGGAGGTGATGCACCAGGCGTTTTCGCCGAGTTTTTTCGCTAAGAACCATTTTTCGAGGAGGCGCGTCGCCCGACCATTCCCGTCAACAAAAGGATGGATGTTCACAAACACCAAATGAATGAATGCAGCGTAGTAGAAGATTTCTGTTGTCGTGAGTTCGGCTTTCAGAAGAATCGAAATGTCTGAAAAGAGCTTCTCCAATTCTTGCTTGACGAACTCGGGTTCGATGGCCAGGTAAATGAGACGACCTTCACTTCGGACTCCCACTTTCACACCACGGATTTTCCCGCATTCCGTTTTCACTAAAAACGATTGAGTCATTATAGCATGAGTCTTCAACACGTTATGTAGTGTCAATTCATTCGATCTCGCGAATTGATAGGCTTCGACTAGGTCATCAATCTCCTTTATTTCCAGCGTTTTCAGATGAAAATTGAACTCAGTGGATTTCAGATAGGTGTCGAAATTGACGGTATTTCCCTCGATGTTGGATGAGTGGACGGCTGAATTGGCCACGTAGAAATTAAAATCCTCGACTCGTTGCGGCGTGTTCTTCAACGACTCATACGCAGCGTCAACATCTACTCGCAATCTCGATTGATAGTCGGTGAAGTGATCGGCGTTGAGTAGTTGGAGTGATGAGGGCATGATGAGAAGATAATTTACATCATCTGCCGTTTCAAAAGCTGTGCGTTGAACGCGACCACAATGGTGCTTAGGCTCATGAGAACAGCACCGATCGCCGGACTCAGCATGATCCCCCAGTTGTACAAAACCCCGGCTGCCAATGGGATGGCCAGAATGTTATATCCCGCTGCCCACCATAGGTTTTGGATCATTTTGTTATAGGTGGCTTTTCCGAACAGAATCAGGTTTGCAATGTCTTTCGGGTCGGAATTAACCAATATGATATCGGCTGTTTCGGCGGCGATGTCGGTTCCCGATCCAACCGCGATTCCGACATCCGCTTGCGCCAGGGCTGGGGCATCGTTCACGCCGTCTCCGGTCATCGCGATGAATTCTCCTTTTTTCTGAAGCTCCTTTACTTTCTCCAGTTTTTCGTGCGGCAGTACGTTTCCGACAAATCCGTCCATCTTCAGTTCATCGCTGACTTTCTTGGCTACATTTTCGTTGTCGCCGGTGAGCAACAGGTTTTTGATGCCGGCTTCTTTCAGTATCTGGATGGCTTCGGATGAGCTTTCGCGGATCTGGTCCGAAAAGGTGAAATATCCGGCGATGTCTTGATCGATAACCACATAGACAATCGTGCCGGTAAACTCAGCATCCATGTCAGGGATACTGAGCTTATGCTCGTTTAGGTAATTCGGGCCCACCACTTTGATGTCTTTCCCATCCACGGTTCCTTCCAATCCTTTCCCTGGCATGTAATTGAACGCATCCGATTTTGGAACCGTAAGCTTCAGTTCATTGACTTTCCGCATCAAACCGGTTGCGATATAATGTTCCGAATGTTGTTCAATGCCCGATGCGAGTCGTAGCAACTCATGTTCATCGAAAGCGGAATTCAACACCTTCACGTCTTGCAGTTCGTGGGAACCCTTGGTAAGCGTGCCCGTCTTGTCAAAGATGATCATGGTGATCAAACGAGCATTTTCAAATGCTGTTCGGTTGCGGATGAGCAACCCTTTTTGGGCGGAAATGGATGTGGAAATGGCCACAACCAGCGGAACGGCCAAGCCCAGCGCATGCGGACAGGAAATCACCATCACCGTCACCATCCGTTCCAATGCGAACACAAATGGGAAGCCCAGAATCAACCAAACAACCAACGTGAGGAATCCGCCACCCAAGGCGACAAACGTTAAGATCTTGGCGGCGCGGTCAGCAAAATTTTGTGTCTTTGATTTTACTTTTTGAGCGTCCTCAATCAACGTCACCACCTTGTTCAGGTAGCTGTCTTTTCCGGTGCTCGCGACTTTGATGGTCAATGAGCCATTGCCATTGATGGCACCACCAATCACCTTATGATCCGTGCTTTTTTTCACAGGCTTGCTCTCGCCGGTCAGCATGCTTTCGTCCACATAACTTTCCCCGTCGGTCACGATTCCATCCACGGGTACTTTTTCGCCCGGCTTCACCATCACCAGATCATCGATCTTCAATTCGCTAACCGGCATGTCGTGAATCTTTCCGTCTTTCACATGATGGGCTGTGGATGGCATCATTTCCACCAATAATTCCAGGGATCGGGATGCCCCCATCACCGACTTCATCTCGACATAATGCCCGATGAGCATGATGTCGATCAGCGTGGCCATTTCCCAATAGAAGTCCATACCCGGCAAACCGAACGTGATTGCCACACTGTAAGCCCAGGCTACGGTGATCGCGACACCGATCAGGGTCATCATCCCGATGGCGTTGTCTTTGACTTCGTCGACCAGTCCTTTGAGAAACGGATACCCACCATAGAAGAAAATGAAGGTCGATAGAACGGCTAAGACATACCTATCGCCCGGAAACGACAGTTCAAAGCCAAAAAACTGCTGAATCATGTGCGACAGAGCGAGCACAGGAATCGAAACGATGGAACTGATGATGAACCGTTTCCAAAAATCCGCTACATCATGACCGTCATGTTTGTCGTGACCTTGATGCTCGTGTTTGGTGTGGGATGTCGAATGATCCATGTTCGTGTAGCTTAGTCAGGTATAATATCGTGTTTACATAACGACATCGCCAAGACCCTATTTGATGTAAGCACCGATTCTGGCAACATCGACCCGCAATTGCGACGGTTCATAGACATACTCTACTTTGTATCCGTTCAATCTTCAAATGCCGGTCGTACGACAACATTCGATCTGTCTACGTCCCATACTTGCTTTCCATAAAGGAAAGCGTTTCCCGAATGAGGGTTTTCAGTACATCCTGATGGATGTCGGACAGCTTTTTCACATAAATACACGCCTTTCCCATCTTGAACTTTCCGAGGTTTTCCAACAAATGCGCATGCTTCGGACTCCCGGTGTACACATATAAGGAAATGGCCGCTTTGCGGGGCGAGAATCCGATGAGGAACCAATCCCCTTCCTGGGTGCTGCGGTCGGACTTATAATGATATTGCCCGAATCCGATCATGGAAGGTCCCCACATTTTGGGTTTGAAACCAGTCATTTCCTCCATCAGCGTCAGCAATTCAAAACTGTCTTTTTTCTTCTGCTCGCTGTCGGCGAAGGTGTTGATGAAGTCGTGGACGTCGGCGTCCGTTTGTTTGGTTTTGATTTCACTCATAGGAATCACCGGATTAGGATAAGCGACAGATCAGGCAATATAGGTGATAGGCGCCCAGAACGAGCACTCCCTGCAACAGCATGGTTCCATCCAATATTCCATAATGATAGAGGGGAAGCTGTTGAATGCGTTTATCGGTGATGAACCAGATTGTGCTGATGGCGGATATGGCGAAGGCGAACACAAGAAAACGTTGATCGGATGAACCATAATGGATGGTCGTGAGAAGGATGAACGCCACCAACGTCAGCACAGAGATCATCCGCGATTTGCGTTCACCGATGAATAGGGGAATGGTTTTCAACCCCTGGCGTTTATCCACCATCATGTCTCGGATGTCGAATGGGATGGTGATGGCGAACACAAACAAGGCACGTTCGAACAGCACCATCCATACATGGGCATCCAGTGACATTCCATGATGGATGACGGGAAGCAAGACGGTCGTCGCCGACCAGGTGATGGAGACCAGAAAGATTTTGAGGAAGGGGATCTGTCGGAGTCGAAACGTCTTGTTATTGACCATCGAAACAGGCAATGAATAGAACACCGTCAGAAACGCGAACGGAGCGAGGACAAGAAGTACGGTGAAAGGCGTTTGAGTGATGGCGACGAGGAGCCCGACCAACGAGCTGAGCACAAGAAAATAGATCGTCTTCACATGTTGAAAGGCCCAGCGATGCTTGTCCGACGTGGCCGCCTCCTTGTTTATCCGAATCGTGACTAATCGATGCAGGTTGTATTCGAACAGCGTCGCCACGAAAATCAGGAACAGGTAGGAATGCCAATGAGGGGGAAGGTTCAGTTGAAGCTGCGTTTCAACGGTCAAGAACACTGCCGCCAAGGATATGAGGATGTTCGTGTTAACGAGGAGGCGAATGGATTTCAATGGGATATTGGTCTTCGAGGGTTCTCATCGTTCGATCAGTTTGTGAGTGACATTTGACTTGGATGAACGGTTTAAATCTGAACCTGAAGTTTGGATTTAACATGTTTTCGTTCCTTTTTCCAGATGGTTTTATCATGTAGTAAATCGTATTCATTTTCTTTTTCGATAAGTCGATTCCAAGACAATGCTGAAATAGCTTTGTTGGAATGGATTTCTAGCCGAATTACAAAGCCATATGGCGGTTTGCGATGTTTATTTATGATTTGGCTTAGTTCCGTTGCCTTGATATCAATTTCTTCGGCAAAATCTTTTTGCTTTCTAGTTGCTAAATTAACGTACTCTTTCAGAAAATAACCAAATGTATAAAGTTCATCATATGTAGTTTTTTTTTATATAGTCTTCAATTTTATACTTCAGATGAAGTAACTGAAGCATCATTGTTG
Organism: Balneolales bacterium; assembly: GCA_041749075.1. Lineage (GTDB taxonomy): Bacteria > Bacteroidota > Rhodothermia > Balneolales > HLUCCA01 > CAMTWZ01. The sequence goes on along the minus strand of JBGTBY010000025.1, from coordinate 129,550 downwards.
TTTCTTCTGTTCTATTTTTAGAAGATTCTTCTCGAAGTTTTTGGATAACAATTGAATCATCTTGCCTTTGCTCTTCGGTTTGATAAGAAGGAAAAACAAAAGACTCTGCAAGTTCTTTATCTGAATACTCTTTAAATTTATTTCTTGTCGTTTTCATAAATTATAATTGAATCATTCTTAATAGTGAATCATCCTTCAAACATAGATTTTTCCCAGCGAGATTCATGCCATACTCAGTGATGTAGTATTTGCGTAGTTTTGATTTTGGAATCAGAGTTACACTCGCCAAATCTGAATATCTAAGTACTGCTTGTCTGCACGCATATGCAATTAAACTCCTGGCAATTCCAGAGTATATCTTGTTAGTACCGACATTTTCTTTAGAGCATGCCAACAATCGAATGTGGACTCGTTGCTCAGAATCAATGTATTCTAAGGACATCAGCCCAATAATATCATTACTACCATCACGTCTCAGTTTCCAAATACTAAAGTTTTTTTCTTTTCTCCAATTAAACCAATGTCTTTTAGCCGTTATAGCCTTGAAATCAACCTCTTCGACCGGTTCAATTTGAACAAGATGCGCTATTCCTGTTTTGATTTCTGTAATCATCTCCCACCGAAGATACAAATAGTTTACGGAATATGTAAACTATTTGTATCTTCGAAATGTCACCCTAATCGCTTTTTCGACGATTTTGCCCTCTCATTAAACTCCAAACAAATTCTCATCCAGAACTCGAAATCGGCGTTGCTTTGGTATCCGATGGGGTCGACATAGCAGTACCCTTTGTACACCTTTCCATTCATCACCATCGGCACAAAGCCTTCCCGAGCGGAAAGTTGTTCGGTCAACGATGGATCAAACCGACACATCAATTGACCCTCACCAATATTGATGCACATTTTGTGGTTCACCATGAAGGCCAATCCGCCGAACATGGGTTTTTCGTCGACTTGGAGTCCGTCGATGTCGCTTAGGTAGTTGCGGACACGATCAGCGAGATTGATATCGTAGGCCATGGTTACCGCTTCGATTTCATGGCCTTGACTTTCTTCACGCTCGAATCGGTTAAAAACCGTCGATACGCCTCCGTCTCCATCCCGAAAAGGGCGACTTTCCCTTCAGAATTGCTGTGCACACCAAAACCGTATGTTTTGGTTAGTGGGGATGCCCGAAAACACGGCTGACCTTTGGAGAAAAATTGCTCTCTGGCCGGCTTGAGTTCAGCCTCGGTCAGGTCGTTGCGTTCTGCGAATACCTGAAAAAAGATGTCGTCGGATGTGTACTTGTACGGATGCTTCGAGATCAGATCGTATTGCATTTCGGCAACCGAAGGGTTGGCCTTGGCGGGCGGAATTGTTCCGCAATCTACTTTGGTGTCTTCGGCTACCTCAACGATCGTGTCAAAATAATTGGTGGAATGTGCTTTCATGCACAGATGATCCACATATTCTTGGTGCCATCCAAGAATGGAAGCCATCTACTACGATTGCTTCCACTGCTCCATCAGTTTGAAGACGGTCTTGTCAGGAAATAGAGACCCGTGTTCAGCACCAGAAAAAGGATGGGCCCGCCAATCATCTCGACTTGAGACGGAGTTGCTTGGATGTGGGTGTAAATGGCGACGATTCCCCATCCGAAAATGGCATAGACAACCCATTTCCGGTATGCGGGCATCAGAAGTCCGATGGCGAATGCGACCTCGCTGAGTCCGATTGGGAAACGCATCCAAAGCGGATACCCCCAACTTTCCAGGTTCTGTATTTGCATCTCAACGCCGAGAAGTTTGGTGATGCCGGAGCCGAAGAATGCGAATGCGAGCAACCCGGCGATTGACCAGGTGAGGATGTTTGATGTTTTTGCGGTCATGTGTATTTGCTTCAATTGGTGATGGAGCAAATATGCGGCATAAATAAAACCTGTCTCTTAATGTAGTTTAAGAAATGGGTTTGCCGGCCACTTTTCTGCGGATTTCACTCAGGTATTCAGGCGTGATACCGATGTAGGCCGCGATCAATTTAAGCGGAAGTCGTTGCGTGAGAGTCGGATACGTTTGAATGAAATCCAGATAGCGCTCTTCGCCCGTGGAACTGAGCAACATCCGTGTGCGCTTGTTCGCGGCGATGATGTTTCGGGTAAGCAGATGGATTTGTTCAAGAAGCTCTTCCCTGCTTGCATGGTCCCACACATTGGAGTGTCCGCCTTGGATCCAATGCACCTCGCTGTCTTCAATCGCTTCAATCGTGATGCTGGATGGAACCTGATTCAATAAGCTGTTGATGTCGGTGATCAGCCATCCTTCCGGTGCGAACTGCATGATGTGTTCCTTGCCGGATGGGTCGATCACAACGCTTTTCAAACACCCTTTGATGACACGGCATCCGAATTTGCAAACCTCTCCCTGCCGAAGGATAATCGTCCCTTTGGGGATGGTTTTGGTTTTGCCGGATTCAAATAGTTTCATTTTGTTTCTTCTCCGAATAAAATTTCACCCAACGCATTCGGGTACATACAGTAAGCGAAAAATAGTCAAACACAAGAACGCTAGCATGATGATAAACGGACACAGTCAGGACGTAATTTTTATTAGTACATGTTCCCACAACGTATGATGACGTTGGATTGGAATGGATAATACTTTGTCAGAAGGCAAGAAAAGTGTGCTATCAATAAATCGCAATGAACTGTAATGACTAAGGAAAAATATGTCTGAAACTTATAACGTTTTGGAGAAGGCGACCAACAATAACTTCTCAAGAAAAAAATTTCTACAATATGCAGGGGTCACAACGGCTGCAACCGTTGCCTTTGGCCTGGTCGGCTGCAAAAAAGACAGCCCGGTACGGGTTGACGATAAAGTAAATCTGGGATCCGGTGACGTTGGCGTCTTGAATTACGCCTATGCATTGGAGCAGCTTGAAGCAGCCTTTTATATCGCTGTATTGAATTCAGCTTACGGCGGAATGAGCTCTGGCGAAGGACTGATTCTGGAGGATTTGAGAAAACACGAAGTGGCCCATCGAGACTGGCTAAAGGCAGCCCTTACGAGCGTGGCACCAAACAGTGTGATTCCAACATTGACATTCAATTTCAGTGCCGTCAATTTTTCCAATCGAGCGAGTGTTTTGGCAACGGCGAAGGCATTCGAAGATCTTGGAGTATCCGCATACAATGGTGCGGGACAGTTGATTCAAAACACGGATTATCTGGTGCAGGCAGGAAAAATCGTATCTGTCGAAGCACGGCATGCTGCCGCAATACGATCGATGATTGCAAGTAGCAATACGTCATTCGCAGGTGATGATATTATCGACTCAAAAGGACTCGAGATGACACGAACTCCTAGTCAAGTTCTTGGAATCGCTCAAAGTTTCTTCAATGAGCAAATCGATGGAAGCAATCTTCCGGTACCAAATTAATACTATCAACACCGTAACAGGAAAAAATATATGAGTTTAATCAGTTTTTTAAACCAGATTAATGACAACGAAATGGATTCTGAATCAAGAGATCACTTCTTGGGCAGAAAAGATGCTTTGTTGAAGATGACTGAATTCAGTAAAAAACTTGCGTTGGCGGCCATCCCTTTGGGAGTGCTGTCGACGTTTGCATCTCCGGTCAAGGCTCAAAGCACGAGTCAAGTGATCGGCGTCTTGAATTTTGCCTTAACCTTGGAGCATTTGGAAAACGAGTACTACAAAATGGGAAATAGCCGATCTGGTTTGATTCCAAGTGGGAAAGACAAAGACATCTTCGTTCAGATTGCCAAACACGAACAGCAACACGTGGATTTCTTGATTGATACCATCACTTCCTTGAGTGGGACACCGGTTGCGAAACCGACATTCGATTTTACCGTGAGTGGTGCATTTGATCCGTTTAACAATTATGCCCAGTTCCTGGCGCTTTCGCAGGCATTTGAGGATACGGGTGTACGAGCCTATAAAGGCCAGGCACCGGCACTCAAAGGGAATGGGCCTATTCTCACCGCTGCTTTGGCCATTCATTCCGTTGAGGCTCGGCATGCGTCAGAGGTGCGTCGACTCCGAGGATTGAAAGGATGGATTACCCAAAACAATCGGGGTGCTGGGATGCCTGAAGCCACTCAGGCCGTGTACAATGGAGAAAATCAGATGGTTCAGCTGGGAGTAACAGTGACTTCAGTGACCAACGTTGGCGCGGATGCCGTCACCGAAGCGTGGGACGAGTTTCTTACAATGGCTGAAGTGAACCAAATCGCTGGTTTGTTCATCGTATCGTAGGTGTTGTGCAAGGATGGGTCCTCGTTACAAGGGATCCATCCATTGCATTCTCATTTTTGTTCAATCTCCAGTTTCATATTGCCATAGGGCTCATAATTTTTCAATTCAACAATTGATGCTGGTAGGCTATAGCCATTTGCGATTAGTGCTGCAATAACGTCATTCATAACCTGTGAACGAATATTATGGTGTACCAAGCGCCGGGTGGATTTAAAGGTGTCGATCCAAAACTTCACACTGATATTTATGGTGCTAGTAGATAGTTCACTGATTGTTATGTTCGCTTTTTTTTGGCCTTTCAAAACGCCTTCCACATTATTTACCGTATCAAGTATGAGTTTAATCGCTTCAGTAGGTTTGTTTTCGTAGGCAATACCCACTGTAAATTCATACCGTAAAAACCCATCGATGGTGTAATTAAATAATGGATTTTTAAGGATAATCGAGTTTGGCATGAAAACATCTTTACCATCTAGGGTCTTTAAGAGTGTTTCTCTTATGCTGATGGTTTTAACATGACCTATGATGCCGTTTACCTCAATTAAATCATCTAATCTAAAGGGGCTTTTAAAAGCCAGAATAATTCCTGCCAAAAAGTTTTCGCCAATATCTTTTAGCGCAAAACCGATTACAAATGTAAGTAGACCAGCACCTGCAAGTAATTTGTTTGTAAACGAACTAAGTCCAAGCATGTATAGTGTGATAAATACAATACATGTTTTAAGAATAAACCCCACAATTTGAGCAGTGAAATTAGCCGTAATGTGGTTAGGCGATTTGTTTACTAAGCGTGATCGTATTCGACGTTGTATAAAGTTGGCGAATAAAAACCCGATTGCTACAAATATTAGGATAAAGGCAAGGTTCAAATAATTCACTTCGAAGTAGTGCATCACCTCATTATAAAATTGAATCGTTTTATCCATTTAAATTAGCCGTTTATCTGTTGCCAGTTTCATGTGTTTAGCTATCTCTTTTCATGAATATCGGAAACGGATTGGTGGAATTCAATCACTAGCTAGCACTCTCGCCCTTTTGCGCATCACCACCCATCCCAGCCATAAAACCGCATTCAGCGCGATGGCGGTATAAATGGCCGGTTGCGGGTTCCCCAAGCTGCTGATGGATCCCGAATACGCAGCGATCGTGGCATAAGGGATGGTGTTCGCGCTCCACACCAGGATGAACGTGCTGAATCGCATCCCCGTCATTCCGGCCATGCAGGCTGAGACTTCCGGCAGAATCGGAGAAACGCGGCTGAGCAGAATCATGGCGAGTCCGTGCGTTTGGAAACTGGCGATGGCCTCGTTTCGCTTTTCATCCGACGACAGAATCCGCCTCAACACGCGTTCCCCGAACCGCCGACTCAGCCCATATCCCGCCGTCCCGGCCAGCATCATGCCGGTGATGGCGGCACTGCTTCCGACTGCGAAACCCAGGAAATACCCCGACAGGATGGTGATGGTGAGCGTGGGAATGGCGATGAACAAATCGCTGAACAGCAGCGCCACGACGAGCACGAACAGGACCAGCGGATCGACATCCTGTAGCGATTCGAACCATGATGTGATGTCGTCGAGACTCAGAAATCCGGCCAAGCGTGCGATGATGAACGTGGAGGCGAAAAACGCCGCGAGGATGAGCATCACTTTGAGCAATCCGTTCATGGTTCGCCTCCGTGTTTCATGATGCGGTCGGCCAGCGACGGACTGATCCGCTGAATCACCCTCAGCCATTTCACTTTGCCGATGTTCACTTCCAACACATCGTTCTCGAACGCATTCAGGAATTCGAATGTGAGGGATTTCGGAGTGATTTTCCCGCGTCCGCGGCCTGCAGTCATCTGAGTGTCGACCAAGGGCGGAATCAGCTCAAATACCTGAATATTCGGGAGTTGCCAACGCAAGGATTTCGTGAAGATGTGCATGGCCGCCTTGGTTCCGCAGTAGACTGGAGCTTGTTTTTTCGGAACGAGGGCGAGTCCGGATGTCACATTCACGATCGCCGCGTTTTCATTCATCGTGAGGGTGGGAAGCAGGAGGCTGATCAGCTTCACAGGAGCCAGGAAATTGATATTGATTTCCTGCTCGATCTTGCCCAAAGGCTGGGGTTCATCCTCGAATCGATAATTGAATTGGATGCCCGCGTTGTTGATGAGAATGTTCGTGTCGCGGTGATGGTGTTCGATGAACATCACCAATCGGTCGAGCTCGTCTTGTTGTGAAATGTCGCATTCGAACGGGATGATTCGTGAATCGAAATTCCCCAATTCTATGAGTTTTTCGCGATTGCGCCCGACCGCGATAATCGTGTTGTCGAGGTCGAGAAAGCCTTTTAATAGTGCTTCCCCGATGCCTGCCGTAGCCCCCGTGATGAGGAGTTTGTTTCCGTGTAGCCGCATGGTTCCTTTGTGAAATGTGTGATGGCACAAAGGTCCGGGCTTTCGGCGGCGCGCGCATTTACATAGGTAAAGATTTCGATTTCTGCGCGCGGATTCGGCTGAGTTGGGTCGGACTCACCCCCAGATACGAGGCGATATGATATTGCGGAATGAGTTGATCGAGTCCGGGATGTTCATTCAGGAAAATGGCATAACGGTCTTTCGCGTCGAGGGTGACCAGCTCGATCTCGCGCTTCTCCTTCACCACAAAGAATTGTTCGGCGAGGATGCGGGCCAAGCGTTCGACGGATGGATGTTGCTCGTACAAATTCCGGATCTGTTGGTAGGATGCGACCTGTAACACGCAATCGGTGAGGCAATCGATGTCGATCAGGTTCTTGCTACCGGTGACCAACGACGAAAACGCTCCCACATAATGGCCCTGCTTGAAGAACGTCTTGTTGTACTGTTCACCGTCGTTCTTGGTGAAATACGCTCGTAGGACTCCATCCTGCACGATGGCGATCTGCTTCGACACCTCTCCGCGTTTCGCGAAGGCGGTGCCTTTTTTAAAGCTCACATCGGAAAAAAGAGAGTGAAAAGCTTCTTGCGAGGCGGGATCGAGAGGGGTGATGTCGGTGATGGTGTTTTCGAGCATGCTAAATCAATGTTGCTCAATCGTAATGGTTCACAAATTCCTAAAACTATTCAAAATCGGGAGCTTTTAGGAATTTCTATCCGTCACTGTTCCTGTTCAAAACATAGTTGATACGTTTCCTTTAAGCTTGCGAATTTGAGTCCAACGATACCAATCACGATCAGCGAAGCGGCCAAAAGCCTCATCATGCTTGCCGAATCGCCAAAGTAGAGTATTCCTACTGCGAACGTGCCAATGGCTCCGATTTTTAAATTGCTGTTTCCTGGCTGTTGCGACAGTTTCAAGCCCAAGGGCCAGCCGATTTCAAAGATTCCTGCGATGAGTAGTGCGATCCAGTTCATGGGTTTCAATTTTGGGCTTCCCAGTTTACATGTTCAATCGGAATTTCAAATCCATTCGTTCGTGCAAAATCCGAATCACATCAATTTCACCTCGTTCTATGTGTCGATAAAAAATGATATGTCTCCCGGAATGCAATCCGAATACATGTTGTGCTATTGTATCATACTCTTTTCCGATTCCAGGATTTTTACCGATTTCCTTACAAGCAAGTTTGAGCATTGCATAATAGTGATCGGCTTGAATTTCGGACCATTGTTCAAACGTATACTCCCAAATGGTATTCAAGTCGTCAATGGCTTCTTGTCGAAAAATGACCTTAGCCATTTTTTCGCTTCTCAGCTTTTAGTCGAATCAGATTTTCGTCAAAATCAAAATCTTCGACTCTTGGACTTTCCAAACCTTTCTGAATGGCACTTTTCAAAGCCATTGCTCTGCTTTCTTCATCTTCCAAAAGACGAAGTCCTGCGCGAATCACTTCGCTAACGTTTTTATAGCGTCCAACAGAAACTTGCTCGCTCACAAACTGGTCGAAATAATTTCCGAGAGAGATGGATGTGTTTTTCATGTCATTGAACTTTTTTCAAAGTTACCCAAAATTGGTAACGGAGCAAATTCTTTGGAGGATCAGTACCCGACCGCTCGCTTCCCCTATGATAGAAGAACGGCACACTCCGACTCAGCCGCTCCTCCAAACCCGGAGCGATACTCAGGATCTGATCCCGCAAATCGCTTAAGGATTGACGCTAGGAACGTGGGAGAGAGTTGAGGTAGGAGAGTATGGGGTTTGGTTCAGCCATTCGAATGTGTTCTTCATTAGGGCTTCGTGGGAGATGATGCGTCCATGTAGGATGTCGCTGTCGCTCAGTTCTAGTAGGAGTTTTTGCTCATCAGAGAGCTTGATGATGTCAAGTGACGAGCCTTTTTTTGATGTCAAAACTAAACCTCATTGTTATTATCTTCAGCCAGCTCTTTCTCTAGATTGAATAACTCCACTACGAGCTTATATACTGTTGTACAAGGATTCTGATTAGCAAAATCTCTTGCGCCGTTATAAGTTGATTCAAGTCTTTGAGAATGCTTAATGGCAAGGTTTCTGTTAGCATGCTTTGTTAATAAATCGAACATGTCTGTTCTGTTTTTTGCATACACAAAATCAACTAATCCTTTATTTCTAAAGTTGGTTTGAATCCTTTGCTTATATGTGTCTCTTGTGATTCCTGTGTCATAAAACTCAAAGTGTAATAAATACCAAATTTCAAACGCTTCATTACTCCATGCAGCTTCTGTTTTTGGAGTGTTTTCACAAAGTTGTATTGCACTGTTAAAAGCAGCAGGTAAAAAACTATCCTTGTCAAACACGACCCATAGTTTATCAATCTTCCTTCCAGATTCAGACTCCCATTTTGCTCTAAGCGCGATTGCTTGTTGAACAAGACTCTCTGTGTTAAATCCTTCACCAATTATTCTAAAGTCTACTACTTCTAAAACGCCTTTGGGTAATGCTAATTTAAGGGCTTCAAAATAATTAGGCTCTGTCTTTTCTCCTTCACAAACAATTAAGTATCGCTTTCTTTTAGGTTTATTATTTATCTGCCTTCTTGCTTCTTGCCTTTCACGTCTTTTTACTATGGCAGGCTCGATTTTTATTTTTCTTGCCATTTATCCAATAGTGTTTTAATGTTACCAATATAAGGAATCGCTCCATATCGTCCTTGAATATAATCTTTCTCGAAGGATCGATCGTTTCTGATTTTTTTCCCATTTTCATTATATTCCACTAATGAGTATAAATCAGATGCACCAAATTCATCTTTCTCGACAAAGAATACCTGATCTCTACGGTAATTTCCATAACACAATAGATTAGTGTCGTGAGTTGAAAAAATTAATTGTGCATTTTTTGGGTTATGTTCTTGAGAATTGAAAAGTTTCGTAACTGCTAAAGTTAGCAATGGATGCAGACTAGCATCTAATTCGTCAATAATTAAAACACCACCATCAGAAAGAACATCAAAAACAGGCCCTGAAATATTAAATATTTTATTCGTTCCGGAAGATTCTTGACTTCTCATATCAAACTCTTCTAGTTTTTCAATCTCTTTGTTGTCATTATATTTTTTGTGAAGAGTTTTAACATTTACTAATGTCTTGCCTTCTAAGTCCGTTACCATTTGTTTGAGTATAGCTTCTGGCAAATATTTAGGAAGCTCATTGGAATCGAAGGTTTTCTTTACAATTTTTATATCATCAAATCCTAGATCAAGTTGATTATAAAAACTTTGTAGAACGGGTTTAGTATTGTCATTTTCAAGCATTTTAAAAGTTACTGCTTTATACCCTTCATGACTAAGACCAGATATAGTAATAAAATTATTGAACCAATGCATTATATTTTTTGCTATTGTTCCGTTAAATTGGTCTGCAACAGCAAGGAATAATGTATTGTCTCTGGTTTTTTCCTCTAGGTCTTTCCCTTCCTTAAATGAGGGGAATACTTGAATGCCATCGTTTTCTCTTATAAACAATGGTTTTTCAGTATTCTTTTTCGCTTCAAATAACCATTCTCCTCTTACAGAGGTATTATCAACTTCAAATCCATATCTATAACGAATATCATTTAACAGAAACAATACTTCAAAGAGTGATGGTTTAGAATCAAAACCGGTGTGTAGAAGAAACGGAGTAATATCTAATTCAGTAGCTGAGGACTTTTCAAAAGATTTTAGTACAAGTCTTCTCATTGTACTCATTGCTTTTACAAAATTACTTTTACCACTAGCGTTTGCGCCATAAATTATGGCGCCTTTAAGCAATTTATATCTTTCTGTAATTATACTGTCTGGATGGTCCTTTATGGGCGTTGCTTGTAAACTCATAGACTTTCTGTCTTTGAAAGAGAGAAAATTTGAGACTGAGAATTCTATTAGCATAATTGTTTGTAAATGAGAAATATTCGCAATAATAGTCAATTTAGGAATATTTACAACAATTTATGAGAGAAATACTCAAAAATTAAGCAGATAATATCTTTTGATGTCAGCCTATTAATAAAGCGAGGGAGTCTTTAAGGCTTACTGCTAACTCGTTTATACACGAACTCTGGCTTCGTAGTGCAAGCCAAATGAGGATCTATTGACGAAGGTTTTGTACGTCTTAAGTATTGCGAAGCCGAGTGAGCATAATCCTAGCAGATCCAATGGGTTCGGTACATTCTGTTTCACTCGCTTGCTCATAGGTGCATAGAGTCCGGTGCTTTCAATTCTTTTCTTATGACAAATGACTCCTGTAGTATGCACAAATACTAGTGCATTTCCAACTCAAATCCCCTTAACAATTTCCATTAACTCCCTCCCTCTCCCCACCATCGGGAGGTGACCACTATCCATCATCACTACCTCATCGGCATGCAGGTTTTTCGCCATTTGGTCTTGAAGGTCGGGCGGAACGGACTTGTCGTTCGTCAGCTTGATGTAGACCCGCCTCACATCCGGAAGATCATACCGGATGCGGGTCGTGTACAGCGCCCGCGCCTCGGGAGTGAAGGTCGACACGATGCGCGCGGTCTGCTCGTCCGACAAATCATTGCATAACTCGCTTTTGATGGATGCATCTGGCGGACGCGTTCCCAGGAATCGCAAGATGAGAGGCAAGATCCACTTCATCGGGACGGGAAGGGTGGATGCAAAGGAGTGTCCGCTCAACGGAATGATCGAACCGATGGCGACAAATCCCTTCACTTGGGATGCGTACTGATTGGCGAGCTTCAGCCCTACAACCGCGCCGATGGAATGCGCGACGATGATGAACTCATCCACAGTCCAGTTCTCAATCTGTTCGGATGCGGACCGTACATAATCATCCATTTTGAGTGATTCATTCACGTTTCCATCGGTCAGCCTATTCGGAAACTCGATCGCCAGTGCCGGGACATCCAACTCCCGAATCACATCATCCCAAATGGATGCGTTGAGTCCTGCGCCGTGGATGAAAAGGATGCCGGTATTCGTTGCCATTCAATTGCCTCGTTGATTTCAATGGGCAATTTAGAACATTGAACTCGAAAAAAGCACATGCCCTACGCCGTCATTCCGCCATGATTTCATTGAATTCGGTTCGACCATATTCGGGATGGGTTTCTCAGCCGCTCCTCCAGTCCCTGATCACGCAATCCGCTCAAGGCTTGCCAATCTTATTCAATTCAGTAGCAATTTGGTCGGGAGGCAGAACGAAATCAACACAGCCCGAAGCCTGTGCATTGACAGGCATGTCGGGCACTTCGGCAGACTTGTCTTGGGCAAACGTGATTCCTCCCTTTGCTTTGATATGCTTGCATCCCTGCGTGCCATCGCTAGCATACCCGGATAAGACAATACCTATCGCACGTGCGCCCAATCCCTCTGCTAAAGAAGAAAAAAAAATATCTATCGCAACGGCTCTGCCAGAGCGCGGGGATGCAACGTTGAACGTAAAGTTTTCAATGGATAGATCTGAGTCTGCTGCAATCACATAGACGTGATTCCTCTGTATCGGCATCTTTTGGGAAGCGATGATTACCGGCATTTTTGTGTGACGAGACAAGATGTGAGCTAACTGGCTATAAGCAGTTGGATTCATGTGGGAAATAATGATAAAGGCCATGTCTGTTTCAACCGACAGAGCATTCAAGAACGCCTTGTAGGCTTTAAGAGCTCCAGCTGAGCCCCCAACACCTACAATGAATTTTGGATGTAAAGCGTTCATGCGTTCTCAGGCTTACATTATGGGCGTTCATTTTCTTTTTTGGTAGCCATACCGCTACCTATTTTCCTTTTCGAATCGGTTGTTGAAGTGGAATCTACTGCCATTGGTTCTAAGGAGATTCCATCATCACTCAAAATCAATTTGTGTATGTCATTGGAATGACCGGTGCCACGAGATTTAACAATGTAGAGTCCACGAATACGTTTTTTGCCGACGGTTTCTTCCACTTCTCTCACTACAATCCACGTATCAATCAACGAAGATACACCGATTTCACCGCTTGTGTTGTTTTTTGCGGTTGAAGAAACAAGACTCGTAAAAAATCCGGTGATGCCCTTGCTTTTCAAAACATCCATCATTCGGGTAATCCTCGAACGAACTTCGCGTGGGCTTCCCTCTCCAATGAGACTTGTGAGAGGATCCATCACAACAGAGTTTGGCTTGAAGTCTTCAATGGATTTGTATAAATCGAGTATATGCTTCTCCAAACCAAAAAAGGTAGGTCTGGTTGACACAATATTTAAGAGTCCCTTTTTTATAAGTGGTTTAAAATCGACACCGATGGATTTCAAGTTTTGAGTAAGTTGTCCGGCTGATTCTTCGTAAGACAAGAACAAACACCGCTCTCCACGTTTACATGTTTCTATGGCAAATGCAGCAGCTAAACTTGTTTTTCCGGTGCCAGCCGTACCTGAAACAAGCACGGTGCTGCCTTTGGTGTATCCTCCACTCTTAAATAATTTATCCAACGATGAAATTCCGGTCGAAACTCGTTTGGCTGTTCCCGGTTGATCGAGCCCTGCTGAAGTGATTGGAATTACCGAAAGTCCATTGTCATCAATTACGAAGGGATATTCGTTTGTTCCATGACTAGAACCACGATATTTAACAACACGAATTCTACGAACGGAAACTTCTTCGCTCACCCTGTGATCGAGAAGAATGATGCAATCGGAAATGTATTGCTCCATGCCGTGATGGGTATAGGAGTCTTGCCTTGGCTCGCCAGTAACGATTGCTGTAACTTGTTTTTCTTTGAGCCAGTGAAAAAGTCGCTTTATCTCTATTCGAAGTATTCCATTTTCTGTGATGCCCGCAAAGAGAGATTCAATGGAATCTAAAACCACGCGTTTGGCACCAACTGAGTCTATAGCCTGCTCTAGGCGAACCAGTAGTCCTTCAAGATTAAAATCTTTCTCCTGAATATCTTTGCGCACTAAAATGACGTGCTCAAGTGCTATCTTTTTTTGCGAAACAAGCGTTTTTAAATTGAAGTTGAGAGAAGCTGTATCCTCATACAATTCATTTGCTGTCTCTTCAAATGACATGAATACCCCAGGTTCATTGAAACTAAGAGCCCCATTGATTAAAAAATCAATCCCAAATAGGGTTTTACCTGAACCGGCACCCCCGCTAATTAACGTGGTTCTGTTGTGCGGTAGCCCGCCTTCTGTAATCTGGTCAAAGCCTTTAATGCCAGTTAAGCATTTATGTAATGTGTTGATCTTAGGGGTAGATTTTTTTTTGGTCGTTTTTTTCATGCGATTCATTAGTTGACCTACAGAGGTTTCGTATGACATCCATTTCACAATCCGATGGTCATTATAGAATGTAAGTTTCACTGACGTTGTCGGCGCTACATATATGTGAATATGTATTGCATCTTTCACACATTCACCCCGAACTGATAGACGACGAGTGCGGATATCGTCCCAAGAATCATCAAGAAAAAGTTGTGAAGGCGTACAGCCAATAGTCCATTCCGCTCATCGGAGAAATCAGGATGACCAACAATGGAATGCGCTACAATGGCGTAGATCTGTTCGGATGCGGACCGCACATAATCATCCAGTTTGAGAGTTTGCCGGTTTTTTCCAAATTCGGATGCAAAGTTTCAACAGTTCATTGAATAGCAATGGAGTGATTCCCAATGCGAAGATCAATCCCCAGGCGATGGCATCCGGCATTTGCAAATGAAATGAGCTTCGAATGACGGGTATGCCGATCACGATGAATTGAAGGGCGAATATGGCAAGAATGGCGCCGGCCAACCAATCAGCAATGCCACGACGATGGCAAGCACTTCGCCCAGATTGCATGTGATCAAAAAGATCACTGATTTCTTGATGTTGTTGTAAATGTTCCGTCCCTGCTCAATGGCGGCAACAATGGTTGAAAAATTATCATCTGTCAGGATCATGTCCGCAGCGCCTTTGGCCACATCCGTTCCTGTAATTCCCATCGCCACGCCGATATCGGCCGCGTTCAAGGATGGAGCGTCGTTCACGCCGTCGCCGGTCATGGACACGATGTTGCCCATGGATTTCAGAACCCTCACAATCGTCACTTTGTGTTCGGGCGAGACGCGGGCAAACACCGTATAGGTCTCGATCTTTTGTTCGAATTCCTGATCGGTCAGCTCGTCGATGTCCTGTCCGGTGATCGTTTGCTCGATGGTTTCCGCAATTCCAAGCTGAGCGGCAATGGCGAATGCGGTATTCTTATGGTCGCCGGTGATCATGAGCGTTTTGACTCCAGCTTTTTTGGCTTTTTGGATGGAATCCTTTACTTCGGGCCTCGGCGGATCGATCATGCCGACCAACCCGACCAGGATCAGGTCTTTCTCCATGTCGGACGGGTCGATTCGCTCGTTCACGGGTTTATAGGCCGCTCCAAGGGTGCGAAGGGCATGGTCCGACATGTGGACGGCGGCATCATCAAAGTCCTTTTTATGAGCCTCGGTCAGCGGGACGGGTTTTCCTCCAACGAGTACTTGTGTGCAGATCTCCATCAGGTTTCCGATGGCTCCTTTCGCATACACCTGAAACGACCCGTTTTCTTCGATGAGGGTTGACATCAACTTTCGGTCCGAATCGAATGCGGATTCGTCGATACGCTTGTGGCTTTGCTGCAAGGCGTTCCGGTCGATCCCCAGCTTGTCGCCCATGACGAGCAGGGCGATTTCGGTGGGGTCGCCAGTCCCTTCGTCATTGTCATAGCTGGCATCTGATGAAAGAATCATGGCGTTGGCGAGGAGGTTCAATTCTTCAGACGTTTGATCATCCGATCCGAGCTCCACAAGACCATCAAGGGTGAAGCACTGCGTAACCGTCATCTTATTCTGTGTCAACGTTCCGGTTTTGTCGGAGCAGATCACGTTCAAGGAACCCAGAGTTTCCACTGCGGTGAGCTTCTTGATGATGGCATTGTGTTTCGACAGGTTTGTGACGCCGACAGCGAGCACGACGGCCACAATGGCAGCGAGTCCTTCCGGAATGGCCGCAACCGCTAGGGAAACCGATATCAGAAACATTTCGGGCAAATCCCTGCCCTGAACCATCGCAATGATGAAAATCAACACACAAATGACGATGGCAATGATACCCAGGGTTTTGCCAAGCTTATCCAAACGGATTTCCAATGGTGTTTTCGACTGAGCTTCCGTGTTGATGATGGATGCGATGTTGCCGATTTCGGTGTTCATGCCGGTTTCCACTACAACCCCGACACCTCTTCCTCGGGTGACAATGGTAGACATGAATCCCAAGTTCAAGCGATCTCCAAGTGCGGTTTTCTGGTCTTCATACCGTTGTGACGCATCTTTTTCGGCCGGTAGGGATTCACCGGTCAAGGACGATTCATCGACTTGAAGATGGACGGATTCGATCAGACGGACATCCGCGGAGATGATTCTACCCGCATCAAGGACAAGGATGTCTCCGAGGACGATGGTTTCAGAGTCGATCTCAATCACAACTCCGTTTCGGCGCACCAGTGCCTTGGGGTTTGTCAGTTTGAGGAGGGCTTCAATCGCTTTTCCGGCTTTCACTTCCTGGATCACGCCTAGTATGGCATTGATGCCGACGACCATCAAGATGATGATCGCATCCACATACTCACCCATCGCTATGGTGATGACGACGGCGACGAGCAGGATATAAATCAACCAATTTTTTAGTTGGGCGACAACTATCCGGAAGAGGCTTTTCTTTTTTTCAGCCTCTAATGTGTTCGGACCGTTTTTTTGGAGTCGGTCCAACGCCTCATTGTCGGAAAGACCCTGGGTAGGATCAACATCCAGTTCAGATAAAACGGCTTCTGCGGATTTGGAGAACCACATCGAATGTCATCACTCCCCCTGTGTCAACATGCACAGACTATGTTCAAGGGCTTCCACAGAGTGAGTGATGTCGATGGGGATGTCGACTTCATCGTACTGCATCAATTTCACAATCCGATGCTCCTCTTTGTACAGCACCGATCCTTCCAAGACGGTCAATTTGGATGGACTATGAGCTTCATGCTCCGTCAAAATCATTCCTTTATTGAACCCCATCATGAGCACTTTATATCCGTTGCCGTGATGGATGGATTTCGCCACCGGGTTGGTGGACGTTTTTAAATCTTGTTTGATGTCTTTGATGGTCATGTTGTCAATTATTTGAGGTTACACACTCACGCCGAAACCATACCCAACCAATGCGGATAATCCCATGGCGATGGTTCCCCATATGGTGATTCTCAGTACAGCCTTCATCATATTGGAACCTCCTGTTTTTGCGGATATCGCTCCTAAAATCATAAGGAAGAAGATTGTGAAGGCATACAACCAAACTTCCATACCCATCAGCGGAGAAAAAAGGATGACCAATAGGGGCAGCGCGCCACCAACTGTGAATGACGCACCCGATGCGATGGCGGCTTGGATCGGATTTGCCTGACTCAGCTCGTTGATCCCCAATTCTTCCGTGATGTGGGCGGCCAAAGCATCCTTTGCGGTCAATTCGATGGCGACCAGCTTCGCGGTTTCTTTCGTAAGGCCTCGTCTCTCAAAGAGCAAGGTCAGCATGTTCAACTCCTCTTCGGGCATGTCGGTGAGTTCCTGCCGTTCGCGATCGATGTCCGCGTTCTCCGTATCGGTTTGCGAACTGACCGACACATATTCGCCCGCCGCCATGGATAAAGCTCCGGCCACGAGTCCGGCAACGGTCGCCAGCACGATCGGATCCCGCATCGTACTTGCCGCGGCCACTCCGATGGCCAGACTGGATATGGAGATGATTCCATCATTCGCACCCAGAACGGCGGCTCTCAGCCAGTTGCTACGATGGATGTAATGGTTGTCCAAGTCGTTGTCCATGTTCGTAAGCACATCTTACGCCGTCATTCCACCATCGATGATTTGCGTAGTGCCGGTGATGTATTGGCTGTCGTCACTGGCCAGGAAAAGGACCAAATTGGCGATTTCCTGCGGTTTGGCATATCGTCCGAGCGGAATGGTTTGCTCAAAGTTTTTTTTGGCCTCTTCCCCTTTGTCGGGTGCGAATCCGTCTTCCAACGACCGCATCATCCGGTTATCCACCGGAGCCGGGTTGATGGTGTTCACACGGATCTTCCGTGGAGCCAATTCAAGGGTCAGGTTTTTCATCACTCCGATCACGGCATGCTTGCTCACCACGTAGGCGCTCACGCCAGGCGTGCCTCCGAGTCCGGCGACCGAGGAGCTCATGATCACGCTGCTTCCATCCCTGAGGATGGGAACCATGAATTTATTTCCGAGCCACACGCCTTTCACATTCACCGCCATCACCTTGTCGAAGACGTCTTCTGGATACTCGGTGACGGGCATCACCACGCCTTCGATTCCGGCGTTGTTGAAGAACACATCCACCCTACCGAATAAGCGAGCGGCTTCATCCGCGTAGCGTTTCACATCGGCGGATTTGGTGACGTCGGCCACACAGTAGTGCACCCGTTCGCCACCCAGTTCCTGAACGGCGGTTTTCAAGGCTGCTTCGTCGCGGTCGACCAGCAGAACCTTCGCCCCGTGTTCCAAAAAGAGCTTTGCGGTGGTTTTGCCGATGCTGCCTGCGCCGCCCGTGATGACGGCGGCTTTGTCTTGAAGTCGTTTCATGATGTTATTTTGATTTCATGATTCTGTTCCACATGTCTGGATTGCGTTTCATCTGTTGAATCATGTGATTGAACATAACCGTGTCTTGCGCTGCCATAGTCATCATGTGATCCATCGTGCCCATCATTTGTGTCGAGTCACTCATCATGGATCCCATCATTCCAGATTTACCCATCATTTGTTGACCCATCATCACTCTGCTGCTGTCATGTTCCATCATCGCGTTGATCATCTCTGTGCGATAGGGATGGTGACTTGTGATGGAAGTGATGATTTCAGAACGTTTCGAGTCGTCTTGCAGCACTTGGTCGACAGGCTGATTGGGTTGGCAGGCGGTTATGAAGACGAACGTGCTCGCAATCAGCATCGAAGGAAAGAATAGATTTTTCATACATGTATTGTTGTTGAATAGTATCTATTCAGTATAGGCCATATGTGTTAACTATATCGTAATAGTCTCTGCTTTAATCTTACAGTAAATCGATGACAACCTGTAGCGAGACGATATACATGAACTCTGCCAACTGACGTCGCTACTTACGTGTTTCGTTGTTTGACCCCATGTTCATCGGCCGGGATGTCGCCATCCAGCAATTCCGCATAGGCATGGGTGAATTCGGCTCCATAAAACACGATCATGGACGAATACGACACCCATAGAAGAATCAGGATGATGGATCCTGCCGCACCATATCCGTCCCCCGGGTTCGCTGTTCCGAAATAGAATGACAACCCATATATCCCCAATAAAAACAAAAGTGTGGTCACAATTGAACCCATCCACACATGATTCCATTCGATCTTCGCATCCGCGAAATATTTGAACATCAGGGCGAATAGAAGAGTGATGATGGCATTCGACACCAAAAAATTGAGGATATGGATGAAGATGAGGATGGAGTCTGAAAAATAACTCGTCAGCCAATCACCAAAGGCAACCAAGACCACATTCACCACCATCGTGATCAATGACAGAAAGGCGATTGCAAGGATGAGTCCGAACGAAAACAGGCGGACCCGAACGAGACTCCAGAATCCGGATTTGGACTCATCCGCTACCACTTCCCATATCGTATTCAATGATTTCTGAAACTGGATGAACACGCCTGTCGCCCCGATCAACATCGTGATCACCCCCATGATGGCAGCCCAGATCGACTTTTTTGATTCGCTTGCGGATTTGATGATGGTCTGAATCTGTTCGGCCGCATCCGGTCCCATGGTAGACGATATTTGGGATGCGAGTCGGTTATTGACCGCATCCGCACCGAAAAAATATCCGGCGATGGTGATGATGATCACCAGCAGACCGGGCATCGAAAAAATGGAATAGTAGGCGATGATCGCGCTTTCGCGAAACGGTTCTCTGTCCCACCATTTTTTGAACGCGGTTTTGAAGAGAAATCCGATATGTGAAAATTGGAAACGCATCAATCATGGTCGTCTTTATAAATCAACACGCAAATCTCATCCCCATCCCGTTTCCAAGCCCTATGCATGCGTTCGCTGTTGAAGCATAGTCCGATGTTGCCTTTCGCATCGACCGCGATCACGCCGATATCCCCATCCGCATCTTTGTTTCGTTCATGGATCACATGATCGCAGGCCTCTTGCAGACTGCATTTCGTCAATTCCATATAGAATGCGATGCTGTGAGCGATCACATTCCGGATGAGCAGCTCGCCTTCGCCCGTTCCAGATACCGCGCAGGACGCATTGTTCGCATAACATCCGGCTCCGATGATGCAACTATCGCCAACCCGTCCGCTCAAACTATTGGATGTGCCTCCGGTGGATGTGGCCGCGGCAAGATTCCCGGCCTGGTCTAAGGCCACGGCGCCCACGGTTCCATGATGTTCTTCCACACGGTGCTCCGTGATGAAATAGGAGTAGGGTTCCAGATTCAATTGATGTTCTTTTGCGAATTCTCGCGCCCCATCTCCCGACATGAACACATGCGACGTATTCTCCATGATGGATCGTGCCAATGTGATGGGATTTTTCACATTGCGAACAATGGAAACGGCTCCTGCGCGAAGGGTACTCCCATCCATGATGGAGGCATCCATTTCAACGTCGCCCTTGATGGTCAACGCCGCGCCTCGACCGGCATTGAACAGCGGATTGTTTTCCAATGCGCGAACCGTTTGTTCCACCGCGTCCAATGCGGTTCCACCTCGCTTCAGAATCTCATGTCCAACATTCAGGGCCGCTTCCAAACCGGATGTATAACCCAGTTGATTCGATCGGATGAATTCGGAATCGGGTCCAGCTCCCCCATGGACAGCGATTGAAATCATATGACTTTTTTTAAATGTTCATGAACCGGTTTGGGAATCTGTAACATCACTGTGGTCCCTTTTCCTTTAATCACTTCAAACGTGAGTTGACCACCTAAATGATAGCATCGTTCTCTCATGCCAATAATTCCAAGCGATTTGGCATTTTCAAGATCACTTTTCATCACGCACTTTCCGTTGTCGTGCACGTTGAGGATCAATAAATCACCTCGTTCGTCAAGTAATATGACAACCTTCTTCGCATTCGAATGCTTGATGATATTGGTAAGGGATTCCTGTACAATCCTAAAAACGTGAGTAGATCGTCCATCGTCCAATAGATTGAAAGCGGTGGTATTCGCCTTAAAACTAAATTTAAGTCCAGTCCGATCGACCATCTCACGAGCATGCCCTTCAATGGCTTCAGTGAGTTCGAAATCGTTCAGCACGGTGAGCCTCAGGTCAGATGAAATTCGATGAAAGGATTGAATGATGTCATCTATCCGTTTATTTATCGCATAGATTTCATCCGTCAGCTTCAAAGCGACTGATTCTCCATACTCATCGAATGTTTTCGTGGTGGCTTTATGGACGTCCATTTTCAGAAGGCAAAGCATTTGCCCCAGTTCATCATGCAATTCTCTGGCGATGCGGGTTCTTTCTTCGTCTCGGACACGTTTTTGAATGAATTCGGAATCGGGTCCGGCTCCCCCATGAACAGCGATTGAAATTGGGTTCATACCTGAAGGGCTATGGCCGGATTGGCGATTTTCCGGGTTCTCAGATTGAAATGACAATCTTTGACCAACAAATGGACGCTCAGATTTTCAACAAAGACGCCGCAATCATCCCCTTCTGAAACCGCGATATTGGATTGACCGATGGATGAATTATCGATGATCACCACGGTGCCAGAACCCAGGCATTTGGCATCCTCACCGTTTTTCACAAGAAGGGCGGTGTCGTCACCAAGCCCGATGCCTAGATGATCGGGGTGCACCATCACGGCATGTGCGAGTCGCCCAAATCGTCCGCGTTTGATGAAATGAGTATCGATGATGCAATGCTCGAGCAGACCAAAACCAGTCGTGGTTTTCAGATCTTTTCTAAAAATGACTTCATTATTCCCACCTCCATAAATCATGATTTTCGACATCACCATCGCACCGGCGCTTGTGCCGGCAACGACATAGTTTTCGTCATCGAGGTAGCGTTTCGAGATCAATTCCATGAGTGGTGTACCACCTAAAATGGTTGTCAATCGGGATTGGTCGCCACCTGTGAAAAAAACCACATCGGCGTCTTCGATCCGCTTCAAGTACTTGGGTAATCCGGCCTCATTTCGATGTTCGATGGGGAGGAATCCTGTATTCTCGGGTCCGATCTTTTTAAAGGTGCGTTGATACTTGCTGATCACATCCTTCTGATAGAGGGATGCGGTTGTGATGATTTCAATTTTTTTTCTCTCATTTATCAGCAGACGCAAAATCTCAAAATGAATGAACTCCTTGTTTTTCTTTTCTATATGGAGCGTTTGGCTGTCAACTTTGTCTTCCGCACCACCGATGATCATCAAGGTCCCTTTGGGTTTCATGGTTGGTTCTGATTGACGAATGTGTGTTCACGGTCCATTTGTTGTTTCACAAACGCCAGCGTGTTTGGGATATTCCCAGCGCAGATAAACATGAACTCTCCGGTGATCGCCTGATCCATGGCATGCTGAATGGATTCGATTTCATCTGAAATCACACGCACCGGGATCGCTTGATTGAGTTCTCGAATTCCTTCGATGAGAAGTCGGCTTAATTCATCCTTGGTTCGACCTCGGCCATCGATGTCGTGCTTGATGATGATGTTATCAAACATCTGAGCCGCAACACGCCCGAGGTTTCGGATGTCTTCGTCGCGCCGGTCGCCGGTGGCGGAAATGACCCCTGTTTTCCGAGTCGCACTCACCTGATCCAGATAGTGTTTTATATGCACATAGCCACTGGCATTATGCGCATAATCCACCATCAGCTCGAATTGGTTGAATCGGAAATGATTCATCCGACCCGGTGTCAGTTCGGGCGAAGGGATAAACGTTTTGAGCGCGGATTTTATCGTCTCCAGAGGAAACTCACTGATGGATGCGGCCAATAATGCGGGCAGGATGTTCTTTATCATGAACGTGCATTTGCCCGAAAACGTGAGGGGCACTTGGTTCACGTCCGCAATTTTGGTTTTCCATCCACCCTTGTTGATCACAAAGTGATTCGATTCGATGGTTGCGGCAAAGCCTCCTTCGTTGCAATGGGTTTTGATGCGTTCATTGCCCGCATCCATACTGAACAACGCAATCTTGCATTTCAGTTTGTCTCTCATGGCATATACGAGATCGTCATCCGCATTCAAGATGGCATAGCCATGTTTAAATGTGCTTTCAGGGACCACCGATTTGACGTCCGCCATTTGCTCGATGGTATCGATGTCACTCAGTCCCAAATGATCGTCGCTGATGTTGGTGACCACGCTGATGTCGCAATGGTCAAATCCTAAGCCAGCACGAAGGATTCCGCCTCGAGCCGTTTCAAGCACGGCGAAATCAACAATGGGATCACGAAGCACGGTAGCCGCGCTTTTTGGTCCGCTACTGTCGCCAAGACATATCGTTTGTCCATCGATGTAGATTCCATCTGTCGTTGTATACCCGGTGTGACGACCCGCAGACTGCGCAATATGGGCGATCAATCGCGTGACCGTCGTTTTTCCATTGGTTCCGGTTACCGCAACGATGGGAATACGCGAAGGAGCATTTTTGGGGTAAAGCATGTCGATTAAGGGTTCTGCCACATTCCGCGCCAACCCTTTGGCAGGTGATAGATGCATTCTCAAGCCGGGACCGGCATTCACTTCAATCACAGCCCCATTGGTTGCGGTGATGGGGATGTTCACATCCTCAGCCATGATATCTATGCCGCAGATGTCCAGATTCATCAGCCGGGCGATGCGCTCGGCCATGAATGTGTTCTGTGGATGAACCAGATCCGTCACATCCCGTGCGGTTCCGCCCGAACTCAGATTGGCGGTGTCTTTAAGCAGCAGGATTTCACCGATGGGAAGAACCGAATCCAATGAAAGTCCATTTTCGGTCAGGATGGATTCCGTGGCCGCATCCACATGTATTTTGGTCAGCACATTTTCATGATCATTCCCTCTGCGGGGATCGCTATTCGCTTCATGGATCAGTTTTTTAATGGATGAGGCATCATCGCCCATGATCATCGCGGGAGTTCGTTTCGCAACGGCTACCAACTTGAAATGGATCACCAAGAAGCGATAATCCATCCCATTGATGAACCGTTCGACAATCACACCGTTTGAAATTTTTTGCGCATCCATGAATCCGGTTTTGGCCTGTTCCATGGTTGTGATGCGGGAGGTCACGCCTCGTCCATGATTGCCATTCACCGGTTTGGTGACCAAAGGAAATCCGACTTGCTTGACCGCATCCTCCAACTGGCTCAACTCGCTGATGAGCGTTCCCACTGGAACGGGAATATGAGCCTGAGATAACAGATTGCGGGTCGCGTTCTTATCACAGGCCAAATCCAGGGCGATGCTGCTCGTGGTAGAGGCAACCGATGCGCAGACGATTTTTTGGTGACATCCCTGACCCAGCATGAATAACGATTGCGTATTCAGCCGGGTGTAAGGGATGTTTCTACGTTCAGCTTCTTTCACAATGGCCGACGTACTGGGTCCTAATTTTTCGCTGGCATAGAGTTGTTTCAACTCCTGAATGTCGTGATCCACATCATGATCTGCCTTGCTGATGAGGTTCTCTACAAATTGAACGGCAGCCTTTGCGGCATAGATCCCGGCCTTTTCCGTTTCATAGGCGAACACCACATGGTAAACACCTTCTTTATTGGTGGAACGTGTGCGTCCGAATCCGCAATCCATTCCAGCCAATGTTTGCAATTCAAGAGCCACATGCTCGATCACATGACCCAGCCAGGTCCCATCCTTCACCCGCAAGAAAAAACCACCTTCCATACCTTCGGAACAATGGTGGCTTTTCAATGAGGGCAACACCCGTTGCAAGGCTTCATCAAACCCGTCGATCGTATCTGTAGGCCTTTTCTCCCAGATCCCGATGTCCAATTTCATGACAATGAGTTTCTTCCGGAAGATAGACCAGTAGTTGGGTCCACGAAGGACGTTGATGGAGAGGATGTCCATTTTAGGTTAAACCGATAGATCTATGCGTCTGCCATCGCGTCGCGTAAGGATTTCACGTGGTCATGGTCGGCTCGGAGCGCGGTGCGCTGTGCGGAAATCATGGCTTGCTGATCCCGGCTCAGATGCTCGAGATCGTTTTTCAAGGCTTCGTTGTACGTCTCGAGGGCTTGATCTTCTCCGTATTCGCAGGAGTTCAGAATGGCTTCGCGATCCTTGCCGGTGAGAGCGGCTTTGACATCCATCCAAGCACGGAAGAATTTTCCGGATACTTTGGTGCCTTTGTCCACGTCCCCACCCAAAGTGTGAACTTCCCGAGCCAACTCTTGCTTGCATGTCAGACTGGTGGCTGTGAAGCGGCTAAACAAGGCTTTCAAATCCTGTTCGTCCGTTTCATTGGATGCGGTTTCGTACCCTTCGATTCGGTCGTTGTTGATGACGATGAGCGAGTTGAGCACATCGATGGTTTTTTCATGTTTCATATTGATTTCGTTTAAAAAACGTCAGTCGACTCCCTATTGGAACTCGACTGACGCAGATGATTGGTGGTGATTCAGCAACTGCTCAATAGCATCCAGATGAGAGCGAAGACGACGACGGTTCCCAGGCATCCTCCGCCTAATTTGGACGCTCCGTAGCCGGCCAAAAGTCCCTTGAAGATGTTATTCATGCTTCTAATTGCGCGGCTTCGAGGTTGATCGTATCCATCGCCACAACGGTCAGTTTCTGATCCGATGCTTTTTCTTCTTTCAGCGTGGCTTCAAGAAGGGTGACGGCTTGTCTCAAGCCCAGGGTTTCGGCGAACTGGCGAAGGGTTCCGTACGATGCGATTTCGTAATGCTCCACTTTTTGAGCGGCGGCTATGATTCCGGCATCGCACATGGCACCGTTTTCGCATATTTCCATCATCTCTTCGGCCTCCATCAGCAAGCCTTCCATGGCATCGCATTTTTTGGCTTCCGCTTTTCTGTCGATGGATTGGAACACCTGTTCGAGCCGGTTCACATGGTTCTTCGATTCATCGAGATGGCTGGTCAACGCCATCTCAAGATCCTTGGAATTGGCTTTCTTGATCATTTTCGGAAGGGCTTTCACCAACGCTTTTTCAGCCCAGTAAATGTCCTTCACTTGCTCAACAAACAATTCCATGAGTTGGGATGAGGATGCGGTTGATTTAGTATGTTCCATATTATTGATCTCCGTTGTGTTTGAACGTAGGCACCGTAGTGCCTATATCTTTTTAATGTCTTCGAATTTATCCTGTCCTTTTCTCACAAAATTATTGGCCTCATTTTTCGTGTGGTCGTATTTGTTTGAAATGGAATTGGCAAGATCGTTATACATCGATTTCATCTGTTTCATCGTTTCATCTCCTTTTTCGGACAGATTACGACGTGTGGTCGATCCTTTTTCAGGAGCGTACAACATTCCGATGATGGCGCCGATGGAGATCCCGGCCAATGTTCCTAATATAATTTTGATATTCATGGTTGTTATCTTTATTGTGTGATTATTTTTTGACGGCTTCAATTTTGTCATGACTTTTTCGAATAAAGTTGTTCACTTCTGATTCAGATTTTTCAAATTTGTCGGAAATGGTCTCTGTGAACTCGTCGAACATCTCTTTGAGATTTTGCAGATTGCCATCCCCTTTTTCGATGATGTATCGGCGAGTAGTCGACCCTTTATTGGGAGCATACATGATGCCGATGATCGCGCCGATGGAGAGTCCGGCCAATGTTCCTAATATTACTTTGATGGAATTCATACTAATGTTGGTTTAATAACCCCACCGATATAGTGGGGTTATTGAGTGATTGATTTATACGACGGATCGATCTCCTGAGAAGGCTTTCAACAGGAAAGAGATGACCGCGAATACGAGCAGGATGTGGATGATCGCTCCAACGCTGTAGACAAAGAAGCCTAGAGCCCAGAAAATGATCATGACAACCGCGATGATATAAAGGATGTTACCCATGAGTTCTCCCTTTTAATTGTTGACTTTTTCGACGTACATGTTGTCGAGTTTTTTAACCGCATCGATTGAATGGTTCAAATGCATGCGCATCGCTGGCAATGAAGCCGTAGCCCACTGTCTGATTTCGGCATCTTCGCTATCTTCGGATGCGTCTTCATAAGCGGAAATCGCATCTTTATGACGGCTGACCATCATGTCGGCATATTCATTGTCAAAATCCTTTCCGGTTTCTTCATTCAATGACTCGTATGAATTTTGTCCGTCATCCGTGTTAGACGTCGGGATGGTGATCATTTTGCGACCAGCAAGCGCTTTCAAATCATTCAAGGATTTGGTATGCGCGACTTCCATCATTTTGCCCAATTCTTTGACGTGAGGGGATGTTCCATTCGACTGAGCCAGTTGGCCCAAACGGATTTGCTCCATGCTGATTTCAGCCGCATTGACAAGAAAATCGGCATCGTCTTCCATTCGGTTGTCCAGTCTGTCTTTGTCCATATTGGCATTGTTTTGATCTTGAGCGACCACCTTGGTATCCTGCGGATTCTGATTGTTTCCGCAAGAAGCGAACAAGAACATGCCTCCAACGAGGGCCATGTTGACGAATTTGATATGTTTCATAATGATTCTATTTGATTGATATTTAAACGGGATGACGGGTTTCGCCACCCCATTTATGAGTAGCATGGGAAGATCTATCTGTGGATTTCCGTGCCTTGATTATTGCGCCAGTTATCTTCGAAATAGTTGGCATCGTCATCATCACGAGGATTGACTCCCATCACAATGTTTCCGTCTTTGATTCCGGATTCATACAGTTTCGCACGGGCTTCAGGAATACCTGATCCAACGAGAGCACCGATGATTCCGCCTGTAAGACCACCCGCACCCGCACCAGCCAAGCCCGCGGCAATGGGTCCAGCGACAACAAGTCCTAGGCCAGGTATGACCAAGCTTGTTCCGATCGCCGCAATCACACCTGCGATCGCTCCAACCGTACCGCCGATCGCAGAACCTTTCCCTGCGCCTTCAGCGGCTTTGGTCCCGATTTCCGTGTCGTCGTCATCACCAGAAAAGTACTTTGCACGAGTTTCGTCAGACATCACCAAATTGATGTCGTCTTTCGAATAACCTCTATCTTGAAGCGAGTTGTAGGCATTTTCTGTGCTCTCACGGTCACGAAACATACCGGTCATCATGCCGCCATTTCGTGTATGATTATTTCTTGTCTGATTATCGGACATCCGATGTTGATTTTCTGTCGTGTTCATATAGATTCGATTTATGGTTAATGAATGATTGCTCTAATCATTACAACTCAAAGGTGGGAATCTTAGAACGAGTTGTTGTTACACGATATTCTATACAATTTGCAATATTCTCACATTGTTTTATGATTTAAAATAAAATGTATATAATGATATTATTGCGATGTATGCAGATATATGACGCGATGTTGTAAACAGATACATTTGTCTATTGATCAGAATTTGCAGATCATATCGCATGAAAGTTGCCTGCATCTGCATCCTGCTATGTGTCCCCTATCATCTGCATGCGTTTCAGCAGCCCGAGTATCTCGTTCAACAATGGGGATTGGAGCACGGCTTGCCGCAAAGTACAGTCCGTTGCATCACACAAACTCCCGATGGCTACATCTGGGTCGGTACCTGGAACGGACTCGCCCGCTTTGATGGTGTGAAATTCACCATTTTCAATTCACGTAACACACCGGTCTTAACGGTTTCCAACATCATGTCCTTGTTTACCGATAGCCGGGGACGGATGTGGGTCGGTATGGATTCCGGTGGATTGGCCTATGTTGAGGATGGGAACTTCAGCCGAATGGATAGTACGATGGGGTTTTCCGCGACACGCATCCTTTCTATCAATGAAGACCGTGACGGGCGGGTTTGGTTCGCCACAGAGATCGGAATCTTCGTGTTCAATGGCGAGCGATTTCAACACTTCACCCAAGAAGATGGCCTCATCCGAACATACGCGAATCAGGTGAAGCCCCTGAGCGACGGATCCATGTATCTCGGTTTCGTGGGAGACGGGTCACGTGTCCGCCTTGATGGAAACACGCTTTCCGTCGTCGAAACATTTCGCGTAGGAGGTTATCAGATTGCGATCGATTCGGCGGATGTGTATTGGTACAGCATACCGGGGCAGGGATTCATTCGCCGGCAAAAAGGACAGGAAAAGATCCACTCCCGAATGACGGATGAAAAAATCCGGGAAACCTATACGGTTCGACACGGCGAGCAATGGCTGGTCACCGCATCCGATATTCGAATCTTCTCCGGTGCCGGGGTTGAAGATTTGGTGTTTGAAGGGATCACCACCGTGTTTGAAGACAGGGAAGGACTGATCTGGATGGGACAGGAACGTGGTGGCCTCATCCGCCTTCGTGAAAAACGTGTGCAGGTGTTGTCTTCACAAAATGGATTCCCATTTGAGCGAGTAACGAGCGGAATGCAGGACCGATCCGGCAATGTGTGGATCGCCACATGGGATAATGGGTTGTTTCGAAGCACCGACTCCTCCTTAACGTCTTATTTGCGGGTTCCGCTTCCAGATACGGTCTTAACGGTGAACACATTGCACGAAGGGAAAGATGGAACCATCTATGCTGGAACCTGGGGAGATGGGTTGTTTGCGATTCGACATCTCCGCCCGAAAAAAATCATAGGAGACGTCTTGACAGAGTTCCATTCCATCATTTCGGTAGTGGAAGACAATCGCGGCGACCTATGGGTGGGTACTGCCCACGACGGGGTGATTCAGTTCAAAGATGGAAACGAAATTGTTTGGAACACAGACACAGGGCTATCAAGCAACCGGATCAATTCCATCCTTGTGGCTCGTAACGGAGATATGTGGATCACGGCCTCGGCCAACGGCGTCAATCGTATTTCGAACGGAGTGCTGACGGTTTACAAAAAAGGAAGCGGATTGAATGACAACATGGCAGCCCCATTGTATGAGGATGAGGACGGCGCGATCTGGATCGGTACGAATCGTGGATTGAACCGGTGGGCAGACGGGGCGTTCCATTATGTGACGGCCGATCAAGGATTGGGCGACGAACAGATCGGTCAGATCATGGAAGACGATATCGGTCACTTTTGGATTGGCGCGATCCGTGGCATCTACCGGGTCAGCAAACAAGAACTGAATGCGGCCGCGGAAGGCACCATCCCAACGGTTCGATATTTTTCCTTTGGGAAAGAAGATGGAATGTTAAGCGAGGAAACCGGTGGCGGAGGAACCCCGCGGAGTTGGAAAACATCGGACGGCCGGTTGTGGTTCACATCGAAAGGAGTGGTGATTGTGGATCCGAAAACGGCCACGGACAATACCGTCCCACCGAATGTGATTCTGGAAGACGTCTGGGTGGAAAACCAACCAAGACCATTGGCGACATCCATCATCCTTCAACCAGGTGAAACCAAGATTGAATTCCGATACACGGGCACAAATTTCACGGCGCCAAGCAAGATCCGGTTTTCGCATTTCTTGGAAGGGTTCGATGAAGAATGGAACGACGTTGGGAATCAACGCACCGTTCGATACACCAACTTGGCTCCAGGCAGCTATCGCTTGATGGTGAAAGCGCAGAACAGTGCCGGGGTGTGGAGCTTGCAAGACGCGACGATGGACATCCTGGTGTTGCCACCTTTTTATGCGACATGGTGGTTTCGAACGTTAGTGATTCTCGGGCTTCTGTCATTGGTTTTTGTTCTGTATTGGCGCCGCATCTCGATCTTGAAATTGGAACAGAAACGGCAACAGGAGTTTTCCCTTAGGCTCATTGAAGAGCAGGAGTCGGAACGGCAACGCATCGCTCACGAATTGCACGATAGCTTGGGTCAGAATCTGCTGGTGTTGAAGAACCAAGTGCTGCTGGCGGAGCAAGAACACGAACAGGTGTTTTTGCAGGATATGTCGTCGTTGATTTCCCAATCGCTGCAAGAAGTGCGAAGCATCTCACACAATTTGAGGCCGCATCAACTGGATCAACTCGGCATCAGCAAAGCCATCCGTGCGCTAGCGAAGACAGTCAGTCAATCGGTTGGCATTCCGATCGAGACGGAAATCGATGATATCGATTCGTTGTTGAATGCAAACGAGGACATCAGCCTGTTCCGCATCCTTCAGGAGGGCTTGAACAACATCATCAAGCATGCGGCGGCGACGAGCGCGTCGATCCACATCAAGAAGACGAGTCGTCTTGTGACTGTGACCATTCAAGACAATGGCAAAGGAATGGATTTGACGGATATGCAATCAAAAGAGGATTTCGGGCACGGATTCGGACTTTCAGGGATGCGCGAGCGATGCCGATTGTTCGGATGGACGTTCCAGATCGAATCACAGCCAAATCAGGGGACGGTCGTTTCCATCCACCTTCCAATCAAAGAAAAGGTCCTATGAGTAATCATGTAACCATTGTCATCGCCGATGATCACCCGTTGTTTCGAACGGGTGTGAAGCAGGCGCTGGAACGCGATCCATCATTACATGTTGTCGCCGAAGCAGGGGATGGCGAAGAAGCCTTGCAGTTGATTCACAAGCATCAGCCGGATGTCGTCATACTCGACATCAACATGCCGAAAAAGTCCGGGCTCGGGGTAGCCAAAGAACTGAGTAACCAGAAGACATCCACACGGATGGTGCTGCTCACCATGTATGATGACGAGGACATGCTGAATGAAGCGATGGATCTGGGTGTGAAAGCCTACCTGCTTAAAGACAGCGCATCGATGGATATCGTCAATGCCGTTCGGGCGGTGATGGCGGATCGGCATTACATCAGCCCATCCCTTACCGACAACCTGCTCCGCCGGGTGTCCAAACAGGACTCCATCCTAGATGTGCTCAGTCCGAAGGAAAAAGAGATCTTACTGCTGATCTCGGAATCAAAGTCAACAAAGCAGATTGCGGCACAATTGTTTCTGAGTCCGAAAACGATCGAAAACTATCGATTCCGGATTTCCGAAAAGTTGGATCTGAAGGGTAGTTACAGTCTGCTGAAATTCGCAATGGAGAACCGATCCTTGATAGAGTGAACTTAGAGTGGTTCCACTCTATATAAGCTCCTGAGTGGTCGTCTACATTGAGTTATAAGGATTCACCTCCCAACTCAATACCGAGAACGACTATGTACAGGACCCTCTACACCTTTTCTGCAGCTACATTACTTCTTCTTCTGTTCGCTGCAACGGCTTGGTCTCAAACGGCTACCGAACCTTCTGGAAATGGTACCGAAAGCGATCCGTATCTGATCGCCACGCTGGATAACCTTTATTGGGTGACTCAGAACTCAAGCTCATGGAATAAGCACTTCCTTCAAACAGACAATATCGATGCGACGTCGACCTCGGGATGGGCGTCGGGCAGTGGATTTCTGCCGATAGGTGGCGCCTCGCCCTATTTTACCGGAGAGTATGATGGGGATGGTCATGTCATTTCAAACCTGTTCATTTCTCGCAGCGGCAGCCATAATGTGGGACTTTTCGGGTTTGCTACCGGGGCGGTCATACACAAAGTAGGTGTTCCCAACGCGACCGTCACCGGAACCGAATATGTAGGCGCGCTCGTCGGTAGACTGAGTAACTCCACTTTGACGATGAGCTTCAGCACCGGCACCGTAACGGGCACGCATGAAGTGGGAGGCTTGGTCGGATTCATAGAACTAGGTGCATCCGTCAGCAACAGCTATTCCCGGGCTACGGTCACCGCAAGTGGAAACTATAATGGTGGAATGGCAGGGGTTCTCATCGACAGTGAGAGCAGCATATCCAACACATACAGTACCGGTAGTGTGCCAATCGGGTCAAGCAGTATCGGTGGATTGTTGGGTGTGAACTTTTTCGGAAGTCCGGTGACGAACAGTTATTGGGATACACAGACATCCGGTCGTGCCAGCAGCGGTGGAGGCACAGGGAAAACAACGGCCCAAATGAAGACACAATCCACATTCACCGGTTGGGATTTCGACGATGTGTGGATGATCGATGTCAGTCACAATGACGGTTACCCGATTCTGATTTGGCAGTATGTTCCGGATATCACCGTAACGGATGCGTCGCCCTCGAACCATGCGTTGAATGTGGAAACGACAGCTTCGATCGTGATCACCTTCAGCGGAGCACTGCTCCCGACGGCTTTAGTAGATACCACGACGTTCATTGTCAGTGGCCGTAAAACGGGCCGGCACAAAGGTAACATTGTGTTCTCATCCGGCAATACCGTGGCAACCTTCACTCCAGATGAGCCTTTTGCCTATGGGGACCTGATCACGGTTCAACTGACCAGCACCGACCACAGCCCCTATGTGTTCACCTTCCATACCGAAGCCCTTCGTTCATTAGGGACGTTCGATTCCAAGGTGAATCTTGAGACTATGACCGCACCAATCGCTTTATTTATCGGTGACTTGGATGGGGATGGGTACGGTGATATTGCTGTAGCGAATCGCAATAGCAGCACGGTGTCCATTTTCATGAACAACGGGGATGGCACGTTTGCAACCAAACAAGATGTTGCAACAGGATATATTCCAAATGCCGTATTTGGTGGCGACTTGGATGGGGATGGCGATATCGACCTGGCCTTTCCAAATCAATTTGACGACACCGTTTCCATTCTGTTGAACAATGGGGATGGAACCTTTGCTGCACATGTGGATTATGCAGCCGGTAGCCAACCTACATCGGTCTATATATATGATCTCGATGGGGATGGCGACAATGATGTGGTCGTGACAAATTACGAGTCTGACACGGTTTCCATATTCATGAACAACGGAAATGGCACTTTCGCGACGAAAGTGGATGTTGCAACCGGTGACTCGCCTTACTCTGTCTTCATCAGTGATCTCGACGGTGATGGTTACGGCGACCTTGCCGTGGCGAATCTTTTTTCCCACACCGTATCCATTCTGATGAACAATGGGGATGGTACCTTCGCTGCCAAAGTGGATGTTGCGACAGGATCCAACCCGAACTCCGTCTTCATTTATGATTTGGACGCCGATGGCGATGGAGACCTTGCCGTGGCGAATTCATCATCCAACAACATTTCCATCCTGAAGAACAACGGCGACGGTACCTTTGCACCCCGAAACGATATTGAGTCGATCGGTGGGAACTCATCCATTTTTGTGAGTGACATCGATGGCGACGGTCACGGCGACCTGGTTGTTGCGGTTTACTCACACGACAGAGTGCACGTCTTTCCAAACAACGGTGATGGCACCTTTGCGGCCCACACATCCTATGCCGTAGAGGACGAGACGTATGCTGTATTCGTCAGCGATCTCGACAATGATGGGGATGGCGATTTTGTAGCGGCCAATCATTCGTCCGCCAACATTTCCATCCTGTACAACATTCACATGACGTTGGAGATCACCGGTGATGAGGGATGGCGCATGATGACCCCGCCGGGCACGGATCTCAGCTATGGCGACTTGCTCCGCGGATTTTGGACACAAGGCTTCACAGGCGCCGCTTACCCCGGCGGAACATCGAATGTGTACACCTGGAATGAAGCCACACAGAGTTATGTGTCTATCGCGGATGCGGGCACAGAACCGGCTCCAGGCACTGGCTACATCGTGTATGTGTACGATGATCAGGATAATGACGGCACGCCCGACGGCTTTCCGAAATCCGTACGCTGGCCTCGTATTCAAAACGCGAGCTCCATCAATGCCCCGGTCACTTGGACAGACAGCGGAAGCCCCGCCATGAAAGGATGGAACCTGATCGGAAATCCGTTCGGCGCCACCATCAACTGGGGCGCGCCTTCCGGCTGGACCAAGACCAACCTCGATGCCGCCTTCTATGTGTGGGATCATTCATCCGGTGGAATCGGATCCTATTTGTCATGGAACGGCTCCAGCGGAACCTTACCAGATGGAAAAATCGCACCATGGCAGGGATTCTGGGTCAAAGCGAATGCCGCACCTGCACTGTCGATGACGACTGCGGTGCAAAGCACAGGTGGTGTGTTTCACAAAGAAAATCCAATGCCCCAATTGACACTCGAGTTGGTGAAAGGTGCAATCCGAAACCAAGCCATCGTGATGTTCAACGAACAGGCCGACATCGAAAGAGATGGGATGGATGCTTATAAACTCGCATCCCTGAATGCGAATTTTCTATCCTTATACACCCAATTGTCCGACGGCACGGCGCTGGATATCAACGCACTGCCTGCGGATCTGTCTGATATCGTTTCCATCCCTTTGGACATCGCCGGAAGCAATCTGAATGGGGAGTATGAATTGGGATGGAGCTTGGACGCGTTTCCGAGCGATTGGGTCCTCACGCTGAAGGACAATCA
This sequence comes from Balneolales bacterium, assembly GCA_041749075.1. Classification (GTDB taxonomy): domain Bacteria; phylum Bacteroidota; class Rhodothermia; order Balneolales; family HLUCCA01; genus CAMTWZ01. The sequence continues at coordinate 94,411 of JBGTBY010000025.1, read as the reverse complement.
TACCGGTGTGGACGTGAATCTTACCGAGTCGACATCCATCACGTTCCAAGTAGAAGAATCTGCGAAAAAAGAGATCGATGTGGATCCGGGTGTTCAATCACCCGAACATAAGATGATGTCGCCACGAGTGATGAAGGCAGCAGAAGGCGCATCCACGCGATTCACCCTCACCATCCATCCAGGCACAACAGTTTCGACGGAACCCGGAAGCCAGTTGCCTAAGGAATTCGGACTAAGTCAGAACTTCCCGAATCCGTTCAATCCGAGTACGGTTATTGGTTTTCAGTTGCCAGTTGACAGTAGGGTGGATTTGCAGGTGTATGACATGCTGGGTCGGCAGGTAGCCACCTTGGCCAGCGGGCAGATGAACGCGGGTCGACATTCCGTCACCTTTAATGCCGAAAATCTTGCTTCGGGGATGTACATCTACCGATTGGTGGCTGGAAACACGGTGCTGACGAAGAAGCTGACACTAATTAAATAAAATGTTGAAGGTTGAATTTTGAATGTTGAATTAAGACTCCCTTCATCATTTCACCCCTTAATCTCTTCATCCTCTACTTCAACATTCAAACTTCAACATTCAACATTATTCAAACCATGAAACCAACCCTCATCCTCATCATCGCCACTGCCATTTTCTTCATCACCGCAACCCTTGTCTGGGCTCAACCGCCGGGTTTGCCATCCGCGCCCGATCAAGCTCCTATTGATGGCGGCCTTGGTCTACTGGCTCTTGCTGGTGGGACGTATGCATGGAAGAGGTTGAGGAAGAGGTAAAAAGGAGACGAATTTTAACAGGAGGAGAGGAGGATGGGAGGTGTGTTTTATTCGACACCCTAATTGGTGCCCGCCGAGAATTATCCTCCCGTACTCCCGTCCTCCTGTTAAATCATTTTCTCCCACGCCAACCACACTTGTGCCATGGCCCAGGTATCCAGCTCGCAATAGCGTAGCAAGGCTTCGCGGACGGCGGCGCGACGTTTCGGGTCCACATCTGTGAACTGAAGTTCGGCCCAGGCCATCATCGCCTTTCCTCCGTCGTTGACGATTTCATCTTTTTCATCGCTTTCATCCATTCGTCCATCAAACAACAAAGACGGAATCGGCGCCAATTCCTTATATGGGTCGCGTCCGAGGATTGCAGGCAGAACTGCTTTGATGCTGTTCGAACCGCCCATCAGCGGATGGATGTAGTAGTGTTTCAACATCACCCATAAGTCGGTGAATTCGAGTCGATCGATGAAATCGAGCAACTCCGGACGATCCTCCACATGCTCCCGCATCTGATTCATCGTCGTTTGTTCATAGGGCGAATAACTGAATTGCGTGCCATCCAGCGGATCCAATGCATCCTTCAGGGCCTCCACAAACGCGACATTCGGATCTTCTCCAGGCTCGGTGTGCAACCATTCGTGGGTATGCTCCAACCGACCATCTTCAAACAGCGTGTGGATGGAGAACTGAAACGCGACTTTCTGATAGGCGCCATGCCCTTTGTGGAACGGAAGTGCAAGCGTTCCCGCCTCGAAGTCGATGAAGCGCAATGGATATGCGCATTTCCGCATGTTCGATTTGAGTTCGGGATGAATGATCGGTTCGGTGGCTCCGGATGTGGTGAGATGCACTTGCAACGCTTGTCGCTCTTCGGGCGTCCATGGGTCGTTACGCTTATTCAATACGGTTTGGATGGGAGGGAGGCTAGCCGCGACGAGAGGATCCGACATCCGAACCACATTCTGTTCCAGCAGTTTGTTGGCACCTCGGAAACTCCAAATATCGAAGACCAGTGGCTCGTCCGCCAACGGACCCCAGCATGCCTCGAAGCCACTTTTCGAGCCCTTTACGCGGAACTCACAGTTCTTGCAATGACTTCCCAGGGCCGGATCAATCCGAACATCATTCACATAAGCATTGGCCAGCCATCGGATCCATCCTTCGAACGACTCCGGTTCGTTGGGATGTCGCCTGGCGGGATCGACATCCGTGCGATTCAGGATCCGTTCCACAGCCTCATCCACCGGAATGCGGATCATCAACGAATCGCCGAGCGTGTTGATGTGCCGTCCCGGGATATCCTTGACAATGATCTTGTTCGCATCCAACCGCTCGATGGGGAACCATGTATTGAGTCCGTCAACCGTGGCCACAGTTCCGGAATCAAGCAACATCAACTCCGGATTCACAACAAATTCCGGAAATTCCTGCCTCGCCATCCACGTCTGAAAGGCCACATCCAACAGGTATGGCCGCCAGGGTGATGTGATATAATTCGGGGCTTTCTTCTGAAAAAAGGAGTCGTCCGGCTTGTACTTCTTGGATTTCACCTCAATCAATGTGAGGGTGTTTCCTTCCTTGATGAGGATATCGACCAAGGCGTAGAAGGGGCCATGACCGATTGCCGCCTCGAAAATGACGACGGATGAGCGCTGTAACAACTCGCGGGTTTGGGCCAAAGCGAGGGGTTTATCACGAGTCGTGATTTCGATGCCGTCAGGGAAATGCAGTTGAGCATAGGCGCCCACTTGATAGCCCCCTTCGGCCAAGCCCTTCATGAATTCATTGTCGTCGTTCTTGTCCGGAAATTGATCCGGTTTGCGCGAATAGTAGAGCTTCGTCGGACAACTCGTTCCGGTCTTGAACAACGATTTGGTGAGGCGACGATCAGGTGACATATGATCGCATGATGCCTTTTTTTAACTACTGAATCAAGTCGTTGTACAGGGATTTATTTAACAGGGAGAAAAAGAGCAATGGAGATTTGTTCTTGGAAGCCTTAATTAAAGCCCGCCGAGAAAAACTCCTTATCTCCGTTGCTCCCTGTTAAAATTCTTCCTCCCTGTGAAACGACCCGCTTCTATCTCTTCATTAATTTGAAACCGATCTCACGTCCCTGCCCTTTCACCATCGCCAAGTTGATCCAAAACCAGGCGAATTGTTCCATCAGCTCGAAGCGGTCGTTTCCGCCGATGTCGTAACAGTCGGCAAAGCCGGCGTCTTTGGCCAATTGCGAGGCAATTTGTTTTCCAACCACACTGTCGCCCGCTACAAAAAGATCCAGCGCCACACCTTCGTAAATCGGATTCACCATATTGTTGAAGCCGGTGGTGTTAAAGCACTTGACGACATCGCGCGACGCGGTATTCGCCAAAATGGCGTCGGTGGTGGTTCGATATCCGGCTGGACCCCGACCCATCACGATGTTCATGGTATCGATCAGAATCTTGCCAGTTGTATCTCCGAGGCTTTGAGCCACATCCACGGCAGACAGGGCAGGAGTTGAGATTAGGACGACATCCGACAATCGAACGGCCTCGTCTATGCGATGAGCTGTGGTATTCGGGTTGTCTAGTAGGTGTTGCCCTTTGAATTGAGCGAGATCACGCACACCCAAGTGAAGGGTGTGTCCGGCGTGAGCCCAGCGGGTGGCGAGAGCGCCGCCCACATTTCCGGTACCGATGATGGCGATGTTCATAATGAGGTTAGTCTAAAAATCCGTTGATGGGTGAGTGTTCGTTAGGAAGTGGGGTTTCGCCGAGAATATCAAGCAAATCGCGTTCAATGGTGTTGCAAATTGCGGTTAGAGGGACATCCGTGATGCGGTTTTCAAACGGATCTTCATTCACTTCACCCACTTTTCCGATGATGGCGAAGACGAAGGAAATGACCATTGTAACTGGAATCATCCAAACCGTGAGGCCCATCCGTTCAAAATCAGAAATGAGAGAAAAAGGGAGCAAGACAATGAACGTGAGTAAAAACAGGTTTGTGAAATAATGATATTGGCGCAACAAGGGTGTGTACTTGATTCGCTCGCATCCGCCTTGATGGTTGGTCAAGGCTAGTAACTGTCCTTCTATTTGAAAGCTGTCAAAGCCTCCCAGTGTGCCGTTCGACATGGCTTGATACACGGATTTCCCAATGAGCATCATCACGCGGTTGGGCTTGTTATGGGAATGTTGAATCTCGCTGAATTCAGCGTCTGTTACCCAGCGCCGAAGCGGTTCCGAATCGGGTTGATTGCGTAACTCCAATCGCAAGGCATGCACCCATGCGATGATTTTGTGGATCATGTCGCGCTTGAACCGCTCACCGCGGTCGTGGTCGTAGTTGGGTTGATGCGCATGGCTGTCGGTGAACGTGATCACCAATCTTGCGAGCACCCGACTTGCATTCGTGATGCCTGCCCATAGCGTTCGCGCTTCCCACCACCGACCGTAAGCGCTGTTGTTCCTGAATGCGATGAAGATGGCCAACGCGCTGCCCAAAATCGCGGCCACGGAAAATGGCAGTGCAAAGGTAGACAGACCGAACCCATGCATCGCAACCACCATCGTTGCGATAATCACGGATGCGGCCATCTCCTTTCTGACATACCCGAGCACGGCGATCGGGTTGAAGACTCGTTTAATGATCATGAGGAGCCGGATCAGCCCAACAAGTCGACCACCATTTCCGCAGCGGCGGCGCCGGAGTACTGCTGCTGACCCGTCACCAGGTTTCCGTCTTGAATCGCATGTGATGAGAAAGGAACTGCGACGTTGAATGTCGTATCGCTTAGTTTTCGAGCTTCGGTTTCAATGCGGTAGGGCTGAATTTTCTGTCCGACCGCCTGATCCGCAATGTCTTCTTCCGCATCGGCGAAACCGGTCCACGTTTTGCTTTTCACGAGCAGTTCCCCATTCAACGTTTTCGCTTCGAGCAGCAACGTGGTGGAATGACAGACCGACGCCGAAGGTTTTCCAGCCTCATAGAACGACACGAACAAGTTCTGAAGCTCGGTGTTGCCTTTATAGGTGTACATAGGACCTTGTCCACCCACCAGGAAAATGGCGGAATAGTCGTGATGGGATACCTCGCTTAGTTTGCGGGTGTTTTTGAGAATCGAGTTGAACTCCGCTTTCTGCATGTAGCCCAAGGAGATGACATCGTGAGCGGAATAACCACTAGAATCGTTCGGATTCGAGTATCCATCCATCATCAAATCGCCACCTTCGGTGGAGACAAGATCGATATCGTACCCGGCTTGCTGGAAGACATGCATCGGATGGGTGAGTTCGGAAGCCCAGAAGCCGATCGGCCAGCCGGTTTGCGCCGATACGCTTGGGGAACTGGCCACCATCAGAATCCTGCCCTTGGAAGGGGCGCCGTGAGGGTGTACATAATGAAGCGAGGTTTTTGGAGACGTCATAAAAAGTAGGATTTGTGTTGGTTTTGACGTCTGAAAAGTGCTAAGCTATGTTCTCATTGACAATATACTTACTCCAAAGTGCCATACTATCTTTTAGGAAAGTGACCAATGCCTGATTTCTTGTATGACGACAAACTGTATTACAATCCGGTCGAGTTTGCCATGGATCGCATAGGGGGAACCTGGAAAATGCCCATCCTTTGGCGCCTGCGCTCCAGAGTGATGCGTTATGGAGAGCTGAAAAAAGACATACCCCGCATCACTCACAAAATGTTGGCCTCTCAGCTTAAAGAGTTGGAAAGGGAGGGGTTCATCCATCGCGAGGCCTTTCCGGTCATCCCACCCAAAGTGGAATATTCATTGACCGACCGTGGTCGTCGCGCCATCTCCATCATTGAGGTGATACGCGGTTACGGATTGGAGCTCATGACAGAGTTTGGAGTACGGGAATAAATCCCTGTTACATCGCATGTTCCCTGTTAAACAACACCTTCACGCCTAGCCCCACTCCAACAGCACATCCTCGATTCCATCGGTCAGCAATTTGACAAGTTCCTCATCCATGAACTCATATTCATCGGCGATATGAAGGATTTCTATGGCCGGGATGGTCTCGTTCGGGAACGCATCCCATATGCGGGTTCGTTGTCCTTCTTCCATCACCAGCACCAAATCGGCCCAAGACAGGTCTTTCATCGAAAGCCGGTGCGAACTGCTCGGACTCAATCCGGCCGAGCGGATGTTGAACCGCATGTCATTTTTATAGATCGATTCGGCGGTGCGGCTGCGGCGCTTATTGCGTCCGCAAACAACGAGGATATTGGGGAGATCGGCGCGATTGAAATACATGGGTTTACCTTAGGATCTTCTCTAATTTTTTGCCTTTTGCGAGTTCATCGACCAGCTTGTCCAGATATCGGACTTTCCGCGTGATGTCGTTTTCAATGTCTTCGATCCGATATCCGCAGATCATCCCTTTGATGAGATGGGCGTTCGGGTTGAGTGTGGCCCGATCAAAGAAAGTCTCGAACGTCACGTTCTCGTCCATCAAGGCTTGAAGCGTCTTCGGTTCGAAACCGGTGAGCCATTCGATGACTTGGTGAAGGTCCTCGATCGTCCGACCTTTTCGCTCGACCTTCGTCACATAATGTGGATACACCGATGCGACCTTCATCGTTCTCATCCGCTCGATGTGTTCTGGAGTGATGTTCATGTGTGATGAGTTAAAAACACGCGCTTTTCCTGAGCGATGAAATCTCGCAATGAGGTTGGTTCTTTTCCAGTCAGCATGCGGACAGTATCCGAAATTTCAGTCACTTTTTGAAGCATAGGCAAAAAATGCAATAGTGTCATAACACACGGCAAATACAATTTGAACAGGGATTTTGCTCCCTGTTAAAAACACTCCCTGTTCATCGTGATGTATAAATGCACAGATTTCGGAACGAAAGTCATTGCACCTCGAATTAGAACTTCGCATCTTGCCTCATGAGCGTCAAAAATTCAACAAAACAAGACCTGATCGATCGGATTCGAAAGACGGATGACCCGATTCTGATCGAGGAAATTAGCTGCCTGCTGGACAATCAGGAGCCCAAGGACGACTCTCCAATTGAACTCACGCCCGAACAATTGACTGTGATTCGGCAAGCGAAGAAAGATGTGCGAAATGGACTGTTTATCACTCATGACGACATGGTGAAAATGGTCCGAGCATGGCAAAGCGTGTAATCTGGGCACCAAATGCATCACGTCAGTGGATGCAGATATTTCAATATCTGATTGAAGCAGAAGCGGATCCGAAATCAATTGAACGATTATGGCTCCGAATTCAATCTGTTATCGGATTGTTGAATCGGCACCCTATTATGGGCAGACCTACAGTGGAAAAGAATGTTCGAGTGATTCTAATTTGGCCATTTCATCTCTTTTATGAAGTGCATCCCGAATCCATCGTTATTCTAATGATTCGAGATACGAGGAGGAAGCCGTTGTGAGTACGTGCCTTTCTTCACAGGGTAAATGCAATTGAACAGGGATTTTGCTCCCTGTAAAAAATTACTCCCTGTTATTCTTTTAACCCGCCAACCGAATCCTAAACACCGTCCTACCCGGTTCCGATTGAATCTCCAACTGCCCACCATGCGCCTTGATGATATCCTGGGTGATGGACAGCCCCAATCCCGTCCCTTGGGTTCCTCGTTTGGTGGTGAAGAACGGCTGAAGGATCTTGTCTTGGATGTCGGCTGGAATGCCAGGGCCGTTGTCTTCGATCTCGATGGTGACGGATGTGGATGAGCGCTTGGTTCTTAAAGTCAATGTTGAATGTTGAAGGTTGAATGCTGAATGATTGGAGTCTGACCTCGCACCATTAACGTCGCGCGTCGCACCATCCCGCATCGCATCAAACGCATTGTTGCAAATATTCAAAATCACGCGGGAGAAGTCTTCGGCGATGAGAGGGATGTTGCCGACGGATTCATCCAACTCCAATTTGATATCCGCATCGATAGGGTTTTTACTGGCACGCATTCCGTGATAGGAGAGGTTGGAATACTCTTTGACGAGCGCGTTCAAATCGGTCGGTTCCAATTTGCCGGTGCCACCGCGCGAATGCATGAGCATGGATTTCACGATGCCATCGGCGCGGGTGCCGTGTTCGTGGATCTTTTTAAGATTGAGCTCGATGTCGGTCAGGGACTCGTTTAATGTTGAAGGTTGAAGGTTGAATGTTGAAGAAATGCGATCCATCTCTTCTTTTGCCTCAATAACCATTTCGAGGCTCACTGAGGCGAAATTGTTCACGAAATTGAGCGGATTCTTGATCTCATGGGCGATGCCGGCGGTGAGCTGTCCGAGGGATGCAAGTTTTTCTTGCTGGATGAGCTGACTTTGGGCGGCCTCTACGTTTTTATGAGCCACTTCCAGATTTCGGTACGCTTTTTCAATTTCCTTGGCATGCTCTAGTTCTTTTTCTCTGGATCGTTCGCGCTCTATTTGCTGCACTCTTCTGCGCTGAACCCGGTCGACGGCCACAACTCCCGCAATGAACATCATCAAATAAAAGGCATATGCCCACCAGCTTTTCCACCATGGCGGCAGAATGGTGATCCTCATACTGGCACCATCCATATTCCACACTCCAAAACTGTTGGCCCCCCGAACTCTGAATGTATAGTCTCCAGGTGGGACATTAATGTAGGGAGAGGTTTCGCCATCCCGGACATCACTCCGCCAAGTCCTGTCGTAACCCTCGAGCATAAACTGCAACTGATTGGATGAGGCGTCATAGAAATCGAAACAGGCAACGGATATCGAAAATAAATTCTGGTCGTGTGCCAATCGGATTGCTGACGTTTGCCAGATAGGCTTGTCAAATAAGTCATAAGATGCTGATGGATTCAGGTCGCCTAGCAGCTGGAAGCCAGTGATACGGATATCCGGTAACCGGATATTTCTTTGTTGTAAAATCCGATCTGGGTAAAAGGCATGATACCCGCCTTTCCGGCTGAAAAAGAGTTCCCCGTCGTCCGCAATAGATCCGCTATTGAAATGGTCATATGCATTTCGGATGCCTCTTTTCTGATTGAAAACAGACATGATTTCAGTTTTTGGGTCAAACTCAATGATCGAATGCTGGTCGCTGAGCCATAGCGTTCCGTCGTCTGATTTTACCAAGGAGAGGATAAAACCGGAAGACAAAAGACTGTTATATGGAGTGAATGATTTGCTACTACCTGTGGTGGGATTGAACTTTTTGAAGCCATGGGTAAAGTCTCTGAACCAAATGTTGCCATCATTGTCTTCAGTGATATCCGAGACCATGCCAAGCTGCTTGTTTACCTCGAAGAATCGTTCAAACTTGTTCGTTTGTGGGTTCATTCGATCTAAAAACAACGGGTTCAACAAGATGTCGCCAAAGGGCAACCCACCGCCTACCCAGATATTCCCCATCTCATCCTCGTAAATGGACCCGATTAAATTTCCGCTGAGGCTGTTTGGGTCTTTGGGATCTCGCGCATAGGTCACAACCTCGTCTGTTATAGGGTTGTAACGAAATAAGCCATAATCCCAGCTGCCAAACCAGAAATGACCGGAACTGGAATGTAAAAAAGGCTTCCAAAACGTTTGTTGGATTTCATCTGAAACCCCTGGCAATTTAAATAACTGAAAATCAGACGTTTCGGGATCCCCACGAAATTGTCCTCTATCCGTTCCAACCCAAAGATTCCCATCCCTGTCCAGTGTGATACCGTAAATGAATGTAACCGGATGTTGAGTATGACCAAGTGCAATGACGGTTCTCTTACCGGAACGACGATCTATGTGTTCGAGAAATGCGCCACGTGCTATCCAGATATTGCCCAACTTGTCTTTTATAATCCCGTTCGAAGATTGTCTGAATTCATCCTCACTTAATGGGAGGGTGAAAAATGGAAACAGATCTTCTTCCTGTTTGACTTTGAAAACGGTTCGGCCTTCGCCACCCGATGTAATCCAAAGGGTTCCGTCACGTGTCTGATATGAATGCCAAATGAAGTCGGTGTTGAGTTCGTCTGTACCGCTACCCTCATTAAATTTCCTAGAGATTCCTGTAACTGGATCAAACAATGTTAGTCCGCCGGGGAAAGCGGATATCCAGATTCTGCCTTCATCGTCCTCGAAAATGGAAGAAATATGAGTGGAGGTATCAGTAAGAGCCGGTGTGGGCCCGGGCTGCCATGGACCTGATAATTTATTGGGGTCTGAAGGGTCGTTGGTCAGCTGTTTGAATGTGCCCTTTTCCCTGTCCATCAGGTGTAAGCCGTCTCCAGCTGTACCAACCCAGAAATTGCCCTGACTGTCTTCCAAGATCGACCTGACTTTGTTGTTATGTAGAGTGCTTGAATCCTCGGGATTGTGCAGATAGCGCGTAAATGATTCATCTTCAGGATGATATCTGTTTAATCCGCCTTGATTGGAATTGGTGTCCCATGGGAATCCGGTTCCGACCCACAGTGTTCCCGCTTTGTCGACATAAAGCGCCCTCACTCGGTTGTAAGAAAGCGAGTTTGGCTGTTCAGGATCATGTTGAAACCGTTTAAACGTTCCGGTTTTGGGATCGTACCGGTTGAGCCCGAGCTCCCCTCCAATCCAGATGAACCCCTGATGGTCTTCCGCAACCGTACTTAATACATTGCCGCCAAGGGATTCGGGGTTATCCGGATCATGCTGGTATCGTGTGAAAACCCCCCGTGCGATATCGAAAGTAGTCAACGCTCCGGATTGCCAATGAGTGAGCCAGAGAACGTCTTTGGAATCAAGAAAGATGGACTCGATGTAATCGGCTGACAACGAATTCGGATTATTGCTATCGTATCGGTAACTGACAAAGTTTTGACCATCGTAGCGAAACAATCCTCCTTGCGTGGCAAACCAGAGGAAACCTGAATGATCCTGCACCATTCCCTGTACACTGTTCCCCAAAATTTCACCGGGAAGATTAAATACCTCAAACCGGGGATTGAAATTCTGCCTGTCTTGAGCACTCATCTGCTGTGCGGCGAGTGGCATGCAAGTCAACAGCATAACCGTCGTTATACATAATTTCATAATTCGCCGGTTAATTGGTGAACGTGTATGTGTATTTCACAAGCACGGTCCGATTGTTCATCATGGGCAACATCGGATCGAGGCGTTCTCGATCGGTGTGGGTGGCTTCATTGAACACAATGTACAGATCGTTGCCTTCGCGCGGGTTGTACCGGATTCTGAGATTCGAGACGATGCCGTTTGCAAGGCTGTTGTATTGGGTGAAAGCGGAGACGGAGAATTTCGTGTTGAACATGTACAGCATCCGCAGACGTGCCACGGTTGCGGTCATCCGTTCGTCTCGATCCGGAAATGTGATATAATTAACTTGAAAGAGCCCGGACATGCTCAGGCTCGAGTTGACATTCCATCGAGGCGACAAGCCAACGGTGTGCCGGAATCCATCAAAAAAAGAACCCGTGTACCCGTTCACCGTCACTCCGTAAAGTTTCGATCCGGATGTTTCGTAGGAGAAGTTGGAGCCGACGAACTCATACGTCCCAGCAGGTACGGTCACATTATTCCCCAATGAAAATGACGTAGGGATGTCTTCATAGTACACCTTCGCGTCGATCTCCAAGGATTCTGTTTTTCGAGTGGACAGACTGTAGGCAGGACCGATTTCCACCGATTCCATTCGGTTTGTCGCATTGTTGATCACGGCGACACCCGACATCCGCAATTGATGGCGATTGATGAACGCATGCTGTTTGGGAATCCAGCCAACTCCCACACTATTTCCGAATTGTTTGAAATTGGATCGGTTCTGAAATCCGAGTCCAGGATCGTACCTCTCTCCCGAGTAAGAGTAGTCCAAATTGTAGTTGAACCCCGCGTAATCCCGGTTCTCAAGATTGATCCGAAATCGCGTTGGGTCCGTTGAAAGAAGCGACATTCCATCCACATCATTGGTTGACTGCGCCAAAGCGGTGGTCAGATAATTCTGTTTGTACAGCTTGAACACGCCATCCACACCGTACGCGATGTTTTGCGATCCATCCGAACCAAGGCGGGATGTGAGCATGCCACCGACATTCGTGTTTTCGTTGATGATCTGCCGCCGCAACCGAACGACGCTGTTGTTTTGGCTTCCATTGGTTCCCAGCACATCGGTCTGCATCGACAGGATGCCAAGATCCCAGGATCCGGCTCTGCCAACCACCCTCGCACCCCCGTAAATTCGTGTGGGATCCCCGTTTTGAATGCCGATGCGCCGACTGTAGAACAGCCTGTCCTGTTCACCGAACCCGAAATCGAAGGTACTCGACCGCTCCAGAAAAAAGAGTCGTTTTTCCGGAAAAAACAAGGAGAATCGGGTCAGGTTCACCTGCTGGTTGTCGGCTTCCACCTGCGCGAAATCGGTGTTGATGGTGATGTCGGCCGTCAAATTGCTGGTGAGACCGAATTTCACATCCAACCCGGGTTCCAGTTTGGTGGTGTTCTCCAGTGTATACCTAGTTCCAGCATCGTTCAGAACATGTTTTTGTGTGATGCCGCCCAACAAATAGGGGGCGATGTACACAGGTTTTTTGCTGTTCAGGTCATCAAATGTGATTTCGACATATTGGGAGGGTTTGAACAGGCTCCAAAAGCCCCATTGATTTGAAATGTTGGGATACGTGCTCCATTCCGATTTTCTGGGCACGATTCGAAAGTACGTCAAGCCCATGGTCACCTTGCCATTCACATCCTGAAATCGCAGACTGGATATGGGAATCCTCATTTCAACGGTCCAGCCCTCATCATTCTGATCGACGGCGACATCCCAAAACGTATTCCAGTCCACATTGATTGGAAAACCACCCTGAGCGTCATTGAAAATTTGGTAATCGGTTCGGAGTCCCGAAGGGGTGGTCATGAAGCCGAGCGCATTTTCTTTGTCGTTGAACGAGTCCAGAAAAAAACCGAACCAATCGTTTTGAAGTCCGATGTCATCCCGTTTCTTTGTGGGGGATTGAATCTTACCGGCTTCGCTATCGCTCATTTGCCCGGCCACATACAAATACCGCTCATCATACATCATGTAGGCGGTGGTCGGTTCGGTAGGTGCCACATTGTTCTGAGGGGTGTGCATCACCAATTGAAACCGAGTGGCCTGCGTCCAAACGGCCTCATCAATGAGTCCATCCAGACGGATGTCACCGCTGACGTTAGGGATGGATATCGATTGTTGAGCGAACGCTGGCATGCTCAAACACATGAACAAAAGAAGTGTGAGCGACGATTTGGTGAAGCTGTTCACGGCGAAAGGTTGATTTTGGGCGACTAAGCGTCCACCAATGTAACCCCAAAGCGTTTACCCTTCAACTCCACATCTTCCTTCGTGGATTCCATTGGGCGCCTCATCCGCTACCGCATTGTCTATTTTTATGAATCAATAAAGTCCAACGTGTCATTGATTGGGAGATGACTTTCTTGACCGAGCCACAGCAAATGCCCCCACTTAGTATTGTACGTGTTTAAGATGGAGTGGCGGATGGACGAATGAGCATGTCTCGCGTGTACAATGTCGACGGATTTGTCATTCGAACTATGTAAGATCAACGTCGGACAAGTGATCCCAAGAATCACATTCGGATCAATCATTTGATCCAAGTCGATCATAAACCCATCATAGGACCGCTGCAGTTTGATCATGTCAAAAAGCTCGTCGACATCTTCTTTTGTGAAATCAATTGGCCGGTATGTCGAAAGTTCTTCAAACATGGTCTTGGCCATCATCTTAGGAAAGATGGAATAAAAAAAGCGGAATAAGCCCCAGCTGAAGCCTTCCATTGTCGGCGAGAAGAGCTTTTTAGCTTTGATGTAGGTTTTATCGGCATCCGTCATCCATTTTTTTGTGACAGCCGATATCAACACAAGTTTTTCCACTCGGTCAGGAAAATTCGATGCGAATTCAATCGCACTCAGTCCGCCAGCCGATATTCCAATCACGATAGCGGATGTCAGTTTCAGTTCATCCATCATCGACCTAAACAATTCTGCCGTTTGCTTCGGCGACCCATTGTTGGCAAGCGGCGTGTTCGCATAACCAGGTCTTGACGGAGTGATCAAGCAAAAACGGTTGGGGTCAAATCCCTTATGGAACAGAGTTTCGTTGGAACTACTATGACCCCCATGAAAAAAAAGGATGGGTAACCCCTTTCCAATCATGCTGAATTCGATGGTGCCTTTGCCGGTATGGATGATCTTGGTTGACATGCTGTCGATAATTTTAGGGCATCGCCCGTTTCATGAATTCGTCAAAAAGTGGAACAGTAAAGGCTGTATCTCCATGAAGTGGACTGTAAATCATGCCTTTGTTGATTAACGATGTCCTTACAGGACCTAGTGATGTCACACTTCGATCCATTTATAACAATTTATGCCCAGTTTATGCAAATCTCTTATAACTGCATAAACTCCCTATAAATCATTGAAAGCAGCGGTCTACGGCCTACGACCCACGGCCTACTTCCCCACCATCTTCACAATCGTATTCCAATTCCTTGTCGTAAGGTCCTTCCCGAAACGGCGTTCGAGCTCGTCCATGGCTTTGGTGGTTCGCGAGTCGCGCAGATCGACCATACTCGGAATCATATCGCCCGATCGAGTGAGGGTGACATACAATCGAATGTTGGGGTCCTTCGCTTCGCTCAGGATGAGGGAAAAGGGATCCGATTCCACCAGTTCGCCCATGGATGCGGCCGTGCGGATCATCACCGGAATCGAAAACCCGAATTTGGCTGCCAACTGCGCTTCGATTTGGGTTTCGAGCGAATCCGGATCATCGCTGTTCGAATCGAAGATCACATTTCCGGAATTCAGGAGAGTCCGCACCGACCCGAACCCCATCGCCGTCATTTCCTCGCGCAACACTGCCATCGGCACCGTGTGATGCCCGCCGACATTGATGCCACGGAGGAAGGCGAAATAACCCACCCCCGGCCCCTCCCTCCGATCCTCGCTTCGCTTCGGCTCGCAAGGAGGGGTGACTTTGGACTTAGATACTTGGTTTTTCGGGCTCATATCCGCAATACTAATGAATTTCAGGATGATATGGAGGGGCTTAGCAGAATGTCGAGATATCACTTCGTTTCGTGCGGACCCACCCCCTGCCCCTCCCTCCGTCCCCTCGTTTCACTCGGGTTCGCAAGGAGGGGTGACTTAGACACGCCTCCCAAAGATATTAAAGCCCCCTCTTGCTTCGCGCATCGCACTTCGCGCTTTTCCCGTCTACGGTCTACCGATTATAATCAATTCAATTTTTTATGCATTGCCGCCGCTGAGAGTCCATGGATGAGCACGGATAACACGATGACGACTGTGGTCACTTGTATGAGTTCATAGGAATTCGGGAAGGACGTTTCTTGCAAAGCGAACATCAGATAGTAGATCGAACCAACGCCTCGGATGCCATAGAAGGATAAGGCGAACGTCTGAAACGAGGACAAATCGGTTCGGAGCAAAGCCACCCATCCGCTCAACGGTCGGATCACCAGTAGCACGATCAAGGCTGTGGCGATGGTCGAGAAAACCAACAGGTCATCGATGGCGACACTAACGTATACGCCGATGACAATGAACAGGAACGCAACAATGATGCGTTCGATTTCTTCGGTGAAATCATGGAGGTTGTCCATGTGTTTCACCTTGGTTTTGTTGTTGCCGAAGACACAGGCTGCGATAAAAACCGAGATGAATCCATAGCCGCCCAACAGTTCCGACAATGCATAGGGCAGGAGGATCAGCGCGAACGATAGGATTCCACGGCTGATGCTCGCATGATCGGTAATCGATGTGATGCTGAAGATCAGTTTGAATAACAACCACCCGACAATCCATCCGATGAATGCGCCTGCAGCCACTTTGTAGAGCACCTCGACAAGAAACCAGTTGCCGATCCATTCGCTGTAATCAAGGCCTTTGGTTGCGAGAAAGATGGCGAAATAGGTGAATGGGAATGCCAGACCATCATTGAGTCCGGCTTCGGAGGTCAGACCCAGGCGGATCTTCGACACGTCATTCTCACTTGGCCGGCTCGTCTGGATTTCGGACGCAAGAACAGGATCAGTGGGCGAAAGGATCGCACCCAACAGCACGGCCGACGCTGGAGCCATTCCGAGAACCCACCAACCCGCGTATGCGGTGCCGATGATCGTAATCGGCATGGTGATCACCAAGAGTCGGAACGAATATCTCCACGTGGGCCATGAAAACGGCATCTTGATCTTCAATCCCGCATTGGTCAAGGAGACGATCACGACAAATTCCGACAGCCGCATGATGAAGTTGGAGTGACGCATCACGTCGAAGTCGGTAAACTCGCCTCCTGCCAAGGCGATGACGATGCCGATCGCAAGGTATAGAATCGGTGGCGGCAGGTGTTTCTTTTGAAACACATTCGGAACGACAGCGGCCAACAACGTGATGATCCCGACTGCCAAGAGATAGTAGTTGTACGGATCCATCAACCACCTTTCTTCGACAGCAATTTTTTGTAATGATCGAGGTCTTTGAGGATGTCGGCGTCCGGAATCATGGTAGTGATTTTGATACTGTGACAGTATGTTGTCACAAGCACGTGTTACATTCCTATATGAAAACTAATCAACTTGATATCGAATTCCTAAACGTGCCCATGGATGAGGGCACGGAAATCCGCAGCCTCAGCATGAAAACCATCGGTGGCATCCGCTGCCGCTATGAAAAATGGTACTGGGATGGAATCATCGCGGAAAGCCTCATTTTTCTGATGAAGGATGTGGCACACCTGTCTGATGAGGATATTGCGATCATGATTCGCTCTGATGTAGAATCTGGCGTACTGACGGATGGTCAAACCTTCAGTCGGAATACCGAAACCGGATTCCTGACATTCAATTACAATTTCAGGGAAGCGATGTCGATTTGGAGCTGGGAGGGAGATTAACTCTCAATAAAACCAGCATTTTTTTTGAAATGCTCAAGAACTCTGTCTTCATGTCGTCTCATTCGAAGATATCTCGGATGGTAAGTTCTGTAGCTATGCTCGGGAAGATTGGGATGCTTCAACTTGCATAGTAGGCGACTCTCAAACTCAGCTATCTCAACAATTTTTAAGTCATGAAAGATACTTTCCAGGCGATAGTCGAATGCTGGACCGGTAAAAAACACACAGATATCTGGTTTTAGAATCTCAATTTCGGACACTAAAATGTGGTCAAGTGAACTGATAATTTTTTCATGATGGCCTGTCGGGCGTTTCGAATTCACATCGAACTTGTTGATGTTTGCCCAAGCGCACGAAAGGGCATTGATTTGAAGCGTTGTCTCCAATTTTCGGATTACATTCCAAAATGGTGTTCTGCCGTATTGGAATCCAACATTGAAAGACGAGTATCCGCTCATTTGCAACTCGATGTCATTAAGATGGGAAAACCACTCATTAGTCTCCTGTCCAACAACCATTAGCCTTTTTTGTGAATCCTGATAACTGTTATTTGGCGAGATCAAAAATGGACCATGCAATTTATCTGATGGAAATTTTGAGACAACTTGATTGAAGTCCGATAAGTTCTCGTTGTAAAGTGATTGCAGTTGCTTTTTCATAGAGTTTTAATTTTCAGAGTTGTGGTAGTACAAATGTCATTTTTGTGATAGAAAAGGTGTCAGTGATTTAACTAAAATATAGTCGTTCTTGGCGAGCTCGACCATCTACTAAGTGCAAAGATTGGGTAGGTGACATGCCTAACCCAATCATATCTTAGCCACCATAATCCACAACGTTTTAGCGGTTAACTACGCGTCAAGAATTAGGAAGATTTTTTAACATGTCCCGCCAAGGCACCATCCGTCGGTATTCCATCCTCCTCGAAACGCTTTCTTTGAAGCCATTTCCATCATTTCGGGATTTCCAGAAACGATTATCAGATGCTGGATTCGAGGTGTCGCATCGCACCGTGCAGCGCGACTTGGAGCAGATTCGGGTTGAGTTCGGACTCGAAATCGTATTCAATCGCACTCATGGCGGATATAAAGTAGATGAAGGTTCGAGCCTGGACGTGAGTGCTTTCTTGCGCATCCTGGAGCTCAATACGACTGCGGATTTGCTCGTCCGTAGTCTTTCCGAAAGTCGTGATATGTTGAACTATATCGATCTGGAAGATTCCGGTGGCCTTCGAGGAATCGAGCATCTTCCGACCTTGCTAAGCGCCATCCGCGAGCATCAGGTGATCCGCATCGACTATGGATTCTTTGGCTCGGGTGAAGTCCGATCATACACAATTGAGCCACATTTGCTCAAGGAGTATCAGCAACGATGGTATGTGGTCGCTATTTCAAGCGTTCGTAAGGGATATCGGACCTTCGGATTGGATCGCATCCGCCAAATCGAAAAGCTCGGGCGCACATTTGAGCGCGACCCGGAAATGGATCCAAAATCACTGTTTCAAAACACGATTGGACTGAATTATTCCGAAGACAATCCACAACGCATCCGAATTTCGTGCACCCGCCTTCAAGCCGAATATCTTGACGCCTTACCCATTCATTCATCCCAAACGAAGCTATCAGAAACCGATTCCGAAGTGGAATACGGGTTTCATGTGGTGCCGAACTATGAATTCATTCAGCGATTGCTGATGATGACTGGGGAGTTGACCGTTCTTGAGCCGGAATCGTTGCGACAAATGATGGTGGATAGTTTGCGACGTGGTTTACAACGACACACTTTGTCGTAGTGCCATCCATAGTTTGGGTGAACTATGAAAAAACACCTCCTCCTCCAAAAACAAGCCCGGCTCGACCGGGCCAAAGCCAAACTCAAAGCCTCGTACATAGGCATCGATTCTGTGATTGATGAGATCTTCGCAGCGATCGGTTCTTGGTATCTATTTCCGGACCTGCAAGATCGTCCGATCGTCGTGAACCTGTGGGGATTGACGGGCGTCGGTAAAACATCGCTGATCCTCAATTTGGCCAAGGAGCTGAAGTTGATGGAAGATCTATACCATTTCGATTTGGGGGATGCGGATAAACACGAGCGCCAAATACAACGTGCTATGGAATCTATGCTCGACCACGGGAACGGAAGGCCGAATCTCATCATCTTAGATGAATTTCAGCATGCTCGAACCTTGGAGAGCGATGCGACGGAACGCCGCCACTCGGAGAGCCGAGCCGTTTGGCAATTGCTTGATTCAGGGACTCTACTCGTTAGGCCAAGTTATTGGGATTTCAAAAATGCCTCTGAAGTGCTAGCCAAACTTCGACAACTCGCTCAATCTGGTATCCGAATTGAAAAAGGCAATGTGATTGAGGGGAAAATGTTTTACGCGAAAAAATTGGATCTATACTCTATCTACGAAGACGAGGCGATTGAAGCCCGCGATATTCCTTTTGTGCAGCCTGGAATGAGAGGAGATTTATATGGTGTGATGAAGCGGAATTTTGCAACACAGTTTGATTTCGAGGATCATCTGAACACGTTGGATGGCCCATCCACCATCCAATTCCTAGAATCAGGTTTGGCTGATTCGATGCTGCCCAAAACCGTCGATTGCACGAAAAGTCTAGTTGTGGTGATCGGAAACTTGGATGAAGCCTATCCTATGACTCATGACATGAATCCTGATTTGGAAGCGGACACTTTCCATGAGCTTTCAAAAAAAATCACCATTACCCAGGTCAAATCGGCACTTCAATTGCGGTTTCGAAGCGAGCAGATCTCCCGTCTCGGAAACACTCATATCATTTATCCAGCCTTCAGTCGGAAGACATTTGAAGGAATCATCACCAAAGAATTGGCTGATATATCGGATAAGATGTGGATCATGCAGAAGTTGAGAATCACCTACGACGCCAGCATCCCGGACATCCTGTACAAGGAAGGTGTATTTCCGACACAAGGTGCGAGACCCGTGCTTTCAACGGTGCATCACATGATTCGAGCGAAGATGTCAGCTATCGCCGTAGAAGCCATCCTTCATGGATATCGCAAATGTGAGGTGCGTCTTCGTTATGAACCCGACATCATTCACGTCGACTTTCTGGCATCGAACGGGGACGTCAGTCGGACCTTATCCATTCCACAACAGTTGGCTCTTGAGCCGTTGCGTCGAACGACGAATGACGATAGGCAAGCCATTGTCGCGGTGCATGAGGCGGGCCATACCGTTGCGATGATCCTATTGAGGAAATGGTTGCCGGACATTGTGATTTCACGAACCGCGGAATCGGGATCGAGTGGATTTGTATTCGCGAAAGAAAAGCTGAATTACACGTCACGAGCGCACATTATGAATGAGTTGGGATGTACGCTGGCGGGTTTTGCAGCGGAGAGGCTTGTCTTTGGAGACGAACACGTGACAACCGGATCTACCTCGGATATCACAGCAGCAACAGCGTTTATCAATCGAATGCTCAAAGCATGTGGGATGGGTCCGACAGTGGCCGCTTATGATGCGAAATCACCCATGACACGCTGGAGTCTGCATGACGTGGACAATCAAATTTCAACGATGGCAGAGGACTGGTTGAAACAGGCAATGACATTAGCTGAAGAAACATTGACGCAAGAGCGACGATTATTGCTTGTACTTGCCAACCACCTCAGCAATCACAATCACATCGAAAAAGAAGCGCTACGACAGATGGTGGCCGAACATGCAGTGGATTTTGATGTGAGTAGTATTATTGAGGATGGGAGTCGGTTGTACTATTGGGAGAAGTTGAAGGAATTATCATTGTGATTAGGCGTTAAGGTACTTATCTCCAAAGTCGGTTAGCTGTTTGTTTACAAGAGTGTGATTAGCTTTTGCCTTTGTATGACTAAGTAAACTTTCCCAAGTCAAGGGATAAAAATGGCCATGCCATTCAGGCTCTAAATAGACTTCGCGTGCTTGACTTGCTTGTCGACGAATGTGTTCGTTGTCTTGTGGAAAAATAAAGACGACATAGGACTGGGTGTCGATGTGCACAAGATTTCGAAGTATTTGATAGTTATTGAAGAATACTTGTGAACTATGGAATTTCGATTGAATTGCAATCAAGTGCTTCGAATAAACATCATCATACTTAGATTGGTTAATCTTTGCTCTACCGAAATCATTCTCGGTATACTTTATTTCAAAGTAGAATTTCTTTCCAGACAATGTTTCGAAGTAGAAGTCAAAACTTGTGGGTACTCTGCCATACTTTGCTTCAAGCCCATCCTTCTCAAAACGGACGGACTTATAATCAATAATCTCGCCTGAAAAACCAAGAAAATCTGTGACAATTTCGAGTAGTTTTTCATGAGCCAATGGGAAGAAAAAATTGAAACACATCGCTTGAGAGGAGTTCAAGTGATGGAAGTCGGAATGTGGTTGATTCTTTCCCCAAAATGATAGGAACTCTGACTTATAGCTCGGTAATAGATTCTCGTACTTAGATCCCGCTGGTAGGATATGTGCATATGACTCGCCATTTCCACTCCAAATCCCGTCTCCTAGTTCTGGAAAATGTAGTGCTTTGTATTTGGCAAGCTTTGATTTGATAACTTTTGCGAAACTCATATATAAACTTCGTTATTGGTAGAGCGGATAGTAGGGACTTTAAGTTTGTGTGTCAACCCCATGTCTCCTCAGCCGTTTCCACAAAAATGATTTTTCCACCTTGGTTGCTCTCACGGATGAAATCTTGCAAGCTGCGGCTTTCATAGTTAGAAAAATCACTAATGATGGCCAAACGCACGCGATAGGTGGAAAACTTCTGAAGGATTTCACCAGCCATTCCGTTTTTCAGGTCGAAGAAGTCGGGTGTGATGTTCTTATTGTGCAACATGATTCGTTCAAAACCCTGATAGTTGGCATTTCCAAAAAGGTCGATTCCGTCCTGTGGCGTTTGAATCGCAATCTCATCCGACATCAACCACCTTTCTTCGACAGCAATTTTTTGTAATGATCGAGGTCTTTGAGGATGTCGGCGTCCGGTTCGGGTTCGGTGATGTCCGTGTAGGTCGCCATGACGTCGTGGATGATCTTGGCCACAAGAAATCTCGCGAAATCCTTATCGTCAGCTGGGATCACATACCATGGCGCATGGGGCAGGGATGTTTGATTGATCGCATCCTCGTAGCATGTTTGGTACTTGTCCCACAAAGCTCTTTCGCGGATGTCGCCCGGAGCGAATTTCCAGATCTTGTCTTTTTTCTCCAGTCGGCGAAGCAACCGGGTCCGCTGTTCCTCCTTGCTCAGGTGCAGGAAAAATTTGAACACGATCACTCCGTTTTGCGTGATGTGCTCTTCGAAATTCCGGATCTGCTGGAAACGGTTTTCCCAGAAGGACTCGGTCACATCGTCGACACTCTCGATCTCGGGCAGATGCTCGTTCAGCAGGAATTCTGGATTCACCCGGGTGACCAGCACATTCTCGTAATGACTCCGGTTGAAGATCGAATACTTGCCCCGTTCAGGCAGCGCCACGTAGTGCCGCCACAAAAAATCATGCTGCAGCTCCTTGCTGGATGGGGTTTTGAAACTGTGGACCACCACGCCACGGGGATTCAGCTTGCTGAACACCTCCCGGATCAGGCTGTCTTTGCCGGAAGTATCCATGCCCTGCAAGCAAACCAGCACGCCATAACGGTTGTGGGCGTACATCGTGTCTTGCATGTCGGCAAGCTTCTTGCCGATTTCCTTCAGCGCTTTTTTCGTCCCTTTTTCCGATTCGCCGGACTCAAGCACGGTCGGAATGTCCTTCAGGCGGATGGGCTTCGAAACCAAAAAATCGCTCGTGTTGAATGTTTTCATTGTGCTATGCTAACGGTGGAGGGGTGACTTAGACATGCTACCAGAAGATATTAAAGCCCCTCTTGCTTCGCACATCGCACTTCGCGCTTTTCCGGCCTACGGTCTACGACCCACGATCTACGCTTCAGCAGAAGCCATTTCCGAGCAGATCTCCGCACATTTTATGCAGGCTGCCGCACACTCTTTGCAGCTTTCATGATGCGAGGCATGCTTGGCACACTCTTCCGCACATGCTTCGCAAATCTCCGCGCATAAGGCATGCAATTGCTTGCCATAAACAGAGCCTCTCGCATCGAAACGGGCGCATAACGCACAGATATCGGCGCAATCGCGGCATAGGGTGATGCAGTCTTGATTCCCATCTTTGATGCAATCCGTGATGCATCGCTCACAGGTCACCACGCATGCCAGGCAGGCATCGATACAATTTTTTAAATGATTCATGATCCGTTGTTCTAAGATGTGGATGAATTTCCACACTGTTTGAAAGATGCACCCCTTTGAAGATGTATGGATTACAAACGGGGGGAAAGAAGTTGCAAGATTCACATTTAGATCCGTGGGCCGTGGGCCGTGGACCGTAGACCGGCCTATCTTCTCGACTTACGGTCTACCGCCTACGGTCTACCGAGTGACGCCCCTGCCCCTCCCTCCGATCCTCGTTTCACTCCGATCGCAAGGAGGGGTGACTTTGAACGAGAAATCTTTAAGGTCGCAATTTGCGATCTTGAAAAGGAACTCGCACCAATTGATTGACTAACCCCCGGTTCGCTCTAAATCAAATCGCTGATTTCAACCATGTTTTCACCTGATTGAAGGATGTCGCATGACGCTTGCAGCGTCTTTGAAAGAATCTCTCGCATGGATGCGTTGGATGTGTTTCCACATGTAACCCAGATCACTTTGGGCGGACTACCGAGACGGTCGATGATATCCAGGAAATCAGCGTCTTTGGAGAGGATGACAAACCCATTCTCTTTGGCGTAATCATAGATTTGACGGTCGGAAGCTGCTCGTAGACCTGAATTCCAGACCGATATCGCCTTAATGTCGCTGAAATTCTCATTGATCCATAAAGCAATGGATGGCGAGAGTTGAGCGTCGACAAGGAGGGTCATGCCGCGACAATCGGATGGTCGATCTTATTTCGGGCATAGGCTATCGCGGCCACTACGTCTTCGGTCTCCAAGTCTGGGAATTCATCTACGATTTGTTGATGAGTCAGGCCATTCGCAAGCAGATCAAGGATGTCAATGACGCGGATGCGAAGTCCTCGAATGCAGGGTCTGCCACCGCAGTGACCACTATTGATCGTAATTCGTGACGCTTTCTTCATCATACATGCAATATAACGGTGCAGAGTCAATAAAATAGCTCTGTTAAAAACGAACTCTACCCACGCGATCTCTTCCGGGCTTTTAGCTCAGCCAGATGCGATTTCGGGTCGAATGATGTAGCTATGCCACTGTCGATTCCTTCCTGGATGGATGCTTTCAGAATGGAAATACGGCTTTCTTCTTCTTCAAGGAGTCGTAGTCCGGCTCGGACCACTTCGCTGGTTGTGCTGTAACGCCCTGTGGTGATCGCCTCTTCCACAAACGATTCGAAGTGGTTGCCCAAGGAGATGGAGGTGTT
This sequence comes from Balneolales bacterium, assembly GCA_041749075.1. GTDB lineage: Bacteria > Bacteroidota > Rhodothermia > Balneolales > HLUCCA01 > CAMTWZ01. The sequence goes on along the minus strand of JBGTBY010000025.1, from coordinate 70,264 downwards.
CTTTGACATACGTTTTTCAAGAAAAGTACCAAATATTGGTAAAATAGCAAGCTCAATTCATTCTCTTGAAGATGGAGGAACTTGCTTTCTGTGCCAATTCACGGGCAACCAGTCAATTAATGTCCCATTACACTCAGGTGCGTGTGGACAGCAAATAAACTCGAAGCCATCATCGCCTTTGAACACTTTGTAATCCTTCACTGTGATAATCTTATTACAGTGTATGCAACACTTTTTGTCGGTGAGGTTCGGGATCTCAACAAACGGATAGTGCTCGTTGAGGTACTCTTGCTTGTCTGAGATGATGATTTCTTTCATGATGGGGGTAGGTTTTTGTAGGTAGGATAGGGGTATGTTGGGACCCATCGACGACGATACTCAACTATAGAACAAGTCACAAGCACGACTTATGTGAAATCTGTGCACCGCAACCTCTCTACATAATTTCGAGATGGCGCGATGCTTCGTGGGGACCCACCCCCGGCCCCTCCCTCCGATCCTCGCTACGCTTCGGCTCGCAAGGAGGGGTGACTTAGAACGGTTCAAGGTCACAGTTTGTGACCTTGAAGTAGATTTCTTTAAGCTCGCATGTTGTGTTTACGAGGTCGTCACCACATCATGAATCGCAGTTGCATCCAAGGATTCACCTTCTTTGAGAACGAGGAATTCGCTGTTGAGAACTCGTCTGTCTGACAAAATTCGTCCATCTTGCAGGGTCACCTTCACGATCTGATAACCCATTCCGCTCTCAGGCTGCTGAATCAGCTTCTTCGTGAATTTTGTGGGGAGATGGAGGGTGGACATCATCAGTAGTTTGTTCTATACAAATATGTGCCGGGGAAGGTGCGGGAGTCAGATTAAGAAACTAACCCCCGGTTTAAAAATGGGGGTTACAATTAGAGCGCTGCCTTTTATAGTAAAGTCTATTCACCCATGCGATTTAAGAAATATCAGACAAAAGATTCTTGTGAATTACTGAGGCAATTTCCCCGTCATTTAAGTATCCCTTAATACCATGTCGATTTTCAGTATGGTTGTTAATGTTGTTTTTGTTCAATATGGGCGGAGTAACTTCAAACCTAGTACCATCGAGCGGATGAAGTGATACCACATCTCGTTCGTCGTAAGCGTTTATCCATCCATTTAGAATGCATTTAGGATGTTGGAGAGGTACTTTGAGTTTCGATCTAACTGCATTGACACCGAGGGGTGAGCCCAATGTGATAAACTTAACAATTCGATATTGGGGGTTTTCTCTAAGTATATTGTAACTAACGACCGATCCAAGGGAATGACCAACAAGTACAGTGGGCTCATCATCAATCGCAGCTTTTACTATCGTTTCTATTTCCTCTTTAATCGTTGAATTTGTTAGATAGTGAAATGCGTCAAGGGTAAACTTTTTGAGTGTTGCTTCACTCCATTTGTCTTTTCTATCAATCGCTCTCAAGATGGATTGAACCCACTCCCAATTTAAAGGGCCTTTGTCCCTAATTAGCCCAGATGTTTCAATATCGATATCGTGTGCTGAAATATTCGAATTATCAGCAATCTCTGATAAGAAATCATGAATAAACCGAATGTCATTTAAATCACTTGAAGATCCCTTTGAAATGATTGATTCTATTGGGGTGTCAATCTCTCTAACTAATTCATCGAGTCGTTTTCCATAAAATGGAAGGTGAATTTGATCATAATTTATTGGCAGTTCTAGGTTTGCTTTCTTCAGCCCCTCAAGGAACGTGTCAATCCATTCTGTCAGAAGATCATCAGGGTCTTTTTCCCCTTGAGCACGACCATGTACAAATATTAATTTCATAGTGTTTATTGATTAAAGTGTTGTTCAATTATAGCTGTTCCACGTTTGTTGAATGTTGTCCACAAGCTTGGAACTAGATGTAAGGAAGCTTCTTTAACTATTGGGTTAAGGTAGTCTTCAAACTTGTTCCGATATGCCCACCCCATTGCAATCATTGGACAAAATGGAGTTACTAATCGATTGGTAACGGCTAATTCATCAGCCAACATGGCAACATCAAATAAATCAAAATCGCCGTCATGTTGCATGTATCTGTAAACGGACTTGATATCTTTATCACGACCCTCCTGTTTGTAAGCGTAGGTTGCATACAAGCCAAGGGAGGGATCTATTGATTTTTCTTGGCGTAAATAATTACCTGCAGAAGTGTAATTCATTTGTCCATTATTATCAAAAGTATTAGCAAATGTACGCGAGTAATTAAAGCCATAATTTGCAGCACTTGCTATGAATGCCCTTACAAAATTTATTCGGCTTTCGTTGGATCTGAAATATTCATATCGGTGGCTATTTTTACTTGGGGAGTAGTTAATTGTTAATAATCGATCATTGTCAAAAACCAATTCACCAATGAAATTTTCAATGATTGCGACTGGGATTGAGTATCCCCTAACTAGCTTTATTAAGGCAGTTTGAGAGTTGCTTGTAGATTGAATGTTAACATTTGTGACATTGCCATTCCGAGATACTTCACGAGTTCCATTCATTAAAATATCTTCAACATTTGCTCCAGATATGACTAAACCTGTGGAAAAATCTTGAGGAATATCAAACTTAGAATCAAAAATCAGCTCAGACTTATTTAATAGACTAGATTTGAGATTATAAGTATTGAAGGGTACTTCAACAAAATTATTCAATATGGATTTAAAACTTCTGTTCGATGTTTCTTCAATTGATAACCCAGCATTCAATTTGTTATTGACTCCATCTAATAAAGTTCGATCCGTTGATTTTACTTGTCGAATCGAGGTGGAAGTCGCTAATAGAAGATTTTTTGCGCTTTCGTCGTCAAAGACTGCAAGACTTGGTTTAGGATTTTGGTATTGAATGATTAAGTCTGGTGACTGCTTGAGTGATATCTTTATTTCCCTTGCTTTTTTTGATACGAGGTTCTTAATCAAAGTCTCGCTATTGATAGTATCAATATGCCAATTACCGCTTGGTAATGATTTATATGACCTATCGATACTTAGAGTATGATTATCATAGTATGAAGTTAGATAATCATTAACGGTGTTGGACCTGATCAGTTCTGGGTAATTACCGTTTAATATTTCGATCAATGATTGAGTAAACAGACCAAATCTCTTCGAATTAATCTTACTACTTTGCTCAAATGCGGGACTACCAGGTCTAGTCGCATACAAAACGTCTATTGCACAATCGCCATTATTATCCTCTTTTATGGGGAATATCACAGAGCCATTGCCTGTCAATTGGATTTCGCTCGGCAGTACGCGACATGCATCAGATATGAAAACAATGTATGGTATACTGCTAGTTCTAGCATAATCAATAGAAGCCGTGAGATTAACGGATTCATTCGGATTTATAGATGCGTTAGATAGCAGCCAAATCTCTTGACTTGGACTCTTGAGCATTCCGTGTCCAGAAAAGAATATGATGAGTTGCTCGCAATTCCTCGCATCAACTATAGTATTTATTTGATTAAAAATATCTGTCTGAGATACGTTGTTGGCCTCATCTGTAAATAAATGGGTCGTGTAACCCTGAGATTTTCCCCATTCTTCAAATTGTTTGGCTCCAGTAATACAAGCTCCTAATGGAATTAATCCTATAGCGTTGTCTATACCAATACATATTAAATGCTTCATTCTATTTCGGTGCAATTATAGTGATGTTTTAGAGATGCAATAGGGGATGAGATCAACAAAGATCTAAATCAGCAGAAGTACCCTACTTGACTTTGCAATATCGACCAAGAAATATCTATCGACGAGGGAGGTTTGGGGGTTATTAATGACTTGTTTGAAACAGTATCTACAAATAACGGTTCAAAGTCAAGTACCTACACCGCCTTCCGATACAAATGCTCCTGGAACTCGATGAACAGACGGCTGATGTTGGCCACATCGCCGAGGATGGCTTTGGCGTCTTCGAGGGATTGATACTTGTTCGTGAGTAATACGGGAAGCTTCTCTTGATCCAGCTCGTCGACTCCCGTTTGGATGTACTTATCCAACACGAAGGAGATGAATTCTTTCTGCTTGTCGTTGAGCAAGGCGAAGATGGTGGCTTCGGCGGCTTTGGCTCGGGCCTCACGCGTCATCGCGATAGTCTTGCCATTGAAGACATATTCTAACACATCATAGAGATCGCTTTTCTCCATATTCACCAAGGCTTGCAAGGTCAGCAGGTCGCTTTTCGGGAATCCGGCAGCATCCAGTTGCTCGAGCAAAGTCCTTCTTGTAGCGGGATTGCTCCACAGTCTCCTTAATTCGTCCTCATTACTGAACAGCTTGGGCAATTCGCCGAAGAGGTTGCTTAAAAACTCTTCTGCAGAGATAGGCCGACCATCCGCACTCCAAAACGAGGTGGAAATCATGTGCTGAATCTCGCGTTCTTTGCCGTCGCGAAGCTTGATCTTCAGCTTCTTCTTTTTCTCACAGACACACGGACTCTCACCACAATAGAAGCATGGCCCCGGAGGTTCAGTTAGGCAAATGCATGGCCTCGACTGGCACTTCGGACACACAGGCGGTGGCACATACTCGCACTCACACGGATTCTTACAACAAACCTTGCACGGTTCTTCTTCGACCGGCTCGCCATCCCATTCCGGATCCCCGAAATGCTTGTATGCGTCCACGAAATCATAGATGGTGAAGAACTCCTTTCCATCGAAAAGCCGAGTGCCCCGACCCACAATCTGCTTGAATTCGATCATGGTCCGGACCGGACGCATCAACACGATGCTCCGGATATTCAGCGCATCCACACCCGTCGAGAGTTTTTGGGATGTGGTGAGGATGGTGGGAATCGTCTTTTCGTTGTCCTGAAATTCCCGGAGCAGCCGTTCGCCTTCTTCTCCGTCATTGGCGGTCACCCGAGCACAGTAAAATGGATCTTTGCTTTTGGAATGCTGATTCACCAAGTCACGAATCAAGGCCGCATGCGCCTGATTCGCACAAAAGAGGATCGCTTTTTCGTTCTGATTGGCTTCGTCCAGGAAAATTTTCACCCGCGTGGTTTCGCGTTCCACGATTTCAATGGTGCGGTTGAAGTCCGTCTCTTCGTAGAGTTTGCCTTCTTCAACCTCGCCTTCCACAATGGTATCGTCCGATGTGTATCGGTAATCGTCGATCGTGGTTTTGATGCGCTTCACCTTGAATGGCGTCAAAAATCCATCATTGATGCCTTCTTTCAACGAATAGACGTAGATCGGTTCACCGAAATATCGGTAGGTGTCCACGTTGTCTTTGCGTTTGGGAGTCGCGGTGAGGCCCAATTGCACGGCCGCGCCGAAATACTCCATGATGTCGCGCCAATTGCTTTCGTCGTTGGCTCCGCCGCGATGACACTCATCGATAATGATCAGATCGAAATAGTCGGGCGGATAATCACCGAAATACGGCGCCGGTTTTCCTTCGGCATCCGTGCCGCTCATGAAGGTCTGGAAGATGGTGAAGAACATGCTTCCGTTGGTGGGAACCCGACCTTTTTTCTTGATTTCCGTTGGCTTGATGCGGACCAGCGCGTCATCCGGAAATGCGGAAAACGAGTTGTAGGCTTGGTCGGCAAGGATATTCCGATCGGCCAAGAACAGGATGCGGGGTCTGCGATTCCCATCGCGCTGAAGGGTCCAACGGGTTTGGAACAACTTCCATGCGATTTGAAACGCGATGGCGGTTTTCCCGGTGCCGGTGGCCAGTGTGAGCAACATGCGCTGCTTGCCGTTCGCAATGGCTTCCATCGTGTTCTTGACGGCGATTTCCTGATAATACCGGAGTTGCCAGGTGCCGCTGCGGTCTTCAAAGGGGATGGATGCGAACCGTTCGCGCCAGTCGTTTTTCGCGGAAAAGGTGTTGTTCCAAAGCTCATCCGGACTCATAAAATCGGAAACCAGTCCTTCCTCGCCGGTGGTCATGCCGATCTGATAAATCTCGCGACCATTCGTGCTGTAAGCGGTGTCGAGGTGCATCTTATCGGCGTACAATTTGGCTTGCATCACGCCTTCGCCCACGGACAAATCCGCACTTTTGGCTTCGATGACAGCCAGTTTGATGCCCTTGTGCACCAGGACATAGTCGGCCGTGTGCTTTTTGCCCCGGCCGCCGCCCGTTTGGATTTTGCCAGCGGTGATGCCGTACTCACGAAGCACCTTGGAACCTTCCACAACGCCCCAACCGCAAGCTTTCAGCTTGGGATCGATGAGTTCGGCACGGGTTTCCGCTTCGTTCATGTCAGCTATTTAATTTCTTGTAAGTCTGCGGTGTAAGATAATGGCTCGACATCATTTACTGCATCACTTACAGCATCATTTACAGTGTCATTTACAGCATCACCAACAAAGTAATCGATCAGTGAAGGGTTACTTCGGCTCGATTTCCTCGACTTGCTTGCGAAAAAGCGTGAAATGACGCCTTCGTTCCTTGTAATACGCTAAAATCTCTTTCTCAGACTTGCCTTCAAGTTCACGAGCGGTCTGCTCCCTTATTTTGCGCACTGACTTCACACAGTCAAATGTTTTGTCAGTTATTGTTTTCATAGTCGAAAGCCTCTCTCGGGTTTCTTATTTCAAGTGTATGATATCCATTTTTTAGGTTAACCGCATTATACCCATGGATACGTTCAATATTAACAATGTGCTTGAAATTCCAGCTAACGAGCAGATTCGCTTTGTGAATGGTTGCAAGAGCAATATGATAGCAATCGTTCAATGAGGATTTACCTACGACATTTTCCTGAATATACTTCGAACCTAATCGCGTGGCTTCGGAATCAAGTAGGATAAAAGTCAGATTCTTCTCAGGCAGGTTTTCGACGAAGCGGCGGATTTTAACGGGAGCCCTTTCCAGTTCTCCAATCGTGATATCGGAAATGATCATCTTTATATCCGATTGAAGAACATGCTGGAAGAATAGCTTACTCCAAACAGAGAACTCTTCGTCATAAAGGCCACCAAAAACACTCGTATCGACATAGACTGTTTTCATAATTGTAATAACATACCTGTTCCTCGCTTTTTCACACCGCAACCTTATCCGACGTCCCCAACTCCCCCTTAAACGCCTTCTGCAGGATGGATTTCTTTAACTCGTCCAGATCATTCAATTTCTTCCGGTAGATCGCTTCCAACTTTTGCGTCTCGGCACGAATGGCATCAAGGCGGCGGACGATGGATTGTTGTTCTTGTATTGGAATACTTGGGAAGTCGAAATTCCTCAATGACGATAGAGAAACGGTTTTCTGGGCAGTACCTGTTGCTGTTTCATTTGCTTGTGAAAAAGCTTGAGGTGACAAAATCCAATAGTATAGAAGTTTGCTATTGAGCTTATTACTTGGTCGAATCAATCCAATGTGCCGTTGAAAACAAAAATTGACATCATTTTCAATCAAAACAGGAATTCCGTATGAACCAGTAACAGTATAAAGCACATCACCTTTTTGAGGTTTTTTGTTCGGCTTTAAGCTGTTGTAGTATTTTTCTGGAACTTTGAAGGTATCCGAGAAATCAATTTTATGGGTTTGCTTATTGATATTCGAAATAGTAATGAATGGCAAGCCGGTATCTGATTTTGGTGGAGGCATATGATCACCATCAGTGATGTCAGTAGCAAATGCAGCCAGTTTTACAAAACCCCAATCCCCATCCTCAAACACGCCCTGCAAATAACTTTCAAACAGTTCTTTGGCGTTTTTGAGGTTCTGTTCGGCATTGGCTTTCGCCTTGGCAATGGCGGCGAAGGCGTCGTCTAAGATGGATACGATTCGTTGCTGTTCGGGGAGGGGAGGGACAGCTAAATCAAATTCAAGCACCTGGTTCATATTCGCCCTAGGCATTCTTGCACCAGTCCAAGTAGCATCAATTTTACTTACCACTTCGTCAGAGGTCAACCAATAAAACAGATATTCCCTCAATAACTCCTCTTTAACACGAATTGGGAAAATCTCAGTTGAACAATGACCTTTGAAATCTGGAAGTAAGACCTTATTGAGGTATGGTCGAAGCCTTCCGTACAAAACATGGTCTTCACTGAATAAAAAAGTTGTGCTTTTTACTATTTGGGGCGCTAGGCTACCTAAAAAACGTCCTGTATTGGATTCGATATTCTCAAGTCCGACATATGGTAACCCTTTATGGAAACCCTGCAGCTTCTCATAATCACATACATCTTTGAACTTCTTTAATTCCCAGCCCGGCTTCATACCAATTCCCAAATTGAAGCCAAAATCTCCGCACTTTCTTCATCGAGCGCTTTCATTTCTTCCAAGATGGCTTGTGGCTGACGCAGTGCGGCTTCTTCTTTCTTGTTCGGGTTCTTCACGCTCAGGTCGAGGGTCTTCGGATCGATGTCCTTGATGTCCACAATCCAAGAATTCTCCGATAGCGCTTTTGTCTGACTCAAGGTGACGAAGTCCGCCAGATCATTCTCATTCAGCGGATTGGTTTTGCCCAAATTGCGATCGAGATTCAACGAATAGAACCAGACCTTCTGAGTGGGTTTTCCTTTTTCGAAGAACAGCACGACAGTCTTCACGCCGGCACCAGTGAACGTTCCGCCTGGCAAATCCAACACCGTGTGCAGGTTGCAGTTCTCGAGCAAGGTTTTGCGGATGGCCACCGTGGCGTTGTCGGTATTGCTCAAAAAGGTGTTCTTGATCACCACCCCGGCTTTTCCGCCCGCCCTCAGGATCTTGATGAAATGCTGCAAAAAGAGCGACGCGGTCTCGCCCGTCTTGATCGGGAAGTTCTGCTGCACCTCGGCGCGTTCCTTTCCACCGAACGGCGGATTGGCAAGCACCACATCAAAGCGGTCCTTTTCCTGAATCGTGGCCAGATTGTCGGCCAGCGTGTTGGCATGGACGATATTGGGGGCTTCCACACCGTGCAAAATCATGTTCATGATGCCGATGATGTACGCCAGCGACTTCTTCTCCTTGCCGTAAAACGTGCGCTTCTGCAGCGTTTCCCATTCCTTCGTGCTGAGTTCCTTGCCCGATTTCAGGTAATCGAAGGCCTCGCACAAGAATCCCGCGCTGCCAACGGCTCCATCATAAATCGTATCGCCGATCTTGGGCGCCACCACCTTCACAATCGTCGTGATCAGCGGACGCGGCGTGTAGTATTCGCCCCCGTTCCGACCCGCATTGCCCATATTCTGAATCTTGGCCTCATACAGGTGACTCATCTCATGCTTCTCGGCATGCGTGCGGAACCGCAACTCATCGATGCGATTCACCACTTCCCGCAAATTGTACCCGCTTTGGATGCGGTTCTTCAGCTCGCTGAAAATCTCCCCGATCTTGTACTCGATCGTATCGGCACTCTCGGCACTCAGCTTGAACTTCTTCAGGTACGGAAACAGCGAGTTGTTCACAAACTCATTGAGATCGTCGCCGGTCAGCGCTTTCTGGTGATCCAGCTTCCCATCCGCGCCCTTCGGCATTGCCCAGACCGTCCATTGATAGGATGGATCGATGATCGGAGAATAGGATTTGCCCGTCAGCTCGGCCGCCGTGGCACGATCCTTCTCTAGGTCATCCAAATACTTGAGGAACAAAATCCAGGACGTTTGCTCCACATAATCCAACTCACTGCCGCATCCCGCGTCTTTATGAAGGATATCGTCAATGTTTTTAAAGGTCTGCTCGAACATGAAATCGGTCTGTGTGTGATGTATGGAAGAGCCCGCAACATGCGGAGATTGAGGGGGAGAAGCAAGGGGGGGGCTAGACTTTGAAGCAGGGATAAGTATTTTCTTTGACAAGTTTGAGAAAGGCAACTACTGTTTTGACCGTTGGCTTGGGATCATAGGCATCCCATTTGAGACTTGCACGCATCCAGTACACCTTCCATGGGTTTCTGCTCTTCACAATTGTCGCTTTTGCAAAGGGTTGATGTTGAAATTCATGTGGAGCGCCCAAAGCCGGTCTGATTTCGTAAAGAATCACGCTTTTGCCATTCAGCTCATAGCTAAGATCAAGTTTGGGTCTGATCTCTGCTGGAGGACGAACGGATGCGAGGTAAGCTTCCATCGTGGCAAGAATTTCTGGATTAGAGGAGAGGTCGAGGGACATGGGAGAATCAGCTAACGTTTTCGGGCTTGGCGAAGGTGATGATATTTACCACAAAAGTTGATGTGGAGAACCAAACTTTGATTAACCACAAATGTGTCTGAGGAACACTGAACCGCCACTTTTACCAAACCCGCGTTATCCACCGTCCTTGCAAACCATTGTCAATATTGAGTTTCTGTGTCATTGTCGAGTCGGCTGTGCGTTGCGTTTTTTATTTTTTTAGAAGCGTTGGAAATTTTATAAAAACAATTTTGTCCTGCGTAGGCTTTGCAAGCTCTTTGACTAAGCTTTGGTCTGTGCTTGGGCTTGTGTGGCTTTGGCAATGTGCTTGTAAATTGATTTGGTTCATTATTCGTATGTTTTTAGTATTAACCAAAAAGCAAATGCTGCTGCCGTATCAGAAGCAATTTGTTTTGCATTTGAAGGTCTGCGGTCGTTGTCTTTATACTTTTTCTTTTTTGATGGTTGTTCAATTATGTCTGAAATACCTCTAACTATTCCTATTAAAACTTTGCTTGTTTCCCGACCTTGTCGGTTTGCCGCCTTAGCAAATCCAAATCCTTCCATCTCTACAGCAGATGTGTCATTGTAATGTTCAGTCAGTATTTTTCCAATGTCAGAATAATAATGTTCTACCACCTGCTCACCTGATGCGATAACGCCTAAGTCTGCTTTTACTTCTGTATCCCAATTACCTTTAATGAGAGCTTTCCAATCCTCTTTCCTTCTCTCTTTTTTTGCAGTTTCCATTAATGTAAAAGTTATACTTGCTACGTCTGGTCTTGCAACGAAAGAATCTTTTTCGGATTTCCCGCCTTCATATGAGTAAACCTTTTCGGGAAATATTACATCACCGATTGAAAAATCATTTGGCTTTCTTGAACCTGCTATGCCTACAAAGAACATTGCATCAGGTGCGAAGTATTGAATTGCCCTTTCAGTTTCTTGTGAAGCTGTTGTATTCTTTACTCCACATTCTCTAATTACAACTTTCGCAATTTCCCTTCCATTAAATTCAAATATTCCTGCTTCATAGTTTGTGTCGTTTTGGTCTGCCTCCACTACTTCCTTCAAATGTTTCCTAACGGCAGAATATTCATCATTGATTGCAGTAAGAATTACTATTGTTGGCAATTCAGCTCTACTCTTATGTTCGGTTGTATGTGATGGATAAAAAGCGGGACTTGGTTTCAGAGGTTCCTTTGTAGAAAATCCAGAACCTAAAATGGATTCCCACCAATTAGAAGTAACAAGTTCTTTGCAGTTTTCATAAGCAGGCTTAAATGAGTTGTTATATTTCGCTTTATCATAGATACTTCTTGCCGATTTATTGAACTGGTTTTTTCTAACTAAGTCGCCAAGTTTTTTTGCTTGAGCTTCTGTAATTGTGCTTGTGAAGTAACTAATGTAATCTGCAAGGAAGCTATCTTTTAAGTTATTTAAACTTGAATATAGCGTAATGACTGGCTCAATGTTGATTTTATTGTCATATAGAAATTTAGACATGAAAGCATCAGAAATAATTCTATCCGATATTTCAGATTCAATTGTGCCAACTTGAATTTTACCTGATATCAAATTGTCTAACACGCTTTGAGTGGTTGCAGTAAGAAGTTTTTCTTTATGAATTGGAGTTATGGCTGACCAAATCTTACTTCTGTTTTTGTATTCAGATATATCCGAAAATTGTGAGTCAGCAATTAATCCAACTAAAGTAGCATTTACATTTTTTCCTTTAGCAATCAAGTCTAATAAAGTAAAAACAATTGATTGCTCTTTTCCTTGTAAGCCGTTAAAGATATTGTTTGTTTTAAGAACTACCGAAGTCCATATTTCAAGCCAGCCATCAACTAAAAGGTCAATGTCTTTAAGCAACGAAATATTATTCAGTATTAACTCAACTGAAAACTCAATTAATTTGCTGTTGCGATTCTTCAATGCACTCTCAATTAGCTGTTCAGAAGTTAGTTTCTCTGCAATATATTTTACCCCAACAGAATCAGCCAATGATAATTTGTGTTCTACATCAAGTTGCTTTTCTAAGGCAATATCAATTGATAAGTGTTTGAGCAAAATATCCGCATGAAGCAAATACCAATTATTCTTTTGAGCAATTGCTTCTATTGTTTTGCAAGTTTCTGTCTTTAGTTTTTTAGGCAATGACTTTCTTAAAATAATATCACAGTCTTTAGCAGTGGAAACAATTGACAAAAGATGCTTCAAGGTCGTATCTGATATCTCCATCAACTGCCAAATATTCTTTAAAGAAGATTCATTTTGCTTTTTGAAAAGTGAATCAATGGTTACGCTAATTGAAACATGCCACCAATTATTAGTAGTGTCGCTTAATGAAAGGTCAACAAGTTCTGATAATGATTGAAATTGTTTTTGATTTGGATTTTCAAATTCACTCTCAATGAATTCAGACACAATTTGCTTCCCTTTTCTTTCGCCATCTGCATACGCTGACCAATCAATATTCCTAAGTGCCTTTATATTTGAGTCTTGCTTATTTTTAATAAGTATTGACAGTCGATCAACAAATTTGTCTTTTATTTTTATGCCATCAGCTGAATTGGGAGAAAATTTTGATAATACTCTAATTTCTTGCCTAAGAACATTTGCATCGTCAATTATTTCAATTGAAATGTAATTCGCATAAACCTTTTCAAACTGACCATAATTCTGAACCTCTGCTAAACTTACATTTAGTTCAACTAAGAAATTATGAAACGGGTTTTCTTCTTTGTAACCAAGAAATAATGCTTCGGAATGAGAAGTAATATCAATAGCTTCTTGATTCCCACCATGAATAATTGATTGGCCTTGCCACTTCGGCAAAAAATCTTTTTGAATTGAAACGATTGTTAAGTCATTTGCATTTTCAATGTCGGACGGAGTAAAACTGATTCTAAATTTCAGTTTTATTCTTGCTCCTTTGTTTGGTGAATTCCAAATTTGTTGAAGTGCGTTGCTGAATGTAGCAATATCTCCTGAAAACAGAATTGGACTTATTCCACTTATGAATGCAGAAATGGTTTGTTGAATATACTGCGGTTGTTTTCTTCGCCGTGAAAATGGACCTGTTTTAGAACACTCAATTTGTATTTCTTTCAATTCATCATTCTTATTTTCTGTTGATTCAACAAAAAGAGAAAATACATCTTGAAGGTTATGAATAGAATCAATGTCTGTTTGATTGATGATTAGACAATGAGTGAATACCATTCCTGCTCTCGTTGCAGATTGGTCTGAAAATGTTTTCGTAAAAATAAAATACTTTGAGTAAGCACCACCTGAAAGGTATGAAAGAAGACTTACGCCAGGCGGAAGTGCCGCTGGTCTGTCTGTAAAGGCAATTAAGAACGAAGTTAATTCGGGGTCAACGATTGTTTGTTTAATACATGAATGAGCCCTGCTAACTTCGCCATAAAATGCTTGATGAATTATAATATTATTCAGTTCCAATGAGTGTTCGTATTGATAAAGTTAAGTCCTCCTTTTTCTCACCTTCTGTATTGATGAAATATCCGAAGTTGATTGGTGTTCGGTCAATATATTCTTCATCGGCTTCATCGGTTAAAGATTTTTCTGTTGACGAAAGCCCGATTATTTTAATTGAATTCTCCGCCCATGTGTTTTTTACGAAATGATAGAGTAACGGCAATCTCTCTTTTAATATTTCATAAGGCAAAGTGTTGTCAGGTAAATTTAGAACATCCCAACATGACAAGACTATTGCAAGATTCGGCTTCTTAATTTTTTTAAATGATGGAATTCCTTTTACGTATAAAAGTATTTGCAGCAGTTCAACAAAATGTGCTGCATCAGATATTTTCACTGGTGGTGCTTGAGATTGCCTTTTCTGCATTTCCTCTGCACTTGGAATCCCTCTATTGATAATATCTTCCAGTGGTGGAATTTCATCTAGGCGAACAAACAGCATCCATGAACTACTTGCATCAATATACTCTTTCCAAATTGTGTTTATTCGTCTACTTTCTACTATAGATTTTACTTGCTCGCCTGCGTAGTCAGGAAAAGCAAAAACTATTTTGTTGCCGTTTTCATCATCAATTATTAGCTCAATATTTCTGTTTGCTGATGCTTCTGTATGACCTGCTCTTTTTCCTTCTGCAAGTTTGTCAATCACATCTTGAAAAATAGTAAGGTCGCTTGGTCGGTTGTGTGGTGCAATCTTATATCTGAATTTACGGCTATTTAGTCTGCCATAAAGTTGACCGCCAAAATGAGTCTTACCTGCATTGGGTCCACCAATAATTAAAACATTATTTTCCTTTGTATTATCCATTTACTACTCGTTTTGACAGAAACATATCTTCTGGAATTAAAGAAATGATTTGCGGTTGTGAATTGATATTACTCTTTAGTTTTTCAATAATCCAATTTATGCACTCGCAAATACTTTGATGAAAGATTCCGTTTTCACCTTCTTTGACGCTCGTCGTGAATTGGTTAAAGTGTTCATACGGGTTTTGCTGTAAATGTTCTAAGATTTGGTCTTTAGTTGTAGAAGGAATTTCACAATCTGACTTTGACCAAACTAAACCAATGGGTCTTGCTTCAATGTTTTCAAAAAGTCTGTCTGCAACTGAATTGATTTGAAGTTTGGCTTGCCCTCGTTTTGTTCCTCCCAACATATCGCAATCCGCAAATAATAAAAATGCATCGCTGTTATCGTGAATCCATTTTGCTCCCTTTGCATTTTCACTATTTACATTATTTCTCCAATGGTCAAACCATTCACCGGGTGCATCAGTGAAAATTAAATCTGTTTTTTCCCCTATAGAATTTTTTAATGATAAGTGTAAAAGTCCGGGAACTCTCCCTGCATTGTTAGATGTATGAGGCGGAAATTGAATATTTCCGTTTTCTTTCCAGCTTAAATACCAAGAAATATCTTCCCAACCGTTTAATGTTAATGAATTTGCAAAACTGTAATCGCCAATTTTTTTTCCATATCTCAGAAGGCAATAGAGTGAAGCTAAAAATGTTGTCTTTCCTGCACTTGCAACTCCTGTGATACCGATTAAAATTGTTTTGGAAGAAGCAGTTAAAAAATTCAGGTCGGTCAGTCCAAAAGAATTTCCTGTCCAAGGAATTCTATAAGATTCGTCAAGTGGAGTTGAAACTTCTGATTCGTTTTCTGCAATTGTTTTTTCGTAATGCTTACAATCTTTGACATTCTCATAGCCTCCGACATTGCAGCCTGTTTCATCAGGGAAACAAGTGGATTGCGAACATTTGCCAGCCATATTATTCTGTTATTAGTCGTTGGGTTAATAAATCGTGTAAGACAACAACTGATAGCTCACCAAAAGTTATTTGCTCGTTTGCATCTATTCCTGTTCTCTCTTTAAAAGAGCTAACACTAATTCTATCGTTTACTAAAAGAGAAATAAAATTTGTTATGGAGATTCTTCCATCGGCTTCTTCTGTATTTTCAAAGTAAGGTTTCAAAATTGTCTTATTCCCTTCCTTTACGATTTCTGATAGGTAGGAAGTAAAAGAAATAGAATCATCTTTTTGATCATTCAACAGAAACAAAGTATCTCTTAAAAGATAATCAACACTTATAGGAGTAATTTCGGGAACCTGAAAGTTTAAGTCCTCACTCATTAATATTGGTAAAAGAATTTTATCAAGTCCTCTGTAACTTCTTTTCTGCGATGGTGAATAAAGTGTTTCTTTCCACCACAACAATTTGCTTCGTCTTTCAACGGCAGTTAAACTAGAAAAGGAAGTTTTCAAGTTTGCATCCAAAGTTTTTTTAAAATCTGAAAAGAATTTATTTAGAGAAGATTCAAGTGAAGTTGCATCCAATGTCTTTGCTAATGAGGCAATACCGTCAGTGATAAGTTGTGTTATTGCAGGAGTTGCATTTTTAGAAAAATGGTCACCCCATTGTTGTGAATGTGCATGTTGCTGATAGCCCTCTGGCGAGTGCCTTGCTGCAACTTTTAATGCTTCACTTAAATTACTATCGTCAAGTGTAACAGCTCCAACTTTAAACCCTGGAACTTTCAAAGTTCCTAACTTTAAAGAAGGTTCTTCTTCAATTAATGACCATTCTGCTGTGGCATTCTTCTCTGAAAACTCTCCCAATGAATTAAGCATACCTTCTACTAAGTGCTTCTCAGAATTAAGTTTTGCATAAGGGAAAAAATTGAGTGCAGTTAGATAAATAATCCTTGCAGCAAGTGGGTCGGCTGATCCAACATTATTTAATGAGTTGATGATAACTCCTCTTATTATGTTTCTTGGCATCTCAGTATATTTTCCTCTGAGTGCTTTCCAATGAGTTGTAATTATTGTTTCCGTTTCAATCATTACAGGTTCGGAGTCGGATATATTCGGGTCAAGTGCAACTAAGGTGTGTTTAGGTAGCAGCGAATAATCTTCTTCAAAATTTTTCTGCAAATCAACAATTGAACTTTGAAGCCACTTCAATCTTTCGTCACTGTCGCCAATGTCAAAAAGCCCAGTTTTCAAAAAGTCTTGTAAAAATTTGTCGTTCATGTAGTTTGATTTTAATTGTTCAAAGTTAGTAAAATGCGTTGGCAAAAAAGTGGTTCTTTTGGTTTTGCCGAAGGGTCGGCTTTGTGTGTTGGGG
Organism: Balneolales bacterium; assembly: GCA_041749075.1. Lineage (GTDB taxonomy): Bacteria > Bacteroidota > Rhodothermia > Balneolales > HLUCCA01 > CAMTWZ01. The sequence continues at coordinate 53,546 of JBGTBY010000025.1, read as the reverse complement.
CAAAACCAAATGTGCCACTTGTGCGGCTGGCTAAAATTGTATTTAAAAAAGTGCGGTGGGGAAAAAAATAATAAACATCAGGTCGGCTTACTCGCTGTCCCGTTGCAATATTGTCTATATGTCGTTGGTCAAGTGTCAAAATGGTTTGTCTTTCACTTAAATGTTTAAAATTTGGTCGTTCGGTCGTCTTTGGAACGGTCGTCCTACCATTGGCTATAACTCGTATATATACGGTGTTGGACTTAGCAATACATGCCACGAAGTATAGCATTAGCGAAGGTATTGCTTGTGATGTTGAAATAATGCGAAGCCGGTTCGGTGCTCATAAACCGAGCTGATCCAGTGGGTTTAGGTTGTTCTATTTATTATGGCGGCCCATATTGGGGGTCATATGACATTGGTTTTGCTACTCTTGTAATTAAGTAGTTCCTGCATAATCCGTAAATAAGTGTTTTTTTCCAAATTAGTTATCTACAGGTAGTCAAACGAGTAGGGAGCTTCAGTCCCTTAGCAATATTTCGAATTGGCGCTCTACTCCGTCGTGAACCCTCCACCGGCCCCTCCCTCCGATCCTCGTTTCACTTCGGCTCGCAAGGAGGGGAGACTTGAGGCATCGCTCAAAGGTCCTTCGCTTCATGCTTCGCATTCCGCTCAGGATGACATCCCTCTTGCATCCCGCATCTAGCATCTAGCATCTAGCTTCACACAATCTTCATAAATAACCCGTTTCTTCCCCCATCTATGGCTAAACCGAAACTCGGCGTTGTGCTGATGAACCTGGGCGGACCCACCTCCGAACCCGCCGTCAAGCAATTCCTCTACAATCTCTTCAGCGACGAAGACATCATCAAATTGGGCGGCGGACGCGTGCAAAACGCTCTCGCCTCCACCATTTCTTCGTTGCGATACAAGAAGATCGCGGCGAAGTACCGCGATATCAATGCGTGTCCGAAAGGATGCACCGGCAGCTCCTATTGCCCGAATCGCAAGAACAAATTCATCAGCGATTGCTGCTCGCCCATCAACGGACTCACCGAGCTTCAGCGTCGCACCTTGGAGAAATCCCTGAAATCCGAACTTCCGGAATTTGACACGAAGGTCTATACTGCGATGCGCTATTGGGTGCCGTTCGCGTCCGACATCATGCAAGAAATGATGGCGGATGGAATCGAGCATGTGGTGCTGATGCCCCTCTATCCGCACTTTTCCTGGACCACGACGGGTTCATCCTTCCGTGATTGGGAAAGCGTTCGACATATATTCGCATCCGCCGGAAAGCATCCGTCCTGGAGTGAAACCACTGTGAAATCGTATCACCTTCAGCCCAATTTCCTGAATGCGGTGAACGACCGGATCGAGCAGGCGCTGAAGGAATTCACGCCCGAGGAACGCGCGAAAGTTCACATCTTATTTACCGCTCACGGAACGCCGATTTCCGAAGTGGCCAGTGGCGACCCATATACGGATCAGATTGTCGATACCGTGGAAGCCATCATGGATCTCCGTGGTCGCACCGAAAATTACTGGACCTGCTATCAGAGCCGTGTGGGTCCGTCGAAATGGACGCAGCCCAATACCGAAGACCTGGTGTTCCGCCTGATCGAGTACGGTGTGACGCATTTGCTGATGGTGCCGGTGGCCTTTGTGACCGACCATATCGAAACCCTGCACGAGCTGGGCATCGAGCTGCGTGAAGAAATTGAGGAACGCGGCAAACATGTGGAAAAAATCGTGGTGACCAAGGGGTTGAACGATCATCCCGAGTTCATCAAAGCCATGGTGGAAGAAGTCAAAACGAGAGTCGCGCATGTCGCTATTGGATGATTTCATTGTTGTCGGCATCAGCCACTGGTACGCGGAACTGAGCATCCGCGAGCGGTTTTCATTGTCTGAAGACGCCGTGAAAAGTCTGTTGAAGGAAGCCGAATCGCTTGGGTTGGATAGCTTAATCGTGCTGTCGACGTGCAACCGCACCGAGATCTTCACCCGAGGCGACCGCGCCGAAGTATTGTTCGGTTTGATGGTAAAATTCTCGAACGGCAACCGTCAGGAAGTCGAAAAATTCGGATTTGTGAAGAAAGGGGATGATGCCGTCCGGCATTTCTTTCATGTCGCCGTCGGACTCGATGCGCAGATCCTCGGCGACCTCCAGATCATTCAACAAGTCAAACAGGCGTACGAAATCGCATCCGCAACCCATTCGATCGACGCGACCACGCATCGGTTGATGCAATCGGTGCTACGGGCACATAAGCGGTCCCGCGCGGAAACCTCCCTCGGTTCCGGTGCTGCGACGACGGCTTATGCGGCGGTTCAGGCTTCAGCGCATGCGCTGGGCACCCTTCACGATAAGAAAGTCCTGCTGGTCGGGACCGGCGAAGTGGGGAAGGTGACCTGTATGAATCTGGTGGCCCAGGGCGTGAAACGCATCACACTCATCAATCGAAGTCAGGATCGCGCCGAGCTCATGGCTGGTAAATATGACGTCCAGGTGGCGCCATGGGAATCTTTGAAAGACTGCATCCGCACGCATGAATTGGTGATTGTGGCCACGGGCGCGGCCGAACCGGTCATCACGAAAGAGCATGTGGATATGTCGCAAACGGACTGCAAGGTGTTCATGGATTTGGCTGTTCCGCGGAATGTGGATCCATCCATTTCCGAGAATCCGCATGTCCTGATTGTGAATATGGACATGCTGAACGACCGCCTCGATGCCACTTATAAGGAGCGTCAGGCGAATGTGCCGTTGGTGGAAGCCATCATCGAGCACGAAATGGCCGATTTCGAGAAGTGGTTGAACGAACAGCGTTTGGTGCCCACCATCCGCGCGCTCACACGTCGGTTGGATGAGATCCGTACGGATGAACTCGCCAGATACCGGCATAAGTTTTCGGCGGATGACGCCCTCATCGCCGATCAGCTCACCCGCCGCATCGTGAATAAGATTTTGGCCTATTCGATCGATCATTTGAAGGAAGACCACGAGCGTCCGGAAGACATCACCAAAATGGTACACAATCTGTTCAAGATCGAGCCCGACTCATGACCATCCGCCTCGGAACCCGCGATTCGCTGCTGGCCATGTGGCAAGCGGAAACCGTGGCGAAAGGACTCCGCTCGCACGGACATGAGGTGGAGATCGTGTCTATGAAATCGGAAGGGGATTTGGTGCTGGATACGCCGCTGCCGTTGATGGGGGGGAAGGGCGTGTTCACGAAAGTGTTGGATGATGCGCTGCTGGAAGGCTCCATCCACATCGCCGTCCATTCGCACAAAGACATCCCCACCGCCGCCACGCCTGGATTGCGTGTCGTGGCCGTTTTGGAGCGCGAAGACCCACGCGATGCCCTCGTCGCTCGCAATGGGCTCGAGTTTTTGGAGCTCGACGCGGGGCTCATCGCCACGGGATCTGTCCGACGCGCAGGCCAGTGGCTCCATCGTCATCCCAAACATCGCACCGTTGATTTAAGAGGCAACGTCCCCACACGGCTTAAAAAGCTCGAAAACTCGGACTGGGACGGCGCCATATTCGCACTCGCCGGTTTGAAACGACTCGGATTGGAAGACCGGGTGTCGCAGATCTTGGATTGGATGCTTCCGGCTCCGGCGCAAGGCGCGGTGGCCGTGGTGGCAAGAGACAACGATGAGGACATCCGTGTCGCGCTACATCAACTTAATCATGAGGCGACATCCGCCTGCGTGCGCGCTGAACGGGCGTTTCTGAATGTGCTCGATGGCGGATGCAGCGCGCCGATCGGTGCGTTGGCTGAACTGAGCGCGGGGAGCATCCGCCTGAGAGGAAATGTGTTGTCGCCAGACGGTGCCAAGCGCTATGATATTTCGGGCGAGGGCGACATCACCGATGCCGACGCGATCGGTCGCGACGCCGCGAAACGCATTCTCGACCTGGGAGCCGGATGGGCGCTACGATCCTGATAACCCGAGAAGAAAGGGAAGGGGAAGTTGAGATCGCTGCGAGTATGGGGCTTGAACTTGTTTTCGTGGCGCTTAGTAGGTCCCTCGCTGCTTCGCAGCTCAGGATGACAGCGCCACTTTTTAATAATATGGAAGAGAGGCAAGGAGGGGGGCATCCTATAAGTAATTTCGATGCTCACTCAGAATTACGAGGAGAGCTGTCTTCTACAACAAACCACAAACAACTAACCACTAACATTGCCTTCACAAGTAGGAACGCAGTAGAAGCCCTGCGCTCCGCAAACCTCCTCAACGAATTAAAGGGCAAGGAAATCTGGTGCATCGGAAAAACCACGGCCGCCGCATTAGGCGACATCCCTTGTCATATTTCCCCCGGTACGACAGGTGAAGATCTGGCTCGTTTTATGATCGAATCGGGTGTGACAGGAGATGTGTTGCATATATGTGGGAATCCGCATAGGCCGGAATTAAGAAGCGTGATGGAGGATGCGGGATGCCGGATGCAAGAGTGGATTGTGTATGAGACCGTGCCAGTGGACGCAGAACTTCCGCAGGAAACGATCGATGCGGTCGCGTTTTTTAGTCCGGCCGCGGTGAAGCAGTTCAAGGCGCTGGGATGGACGGAGTCCTTGCGGGTTCCTTATGTGGCGATTGGGCCAACGACGGCCTCAGAACTTCTACCTTGCTCCTGCATAGTATCGAGTGAGGCGAGTTTCCGAGGCGTGCTCGAAACCTCGAAGACAATTTTAAATGATAAATTTTAAATTTTACAGTGACTTTAAAATGATGAATATCAAGAACGTAATTATGTGGAAGCTTTAAGTTTTTTATATGACCAATAACTTAAAATTTAAAATTTATCATTTAAAATTTGGCCCCGGTTTATCATTTAAAATTTCCAATTTAAAATTAGTATGGTTCTGTTATCAAATAGGATGCTTAGAAGCTCAACATTTAAAATTTTCAATTTAAAATTTAACAGTACTAAGTATTTCCCATGAGCCAATATCTATTTCTAGACGCCTTAGCCGGGAAAGAAGTCGCACGACCTCCCGTCTGGATGATGCGCCAAGCCGGCCGTTACTTACCCGAGTACATCGCGCTGCGGAACAAGTATGACTTTTTCACACGCGTGGAAACGCCCGAGCTCGCCGCGGAAATCACCATCCAACCGATCGACCGATTGGGTGTCGATGCCGCGATCCTGTTTTCGGATATTTTGGTGGTTCCGCAAGCGCTGGGCTTTGAAGTCACATTGAATGAAGGGGAAGGTCCACGCCTCCCGAACCCCATCCGCACCGCAGAAGATGCCTTAAAAGTCACTGTCCCGGATGTGGAAGACAGGCTGAATTATGTGATGTCGGCCATCACGCTCACGAAATCGGAATTGGCCGGACGCGTCCCTCTCATCGGTTTCGCCGGCGCGCCATGGACCTTATTATGTTATTTGATCGAAGGTCGCGGTTCGAAGGATTTCGGCAAAGCGAAGGAATTTTGTTACAAACACCCCGAAGCGGCGCATCATGTGTTGTCTGTGCTCGCGGACACAACGATACGTTATTTGAATGCTCAGATCCGTGCGGGCGCGCAAGCGGTTCAAGTATTTGATTCGTGGGCGGGATTATTGAGTCCGGATGACTTCAACACCTTCGCTCTTCCGTATCTGGAAAAAATCTCGAAAGGTGTTCAAGGCGCGCCGGTCATCATCTTTGCGAAAGGAAGTTGGTATGCGCTCGAGCGACTGGCGTATCGAAGCGGCGCGGCGGCATTGGGTTTGGACTGGACGGTGAGTCCGGAGTATGCGCGTCAGGCCACCGGAGGCACCATCACCTTGCAAGGCAACTTCGATCCGTCGAAGCTTCTCTCATCCCCCGAGCAGATCACCAAAGACGTGCATCGGATGATCGATCGCTTCGGCGCGCAACGATATGTCGTCAATCTCGGGCATGGCATCACCCCGAATGTGCCGGTGGAGAATGCGATGGCGTTTGTTAACGCAGTTAAGAGCTGGAAGTGAACCCACCCCCACCCCCAGCCCCTTACAACGATATTTCGTGATGGTGCTTCGCTTATTATAGATTCTTCGCCGCTGCGCGGCTCAGGATGACAAGCGCCGTGTGAAAGAAAAGAAGAGGCGGCATAACGCTTTCCTAAGTATGCTTGGGATTTTGTTATGCCGCCTCTTCTATATTATTTAAACGATGCTGTCATCCTGAGGGAGCCTGCCTGCCGTCAGGCAGGCGTAGCGACCGAAGGACCTAGTATTTAGGCGCCAGCTTGTGTTTCCCCCGCTCAAAATGCGGCGTTCTCGGAAACTCATCAATGAATTCCCCATCCTCATTCACCATCAGAAAATGCTTCATCGAACCTTGAATGGTGCCCACGATGAAGTGCCGTTCGGATGTGGCTCGTTCCAAGTACCATGACGGATCCACCCCGTGGTAGGTCCAGGCTGTGGTGTCGGATCCGCCGCCGATCGGACGCGTTCCCACTCCCCAAGCTCCATCCCCGATGAACACGATTCCATTCGCATCCACCCGATTTCCTAACATGGGTTTCGTGCGCTTATAGGCGTGATCGTGGTTTTCGAACACGATCTCGATTCCGGCTTCCTCAAATAAGGGTACCCACAAGTCTCGGATCTTCGTCGAGTTGCTCGCCTGCCAATTCCTCACGGACGGATACGCCGGCACATGATAATTCGGAATGATGTGCTGGATGTGTCCCCGCTCCGCCAATGCTTTTTTGAGCCACAAGGTTTGTTCGCCTTCGATGGGATTCGCATGATCCGTATCCAACATCAGGATGCTCAGATAACTTCCGAAATCCAGGATTCCATACCCTGGCTGACCCGGAAACGCCATCAGATCGAAGTAATAAGGCGCGATTTGGCGACGTGATTCATCCGTCTGCGTGTATTCAGGAATTCCGACCCGGCTCGCATGGTCGTTGTTATAAAAATGATGTCCTTTGATCTCATGATTCCCGATGCCGTTGATCACCGGAATCACACGATTATCGGATGTGATGGATGTGTTTTTCATCACCGACATGAATTCGATCCAACGGTTGAGGTTGGCTTCGAGTCCGTCCGCATAGGCCAAATCCCCGCCCCATACAATGAAATCCGGACTGAAGGATGCGGCCATGCGATTCGTTCGTTCCATCAAGCCACGTGACCCTCTCACATCCCCACCGATGATGAATCGAACGGGTTCGGATGCGTCCTTCGGCATGGTCCGGAACGTGCGCATCTCCATATCCGCATTCAGTTTGAACTCATACAACGTTCCCGACTCCAATCCGGTGAGTTCAACGCGATTGATGAGAAGTGTTGAATAAGGGAAGGGTTTCGATTCGCCCGTTTTCCTCAGCCACGACTCGCTTCCCGCGGCGCGGTACTCCACCGTCGGAACCCGTTCATGCGCATGCGTGTGCCAATCAATCGTGATGGTGGATGTGGGATCTTGCTGCCATGTGAGCAATAAACCGAGCGTTTGGAGAGTGTCGGTGGGTTGGGAAATGCCCTTTGCTGGCGAAAGAAATAGGAAGAGGATGAATAGGATCATGATGTTTAACATTTTGTTGTAAACATTTTGTTTAATATTTTGAATCGCATATGCGCAAGTTAACAGATAATCCATTTCCCGTGAGCGGTTATCAAGGTCCGAGCACATTCTGTGATCGGGTTGAGGAAACTCGCATTCTGAAGCAAAGCCTTCTGGCGAATCGAAACATCACGTTGACATCGTTGAGGCGGATGGGGAAATCAGCGCTCATCCATCATGTGTTTCAACAAATGCGGGAAGAGCACGGAGCGTTAACCTTCTATGTGGATCTGCTCCCAACCAGAAGCATACAGGAGTTCATCTCCGTGTTTGCGACGGCGGTAGCAAGGGCGACATCCGAAACAAGCCAATCTGGCGGCAAGGTGTGGAACTGGATCAAAAGTTTGCGTCCCATCATCACCTATGATCCATATAGTGGATTGCCGCAAGTGAGCGTGGATGTGGGACGTGCCGAAGAACAGCAAGCCTCCATCGCCGGATTGTTGGATACACTCGATCGGATCGGCCAACCCGTCGTGATCGCTATGGATGAGTTTCAGCAGATCTTGAATTATCCCGATTCATCCATTGAATCGTGGTTGCGAAGCCATATTCAGCGTTTATCAAACATCACGTTCGTGTTTTCGGGAAGCAGTCAGCATATGTTGGCCGAGATGTTCCAATCGTCGAAGCGGCCTTTTTATGGTAGCGCTGGATTTCTGAAATTAGACCCGATATCGGCGAATGAGTACACGACCTTCATTCAGAAACACATGCGGTCGGGCGGTAAGAACATCGCTGATGAGGATATACAATGGTTGCTGGCCTGGTGCAGGAACCATACCTGGTACGTGCAAACCATGTGCAATCGGTTGTATCATCATTCCGAGCAAATAATCAGCAGAGAGGTGATAATGGCAGACATCAGCGCAATTCTATCTGAAAACGAGCCGGTGTATCACACCTATCGAAGTATGCTCACATCGGCGCAATGGACTCTGCTTCAGGCCATCGCGTGCGAAAATAGGGTGATGCATCCGACGGCTTCAGCCTTCATTGATCGGTACTCATTAAGTAGTCCGGCAACCGTCAAGCGTGGATTGGATTCCTTGCTCGACAAAGAACTCATCTACCGAGAATTCGAAGCCGATGGTGCGCCTTATGTTCAGGTATATGATGTGTTTTTGAGTCGGTGGTTAATGAGATAACCCAACTTCTACAACTAACAACAAACAACTAACCACAAACAAACTTGTTAGAACGCTTCAACACCTTCATCCACAACGCTCAAGACGCCATCTGTTCCGCATTGGAAGCCGTTGATGGGAAAGCCACATTCCGCGAAGATTTATGGGAACGTCCAGGTGGCGGAGGCGGACGCACCCGCGTGATCGCCAATGGCAACGCGATTGAAAAAGGGGGAGTGAACATTTCCATGGTGCATGGAGAACTTCCGGAAGCGATCCGTGCACATTTCGGAGTGAAGGGCGGACAATTTTCCGCATCCGGAATTTCGTTGGTGATCCATCCCCGAAACCCGTTTGTCCCGACCGTGCACGCCAATTATCGCTATTTCGAAGTCGAAGGCGACGCCTGGTTCGGTGGTGGCGCCGACCTCACGCCGTATTACCTGTTTCCGGAGGATGCCGCGCATTTTCATCGGAAGCACAAAGAATCCTGTGACCGCATCGATACCAGCTTTTATCCCGATTTCAAGCGCCAGTGTGATGCGTATTTCTATAACTCACATCGCTTGGAAACACGTGGCGTGGGCGGAATCTTCTATGATTATCAACGTCCCGATGCGAAGCACGACCAAAACGACTGGTTGATGCTGGCACGCGGAAACGCCGAGGCTTTCATCGAAGCCTACATCCCCATCGTAGAACGTCGGAAAAACACGCCGTACACCGCGCAGCACCGCTATTGGCAGGAAATCCGTCGCGGACGCTATGCCGAGTTCAACCTCATTCACGACCGCGGCACGTTATTCGGATTGAAGACCGATGGCCGCATCGAATCCATCCTCATGAGTCTTCCGCCACAGGCGCGATGGGATTATGACCATCATCCGGTCGCCGGCTCGCCCGAAGCCACCTTGCTCGATGTGCTGAAGAAGCCGGTGGAGTGGGTGTAGGTAGGTTTTCGGTTGTCGGTTGTCTGTTGACGGTTTTTGTTGTGATATCGAACAATATATTGTTGTGAAACGTAACAATTCGTACCTTTTGGTGCATTAGAAAAAGGAGAATTGCGATGTCTATGACACAACAGGAAATTGGTCGACGCTTAGCCAATTGGCGGAAACGCAAGGGATATTCGCAGGAAGAGCTTGCGTCCAAAGTGGAGATGAACCGTGGATCATTGGCCCAAATCGAGACCGGAAACCGGAATTTAGATGCTCGGGAGCTGCATGCCTTCGCTCAAATTCTCGGGTTTTCTTTGGATGAGTTCATGTCCGATTCGACGGAATCCGATGCTGATACCATTGTCGAAAAAGCCGTGATAATAGTCGAACGGGTAGCAAAAGCGCCTTTGGATGTGAAGAAATTCCGCCATGTTCTTCTATATCTGCTCGAGCGATGCGCAGGAAAACCGAATGTCGGTGAAACAGTGCTCTACAAATTGCTCTACTTCGCCGAGTTCGATCATTATGAGCGGTATGAAGAATTGATGACTGGTGCGACCTACCGCAAGCTCAAGTTCGGACCAGTCCCTTTTAAAGTGGACCGTTTGATTGAGAAAATGTTAGAAGATGGTCAATTGCAACGAATTACATCCACCTTTAAAGGAAAAGAACAGAAACGGTTGATCGCCCAAGAATCTGCGGATTTGTCTTTGCTCAAAGCCAGTGAAAAGGACATCATCGATCGGGTTATTGAGCGTTTTGGCGATTGGACGGCAACCGCATTAAGTGATTATTCTCATGGTGATATGCCTTGGAAAGCTGCAGAAGATGGAAAGGAAATATCCTATGAGCTCGTGTTTTATCGGGATGCGCCGTATTCCGTTCGCACTTATCCAGAGGATGATGCGACATGACCTTCGAACGCCTTATTGAATTCGAAAAAGATGTGAAGCGATTGGTCAAACGATATCGCTCCATTCCAGAAGATCTTGAGGTGATCGAGACCTTGTTGCGACATCGACCCGATGAATCAGAACCCTTAAGTTTTAGAATATCAGGACTCGGAATCGAGACATGTGTGATTAAAATCAAGAAAATCGCTTGCAAGTCGTTGAAAGGAAGTGGTGTGAATTCTGGGCTCCGATTGGTTTATGCGTGGTTTCCAACCGATCTGAAAGTGGTTTTTATTGAATTATACCATAAGAACGACAAAGAACTGGAAGACCGTGACAGGATTCTAAGCCACTTCCAGTGACTCATCTGACAAATTTCTCGGTAAATTCCGGCATGATTTTAGAATCCCGACCTCGCCGCCTCCGCCGTTCGGCCGCCATCCGCGACCTCGTGCAAGAAAACCACCTCCGTCCCACCGATTTCATCGCACCATTGTTCATCGTGGAAGGGTCCGACGTCCGCGACCCCATCCTGTCCATGCCCGGAATCGACAGACTATCATTGGACAATATTCTTCACGAAACGAAGGAGTTGTACGATCTCGGCATCCGCGCGGTATTGCTTTTCACAAAAGTCCCGGACGAGCTTAAAGACAATTCCGGTACCGAAGCGTTGAATCCGGATGGACTCATGCAGCGCTCCATCCGCGCCATCAAAGCCGCCGTTCCCGACATGATTGTGATGACGGATGTGGCCTTGGACCCGTTTTCCAGCTATGGACATGATGGCATCGTTCGCGACGGACACATCGTGAATGATGAAACGGTTGAAATTCTTGCACAAATGTCGGTGAGTCATGCCGAAGCCGGAGCCGATTTCGTGGCACCGAGCGATATGATGGATGGCCGCATCGGCGCCATCCGTTTTGCATTGGAAGACGCAGGATTTCCGGATGTCGGCATCCTCGCCTACAGCGCGAAGTACGCATCCTGTTTCTATGGTCCGTTCCGCGATGCGCTCGATTCCGCTCCCGGTTTCGGTGACAAAAAAAGTTATCAGATGAATCCGGCCAACATCATCGAAGCCATCCGCGAGGTGGAGCTGGATGTGGCCGAAGGCGCCGATATCGTGATGGTGAAGCCCGGAATGCCGTATCTGGATGTGGTCCGCGCGGTGGCTGATTCCGTCACCATTCCCGTGGCCGTGTACCAAGTCAGCGGCGAATACGCGATGATCAAGGCCGCATCCGCCAACGGCTGGCTCAACGAAGACAAGGCCATCCTCGAAACGCTGCTCGGCTTCAAACGCGCCGGCGCGGATCTGATCGCGACGTACTTTGCGAAAGATGCGGCGAAACTACTATTAGATGTAAGGGAGAAGTAGGAAGTAGGAAGATCATATTTCTTAAACTTCCTCCTTCTACCTTCCTACTTCCTACATATGTTAAACAACTCAGAATCCCTGTTCACAAGGGCAAAAGCCGTCATCCCTGGCGGGGTGAATTCTCCGGTTCGGGCGTTCAATGCCGTGGGCGGACATCCCGTCTTTTTCCAGCGTGCCGAAGGCGCTTACTTGTTCGATGAAGACGGAAACAAGTACATCGATTACATCGGCTCGTGGGGACCGATGATCATGGGTCATGCGTATCCACCCGTTGTGGAAGCGGTGCGGGATGCGGCCACACGTTCCACATCCTTCGGAGCGCCGACCCGCCTCGAAGTCGAAATGGCTGAACTGATTTGCGACATGGTACCGAATGTGGAGAAAATCCGCATGGTGAATTCGGGCACGGAAGCCTGCATGAGCGCCATCCGTGTCGCAAGAGGATATACAGGTCGTGCGAAAATCATCAAATTCGTGGGATGCTATCACGGACATGCCGACAGTTTTTTAATCAAAGCCGGATCCGGCGCGGCCACCTTCGGCACGCCGAGTTCGCCTGGTGTGACGCCCGGAACCGCCGCCGATACCCTCACAGCGCGATACAATGATATTCTGGATGTGCGTCGCCTGTTCAAGGAAAATCCGGAGCAGATCGCAGCCATTATTGTCGAACCCGTAGCCGGAAACATGGGCTGCATCCTTCCAGAAGCCGGATTTCTTGAAGGATTGCGTTCTTTATGTGATGAACACGGTGCGCTTCTCATTTTTGATGAGGTGATGACCGGTTTCCGCCTCGCCCGTGGCGGAGCACAAGAAGTATTTGACATCAACGCAGATCTGGTGACCTATGGGAAAATCATCGGCGCCGGACTCCCAGTTGGCGCGTATGGCGGTCGTTCGGATGTGATGAACGTCGTGTCGCCCGTCGGACCTGTGTATCAAGCAGGTACCTTATCTGGAAATCCATTGGCGATGTCGGCTGGGCTGGCCTTGTTGCGTGAACTTCACGCAAATCCATCCCACTATTCCGAATTGGATGTGAAATGCGAGTATCTGGCCGTCGGTTTGGAGAAAGTCCTGACCGAAAGGAACATTCCTCATACCATTCAGCGGATCGGATCGATGATCAGCGTGTTTTTTGATGCGAAGCCGGTCTCGAATTATGAGGATGTGATGGCAACCGACATGCCGCGCTTCAATGCGTTTTTCCATGCGATGCTCAAACAAGGCGTCTATCTGCCACCGGCGGCGTTCGAATCCTGGTTCTTATCGAATGCGCTGACCACGGCCGATCTCGACGCGACGATCGCAGCCGCAGCCAATGCGTAAACGCCTTATCACCGTATTTCTGATCGTTCTGGTCGATCTGATCGGATTCGGTGTGATTCTGCCTCTGCTTCCGTTCTATGCGAGTGATTTCGGGGCGACGCCCGTGCAAATCGGCTTGCTGTACAGCATTTTTTCCATCGCTCAGCTCATCTTTTCACCGATATGGGGAAGTCTGAGTGATCGGATCGGTCGGCGACCCGTGATGCTGCTGTCCACCTTCGGCGCAGCCATCGCCTACATTGTGTTCGGCTTGGCGGACACGCTAACGGTACTTTTCATATCACGCGGCATCGCCGGCATCATGGGCGGAAATATTTCCGCGGCGCAAGCCTACATCGCCGATAGCACCACGCTCGAAAACCGAGCCCGAGGCATGGGCTTGTTGGGAGCGGCATTCGGATTGGGGTTTGTGCTGGGTCCGGCGATCGCCACGGCGCTCATCCATCCAGCCTTCCAACAGATGTTTGTGAATCTGGAATGGCATGGCGTAGCCGATTTCGTGGCAGCGAACCGCCTCAGTCTACCGGCTTATGCCGCGGCGTTCCTGTCGTTCGCGAGTTTCGTGTTGGTTTGGTTCAAACTCGAAGAAACCGTGAACGTGGGTGTTGAAAACGCATCTGGAAATCAACGGTCCGGCTTCTTCACGCTTCAGTATTGGAAGGATTTGCCGCTCGACAATCCGAAAGTGAAATGGATGTTCGCGAGCTTTTTCCTGCTGAGTTTTGGTCAGGCCAGCTTATATAGTTCCTTTCCGCTGTTCTGCGAAGCCGTGTTGAATATGGATGCGGAAGATGTCGGCGTCCAGTTCTTTTTCATCGGCATCATTGCGGTCACGGTGCAAGGGTTCCTCATCAAACCCCTGACGAAGAAATTCCGAGAAGAAAATCTCTTTCTGGCCGGAAATATCTTGATGGTGCTCGGACTCTTCATGATCACCTTCACGACCGAAGTCTGGCAACTGACCACCTATCTGGTGATCATGACCATCGGAAACAGCCTGAACGCACCCACCATCACCAGTTTGCTATCGAAAGCGGCGGATCCATCACGAGTAGGAACCATCATGGGCGCGGCGCAAGGGTTGGGCGGATTGGGACGATCCATCGGTCCGACCTGGGGAGGAATCCTGTTTTCCATCGCATTCGGGTTGCCTTTCGCCCTCACGGCCATTGTCGTCAGCGCCACCATCATGGCGGGGGTCGTCATAAGAAGACGAAATGTTGAAGGTTGAATGTTGAATGTTGAATATGATCCCATTTAAAACGGCCTTCCTTGTTCTTCCTTGGGTACTTGTTATCCTTGTACAACCTGTTTCCGAATGGCTGATAGCCGCAGGGCTTGAGATCGGATCTGAATTCGTACTTTTCGCAGACATCCACATGGAACCGGGTGGCTTTGAAAAGCAATTTATTGCCACAGGTTTTCGTCTTCCTTTATCTCGTTAGTTGTTTGTGGTTCGTTGTTCGTCGTAAGAAACAGCCCACAACTAACAACCAACGACAAACAACTAACCAAATGATGAACCGCCGAGACATGATTTCCAACTCCTTGAAGGGCGCCGCTCTTTTAGGAGTAATGGGTTTGCCGAAACTGGCCTGCTCAACCGCACGCGCTCCATATGAATTGCCTGCGCTTGGATTTTCCTATGATGCCTTGGAGCCGCATATCGATGCGCTCACGATGGAAATCCATCACAGCAAGCATCATCAGGGATATATCAACAATCTGAACACGGCCTTGGCCGATTCCCCATTGCTCGGACTCCCGATCGATGAGTTGATGGGGCGGATGAACGACGTGCCCGAATCCATCCGCCAAACCGTCATCAACAATGGCGGTGGACATGCGAACCATGCGTTTTTCTGGTCCATTTTGGCTCCTGCATCCGAGAACAGAGGAACCGATTCCCGCTTCAAGCCCTATATGGAGGAATTCGAGCGTGCCGCGATGTCCGTCTTCGGATCCGGTTGGGCGTGGATCGTTGTGAATGAGGAGAAAGACCTTGATGTGATGACAACCGCGAACCAAGATTCGCCTCTGATGGTCGGGAAAACGCCCGTTTTGGGATTGGATGTCTGGGAGCACGCCTATTATCTGCAACATCAGAACATGCGCGTGAATTATGTGAAAAACTTCTGGAATGTGGTGAATTGGTCGGCGGTCGAAGCCCATTATGAGAAGGCCATCAAATGAACGCAATCCTACTACTTTTATTTGCACTCACAGCCGGTCAACCGCCCGCATCCGGCGTGAAACCGGCGTTTCCGTTCACATCGAACGCGGTATTGCAACGCGATAAACCGATTCCGGTCTGGGGTACCGCCGAAACCGATGGATTTGTGAAAGTGATGTTGGGTGGACATTCGGTGGATGCGACTGTGGTCGATGGAAAGTGGTCGGCAGAACTTCCAGCGATGGAAGCGGGTGGTCCGCATCTGCTTACACTCGGGTTCGATTCGCTCATCGTGTTGCATAATATCCTGATCGGGGATGTGTGGATCGCCGGCGGACAGTCGAACATGGAATGGCGCATGCACAGCACATTGAACAAGGACGAAGATCTGCCTTTGGCGCGCAATCCGAACATCCGTTACATGCATATCCCGGTGAAGATTTCGGAAACGCCGCTGACGGATACCGAATCGACCGGATGGACGACCTTGAAGGAAGACACCGCGCCGCATATGTCGGCGGTCGCCTATTATTTCGCCTCGATGTTGCAAGATTCGCTCGACATCCCCATCGGCATCATCCAATCGTTTCGTGGAGCCACGCGTGTGGAACCGTGGACACCGGATTTCGCGCTTCGCACCGATCCCGATTACGAAATCTTCCAATCGCGTCGTGAGCGCCCGACGGATCCGCCTTCCTTGCTGTACAACGCGATGATCCATCCCATCACACCCATCCCGTCGCAGGGCGTGATCTGGTATCAGGGTGAAGGAAACGCGATCTACGCAAAGCAGTACCAGCGCACGTTTCCATTGTTGATTACCTCCTGGCGCGAGGTGTGGAAGGATCCGGACCTTGATTTCCTTTTCGTTCAATTGGCCAATTTCAAAGCAAAACAGGTGAATCCATCCGAAGCCCATTCATGGCCCGAGCTCCGCGAGGCGCAAAGCATGGCGCTCCGTTTGCCGAAAACAGGAATGGCAGTGACCTTGGATGTGGGCGAAGCAGACGACATCCATCCGCGGGACAAAAAATCAGTGGGTCATCGCCTGGCTCGCATCGCGCTGAAGCAAACGTACGGCCGCGAACTCGTTCATAGCGGACCCGTGTATGATGGAATCGGCTTTAACGGAAACGAGGCCTTGATTCTGTTTTCTGAGACCGGAAGCGGTTTGGTGATGCGGGATGATTTTCCGAACGGGTTCGCCATTGCAGGCAGCGATAGTGTGTTTCATTGGGCAGAAGCGAGAATCACCGGAAATACTGTCATCCTCACATCCCCGAATGTGCCGATGCCCGTCGCCGTGCGGTATGCTTGGGCGGACAACCCCATCATCAGCCTCTACAATGCGGAAGGATTGCCCGCATCGTCGTTTCGGACCGATACGTGGCCAGGGGTGACGGAAGGGAATTGATCCCGAACGGGTATATTATCCAGCGAAATTGACAATCTATACCTGATGGGGTATATTCGATTGTTATTCCAATGGATTATACCCGATAAGGACGATTTATGACCGAATTGGTTCGTTTTGTGAAAGAAATGAGGAAGACTCACGGTCTGACCCAAGAACGTCTGGCTGAACTGGCTGGAGTCGGACTGAGGTTTATCCGCGATTTGGAACAAGGTAAAACAACCCTTCGCGCCGATAAGGTAAACATGGTCTTGCGGTTGTTTGGGCGAACGCTGGGTCCGATTCCAATGGATCGAAAGGAGACATCGAATGAGCTTTAGATCGGCAAAGGTGTATCGAAGCGGTGACTTTTGTGGCACTATCCGTCAGTTGGAAACGGGTTATGAATTTGTTTATGATGAGGACTATAGAAATCGACCCGATGCGTTGCCCGTCAGTCTCACAATGTCTCTGAACATGCCGAGAGTCCATTCAAAAACCATGATTCCGTTTTTTGATGGGCTCATTCCGGAAGGATGGTTGTTGGATGTGGCTGTTGAGACATGGAAACTGAGTTCACGTGATCGATTCGGATTGCTTCTCGCATTGTGCAAAGATTGCATCGGCGACATCTCAATCCAACGTGAGGAATCCGATGAGTAACGTGTTCAAACTCGATCCAGATATCATCACCGATGTCGATCTGACGATGGAGGAAATCCGGGAACTAGCCAAGCGGATGGCTCGGGCGAGTATCATGGTCACTGGGGTGCAATCCAAAGTTTCTGTAGAGATCGAAAATTCAGTTAAAGGTAGTTCTAAACTGACCATCATTGGATTTGATGGAAACCACATCCTAAAGCCACAATCGGATCGGTGGCCCCAATTGCCTGAAAACGAACATGTGACAATGAGTATGGCTAGAGTTTTCGGATTGGAAACCGTGCCTTTTTCGCTTGTCAGAATGAAGGAAGGAGAATTAGCATACATCACGTCACGAATAGATAGGATGCCGGATGGTTCTAAGCTCCCGATGGAAGACTTGTGCCAGCTGACGGAACGCCTGACCGAAGACAAATATCATGGCTCGCACGAGCAAATCAGCAAACAGATCCGGCTTCACTCAGAAAATACGTTTCTAGACCTGTTGCGATATTTCGAAGTGACGCTGTTCTCCTTTTTGACCGGAAACAGCGATATGCATTTGAAAAACTTCTCACTGATTCGTGATCCGATCAAAGGTTGGAGGTTTTCTCCATCGTATGATCTGCTATGCACAGCGATTGTGATTACATCCGACCCGGATCAATTGGCATTGGCACTAAATGGCAAGCGTCGCAAACTATCATGGAAGGATTTCCGCCAATTCGGAGGAAATATGGGGCTAAATCCAAAGCAGATATCCAATGCACGGGATCGTTGGATGGAGCTACGACTTACAATGGACTCATTGATCCAAAATTCATACTTGAATGATGAATTGAAGGAACGGTATCATGATGTCTTGCAATCGAGAACGGCTCAGCTGACCTGAAAGAGCTCGGAAAATCGTATCTTACCTCCCTCAAAAACATCCTATTCCTGACCCATTCCGATATGTCCAAAAACAGCCTGAACACTCGTAAAACCTTCGATACCGGATCCGGCAAAGCCTATTATTACAGCATTGCCGAGCTTGAAGCCAAAGGCTTCGGTGCGGTGAGCCGCTTGCCGTTTTCCATCAAAGTGCTATTGGAAGCCGTGCTTCGCGAGTGTGATGGATATGTGGTGACGGAAGATGACGTGCGCAAAGTGGCCGCCTACGACCCGAAAGCTCCTGGCGACATTGAAATCCCGTTCAAGCCCGCACGTGTGGTCTTGCAAGATTTCACCGGCGTTCCGGCGGTGGTGGATTTGGCCGCGCTTCGTCACGCGATGGCGAAGATGGGTGGCGATCCGAAGAAAATCAATCCGACCGTGCCGGTTGATTTGGTGATCGATCACTCCGTTCAAGTCGATTTGTTCGGTTCTGAAATGGCGTTCGAAAAAAACACGGAAATCGAGTTCGAGCGGAATTTCGAGCGGTATCAGTTCTTGCGTTGGGGACAAAAAGCCTTCGAAAACTTTTCGGTTGTGCCTCCTGCGCGCGGGATCGTTCACCAGGTGAACCTGGAATATTTGGCGAAAGGGGTTTGGACGCGTCCGGAAGAAGACAGCATGGTTGTGTATCCCGATTCCTTGGTTGGAACCGATTCTCATACCACGATGATCAACGGACTCGGCATTCTAGGTTGGGGCGTTGGGGGAATCGAGGCGGAAGCCGTTATGCTTAGCCAGCCTATTTATATGCTGCTTCCCGAAGTGATCGGGTTCAAGATCACCGGAAAATTGAAGGAAGGGGTCACGGCTACGGATCTGACCCTCACCGTCACCGAAATGCTCCGCAAAAAAGGTGTCGTTGGAAAATTCGTGGAATTCTTTGGCGCCGGACTCTCCAACATGAGCCTTCCTGATCGTGCCACCATCGCGAACATGGCTCCAGAATATGGTGCCACGTGCGGATTCTTCCCCATCGATTCCGAAGCCTTGCGCTACTTGCGCCGTTCGGGTCGGGATGAATCCCTGGTACAAATGGTCGGAGCCTATTCCAAGCTTCAAGGCCTGTACCGCACGGACGATACTGAAGATCCTGAGTTCACCGACACCTTGCATTTGGATCTCGGTACTGTGGAACCGAGCTTGGCTGGACCGAAACGTCCGCAAGACCGCGTGGCCCTGCGCGAGATGAAGACGAGCTTCAATCATGCTCTCGTTGCGAAAGAAGCCACAAAAGGATTCTCGCTCACAGAGGAAAAACTCGCAAACAAAGGCGTGTATCAGAACGGAACCACGCTCGACATGCATCATGGCGATGTCGTGATCGCGGCCATCACCAGTTGCACGAACACATCCAACCCGAGCGTGATGCTCGGCGCCGGACTCGTGGCCAAGAAAGCCGTCGAAAAAGGCCTCACGGTTCCTCCCTATGTCAAAACATCGTTGGCTCCTGGCTCGCGTGTGGTGACGAATTACTTAGATGAAGCGGGCCTCACGCCGTACCTCAATCAGATCGGTTTCAACTTGGTCGGATATGGGTGCACAACCTGCATCGGAAACTCGGGTCCATTGCCAGAACCCGTTGAAAAAGCGATCGCGGATGGGGACTTGATCGTAGCCGGTGTGTTATCGGGAAACAGAAACTTCGAAGGCCGCATCCATCAAAACGTGAAAGCCAACTACTTGGCATCACCTCCGCTTGTGGTGGCGTATGCATTGGCCGGAACAGTTGATATTGACCTTACCACCGAGCCGATTGGTAAAGGCAGTGACGGGCAGGATGTGTACTTGAAAGACATCTGGCCGACCACGCAGGAAATCGCTGAGCATCTCGAAAATGCGGTGCGTCCGGATCTGTTCCATCAGAACTACAACGGCATCGCCGATTCGAATGAGGAATGGAATGCGATTCCGGTACCGACAGGCGATTTGTATGAGTGGAACGACGCGTCGACCTACATCCAACTTCCTCCGTTCTTTGAGAACATGGATCGCAAGGCCTCACCGATTCAGCCGATCAAAGGCGCACGGGTATTGGTGAAAGTGGGCGATTCCATCACAACAGACCATATTTCTCCTGCGGGCAACATCAAGAAGGATTCCCCAGCGGGTCGCTATTTGATGGAAAATGGCGTTCAGCAGGTTGATTTCAACTCCTATGGCTCGCGTCGAGGAAGCGATCGGGTGATGACGCGCGGCACCTTCGCCAACGTGCGCTTGAAAAACCAGATGGCGCCCGGTACGGAAGGGGGCATGACCACCTATCTGCCATCCGGCGAAGTGATGAGTATTTATGATGCCTCGATTCTCTATCAGACCTTCAGCACACCACTCGTTGTGTTGGCCGGAAAAGAATATGGAACCGGATCCTCACGTGATTGGGCGGCGAAAGGAACGAATCTATTGGGTGTCCGTGCCGTGATCGCCGAATCCTTCGAGCGCATCCACCGATCGAACTTGGTGGGCATGGGCGTGCTTCCGCTTCAATTCAATGCGGGTCAGACTGCAGAAACGCTTGGATTGGATGGAACCGAGACCTTCGATTTCGTGGTTGACGACTCCATCAAGCCCAAACAATCGGTGACGGTGCATGCCAAGAAGGCGGATGGAACGCAGACGACCTTCACCGCGGTTTGCAGAATTGATACTCCTGTTGAGGTGGATTATTACCGCAACGGTGGTATTTTGCAAACGGTGCTGAGAAGTTTTCTCAACGCCAACTAACCCTTAACAAGACGAAGCCTGGCTTCACTACTTGCACAGAAAAAAAGCCCGATGGAGCAATCCACCGGGCTTTTTTCATTTAAGGGTGATGCTGCCCGACACATCGCCCACCCGGATGGTGAAACGGCCGGCTTCCAGCAACGGATTCCCCGTCTTGTCGGGAAACGTCAAATGCGTGTTCGGATGGATGGTGAACATCACGGTTTTCGATTCACCCGCAGCGAGGGTGATCGATTCGTAGTTCTTGAGTTGCTTGACTGGGCGCGTGATAGAGCCAACTTCATCTCTGATGAACCATAACACGCTATGTCGGCCTTCACGATTACCGGTGTTGGTGATCGTGACCGTCGCGGTAACAACATCGTCGCGGTTGAGTTCGGATTTGTCCAAACTCAAGTTTGAATACTCGAACATGGTATAACTCAATCCATGCCCGAATTCCCACTTCGCAGAAGCCTGGTCTGTGGGTTTATGATCGTAAGGGTTGAAATGACCGGTGAATTTCGGATAGGTGAACGACAAGCGTCCGCTAGGATTCACTTTTCCCGACAGAATCTCCGCCACGGCCTGTGCCCCTTCGAAACCCGGAAGCCCCGCGAAGAGCACGAAGTCCGCATCCGCCAACGTACCTGGAATCACACGCGGACGTCCTTCGATCAGGATCCATCCATGCGGCTTTCCGGTGTTTTTCACAGCGTGCATCACCAGAAGCTCGTCTTCCGACATGGTGAGGTCGGTCAGATTTCCGACAAACTCGGTATAAGGTTTTTCTCCTACTGCGGCGATGATCACATCCGAACGGCGCGCTTCCGAATCAAACCTGCGACGTTGCGCGCTGCCCGGCGCACCCACATCCTGCATGGTCACGATCTTCGTGTTCGGAAATTGCGCTTCGATCGCAGTGCGGATCGTTAGCATGTCTTCTGGATAGTGGGATTCTTTTCCACCCTGCCATTCCATCGTCCAACCGCCGTTCAAACACGATTTGCAATCGGCATTGGAGCCGGTCAGTAGGATTTGTCGAGGAGCGCGGCTCAATGGCAGGATATTCTCTTCGTTGCGAAGCAGGACAATGGATTCGCGGGCCGCATTCAAGGCTTTCGCTTTGTGCTCGGGAGTTCCGATCCGGTCGAAACGGTCGTTGCGTGGCATAGGGTGTTCAAACAATCCGAGCTCGAATTTGAGGCGCAACACGCGCCGCACCGACATATCAATGCGATCGACCGATATGCGTCCTTCCTCGACCAATTCATGCATGATGCGCACGAAATCATAGGTCATCGGGGTCATGCTCACATCAATCCCGGCCATGACGGATCTGTAGGTGGCTTCTTTCTCATTCTCCGCGATGCGATGGTAATGCTCTTGCTGAAACATGACCGTGTCTCGGCCGGTGAGTTTGATGATGTCGGCCCAATCGGTCACCGCAACACCCGTGAAGCCCATCTTTTCGCGCAGTAAGGTGGTCAGAATCTCATAGCTGGCATGCACCGGCACGCCGTTCACTTCCCCGGAGTTGATCATGATGGTTTTGATACCTGCATCGATGGCGGCTTGGAAGGAGGGGCGATGCACTTCATGCAAGATCTGGTCGGGGATGAGCGCCGGAGCACGGTCCCATCCCGACGTAGGTGTTGAATAACCCAAAAAATGCTTTGCTGTGGCGGCCACTTGATAGGGTGCTGCGGCTGCGGGATCTTGGATACCCATCACGAATTGTGCCCCCATCCGCGAAGCGACCAACGGATCTTCTCCGAAGGTTTCATAAAAGCGTGGCCAACGCGGATCACGACCCACATCCAACACGGGAGCGAAAATCCAATTATGGCCCAAATCCCCGGCTTCACGAGTGGTGATGGTACCCATGGCTCGCGCATGTGCATCGTTGAAGGTGCCGCCGATGTTCATGTTGTGCGGGAAAATCGTGGCGCCCTTCAGATAGCTGGCGCCATGCATGTGATCCACACCATATAATAGTGGGATCTTGAGGCGAGATTCTTCCAGATTGATGCGCTGCATGTCGTTCATGTAGGCAAACCAATCGTCGGCGGAGATGGCGAATCCGTTCAAATAGGATCCAACATGATAGTTGCGGACCGATGCGCGAAATTTAGCCGTGTCGAGGTACGCGTAGTTGTCTTTGGAGAGGTTGATCAGATCGACATTGATCTGGGTCATTTGACCGATTTTCTCCGACAAGGTCATGCGTGAGAGCAAATCCTCCACTCGTTGATCGATCGATAGGGAATCTTGTGCGTGTCCTTGGTTATGGACGAACAGCAACGCCGCGGCGAGAGTCAGGATGAAGCGTTTCAATCAGATCTTTTCTATGAGCGACTCCTGGCTGCGGACAACATCCGAATACAGTCTGCCACTTTGTTTGATGGTGCGTTTTTGAGTTTCGAAATCGACATGAACCAGCCCGAAGCGGCGATCATAGCCACATTCCCATTCGAAATTATCGAGTAGTGACCAAGCGAAATACGCCTCTACATCCACTCCATCATCAATGGCGTCGTTTAGAGCGCCCAAATGCGATTGTAAGTATTCGGTTCGCTCTGAATCGATAATCTTACCGTCCACAACAGTGTCAGGGTAGGCGCTTCCGTTTTCCGTCACCCAAATGGGTGTCGAATACCGGTCGTGTACCCATCTGAGGATGTGGGCAAACCCTTTGGAAGAGACTTCCCAGTTCATCGAAGTGACAGGGCCGCGTGGATCTTCGAACGCTGAATCCAAAAATCCGCCTGTTTCATGACGAATGATGCATTTGGAATAATAATTGATACAGACCATGTTGTGTTGGATGGGGGGTGATCCGTCCAATTTTGCCAATTCGGTCGTCTGCTCAGGAAACAAGGAATATGCGACCAAAGGAACACGGCCTAAAAGCCATGGATCCAAGAACAGCTCATTCTGATAGGCATGTTGTCGTTGAGTGGCAGCGAGATCTGCGGGTCTATCGCTCGATGACGTCACATAAGCCAGATTGCAGGCAATCGAGAACCGATGTTCCGGATAACGCGCACGCAAACGTTGCATGGCCAAACGATGCGATTTCAGAATATTCACATAGGCATGACCCGTGGCTTTCCGGTCGGCAATTCCGGGTGCATGCTCGCCTGTCAGATACCCTTTATGCATGAACACCCAAGGCTCGTTGAGTGTGATGTATTCGTCGCACAAATCGTTGAACAAAGCGACGGTATTTTCGGCATAAGTGGCGAATTCCTCAGGAATGTGAGGCGATGTCCATCCACCTTTCTCATGCAAGTAGAGAGGGAGGTCCCAATGGAATAAGGTGATGACTGGGCGGATTCCCGCATCCTTCAATGCGATCAAAAGATTTCGATAGAATGCGACGCCATCCGGATTCGGAACGCCCGAGGTGTCTGGCCAAATGCGAGACCATGACAACGAAAAACGGTAGGCCTGCACACCGAGTTCAGACATCAGCGCCACATCCTCGTTATACCGGTGATAATGGTCGCAGGCGGTTAGGCCGGTTGAATGATCGGATATGGTTCCGTCCAATCGCGAGAACATCGACCAAATGCTGGCAGTGGCACCATCGTCAAATTCAGCACCTTCGATCTGATAACTGGAGGTCGCAACTCCAAAAATGAATGTCGACGGGAAACGGTATTGCATAGCGCATACGATACCACACAATGCAAAACTTTGCAAGAAAGAATGAAATTTTTTGCAATAACCGGGATTAAGAAGACGCTCGGGGCATGAGGCTGACCGGGATCAGGCTTTGCACGCCAACGCTATGCTCTGGATGCAAAATTTTGTCTTTCAGCGTGCGAAGGGTTGTCAGACCAAGGGCGCTGAAGTCGGTTCGGATGGAGGTGATTTCGGGATGGGAGTGTTCGCACATCGGGAGGTCGTCATAACTCATGATGGCCACTTCCTCGGGAATGCGGACATGCTCCATGCGAGCGGCTTCCATGAAACCGGTCGCCATCAAGTCGTTGCTCAAGAAAACGGCGCGTGGGCGGCTCGGTTGTCTGAGCCAGTCGGCAAAGGCGTCGACGCCCGATTTGTAGCTGAAATCTCCTTCAAATTGCCAGGTCATGGTCAATTTCCCTTTGGTCTTCATGCAATAATCATGAAATCCCATGTTGCGAAAGCGGGTCTCGGCTTTGTTGGCAGGTCCTTTCACGATTCCAGCGGTAGGGTATCCTTGCTTGTGGAAGTGCTCGGCAGCGGTGTGTCCACCTCCATACCCATCGAACGTGATGGTTGGAATGACCGGACTTTCGATCAAGGCATTCGAAATGACCGGAAATTGCTCAGGAAGGTCGTGAATCAACGATTCATAATCGCTTCGCTGCAATTCCGGAAGAAAGAGGATGGCCCCATCGAAATATTGGTCCGAAACCTGACCGATATATTCCTTGATCTCAGTGCGAGGGTTGTTCAAGCTGATCAATGACAAGCGCAGATTCAAAGATGGCGCGGTTTGGGCAAATCCGAAGAAATAACTTGCATAGAATTCGCCTTCGTGAAAATCGGTGATCAGAGCGACATTCAGCTGGGTCTGATCCTTGTCTGAGGCGCGTATCCGATTCAACGGATACTTCAAACGCTGAGCCGAGGCGATGATATCGGAACGCGCGGAGCTGGAAATTTTGCTCGAACCGCTTAATACGCGCGATACCGTGGAGATGGAATAACCGGTCGCGTTAGCAATGTCTTGAAGGGTAACTTTCATAATCAGGTGTTCATCTAAAATAAGGCTTTCGAATCCAGATCGGTCAAAATGTGGAAAAGTTATTGTTATTGAATGACTTAAGAATGATTGATGCAAATAGTTGCACAATTTATGAAAATTTTTTTCAAATTAGCGTTGCAATAAATCGACCGGGATGTTAATATGGCGTCTGGCTCGAAGCGCTTCCACTGAGTCGCTTCTTGCCGGACCACCATCCAAAATCAAAGCAAAACGACAATGACCATCCGTTACACAGTCTTGATCGCCATCATTGCCATGTGCGCTCAACCGCTTGCGGCACAAGCGCCTGCGATTGGAGATGAATTCATCTTCTTCGTCGACGGCCGAAATGTATCCATTCCGGCTGATGTTTCTCTTGAATTCATCACTGACCCCACGAATATGGCCAACCGTGTGGTCCAGTTCAATCAAGGCAACTGGAACAATATAGAAGGCTTTGATTGGCCAAACGGTATTGATTTGACAGCGAATATCGCGGCAGGTGATTCCATTTTCTTCCGGATCTGGTCCTCGCCCGTGAATTCGGTGGCTCCTGGAAAACCACGGTTCATCATGTTGGATAGCAGCCCGAGCAATCCACTTTGGTTCCGTCTTTATTACAATTTTCCGGATTCAGTGCACTCTGGAACATGGACCAATGTCGCCATTCCATTTCCTCAATTGACCCGCAATGAGTTGGATTCAGCCAAAGTGGGAAAAAATGCGGATGGATCGCTACGCGCGAATGGCCCATTGAGTGCCCACGACGCCCGTTGGGAATATTGGGGTGCGTACAGCGATGCGACGGGCTCCATCACCGAAGTGTCTAACCCGAACTGGCGTGAGTTCAACTTCAACCGTGCTCGTCGGTTTGGTTTTTTCTGGGATCAGCCCGATCCGAGCACGAATGGTCCGATTTGGATCGATAATTTTTACATCGGTCGCAGCAACACGGATCTGGAAAAAACCAAGAATCCGCCTCCTCCTGCTTCCGGACTACAAGCCGTTTCACAAAACAGCATGAATACCGTGAGTTGGACATTAGGTGCCGACATCAGCGCCTATAATGTGTACTTCAGCGGTAGTGAAATCAACGACATCACAGATTCTACCGTGTTCTTCTGGAAAACAGTGAACGCAAACCAACCGTTGTCGCTATCGCATCACATGGTATCTCCCCATCCAGACGACGCCACTCATAATTATCATTATGCGGTGACCGCCACCAACCTGTGGAGCACCGAAAATACGGATGTGACCCAAAGCCGTGTGACTGTGAACGCATCTGGCATGCTGGATTCCTACATCTTCAAATTCACAGCTGCTGAAGAAGCTCAGGTCATCAACAGCCTGGAAACCCAAACCATCAGGACGAATGGATGGCCGGTAAATTCGTTGCGTCCATTCACCATGAAGGCAAGCACATCCGCTGCGATTCGTCGTCCACCGAACGATAATATTGTCAGTGGTCGAGCCTGGGTTGGATACGGAGATAGTGAAGGTGAAGTGATTTTCTATGCTTATGTGGAAGTGATGGACAATGATCTTCAATACAATCCGATCATGAATGCCCAAGGCGATTTGGATTGGAACGCCTACAAACGCGACCAAGTCGAAATGCGATTCGGGTCCTATTCCGTGAACTTCGTAACCGGCTCGACCAACCGTGGTGCTGGCCGTGGCGAAAATCCGGATTACACGTTGGCACTGCGTCCGACAACGACCGATACCGAAACCGCACGCCCTGTCAATCCCGGCATGTATGTGACGTTCGGAGGCCAAAACAACTATCCGTTCGCATTTGTACCGCTACTTGAGCCGATCATGTCGGGCGAAACCCAAGTCGGATACCGCATGTTGATCGGATTTGAAGCGAGCAAACTCGTCGAACCGACCGATTTCGCATCGGATGCGCCTTTCGTAGCTCCGGGTGCGAATGAGATCAAGTACATTCCGTTCAGCATCACGATTGTGGATGATGCCTTGGATGCGCGTCCATTCTTCTGGGAACAGTCCCGCTACTTGGTAACCACGAGCTGGAAACCCAATTTCAGCAATGTGTACTTCGAGCGTCCGTCCGATTTCTCGGCTGTAGCGGTTGCTGGCGCCAATCGGAGAGTGACGAGTATCGATGATCGTGTGGATGCGATTCCAGGCGAATTCAGTCTCGATCAAAACTATCCGAATCCATTCAACCCAAGCACGGCCATTCGTTTCAGTCTGCCTGAGGCTGGTAACGTGACCTTGAGTGTGTACAACACGCTCGGTCAGAAAGTCGCGACCTTGGTAAACAATCAACGCTTCATTCAAGGCAGCCATACGGTTTCGTTCGATGCCAGCGGGTTGAGCTCTGGAGTGTATTTGTACCGGGTCGAATCCGGAAGCTATACCGCGACGCGGAAAATGATCCTCATGAAGTGATTGGACCTAACATGCGCCTGTTACACCACCTTATTCTCATACTCCTCCTTTTGCCTATGCTGGCTTCGGCCAGCAGCAAAGGGAAGATCACCGGTTTCATCACAGATTCCAGTGGTGAAACGCTTCCCGGAGTTCAGATTTTCATCGAATCGAGTAGCCGAGGCACGATCTCCGAGTTGGATGGTTTTTACCAGCTGTTGAATCTCGACCCTGGATTTTATACGGTGGTGTACAAGTACATCGGTTTCGCGGATATCCGGATGTCGGATATCGAAGTGTTTCCCGATAAAAACACGGAAATCAATGTCGTAATGCGTGAATCGGTGATCGAAGGACAGGAAATCACGGTCGTTGCGGAGCGCCCCTTGGTGCAACGTGATCGGACCACAACCACTGCGGTGGTGAACGAACGGCAGATCGCGAATCTGCCCGTTGCCAACTTGTCGCAGATCATCAATTTGCAAGCGGGTGTGGTGGATGGCCACTTCCGCGGCGGTCGATTGAACGAAGTGTCTTATATGGTGAACGGCGTTCCCATCAACAATCCCTATAACAATTCGGCGGGATTTGAAGTGGAGCAGAACATGATTTCCTCGCTGGAAGTGATCAGCGGGGTCTTCAATGCGGAATACGGTCAGGCGATGTCCGGTGTGGTGAACATCACCACAAAAGGAGTTTCGGATAAGTGGACTATAAACAGCCAAGCGTATGTCAG
This sequence comes from Balneolales bacterium, assembly GCA_041749075.1. Classification (GTDB taxonomy): domain Bacteria; phylum Bacteroidota; class Rhodothermia; order Balneolales; family HLUCCA01; genus CAMTWZ01. The sequence continues at coordinate 24,607 of JBGTBY010000025.1, read as the reverse complement.
ATCTTTCGCGACCACTCGTGAGATGGAATTCCTTGAGCGCACAACCGGTCCTGGAAATTCGCTGAGTTACACCGACTTCCGCACAAGAGATGTTTCTTACATGGAAGCGGCCGATTTCGCGAACCTCATCGATGGTCAAATAACGATCGGTGGTCCTCTCATTCGGAATAAATTGGGCATCCGCGTGACGGGTCGTTATGTGCGCGACAAAGGCCACTTTATCGGTCGCAATCTGTTTCTGCCGGGCGATGAATCCCGCTTCATCAACAATCCACCACCAGGTGGCTATCAGGATCCGCTCAATCCACAGGAGGATTGGATCATCGCATCGAATGGGGATGGAAATTTCTTGTCGATGAGTGATGGAGAACGGATGTCGATGAACTCGGCGCTGGTTTATGATGTGTCTACCCGCTTGAAGTTGGATTACAACCTGTTCATTCAAAGTGGCACCTACACCGGATTCAACCATGCGAGGAAATACTCACCGAATGGGAGAAATAGCGATTATTCGTCGAATATGACGCACATTCTCGGTTCTCGCTATACGATCAACAACACGACGTTCGCGAATCTGAGCTATAGTTTGCAGCGGAACAAGTACGACAGCCGGTTGTACCCCACGCCGTTCGATTCCCGTTATGTCTCGCCGGAAGCCGCGAATCGGGTTGGTGCGTTCGCGTTTCAAGTGAGTGGGAATGACCTCTACATGGTCGATAACCTCACATCATCGCATACGGTAGTGGGAAATGTGACGAGCCAAATCGACCGCATCCATCAAATCAAAACCGGTTTCCAATTCCGCACGCACGATTTGAACAATCGCGTGTTCGATATCGATGTGAATCAAGCTACAGGACTTGCATCTCCTGCGACCGAGCGCTGGCGCCAATCGCGGTTAAGAGCCAATCCGTTTGAATTTTCTGCCTATGTGCAAGACAAGATCGAGATCCAGGATCTGATCATCAATGCGGGCATCCGGATGGATTATTTCGCACCTGATTTTCAGATTCCACTGGATTGGGATCAGGCAAACCGTGAATACATCATCGATCCATCCAACCCGGCCGACAGCTTGTACAACCGCAAAGATGCGAAGAACAAATTCCAGATCAGTCCAAGAATCGGCATCGCATTTCCGATTTCCTCCACCGGTGTGATCCGCTTTTCCTATGGTCTGTTTTTCCAGATTCCGGAATTGTCGCAGATCTATTCCAATCCCGCCTATGTGGTCAATGAATATGCGTCGAGCACACGGTATGGCAACGCCGACATCAATCCGCAAACCACATCCACCTTCGAAATCGGACTTCAACAAGGTCTGACTGATGATTTGGGTATGGAATTGACGGTGTTCACACGTGATGTTCGGAACTTGATCGGCGACCGGATCAATTTCGATGTCGGAACCACCAACTATGTGGTTCGATACATCAACCGCGATTACGGAACCGTCCGCGGCTTCACGTTCAGCTTGTTTCAGCGTCCACGTGGTCCATTGAGTTGGAATGTCGATTACACTCTGCAATTCGCATATGGTAGTTCGGCCATCAGCGGGGATGCGTTTCAGCGCGTGGAAGCCGGCCTCGGCGAAACCCTAAGCCTCACCCGCTTGGATTGGGATCGTCGTCATTCCTTGAATGCGACCGTCACCTATCAGCCGATGGCGGGGATGAACATCACCATGGTAAACCGCCTGAACAGCGGCCGCCCTTATACCACGGTTCGGAATTTCGTGTCGTCTTACATCCGAAACAACAAAGATCGCCCACTCACCTATTTGTCGGATGTGAGGATGTTTTATAAGCCATCCTTCATCAAACAGAACATCAGCTTGTTGCTGCAAGTGGAGAACCTGTTTGATTCGGCACCGGAATATGGAATCTACTCCGATTCAGGAAACGCCTACGATACGATCGATAAAGAGCGCAACCGGAATTCCATTCTGCAAGGGTTGAATACGATCGATGATTTCTTTTATCGGCAGGATTTCCTTGGTTCACCACGTCGTGTCAGCATCGGCCTTAATCTGAATTTCTGATGAATTTGCATACCCCAACATTGCTTGTCGTTCTTGCCGTGTGCTTGATTCCGATCACTGCGGCTGCACAATCCGATATTCCGCGTACCTATCGCGGTCAAGGTAACCAAGTCGCACGCGGTGTGATGGACGGAAACCTCATCGAAACGAACTACCGGAACCATGGCGAATTGTCTCGCTACAACGACATCCCGCATGGCGTTTGGCCCCGCGGAACAGGAGGCCGTCACATCGATGGCGCTGGTATCCTCATTGCCGGCGTTGTGAACGCGGAGCGGGTGAAATGGGCCAGCCGGTCTCCTTTTTATGTCGGCAAAGCGGACACAACTGTCACCCCAGCCATTCTGAATTATCGGGATTTCGGCCGAAAAGTAGGTCCGGAAGGTTACATCTGGGGATGGTTGCCGCTTCCCGGCTTCCATAACACGACTCGGATCGATCCCGTCACCGGCTCCCTTCGCCCGGTTCCTGCGAAAAGCACTGACCCCACATCTTGGCCGGCATTCTGGCCCGACCGTCTCGACAATCCCGATGATCCGGGTTGGGCAGGTCGTTGGAATGGACTTTTCGGGAAAGGCGTGTTTAACGCGGATCAGGAAACCTACTACGTGATCGACGATTGGCGCGATTACGAATATCGTATCGACCCGGAAACCGGTGTTCCGAACAGCCGATCCGGTGTGTTTTATGCCGATCCCGGAGATTCGACCTTGGGTGGACTCGGTCTTCAAGTTCAAGTCCGCCATCTGCAATGGGCCAACATCTTGGCCGAAGACATCATGTTTTTATTGTATCGCGTCACGAACGTGGGTCAATACAATCACGACAGCCTCTATTTCACCAATATCGTCGATTTCGGACTGGGTCAGGATGAGAGCAATGGCCAAGCCGAGTACAATGCCCAGCTGGATATGGCCTTCGGATGGGATCGCACCGGAGTGGGTATTCGTCCGGGTGGTGGTACCTACGCGCTGGGTTATGTAGGTTTCGCCTTCTTGGAAAGCCCAGGCAACTCATTTGATGCAGTGGATAACGATGAAGACGGCATCACCGACGAACGTCGAGATGCCGGACCTGGCATGCTGATCGAAGGGCAGGACAACATCCGTGCCTACGTGCAAGCAACCTATAACATGGCCCGCTTTACGGCCACGTTCGGAGCGCTTGAAGATCGACCAGCCTATCGCTTAGGCTACTGGTGGACCGGCGACGAAAACATGACTTGGCGCCGGTATGAAGATATGGACGGCAACGGCCAATGGGATCCGGGCGAACCGATCAACGATGATGTGGGTATGGATGGATTGGGTCCGAACGACCTTGGTTACCCTGGACCCGATTCCGGTGAAGCCGATGGAATTCCCAATGATGGCGAACCCAACTTCGATCAATTGGACATCCAAGAATCGGATCAAATCGGTCTGACAGGCTTCGATCTGAGTACGCGTCCGTTCTATGAATCCGGCGAAAATCTCAGAACCGATTCCTGGTTATACGGTCGTATCCTGTTCAGCCAATTTCCGCTCGGTCAAGAACCCGAGAGCTTCATCGCAGATGTGGAACCGTTCCTGATGTTCGCATCCGGACCGGTGGTACTTCCTCCAAATTCTAGTGACTTTTTCTCCTTGGCTTGGATTTTTGGAGCGAACCGCACCGACTTCCTGAAAAATCGTCAAGTTGTGCAAAACATCTATGATGCGAATTACAACTTCGCTCAAGCGCCCTTCCTGCCGACACTGACCGCCATACCCGGTGATGGAATGGTCACTCTTACCTGGGATTCCATCTCGGTAGCCAGTTTTGACCGCTTCACACAAGAATTCGACTTTGAAGGATATCGTCTTTACAAAGGCACCGATCCATTGTTGTCAGATGCACGACTTGTTACCAATGTGGATGGAATTCCGACATTCTATCGCCCATTGGCGCAATGGGATTTAGCCAACGGCATCGTCGGTAATCGTACGGTATTGGGTGGAGAAGCGGTGTACAATCTCGGAACCGATTCCGGACTCCAATTCTTCTACATCGACCGTAATGTGAAAAACGGAGTGAGATATTACTACGCGCTCGTGGCCTACGATAGAGGCGTCATCAGCGATGATGGCGATGTGTCGTTGGATCCGATCGAAAACGTGTTCAACTTCGCGGTGGATGGATTCGGAAATGTGCGCGGTCAATCGATCAATGCACGAGCGGTTGTTCCCCGCGCCAGAGCCGCCGGATTTGTATCCGGTGGAGCAAATGAAGATTTGTCACGTGTCACATCCGGCTTCGGAACAGGCTCGATCCGAGTCACCGTCGGCAACGAAGAGCTGGTGAAGAAAGGAAATGTGTATCGGATGGAATTTACCGACACAACTGCTTCCACCGAATTCTATGCCACACGGTCGTATCGCATTCGCGATCTCACAGAAAATGTCGTGTTACTCGACGACCGAGCATTGGACACATCCACACCACTGATCGATGGATTCGTAGTCGAGATTTTCAATCACCCAGTGATTCGTTATTTCGATGAGCGCACCGGTTGGGTTCAGAACTACGGTACCGATAATGAGCTCACGGACAAAGATGCCCGCAAATTGGATGGACTCCAGACCAATTGGACGGCTATCCCCGCGATCATCGATCCGACCGAATCCACCTTTGCACGCCGTACGCCCAATAACTTTGAATTGAGATTTACCAATCTCAAGGTCTATCGTCCGCCACTCTTCCAAACCAGCGTATATCGTCGAGATTCGTTGAATGTGCGGGCGTTCAATCTCACAACGGGTGCTCAGGTCGATTTGCTATGGCTCGATGAGAACGACAATGCGACATTGGATCCAGGTGATCAACTCGTGATCAGCGACATTGAACCGGGATTTGGTCGTCGCCTCCGCCATCGCATCACATTCAGCTTGCCATCCGGCACATCCAGCGCGCCGCGTGAAGGGGATGTGTTCCGTATCGCCAATCGCAAACCATTCAAAACCGGTGATTATTTCCAGTTCACCATTTCGGATGCGACGGTAGATACCGCATTGGCCAAATCCGAACTGGACAAAATCGCCGTTGTACCGAATCCATATATCGGAGCGGCCGAGTGGGATCTGAGAACCGTGGAACAAGGTCGTTCCGACCGCCGCGTGCAGTTCATCCATCTTCCGGTCCGATGCACCATCCGTATTTACAATGTTCGGGGTGAATTGGTGACCACGTTGAACCATCAGTCTGTTGGCAGCGACGGCGCAATGTTCTGGGACATGCGCACCAAAGAATCGCTGGATGTGGCTTACGGCGTGTACATCTACCATGTGGATGCGCCCGGCATCGGTGAGAAAATCGGAAAATTCGCCATCGTGAAATAGGAATCCATATGAAAACCACGACCACACTTTTATGGATTCTGATCTTGGCCCTGCCTGGAACCATCTTGGCTCAAAGCAAGGTCGGAACCACCGCGGCGCCCTTCCTCACGTTGGGAACCGGCGCGCGTGCGACGGCATTAGGACATGCCTTTACCGCAACAGCGACAGGTTCTGATGCCTTGTTCTGGAACCCCGCCGCTGCTGCGATCAAAGAATCGACGGGTAGTCCGAACGGCTCCTTGCTATTCAGCCACTACGAATGGTTCGCCGGCATCAAATACAATGCCTTCGGCGTGACTGTGCCCGTGATGCGGAACTCCATTATCGGGTTCAGCCTAGCCTCGTTGAATTATGGCGGGATGGATGTGCGCACCGTCGACCAACCCAATGGAACCGGACAATCCTTCCAATCGAGCGATCTGATGATTGGACTGTCCTACGCCCAGCCCCTTACACGGAATTTCTATTTCGGTGGAACAGCCAAACTGGTGCGCCAAACCATATGGGATATGCAAGCGCAGACCATCGCGATCGACATCGGGTTCATTTTGCTTACCGATTACTTGAACGGATTGCGATTAGCCGCATCCATCCAAAATTTCGGCGGAAGCATGCAGATGGAAGGTATCAATGGTCAGATCATCATCGATCCGTTTCCAAACAATTCGGGAAGCAATGACCGAGTTCCGACACGTTTTGAAACCGACCAATGGGAATTGCCCATCCAGTTCAAATTCGGCGTGGCCATCCCCGTCATCAAATCGGACTATGTGAAATGGGAAGTGATGACCGAATCGCATCAGACCAACGATCAGTATCTGAACATCGATTCCGGAACCGAACTTCAATTCCTCTACAACACCACGCAATTGAATCTCCGCGCTGGATATAAAGATTTCGGAGTGAAGAATGTGGATAGTCATCTCACCTTCGGAATCGGGGTGATTTCCCGGATTTCGGGTGTCCGTTTGGGTGTGGATGTGGGTTATGTTCCGATGAATCGCCTGGGCGAAACAAAAATGATCGATATGAGGGTGTATTTTTAAGACATGGATTGTCTTAAGCTTGGCCTGATTCTTTTACTTCTCGGATCGTGCTCCAAACCGGAACCGGTCGGATTCGATGCCGGAGCCTCACTCGCCGTTGTGAATGGCGCTGTGCTCGACGAACAGTTCTTTTTCGACTCTTATATCGACTGGCTCAACCGAACCGGTTACAACGACGATAGCACGGCGCGATACATCCATCTGGACAATGCCATTGATGTAATGTTGCTAGCGCAGGAAGCCCGTGAATCTGGGATGATGTCGTCCCAAGCGTATCTCGATTATGAGCGAGTGATGAGGGATGGCGCGTTGGGAGGACGGTTCCTGCAAGCCGCCGTGTTCGATACCATGGGCGGCATCACCGAGTCGCAATTGCGCGATGCGTTCGAAAAATCGAATCGCAAAGTCTATGTGCGCCAGCTCTATTTCCGCGAAGAAAGCCAAGCGAGACGCTATCATTCGCGATTAGTGGCAGGGGAGGATTTCGTGGCTCTGGCCAATGAGTTGTATGAAACCTCGGTCTTCGATTCATCCACCGGATTCATGGACGATATTTCCTATTTCGGTGTGGATGATGCCTTCGCCGAAGCCGCCTTCAATCTCGGCATGTTTGAGGTTTCCGAGCCGGTACGCACACGCCAAGGTTGGGTGATCATCCGGGTAGAGAATATGAATCGGAATCCCATTCTCACCGAATCCGCCTATCAGAACCGTCGCAAGCGCCTCTATAGTCTGCTGATGGAACGGAAAGTCAATTTACTCGGCGATGCCTATGTGCGTGGATTCATGCAAGAATTGCAGCCGGCCATTCAGCAGGATGTGTATCAGCAAATGGAGCCGTACCTCACCGGACTCACCCCAGACGCCCGCATCGCCCCATCCGAATTCCAAGTGATCCAGCAGCAGTTGGAGCCCACATCCGTGCTAGTCTTATATACCCATGATGGGGAGACACACGAATTCACGGTGTCCCAATTCCTGAAATGGTTGCCGTATTTGCCCTATGCGGAAGTCCGGACGCGTCCGGGTGCGGCGATCGGTCGCGCGCTTCGCAATGAAGTATTCGCTATCGCCGGTGAAGACGCCGCGTACGCATCCGACCCCAAAGTGCAATGGCAGATGAACTATGTGACCACATTCCGACTCGCGAACGATATCCGAGCTACCATTCCGAGTGATTCACTGCTAGCCGAAACCATCAAAGAATTGCGCGATAAGGCCGATATCCAAGTGAACACAGAGGTATTTCGATCACTTGCGCCGATGTACTCGATGCCAAGAATGGGTAATCAGTAAACCTGGAAGGGGATGTTCGCTGTGGCCGATTTGGTGCGTCCATCCGTTCCATACACAAATAGTCGATAATTGCCGGATGTGGATGGGGCATTGAACATCAATTGTCCGCCATTTTGTGAGATGAACAATCCTTCGATCGGCTGGGGACGCGATTCCGAGTCTCCACCTTCACTCGTGGCCGTGCTTTCGGGCAACAATTCGAAGCGATAGGTGATGGGGTCGTTATCCGGATCCACCAATGTGGCTTGCGCCGTCATCAGTTTTCCGGTTTCCACGCGGATGTTATCGCGAGAACCTTTCGCCTCCAAGCGGAACTGCGCCACTTGCGGAGCGCGATTTGACGGCCAGGTGCTCGTCCAGTTGTACTGCATCACATCCACCGCTTCGGTGGCATGTCCGTTTTCCAAAAACACACCGTACCAGGTAGGGGTGCGTTCCTGTTTTTGTCCCCATAAGAACACATAAGAACCCAGATTCATATCGGTATCCGTTTTCATGACGGCTTCATACCGACTCTGATACACCATCGCTTTTTCCGAACTGGTCTGTTCTACTGGCGCGCCCCAAGATGTGGTGCCATTTTCCCAATGTCCGGTCGGACCCCATTCCGTTACGATATAGGGCTTGTTCCAACCATAAGTTCTGACATTGGCCGGAATGGACGTCAACGACCCATACGAATTGATCGCCAGCAGATCCAGATCCGGGGCCCGTTCTTTGATGGCGGCGATTTTACCAGCACTGATGCCAGCCAGTACAGTGGTCACAGGATGATTCGGATCCACGGCTTTGATCATCAGCGCAATCTCGTTCACCACGTTCCAGACAATTGGATTCGAATAACTCAAGTCTAATTCATTCCCCAATCCATACATCAACAAGGCAGGATGGTCTTTGATCTGGTTCACTTCCTCCATGATGCGTGTTTTCAGAGCCGCGACGGCCGTCGCATTTCCATAATCGAAACCATGACGCTCAGCCGGCATCGATATTCCCATCATCACAGTCAGGTCTTTCTGATGAGCCGCTCCAAGAATGGATACGCTCACGCCCCAGGTTCGGATGGAGTTGCCTCCGGATGATTTGAGTTGATCCATGTAGGTCGCGCCGCCCCCGGCTCCTTTGATGAAATACGGACTTCCGTTTCTCATCAACTTCCAGGTGTCGCCATCTTGCACGATGGTCACTTTCGAAACCCGATTTGGGTCCTCGTACGACGTGGACGGATGTCCACAAGCGATGAGGACCAACAATAAAATGGAAAAGGGTGAGCGTGCGATCATACAGTACTCCTATGTCCGATAAGTCCATAATGGGCGATATACGCGTAACAGATCGCTGGAATCAACAAGGCGATCTGCAAGCCACTGACATCCGCAACGGCGCCATATAATGGTGGGATGATGGCTCCACCTACGATGGCCGTACATAAGATGCCCGATCCCTGGGCGGTATGTTCACCCAAATGTTGGATCGACAGTGAAAAGATGGTCGGAAACATGATGGAGTTGAACAGGCCGATGAACAGGAGGGTCCACACTGCGAAAAGTCCACCAGAGTTCATGGACAACAGCAGGAGTGTGATGTTGACCAATGCATACGTTCCAAGCAGAAGTCCGGGCTTGATGAACGTTTGCAACCACGCTCCGAGGAATCGACCCACCATGGCGCCGCCCCAATAGAAAAAGACGAAGGTTCCGGCGAGTTGCGCGGCGCCCATATCATTCAGTCCGCTACCGGATAGGAACTCGGCCAAACCCGACATCATGCCAGAACCGGTGACCAATGAGCTGAAATCCAAATTCAGCAGATAATTGACGAGATAACTTCCGATGGCGACTTCCGCACCTACATAAACGAAGATTCCTATAGCGCCCAACATCAATGGCCGATGGCGCAAGGCCGCTCGATAGCTGCCGCTTTTGTCATGATCCGACTCGAGAATTTTTGGCAATTTGATGGCGGCGAATACAATGGCGATGAGGAACAGGATTCCAGACAAGATGAGAAATGGACTCTGCACTGCCGCTGCTTCCGCGGCATAATAGGCATCCCGGACATCACCTGACATGGATGTGATGGCGTCGGAATCCATCACCGTACTGCTCAAGATGAAGGCCGCGCTGACCAATGGAGCGATGGTGGTTCCCAATGAGTTGAAGGCTTGGGATAAGTTCAATCTCGATGCCGCTCGATTCGGATCACCCAAAGCGGTCACATAAGGATTCGCAGCCACTTGCAAGACTGTCATCCCGCCAGCCAACACGAACATGGCCAATAGGAACAATTCGAAGATTCGATACGAGGCAGCCGGATAAAACAACAGACAGGCAACGGCCATGGTCGCCAAGCCGACGACCGCTCCTTTCTGATATCCGATGCGCGATATGAGGAATCCGCTTGGCACCGAAAGCACCGCATACGCCGTGAAGAAAGAGAATTGCACCATTCCGGCTTGGAAATAGGTCAGCTCGAACACATCCCGCAACCTGGGAATCAGAGCATCAACCAGCACCGTGATGAAGCCCCATAAGAAAAACAGGACCGTTATAATGATGAAAGCCGAGCGGGTATTCGAGCTGGAAGCGGTCATTTCAGTAAGATCATTTTGTTCGTCAACACGCCGTTCGGATGTTCCAAGACATACATGTAAACCCCGCTCGGTAAGGAATTGGCTTGGAAGCGGACCTGATGACGACCGGCGCTTACCACATCATCCACCAAGACGGCGACTTCACGGCCAAGGATATCATATACAGAGAGCCGAACTTGTACGGAAGCAAGATCTTGCGTCCCAACTTCGAAGCGGATGATCGTCTCCGGATTAAACGGATTCGGATGGTTTTGCTCCAATTTGAACTCGGTCGGCAAGCCGCTTTTTGATTCATCAATGGATGTGGAAAGCGGTCGAAACACCAACGTTCCCAACTTCAAACCCGGATTGTTCAACGTCACCCGAAGCTTATGCGTACCTGCCGGAATTGCTAGGGCGCTGAAGGTCGATCGCGTCACGATCGAGGTATCCTGCTGCGCGCTGAAACTCATGGTGATTAGAAATTCGCCGTTCAATGTCAGGTTGATGCTGCCGCGTGTCGTATTTCCAACACCGGTCAGATCGATGAAATAAGAGTCGTCTACGGTAGTGGTGATGGTGAATTCCAACCATTCATCACGTTCCGTGTACCCGACCATATACACTGTTGTATCTGGAAGCTCCCATTTCAGAATATCGACCCCTTCATTCGGGCGAAAGTCGTTCCCATTGTTATTGCCCAGGTTTTTCAGCGGAGTGGTGTCGTTGTACCCGATTCCTTGGCCACCGTAATCATAGTTTGTGAAATGGAGAGTGCCGGGCATCGATAATCCGCCAGTCACAAATGGACGTGGTTCGCACCCGGTTCCCACGGTCAATTCAAGAGGATTTCCAGGGGAAGACGTTCGACCTTCATTGTCATACGCTACCGCAAAAAACTCATGACATCCATCCGAGATCGAACCAAGTTCGAGTTGGAACGGCGCGGTCTTCACCGAGTCGAGCAACGTGGTTCCGTAATAAAATTCAACTTTAGCGACAGATCCATCTGGATCGGTGGCATTGGCCACTAATGTGACAGGTTCGCCTGACTGAATCACATCGCTTCCGCTTTCTGCGGTCAAGCTCACAGTCGGATTCTGATTCACATCCTGATACACATGGATGTAATCGATGGTCAAACTTTGTGGAAGCAGGTGATCATCTACCACATTCGCATTGGCACCGAAAAAATTACCCCCAACGGCCACATTCAGAATGAAGTAAAAGCGCTCATTAAACGGATACCACTCCGCATTCAAGGTGTTTTTACGGATGCTGTGATACACGTTGCCATCTACTGCCCAATCGATTCCATTTTCATTCCACTCGATGCTGAACACATGAAATTCGTCGGCGAAATTACCGGTCGACAAGGTGTAGCCATTTCCACGGAACTCACGACATGCAAGCGCATTGGTACCCGTGCATCCCGAACGCCAATAATGGACCGTTCCCTCCACATGGGCGGGCGTGTTGCCTCGACCTTCCATGATGTCGATCTCTCCCGAACGGGGCCAACCGCCGAAGCGATTGTCGGTCGGCATCATCCAAATGGCCGGCCAAAGTCCTTGTCCGCGTGGAAGTTTGGCACGCACTTCGATTCGTCCATACTTGAAATCCGCTTTGAACTGCGATTTCATGCGCGCCGATGTATAGTTCCTTCCGCCGAACACCTGTTTTCGAGCGGTGATGATCAGATTGCCATCGCGCACTTTCACATTGCTGGAGTCGGATGTGTAGAACTGCAATTCAGCATTGCCCCAGCCATTCTGGCCAGTTCCATATTCGAAGGTCCATCGTTGGGTGGATGGAGCCCCATCGGCATTGAAATCTTCTGCCCAGACGAGTTCAAAGCGTTGTGCCATTGCCGGAATGGTGGCAACGAAGGATAGTAGAAGGAGGAGGATATAGCGTCGCATAATGGAAGTAACGCAATTTATTGCACAAAATCCTGCAAAATTTTGCAAGTCATAAATCCTGCATCGTAAACCGTCGTGTCAGCCATGTCCGGATGGGCAGATTCAGCACCAATCGAACACCCGCACATCGCAACCGATGCCACTGAGATTTGCCCCCCAACGACATATTGAATTCGGCACGACGAATCACCGTGCCCGCACGACGTTTCGCGATCGCCTCGTATATAGCGGGTTCGTCCCAATTCCGGATCAGGTCACGGGCGTTCAACCAGCCCAAATTCATGCCTTGTCCGCCAATCGGGCTCGTCACATGCGCGGCATCTCCCGCCAAAAACACATTCCGATCATGCATACGCGGCGCGAGATGTCGATACGCTTTGAACACGCTGAACATGCTGGATGTGGCCGGGTCGGGAGCATGCCCGGTCCGGAATTGGATTTCGTTCACCAATCCCTCGATCGTCTCGTCTTCATCGCCACGTTTCATGACCACCCAACGCCGTTTGTTGTCGCTCAATGGAAATGATTCGGTCATGCCATCGGGATGAAGGAAAATCACGGCATCCGCCCCGAACGAGGTGTTGTCGTGCATATCGCCCATGAAAAACGAATAGGGGTAGGGGATGGGCGTCGATTCGATGGTCATCGCCTTGCGAACCGAGCTATGCATGCCGTCGGCGCCGATCACTGTGCTGGCTCGGATGGGGCCGGTCGAAGTATCGATGTGTATGGAATCGCCATGATGATGATATCCATCGAATGTCGTGTTGTAGGATACCGGGTTGGCATGTCGTTCCAAGATCGCTTCGGTGCGGAATTGCGGCAGCGTGAGGACGGAGCCGAGGGGAAGGGTGCCCAAAAAGCGCTGCCGGTCGAAGGCTTGGCCAGAGGCGACGAGCGTGGCGTGGGCGCGGATGTCACCCAGCACACCGATTTCATCTAATAATTGGAAGGATGCCGGATGGATGCCGATCGAACGGCTATGTGTGGAAGGTCCGGGTTTCGAATCAATCACCAGATGCTCGATATGATGATGCTTCAGCAGGCACGACAGGTACAAACCTGTGGCGCCGGCTCCAACCACAAGCACATCAGTTGTGCGCATTCCGCATCACCAGCAATCGGAATGGAAATAGTTTGTGCACGCTCCATCCGCCAGGTAGGGCTTGTATAAGTTCATCACGTCGGTAACTGCGCCGGATACTGATGAGTCCGTCGGTACGGATATAGGTACCGTATGAGAACGGAATCGATGCAAAAAAGAACAACATCCACGCTCTCCGGCTCCGAAGCAAATCGTTGCAAATCACTCTGACATTGGCCAGCTGCAAGCATTCGTTCAAGAACGCGGTGGCTTCAACCGGATTCAAGTGATGCAACACATGGTTCGATATCACAAAATCGAATCGTTGGTTTTCCTTCAGCAATTGTGTGGTGGTGGTCTTCCGATAGGGGATCTCTGCAGGCAAGGGGTTCGCGTTAAGATAGGTTTCAACCGTATCGGCCGGATCAATCGCAGTCACCTTCAAATCAAATCCATCTTTTTTTGCCCGCTTCCACAAATACGTGGCAATATCTCCTCCGCCACATCCCACATCCAACAACGTGTTCGTTACGCCAGGTTTCAGTAATGGTCGTACATGATGTTTGTACACCACATCCCATTTCGCCAAAAAATGATTAATCAGCTTGAATCGCTGATAGGTTGGGTAAAGAATGCCTGGATTGGCATCCGAACGGTCCATTTCTTCGATCAGGTCCGGGTCGCGTTGGCGGAAAGTCATGGTTTTTCGAACGTGGCGGTTTCAACAGTTAGGCCGGGACCGAATGCCATGGCTAGCATGCGTCCGGGCTCGGGTGAGGTCATTAAAGCCTTCATCACAAATAAAATAGTGGCACTGCTCATGTTGCCATAGTTGTTCAACACCTCCCGCGATGCCCATAATGCGGTTTCAGGAAGATTCAATCCTTGCTCGACTTTGTCGAGAATGGCACGCCCTCCGGGATGAATCGCCCAATGCGTGATGTCGGATGGAAGCGGCGCGAGAATATCGTGCAAGTTGGATTGGAGGATGTCGGGAACATAGGAACTCAGCACCATATCGAAGCCGTGGTCACCGATAGTCCATGCCATGTCTTCTTCGCCCTGAGGCGTGAGACGGGTTCGGAAGTCGCCAACACGTAGCCCACCTTTTTTTGGCTGTTTTGTGGACATCAGCACGCCAGAGGCTCCATCCGCAAAGACAGACGCCGATAGCATGGCATCGGTATCGCCACTGAAATTCAGATGAAGCGTGCACAGTTCAACAGAAACCACTAAAATCACGGCATCCGGTTCGGCCAAGCAGATGGTTTGAGCCAATTTCATGGCGGGAATCGCGGCGTAACAACCCATAAATCCGATGTGATAACGACGCACATGGTCATGCAAGCCGCATTGCCGAACGATATCATAGTCGGGTCCGGGGGCATAGAAACCCGTACAAGACACGGTGATCACATGGGTGATGGACTCGGGTGGCGTCTGGGTTGTTTCCAACAAGGTCTTGGCCACATTCACAAACAGCTTGGATGCCCAAATCTTATATAGCACGTTTCGATCCCCGGTTCCTGGATTCAAAATCTGATTCGTTTCCCGATCGAAATACAAACCGGTCTCGCCATCCGGTGCGAAGTCCGGTATCACGCTATGCCTGGTTCCGATGCCGGATGCCGAATAAATCTTATGGAGGATGGCTTTGGTCATGCGGTCGCCCGGCACATGCTCCTTCATGAACTCCCTGACGAAACCGTTTTGATCATATGCATGAGTGGGGACATCGGTTACGATGTCGTGGATCCAAGTATTCATGATGTTGGGGTCGAAGGTCGTGATATGAGTTGGAATCGTACGTTATGCAATAACGCGGCCACACTCAAACCGGCGATCAAACCGATCCACAAGCCTTCCGGACCATATTCCAAATGAATTCCCAACACCCATCCCAGTGGAAGTCCGATCACCCAATAACTGAGAAAATTCACATACATCGGAATGGTGGTGTCTTTGAGTCCGCGAAGAGCTCCTGAGCCGCTTACTTGCAGCCCGTCCGATAATTGGAAGATGGCCGCCATATACAACAACGCAATGGCACGCTCAATCAGTTCCGGATCCGATGTGTATAATCCGATGATGGCTTCGGGTATCGCAAACATGAGAATGCCTGTGAACCCCATGAAGGCGGTGGCGATGAGGATGCCGACTCGACCCGAGTACCGGGCATCCTCCAATCCATATTGCCCGAACACCTGTCCCACCCGAACGGTAATGCCCGACGACACTCCGAAAGCCAGCATGAAGGTGACCGACGCGAAGTTCAATGCGATCTGATGCGCGGCCACATCCAACGTCCCCAACGAGCCTATGATGAGGGCAACCACGGCGAACATCGTCACTTCCATCCACATGCTCATACCGATGGGACCACCGATGCGGATGAGTTCGACCAGATGCCGTTTTTTCGCACGAAAGACCTCCTTGAAAATCTCGTACTCGGCAAACGCTTTTTTAGAGTACGTGTAAACCAACATCAAGAAGCCCATTACCGACATCACAAGGGCAGTCGCATAACCCGTACCCACTGCGCCCATGGCCGGAAAACCGAGCTTTCCATACATCAACACATAGTTTCCACCGATGTTGAATAACAATCCGATGAAGGAAATCCACATTGCCGGTTTGGTGTTCGCCAATCCTTCGTTGAAGTATCTGAGCGCCAAGTACACATACACCGGTATGATGCCGAAACTCACGGCTTGGGCATATCCGATGGTTTTCGGAAACAAGGCCACATCCACATTCATGAAGGAAAGAACGGGTTCGGTGAACCATAATGCGATAGACGATGGAATTCCAATCAGAACGGCGAGAATGAGTCCATTTTTGGCTGTGGGACCAATCTGATCCAAGCGCCTAGCACCGAAATGCTGTGCGATGATTGGTGAAATTCCCATCAGAATTCCGATTCCGAGAATGAAAATGGGCATCAACAGACTGCTGCCGACGGCGACCGCGGCCAGGTCTTCCGGACTCAGATTTCCGGCCATCACTGTATCCACAAAACTCATGGACACTTGCAGCAGATTTCCGATCATCACAGGGAAACCGATGCGTAGCAGAATGGTGGCTTCACGTTTGAAGCGGATGATGCGTTGCGATGCCAATGAAAAGGAGATTAGGCGACAGGTGTGAGCGGGAAGCGGATGGTGAACGTTGTGCCCATGCCTTGGGCGCTTGCGAATTCGATGTGGCCTTTATGGGCTTCCACCACTTTTTTGCAGATGGCCAAGCCCAAGCCGGTACCCGTGCTTTTGGTTGAGAAGTTCGGTATGAAAATACGGGTTTTGAGCTCGTCTTGGATGCCGCTTCCGTTGTCGATCACTTCCACATACGCATGATCCCGATAGAGATAGGTGCGGATGGCCACAATACCGCCCGAAGGCAAGGCTTCCATCGCATTCTTCACCAGATTCAAGAGAACGCGCTTGATTTCATCCGGGGCGGCATAGATTGGCAATGCTTGATCCGACAAATCCGCCCACAAATAGAGGCGCCGGTCATGTTTGTACAGATCCAGAATGGATGTGATGGAATCATTCAGGTTCACAACCACAAAATCTTCTGTGATCGGCCGGGCGAATTTGGAAAAATCATTGGCGATGTTGTTTAGCGAATCGATTTCTCGAATGAGGGTTTCCGAGATCCGCGAAATCATAGGCTTCACTTCGTCCATCGTCTTATCGCCGAACAGGATTTGCTGATACAGATGCTGGATGCTGAGCTTCATCGGGGTCAGCGGATTCTTGATCTCATGCGCCACCTGCCTGGCCATCTCCGCCCACGCGGTCTGACGTTCCTTATCCGCCAATTCGTTCTGAAGATCCTTGAGTTTGAACACCATCAGGTTATAGGCGTTGGCCAATTCACCGATCTCGTCTTTTGAGGTCACCGGAATCAAGGTGTCCAATTGACCCGCAGAAATCCGTTGCAAACCCTGTTGGAATTGATGGATGGGGTACATCAATTCACGGGAAATGAAAACCGTACCGCCGATGAACAAACCGAATATGAATAAATAAATGATGATGGAAAAACTAGTGGTCTGCAGGATCTCATCCATGTATTTGTTGGCGTTCAAATTCGCCGGAATAGCCAACACACGGTCCTCATCAAGTTTTTTGAACGCGATGAGCAAGGTTCCGATGGGCGAATCGATCCGCTGTATGCCTCGTTCCTGCTCCGAAACGAACAAGAGCTCATGAATCTCTTTCGGAATGAGTACCGCGGGCAGGACTCCTTCATATTGATACACTTCGCTGAAATCGGTCAACACGCCGTTTTGATACAGGAAATAATCGACATCGACATCTGATCGACTCTCAATCGGCTCGGATAGTAGTTCGAGCTTGGTGATCAGTTCCAACTCGATCTTCGATGCGTTCTGATTGATGATGATTTGTCGTGTCATAATCACCAGTATCAAGAGAAATAAGAAGCTCGATATGATGTAGGTGTCGAGGATGCGGTACTCGAATCGTTCCCGACCCTGGAAAAGTGTGATCTTATTACCGGTGATGAACCGGAATATCGGAAAGCCGATGAGGGCCAAGCCCATCAGGATGAACATCAGCCTGAAGAACGCGAACATGTGATTGTACGGATTCTGCATGCGTGCGCTCACAATCGCAACGGTATCATCCACTTTCGAGGCCACTTCCTGATATCTGAAATATGGTCCGTCCACATCCCGCCGAACCACTTCCCCTGAACGCATTCCGAGATAGGCTTCGTGCAGAGTCAGTCGATCGTTGAATTGCCCGGTCATGTAATCGCCGGTGATGTCGAGCCGTTCACCCTCCTCATAGATGGCGATGCGGAACGGAGATTGCAACCCGAACTGCCGATCCGATGCGATGCCGTCTTGTGCGGTGGTTTCGGCCAATCGGGTCAGTCCCTGGTCATACTGGGTTTGATTGGCCATGTAAAACATCGGGTACATGAACGTGGACAAGATCACGACCCCAAGCAGCAACTGCCGAAACGGGGACATCTGCCGCATCAACTCCGGCTTTCGGTGGATCAGATAGGTGGTCGAATACAAGAACAAGCCGGTAATGACGCTGATGAGGATCATCCAATGATGATGGGGCATAGTGATGGTGAAGCCCACAGACAAGCTGTAAATGAATCCGAGTGCTGAAAAAAGATGCATCCATCGGATGCGATCTGTTTCCGTGTTCATTAGAAACCATCCGATCAGTACGATCGCCAATAAGGCGGAAGCCGTCAACAATGCTCCGCCCAGATATAGGATCAATGTGGATGTGTCTGGCACCACGTCAATGCCCAATACTTGAAAGGGTTCACTGATGGAGATCCGAAACAGGTTTTTTGACAATCCGAGAATGGTGAATCCGGAAAGAACCCCGAAAAGTGCCGAAAAAGCGATCGTTCTTGGGTACCAGATGAATCCATACAATCGCTTGATTCTCAGCAAGACATCGCTCAGCAAGAGTGCGGCCACAACATAGCTCAGGGCTCGGACCCATAATCCCCACAAGGCTTCATTCTCCAACGGCTGATGGACCAGCATCGCGGCATGCTCGCCCCATTGGGTTCGGATCACCAATTCCGGGAGCAGCAGGAAGAATATGGACGGAATAAGATTCCGCTGTTTGGAGGTGGATTTGGAACGAATCCAAAAGATGAATGCGATCAGGCTCATGGTGAGCAGGGTTGTCCATATCCAAGGAAACAACACAGCCAATTTTTGACGGGCAGGGTAATAACTCCCATCCGATACCAAATAACCGATCCGCTTACCGTTCACTTCAAATCGGAACGCGTGGATGCCCAATGGGAGTGATTCGATTTCACCCAGAAACCATGCCACATCCTGAATTCCGGTATCATAAAAGCGATAGGGCCCTTCAAGAGCCATATATGGCGCGGTTTGATAGAGTCGATACCCGGTATTGGTCTCCACCCGCAGATTGATCCAAACAGCCTGTTGGTTGCGGATCAGGAAACGGGTGGAGTCGATGTCGATCCGCTCATCACCAGGACGCAACGGACGAAACCGATCCGACCAATCCAACCTCTCATCTGATGAGGAGTAATCAGCGAATTCGGAATTCGGATGTGTCGGGAGTTGGGTGACGAGCCCGGTAATCACGTGATTCGCACGCGCAACAGATTCAGAAGCGATCGATGAGCGATCCGGTGTGGGAAAGGAGTTCCATCGCAGATCGGGGCGAATCCAAGCCAGTAAGCCCAGAATGACAACGCTGATCAGGCCGAACAGCAGAGGAGATCGATAAGGGCGCATAT
Source organism: Balneolales bacterium (assembly GCA_041749075.1). Lineage (GTDB taxonomy): Bacteria > Bacteroidota > Rhodothermia > Balneolales > HLUCCA01 > CAMTWZ01. The sequence goes on along the minus strand of JBGTBY010000025.1, from coordinate 5,005 downwards.
AAGTTCTCACGCCCTAATATATTCATGTATCCTGTACGGTCGTCACATTCGCATCATTCCACATCCGCTCTAACGCATAGAAGGAGCGGCTTTCAGGTACGAAGATGTGAACAACCACATCGAAATAATCCAATACGATCCATTTACTCGACTCGAAGCCCTCTTTTCCAAAGGTGCGTTCATTCAATACTTTTTTGGATTGTTCCAGCACATGGCCAGCAACCGCTTTGGAGTGGGTGTCGGAGTTCGCACTGCAGATCACAAAATAATCGGTGATGGAGGAGATGGTCGACACATCCAAAATTCGGATATCTTCGGCTTTCTTTTCTAAGAGACTTTCGGCGATGCAGCCCACCAATGGTGGAAATGCGGATAAATCAGTGGAAGGCATTCAGGGTAGGTTTAAGGTGTCGTAATCCAAACCGATTACAACGGTTGCGTCGAGGTAGAACCCTTCGGAAACTTCCCGGACGATCCGGTCTTCATCCAAGTTCAAGGCACGTGCCACTCGTCTGGCGTTTTCAATATTGCCGAGCCGATCGATCACATACGTGTTGGGGATGTCGAACGACTCGAAATTTCCGGTCTCCACCACATCGAATCCGTTTTTGCGAAGGGCTGCGGTGAATCGGTTGGCCAATCCGGCTCGACCGGCACCGTTTAAGACTTGCACTTGGATGATGTCGCTGATGAGGGCTTGGCCGCTTGCATCCCGGTCGGAGTGGATGCGCGGTACGACGACTCTGAACAACAATGCCACGATCAGAACCATCAATATAGACCCGGCGACCCAGATGAGCAGATTTAACCGACTCTCAGACTTCGATGCGCTCATCCTGTTGGCTTAATAACCGTGGTAGAAGCGATCGTTGAACCGGTTGTATCCCTGATTCTGCTGAAAGGAGAAGCTGAAATTCGTGCGGGGAGAGATCTGATAGTTGATTTCGGCATTCCGGATGAAAATCTGCGGTCCTTGATTCATCATCAAGCCATTTCCGAAAGGCGAGTGAGCGAATGCGACATCCAAACGGCCTGTCATGCGGTCGTTGAATTGCATCTGCATCGTATTGGTATAATAATTTTGGTTGTAGGTCTGGCCACCCATGGTTCCCATGCTCATTTCATAGGAATGAGACATGCGGAAATTGAATCGTTCCAACAAGTTGACACCGTTTTGAGCGGGTGGCTGAGTGCGAACAATGGAGCCGGTCCATTGGTACGGATTGACTTCATCTTGGCGCAATTGCGCGTTCGCGTCAGGGGCGATACCCAGAAGCAATATTCCGAAAAGAAGAAAAGCGGTTGATTTCATATGGTTCTCCAATCTGAGTGTAACGTACTAAATCGAATCATATGATGCCACAAGAAAAAAAGTGCGGAGGTGGAGGGATTCGAACCCCCGATTCACTTGCGTGAATAACGGTTTTCGAGACCGCCCCGTTCAACCGCTCTGGCACACCTCCGAGATAGCGGTAACTTGTCATAGGGACTAAAGAGCCGTATATTAGTAATATTTTCTGAAGATTGAAACTACGCGCAAGCAATCTTTTTTCAGGACCCAGATGTCCAAACCTACCCGATGAAACTAACTGATTTCCGTTACGAGTTCGACAAGCTGAAAATACCTTCTCATCCTGTGGAACCACGAGACGCGTCGAAGCTCATGGTCATAAACAGAGCAAAGAAAACGATTGAACATCGGCTGTTTTCAGACCTCCATGAGTACATGAATGCTGGAGATTGCTTGGTTTACAACGATACCAAGGTGTTCCCGGCCCGCCTCACAGGCAAGAAAGAGAAGACTGAAGCCGACATCGAAGTATTCTTGCTTCGCGAGCTTCAGCCTGAAAACAAACTGTGGGATGTGCTGGTTGAACCGGCTAGAAAAATCCGCATAGGCAACAAACTGTATTTCGATGAAGACCTAGTGGCCGAGGTTGTCGACAACACCACATCCCGAGGTCGTACAGTCCGATTCTTATTCGACGGTCCGAATGAAGAACTGTATGCCACTCTCGACAAGATTGGTGAGATGCCTCTTCCTCCTTATGTCACCCGGAAGTCTGAAGAAGCCGACAAGGAACGCTATCAAACCATCTTCGCTCGTGAGCGTGGTGCCGTTGCCGCGCCGACCGCTGGCATGCACTTCACACCCGAACTGATTGAAAAGCTGAAAGCCAAGGGCGTGGATATGACCCCCATCACCTTGCACATCGGATGGGGTACGTTCCGCCAAGTCGAGGTCGAAGATTTGACCAAGCACCGGATGGATTCGGAAAACTACTACATCACACAAGAGACCACCGACATCATCAACCAAGTTCTGGATCGTAAGAAGAATAAAGTTGTGGCGTGTGGCACATCCAGTGTGAGGGCGATCGAAACGTCCATCACCGCTAGCGGTCACATCAAACCATCGTACGGTTGGACGGATAAATTCATTTATCCTCCATACGAATTCAAGATCACAGAAGGGCTCATCACGAATTTCCATCAGCCGGAATCCACCTTATTGATGTTGGTTTCCGCATTCTGCGATTTCGAATTCTTGATGCATGCATACAGCGAAGCACATAAAAACAAGTATCGCTTCTACTCCTTTGGCGATGCCATGCTGATCATCTGAGCGTATGAAGGTTTCGTTGATCGTCCCTGCGGCAGGAACAGGAAGCCGGATGAGGAGCGAAATCCCCAAGCCATTTTTGGTTGTGGGCGGAAAATCGGTCCTGGAGCACACACTGTCCGCTTTTTCCTCCATCGAGAGCATTACGGAAGTGATCGTCCCTTCCACGGGTCCCTATCGTGAGCAAATCATGGCATCCATCCAAGCCGCCCTGCCGAACGCGAAGGCCAGAGTGGTGGATGGCGGATCCGAACGGATGTTCTCGGTTTGGAACGCGTTAAGAATGGTGTCTCCGGATGCGGATCTGATCGCTGTTCATGATGCCGTGCGTCCCTTCGTGTCTGAGAAAGTCATTCGGGATGTGTTTCGTGCCGCCGCAGCACATGGTGCAGCGCTTCCGGGTTTGCCGGTTGCCGATACACTGAAAAAGGTGGGTCCTGATACACGAATCCGTTCCACTGTCGATCGCAGTCACGTGTTCACGGTTCAAACGCCCCAGGTGTTCAGGCGCGACATCCTTCTATCGGCGTACAAAAAAGCCATCAATTCGGATATGTTCGGTACGGATGAATCAAGTCTGGTGGAGTTGGCTGGACATCCGGTCCACCTGGTGGAAGGCAATCCTGAAAATGTGAAATTGACGTATCCCCAAGATCTCTATTACGCGGAGAAGCGCATGCAATCAAGCTTACCAGACATCCGTATCGGTTATGGATATGATGTGCATCAATTGACATCCGGTCGAAAATTGATTCTGGGTGGGGTCGAAATTCCACACGAGACTGGATTGCTCGGTCATTCCGACGCCGATGTACTGCTGCATGCCATCACGGACGCCATTCTAGGAGCCTTGGCCCTAGGCGACATTGGAACCCATTTCCCCGACACCAGTGCCGAGTTCAAGAACATCGACAGTCGGATTCTGCTTCGCAAAGCAGTGGATTTGATTGCTGCAAGAGGCTTCCAGATCCGCAACATCGACGCAACCCTTCTGGCCGAAAAGCCGAAAATCGCGCCTTATGTGGATCAGATGCGTCAGAATTTGGCCGAAGATATCGGAATGTCACCAGACCGGATCTCCATCAAAGCCACGACCAATGAAACGATGGGGTTCGTGGGAAGAAAAGAGGGGATGGCGGCAATGGCAACAGCTTTGCTAGTCCATGTTTGAGGAAATCACCCAAATCGTTGTCGAATATGTTCGACTGGCGCCGGTATCGCTGGTTTACCTGATCTTCTTCACGATCGCCTATGTCGAAAATGTGATACCACCGATTCCGGGTGATGTTCTGGTGGCCTTCGCTGGATATCTAGCCGCCGACGGACTCGTTCGATTCGACATCATGCTGATCGGAACCACGATCGCCTCCATCACCGGATTTATGAGTATGTATGCGTTGGGATCCAAATGGGGGGATGGAATCAATATCCATAAAGAATCCCATTGGCTCTTCCGATATATCAGTTTCAACTACACCGATCAAGCCAAACGGTGGATGAACCGGTGGGGAGCCGGGGTGATTTTGGCGAATCGCTTCCTTGCCGGTACCCGGTCGGTCATTTCACTGATGGCGGGCATTAGCCACATCCCCATCCATACCGCGATTTGGGCCAGCGCAATAAGCGCATTGTTATGGAATGCCCTGCTGTTATGGGCCGGCTGGTTGATCCGCGAGAATTGGGAAGTGATCGGACGCTATCTCAATACCTATGGTAGCTTGGTGCTGGTCGGGCTGGCCTTGTTCGCGATTTACAAATTACGCCAGCTATATGCAAGGAAACTTGTTGACAAGTAACTAAAAGCTGTGTATTTTTCGGGTCTTTCCATGAGCGCTGGTGTAGCTCAGTTGGTAGAGCAGCTGACTTGTAATCAGCCGGTCGTAAGTTCGAATCTTATCACCAGCTCATCTTTGACAATTTGTGAATAGGGGGGATACCAAAGCGGCCAACTGGGGCAGACTGTAAATCTGTTGTCTTCGACTTCGAAGGTTCGAATCCTTCTCCCCCCACTGTTTTTGTTTATCTGCGGGTGTAGCTCAGTTGGTAGAGCATCAGCCTTCCAAGCTGAATGTCGCGAGTTCGAGCCTCGTCGCCCGCTCCAAGAATTTAATCGGTCGCCGCTATAGCTCAGGGGTAGAGCACTTCCATGGTAAGGAAGGGGTCCTCGGTTCAATTCCGAGTAGCGGCTCACTTTTCAAAAAGAATCACTTTTATCCATTCAATCAAACCTTAGGCTGGCATCATGGCAAAAGAATCATTTGTACGCTCGAAGCCTCACGTGAACATCGGAACGATCGGACACGTTGACCACGGCAAAACCACCCTCACCGCAGCGATCACGAAAGTGCTGGCGTCCAAATTCGGCGGCTCCTTCAAGGCGTT
>JBGTBY010000024.1:0-107656 GCA_041749075.1 Balneolales bacterium | reverse complement strand
TGCCCAAACTCGACTACGACGAGGTCCTGTTCGGAACCGATCCGGACGAGTCCGACACCGGTTGGAATCAATGACCATTTTTGACTAAACTTCACAAGCCGATCGAGACCCTTCCAGACACACTTTTTGAAACACTACCGTTATGAATGCTTTGTCTGCCATTATCCTGCCAAAATACAATAGTTTGGCCGTGTTTAGAACCTCACACCAACCGATTCTACCTCGTCCCAAGCGAAACGCTTGCTGCGACCGATCGTGCCAATGCCGAGTGAGGGATCGCCATCAGGGTGATGCTCCAAAAGAGGATCGCGCCCAGCAGGAAGGGGATTCACGTCCCATAGATGCCGCCCAGGGCGCCGCCCGACCAACACCCCTCTTCGGCCGAGCCGCCATCCAACTGCTCCGACACCCTGAAAACAAACCCGCACGCCGAACACTGTCCCACATCGGTGTGGATGTTGATGTTCGATGAGCGGATGGCGGTGGAGCAGGAGGGGCAAGTCATGGGGGATAATCGAATGTTTTAATAAAGTCTGCAATAATTTGCCTTGCCATGCCGGCGTATTCCTCTTCGTCGTTTGTGAACATGAATAAACGAACTAATTCTCTTTTAAGAACCTTGTCCAAAACAACCCGCTTGTTAGCAGGTCCGGGTGAATTCATATGATCATTTAGATTGGTAAGAGCTTCAAGAACCCGTTGCATTTGAGCCTTGATTTCAATTTGAACTTTTTCTCGCATTTGAACTAATGGCATTCGTTGCAAAACATAAACAGCAATTGAAGTTTCGGCCATTATGAACTCTTTTCCAGTTGCTACTCTAGGCTTAATAACACCCATTGATTCGTACTGAAAAAAGATCTCAGGATTCTCGATACAGGGATTAATTAGTAATCTCTGTTGATCTTCATCGGAATAGAATTTTTGATAATTATTATGAGATTGAATGTGTTTAAAACCATTGTCCAACGGGAATTGATTCATTTTACCCATTGTTACTTTTTGCGGTGTACCGAAGATTTGATGCTTAAGTTTTTGATTACAGTTTCTGCAGGAAAGAAATAAGTTTGTCCAGTCAGCCGCCAACCAATAGTACCCTGGTTTTTTAGATGGAAATGCTTCTTCAATTTCTCCCTTAGGCCTAAAATGCTCCACATCACCTGAATACACATGTAAAAATCTACTTTCACAATAAGCACACTTTCCGTTGAAGAGTTCTATTAATGCTTCTTTTACATCTACTTCCCTATAGGCAGTAAAGGACATTTTTTCAAATTCACCAACGTCGGCATACTCAGTGTTCTTCTTGGTTTCCTTCATCCCTTTTTTTGTTTCGTCAATCAAAATATCTGGGACTTTAACTCTACTTCTTTCTACAAAAATCATATCATGTTTTTTTGTTGTTAATCGTTTCCCAAATTGACTTGACTCTTTCTATCGCTTCTATTCTTATTTCAGCTAGTTTGAAAGATTCTTTCTTCTTAGCCAATAGTTCATCAATGACATAAACAGCGAGTTCTTCTCTGAGTGTATCACCAAGGTATTTCATCTTTGGAATTTTATCACTCAAATCAAGTTTTCGATTTTCTTCTTCGCTTGATAAAATGTCCTTTGCTAAAAGAGAATAATACTCGTCAAATAATTTTTCGGTATCTGGATCAACTGCGCTGTGAAGTCCAAAGAATGGCGAAGTCAGTATTTGGTCAACTCTTAAAGTTGCAGGGTCGGGTAAATCGGTTATTGCATAAATATTATTGTCCCAGTCTTTTGTCAGAACCGAAACCTCTCCTTGCTTTAAACCTCTCAAGCAAAGCGGCTCATGGGTCGTTACGATAAATTGCATTCTTGGGAAAGTTCTTCTTAACTGCGAAACAACTTCCATTTTCCATCTTGGATGCAAGTGAGTTCCAATTTCATCAATCAAAACAATGCCCTCTGCAATGTCATAAGTTATCTTCTCACTTACGAATGATGCCATGATATCAACTGCAAGGGCATACACACTTTGGTATCCATCACTTAGTTCATCAATGTTTAGCGTTGAATCTCCATTTTGAATAAAGACTTTTCCAACCGTGGCATCTCTTTTTAATACAATATCAGATTCAAGTAACATCAAGTCCTTTAGCGTTAGAGCAGCTCTTTGAAAATCATCTTCATTTCGGTCAAGTAGCCATTTGTCTGCGTTGATAAGCGAAACAGAATAATCGAATAAGTTTTGGGCTTTAATTCCGCCTTGCTTAAATCTTTCGGGCGAGAGTTTTCTTTCCTTTGGAAGTAATCTTACTGAACCATATCCAATCAAATTGGCTTTGGGGTCTTTGATACTTGAAGTAATAAATCGGCTATCGAACTTTACCTCAATCGGTTTTTCTTCTCCCTTTAGAAATAGATTGATATAGCCGTTTTTCTTATTTCGTTGCAACAAACTGGAAGCTACCAATCCAAGCTTTTCAAAATATTTATCACCACACAATGCAATAGTAATTGCTTTCAAGATTGAACTTTTGCCAACTCCATTTTCTCCCAAAAACAATAACCATGGTTCTGTTAAAAGTTCTGTTTTTGAATTGCTATCAAACTCGTCATTGCTAAAGTCTATGGTTAAGTCTGTGAAGCATTTGAAATTATTCAGTACAATCTTTTCTATGTAAACATGTTTTAGGTTCTCAAAGTTAATTGAATCTTCAATCAATTCTTTCTCACTATCTGCTAAAGTTACTTTATCAAATTGTTTTATCTCTTGAATTGCTTTAGTAAGACCAACAGCCTCCAATTTAATTGATTTCAGTTCCTCATAATCATATTGCTTATTGGCTAAATAAGTTTGTATATGTGAATGATTATTTAACCATTTAGAAAGAAATTGCCTTTGAATGGCCAAATAGGGTTCATCAGAATAACTTGTAAAGATCTCTTCCCACTTGAATGCGATTGCTTTTATTTTGGTTTTACTTTTCCCCCTTTTACTCCAAAGTTGTAACATGTTCTCACAGCTTTGACGAAGTAATTTGATAGTTTCCAGTCTTGCAGTAACTAAATCTGCACGATTCAATTTCAGTATGCCGATTGTAGTTTTTCCTTTTGCCGTTAGGAAATCTACATTGCCTTTATCGTCATAAACTAAATGTTCTTCAGGTCTATCAAAACATGGGTCAACCAGTAGGGCCTTTTCTTTAAGCCGAGTTTCTTCAAATGGTGTCAACAGTTTTACCCTCTTCCCTTCAACCGGAAACCAACTAGATTTATACCTATTGCACTTTTCGCAAGAGTAGTACAGATTCTCCCACTCGTATGTCAACCACCAATAATGTTCGCTCGAAAAATTTTTTTCAAGTCCTCTTGCATTGCTCTTTGGTCGAAAGTTATCAATATTTCCAGTAATAGACGCTGGGGGAAGTGGAAATTCGCAATAAGCGCATTTACTCTTAAATAGAAATCGTAACGAACTGTTAATTTCTTTTGTCAATTGTGGTTCAAATGGTCTTGAATATCTTTCTTGTGACCTTGAACCTACTGAACGTGTATAAAATTTCTCTAATCGTTCCTTTGCAATATGCATTTCCCGTGAACTAAAAACTTCGGGAATCGATACAATGTTCCTATCAATGAATATCATTTGATTAAGGCTTTTGCGAATTTTTCAAGAATGACTGAACTCGGATGAACTGAAAGAGAAATTAATTTATTTGCAAGTGCAACAGGCACAATAGTGTTGTCATACATATCACATTTTAATTTTTCAATGTTCCAAAGAATTACATCTAGGTTTCTGAAATCAGATTTTTGCGGATTAAGAACTATGTTCTCATTCTCAACAGGAATTGTAATCACGTACATTCTTTCATCAGCAGATTTGAAAATAAATTTAGCACTGTAGTAAGAAGTTCTTGCATAAGGGTCTGGTGTGTCGGGGTCGTTGGGCAGAATGTAGCTGTATATATGTTTATTGTTTAGAAGAAATACTTCCCCAGGTTTTAGCAAGTCCTTAATTTCGTCTGCATGCTCAACAAAAGCTCCTGACTTTTCCAAACCAGCAAGGAATAAATTGTTGTTGGCAAATAGAAAATTGCAAAGCTTTCTAACTGGCTCGTGCATATTTGCAGTCTGTCCAAAAAATGCAAGTGGTCCATCCTTGATAAATAAAAAATGATTGAGCAAATCAGGTTTCAGGTTTCTTATACTTTTAATTGTATGAATAATATTCATCTGCTCAATTAAATTCGTCAAGTAGCCTAAGATTCCCTCAGCCCCTAACTCATCATCAATCGCTTCATGTAAACGAAAAATATCAGTAATTAAAATGTCGTGGTTACAAGTCTTGCAAGAATGTGAAATGTAATCGGAATTGAAATCTGTTCTCTTTAATGTAATATTTCTTTCATAACAGTTAGGACAACTTGAAAGATTGTAATCATCAGTTGGAGAATCATAAAGTTCGAAAATTAACCAGTGAATTGTTTCTAAAAAATTCGTTCCATCATCTCTCTTTTTAAAGAACTCATAAATTGTACTTCTAATGGAATGAGTAAGCGTTAGATTCTTTCTGTAGGCGACATTCTTTGTAGGCAGTACCAACTTAGACCGCTCAAGGTCTTTAATATTTGACATTGCCTCTCTTGAGATGAATGGCATTTCTGAAATTTCGTCAAGGTCTTTTGTGTTCAACAAAAGTTCACCGAACTGAAAGAAAGTTATAAGCGATGAAGGAAAGGTTTTTTTTACTGGAACTGTTGAATAGCTTCCATCAATAGCGATGATGTGTTCAATAGGGTTTTTTGGGGGATACTCAATTGTAACAATCAGTGCAGGATCTAAAGTAATTTCATCCTTTGTTTTTGGATATTCACAATCATTGATAAAAGCTTTTACATCCTTATCATTTATGATATGAGAATGAGAAGATTTACTTGCTAACTCATCTGGTCGTTTACCGTATTTGCTGCTGTATGCCATTTCTTATACTGAGAATTTATCTATTTGAACGGGCACAACAAAAGGGTTTGAATATGTTTTCATTCTAACAAATCCTTTATCGTTCTTAGCACTAAACCGAACTAAAGAATCTGCAAAGTCATTAAAATCATAATATTTCCGCAACTCTTTTATTTCATCCTCATTATTCAAGTGAGCAATAAACCAGTTCTGCGTATTTTTAAGAATGTTTGAACTTATTGAGCTTACTTCTTGTGTCGCATACACCATTCCTAAATTTAATTTAGCTCCTTCCTTTGCAATGCGATTATAAATTTGGCTTAAATCTTTGTCGTCTTTTTTGGGAAACAGATTGTGTGCTTCTTCAAAATAGAATTGAATGAAATTGTTTGGAATAGCGTCTGTAAATCTCAACATAGAATCAATGAATATTTTTTTACAGATTCTTTCCGAGAAAACTCGTTGTAGTATTGGGTCTCCTTGTGACAGATCAATAATCACAATTCCTCCGTTTCTTACATGCTTCAAAATATCAACTTCAAAGGATGCATCAGTAGTGCTTGTGTGCATTCTTGAAACTCTTTTAAACTTGTCAAATCCACTTACAGATTGACCATTTTCTTTTTTCTTTGTCAAGAAAACCATAAGAGTTTTCATTTCATCAGTGAACCAATCTTTACCATGCTTCTGTTTGTAAGCAGTAAATTCTTTTTCTGTTCTGTTCTCCCAGGCACACAAGAACCAATTTTCTGCTTCATCAACACTTACACCGTTGTCAATGTCAATTGATTTGTATTTACTGTCAACTACTTTTTTGAGTGTTGCATCGCATTTGAATTTTAACTTTAACCCTGTTGGCACGGCAAACCCTGCTTTGTTTAGGCAACAGGAATAAATAGCTTTAATTTTGTTATACCTAGTCCATTCGTTGTTAAACTCACCATCAACAAATTAGGGTTTGCTAAAGTCAACCACTTTTAGACTTGTAATGTAATCTCCCGAGTCGTCTTCAAGTGCTGAACATATATAACTGAAACCTGTTTCAATATCCTTAAAGAAATTAACCTTCATTATTTTGAAAGTAGTGTCAGCTTTTTCAAGTATGCTATATCGTAATGTAGTGGCTTTGTATTTTTCAAAAATCGCTGTTCCTTCGTCCTGCAAGTTTTTGTTAGCATATTCGCCATTGATGTCAAAAATTAATTGACCGACAGAATATTTAGGAGATCCGCTCTCATCAAAAGATTTTAAGTTTTCCTCTAATGCTTCTTTTTTGCTATCAGTGAGTTTGCTTTTTGCTTTTGAAGAAATTTGTGCCGTTGCTTCAATTAATTTCTTTACAGTGTTTGATTTACCTGTTCGTGTCATTCCAAACAAAGCACTTCTCTTTCCTAACATGTCGGCAGGATGAATGTAAACTTCTGCTGATTCTGTTTTACCCTGAAAGCGTAAACTTGAACTATATCTAACATTGCCAATTGAAAACTCTGTATCGTTCCCAGGTATTATGTCGGGTGAATCTCTTTGGTTGACAATGAAACCTAGAACATCTTTATTCACTTTGTAAACGCTGTAATGATGTGATGAATAAAAACTCTCTAAGTCAGCACCGAACTCAACTTTCCCTGCTGCATTTCTGTAAAATGTTCCAAGAACTCTGCATTCAAGTCCAGAAAAGCTAAATTCATATCGCGTGAAGTCGTCAAGTTTTGATGCCTTCCCTGAGGTTGGCAAATTATCCTTGTAATATTCAATCATCGAGCTGATAACGGCGCTGTCTGTAGGCAATTTGGCGGGTGCTAATGCTCTTAATAAAATTGCTTCTTCAACCGTTTCTTCGTTATCGTAAAAGGCAAAAAGAAAAGTCCCTTGTGCTATTCCTTTTACTTTTTCCTTGTCATCATCGCACACTAAAACAATTGCCTTGTTGTAATCTAATGCAAAGGGGCGACCAACAAAAAGGTCCGCTTGTTTTCCATGTTTCAATGGATCAATAGAAAGTATGTTTATGATTTTATCTCTTGTGCTCATTTGGATGTTTTGACTAAAGGAGAATTAAGAATAGGGTCTTGAAATCTTATTACTGCTTGCTTTACATACTCGGGTTTTATTTCAAATGACAACCACTTTCGTTTTAATTTCTCTGCACAAAAACCTGTTGTATTGCTTCCAGAAAATGGGTCTAACACTACATCATTCGTATCTGTGAGAAACTGAATAAAAAAATTTACTAAACCTCCCGACATTCTTGCTGGGTGGGGTGCAATTTTTTTTTCTCTGCATTTTGTCAAGAAAAAATCATTTGAGATTGTATTTGAAAAGCTCAGCACACTATGAGGTAGCCTAACATCTCTTTCACTATCAATTTGCTCTAACTCAAAAAAATTATGGGCAATACTTCCTCCATTGTCCTTTAGAAAGCCCTTCTCACTAATGTTGTGTTCTGATGGTCGTTTACCAGAGTTGTAATTTTGTTTTTTTAAAAGTTGTTCCATGCTTTTGCTGTATGGTCTTAAGACCCTACTGTTGTCAGCTTTGGGAAAGTCATTTTTTGCAAGCCACCAAACATGAGTATAACTATCAACAGTCCTTAAGCGATTAACAGTTACCCATTGTGCTGGCGATGGCAGTTTAGAAGGGTTGTAGCAAATAAATTCTTGAATTAGTCGCAGATTTGCTTTAGGATGCTTTACTAGGCCAAACAAACATTCAAGATGCAATAATGATTGCACAGGTCTTTCTGGTTCCCATGAGTTTCCAATTTCAATTACTAACGATCCATCATTAGTAAGGAGGTCTGAGAAAATCGGCGCCAGGTCATTAAACCACTTTAAATACTCTTCTCCCTTCTCATTTCCGTATTTCTTTTTGTTATTCAATGGAAAAGGAGGTGATGTAATGATGAGGTTCACAGAACCCCTCAGTTCATCCCTTAAATCATTACCAAGCAGTTGAACCGAATCACCAACTATTAGCCTTCCATTATCAGATTTATATAGTTTCATTAATACTCAACCAAGTGTTGTAGGCAAACTGTAAATAGAGCTAAATGCTAAAGTGGAAAATTAAACTAAAATACTTTACTAACTAAACTCTTTCACGGTCCTAAATGCCAAAACGCATAAACTACTACCTAATCTTCCACAACCCCACCGCCGCCACAGCCAACGAGTGATGAATCTCCCCCTTCCGCACCGCATCCAGGAAATCGCTCTCGGTTTTTAGCACGACCCGGATCTCCTCGAACGGATCCAAGTCCTGCTCTTGCGTTCGCACGCAGTCTTCGGCCAGGTAGATTTCGCATCGATTATTGAAGATGGCCGGGTTGGCCGAGACCGATCCGAGGAAGGTCCACCTCCCGCTGCTGTAGCCGGTTTCTTCGGCGAGCTCGCGCTTGGCCGCATCCATCCCGCTTCCTTCCCCATCCGCCACACCGCCGGGCACTTCCAACGAAATGTCGTGGATTCCGTGCCGATACTGTTCCACGAGCACCACCATCCCATCCGCTGTGATCGCGATCACATTGACCCACAACGGTGCTTCGGCGATGAAGAAATCCCCTTCTTTGCCGTCGGATGGCCGACGCATTCGCCGCCGTTTCATCCTGAGAATCGGTAAGGTGAGTTCCGTATCTTCACGGACGATGTCCCAGATTTTGAGTGGTTCGTCGGATGTCATCATTGTTTGGAGGTTTAGATGCGGTTAACGAAAAAAGATAGCGACAAGGCGATTCAGAAGGCGCTCGACCATATGGTGGAGCTGGACGAGTCGGGCCAATATGCCGAAGTTACGGTGAGGCGGGCCTGGTCGAAGCACAATCCGGTGATTTCGGGCGAATTCGCGCGCCCGAGTGTGTACCGATGGTATCTGCGGCGCGAGTTCCGGAAGTTGCTGGATATCGGCGCGGAGATTGAGATCAAAGCTTCGCGTCCGAAAGTGGCGCTCAACGATCCGTCCTTATTGGATTTCATCGATGAGGACAATTGGGATTTCACCCAGAAAAAACTCTTTCTGTTTCAAGCGGAGCGCATCGATCTGTCGATCGATCGGCTTCAGCATTACACCGGCACGCCAGCAGAGGATTTCCAGCGCTACATCCTCTTCACGAACTATGATATGCATGTTCAGGTGTTCAAGCAGAAATACCCTGAGTGTGTGAAACCGGCTCGACGCGGCGTTCAGATGCCGGCCTATCACCATAAATTGGATGATAATCTGGGGATTACGCTGATCAATATCGGGGTGGGTCCGTCGAACGCGAAGACGATCACGGATCATGTGGCGGTGCTGCGTCCCGATGCGATGATCATGGTCGGCCATTGCGGCGGATTGCGCAACCACCAGGATATCGGCGATTTCGTGCTGGCGTCGGGTTATATGCGCGCGGATGGGCTGCTCGACGACATCCTTCCCACATCCATCCCCGTCATTCCCAATTATCTGCTGAATCTGCAGCTTCAAAAAGTGATGGAAGAGTTCGGACTCAAGTACCGCCTCGGCACGGTGTACACCACGGCGAACCGGAATTGGGAGTTCGTGAAGAAGCGCACGGAGGCGGAGATCCATATGAGTCGGAGCGTGGCGATCGACATGGAATCGGCCACCATCGCCACGAACGGATTCCGTTACCGCATTCCGAACGCCACGTTGTTATGCGTGAGCGATAAGCCGTTGCACGGCAAGCCGAAACTGAGTGTCCACGCGCAAGGATTCTATCAGAATTCGAAAGAACGGCATCTGGATATCGTGTTGCAGGCGATTGACAATCTGAAGCGGATGAATCCGGATGGCTTGCCCAACGCGATGATCCGTGGCGCCGACGAACCTCTCATGGGCGGAGGTTGAGGGATGGGTCTCGTGTGCCGACGCGCGCTGTTTGAGGAGATTCTGCCGTTACGGCATAAGATTTTGCGTACGGGGATGTCCTTGGAATCGGCCATCTTCCCCGAAGACCGAGATGCAGGCACCATCCATTACGGCGCCTTTCTGAACGATGAATGCGTGGTCTGCCTTACGCTGATCGACAGCACCTGGCAATCGAAGCCGGCCTGGCAATTGCGCGGCATGGCGACCGAAAAAGCGCATCAAGGCGAGGGGTTTGGCGGACAATTGGTCCGCTTCGCCGAAGCCGATGTGAAATCTGTGCATGGTCCAACCCTTCTCTGGTGCAATGCGAGGCTGGCCGCGGTTCCGTTTTACGAGCGGAACGGATGGGAAATCGCCTCTGAGATGTTCGAGGTGCCGATTTTCGGTCCGCATCATAAAATGATCCGATTTCGGAACGAAAGTCTGTAAGATTTTCCCGGATTCCGCCTCTATATAGGTATGGAATCGAACATTCATTTTGACGAGGCGGCGCCGTCGCTCACCCGCGTGGTGAAAGACATGCCCGCCGATGATCAACCAAGAGAGAAACTGATGCGGCTCGGGCCGGAGGCTTTGTCGGAGGCCGAACTACTGGCGATTTTGTTGCGAACCGGGCTACCGGGGACCAATGTGATCGAGGTGGCGAGGTTGCTGTTGGAGCAATCGGGCGGGTTGCATAGGCTGGCACGGCGCGGATGGCTTCACCTGAAGCAGATGCCCGGCATAGGAGCGGTGAAAGCGGTGACGCTGGAAGCCGCGTTGGAGCTGTCGCGCCGGCTGGAGCGTTGGGAACCGGGATCCATTGTACAATTTCGAAGTCCGCAAGACGTCGCGAAGTACTTTGGCCCGTCCCTTCGCGATTTGCGCAAAGAGGTCTTTGTGATCACGTTTCTGAACGCGCGCAAAGTCATGATCGGGTATGAGCGGATTTCCGTGGGCGGACAAACCGCGACCGTGGTGGATCCCGCCGAAGTGATGCGTCAAGCGATTCTGAACGATGCACATGCCATCATCGCGATACATAATCATCCATCAGGGAATGCTCGCGCCTCGGATGCGGATCTCGCGCTCACACGGCGCTTGATCGAAGTGGGCCACTTGATGGGAATCGCGCTGGAAGATCATGTGATCATCGCTGGATACGACCACCTGAGCCTTCGCATGCAGGGAGGGATTTCGGGATGGTGAGGCCGTTATTTCATGATCAGAACCACCCTCGATTGGTCGGATTGAACCATCGTGTTCACGAATTGGCGATAATCCTCATAGGATTCCACCGGTATGGCGTCTTCCTTGATTTCGAGATATCGCCGATAGATGATCACATCGCCATCGTCGACATACTCGGCTCGGAACGTGGCGAAGGGCATATCGACCTCGACCGGCGCCGGAAGCGATTCGATCTTGTGGCTGGCGGGAAGCTTGAACCGGAGTTCGTCTCGATCCAGGTAGGTGTAAAGAAAACGTACGGGTTGGGTTCGTTCAACGGTCGAATTCAATGTGAAACGGCGCTGCTCGAGCACATTCGGTTGAAAAATGAGCCGATTTCCCGCTTTGTTGGCGTAGGTAGGTAGAGTTAATTCTAGATCCAGCGTGGCTTTTGCAGAATCGGGAGAAGATCGAAGTACGAAGCCATTCAAGTCGAACCGTGGGACAGCGATACGGCGTCGAACCGCTTGATCTTTTTCTCTGGGAGTCAAGCGGGTGTCGATGGATCGAACGTCATCATGCTGATATCCAGTATACAACGTGTTGAATGATGCGGAAGCATTTCCATTGACATCCAATGAAATGGTTCCCGTACGATATTGTTGATTTTCTTCTCTTCGTAGTGTTGGAGATTTGACCAATTGCCCACCTGTCGGATACACGATCAAGGAATTTTTTCCCGCATTTTCCAATCCCAAGTACCCCATTGGGTAATCTTTGCTGGTGCATTCCAAGAACAAGGAATCTCCATCCATCGGCACAAACAAAACCACATGGTTGAATCGGTTGTTAGGGATGTCGGCCATCACATCCACGCCGTTACCGAGATTGATGAGAGCGGGATAGGCTTCGATACCTACGGCTCGCAACATCGCCATCATGTAGTTGGTCAGGGCTTTGCAATCTCCATATTTGGTACTGACGGTATGTTTCGCTTCTTCCGTCTGCCATCCACCAATGCCCAATTGAATGCTTACATAACGAGTGTTTTTTTGCAGGTACGAATAAATGCGTCTCACTTTTTCTGATTGTGTGGATGCATCCGCGATCAAGGCTTTCACTTTGTCGATTTCGGCTTGTGGAAGTGCGTCGCGCCCTTTCCAAAGCTCATTGATCCACAGACCGAGCGACGACCAGCTTTCCAAGCTGCCCTGTTTGCCTGAAATCCGGAAATCTCGAGCGCTAACCACTAAATAAGGGGCCACTTCCGCCCAAGGCGGTCCGCTAGATTCGCGTTTCAGAACAGGCATATCACGCACTTCCCAGGTGTAAATCGTTCGATTACCCATTTTCACCTCGGTCGGCTCGATATCGATATTCCGATGAGCGAATTGAATGGGTACTGTGCTCGGAACATCGATCGTATAACTGGCCTGTTCTATGGCCGCTCGACTGTATCCGGGAGTCCAGGACGGGAGTCCTAGCATGCCGGAAAAGTCGAGTTGATACTCCGTTTCCACAACGTAGGGGTAGACATCGTGCGACATTTCGAAGTACTTGACCCTTGAATCGTCGATGAGATTGCTGCCACCGGTTGCGCTTTGGTCGGTGATGTCGCGCGACCGCAATGTCGACACGACCTTGCCTGAGGCATCTGTCAATGTGGACTTGATGTTGCGGACACGGATGAATTTGTTGTAATAGATGACGGAATGCCCGTAATCGCGACCCTCTTTATTCAACACCTTCACATGTTCTTTCACAGTCAATCGACCACGAGCCGCATCGATGAATGTGAAATGGCGACTTTCTCGGATGATGGCATCGGCATCGCCGGCCAATAAAGACAGTTGAAAAAGTAAAAGCAAGATCATGAATCGGTTCTCCGCAATACGATAGCTTGTGAATGGATGTCGACCATATCGGAGATCAGAGCTCGCAAAGCACTGTAATCTCCTCGTGACATTTCGGATTTCTGAATGCGGTATCGGTAAGTGGCGTGCACCATATTGCCCTGAGCCACAAAGCTCGATTGGAAATAGGCATCTTGTCCGACACGGGTTTGCTTGGTATCCGGCAATGATTCGATAGTGAATTCACTCGGAATGTCAATTTTGATGAGGATATTCTGCTCGATCTCGACTCCGAAATTCACAGGATACGTCCGGGTTGGAGATACGAGGGGATTGTCGTCCCAGCGTAACAGGATGGAGGGGCGCATCAGAAACAACTCACCAGTAGGATCCAACATGTTCTTGGAAACCAATGTGCCTTTGTGAATTAGCGGTTCGTTCGGATTGTCAACATTGACCAGTTCGCGGCTGATGTCTTCTATCTGCGGAATGTGTCTCAATACGAAATCGGAGTACGCTTCAAATGTTGTGGATGACAATGTCTCTCGCTCGACCATTCCGGCATGTGAAGAACTTCGAATCTCGAAATCGATAGCCGCAGAACCGTCCAGCCTCAGAACGATGTTGGCCGCCACGTCTTCTCTGGATTTTTGCCGAGGGTTGAGCGGTATCCGGATGATTCCAGGCTCTTTCACCAGATATCCTTCTTTGTTCAAGGATGGGAAGCTGAGCAATCCGAACGGCACTTCTTCGGAAACGGGATCAAGCAACCACGTCTGCGAGCCGATACTGAGTTGAACCACCATATGATTGAACTGCGATACGAGAGGATATTCCCACACCACACGTCCGTGCTGGCGTTGCGACAGTAAAACCGGGTGAGCATCCAAACCGGCCTGCTGTAACATATTCAGCAATCCGAATGCGATCGCAGCATTGTTGCCAGACCGGGTTTTCAATAAGTCGCTCGTACTGACATCCGGAAAGTAATCGAAATGGCCGGTTCGATTGAAGGACATCGCCACATGGGAATAAATGGCCTTTGCTTTATCGAGTGCGGAAGCGGTGTCGGCCAGTCCGATTGAAGCAAGTTCCTGAACAACTTCTGGACTCGTGCGGATGCGCTCTCCGAAAAACTTGTTTTTAAGCAATTCGGTGGTGAGGTCTTTCCAATTGGACAACACCTCTCTATTCGATGAGTAATAATGATTCGTGGCGTTCAATTGGAATTGAAGAGCAGCCCGATAGTCCGACATGGTGGTAATGAAAGGCTCTTCGTACAATGCGGGCACATTCTTGCTGATGAAATGGGTCATCGTCCCTCCTTCATCCGGAAGATAGATGCCCATTCGCGAGGCATGCCGGTATGGGAATTGTTCCTGCTTTTCCATGGTCGCGAATCCATTGCTCACCATCATATAGACAAGATTATTCGGTATGAACGTGATGAATTCGCTGTGCAGGATGGGGTAATCCCGCTGAATGTCCCAAGTGGGGAAACGGAAATACCCATCAATGTTGATGCTGTAGATGAATTCAATGATGGAGCCGACCTTCACATCCGGAAAGGCGATCCGTACGCTCGTATGATCCTCATTCACGTTTTCGATAAAGATGCCATTTCGACCGACGCGTGTTTTTTTGATACGACCGTTGTCGTCGATGTTCAGCGTATGCGCATCGACAAACTGACGTCTGGATCGGCTGTACTTCGGATTGAAACCATATCCTTGGTTGGCCTCGATCAGCCCGTTCTCATTCAGAATCCGCATCCGGGTTTGCACCACGTAAACCAATTCTGAGTTGTTGTTCAAGTACACTTCACCGTAATTCATAAGAATCAGAACGTTCGCATTCTCATCCAACGGTGTCTCTCGAACGGAGAAATCTTCGGCGGACACCCTTCCAAATAGGAACCGATCACTCTGCGCCTGAGCCACATGACCCGCTCCGGCAAAGAAGCACATCCAGGTGATAAATACGAATCGGTTCATCACTCTTTTCTCCGCAATACGATAGCTTGTGAATGGATGTCGACCATATCGGAAAAGAATTCGCGAAGCGAGGTGTACTGCCTGCGTGTGAATTCCGTGCGCATGATGCGATAACTATATGTCGCAATGATGGTGCTGTCTTGAACGATGAATCGAGATTGGAAAAACGCATCTTGACCCACACGTGATTGCTTTGTAGCTGGCAGTGATTCGACCTGATATCCTTCTGGCAAATGGATCTTAATCGATATGTTTTGCTCGATTTCGAAACCGAAATTAACGGGAAATGCTCGAGTTGGAGAAAGGAACGGGTTGGAATTCCATCGCGCTAAAACAGATGGACGAAGCAATACCATTTCGCCGATCGTCTCTAAAAATTGAGTCGAGACCAAGCTGCCTTTGATCGTGAGCGGTTCATCTAGCACGTCCACGTTCATGATGGTCGATTCAAGCCCTTCTACCGAAGGAATGAATCGAATATGGTGCTCGACGAATTTCTGTTGGTTCGTTTCGAGTATCGCCGACCGTGCCTGAATCCCGTCGTGTGCACTGGAGGTGATCTCGAAATCGATTTTTGAAGATCCATCTGGATTCAGAATATAGGTGGCAACCACATCTTGCCGTGATTTTTGACGTGGGTTGAGCGGGATGCGGATCACCCCGGGCTCTTTTACCAAGTACCCTTCCTTATTCAATGAACGGTTGCTCAGCATTCCGAATGGAATCACCTCAGATACCGGGTCCAACAACCACGTTTGTGACCCGATGGAAAGTTGGACCAACACATGATTGAACTGTGATACAAGCGGATATTGCCAAATGACGGCTCCATGATCCCGTGTCGAAATCAAAACCGGATGCGCGTCTAAACCGGCTTGTCGCAACAAATTGAGCAAGGCAAATGAGATGGTCGCATTGTTGCCGGAAGTCGAGCTGAATAATTCTGCGGAGCTTTTATCGGGGAAGTATTCATATCGCCCCGTCACGTCGTACTTCCGAGTCACATGCGAATAAATAGCACGAGCCTGTTGCTCAACTGTAGCCGAGTCGGGAATCGCAATAGATTCTAATTCCTCACGTATCTCAAAACCGGTAGTCATTCGTTGACCAAAACCGGGGAGCTTCAACAATTCAGTTGTAAGCGCCTCCCAAGTTGACATGTATTTTCGATTTTCGCTTCGGCTGAATTGGGTTTCCTGCAACTGGAATTGGATGGCGGCACGATAATCCGACATCGTCGTGATGTAGGGCTCCTCATACAGTGCAGGAACATTCTTGGCGACATAATAATTTTTGGTGCCCCCTTCTGGAGGCAGATACAAGTTTCTCCTTTCGTTATGGCGATATAATGCTTGTTCACGCGGTTCTAAGCTCACATGACCGTTATTCACCATCACATATAGCAAGTTGTTCGGAATGAATGCAATAAACTCGCTGTGAATGGTTGGATAGGCATGTTGGAAATACCATGTTGGAAATAAGAAGTAGCCCTTATATCGGATTGTGTATGTGACCTCTAGAATGGACCCGACGGCTACATTCGGAAAGGTGATCTTCACACGAGTGTTTTCGTCAGTCACGTTTTCGAAAAAGACATGTTTTCGCCCGATTCGGGTACGTTTCACTCTACCGTCTCCTCCTAAAGAATGCGTATAACCGTCGACCAAATGCCGAAGCGACTCACTTGACTTCGGATTGAACCGATAACTCTGATCGGCTTCTTCCACTCCTTTTTCATTCAAGATTCGATATCGGGTATGTACGACATAAACCAGTTCGCCATCCGTGTTGAAATGCACTTCGCCATAACTCATCAAGATGAGGACGTTCGCATTCGGGTCAATCGGGTTTTCACGGACCTCGAAATCCTCAACAGATACTTTCCCGAATGGAAATCGCTCACTTTGTGCGTGAACTGTATTGAACGCAACGATTGAGTAACCTATTAAACAGATTCTGACAATGAGTTGGATCATGATTTCTTCAGGACAATCTGCTGCTGTTGGGCTTCCACCATCCGATTGAAGAAGGCTTGTAGCGCAGCATATTGATCGGGTAGGAATTGCGTTTTTTGGATGCGATAGGTGCACATAGCCTGAATTCCGGCTTCGTTCTGGGCATAAATGATGCTGAAGGCGGCATCAGGTCCCATACTGAATCGTTGGCTTTCAGGTAGTGTTTCCACCACATACCCTTCGGGCAACGTGATGTTCACAACGAGTGTGGATTCGTACGGATAGGGGAAATCGATTGGATAGAGGCGGCTCGGACTCTTGAATGGATTCTCTGCCCATCGATGGATCAATATGGGATTCAACAAGAGCAGTTCACCCGCTGGTTCAGCGAATGTGGACGAACGAAACTCCGCATTTAAAACGACAGGGGAATCTCGATCGTCAAGCCCTGTCGTAGAAGTGGTGTCGATGCTCAAATTCTTCACGGAGTTCAAGAATGTGCTGTAGAACGCGTGCTCGTCGTCTTTCTTTATGTCTTCGCGCAACGAAAATGCCTGATATCCGGATGCGCTGGCTTGTAACATCCCACTACCAGAGCCATCTTCAGACAACGTCAATGTGATCATGCTCCGATTTCGATATGAGTCGGGAGCTGTGATGGGAATCAACTCGGAGGCGCCTTCGACGAGCAGAAACCCACGCTCATTCACCGATTCGACATTCAGAAGTCCGAATGGAAGAATCGGAGACACCACATCCAAAAACACATGTTTACCGCCCACCGTGAGCCGGGTGATCACATGATTGAATTGCGATTGAATGGGATAAACAGGCAATAGAATGCCATTATCGCGTGTGGAGATGAGGACGGGCTGCGCGTCGAGTCCGGCTTCGCGAAGTAGGTTGATCAGAAGAAAAGCCAATTCACCGCTGTTTCCTCGTTTTTCTTTGATCAGGTCATCGGACCGTCGCGAACTCCAATAGCTGTAGCGCTCGTCCCATGTATACTCCGAAGTCACATGGCTGTAGATCTCTTTCGCAATCGCCAACGAGTCCGTTAAATCGGCAATCAAGGTTTGCGCTAATCGAGTCAGTTCTCGCGAGGATTTGATACGTCCACCGATTTCACTGTCTTCCATCAATCGCTTGCCAAGAGCGGGCCATGTGTTTGTTGCCGTTTGGGCTTTTTGTCCATAAAACTGGACCCGCGATAAGTTGAATCGGATGGTGGCTCGATAATTGTCGATGTTTGCGGTAAAAGCCTCTTCGTTCATCGGCGGTACATCTGTGGCCACATATCGGAATCGAGTACCACCTTCCGCTGTATGGAGAATGCCTGGTCGATCCCGTTCGAAATATTCCGTCTGATTCGGTGGCTCCAAACGCACATATCCCGTATAGACCGGATCATATCGCAAGGCATTGGGTATGAAGGCGCTGATTTCACTGTAAAGGGTTGGCTCGGCTGACTGAAAGGACCAACTAGGGATGTAAACCGGATCCTTGGAATTGATCTGATAGGAAAACTCGACCACTGAACCCGGTTGAAGATCCGGAATCGTGAATTTCACAACACTGATGGTGGAATTGACAGATTCCCGAAAAAAATCACGCGATCGCAGACTTCGACGTTGAATCCGACCATTCTCATCTTTTGAAAATACTTGTGCCTTGAGTTGACGCACTTCCTGAAGGTTACGGTGCGATACATATCGGATGGATATGTTGCCGTAATCCAGACCTGCTTCGTTCAATACCCGGAACCGTTTATGCCGTGTGAAAATGCTGTTCAGCCGATCGTCAATGTAAAATTCTCCGTAATCATAGATGATGAACGCATTCGCACTTTCCAAACCCGCCACCGGCGCGACCGTGAAATCATGCTCGCCTACATCCCCATATTTGTACGCGGTTTCTTGGGCGGCAAGCCAGGTAGGATATATGAACAGTACGATGAGGAAAATTCCTCGGGCGCGGATGGAGGTAGGTGCCATGACATTCCTGACAAATGATTTTGGTTTGCTATAAGTATAACAGAGCGATGTAATAAATAAAAATCAATTTTGGCGATGTAGCCTTTCCGTATTTTGGGCCCATGCAAGCTTATCTCATCGAACGTCTTCGTTCCGCCGCTTCCCGCCTGTATCCGGATGCCGCGCTTCCCGACATCCAGATCGAAAAACCTCGTCAACCCGAGCATGGAGACGCCGCCACGAATCTGGCGCTCATGCTCACCAAGGTGGTCGGAAAACCGCCTCGTGTCGTGGCTCAGGAATTGGTCGAGGCCATGGAAGTCGACACCGATCACATCACCGCGATGGAAATCGCCGGACCCGGATTCATCAACTTCCGCTTTTCTCCGTCTTGGTTGCATCGCCGCTTGGCCGCCATCCTGGCGGATGAAGCCTATGGGCGCAGTAATAAGCTTGCCGGAAAGCGATACATGGTGGAGTTTGTGAGCGCGAATCCGACGGGTCCACTCACGGTCGGACATGGCCGCAACGCCGTTCTGGGAGATACCATCGCTCGTTTGTATGAATGGATCGGTGCGGATGTGACCCGTGAATATTATTTCAACAATGCCGGACGCCAGATGCGTGTGCTCGGCGAAAGCGTCCATGCTCGCTATGCGCAAGAATTAGGGCTGGATGTGGCCCTGCCCGAAGGTGGCTATGAAGGCGAATACATCGCCGATATCGCGCGAGCGTTGCGGGTTCGGGAAGGTGATGCGCTTGCCTCCGATCCGCATGATCCGAGATTCAAAGAAGCCGCCGAACATCTCATTTTCGAGGACATCAAGCAGACTCTCGACCGCCTTCAGATCCGCATGAACACCTTCTTCAATGAAGACGATCTGTACAAAGACGGATCGATTGAGTCTGTATTGGCAAAACTCCGTGAAAAAGATCTGGCCTATGACCTGGATGGCGCGGTTTGGTTCCGTACCACCGCCTTTGGCAAAGAAAAAGACACCGTTTTAGTGAAAAGCACCGGCGAGCCCACTTACCGGCTTCCCGACATCGCCTATCACGTGAAAAAACTCGAGCGTGGGTTCGATGTGTGTGTGGATGTGTTCGGCGCTGATCACATCGCCACCTACCCAGATGTGTTGTCGGCCATCGACACGTTGGGCTTCGATTCGAAACGCATTGATGTGCTGATTTATCAATTCGTGACAATCGTGAAAGACGGCGTTCCATATAAGATGAGCACGCGGAAAGCGAACTTCATCACGTTGGACGAGCTGATGGATGAGGTTGGCGCGGATGTGACCCGATTCTTCTTCCTGATGCGTTCACCCGGCACCCATTTGGAATTCGACATCGCCCAAGCGAAAGAAGCCGGTGAAAAAAACCCGGTGTTTTACCTGCAATACGCGCATGCCCGCATCCACAGCATCTTGAGAAAGGTCGAATCGGATGTGGAGGCAAGCGTGGATTTGTCCCCCCTCACCCATCCCTCAGAACTCAAACTCCTCAAAACGCTGGCCGATTTTCCGGAAGCGGTGCTGAGTTCGGCGCTGAGCAAAGAACCCCATCGACTCATAAATATCTTGAATGAAATTGCCGTGGATTTCCATCGCTTCTATCACGATTGCCGCATTCTGGGCGAAGAAGCGAGTCTTGCTGCCGCACGCACCCGATTGCTGCATGGCGTGGCGCGGGTGATGAAAAACGGGCTGACGATTCTGGGGATTTCGGCGCCGGATAAAATGTGAAAGTGTTAAAGCGTGAAAATGTGAAAGTGTGAAAGTGTGAAGATGACCACGTTGATACTATCAAGATAGTATGCTACTTTAGCGGAAACCAATTCATCCGCTATGCTCGCTTTACTGATCCTCCTCGTCACGATTTCCCAGCCCGACATCCGCTCCTTGATTTTGGAGCAGCGATATGAGGAGGCGCTCCAACTACTCGATGCGATTCCACTGATGGAACGAGATTTGGATGTGCACCTGATGGTGAGCCAATCCGCTCTCGGTTTGCAACAATACGATCGAGCGATCGAAGCCCTGCACCTGGCTCGAGGGAAAGCACCGGAGAACACGAACATCCAGCTTCAATTGGCGCGGACCTACCGTGCATCTGGTCAGCCGGAAATGGCCAAAGCCGTTGGTGAGAGCATCCTTCAGAAAGAACCATCCCACCGCCAGGCAATTATCCTATTGGGCGCCATACACATGGAAGAAGACAACTGGCCCGCTTCGCGCCGGATGTATGAAGAATTGGTTCGACAAGACACAACGAATACCAGTTTTCGATATGCGCTGAGCCGGGTGTATTCCGCGCTCGACCTGAAATCCGAATCCTTGTTTCAATTGCTTGCCGCCCGGAAGCTGAGTCCGAATCATGTGGGTGTGTTGCACGATCTCACCCGTGTGTATTACGAATTGGATCTTTTGAATGAAGCGATGGATGTGGCCAAATTCGCGATGAATCTATATCCGATGAACATCCCCATCCGCAAGCGAATCGGCGAAATCGAGTTCAAGCGGAATAAGTATGCCGAAGCGGCGGTTCAGTACCAAGAAGTAATTCGGCTTGGCGAGGATACGGCGTCCGCATGGCGGAATGTGGGGATGTGTCTGTATTTCGCAGATGAATATGGTCCGGCTCGCGACGCATTCACACAAAGTCTTGCAAAAAATTCGAGCGACCCCAACACCAATTTTTATTTGGCCATGGCGCTGATTCAATCGAATGAACAAGTGCTAGCTTTGCCTCTGATCGACAGCACGATCGTGAATTCGATGGGGACATTGCTCGTAGATGGATTCATCCAAAAAGGAGTCCAACTCGATCAGCAAAAGCGGATGAGGGAGGCGGTTGAAGCGTATTCCATGGCGTTCGCATTGGCACCAAAACGCTACGAAATCCTGTATTACACGGCCGCGGCATACGATCGATCGGGACGAAACCGCACCGAAGCGCGTGATTATTACAACCGATATCTGAATTCACCAGGCAACAAAGATGAGACCATGGCCAACTATGCGCGTCGCCGAGTGTCGGTCTTGACGGAAGAGATTCATTTCCGAAACTGACGTCGAAAACGGTCCTCCTCCCATTTCTTTGGATTATTTCGGATGTAATCGGAAATGATCCGGAATGCCCGGTCGTTTCGGATGATGATGTCGTGGTAATTCCGTTGCCATTTGAATGACGGATCGATGCCTGTCGACATTTTCGTGACGATTCCCTTATACATTCGGACGATATGGCTTGTGGCGGATGGATTTGAACGAAATCGATCATCCCCCGACAAAATCAATATCCCATGTATGTGATTCGGCATGATCACGAATTCGCCCAAACGGGCATTGGGATAATGCAATGGGATGTCGGCCCAACAACGATACGCGATTGCACCGATTTCGGAATGATGCATGACGGCATCACAGATATGCCCGAAATAATGGGCGTGATTCTTGGCGCATATCGTGATGAAATATCGTCCGGGACCTGAATAATTCCAGCCACGAGCGCGCAACGAGTTCTTTCGTCGGCGAATGTTGGGGGTTGTTCTCATGAATCAACATATCATCCCCATCGATTTCAACCGAAAACATTCATTCCGAAATCTGTGCTTTTTTTTGGGATGGATTTGGGCCATCACGGGCGCATTTCCATGGGCGCATTTTCCGATACGGGCGCATCAATTGCACGGGCGCATCACTGATGCGCCCCTTCAATTTCGCGCCCCCCTCAATGCCCTTATCGCTCCCGGCCATATATTCGCTTCGAGCCACGTCACATCATTTTGGCCGATTTCCTCGCCATCCACATGCACGCCCACGGGTTGGGCGACGTCTACCCTCACCGTTTTGCATCGATGATGATGGATGTTGCCAAAACGCATATGAGCCCCGAATACGAAAAACGGAAGCCGGAAAAACAGTCCGAGGATGGAGCACGGACCGAGCAAGATCACATCCATCCAGCCATCGGTATTATCTGCCATCGGCGCCACTTTGAAATTGCCACCTTCCGTGGTTCCGTTGCAGATGGTGACCATATAAAACCGCCCGGCGAGCTCCACCTCATCCACCATCACCTTCATATGTACCGGTTTAAACGTGAACGCCGTTTTCACTGTCGCATATAGGTACTGTAAGGTTCCTTTGAAGACGGTGTTCTGATGCGCATGGAAATTGGCCCAGCCATCGAATCCGATGCCGATGGTATTGTCACAAATGCCATTTCCGCTGTTTGACTCGTACCGGATCAGATCAATAGGTGACGCAACGGCCGATCTCAGATCCTCCAAAGCCTCCTCTTTCGTCAGGGAAATCCCCACACTTTTAGCGAAATCATTTCCGCTTCCCATCGGAAGCACGCCCACAACCGCATCCAACCCAGCCACGCCGTTCATCAGTTCGTTGATGGTGCCGTCGCCTCCGCAAGCGATCACGGTGTGACCTTTCTCGGCTTCTTCGCGTCCGATTCTGGCAATATCACCAGGCTTTTTGGATAGAATGATGCGGCTACCGGGCCAGGTCTGTGCCAAAGTCGAACGCAGCCACCCTAAGCGCTTAAAGGCTTTGGTTCGATTCGCGGATGGATTGACGAGAAAGACGGTGGTGGTTTCAGGCACTCAGATAAGCATCGAGGATATCGAGAACGGTGCGGATGTCCCGAAGATAGACACGTTCCCCCGTTTGGTGATAGGGGAAAATGGCCGGCTCCAAGGCCACACAGGCGATCGGGCGACCGGCCTTGGCCGAAAACTCGCGACCATACACTAAATAATCATTCGTGTTGTTCGAAATCATCAAATCCGGACTTATTTCCTTCATTTTCTTGGCCAACGCTTCGGTTTTCAGGCGTTCGCCAGTTGAAACCTCGCACTTATTGAATTCCCAATGTGCCGCATACAAGGCCACGCCCGGGGTTCCGCCAAACAAAGGGGTCGTATCGATGGTGATGCACACGTTCGGAAGTTTATCCTTCTCCATCAAAAAAGCAGCAATGCGCTCGGCACCAATGCCATGATGCAAACCTTCACCGTTATTTCGAAGCAGGTGAGGCGATTTTTTGAGTCCCCAGCTTTCTTCCATTTCCGATAGCAGAATGAGCAGAGGCGGATACTTATGCCGCCGCGGATTCTTCGCCAAAGCCAACGCGATGCCGACTCCTACCGCATCATCCAATTGTCCTTCCAAATACCCCATGCTTTCTCGGATGGATAGGGGCTCAAGGCTGTCTTCCCCCACATGATTGATTTTGTCGAGATGCGCGCACAGCGCCACAGTAGGCAGGGATGCGTTGCCAGGGATTTCGATCACGATATTCCGATCCGGAACATGATGCACGACGGCACCTGGAATGGACGCGGCGATTTGTTCGATCAATGGGTGCAACCGCTCTTCATAACTGCTGAAGGACGGAACCGCGGCGATGTCTTTGATGAGCGAAGTCGCAGAAGAATGGAGAAGGGGCATGAAGAACGTAGGTCGTAGGTCGTTAGTCGTTGGTCGTAGAAGAATGTAAGAAAAAAGGGGAATCAGGAATCAGGAATCGGGAATCGGGAATCGGTCAGGAGTCTTAAATTCAACATTCAACCTTCAACATTCAACATTTCGTGATTCATCACCTAGCTCTATCCCAAAACCGCGCGATTGATTTCGACACGATGTCGGCTTTGGAAGCCGCATTGACGGATGCGGAACAGGCAGACTCCTTCATTCTGACGGGAGGGGTGTCGGTTTTTGCGTTGGGTGGCGATTTGAAAGCCTTTTCGACGTTGTTGAGCAAAGAAGACGCTTTGGGGATGGCCCGACGCATGGATGCGATTCTGCGTCGCATCGAAACCTTGCCTGTGCCCACCATGGCCGTTGTGAATGGCGCCGCCTACGGCGGCGGAGTGGAGATATTGGGGGCGTTCGATCGTGTGGTTGCCGTGGAGGACGCGGTGTTCGGCTTCACCCAGAAGCGGTTCGGTCTGCCGCCGGGCTGGGGAGGCTTTACAAGGTTGGGGCGCCGCGTGGAGGAGGGGTTGTTGCGCGATTGGTTCGACGAGATGCGCGTTGTGAGTGCGCAGGAAGCGGTGCGGGTTGGGTTGGTGGATGGGGTGGTGAAGGGGCGCATGAAGGGGCGCATGAAGGGGCGCATGGAGGGGCGCATCATTGATGCGCCCTTACAATGCGCCCGCATCGCATCACGCATCGCCGATTGGCCCCGCATCGATGCCGAGATCGAACGATTTTCCGAGGCCTGGGCCTCAGAGGAGCATCATTCCAAGGTGAGGGAGTTTCTGAGCCAATCCTCATAATCCGGATTCAGCCCATCCAGCGTGATGGAAGCCACGCACGGCACATACAAGAAACGTATCTATGTCATAGATTGAGAAAATGCCGGAAAGTCCTTATTTTTCCTAGCTTGTCATTGCAAAGCGAGAGTGGTGGAACTGGTAGACACGCTAGTCTTAGGAACTAGTGCTCAAAAGGCTTAGGGGTTCGAGTCCCCTCTCTCGCACCCACTTCATGTCATCAATCCCTTCTCTACGTGGATATTTCCGTTCAAGACCTGAGTAACGTGGACCGCGAAGTCACCGTTACTGCCGGTGCCGATTATCTGGCGCCACGCTTCGAAAAAGCCTTTAAAAAAATTCAGAAACAAGCCGTTCTTCCCGGTTTCCGCAAGGGCCAAGCGCCG
This sequence comes from Balneolales bacterium, assembly GCA_041749075.1. Lineage (GTDB taxonomy): Bacteria > Bacteroidota > Rhodothermia > Balneolales > HLUCCA01 > CAMTWZ01. Next base: position 82,250 of record JBGTBY010000024.1, on the reverse strand, counting down.
TTGGCCGTGGTCAAGAAGCGGTTCGGCAAAGATGTCGAGCTCGATGAGATCAACACCATCGTTCAGGAAATCTTTCGCGAAACCATTTATCCGACACACAAACCCATCGGCGAGCCACAAATCACCAAGATGAATTGGGAAAACGGCAAGCTGGAAGTGGTGTTCAAACTCGGCATCCGTCCAGAATTCGAATTGGTTAACCTGTCGACGGTTTTGGTTGATAAGATCGTTCACGACGTGACCGAAGAGGAGATTGATAAGGAAATCGCGCATGCGCAACGCCGCAAAGGGACATGGACCGAGTCCGACGCCCCCATCACCGCTGAATCAAAAGTGATTGTGGACGCCGCTCCCATTTCAAACGATGGTCATGTTCACGATCATGAAATGGATGTGGACAAAGAATTGGATTTGGCGTCTGCAGACAACGAGGAAGTCGCTCCGCAACTGGCAGGTGCAAAAACCGGAGATACCCGGAAAGTCACCTTTTCGCATGGCGACCATTCCCATGATTTCAATGTCACCGTCAAGCAACATCTGGTTATGACGCCAGTCGACATCACGCCCGAGTACATCAAAGAAGCCACTCAGGACGAAACCGATACGATGGAAGGATATCGGTCGCACTTGCGCTCGCGCATCCAGGATTATTACGATAAAGCGGCTCAGGACTTGTATAAAGAGCATATCGCCGACGCATTGGTGAAAGCGCATCCTTTCGATGTGCCCGAAACCATCCTCGAGACGGTGATCAACAGCTATGTCGAGGATCTGAAAAAACGCAACAAAGGCGCGCTGCCGGCTGGGTTCGATATGGACCAATATGCCGAAACCGTGCGTCCGAGGGCCACAAACGAAGCCAAATGGATGTTCATCCAAGACAAGCTGGCTGAGGTGTTTCCTGACATGGAAATCTCGAAAGATGATGTGGAAGGGTACTTGACCGCAGAAGCCGCCCGTTATGGGTTACCGGTGGACATGATCAAGAATTACTATGCTTCATCCCCCGAGCAAATGGAAAATCTTCGCCAAACGCTTCGTAGTCAGAAGTTATTTGATAAATTGGCAGCAGAGGTAACGGCGAATCCGATCTCGAAAGACGAATTTCAGAAAAAACACAACTAATTCCATGGTCACATCCTTGTACCAAGACAATTTGCAGAGCAACCTCATCCCGATGGTCATTGAGACCACAAGTCGGGGCGAGCGCGCATACGATATTTACTCAAGACTGCTTAAAGACCGCATCATCATTCTGGGTTCGCCCATTAATGATATGGTCGCTTCGAATATCGTGGCTCAGTTGTTGTTCCTGGAATCGGAAGATCCGGACAAGGACATCAACCTGTACATCAACTCACCCGGTGGCGTTGTATCGGCTGGAATGGCCATTTACGACACCATGAATTACATCAAATCGGATGTGGCGACCACCTGTATCGGGATGGCGGCATCGATGGGTGCGGTTTTGCTGACGGCCGGAGCCAAAGGAAAACGCGCGGTATTGCCGAACGCGCGAGTCATGATTCATCAGCCCTTGGGTGGTGTTCAAGGCCAAGCGAGCGATATTGAGATTGAAGCTCGCGAAATCATCCGCATCAAGCATAGTCTGAGTCAGATTCTTGCCGATAACTGTGGAAAACCACTGGATCAAATCCTGTTGGATTCCGATCGCAACAAGTGGATGGACGCCGAAGAATCCGTCAAATACGGAGCGGTCGACAAAGTATTGAAACGCATGAAATGAGTACGGACAAGTCAAAAAACAAGATTTATTGCTCGTTCTGCCTCCGTTCCAGTTCCGAAGTGAACAGCATGGTGGCCGGGCCCAATGTCTACATCTGCGACAGTTGTGTGGCGGATGCGGCAGGAATCGTGAAAAACGACTTGGCCAACCGCACGAGTCGTCGCGCCACGCAGTACAAGCCGATTCTGAAACCGTCTGAAGTGGTCGATAAACTCGATGAGTATGTGATTGGTCAGGAAATGGCCAAGAAGTCATTGGCTGTGTCGGTGTATAATCATTACAAACGCATCAGCGCGGATGTGATGTCTGAAATCGACGAGACCGAAATTGAAAAGAGCAACATCATGTTGCTGGGTCCGACCGGAAGTGGTAAAACACTTCTAGCGAAGACATTGGCCCGCATCATCGATGTTCCGTTTTGCATTGCCGATGCCACAGCCCTTACCGAAGCCGGATATGTGGGCGAGGATGTGGAAAGCATTCTGACTGCCCTGCTTCAAGCGGCCGACTACAATGTGGAAAAAGCCGAACGTGGTATTATCTATATCGATGAGATCGACAAAATCGCCCGCAAAGGCGACAATGCCTCGATCACTCGCGATGTCTCGGGCGAAGGTGTGCAGCAAGCCTTGTTGAAAATATTGGAAGGAACCATCGCGAACGTTCCACCGAAAGGCGGACGCAAGCATCCGGAGCAGAGCTTCATCCAAATCAACACGAAAAATATCCTGTTCATTTGCGGCGGTGCCTTTGATGGCTTGAATGAGATCGTTGCGCGTCGGATGTCCACATCCAACATCGGTTTTCATGGCGATATGCATGTGAAATACGATAAGAACGACCCCGAAATCTTCTTGTATGTGGAGCCGGAAGATTTGCAGAAGTTCGGGCTCATTCCGGAAATGATCGGACGTCTTCCGGTCATCACCGGTTTGCATGAATTGTCGGAATCGGCGATGATCGAGATTCTCGTGAAGCCGAAAAATGCTCTCATCAAGCAATACCAGCGTTTGTTCCGAATGGAAGGCGTGGAATTGACCTTTGAAGAAGACGCGCTCAAAGCGGTGGTGAAGCAAGCCTTTGCCCGCAAAACCGGTGCGCGCGGACTCAAATCCATCCTCGAAAAATCGATGCTGGAAATCATGTATCACCTGCCATCGACGAAGAATATCGAGCGTTGTGTAATCACCCGTGCCACGATCGAAGACCAAAGTGAGCCGATTTACGAGAAGCGCAAGGCGTCGGCTTAAGCCATGAACGCCAACACGCTACGCTACATCCTGGTTCTCCTGTTTGTGGCGATTGCTGTGGCATCGTTTGAGTATACCCAGTTTCTGATTGATCGAATCGTACTTCGCAACAAGGCCAGCGTGCAGTTGTGGGCGAAAGCGATCGAATACATCGGCTCGCAACAATCTGTTGAAGGTTCGTCGGAGCTGGATTTCGTCTTCAATCAGATCATCGTCCAGAATCAAAACCAAGTTCCAACGATTCTCACAGATGCCGACGGACAAATCCTGAACCATTGGAACATCGAGGAAGACCAGGTGTCTGAGTCGCTTGTGCGCGAATTTGCCGCCATGAACGATTCCATCCGAATCTCACTTCCTATCACACAAACGGAAGTCCTCTATCAATATGTTTATTATGGCGATACGGCCACAATTCTATCGCTGAGGTATTTCCCATATATCCAATTCGGCATCTTGAGCTTGGTTTTAGGACTCGCTTACATCTCGGTGCGATCGATCCGTCGAAATGAACAATCCCGTTTATGGGTGGGGATGGCCAAGGAAGCCGCACACCAGCTCGGAACGCCGTTATCGAGTCTGCTGGGTTGGATCGAGCTCCTGAAAGCGCAAAGTTCGGATGAGACCATTGGCATGATCGGCGAATTGGAGCAGGATGCGGGTCGACTGCAACTGGTGGCGGAGCGATTCAATAAGATCGGATCGAGTCCGGAGTTGACCAGCCATCGCGTCGGACCGATCATTCGCGAAGTGGCCGATTACATCCGTCGCCGCATTCCAAGATTCGGAAAAGTGGTGACCCTCACGTGCGAGATTGATGATTCCATCAAATGCGATGTGAACCCGGATCTGCTGAACTGGGCCTTCGAAAACCTACTGAAAAACGCGTTGGACGCCATCGAATCGGAATCCAGTTCCGCTAGCATCGCCATCACGTCCATCGTATCGGAAAATCGTTTGATGGTGGATGTGTCCGATTCTGGAAAAGGAATTGAGAAAAAACGCTTCGAGGAGATCTTCAACCCGGGATTCAGCACCAAACGTCGCGGTTGGGGACTCGGACTCACATTAACCCGCCGCATCATTGAAGATTATCATGGCGGGAAGGTATTCGTGCTGAAATCATCCCCGGAAGAAGGAACCACGATCCGCGTGATCCTCAATCTACAGACGTGAAGCCTCGGTTTTTCGCGTAATCTTCCAGCGAGGCGCGCAGCAGATTTCGTCCGCGATGCAAGCGTGACCGGATGGTTCCGATGGGCACATCCAACATGTTCGCGATTTCCTCATAGGTGAAGCCTTCCACATCACACAATAAAACAACAGAGCGGAAATCCTCGGGGATGGATTCCAAGGCTTTGGTCACCGTATCGTCGAGCATGTCACGGTACATGCGTTCTTCGAGGTCAGACGTATCGGTCTGATCGGCGCGGATGGTTTCATAGAAGGTGGACACTTCATCATAATCCACTTCATTCGGCCGCTTCGACTTCTTGCGGTAATTGTTGATGTAGGAGTTCTTCAGGATCCGAAACAGCCAGGCTTTCGCATTGGTGCCCTTCTCGTAACTGTGGAAAAATCGGAAGGCTTTGACAACAGAATCTTGGACGAGGTCTTCCGCATCGGTGGGATCCATCGTCAAACGGAGAGCAAAGTTATACATGGAGTCGAGATGAGGCATCATCTCACTCTTGAAATCCTGCTGCTTTTTACGCTCTTCTGGTGTCAGTTCGCCCATTCGTCAGGCACGCGCTCCAATGGATAATCCGTCGTACAAGTGAATAGGCAGTATATCACTTTTCCCTGGCAGTAAAAATAATTGTTCAAACAAGTATAACCATCACATCATAGAGTGAGTGCGTCCAAGCGGTGATTCCGAAGCCTCTGGTGATGAGCAGAATGTTGAGTGCCAATCCGAATAGGAATCGAAAGGTGAAGCTTTGCAGTGTGAACACATCTCCCATGGAGCCCATGTAATGCACCGCGCTGAATAGTATTGCGGCGGTGATGACGCCCGCGATGAATTTGCCCTTCGTGCCGAAACCGAGTTTCCCGAAAATCCAGATCAGCAGGGGAACGAGTAGAACGCGGAAGACGAGTTCTTCATAGAGTCCGGCTCCGAGGGAGAGCGCGAATTGCTGACCCGTGGAAAGTCCGGCGATGTCTGGCGCGAATGCGAAGATCAGTCCGACCGTGCTTTTGACCAGAAACGCGAGAATCAATGCCCAAAAGACCGATTCCATCACCATATATCCCATCCATCTGGCTCGGATCTTCACGGGGTTTTCGCGCTCCTTGAAATAGACATACAGGCCCATCGTCAAAACGATAAAGACCGTGAATTTCAATGTGTTGAGCCCGAAAATGGAGAACAGCGATTTGATCCAGACATCGGTGCTGAGGCGCACCATCGCATTCGGATCGGGATTATGGATGTCAATCAACACCTCATACAAAATGAGCAACGGAAGGCTCATGATGAACGCGTAGGTGAGGGATGAACTCGCAGACAAATAGGGACCGAAGACCCGTTTCATCATATATCCTCGTCGTAGATTCGTACGGATTGTTGTTGACCAGCGCGTAAGCCCAGCGCGTCGAAGGCGGATTTCGAAAGGCGAAGTTCGGCCTCGAGAATACGGTCGTTTACCAAAACATAAATTCCGGTTCCGGAAATGGAATGTTCCACATACACGATGGATCCGAGGGGAATGGTGTTGTGTCCGGCGGTCAAACGCTCAGGCACATACAGATCGCCTGACGTGAGGCGTTTGCCCACATCCGCATCCGGATAACGGCTTGGTGTGAAGAAGCCCAATGCATCTGGATCAGGGCGGGATGCGCGATATGGATTCGTATACGTGATGGATGGTGGCATTAGCAGAATCACCTCATCACCCGGACGGATGGACCGGATGTCGATGTCCGGATTCAAGGCCGTAAATTCGGCTTCCGACATGCCATTTCGAGTAAGAAGCGCGGGAAGGGCGTCGTCCCGTTTCCATAAATAACGCACGAAACGGCCTTGTGGCCCGGATCGTGCTTGAGCATCACCGATCGCCGGAATGGCTTCTGGGCGGCGAATGAGCAAGATTTGTCCAACGGAAAGCGTTGTCGTGCGAAGCTTGTTCAAGTCCCTGATCTCGTCCATCGAAATACCGAATTGCTCGGCCACTTTGCTGAGAGCATCGCCGCGTTTCACAATATAATAGGCCGAGGGTGCCGCTTCGGTGGCAATCACGCTTGTTGTATCGACCGATGCCGTCTGTTGCACGTTCTGCAAGGATCGTTGAATCACTAGAATCTGACCGGTTTCGATTGTGGTGCTGCCCAATCCGTTCCACTCGGTTATTTCAGTGACCGTCACTCCATACCGCCGTGATATCGAGAATAGCGTTTCACCCGGACGAACTTGGTGTCGAACAGACGTGCTCGCCGCGGCTTGTCCGGCAGGTGGACCCACAAACAAGCGTTGACCGGTAGAAATCGTATTGGATGGGAGGTTGTTCCATTTCTTGATGTCGTCCACAGTCACAGAATACTGTTTCGAAATGGCGAATAAGGTTTCGCCGGATTTCACCACATGAGTGGCTCGAGCTTGACCAAAACCAATGCTCGGAATGCAGAAAAGAAGGAAAACGATCAGTAAATGTCTCATATCAGGATAATTCCAATAAAGCCGCTTCCAATTCAGATGCGGTGTGATGCTCCCCCATAGAACGGGCCAATCCGATTCCTCGTGTGTATATGGCTGTCGCATTTGCAACAGAATCTCGACGCTCATACACGCCACCCAAGTGATAGTATACGCCGATATAGCGCTCATCCCGATTCAGAATATCCAGAAACCAGCGCTCCGCTTCGGCATCATCCCCACGTTTCATAAATTCCATAGCGATGGCGAATCGTGTGAACAAATCGTCGGGATCCTGCTCCAGAAAGGATCGAAGCGTGTCAAGCTTATCCATGGTAGCGCGATGCGATTTCGGTCATGGAATCGCCCCCGAATTTTTCCAAGAACGCGTTGGCCAATACGGGAGCAATGATGTTTTCAATCACAACGACAGCCCTTGGCAGGGCACACACATCCGAACGCTCATATCGGGTATCGACCATCTCATGCGTATCGATATCCACGGTTTTGATGGGGTTCAGCATCGTCGGAATGGGTTTCATCACTCCACGGATGATCAAGGGTTCGCCGGTGGTCATGCCACCTTCGAGTCCACCCGCACGATTCGTCTTGCGCCCATATCGACCAGATTCATGCGTGATTTCGTCATGCACTTCATGACCCGGACGCGCCCCCATTTCAAATCCCATCCCGAATTCAACACCTTTCATGGCTTGAGTACCGAGAATGGCTGCCGCGAGCTGTCCATCAAGCTTACGATCCCAATGAGTGTAACTTCCAAGCCCGGCTGGAAGTCCTGTCACCACGATTTCATATACGCCACCGAGCGAGGTTCCTTCTTTGCGACGAACCTTGATGAGCTCGACCATCTGTTTGGTGAGATGGGGGTCTAAACAGCGCACATCCGATTCGTCGGCTTGATTCCCTAATGCTTCCGCACCACTTAAGGCAGCTGGATCCGCAGTGTCGCGGATGTGGGACCAAGAATCGTACCCGATACCACCGAGATGGATCACATGTCCCCCGATCTGAATTCCCAATTCGCGCAGGAATTGCCGTGCGACGGCTCCTGCCGCCACTCTGGCTCCGGTCTCGCGTGCGCTCGACCGCTCAATGACCGGACGCACATCGTCGAATCCGAATTTCTGAGTCCCTACTAGATCCGCATGGCCAGGACGTGGAATCGTGATTCGCTCTACCCCGTCTCCCGAGCCCTCGATCGACATCGTGACCGGCCAATTGGCTTCATCCTTCAAAAACGCGCGGTTCACGAGTTTCATGGTGATGGGGCCGCCCATCGTTTTTCCGAATCGGATGCCCGATGTGATGATGGGTACGTCTTTTTCAAATGCCATGCGTCCGCCGCGGCCATATCCTTCCTGGCGCCGGGCCAGTTGCAGTGCGACGATATCAGCAGTGAGGGGCAAGCCTGCCGGAACCCCATCGATAATTGTGGTCAATTCCGGTCCGTGCGATTCTCCGGCTGTCAAGTAGCGAAAACGATCCATAAAATCCCTAAAAATGCAGTGTGCTTCCGATATGTAGTAGAGGTCCGACGACGCTCTGTGAGCTGCGGCTCATGTCGATGCGGATGCCTTTTAAACGAAGTCCGATGCCGATGCCAACACCACTCAAATCGATCCGATTCGTGGTTTTGAGCTGTTCATGCCGAAGATGATTGTACCCGATGCGTAGGTGGAAGGCGTCGCTGAATAAAAATTCACCGCCGATTTCGAGATGGCGCATTGCGTTTTGAGCGAATGTCGGCTTTTCAATATCCTGAACTGTGGAGAGTTCCCACTCATGCAAATGATGCGCTGTGAAATTGAGGCGCAAAGGCAAGTATTGCAACTTCCGACTAAAGCCGAGGCGCACATCCAATGGCAAATCTTCCTCAAAATCGTTGAAGGAGGTAAGCTGCCGACCTGCGTTCAGGATGGAAAGTCCAACTGTGCCATTGTTTTCTGGAAGGGAATACAACATTCCGGCTGAAACCGCCCAAGCCGTAGACGAGGTGTGATGGTAATCGCTGAGAATGAAATCGAGTGATAGTCCATATCTCAAGGAAGGGCCCACATCCGTCGAAAATAAGAACGTTGTGGCCAGGTCGTATGCATTGAAGGTTCCGTTTGATACGCCGGAAGCATCGCGTGAGGTAAGGCTTCCATAACCGGCATACCGAAGGGATGTGCCGAAAGTCCCTATATTGGGAGCATCATAAGCGAGTGAGACGAACCCCAGTGTGATATCACCTACTTGACGACCGATGTTGGTCGCTACTTGGCGGTGATGAGTACGATTTAGATAGGCCGGATTGCTGTTCACCATCGAGATGGTGGCATCAGGCACAGAAACGGGAGCACCGCCAAGGGCGGCACTTCGTGGTGATGCCGGTAAATTTAAAAATGAATAGACCTGTGCCGAGGCGCTTGCCGAGACAAGAAACAGGAGCGGAATGAGAAAAAAAGGAATTCGAGAAGTCATTGTTAAGTTTTAAAATATAGCAGAATTTGCGCTCTATGTTGTTGTTCTCCGAAATCGGACAGTATTGCCGTTTATTGTATGAAGCCCTTCGATCGGTCACGGAGTTTCATACCTATCGGGAGAATATGTTTTCCGAGATGGTGAAAACCGGGATCGATTCATTGGGAATCTCCATGTTGGCCGGACTCTTCACCGGCGCGGTGCTCACCATCCAAACGTCTTACCAGTTGACAAGCTCCTTTGTGGACAAATCCGCCATCGGCGCGATCGTGTCGCAGTCGATGTTGGTCGAACTAAGCGCGATGGTGACGGCCTTGGTTCTTTCAGGTCGTGTGGGAGCTCGTATCGCTACAGAACTCGGAACCATGCGGGTTTCGGAGCAGGTCGACGCGCTGGAGTCGATGGGCTTTAACTCGGTCACATTTTTGGTGATGCCACGCATCTTGGCCGGCGTGTTCATGTTCCCGATCATCTATTTGGCCGCCGCCGCCGCCGGCATCATCGGCGGAAGCATGGCCGGACTCTTCACCGGCACCCTCACCCCCTCCGAATTCATGGAAGGTGCCCGTTTGTACTTTTATCCGTGGGATGTCGCCTTCGGAATGATCAAATCCTTCGTGTTTGGTTATGTGATCACATCCATTTCATGTTACAAAGGTTATTATGCTACCGGCGGAGCGGAAGGCGTGGGTCGTGCCACCACCGATGCGACCGTTCTGAGCTGTATCTACATCCTTTTGTCGGATTTCATTCTTGCCGCCATCCTGCTATGATCGAAATCAAAAACCTTAGCAAGAGTTTCGGTGATCATCAGATTTGGTCTGATGTGAACTTGACGATCGAAGACGGCGACACGACGGCCATCATCGGGAAATCCGGAAGTGGCAAATCCGTTCTTCTGAAGCATATGAATGCGCTGATGTCTCCCGATGAAGGGACCGTTCTCATTGATGGAGAAGAGATTTTCGGGCTTCGGTACGTCGATTTGCGATTGGTCCGCCAAAAATTCGGTGTCTTATTTCAAGGTGGAGCCTTATTCGATTCGATCGACACGTTCAACAATGTGGCCTTCCCGCTACGCTACTTCACCAAAATGAAAGAAGCCGCTATCAAAGACCGGGTTCAGGAATGTCTTGAAATGGTGAATTTGGGCAAGATGGGGTATAAGAAAACATCCGAACTCTCCGGCGGCATGAGAAAACGTGTAGGCTTGGCTCGTGCGATCGTGATGCAACCGCGCTACTTGTTGTATGATGAACCCACCTCAGGCTTGGATCCCGTAACATCTGAGGAGATCAACGACATGATCATCCACCTTCAACACACCTTGAAGATCACCAGTGTCGTTATCACGCATGATATGCATTCTGTTCTGAAGGTGGCAGATAAAGTGGCTTACATCGACCAACAAAAACTGAGCTGGTCAGGGACAATCGACGAAATGCGTACGGCAAAACATGAAAGCTTGCAAGAATTCATCAAAGCCAGTGAATACAAGATTTAAACACAGTAAGGAGTCAGTGTGATTCGAAATGAAATGAAAATCGGAATGGCGATCGTCTTCGCCATCCTCATCGGATTCGTAGGATTCCGCATTATGCGGGATGTTCCCATATTCCGGCTTGGTACGGTTCTGTATGCCACCTATCCCAAAGTGGATGGCTTAACCGCTGGATCACCCATCAACATCAGCGGCATCAAGATCGGATCGGTCCGTGCCATGCAGATTCTCCCGAACGACAGTGTTCTGGTGACCTTGAACATCAATATGATCGATGGATTGCCAGTCGGATCCATCGCCTACATCCGTTCCACCGATTTACTGGGCTCAAAAGCCATTGAAATCGAACGAAGCATCGCAACGAATCTCATCCCGCCAAATAGTGTGATCGAAGGTCGATATGATGAAGGTGCGTTCGCCGGAATGGCGGAAATGGGCAAGAATATCGGCGACAAGGTGACCGAAGGAACCGAATCGATCACCAGTGTGCTCGCTCAAGTGGATTCGGTGCTGTTGGAAGGTGGCCGTGAAGACATGTCCCTCATTTTGGAAAACCTGAACAAGGTGACCACGGATATGCGCAGTGTGATGGAAGACCGCCAGAAGGACATCAATTCGACCATCCAGAATGTGGAATCGCTCACATCCCGCCTGGACAAACTCACGGAAGAGGAATCTGCGAAGGTAAGTGAAGCCTTGTCGAGCTTGAAAGAAGCATCGGCCGAAATCGAAACGTTGGTCGCGGGTTTGAATGAAACCAACCAAGAGCTGTCTGAAATCCTAGCCAAGATCAACTCGGGTCAGGGTTCATTGGGATTGCTGGTGAACGATCCGTCCTTGTATAACAACTTGGATAGCTTAAGTGCGAACCTGAACATCATGATCAAGACGTTGAACGAAAACCCGAAACATTACCTGAGACACTTGAGGCTGATTCGTCTGTTTTGATACAGAAGGGGGTTTCCCGTATATTTCGAGGCTATTTCACACATTTTTTGAAACCTAATCGATTGTACAGGAATACCCAATGGGTTTGATGGAAAAATTGAGACACAGCACCAAATACATTTTTTGGGTGCTAATCCTCTCCTTCGGAGTGCTCTGGGGCCTCTCCGACACACAAATGTTCGATGCTTTGATGACGGGTCCGCGTTCGCTCGGGGAAGTCAACGGCCAAGCGATCTCCTTTGAAGAATACAACGCCCGCCTGACCAACTATCTGGAATCGTACCGTCAGGAAACCGGCGGCGAGCAACCCAGCATGGAATTGCGCGCATTCTATGAAGAATCCGTCTGGGATGAGCTGGTGATGAACCGCATCCTCGATTCCGAAATGGAACGCTTGGGAATCGTTGTGACGGATGCCGAGATCATCGACATGGTGTCGGGTCCGAATCCGGATCCCTTCATCACCCAATATTTCATGAACGAAGATGGAACGGTTGACCGTTTGGCTTTGAACGCCGCCATCGAAGCGCCTGAAAACGCGGAAATCTGGATGAATGTCGAGAACCAATTGCGTGAGAAGCGTCGTCGCGAAAAATTGAATGCGTATTTGGATGCGTCCTTGGTTGTGACTCAGGCTGAAATCGAGAACGAATACATCCGCGACAACTCCATCTCTGATTTCCAGTTCGTTCGTTTCCCTTATTCCGAAGTGGCTGAAGGCGACATCACCCTTTCCGACAAAGACGTGACCGGCTGGTACCGTGCCAACCAGAACGAATTCAAGCAGGAAAAAAGCTTCAACTTCCGCTATGTGGAGTTCTCAAAAGCCGCTACGGCTGCAGATACAACCCGTGCATTGGATGAAGCGGGTCATTTGAAAGTCCTCTTCGAAGAAGCTGCGAACGATTCCACATTCTTGGTTCAGAATGGCTCCGCTACTCGCACTATTTCGGCTGTGTTCCAGTCTCAAACCGAGCTTGGCGATCATCTTGCCGAAGTGTTCCGCATTGCCGATGGTGCCGTAACGACGCCGGTTCTACATAACGGACAAATCGTGATGGCCAAACGCATCGAAGCGAGCCGCAACAACCGCGACGTACGTACGGCCATTTTCACATTGAATGTGGAAGCCGACCCATTCCAAACGGTTGGTGTTCAATCTGATTTGGCTAGCGATTTTTCCGCCTTTGCAGAGAATGAAGGATTTGAAGCCGAAGCGACCCGTCAAAATCTTCAACTCAAAACCGCATTCGCGACAGACGGCACTCCGTTCATTCCAGGCATCGGCAACAGCCGCCTGATGTTGAATGCCTTGAAAAAAGCGAAACGCAACGAAATTTCCGAGCCGATCGAGCTTGACGACCGTTTCGTGGTGTTCCAAATCACGGAAATCCGTGAAGCCGGTCCACGTCCGATCGATGATGTGCGCCCGCAGATTGAAACCCGCCTCCGCAATGAGAAGCGTCGCGACGTGACCGTTGCCCGCGTCAAAGCATTGGTTTCCGGTGTGGCCTCAATTGACGACATCGCAGCGAAAGACAGCAAACAAGTGATGACGGTTGAAGGTCAGCGACTTTCCGGTAACAGCTTTGCTGGCGCTGGACGTGAGCCTTCGGTTGTTGGAGCCGCATTTACCGCCCCAATGAATGCCGTCACTCCTGTAATCCCAGGCGAAAACGCCGCATTTGTACTCTTCGTCACCAACCGTGTGGACGCCGATGTGAGCGCGATGCCAGAAGCCTACGCTTCGCAAATCCGGACCCGTTTGCAGAATGAAAAAGGACAAGCGTTCCGCAGCACCTGGCTCGAGCGTTTGAAAGATCAAGCCGAAATCAAAGATTACCGCGCCCTTTTGCTTCGTTAAGCTCCGCGATACCCGTACTTTTAAAGCGGTTCCGTGATTCACGGAGCCGCTTTTTTTTTGCCCATGCCCAAACCTGATTTTACAACCGACGATTCCAAATGGATGAAGCTCGCACTTCGTGAGGCTGTCCGAGGAGCGGGGTATGTGAGTCCGAATCCGATGGTGGGCTGCGCAATCGTCTCCAATGAAGGGAAACTTCTATCGAAGGGATACCACGAACGCTATGGCGAAGCCCATGCTGAAGTGAACGCCATCGCCGCCATCAAGAATGAGCGTGACCTGATTGATGCGACCGTCTATGTGACGCTCGAGCCCTGTTCGCATTACGGAAAAACCCCGCCCTGCGCTCTCTCCTTAGCCGAATTGCCCATCAAGCGGGTTGTTGTGGCCATGATCGACCCGAATCCGAAAGTGAGTGGAAAAGGCATCGAAATGCTGCGTGCCAATTCCATTCAGGTGGATGTGGGATTGATGAAAGATGAAGCCGCACGCTTGAATGAGTTTTTTCTGACCTACATCACCACCGGTCGGCCGTTTGTGACCTTGAAACTCGCTCAAACTCTGGACGCCTATACCGCCGCGCCGGATGGGATGTCGCAATGGATTACGGGCGAAGCGTCGCGCGCTCGGGTCCATGAATGGCGCAGTGTGTACGATGCGGTGATGATCGGTCGTGAAACCGCGTTGGCCGACAATCCGAGTCTGAATGTGCGATTGGTGGAAGGCCGGGCGCCCAAGCGTATTGTGATCGATGGGGAAGGCACGTTGCCCAGGCATTTGAACCTCTTTTCGGATGCGTTAGAGGCGAAGACGGTTACGATCGGGTGGAAAGCCCAAGCGGATCCGCTCTTATCTCTGTTGGATGCGGATGCGTTCAGCGGACAAACCATCCAAGTGGGAAAGCATGAGGGGCACACCGATCTGAGTGAAGCGTTGGACCGGATTGGCGCGCTGAGGATCAGTTCTGTGCTCGTCGAGTCGGGCGGAACCCTCGCAACGGCGTTGCTGAAGCGTCGGTTGGTGGATAAAGTGCATGTGTTTGTGGCTCCCAAGTTCTTGGGCGGCGGCAAACGCTCGGTGCTGGGGCTGGGTATCGACCGCCTATCCGAAAGTCTGGATCTGCGCTCCACCTCGGTGGAAAAGATCGGCGAGGATGTCCTCATCACCGGATATTTCTAAATTCTGACATCATGTTCACAGGCATCATCGAAGCGACTGGCCTCATCCGCGACATTCACGACAAAGATGGAGCGCGACGAATCTCCTATACCGCGCCATTCGCATCTGAGCTGGACGTGGACGACAGCGTGTCGATCAACGGCGTCTGTCAAACCGTGGTGAGCTGTGACGGGGACTCGTTCGAGACCGTGGTCATTGAAGAAACCCTTCGCAAAACCAATTTCGGCGATTCGGCGATCGGGGATGTGGTGAATCTGGAGCGCTCGCTTCGATTGGGGGATCGCTTGGACGGACATTTGGTGCAGGGTCATGCCGACGCGACGGGCCGTATCCGCGAAATCATCCAAGAGGGGACGAATTGGTTGGTTACCGTCACCATCCCTGAAGAATGGTCGGCATACATCGTAGGGAGAGGTAGCATCGCGCTGGAGGGCATTTCCTTGACCGTGGCGCGCCTCGAGCGTACCCGCTTTACCGTTGCCATTATTCCGTACACCTGGGCTCATACGAACCTTCACACACGAAAAACGGGGGATGCGGTGAATCTCGAGTTTGATATCCTCGGAAAGTACATCCTTCGCCGGCAAGAGATCGGTTGATCAGAACCGGTTGATCGGGGTATTCGTGCGTTCTAGGTTGTTCAATCCAGGAAGTTTTTGGAACAATCCCTGCATTTGCGTGTGGCGCACAGAAAGACGGAAGAGGTAGTACTGGAAATCGCCGAACGGATTCCAGGTGAAGCTCATGTCCCAGCAGTGCAACTGTCTTGTCACATTGAACTGACTCGGTGTGAGTTGTTTTCCGATGAAATCATACCCGATACTGGTTCCGATCTGCCATTCGCGAGCCAATCGAAGTTGGATGCTCTGAGCATTCAGGATGGCTGTTTTTCGCTGTTCAATATGACTGACCCATTGCCAGCTGTAATTGAAGCTCAATGAGACCGCCCATGCGACATCCAAGGGTTCGATGGGCATGGCGCTGAATCCGGGATCATACCCACGGAAATCGGTCTGATCCAATGGATCATATTGTTCGGGATAATAAGCCGGGTTCGATCGCATCGCGACGCCACTCGTATTCCCCTGTCGGAATTGAGTCCCCATGGCGATATTAAAGCGTCGTAGTGTGAGTGGCGACTTGCCCGCATCCCACCGATACCGATCCACTCGCTCCAATCGCGATCCAACACTGTCCGTATCATAAAAACTGAACGTCGCGCTGGAACTGATATTCACATTGCGGATGATGTTCGAGCTGAGATTGGTGTTCAAATCACTCAGTTTGAAAGAGGTTCCAGCCAAATTATAACTCAGGCTCGCGCTCAGATTGTCGATCAACCGCAAAATCTGTTCTTTTTTTTCGCCGGTGGAGTCGCGCTTTACTTGCTTGGTTTCGAAGACATTGCCGATACTCAGGTTGATGGAATTCTGTTTTACGCCGCCGGGTCCGCCGAAAATGCCTCGTTCATAGATCGAGTACGTTCGCGTTCCTCCCAAAGTATCGCTCTGAACGGTGCGATAATTTCCCCATTGCGGTCTGGAAAAATCCGGACTCCAGGTATAACTCACCGATGGACGAACCGTGTGCCGGAATCCTTCCAAGTTTCCGATTTTCATCATGGAAATGCCATAAACGGTGGTTGAAAGCGATAATGACGCGCTGAAATCGCGAGTAGCGGCGAATTCCTTCACTCTCGACTCCTCAACCCGGTTCGAATCGGCATTGAAGGTGCGGCGAAGGGTTTCGCCATACCAATATTCGGTCATGCGTCCGCTTCCCGTCAGATTGATCTTATTTCCGGATAGCAATTGCATACTCGCATCCAACGATTGACGCAATCCATAATCGATGTGGCCTTTGTTTCCGGTGGCTTCGCGATACTCGGATGGATTAAAGAGCGCATCAATCCACGAAATATCCGGATTCGCACCCACAATGGGTCGAAAATTGAAACGGCTGTTGAACTGATTGTTGTATCCCAAACTCAGCGACTCATAAAACGGCGCAACAGGTCGACGAATCTTCGGTGCGAATGGTGTGAGGCGTCGAAGGCTGAAATTCGCGGTAGGTCCGGACATCGACACCGAATTATCGGAGAAATTCTGGCTCTGCGACACGTTGGCACCGAATGTGTACAACCCGGTGGGCTGACGATAGTTGTACCCGATCCTGGATGTGGAACTCGTCTGCGCCCGATCGTTGATGTTCAAGGAATTCTGCGTAAAAAACTGGGCCGTTCGCAGATTGATGTCCATATTGAATGACGAGTAAGGATTGATGGTCTGATTATGCGACCATGCCAGATTTTGCTCCGTACGCCGCGAGAAATCCGGATCCGTCTCTTCCATGCCCTGGCTGCGCGAATAGCTGTAATTAAGCGAGCCACGGGTACGGTTCAACCATTGGTAATCGTTGCGACTTTGAACGAAGAACGTGCCGGATGTGAACAGATCCGCACTCAAGGTGGCGGCATAATGGTCGTTGAAATACTGGAACCAGCCGAATCCTTGAAGGCCCAATCCTCGGTCATCCAATTCCTGGAAGGCATAGGTCGGAGCAAGCAATCCGGAGCGCTTTTTATCCAATCCGGAAGGAATGTATCCGACCGGAAATGGAATGGGATAAGGGATGTCGAGAATGAACAGCCGCGCATTCGTGAAAAACACTTCTTCTTCGTCCACGATTTTCATTCGGCTGGCACGGATGTAAAAGTGCGGATGATCCATCTCGCACGTGGAATAACGGCCGTCTCGAATGAACACCACATGAGGTGCGAACCGCTTCACCTCTTCGCCTCGCACGCGTCCTTCGTCGATGGAGACCCGTGTGACTTCGAATTTCCCTTTCTCGGTTTTGTAGTTGTATAACACGCGCCGCGACCGGATCTCATCCTCACCGCGTTTGAGGATCGGCTCTGTGAGCGTGTCGCCCGGAACCGTGGTGGTGGCGCTCATCGTGGTCTGAGTCAGATTCAGTTCGATCATGCCGGCGGTAAGAATTCCGCTCGGATGTTCCACTTTCGCCGTGCCGAACAGCTTGGCGATGCGCATTCCCTTTACCGAAAACGTGAGGGAATCGGCTGATGAGAACGTGATGGTGTTTTGCGCAAGGAGTCCGGTCGGGCAAAGACACAAGAAAACGAGCAAGAACCGGACGTTGCGGCGCATGCCGTCTCCTTAATCGGGAAGGTACTCGTACGGCAGACTTGCCGCGCCGAGCAGGGCCGCATCGTTGCCCAGGGTTTCCGCCATGATCTCGAAACCGTTGTGATACGGCACCATCATACGCGTCAATGCCGCTTCGCGTGCCGGTTTGAGAATCCAATCGCCAGCCAAAGCCACTCCTCCGCTCACGATGATTTTTCGGATGTCCAAAATGTGAATATAGTTGACGATGGCATAACCCAGTTTCTCGCCCGCATCCCGAAGGATATCGATGGCGAGTGCGTTTCCGAGATTGGCTTGTTCGGTGAGATCTTTCGGTTCCATGGATTCCGGATCAGACTTGTATCGTTCGAACAACGGATTTTGGGGTTCGGATTGTATCCTCTTCCAAGCAAGGCGGCTTAAAAACCGCTGTCCGAGATAGGCTTCGATCCCACCGATGGTAGGAGAATTGCTGGCCGGACCATTGTAATCGATCATCACATGACCCAGTTCCCCAGCGCCTCCGGTGGCGCCGCGGAACAATTTGTTCTGATAGATGATGCCACCACCTACGCCGGTTCCCAATGTGACCATGATGAAATTCGCATGGGTTTTACCCATCCCGAAATAGGACGAGCCCAAGGCCATAAGATTGGCATCATTGTCCACATAGACATCGAAAAATGTTCGTTTTTTTAACTCTGCGGCCAAATTCACGGATGTCCATCCCGGGAAATTCGGTGGGTTGCTGACCGTGGTACGATCATAGGAAATAACCCCTGGTGATCCGACGCCTACACCTGAAATGGGCCCTTTTGCTTTCGCTCCGGCCACTTTGATGGCTTCCACGAGCTTGTTGATGATATGATCTACACCCTTGTCCGCTTCCGTCGAAAACGAAAACTTGTGCAAGATTCCTTTCTCATCATCTACCAATGCGGCTTTGATGTTCGTGCCGCCGAGATCAATTCCAATCGTAAGCATAATATTAGTCTGAGGTGCGGATTCTATAAACAGTTTCTCCACGTCGACGCATTCCGTACTCTTCACGGGCGATGCGCTCTAGCAGAGCCGGGTCGCGTTGCAAGGCTTGGATCTTCGCACTCAGCTCATCGCTCTCGCGAATGAGCTGTTCCGTCCGTTGGATGAGTTCGGCGCGCTCACGGCTTAACTGATACCGCGCCAACAAGCTATAGGTATCGAGAACACCGATCCAGAGGACAAAAAACCCACCTAAAACCCAGATGAGAAACGAGCGTTTCCAATGAAGCGGGTTCAGCAAAGTCCAGTTGATTCGCATGAAATGAAGATAGCGATTTAGCGGAACGCAAACTTGTAATGCATGAGCATCGATTCGGTACCGGGCTTTTCCAACACGGCGATCACATCGAATCGCGCGGGGATTCCTTCCATGCGTCGCTCATGCAACCAAAAACTGGCCACTTCATGCAGCTTCTTTTTCTGGGCGGGACGGATGTGTTCTTCGGGCCGACCAAACAAGTCGGAACTGCGCTTTTTCACTTCGACGAATACGATGAACGGATCATCCAATGCGATGATGTCGATTTCGCCGCGCATGAAGCGATAATTCCGATCCAAAATCGTGTAACCCTTCCCTTCAAGGAATTCCACGGCTTGATCTTCGCCCGATTTTCCAATGTCGTGTCGCCGGATCATGATTTTTTCTTCTTGCCTTTCAATGAGCTCATCAGCATGAGCAGATTTTTCAACGACTGACTTTTCTTCGATGTGATGAATGGCAGCATGGCGGATGTCATATCGTTCACGAAGTCCAAAAACTTGATGAAATCTCCGATCCGCTCGCGGAATTCATCGGTCTGAGGATCGGCATTTTTGTCCTTGCCCAGGATATCGAGACATTCTTGCAAGTTTTCGCGAACCGGACCCAGTTCACGATGTTGCCGTTCGCGGATGATGATGGCGGCCACTTCCCACACATCCTTTTCGGCCGTGTAGTAGTCTTTGCGGCTTCCGTCTTTGCGAACTTTATGAACCAAACCCCATTGCACCAGGCTTCGCAAGTTCATGTTGGCATTGCCACGGCTCACATCGAGGCGCTGCATGATGAAATCCGTGTCTAGCGAATCCTGCTCGGCATACAACAGCGCATGGATCTGTGCCATTGTTTTGTTGATTCCCCAAGCCGGTGCCATCTCTCCCCAATAGAGGACAAACTGCTGGACGGCATCGATATGGGCTTGGGCTTTCACGACAAGGTTTCGAGACCTTTTTTCAGGCGTTTGACCGATTCTTCGAGGTCGGCCATGGAGCAGGCATAGCTAAGCCGGATGCCGTCGGGTTCGCCAAATGCGTCGCCGGGAACGGTTGCGATACCCGCAGCTTCGATGAGGAAGAGGCTAAGGTCGGATGACGTCGCGATGAGGGTTCCGTCCGGACTCTTCTTGCCCAAATAGGCCGAAATATCCGGAAACACATAAAACGCGCCACCCGGATTGAAGCATCTCACACCTGGGATTGCATTGAGGGCTTGGACCATGAAATCGCGACGGGCTTTGAAGGCGTCGCGCATGGCGAACACGGTGTCGAGGGACCCACGAAGCGCGGCCTCGCCGGCTTTCTGGGAAATGGTGCTGGGTGCGGATGTCTCCTGGCTTTGGATCTTGCCAAAGGCACCTACGATCTCTTTGCTTGCGGCGAGGTAACCGAGCCGCCAGCCGGTCATGGCGAAGCCTTTCGAAAAGCCGTTCACCACGATCACACGGTCTTTCAATTTCGGCTCAGCCGCGGCGATGCTCACATGCTCGCCATCAAAAATGATGTATTCGTAAATCTCATCGGACAGCACCAGGATATCCGGAAATTCAAGCAACACGGCTGCGAGTTCCTTCAATTCATCACGCGAGTAGCAGCTACCGGTGGGGTTGGAAGGTGAGCACAGAATGAGCATCCGGGTTTTCGGTGTGATCGCGGCGCGCAACTGTGCAGGAGTGAGCTTGTAATCGTTTTCGAACGCGGTGCGGAGCAGGACGGATGTCCCCTCAGCAAGCTTCACCATTTCGGGATAGGACACCCAAAACGGCGCGGGGATGATCACTTCGTCGCCAGGGTTGATGGTGGCGAGGATGGCGAATCCTACCGATTGTTTCGCACCGTTGGAGACGATGATCTGCTCGGGAGTGTACTCAAGTTGGTTGTCGCGCTTGAGTTTGGCTACGATCAACTCACGAAGCTCGGGGGTGCCGGCGTTCACCGTGTATCCGTGGTGTCCGTCGCGGATGGCCTGAATGGCCGCATCACAAATATGGGATGGGGTTTTGAAATCGGGTTCACCGGCACTCAACGAAATCACGGATTTGCCGGCGCGCTGCATCTCTTTGGCAAGCGCAGTGATTTTTAGGGTCTCGGAAGCGGAAAGGGCGTTCGCCCGTTGGGAAATGGTCATGCCTCAAAATAAGGCTTAGCGCACTATTTTTTGTAGTGGGAAGTCAGTGCTTTCGCCACATTTTCGGGCACGAAGTGGCTCAATTCCCCACCCCAGTAGGCCACTTCTTTCACCAAGCTCGCCGAGACGAAGGTCAATTCTTCATTCGGCATCAGAAAAATCGTGTCCAAGTTCGGGGCCAGGCGCCGGTTCATCAGTGCCATGCGAAACTCATACTCGAAATCCGACACCTGCCTGACGCCGCGGACCAACGTGTTCACACCCAGCTTCTTCGCATGGTCCACTAATAATCCGGTGAATTGTCCCACAGTCACTTTCTTCGCCCATTCTTTTCCTTCAAGACATTCATTGATCAGAGCGATCCGCTCTTCGGCGGTGAAGACCGATTCCTTTCTAGTATTCATCGCCACCGTCACATGCACATGTTCAAACAGCGCGGAAGCACGTTCCAGGATATCCAGATGACCATATGTGATTGGGTCGAACGACCCGGCGTAGAGGGCTGTCATGATGGAAGAAATTTTAAATGATAAATTTTAAAGTAGAGACGTTTCGTGTGAATACGTTACTTCATCAAGGTCATCTTCCTGGTAAAGACCTGTTCTCCCGAAATCATTCGGATGAGGAATATACCGCTCGGTAGAGCGGATGCGTCAAATGCGATTTCATGCAGACCAGAGGAAAAGGTCTCATTTACAAGCCTGGAAACCCGGCGTCCCAATTGATCAAAGACATCGATTTGCACATTCACTGGTTCCGGTACCGTGAAGGCAATCTTTGTAGCGGGGTTGAATGGATTCGGGAAGTTCTGCTCGAGTGAGTATGGATGGATTAAACTGGATTTTTCGGTCGCACTGGTGGACGTTTTCACTTGGAAATCCGCCACATGGGGTAAATGGTCCGACGCCACTTGTGTGTCACCAAATTGCAAGCCATAACGTTCGCGCTGATCCGGCGACATCTCTTCGACCTGCAGCGTGTACTTGTTCTTTAGCGTCAGCGAACTGCTTGTATAGAAAATATAATCGAGTTTGCCCGGACTGTATGCACCACTGTCGTTTCGCCATGTGTAGTTCATTCGTTTTTCTGTCTGACGAGCACGCACTCGCTGGAGGCCATTTGTCTCGATTGCGGAAAGTTGTCCACTATTGCCGACCAGGTTAAAGTCACCTGCAAGAACGATCGGAGTGCCTTCCGGGATGGGTGCGTTGGATATGAAGTTCGCAAGTGCGGCGACTTCATTCCATCGATTGGTTTCACCTCCGCTACAACACCGCAAATGGATGTTCACCAACATCAGATTGGTATTGTACGCTTCCGGTAGGTCGATCAATGCTGCGGTTAACCGGTGATTCTCCAAGATGTGCCACGATTCCAATATGGGATATTTGCTTACAGTGACGTTCCCTTGGTCGAGTTTTACCGCATGCCATTGAAAATCATCTCCGCTGGGCACTAGGGCCTCCACACGTTGAGCCGTCTGAGCCGCATTGTGATTCCAAATTTCTTGGAACGCTATGATATCCGGGCTCAGCGCTTCAAGAATGCGCCGGTACTGATTGGTGTATTGGGTGTCAAACAGTTTGTCGCTCCAGGCATTGAACGCAAGAACGCGTACATCCGAATTGTCGAACCGGTCAAGTGGAATGGGTTCGGGTGCTAGGACAGGCTTCAGATCGAATGTGTACGTACCTACCGTGAGTGTATTGTTGGCACCTTGGAATTGGATTTGAATCGTATCGGACTGAAATAATGAGACAGAGCCATTCGGTTGTGTGTCTCTTCCGATCGCGATTTCAAACATCGACGAAGAAACCGTTGGCGCAGTACGGAGCCGGATGTTTGGGTATCGTATGGAATGCGAGACCGACGCGTGATGGAATGTACCCTGACGGTTGCCAAACACCCAACGAAGTTCCGCACCATTCGACGCGTTGTTGTCGGTATCCATCAGCAAAACGATCGGATTGGTTTCTTGCAAGGTGATTTCGCGATCGATTTCGATTTTCAAGAACAGAAACCGGTCGTCGTTCGCCGCCCAGACCCGCTTCACATGGATACCTGATGGTTCGGGAGCCGTTGGATCGACGGAAAATAGGAGTGTCGCTTGGTCCCAGTCATCAAACTCGCCGTCTATCTCAATCGGTAGAGACTGAGCGAAAATCTGGTTAAAGCTGAAAAGCAGGAGGAGTAGTAATGCAGGATAGTTCAACATTTGAAAATCGAGACAATGGTTTTCCCATAGGGCTTTGCGAATACGTTCTTGGGATGGGCGGTGAACGTATGTCTAACATCATGCTCCAGGATGAACCAACCATCCTCCTTGAGCCAGCTGGTGAGAACGATATCGACCAAGCCCGGCATATCTTCATAATCATAAGGGGGATCGGCGAAGACGATATCGTATTGGAACGATCCGCGTGCCAGAAACGCATCCACTTTCGCGCAAACAACCGTCATTTGATCCGAAACGCCGAATTTGGTCGCCGTTTGGTCGATCGACTTCACTGCTCCACGATCCATTTCGACACTCAGTACCGAGGCTGCGCCTCGTGAAATCGCTTCAAACCCAAGGTTTCCACTTCCAGCGAACAGATCGAGCACAAGCGCGTCTTCGATGCCTTTCCGAGCGTCGATGATGTTGAAGATGCCGCCTTTTGTGAAATCGGATGTGGGACGGATGACCCCCGTCGAAGGCACATCCACTTTTCTGCCTTTTAAGCTTCCGGTGATGATTCTCATATCAGTCGATGGCCATCATGATAGCTGGAAATGCCTCTTCCAGTCCAAATCCATAGGTTTCCTCGGGCGCTACGACACCGATTCGATGCAATGAATCCAAACGGGTGACTTCCGCTTGGGCATCCCAAAACGGTTTTAGGATGTCGGCGAACTGCCAAGCCAACGGACCATAAAGGGTGACTCGGTCGTAGATGCCCGACATCCATTTTGCGGAGATCGCCGTGTTGGGCCATATATAATTCAAATCGGACGGATCTTCGAAGCGGATCCAGGTTGCCGCGCGAAGTTTGCCTAAGGCATAAGACGTGACGGCCAAGTATCGTTCATAACATCCGATCATGAGCAATCCGCCTTGCGATGCTTGACGCAAAATCCATTGCTGTCCGGCTTCGAACTCACTGCAGATATCATACTCTGGTGCGAGTTCGCCGATGTTCTTGTAACCGGTCAAGGTGGGTTTGGAACGGATGCAGAACAATTTGTAATCGCGGTTGCTGAGGTCGTGCCAGATCGGAACCAAGTCGCCACGATCGCTGCCATGATGCAGAACGGCGAGATAGGCATCGCGCTCGGCGGGATGATCATACACCAGTTTCGGAACGGTAGCCCAGCATTCGAGCTCTGCTGGAAGGATGATGCGGATGCGAGTGGCGCCGAACTGGGCGATGAGTTTTTCCACCGCCGCGATGACGACTGGCATCGAATCGGAATCGGGATGACGCAGGGCTTGGGTTGCATCTACTGTGAGTGCGATTCGACCGATATGATGCAGGACCTCAACCTTGCCAGTGGCGCTCACCGCGTAGAGCAGGTGCCGCCCGGCGAAATTCAGGCCCAGTACCACTTAATCCCAGCTTGGGGCGTTCAATCGGGTTGTGCGATCGAGACTTCCGATGAGATCGTCCGAATCAGGATCTTTCAACAAGTAGACCATCGGACGAAGCGTGTCGTTCAACGCATACTCGAAACGAGTCTGGCTACGAGGAGATTGCAGGAAGGTGTTGATGTCGAATGTCGGGTTCAATTTGGATACGAACAGCGTATCGCGACCAGCGATCATTTTCGGATCGGTTTCCAAGAAAACCTGAATACTATCCAACGATGGCGGGTATTTCCCTTTCTCACGCTGATAGGCAATGAGTGCGTCACGAACATTCTGCAAGCGCTCGCGAACGCGAGTCTGTTCTTCAATTTGTTTGACTCTGGCCTGATAAGGCGTTGTGATGGAATCGTAGAGCACGTACGCCAATCCGATAATTACTATCGATAGAACGATACTGATGATACTGTTGCGTTGATCGATCGTCATGGAGATTCTGTTGGTATAGGTTGCTTACCCGTTGTGAACCGGCAAAATACAAGAGGTAGGGCTCAGTTGCAATGGAGAATCCCGTCAGGGGTTCACCACTTTTCGGCGCAGCTTCATATTGGCCTCATATAAGCGTCCTTCACGGATCACTTCCACCCTCATGGTATCTCCTTCGGCATATTCTCGGAAAAGAGCCCAAGCATGAGGCGCGCCATGAATCGCTTCCCTGCCGATCCGTAAAATGATGTCGCCAGGCAAGATTCCCGCATGAAAGGCTGGACCGTCTCGGTTCACCGTCACCACAAACAGCCCCTGAACCGTCGGGAGATTGTATTGATAGGCCAAAACACGGTTGATAGGAAGGAACTCGAATCCAGGGTCATAATCCAGCGACACTTCTCCGGTTTCAGCCAAAAGATTGAGGATCTTGATGGCGCGATTGCTCGGAATGGCAAATCCGAGGCCGATGAAGCCGGTTCCGGTGCCTCCCGTATAGATGAAGGTGTTGATGCCAATCACATGGCCGAGGCTGTTCACCAAGGGTCCGCCCGAATTGCCGCGGTTGATGGCGGCATCCGTTTGTATCATCCCCAAATAAATGCGTGGATCCTGCGGATCTGGCCGGAAATCCCTCTTCAAGGCACTCACAACGCCGACAGTGACCGTTGGTTGGCCGTCTTCAAACAATCCGAACGGATTTCCTACCGCAATAGCCCATTCACCCACCATCAGCTCATCCGAATTCCCGAATTCCACATAAGGAAAATCGGTGCCGGATGTGATTTTCAACAAAGCCAAATCCGTGAATTCATCCGATCCCACACGAATCGCGTCGAATTCACGTCCATCGGACAACGTGATCTTGATGGTTTTTGCATTGCGATTAGCCACATGTTCGTTGGTCACCACATATCCATCCGCCGAAATGATGAAGCCCGAACCGCTACTGACGAATTCGCGTTGCTGACCTTGATTGAAAAAAAGGTCGAAGAACGGATCGTTGGACATCTGTGAGCGCTGCACTTCGGTGACCGTGATCGTAACCACCGCCGGACTCACATTCTGAACCGCCGTCGTGATACCATTCATCCGCGTTTCGGTGATCTTGACATCCGGATCGACATCACCATCGGATCTATCTGTGATGGTGAACAATCCTTCTGTCGAGCGGTTCGCCGAGTCGGGACGAGTCGTCGGCTCGCAGGCCATCACCAAGCCCAATGATAGAAAAAGGATGGATGTTCTCATACTTGGCTCATTCCGATTCGAACGACATCAAATAAGGTTTTGCTCATTGGTCCGGGATGGTGGCCACCGGCAGCGCGCACATGCCCACCTCCGTTCAATTCCCGTGCCCATTTGTTCACATCGACCGGATCGATGGATCGGAGGCTGAGTTTCACGCCATCCGCCACTTCACAGGCCATGATGGAAGCTTTCACTCCGGCCACACCGAGGCCGTAATTCACCATTCCATCCAAATCACTGTAAGCGGCACGGTGCTTCTCGAGTATTTTTTTCGTCACCGAAAACGTGGCGATGGTGCCATTGGCATGAAGCTCGAGGGTGCGAATCACATCGCTGAGCAAATGAATGTGTTCCAAACTGCGTCCGTCATAAATCTTGCGATGGATGGCCGATACGTTCATCTGGGTTCGCTCCATCATTTCGGACACGAACAGATGCGTATCGGGTGTCACCGAATCGAAACGGAAGGAGCCTGTGTCGGTCATCATTCCCGAATACAAGGCTTCTGCGGCTTCACGCGACAACCAGTTCAGGTCACTTTCTCGATACAGGCGATAAATCAGCTCGCAGGTGGATGAGGCCTCCACCGAATTAACGGCCACCACGAAACCGGGATCGGGATCGGGATGGTGATCGATCATGAAAATGGGTTTTTTTGTCCGGCTGATGAATTCGCCGCCGGTTCCGAACCGATGGAAGGCGTTTCCATCCACCACGATGTATGCTTCGACCTCTGCCAGTAGCTTGGTATCGGTGCGACGCACAGGAAAGCGGTCGCTGAGCCAGAGCAGATTTCGTGGCAAGGAATCATCGTTCATGGCGTAGGCCGTCACGCCCTGAGCGCGAAACCACATGGCCAATGCGGTTTGGGAACCGATCGCATCCGCATCGGGACGCACATGAGACAGAATAGCAACCGTACGGTATCGGCTGACCTCTCGAATAAAAGAATCGAAGTACATGAGGGAATTTAGGGTATTTTTGCCGCATGAAGTTGCTCATCGTGTGTGCGGGCGAACTGCCTGTGCCCTTGGAAACCTGGTTGCCCGGCGCCGACGCCCTTTATGCGGCCGATGGTGGTGCGAATGCCTGTCTCGAAATGGGGCTTATTCCGAATTTGGTGGTCGGCGATTTGGATAGTTTTGATCCACTGTTGTACCCCGGAGTGCCGGTCGAGCACGATACCGATCAGGAAACGAATGACCTTGAAAAAACCCTCATCCGCGCCGAACGCGATGGATTCGACGAAATAATCGTACTGGGCGCGACAGGAAAGCGCCTTGATCATACCCTGAAAAACCTCTCGGTTCTGAAACAGTACCGCCATCGGTTCGATTCCATCATCTACCGGATGAAAGATGGCTGGCTGTATCTATCGGAAGGGGATATTGCCCTATCGGTGCGCCCAGGGCAGATCGTGTCCTTATACCCATTATCCGGAATCGTCGAGGGGATCATCACCGACGGACTCAAATATCCGTTGTATCGCGAATCCTTGGAAAATGGCCGGCGTGATGGAAGTTCAAACGAAGCCACTCAGTACAACGCCCGCATCCAGCACACGAGCGGCGATTTGATCGTGATGGTGTATGACCTGGCTTGACTGGTCATTGATCGGTGGATATGGGGTGGCGTTGCTGGCCATCAGCTTGTATAAGCGGCCGGGAATCAGCGATGAATCCGGATTCTTGCTTAGCGGACGCACCCTCACCTTGCCCGCGTTCGTGGCGACGCTTGTGAGCACCTGGTATGGAGGCATTCTCGGCGTGGGCGAGTTCGGCTACTTGTATGGGATTTCGCAATGGGTGGTGTTCGGATTGCCGTACTACATCTTCGCGATGCTGTTCGCATGGCTCTTGGCGCCGAAAATCCGGGAAATGGCGCATGTGACGATTCCGGATGCGGTTACGGCGGCCCATGGGCGTCCGGCAGGAATCGTATCGGCAGTTGGGATCGCGGTACTGGTGAGTCCGGCGCCCTATCTGCTCATGTGCTCCCTCCTCGTCCTCTTCTTCCTCCCCTCGCTCTCCTTGTCTCTTGTCTCTATCACTTTGTCTCTCCTAATAGCGGGTTATGTGGCGCTTGGCGGCTTTCGCGCCGTCGTGAATACCGATCGTTTGCAAGTCGTCCTCATGTATCTGGGATTCTTTGTACTTATTGGATTCGCCTGGCATGAGCTCGGATCGCCAGTAGAGATCTGGAAGCAATTACCGGAAGCCCATCAAAACCTAACCGGTGGACATTCCATATCTTATCTGTTTGTATGGTTCTTCATCGCCATCTGGACGTTCGTCGATCCCGGCTTCCATCAGCGATGCGCGGCAGCGAAAACTCCTGCTATAGCAAGGAAAGGCATCCTTACCTCCATCGGATTTTGGTTCATTTTCGACGCCAGCACGATACTTGCCGCCTTATATGGACGTGTGATGCTGCCCGATCTCGAAACGGCTGCGCTTGTCTATCCCGAAATGGCGACGCGCTTGCTCCCATCCGGACTACTCGGCTTGTTCTTCGTTGGTTTGTTGGCCACCATCATGAGCACGTTGGATAGCTTCATGTTTTTATCGGGTCAGACGATCGGTCGGGATCTCATCGGACCGACACATACACGCATTGGAATCTTCATCAGCGCGATTCTTGCAGTTGTGTTGATTTGGCTGATGCCGAATGTGATCGACTTGTGGTACACCATCGGAACGGTGGTCATTCCAGGGCTTCTGATTCCTGTTTTAGGCGTTTATATGCCAGTATTTCGCGTGAAAAACATGCACTGGCTGATGCTCGCCGCAAGCGGCACCAGCCTGGTTTGGATGCTCTTCTTATATGAGTCGACCGGCATCGAACCCTTCTACCCGGGGATGGGGGTGGCGTTGGGGGCCACCCTTATTTCACGAGCAAAAGCGTTCTCGTAAACACGCGTCCACCTGCTTCGAGCCGGTAGACATACACGCCGCTGGCCAAGTTCGCCGCATCGAATCTAATTTGGTGCGACCCGGCTGGAACGTTGCCATCGGCCAGCACGGCGACTTGACGACCGAGTACATCGTATACCGCTAAACGCACGTTACCGGAAACCGACAACTGATATCGGATCACCGTAGATGGGTTGAATGGATTGGGGAAATTGCCTAGTAAGTCGGTTTCAAGTGGCGCATCCATTATTTGAATATCCGTGGCTGATACGGGAGTGGTGTAACCTCCCAACCCGATCGCATTACGAGCCGCGACACGGAAATCGTACGTTCCATCCGATAACCCGGTGACCAACGCTGTGGTTGTGGATGAAACCCCATCTGCAAACGACAGCCATGAGCCGCTACCTGTTTCTCGATATTCGATACTGTAATCGGTGACCGGTTGACCACCATCATCATCGGGAGCCATCCAATTGAGTCGAATGACGATTGCCGTTCCAGGTTCGGGCTCAGCAGTCAGAGCGATTGGCACGCCAGGTGCGGTGTACCCCCAATCATTTGTGATGCCGCCGTTGAACAACTGAGCGGTGGCCGTCGAATCCGAGGCTTCGTTGAACCGAAATCGGATCAAGCTAACCGGCATCCGAACCATATTTCCGATTTGGGAACGAGGAATGAAGGAAAGTAGAATCACATCACCCTCTCCTGACAAATCGTGAGTGCCGGCAAAGGCCACTTTGATATCGGAGCCGATGCGTTCGGATTCGATGGTCATCCCTTCGGTCATCGTCGTTGGTTGCACCCCAAGCCATTGGAACAAGGTGGTATCGTATCGAACGATGGCTTCGATGGATTGGATACCGAGTCCGTTCAATGGTTCGACACGGATCGGTAATCGCATGGTATCTGGAAAAACCACGGTCGTGTCGGGAATCCGCGCTTCGATGTTGAACACTTGCACTCTTGCCCAAGAAGACTCATAATCCGCATCATCTCCTACACTTATACGGGTGATTCCAGGAGCGATACCTGTAAGCCTGCCGTTTGATATTGTCACGATACCAGGAGTCTCCACTTTAAACGTGTAGGGAGGGGTTCCACCCGAGACAGCGATGTCAATCGACCGACCGGGAGTGGTATGCAAAGGATCTGGTGAAATAATGATGGTTGGCGAGGCAAGTATATTGACCGAACTGTTATCGAGAGCGGGAATCAGATCTTCATTAAACCGCGCTTCGCTAAAGCTGATGGTGGCCCCACCTTGGTACGTTGGCGATACCTGGAATCGAATGGCGAACAAGTCTCCTGAGCCGGATAAGGGCGTGTCCGAGGCATATGCGATACGGATTTGGTTGGTCGTTTGATGGACCACTGGCAAAGGTCCGCCTCCGATGTTCGTTCCAACAGTGTCGAGTCCGAGATAGGTGAACGCATTGGTTGGATAGGTCACAACCGTTTCGAAGGATGTGGCTCCGATGCCGGTGAGATCGGTGGTTCGAACCGGCATCCGCAACATGCGGGTTTGACGCGTGGTCGTGTCTGGCATGCTGATGGTCAGATTTGCCAATGCCGCAGGTTGAATCCGGATCATATTGGTGGAATCACGCAGACCTTGTGAGTCGGTGACTAACACACGAACGAATCCGAGGGCTTGCGGACGTAGCACACCATTCGCATCGATGGTGGCGATGGAGTTATTGCTGACGGACCAACCGTATGGCGCTTGACCATCGCCGGTGAGTGAAAGAGCCAAAGTGTCTGTGAGCAGGAGGTTGTTCACAAACCCCGGTTGCAAGGACATTCCCTTAACCCGGATGGATCCATTATCGGTCGTGAGGGTCGGAACACCCTCATTCAATTGGGCGGATGCGAAAGTGATCGCAAATGTGCTGTATCTGCTTGCATGTTGTTTCACACGCAAATCCAAATAGAAGAGGACACCATTGCTCGATATGGAATCGGTCGAAGCAAGAGCTACCCGCTTAAGCTGGGCATTGGATTGCACAGATCCGGTTTCTTCGAGCAGGCTGCCTTGAAGGGATACCCCGACCCATTCGAACTGCGAATCAGGAAATGTGAAGATGAATTGGGAGGATGTCACCCCATCCGAGGCGATGATGCCGGCCACACTAACCGGCAGTCGGAGAACCGTACCCGGTATGCCGGTGGTGTCCGGTATGGACACCGTCCGGGTTTGGGCGAAACCGGTTCCCGCTGCCGTGAGGGCTAGCGTGAGTAGGAGGAAGATCCGCTTCATAAGGTGGATCCTCACTTCAAGAGGGTCATTTTCCCAGTACGAACCTGGTTGCCTGACTGCAGTCGGTATAGATACATCCCGCTATTGAATCCCGATGCATCAAATGAGACTTGGAATCGACCGGCTGGACGATTGTCATCCAGCAGCACGGCCACTTCACGTCCGAGAACGTCATACACCGTCAATCGGACACGGCCGGCTTCAGCCAAAGAAAAGCCGATTTGAGTGGTCGGGTTGAACGGATTCGGGAAGTTGGGTTCCAAGGCGAATTCGAGCGCGCGGGTCTCATCCCCGATGGAGGTCACTTCTGCGCCGAGAGCTTCGGTGAGGTCGGTCTCGTTCAGCTTGAAGCGTTGGGGCTGAAGCAAACGCGCCACGCCCGAAACGCCATCATTCAGTGTGAAGCGTAGATGGATGAGGTCTCCATCATTGACGGCAACCGTGCCTGCGTAGGCTAGCTTCAGCACGCCGTCGCGATCGTTGCGCTGGGTAGACCATTCGGCGGATGCCTCGGCTGCGAGCACCTCAACTCCACTGATCAGCTCAGCCGGGTAAGCCAAGTGCAACTCGGTACCGAGGATGCCGATCTGGCTTTCGAGTTTGATGCGCACATCCACCACACCACCAGCTTCAACGGCATCATAGCGGAATGCGGAGGCGAGATCGGAAGCCGGGATTTTGCCCAAGCCCGGGAAGCCGGTGATGCGTCCCACTACATATTGAAGAATATAGGATGCATCGACAGCGGAAATGGTGCCGTCTCCGGTCACATCGGCTGCGGCTTGTTGCGCGGGGGTAAGGGTCACAAGATCCACCAATGATTGCAGTACGATAGAGCCGTCGTACGCGGATATGGTTCCGTTCTGGGTCACATCCCCAATCTGAATGCCAGTTCGCGCCACCAAGAAAGGTCGGTAGTTCACGATGCCGGTCGCCACATTGATTCGGTTGCCTTGGCCGCCCGGGTTCAGGTCCGGACCGTTGTTCACCAATGGTCCCGTCTCACTGCCCCAAAAATTATTTATCGCGTTCAGGGTTAGGTTGGACGCATTGTGCAGGCCGTCCCCGTTGTTCCAAATGTTATTCAGATTGATGACGGTTCCACCGCCATACCCGCTGGCGTAGATACCGATGGAGCTGGAATGGATGTCGTTCCCACGAATGACCGGCGAACCCGAAATGATGTACATCCCATAGGTCGAATTCGAGAATGCGGAAGAATCAACCTGCGCTGTATTGTTTTGCGTGAAGAAACCGTACGAGGCATACCTCACGATGGCGTGACGGATGGTGCTCTGGTTGTTCTGGGTGCCGTTGAGGTACAGGTAGGTCCAGTTGCCTGGTGCTGGCGCCGTATTGGTGGAATCCTGGTTGGAATCGCCGCCATACGTGTCGTCGCGCCATGAGGTGAAGACCACTTTTCGGTTTGCGGTACCTCGAACGCTGATCCGACCGTCGGATTGCAGATGTCCACCATTGAATTTGAGGATGGAGCCCGCACGTACGATCAGGGAATCGGCACTATTCACGCGGAGGGCATTCGGAGTATAGTACACAGGTCGTTCCGTATCGATCGAATACGTGCCGCCCAAGATTCCAGCCAATGCCCCATCAAGGTAATGGATATCACCAAATGTGTTGCCTTCAATCACATTGTCGAGGTAGTAATTCCCATTCTCATTTATCGTACCGCCTTTTGAGAGTTGCCCGGTATGACCAATCGAGAACGCATTTCCATAAATGCTGTCGTTGGTTACGTACGCACGAGATGTGACCAAGCCGGCCACTGCGTTATTGCGAATCAACGAGTTTCCTACGATGAGCAGCGTATCGGCCGCGTCATTCTTGGCATTGTGCCAGATTCCATGCGCCCGGTTCAGCTCGATGGTGTTGAACACGTACGAAGATGGTATGGTTGTGAAATCTTGATGGATGCCAGTGGTGTTATGATGGATGTGGGATTCGGAGATCTCACGGAATCCACCTGTTGCCGTGTTGCTGTACAATCCATGGTTGGAGTGATGTGCAATTTCCGTGCGTCGTACCGTCACGTCGGATTCGGCAGCGGGTGCATAAATCGCAAAGTTGCCGGATCGAACGATACGACTGTCTTCCAATATCAACCGGTTGTAGACTTCAATTCCCCATACACTGTGATCGTGGATATGAAGGTTCGAGTATACCGAATCCGTCACATTGTAGAATCGAATCGCGCTTTGGCCAAACGCAAGACGCGCATGGGCGATGCGTGAATTCCGAGCGTTATTGTTGTTCAGGTAGATATAACCCCAGTCGCCGGCTTTGGCAGAAACCGTATCGGCTGCCAAATTGGTTTTGCCACCCGCCGAATGGTCGCGGTAGCTGGTGAATGTGATGGGATCGGCATCTGTACCCACGGCATATAAGGTGCCCTGCACGGCCAGAAATTGACCAGGGAAAAACTTGATGTGCACGCCGGGATTCACCGTGAATTGGGCGTTCGTCGACACAGTGGTACCGCCATGGTTCATCACATGATAGACGGGTTGAGAAATGGCGACCGGCATGTTCGTTGTGAGCGTGTCGCGAAGGTCAAACGCGTGCAATGCCAATGCTTGGTTGTAGACGTTCGCATTGAAAATATTTCCATCCACACCGTTATTGTCGGTGAATTTGTAACCCAAGCGGTTCCAATAGCCGATGCCGTGGCGGTTGCGGGCAAATGTGTTGTCGATGAATGTCGAGCGGCTGGTCAAGATTCCTTCCCCTCCGTTGTCTAAAACTTGGTTTCCAACATAGGTTAGGTTCGTCAGGGATACGGTGGAATTGTTCACAATTCCATGGGAGGAGTTGTGTTGAATAAGGTTTCCCGAATACGTTTGCGGGATGGTGCCACCATCGACCTGCACACCCGTGCCATTGAAACGGATTTCACTGTTGCTCACTTCCCTGAAGGCGGCAGAGGAACCGGCATACAGAGCCGTGCCATTGTATTCAAACACCGATGTGCGGACGGTAACGTCTGAGCTGCTGTGCGCATAAATACCATAGGATCCGATTCCGCGGATGTGGCTGTCTTCCAAGCGGAATGTCGAGCTCGGTGCCACAACTCCGAAGCTGGTCATTTCGCGGATCTCCAGATTGCGATAAGGCATATTGGCCACTGTGTTGTTCACATCCATCGCCCGACCAGCGAAACGAAAATGGGCATGGTCAAAACGTGAATTCGGGCTGTTGTTGATGGAAATCCCGTACCAATCGCCTCGTCTTGCAGTAGTCGTGTCGCTGGCCGCATGGGTTTTTCCACCCGCCGAGTTGTCTCGATACGACGTGAAGGTGATGGGATTTTCTTCTGTACCCATCGCGATGATGCGGGCGTTGTTTCCGTTCATTCCCAGCGATTGACCTGATCCAAACTTCAGATTCACACCCGGTTCAATCACCAAGGTTGCATTGGTACTTAAGTTGGGTGAAGTGAGCACAAGGTAACTCTTGCTCGTCACCGCCAAAGGAAAGCGGTTCGCCAACGTATCTGAAATGGACGAGGATCTCAGTGTGACGATATTGTTCGCCGCATTCGCGGTGAGACTATTTGTGTCGTTGCCTGCGCCTTCCTTGAACCGCAATCCAACTCGATACCAGGTTCCAAGAGCATATTGGTTTTGGTGAAACGTGTTGTTCAACACCAACGCCCGTGAGCTTAGAAGGCCTTCCGCACCGTTGTTATTGAACGTGTTGTTTTCAATTCGAATCTGATGGAATTCGGCATTGTTGTTGAACAAGGCAAACCCTTGTGCACCATTTTGTGAGAAGGAGTTTCCAACGATGTGATGTGGACTGTTGGCATTATCCAAAAAGGCACCAACCTGACTATTGAACTCGAAAACCGAGTTCATAAGAGTGTCTAACTTGCCATTCACCCAATGAAATCCATGGGTTCCGTTCTGGCGGAACTGGGAGTTTTTGATGGTAAGCACGAAGTTCCCCGAACCAAAAATCCCATTCGTACCGTTTCCATCCACTGCCGAGCTGTCGATCACCAAAGGTGCGTTGGAACTGTTGGAATGATGCAATCCATATCCGCTATTGGCTCCGATCACACTTCGGTGGACTGTGAGTGGGCGGTTATTCGCATGCAGAACACCCGCTCCAGAATGGTTGGTGGCAAACACGTGCGAGAGTCGGTCATCCGATAGTCTTCCATTCAGATATAAAGCTTGATTGCTGCCGAAACGCACTACCGCGTAACGAAGAGTGGATCCCACCGATGCACCGGGTGACGAAATGAACAAGTTGCTCCAGTTGCCTGGTGCGGGTACCGTGGCTTCTCCGTCGCCATTCGAATCGCCACCAAAGGTGTCGTCTCGCAAGGAGGTGAAGACCACATAGGCGTCGGGGGTACCAATCGCGCTCATCAAGCCACTGATGGTCATGCTTTGGCCGGTAGCGAATTTCACGATGGTTCCGGGTTCCAGTGTCAGTGAACTTCCGTTCGGGATCGTGACGGAGGCGGTAACCACATATACGGTGTCGGCAGACCACGTGCGCACGCCGCTCAAACTCCCGGCCACGTTTTTAATGGGCAAGGTGCCGGATGTGGTGGTCCATGGGATGAAATCCACACGGTCGCTGACAGGATCGCCCGCACCCGTTGGGTTCAGCGATGGATGGTACGGTCCAAGGTTGGAGCCCCAATAATTGAATCGCACACGCACGGTTCCATTGATACCCACCATCTGAAATCCGAGTTGACTGTTTCCGGAAATCGTGTTGCCTTGAATGTTGGGTTGCGATCCACCGATATCCCGGAATCGAATCCCGATTTGGTTGCCCTGTATCGTGTTACCCGTGATCGATGGCGTGCCACCATTGTCTACAAAAACGCCTAAAACACTGCCCGTGATGGTATTTCCCATGATTGTCGGCGCGGCATTCACCGGAACGCGGATGCCACCTTCCGCATTGTCTTCGAACACGTTATCGCGCACGGTATAATTCAAACTTAAATCTGAGAAGACCCCGAAACCAACGTTGTCGTGGAAATGCGAATCCTCAACCAACACATTCGATGCGCGCAAATTGAGACCATGCTTCGCGCTAAACCGAAATTCGCTGTTTGTGACAGCCACTGCGAACGCACCGGTTGTGTAGTACAACATCGCGTCGCGAGATGGCCCACCTCCATACTCGATCAGCACATGGTCAAAGACCGAACCGGTGTTGGATGTGTTTCGGAATTCGACGGCGTTCCAATCACCGGCCGCAGGAGTTCCGGCGGCTGATGTAAATGTGATGCGGTCGATATCGGTACCATCCGCGATAAGGGTTCCTTCAATCAGCAAGGATCTCCCGGCTCCCATTTTCACAACCACACCGGGTTCGATGGTGAGTGTGGCGCCAGAAAGGACGCGGATATTGGTTGTTACCTCATATGGACTACCAGAAGTGGTCCAAGTGGTTGAGGTGGTGATGTCAGTAGAGACCGTGGTTTGGGCAGCGGCTGGAGCAGCAGCGGCCCATAGGAGCGCAATGGCTCCGAGGATGGTGCTTCGTTTCATGGACGTGGGTGACTGGACCTGATTGGTTACTTAAGTGCAATGATAGACAAAAATGCTATTGAACAAAATCATCAAACTTACTACAACGAGAAAGGTTCCTACACCTCTTTCAGCAGATGCGACAACCCTAATTTGTGTATTGGAATGAGGTATTTCTTCTCCAATGCGTCCTTATGCAAGCCCGTTTCACCGGTGCCTCGAAAATCCACGATGCATATATGCTCAACCACTCTCTGAATCACTCCCACGCCGTAATACTCGGGACATGGACCATAGTATACCAAATCACCCGGCACGAGCGCATTGTTCGACCGCCAGTGATACGGCATGATCACAGGCAAACGGTCTGTCCGGTAGGAGGTTTTTTTCTTTTCGATGATACTCATGAGAGGTCTCAAAAATACGAAAATCGACGTGTTTCCGTTCCCGTCTTCTCAATACGGACCTCAATACAACCATTTGGTAACAGTCCTTTAATCCTTTCCGGCCATTCCACAAGCGTGATGCCATCTCCATACAAAATGTCTTCCAATCCAATCTCGATAGCCTCCTGCTCGCCTTTCAAGCGATACGCGTCGACATGATATATCGGGATGCGGCCTTTTTTGTATTCATGGATGAGGGTGAATGTGGGGGAATTCACATGCGATTCGTTGTGACCCAAACCTCGTGCGACTCCCTTCACGAAATGAGTCTTTCCCGCACCGAGATCGCCGGATAACAGAACGATGTCGCCAATGGACAAATCCGCAGCGAATCTCTCTCCAAAAGAAATGGTTTCCGCTTCGCTATGGGTTTCCACCGATGTCATGCGTCCGACCGGCCCTTCGGTGTAAGCGTGGCGATTGGCAATATCATTTCTTCCATGGAAGCGCCTCCATGCTGGAAGGTGTCCATGTACTTGTTTTGATATTTATGATAGTTCGTCGGATACACGAAATAGTAATCTTCCAACGCGAAAATGTAATTGTATGCCGCACCGCCTCGGGGAAGTTTGAACGCCGCCGGATCTTTCACGAAAATGGCACTATCCCGATCGGCTTTCAACATGCGACCATACTTGTATCGTAGACTGGTGCTCGTGTCGCGGTCACCATGGACTTTTGTGTCGCGTAACGCTCGGACGGCACCATGATCCGTCGTCACAATCACGGTCA
Organism: Balneolales bacterium; assembly: GCA_041749075.1. Lineage (GTDB taxonomy): Bacteria > Bacteroidota > Rhodothermia > Balneolales > HLUCCA01 > CAMTWZ01. Next base: position 43,905 of record JBGTBY010000024.1, on the reverse strand, counting down.
CATCTTCTTTGGCCAAGGTTTTGAAAATCTGCAGCAGATACGAGTGGTCGAACCACGTTTTGGTGAGTCCGCGGAAAGCGGCCACATCCGGCGCGATTTCCTTCAACACATCCGAGTCAGAACGGGAATGCACCAACGTATCCACGAAATTGAAGACAAAGGCACTGAATGGGAGCTGGGAGTAATTTCGTATGCGTTCAAAGACACGCTTTCCGTCGTCTGCGGTCAATACTTTTTCATATTTCGGAACGAAGGAGGTTTTCAGACGGCGACATAGGGCCTCCAACAATTTGTCCTCATACTTGTTGAGCGAGGTCTCGTTATCGTCTTGCAAGGTCCAGAGGTCCGGATAATCCCGTTCGATGTCGCGAGGGAACAATCCCGAAAAAATGGCATTTCTGGAATAAGGAGTGGCAGTCGGAAGGATGCTGCAATAAAATTCCGTCTCGATTTTGTAATGCTCAGACAGGATGGATTCGAACACCCGCCATTGGTCGTATCGCATGCAATCGATCACGAATAGCATCACCGGCTTCCCTTTTTTGAAGTGAGGTTGCACAAATTCCGGAATCACATCGGGAGACAATAACGGACGCGATTCGGATTTGTCGTTCAGCCAATACACATATTCTTCTTGTATGAATTTGCCGAACGCCCGGTTTGCTTCCTGAAATTGATCGAGCAATACTTGCCGTAACGCATCGTCACCTTTTTCCAGATCGATGTCCCATTGCGTGAGCTGGCGGTAGATATCCACCCAATCGTCCCACCCGCTTCCTTTATGCAATCGGGATGCGATCGAATTGAATTGTTGAAGGTAGGTCTGCGCCGATTTCTGCGAGCGGATGCGCTGACGATCCAAAACCCGCTTGACTGTGAGAAGCATCTGATTGGGATGCACGGGCTTGATCAGATAATCCGAGATTTTCGACCCGATGGCATCTTCCATGATCGCTTCTTCCTCACTTTTCGTGATCATCACAACTGGAAGACCTGGATACAAATCTTTGATGCGTCCCAGAGTTGTCAATCCATCCATCCCAGGCATTTGTTCATCCAAAAAAACGATATCGAACGGTTTCGTGGTGATGAGAGACAACGCATCCATCCCGTTGGTCACCGGCGTCACATTGAATCCTTTTCCTTCCAGAAACAGGATGTGCGGACGCAATTGATCGATTTCGTCGTCGGCCCAGAGGATGTTCGTCATTGGTTAGTGGTTTGTTGTTAGTCGTTTGTTGTTTGTTGTGCGATGTTCATTGTGCGAGGCTAATCGTGCGATGTGCGATGTTTAAAGCGCGAGGTAATCTCATGAATGTAGGTAACGGGAAAGTTATCGAATTAATGTCTCTTCTTGCTTCGCACATCGCACTTAAAACGTCGCGCATTGCCCCTCTTGCTTCGCACGTCGCACCCTTCGCTTCGCTCAGGGCAAGCTCTCGCGCGTCGCGCCAGCAACTAACAACAAACAATGAATTCCCGAATCTTTGCTAATAACGCCGGACCAATGCCTCGAACCTTTAGCAGTTCATCGATGGATTTGAATGGTCCGTTTTCTTCTCGGTATTGGATGATGCGGGAGGCTAAGGCGGGTCCGATGCCCGGCAGGGAGTCGAGTTGCTCGAGGGTGGCGGTGTTGATGGGGACTTGTCCTGAGCGAAGCGAAGGATCACTCCGCGACGTGTCGGTTTTGACAGAGCTTCGGGCAGTTCTGCTGGTGCCGACACGGCTTTCATTCGGGCCGGCACGCGGGCCGGCCCTTACTAAGCCCAGGTAGAGCGAGTCTTGGGCGGCGGTTTCGGCTTGGTTGCGGGCCACGCGCTCATTGAAGGCAGCCATGAGCGGTTCATAGTAGGCGGCATCGTAGGTGCTGGGGCTGGGCATCCAATCCGCGGCGATGTTGAGCAGTGTGCCAAGGAGCAGGAGCGTGGCGATGGCACGGCGTTCGCCGGCTCGGATTTCGAGTCGCTCGAAGAAAAAGAAGAGTTCACGTTTCCACATACTTGTATAGAGGCGGAAACCCGCCAAATCTTACACAATCTGCACAGATTCCGGAACGATTGCCGTACTTTCGGCCTATGCAGTTCAATCACGGCGGTTTATCGGTACATATTGAGACACTCGGAGAGGGAAAGCCGTTGCTTTTTCTGCATGGTTGGGGAGTGTCGGGTAAGGTGATGCGCCCGTTAGCGGCGTCGTTGAAGGTGAACCGGACGATCTATTTGATCGACCTCCCCGGCTTCGGACAAACCCCACCCCCGCCCTTCCCCTGGCAGATTGATGATTATTCCGATCTCGTTGCCGCCTTCATCCGATACCTCGACGTCGGTCCCGTCGACATCCTCGCCCATTCCTTCGGTGGACGCATCACCCTAAAACTCTGCTCCCGCCCGTCCGATTCCTCGCTTGTGAAATCCATCCTCATCACGGGCGGAGCCGGTATGAAGCCACGCCGCAAGCCCAGCTTCTACGTCAAGAAATACACAGCACAATCTCTCAAAGCGCCGCTCCAGCTTCTACCTCAACCTCTGCGCGACGCCGCGTTGGGTAAGCTCCGTGGCACAACGCTGTGGAAAGCCCTTGGCTCGAGCGATTATCAGACCTTGCAAGGCATAATGCGCGACGTGTTCGTGAAAACGGTATCCGAATATTTGGAACCCTGCCTTCCCTTGGTGCCGCAATCCACCTTGCTGCTTTGGGGTGTGAACGACGATTCAACCCCCATCTATCAAGCCGAACGCATGCGCGACGGTATGCCGAACGCGGCGCTTGTGACGATTGAAGCCGCCGGACATTTCGCATTTCTCGACCAACCGCACAGGTTCAAGGCCATCACCGAGGCCTTTTTCAACGCTTAATTTCTAGTAAACAAAGCTTTGAGGTCGGACCAACTCGGCTCGTCGTCCACAGAAATATCGGACCATTCGCGGATGCTCCATAATCCATTATCTGCCGACACCAAAGTGAGTACAAAACGTCCGCGCACAAGGTTTGGAACTCCTTGCGACGCACGGTTATGATACACCGTTAGACTATAATTGGCCACGACCTGGCGTTGAGTATTCGACGATATTTCGGTGGTGATATTCGTCAATGTCAGCTGATGTCCCGAGGATTGCGCCGCCGCCGTGCTCATTTGCGTGAACCAATTTTCTTCGGAGGCCACATCCCAACCCGCAAACACATCGGGATACAATTGCTGAGCCGCAACGGTCGGTGTGAACACGAAATCGTCGCCATCCAAACTGCGCACATAATTCAGCGCGCTCATCCCGGCGATGGCCGCGCTCAGGTTGACTAGCACCACTTCGGGTCGGTCGGGTTGCAAGAACACCGCTAAGGATCCACTACCTGGTTTTTCCACATCCCGCGTATCAAACAAACTGCATGAGGATAAAAGGAACAGGACCAGGAGGATCCGAGTGTTCATAATTGGTAGTGATGCGCCCGACGGAATGGCGCAAAGGCCGATTCTTTGTTGAACGGACGCACACGTGGCGCATGCATGCAGGCTTCGCTGCAACAGCCTTGGTATGTGTCCGCCGCACCCTCGCAACAGATGAACAACTTATTGCAATCCATGTTGGCGCAATTGATGTAGGTATCGGCGGGCTGACCCGACAATTCGCAAAAACTGATGGGTTCGTCTTCGTTCGGATTCACTGGTACGGCCAAGCGATCATCAAACACGAAGCATTTCCCGTGAAAATGCGCGCCACCTTCTTCTTTCGCGTAGGTGAGGATGCCACCATGCAATTGGCTCACATCCCCATAGCCTTTCTTTTTCATCAAAACAGAGAACTTTTCGCAACGGATGCCTCCCGTGCAATACATCAGGATTTTCTTGTCTTTCGGGATGCCGGATTCGTCGACCCACTGCGGAAAATTATAAAAGTTTTCGAGGTCCGGAAGGATGGCACCCTCGAAATGGCCGATCTTCGACTCGTATTGATTTCGCACATCTATCATCACAAAGTCTTTCTCTTTTTCCAACGTTTCACGCCATTCGCGCGGACTCAGATGGGTCCCGCCATCTTTCGGATCCAATTCCATATCGGTGCGCAACGCCACGATTTCGGCACGGTATTTACAGATCAAACGGCCAAAGGGAACGTGATCGCACAAATCTTCTTTGAACTCGGTGGTGGAAAGGCCCGGAAGAGACCATACATGCTCTTTATAGGCGTCGCAGGCGGCGATGGAGCCCGAAACCGTGCCATTGATTCCTTCCTCGGAAACATAGATGCGTCCGAGCAGGTTCAATTCGATGCAGAGTGCTTTATGGGACTCGATGAACGCCGGAACCTCGTCGATCGGCGTGAAATTGTAATAGAGGAGAACCTTGCTTTCCATATTTTTAAGTTAGTGCTAGAAAATACGGCTTATCGAAATCAGATGCGTGGTTTTTGGATCATTATAGGGCTTTGCCTCACCGGCATCCCCCTACAGGCGCAAGACATTGTGAAATGCGGAACAGCATCCGTAATGGAGGCGATGCGCCGTGGAAAATCTCTGCCCGATTCACCTCCAACCACCCAAGCCACGCGCGAAGTGCTGTCTCCATCTGGCAAATTCCGGTTGCAATTCGACGATTCCGGGACTCATGCCGTGCCTTTGGCAGATCTCGATGCGAATGGTATCCCAGATTACATCGACCGTGCTGGCGAATATGCGGATGACTCTTGGCATGTGATGGTGGACTCACTCGGTTATGTGGATCCGCTTATTCCGGGCTCTCCCTACCGGATCCGGTTTTTGAGTCAGGGCTCGTACGGGTACACGCAGCCGAGCGGGTCGACCACCTACATCGTCGTGCATTCCACGTTCGACGGATTTCCGCAGAACGACGATCCGGATGGCGACCAACTCGGAGCCTTGAAAGTGACCATCGCCCATGAATTGAAACACGCGATTCAGTATACGACGAGTCGGTGGCGCGGTGAAACGGGAACCGTCGTTTGGGCGGAAATGGATGCGACGATGATGGAGGAAGTCGTCTATCCGCAGGTGAATGATTATGTGTCGTATACCGGAGGTGGTTCGATTTTCTCGAATCCGACGTCATCGATCCCCGGCGCCTACGCCATGGCCTCGTTCAGCTTGTTCTACCATGAACGCATCGGTCCCCACTTCTGGGTGGATGTGTGGAATCGGATCCGCAACAACAACTACATCTCCATGAGAGACGCGATGAACGGCAATCGAAAGGAGCTGTACGAAGAATTCTTTGTGGCGAACCATTTATGGCATCATGCTTCCGGAACGCGCGCCAAGGAAGAATATGGATTCGCGGATCGGGCCATTCTCCCGACCACATCCAGCGTGTTGTTGACCAATAGTGCGGATGTGACCGTTGGTTCGCTGAACAAATACTCGGCGCGTCACTACCGATATGTTCCCACGGCCCAAGACACGGGACATGTGTATCTGCTTGGCTATCGCTTGAACGACACCATCCAGTTCGGAGTGATCGCCTATCTCAAAGATGGAAGCGTGGTGGAAGGCATCAAGCCTGTTGTTCGTGATTTTGACCGAATCAACACCTATGAGGTATTCAAACTGCCGAATTCCGTCCGTTTTGAGGATGTGGACATGATCGGTGTGGTGGTCGTGAACACAGGAGCCACGAATTACTCAAGCACAACCGCACGATTCAGTGTAGCGCCCATCCATCGAATTCCGAAAGTACCGTATGGCGATTTCAATCTGGATGCTCAAGTCAATGACCAAGATCTGACCGATATGCTCGCCCACTTGGTTGGCAAGTTTTCGATGAATCCGTCTCTAAACTCTGTGTTTCGATCTGATCTCACGGGTAACGGCGTTCTCACCCCTCTCGACGCGGCCTACCTCTTCCAAAACAAACTCCCTGCCGACGCCGACGCATTTGGAGTTGGTCCTGGCGCGGCTCGATTCGAACAAACAAGTTTCTTTGATGATATGGTTTGGCTGGATATTGATCCTTTCTGGTACGGCATCAATCCGCAGATGCAAGTTGAATCCGTAGCCGAGGGTGATACCATTCTCGTGCATCTTCCATTCGGCAGCAAAGTTGAAGCCCGTTACGGATTACTTGATGAACATCGGCAAGCCTTGATCTTGAGCGAGGTGAAAAACCGTGCCATGCCCACATCCGCACAGCGGACCGATTGGATGCAAGATTCGACGTTCACCCGGTTTGTGCATGTTCAAAGCGAGGCAACTACAGGCGAATCACGCCTCACCTTATCGTTTCGTGCCGTTCGAAAAGACACCACGGTATTGGTCTTTCAAAGCGGTTTGATTGATGAGAGTTATTTCTATCGCACCGATTCGATCACCATCATCACGAATCCCAAGACGCCGGTGGGACTGGAACGCGAGCCGGAGCGCCCATCCCAATTGAGCTTGGACAATTATCCGAATCCATTCAACCCGTCGACGGAAATCAGGTATCGGAAATCGGAAATCGGTCGTGTGCGACTTGCGGTGTATGACATCCTTGGCCGGCAAGTGCGTATCCTGGTAGATTCATCCATGCCCGCTGGAGAACATTCCATAAGATTCGATGCCGGGAATCTCTCATCGGGTGTATATGTTCTGATTCTTGACACCGACGGTCAACGCCTTACGAGATCCATCACGCTGATCAAATAAATGTCCCGCATTCTTTTCCTGTTTGTTCTGTTTCCCGCATCCCTGTCGGCTCAAGAGTGGATCAAATGTTATACGCCTGCCATCATCGAATCGCGGGAATCAGGCGCCCGGCTGAAACAACTCACATCCGAAGAGGATCTTCGGATGCGGACCGCTGCGATATTCACATCCCCATCCGGCAAGTTTCGAATCAATTATGAGACAACGGGTCCGAATGCGGTTCCAGCAACGGACCTCAATCTGAACGGCATTCCGGATTATGTGGAGCGCACCGCCGAGTATGCCGATTACACCTACCAGCTGCAGGTTGTGGAGCAAAAGTTCCGCGATCCGATAGGCCTTACGCCGTATCAGATCTATTTCGAAGACCTGGATTACTATGGCTACGCCCAGCCATCCGGCGGAACGACCTACATTGTGCTTCACAGCAATTTCATGGGTTTTCCACCGAATGACGATCCGGATGGAGATGTTTTAGGGGCATTGAAAGTGACCGTAGCCCATGAATTCAAGCACGCGATCCAATACGCAACCAACTTTTGGGCCGGCGATGCCGGACGCGTGGATTGGGTGGAGATGGATGCCACCATGATGGAGGAAATCACCTATCCACAGGTGAACGACTATTACAATTATCTCGGTTCGCAATCCATTTTCCGGAACCCGAGTCGCAGCACACCCGGCGCTTATTATCACGTCACTTGGATGCTCTATTATGCCGAAACCCATGGCATTTCGTTTTGGGTGGATGTGTGGGATCGTGTGGTTATGAACGGAAATCAGATGGTGGCCACCATCCGACAGGTGCTCACATCATTGGATGTGTCCTATTCCGAGAGCCTGGCAGAAAATCATGCATGGCATTTCGCATCGGGTGATCAAGCGCGCGGAACCTATGGTTTTGAAGCGAGCCATGAGTATCCGAATCCGGTAGTTGCGACTCGTGTTGCGATTCCTGATTCACTGATGCCGGTGGAGTCGTTGAATCGAACCTCGGCACGATATTATAAGATCACACGCCCGGAAGCGGTGTTCGGACCCATCAGCGTCTCTGTTGTTCATTCCGAAGCCGCCACAGGAGTAGCGGTTCTGGGGTATATGACGGATGGGCGCATTGAAGAAATCATCCGTCGTGGCGATTCGAGCGGAGCGATACTTGTTGCTACTCCCTGGGAGTGGGACGACCTCGAATTTCTAGGACTCGTGATTGCGAATGGCTCCGAATTCAATAGCAACAGCGTCCAATATCGCATCGACAGCGAAACCGTACCAGAAATACCGACATTGTCACAGAATTTTCCGAATCCGTTCAACCCGGTAACCCAGATCGAATTCACGATTCCGGATCGTCGATATGTGCGGCTGGATGTCTATGATGTGCTGGGTAGACATGTAAGAACCCTGGTTAATGAGGAACGGAATGCGGGTCGATATGAAATCCCCTTCCAATCCGATTTACTTGCGAGCGGTGTATACATTTACCGCTTGGTGGCAGGTGAAAAAATGCTCACCGGCAAGATGACGTTGCTTAAATAAGCGCGGGTAGGATGCGGCCCGAAACGGGACCAAAATCGACTCTCAATCCCCTTTTCTCGCTATAGGCTCGCAGTTCCACGACATCTCCATCGTTCAAAAAACCATTGTTTTTTTCGAGGAGGCATCCTTCGGAGCCGGGTTCTTCACCACTGATGGTTCCCGATCCCATCACATCGCCCGCTCTCACATCGCAACCGCTGATGGTATGATGCGCAAGCTGTTGAGCCATACTCCAATACAACGTGTTGAAATTGGTCTGAGTCACACATTGGCCATTCACCCAAACTTCCAATGAGATATCAAAACTGGCGGATGCGGGTTCTGCCAAGTACTCAGCAGGTTTTTCTTTTTGTGGTGGTAGCGTGCAGCGGAATGGTTCGAGGGCTTCCAATGGCACGATCCAAGGTGAAATGCTTGTCTGGAAATTCTTTGCTGTGAACGGACCCAAGGGCTGATATTCGAACGCTTGGATATCCCGTGCGCTCCAATCGTTCAGCAATGTGAGGCCGAAAATGTGGTCTTCGGCTTGGTCGATCGGAATCGGAGTGCCGAGTGTGGAACTTGGTCCGATATAGAACCCCATTTCGAGCTCGAAATCGAGCTTCTTGGTAGCACCGAATTCCGGGGTTTGTCCCTTTGGGCGACGCACGTCCGTTCCGCTTAATCGAATCGAACTGCTGCGCCCGTGGTAGCCAACCGGAAGCTTAGTCCAGTTGGGATTGAGCGCGTTCTCAGGTCCGCGGAACATGGATCCGACTCGGAACGCATGATGGTAGGACGAATAAAAATCCGTGTAATCTCCGATGCGGGCTGGATGATGCAAGATGCAATCGGCAAGAGGCGCAAAAAACGGATGAAGGACACGAGGATTGGAATGAAGCGACTCCACAACGATATGACGCACCTCCTTCCAAACAGGTCGACCCAATTCCATGTAGGCATTGAGCGTGGACTGAGAGAAGGGCTCGCCCGCGAATCCTTTCACATCTGAAAACCATCCGGCTCGTTCCATGCCGGACAAATCGATCACCACATCACCATGCTTCAAGCCGGCTCGGGGTGGCGACGTGCGCGTCGAAAAGATGCCATAGGGAAGGGTGGACATCCGGCAATATACCTACTTAAACGATTCGTGGACCTTGAATGGCACGCCCGATCGAACCAATAGAACAACACTGATCACGCCTGCAAGAATCAGGATAATGAATGGCAAAACTCCGGCTTCCGGACCGAATGCGCCACCGGTGAGCCATTCAGGTCCGGTGATTCGGTGCTGCAACAGGCTTTCGCGAAACGGATTGCCGCTGACCGGAAAACCGAACACGGCGCCTTGTGCGAAGTTCCATGAGAAATGCAATCCTATCGCATAACCCAGCCGACCTGTCATGATATAGGGAATTCCGAGCAGCAATCCGGCAATGGTGATGCCCACCATCCCAGCGATGCCAAAATTCGAATTGCCAGCGTGCATCAATCCGAAAATAAGTGAGGATGTTAGTAGGCTGAAGAATGCGGCGCGCTTTCCGGAAACATCCGAACCGAAACGGAATCCTTCCATCATGTTTTTAAGGTGATAGCCGCGGCTGAACAATTCTTCATAGAATCCCACCATGGCCATATGTAGGAAATAAATGGAAATGGAGATCGCGAAGATATCCGTTCCACCACGGTCCCATCCGAACCCGGTGAAATCCAACCAACCAAGCAGCCAGAATACCGCGAAGATCGCTCCCATGGCCACAAAACCGATGCCAACGCCCAATCCGCATTCGCGCCACCATTGAGGGGACAGGTGTAGTCCGAAATCGAGAAAAGGGCGTTTATCCAGCCATCGCCCGCACACATAGATGCTGAGAGTGCATGCGATGAGGGGAAGCGTGTGGTTCAGAACATATGGAAGATCGTTGGGCAGTGCGAATTGAAGCAGAGTAAAGAAAATGATGAACAGGATGAACTGGAACAGGATGCGCCAAAATGCAGGAATTCGGCGATCTTGAGGATTGATGAAGAAGTCGCTTGGGTGCATGGTAGATGTGGTTATTTTGAGCCTATGATAAAATACAGCCATGACTCTGCACCTTAAACAACAAAACGAACCGACATCGGCGCCAGGTGGCACAATTACGGTCATCGAGCCAGACGATCACCGCAAACCCGTTTCCCGTGAGATGAATTGGGTGGTGGCTCCCGTGTATCCGTTCCGCAACAAAGCGTTGCATCCGGTGCTTCAGCGCAAACGGTGTGTCGTTCCGATTGAAGGGTTCATCCTGTCGAAAACCGCAACCGACGTATCGTTCTGCTTTCTGTACACCTTGTATAAAAAGCGCGATATGATGCTGGCGGCGTACGAGTTGGATGGGGTGGTGAATGTGTTGACGATGGATTCCAACCTTCTGGTGAAGCCGTTGTCTGACCGGATGCCGGTCGTACTGCGCACCGAGGATTTGAAGACATGGCTCGATCCCATGAAAGCGGATCTGGAAGCGATCGAAGCGCTGATGAAAGAATTGCCTGTGGATGCGCTTACGAATGTGCGCATCGTCTCACCCGCTCAACTCGGCGCGATCATCGACTAAACCCGGACGACGACACCCTCGCGAGCCAATTTCAACGTCTGAAATTTGTCGACATGATGAAGCAAGTGCTTTTCGCGTTGCATCAAGATCTCATCATGAGCCGTTGGATCATGATGGGTGAGGTAAAGGTGCTTCACTCCCGCTTTATGGGCTGCATCCACCACATCTTCCCAAGCAGAATGACCCCATCCCACCCGCTTGCGATAGATATGTCGGTCGTAGTTGGCATCATGGATGAGGATGTCGGCATCGCGGACGAATTCGATGAACGCAGGTAGAACATCCGGAGTGAGCTCGTTATCCGGTGCATACACAATGATTTTGCCATCGGCTTTGAGTTTGTAAATGGCCGTTTCTACCGGATGATTGGCCATCATGAATTCCATGGTGTAGCCATCGTACACAACCGGATCTTTTTCCTGCGTCACATATTGGATGCGGGCGTTCAACATATCCACCGTCACAGGGAAATAGGTCGGAGTGAACTGCGTGGTGAGCACGGTTTTGCAATCGCCCAATTTCTGCCGCGGCATATGGATCGCCAAACTGCTTGCCGGCTCATAAATGGGCCGGAAAAATGGAAATCCTTGGATGTGATCCCAATGCGCATGCGTGATGAAAATATGGCCATGCACTTCGCGTCCGTGTTGCACCAAGGCATTGCCCAGCGTGCGGATGCCCGAGCCACTATCCAGAATCAGATAATCATCGGAATTCTTCAGTGAAACCTGCACGCAAGACGTGTTGCCTCCGAACATCATGTTCTCAGGATCCGGACATGGGATGGAGCCTCTCACGCCCCAAAAACGGATGGAAATCGACCGGTTTCGGACCGATTCAACCGTCGGGATAAGCGCGTCCAATTCATTGGGATCCAACACCTCCTGAACACCGAGTTTCGACGACAGGATGCGATGTTCCAAAACGGATCGGTGCGATATCACAATCACATCCATCGATCGCAAGGCATCGATGGCGGCGCCCGTCACCGAGATATGATCTTTCCCATCATCCACATAAACGGTGACACCGATACCGGTCGAACTTACCGTGTAACCGGCTTCAGAAAGCATGTTTCGAATGCCTGCCGAGGGGGAGCCCGATAAGACGATGGTCCGTTTTGATGGCATGATGGTTGCTATAACCTAATTGGTGGCATCGAGTTCCTTCCGGATCGCATCCATTTCGGCTTGCTTTTCTGCGATCTGGACTTTGGCGGAATCGATTTTCGCCTGGATGTCGTCCCTCAACAAATTCCCGGATTTGTTCGGCTTGATATAGGTGATGGCATCGGTGTAATGCAACATCGTCTCGGTTGCCGCTTCGACTTCTTTCCTCAAACGGAACAACTCGGATTGCTTCTGCTTTTGCTCAGACCTTGGCTCCGGAGAATGACTTTGACGAGCGCTTTGAGGGATGTATCTCGGTGCGGGTTGCGGCTCCGAACTGCGGACCAATTTGTAAACCGCATCGGATGCGGCCCGATACTCCTGCCAGATTTTTTCTTTCTGCTTGATTGGTACAAAACCGACCGCTTGAAACTCTTGCTGAAGTTGCTTCAGCTCGGTCGACATGGCTTCACTCGGCTCTTGTGTAGCCAATGCAGTGAGTTTTTCGATGATGTCGCGCTTCTTGGTCAGATTGTCTTTTTGATCCAAGCGGGCTTGCTTGAAATGCGAGCGTCGATGTTGCTGATACGAGTCGATCGCCGCTTTGAAGCGGCCCCAGATTTTTTTGTTCTTGCGACGCGGAACCGGTCCGATCGCATTCCATTCTTTGAACAAGCTCTCGATCACATCATGACCATGGTCTTTCGATTCACCAGTGGAGAGGGCTTCTGCCTTCTCACATAGTTTTTCCTTGGCCTCGTAGTTGTGTTGCTCCGAATCGCGGATCACATCCAAATTCTCGTGCTTCACTTCATTGAATTTGTCGGATGCGGCTTTGAAGCGCTCCCATAGTGGCTCCGATTCCTCGCGGAATGTCGGACCTGTCTCCTTCCACCGCTTATGCAGCAGATTCATTTCCTTGGCGGCGATTGCGAGGTCGGTCTCGGTCAATAACGCTTCCGCTTTTTCACACAACTCAGTGCGGGTGGCCTTGTTCTTTTCAAGCTCGCCACGATACTTCGAATCAAAGGAAAGCTTGGCTTCGAAGTAGGTGTCACGCACCAGTTTGAAGGCATTCCACGCTTCATCCGAACGCTCTTTCGCAACTTTTCCGACTTTGCGCCATTGGTCCGACAGATTCTCCAATTCGGCATCTGCTTCGGGCCATTTCGTGGCTTCGCTCAAGGTGGCTGCGAGTTGTTTGATCTTCTCCATGATGGTGAGCTTGATCAGCATGTTGTCGTCTTCACGCTGACGGATCTTCACCAGGTATTCGACTTTGTGCTCATTGAACGTGGCAAGAAGGGCTTCAAACCGTTTGGTTTGCTCCTCGGCTTCCACAGGTAGCGGGCGCACATCCTCGAACTTCCGCTGGAGCGAGGCAACTTCCGTGTACTGGGCCCAACGCTTGTTGTCGACCAGATCGGCGAGGCGCTTAACCATGTCTTCGCGGCGTTGCAAATTCTGAGTGCGACGCTCGTTCACCTGCTCATAATGGGCCTTTCGGCGCTCGGCAAAGTGTTTTTGCGCCTCGGTGAGCTCAGCGAATTTCGATGTTTTCCACTCCTCGTCTTCGAGCTCAGGACCTTCGGACCACTTGGTCTTTAAGATGTCAAATTCGTCGAATGTGGTTTGCCAATCGTTCGATTCAGCAAGTTCTAAGGCTTTTGTAATGATGGCGTCGTAGTAGGACGTACCTTCGGTCATGGTGGTCTCCAAATGGATCTCGCGTCGAGCAAACGGAACCCTTCCCGTTTGAACTTATAAGTATTAGATTTTAAGCAACTTCCTGAATCGGTGCAAACGCTTTAAATATTGCGATAAAAGGCCAGCAATTCCTTGAAATCCTGCGGAAAATCAGCTCTGACCTTGATCGGTTTTTTCGTTTTCGGATGCATCAGCTCAAGCTCCCACGAATGCAACGCCTGTCGGTCGATATGCGTTTCTTTGGCTTCGTTCGGAGAATAATGACGATCGCCGACCATCGGATTTCCAATCGCGGAAAATTGCACACGGATTTGATTCTTGAGTCCGGTATCGAGATTGATTTTCATCAACGACGTCTGCTTATGGCTTTCTTCGGTTTCATATATGAGGCGGGCCATGGCCCCTTCCGGATCATCGGGCTTCGTCACCACGTTCCGAAATCCTTGAGACACCTTTTTCATGTAATGCACCAGCTCACCTTTGGCCGGTTTCACGGTTCCTCGAACCAAAGCCAAATAGGTGCGGATGGGGGTGTGCGATAAAAATTGCTTGACCAAACCTCTATGCGCCTCACTATTTTTCGCAAACACTACGGCGCCGGACGTGTATCGATCGATCCGATGTACCGTGATTGCCTTTTCCCCTTTTTTTGCAAGAGCTTCATTCACAATCTCCAATAGATTGATCGCTCTGGTTTTCGGGATGGGGACAGTAAGCAATCCCGAGGGTTTGTTCACGATGATCATATCGCGGTCTTCGAACAAGACATCGATCTTATTGGATTTGCGGCGTTTCGAAGATGGTTTTCCAGTAGGCATGGCAGTAGAATCTATCCAGTCGTGTAAGCGTCCAATTCGGACATGAAGCGGGCCGCTTCGGTATCGTTCGGGTATTTCGCGATGCACGAGATCATCAGCACTTTGGCTTCTTTCACGCGATCCAAATGCACCAGCACAGTGGCTTTGTTTTGCAACACATCCGGTGTTTCGCCACCATGACGGATGCTTGCGTCGATCGCAGCCAAGGCATCGGCGAACCGATCGAGCTGCATCAAGCAGTAAAAATGTTCATTCAACAATCCGACATGGTCGGGCCAATAGGTTCGTGCTTCAGTGTATGCCACATCCGCTTTTTGCCACATGGCGAGTGTGCTGCATAACGATCCGAGCATGAAATGCAGAAAAGCACGGTCTTCGTCGTGTGCATGCGACAGAAAGCCGACCAATTCATCACCGATGGCTCGCAAGGTCTGACGCGCTTCTTTGCGTGCGATGTCATCTGTGCCGGAAGCATCCGACTCGATGATCTCGCTCAGATCCACAATTTTGTCGGATAGGGCGATTAGGATGGGTTTCAGATCGGAATCGCTCATCTTGAATAGATATAAAGGGTTCTCGACCATTCGGAGGCGGAATTCGCAAGGCCGAATCCATCATCCACACGAAGCAAAATGGTCTTGCGACCGGGTGTGAGGAATCGATGCTCCAATCGAGAGGTTTTGCCGACAAATTCCCCATCCACAAACCATTCGAACGATAATCTGTCCCCATCCGGATCGGAAGAATAGGATCCGTCGAATACGATGAGGGTGTCGGTCAAGGCTTCGTTGGTGAGCATTGCCAACGCTTCAGGAGCCCGGTTCATACGGATGGTGGCGCTTGCTGTGGCTCGGGAATTGGCTTGGCCTGCTCCATTGTCAACCGCATACCGAACGATGAACGGTGTTGTGGACGAATGGGTAAACGTGCGGCTCGCATCACCAACAACCCAAGAGCCGTTTTCAAACCAATAAAATTCATTCGCGTTTTCACTGGAGCGGATGTCGACTTGAAACGGCGTTCCTGGTGCAGCGCGATTTGGAACAACAGCCCGAGCGATCGGTGCTCCCGCAGTTTCAACAACAGGTACTTCGGGTACGACTGGAGTCACAGGTGCGACAACAACCGGAGCTACCCCGGTCTGGATTTCGACACGTGTGGCTTGGATGGAGGAAAACGTGCCGGAATTGTCGGCTATAGTGAGTGTTGCTGTAAAGCTGCCATCCTGACGATAGGTATGTCTGATGTTGGGTCCGATCAACGTGGTGCCATCTCCCATCGCCCATTCATAGCGGATGATTTCGGCGTCTTCATCCAGATCATAGGATGTGGATGCGGATAGGGATACCGTGCGATCTTCGACCTTCAGCTCGCCCGTCACAACCGGAACGGGAGGATGATTGACCCGCACGCGCAGAGAATCGCGACCGACGGCACCTTCATTATCCGTCACATCCAAATAGACCGTATGCCAACCGGGTTCTGCAATTCCTTGCTCCACGCGGGCACCTTGGCGACGCACATCACCTGGGAAAATCCATTCATAGGCCACAATTCGGCCATCAGGACTGCTGGAACGCTCACCCACAAATGTGGCAGGTCGGTTTGGCGACACATGTTTGTCGTTTCCGGCCTCGGCGATTGGCCCGCGTTTCACACGAACGCGATGCTCGGCAGTGGCCGTTGAATTCGTTGTGCGCGCATTATCGGTGATGCGGAGTCGAGCCAGAACAGGAGCGTCGGCGGTTACGGTCCATTCCACTTTCTCACCTTCGAGTTCGGTGCCATTGATCACCCATTCGTAGTCCACGATGGTTCCATCGGGGTCGGAAGATCCGGATGCGTCGAATGTGATGACATCCCCTCGCTGCGCAGCCGCTGGAGCTTGAATGCGAGCGATCGGAGGACGATTCACCAGAACCGTAGCCGACGACATGGCGGTGTTACAAGGACTATTCGAATCATCGTACACCGTCAATGTGATGGTATAGGAGCCTGGGGTGTCGTATTGATAGTCGATGCGGGCACCGGCACCGGTTTGTCCATCGCCGAAATCCCATTCATATCGGGTGATGCGTCCATCATCGTCTTCGGATACCGTGCCGTCGAAGGCCATCGATCGGCCCGGTACAGTTGAACGGTTTCCGCCGGCCCATGCGGTAGGACGTTGATTGATCGTCACGGAATCTTCTATGACCACCTGTTGTGGCTCACCTGCCATCATGCCGTCGATTTCCAATCGGAAGTGGTACACTCCGGGGGCGTCGAATCGGCGTTGGATGTCGGTTCCTGAAACCACATCCGACTCAAACACCCATCGCGTTGCGGTGACCTCGAAATTCGAAGGGATGTCGCCCAACTTCGAAAATTGGAGGTTCACGCAGGATGTGTCGGCATAACTAGTGCGGAAGGAGAAACGCGGATAGGTGACGGGCTCAAAATCGAGAATCGGTAGAGGAATCGGGATCACGGAACCATCCGGACGACGAGCAATCACACTGAACGTATTTTGTGTGCCCAAACCTTGGAATTGCAATCCGACCGATGGGGTGTTGGATGGGATGGCGATCGACTGCCGAACCCATTGCCCCGTTCCTGGTGATGAAATAGGCACTGACTCTTGAAACGGGATGTTGAGCTGCATCGGGGCACCGCTTACACCGAAGGTTTCGATACGGATGGAATCGACTCCGGCGGTCGGAATCCGGATTTCGCTTTTGAATTGACGTGTTTCGGGCGTTCGAAGGGTCAGTTCATAGGTGAACATCGCCACACCGGGCGGGGGTACTTTGCCGTCGGGGTCCAAGGACAGCACATAATCGAAATAGTTAGCATCGTCGCCTTCAACTGTGAACGCAAGTAGCGCAAAACGACGTGTTTCGGATGTGATGGGATAGCCTTTGATCAAAGGCAACGAACCCATGTTCAGATAGCGTCCATCAATCCGAGCGTTGGTTCCGATCGTTTCGTCGTAGATGATGTCGGATGCCGGAAAGGTAAGTCGGCGGTTTCGGGCCGGATTATGGTCGATGCCATGAATCTCGTTCGCGCTAGCGCCACCGAGAATCATAAATCGGGTTTTGGTGTTGAACGCACCACGCCGCGCATCCAAGTTGCCACCGGTTTCCGCATCGAAAACCCTCACATAGATGGGCTGAGTGGATGTGACCGGAATATCGAAATAGAGGGCTTGAAGGGAATTGGGATCGCCGACAGAGCGAGGCGCGTCAGGTCCGTGGACCGAGAAGAACAACCCTCTCGCCTGCTGGGCCGTCGTGACCGAAAACGGCAGGAGGCTCAGAAACAGCCAGATCGGAATCGTACGCATAACTCAGGCGCATCAGGCGCTGAAGTCGGTTTCGATTTCGTGTACCTTGCTGAGGATCTGTTTGGCGTTCTTATCGTTCTGCTGCATCACCCGGTGTTGAAGATTCGTCACCAGATTGGCTTTGGATTCAACGAAAGCCTGGGTTTTGGCGGCATCCTTCCCGTTCGTACGAACAATGCAGTACATGTCGTCAGCTCTGACCGCGCTGTATAAGCCGTCTTTGTTGAAACCGGTCGCACGCAATTCCTCATACTTTGAAAACAGATCCGGAAACTGATCGGTGGTCTCGGCAGTCATCAGGATTTCCGTGTCTTGTGGACCAGCCGAACTCAGAGGAACTCGGCACAGGTAGAAGTATTTTTCGGTGTACATCATAATGGGCAAATATACACAAATAGCGGTATATTAACGGCTTATTAGACAATCAGTATTTTGGATTTCGACTTTGATTCCTTGAGCCCGGAAGTAAAAATGGGGCTCGCCGACCGACAATTCTCTACCCCCACCGCGATTCAGCGAGACGCAATTCCGGTCATTTTACAAGGGCGCGATGTACTCGCATCGGCACAAACCGGCACCGGAAAAACGGCCGCTTTTGCCATTCCCATCATTGAAAAATTGATGATCGATCCCAAGCCCGGCGTCCGCGCTCTGATCTTGGCTCCCACGCGCGAATTGGCGCAACAGATCGACGAACAATTGTGGACCATCGGCTATCACAGCGGCATCACAACCGCGTGCGTGTATGGCGGTGGGGATTGGGGTTCGCAACAGAACGCCGTAAAAGAAGGCGTGAACATCATTGTCGCAACTCCTGGACGTCTGATCGACTTGATCCGGGTGCTTCAAATTGATTTCACCGCATTGCAATTTTTGGTGTTGGATGAAGCCGACCGCATGTTGGATATGGGCTTTATTCCGGATGTTCGCCTGATCGTGTCCAAACTTCCGAAAGATCGCCAGACGCTGATGTTCTCGGCAACGATTTCCGATCGTGTGGATGCCTTGGTCCGTGAGTTGACCCGCGACCCCATCCGCATCAACGTTTCGACCTTCACCACGGCAAAGGGTGTGACCCAACAAGCGTTCAAGGTCCGTGAAGATGCCAAAATCGACCTGGTTTTGGATTTGTTTGATAAATTGGATTGGCAGTCGGGCATCATTTTCTGCTCCACCAAACGTGGCACCGCGTCGTTGGCGCGGGTATTGGCCAAAAAAGGCGTGAAAGTGGGAAGCATGCACGGCGACATGGAACAGCATGAGCGTGAAGCGACCTTGGCTGAGTTCCGCAACAACCGCATTTCAACGATCGTGGCTACCGACGTGATGGCACGTGGAATCGATGTGACGAACGTCTCTCATGTAATGAACTTCAATGTTCCGCGTGATGTGGACGATTACATCCACCGTATCGGTCGTACCGCGCGTGCGGAGAAAACCGGAACCGCGATCACCTTGGTGTCGCCGGAAGATGAGCGGTATTTCCGCGCCATCCTTCATCATGTCGGAAAAGACATGGAATTCCCGCTTGGATTCACGACGCTTGAAGAAGAGACAAGAGACAAGGGGCAAGAGACAAGGAAGCCTGAGGCAAGAAAGCTAGAGACAAGGAAGCCAGAGACAAGAGGCAAGAGACAAGAGACAAGGAAGAGTGAGCCAAGGCCGCAAGCGAAGCCTCAACCAAAGCCACAGCCTAAGCCTCAGCCTCGCAAGGACAATGATCCTCAGATGGACCGTATCCGCAAAGTGATGGCTGGTGCAAAACCGATGGAAAAACCGCAACCCGAGCCCAAAGGTCTGCTATCCAAGGTCTTTTCAATTTTCAAAAAGAAGTAGGTATACTCCGTCCATGATTCATGGACTATCCCTAGGAGTGTTCATCGCGCTCTTTTTTGTGCAAATCGTTGTGGTGGCACGAAAACCGACACGCGTCGGTTTTGTCCATATCACCTACCAAATCTTAGCGACGGCGTTTCTCGCATTCTTTTTTCCTGTCCAGCCATTTTTGACGGTCGCTTTGCCCTTGCTGTTTCTGATACCCACCGGTGTCGCATTGTTTCAGCAAATGGGGCTTAAATCCGCTCCGCCAGAGGTCGTCGTCTCACAACGCCAAGACGAATGGGTATCGATGTTGGCGCACGAATTACGCAGTCCGATTGGCGGTATGATCGGGTTGGCCGATATTCTGATCGATGGCATTGAAGGCGAACTGCCCGAAAAGGTGGTTTCAAACCTGCATCTCATCTCACACAACGGTCGGCGCCTGAATCATCTTCTGAATGGCCTGCTGGATGAGGAACGCCTCAAAACGGGTGAAATCGAAATGAAAACATCACCGATTCACCTCCGGTCGTTGGTGAATCGCGTTCTGGCCACCATCAACACCCAAGCGTCCATGATGGGCATCGAACTGCTCAATCGGGTTCCGAACGATCTTCCAAATGTGTTGGCCGATCCTGATAAGATCGAGCAGATATTGTTCAATCTGGTGGGCAATTCCCTGAAATTCACAGAGAAAGGACATATCAGTATCCGGGCGGAAGCGAAAGGCACGATGATCGACATTACGGTGGAAGACACCGGAAAGGGCTTATCGAAAAAGAATCTGGATGAAATCCTGTCTCATACTGATGAAAAATTGATACCGGGTGCGCTTTCGTCCGACTCCACCGGATTGGGACTGAAAATCATCACCAGACTCTTGGAGCTTCACGAAAGCAAACTCGTGGCGGATTCATCCACCGGAATCGGCTCCTATTTCAGTTTTACGCTGCCGGTGACGTCGCGACCGGCGCAAGTCGATACCCGTTTCGAAGAATTCAGCCATGCATTGCGAGAATCGGCCGGGCGCATGGCCGATTTGGTTCCGCAACGTGCCGTCGCGATCAAAGACAAGTATGAAATCATGATCGTGGACGATGAGACCATCAACCTTCGGGTGTTGAATGCTCAACTGAAGCGTGCCGGTTACAAAGTCATCGAATTTTACAATGGCGATAGAGCCCTGAACCACCTCCGAAACAGCACCACACCGGATCTGATTTTGTTGGATGTGATGATGCCGGGAATGACCGGCTTCCAAGTACTGAAGGAAATCCGTGACCTGCACCCACAAAGCCAGCTTCCCGTCATTCTGGTGACTGCGAAAAATCATGCGACCGACATCCTTGAAGGATTCAAAGCCGGCGCGAACGATTATGTGACCAAGCCCATCGCAAAAGACGAGTTGCTGGCCCGCATCAAAACCCATCTCGAATTGTCAAAAGTGCATCAAGCGTTCAGCTATTTCGTGCCGATCGAGTTCCTTCAATTTCTCGGATATAAGAGCATTCTCGACATCCGCCTCGGTGATCAAGTACAGAAACGCAT
The DNA here is from genome assembly GCA_041749075.1 of Balneolales bacterium. GTDB lineage: Bacteria > Bacteroidota > Rhodothermia > Balneolales > HLUCCA01 > CAMTWZ01. The sequence continues at coordinate 22,826 of JBGTBY010000024.1, read as the reverse complement.
GACCGTGTTGTTCTCCGACATCAAGGATTTCTCACGGATTTCTGAAAACATGAGCCCGAAAGAAGCCTTCGATTTCATCAACACGTTTTTGGGTGTGGTGAGTCCGGTGATCCGCGAAAATGGCGGGTTCATAGATAAATTCATTGGGGATGCCATCATGGCACTGTTTCCGGGTTCGGCCGATGATGCCCTCAACGCTGCCATTCAAATGACACACGTATTGAAAGAGCTCAATGTGGAGCGTGTGTCCCAAGGGTTGGATCCGATTCAAGTAGGAACGGGCCTGCATATCGGCGATCTCATGCTGGGCACAGTGGGCGAGGAAAAACGTATGGACGGAACCGTGATTTCGGATGCAGTGAATACCGCTTCGCGGATGGAAGGTCTCACCAAAATCTTTGATACCAGCGTGGTGATCAGCTCCAAAGTGATAGAAGAGCTCGTGAACAAAGACCGATACCATTTCAAATACCTCGGTAAATCGAAAGTAAAAGGGAAGATGGAATTACTGGATGTGTATGGGGTGATCGAAGGCGATGATGAAGTGCGAGTTGAAATTGAATCACGCACGAGCGACGATTTTGAAAAAGGTGTGCAAGCGTTTTATGCCCGCAATTTTACGGGAGCCAGCGTTCACTTCAATGATGTGCTGAAGAAGAATCCGAAAGACAAAGCCGCTGCTTTGTTCCTCAAGCGATCGGCAAACCTGATGATCTCAGGCGTGCCGACCGATTGGGACGGGATCGAGTAAGGCCCTACTTCAGATCATTCATCAGTTCCTGAATCGCGCGATCCAATTGTTGGTCGACGCCACGATCGATGGAACCGGGCATATTTTTCACACGGATGGACGGCTCGGTCTGATTGTTCTCCATCCACTCGTTCGCCACATTTCTCGCGCTGATGGGAACCACGCCCCAGCGGGTGCGATCGGCCAAGGTTTCCCATGCGGCGAAGCTGCAGGTTCCCGGGACCGGCATACCCACCGTTTTTCCGAGGTTCAATCCGGAGTAGGCGGCGGCATAGCAATGTCCGTCTGAATACATGCTTTCATTGTATAGCGAGATCGTTGGTTTGATCCAGCGGGATGTCGGCTCACGGTCCACATCCCGTACAGATGTTCCATAGGAAGAGAATTTCTCGCCGGTGAAGAACATCACCAGGTCTGCGACCAAATCGCCGCCGCCATTGAAGCGGGTGTCGACAACCACGCCATCACGGTCGTCGAATTTGCCCAACATGTCGTGAAGCACACTGCGGTACGTTCCGTCACTCATGCCAGGGATATGGACATACCCGAGACGGCCATTGCTTTTCGCGGTCACTTCGGCTTCGTTGATGCGGATGAAGCGGCGATACAACAACGCGCGCTCATCATTCAGTGTGATGGGTTTCATCACCACTTGTTTGCGGTCGTTGCGACCCGGACCCGTGATTTCCAGCACCACGAACGTATCGGCTTTTCGGTTCAGATAAGATGCGAAATCGCGATCGGGCGAAATCACAGCACCATCGATCGATTCGATGATCATACCGGGACGGATGTCGAATCCTGCCTTATCCAGCGGACCGCCTTGGATCACTTCGGTGATTTTGATGCCAGCCCCTTTGTGTGTGTAATCATAGAAGATTCCCAGCGAGGCGGTCGCGTCGGCATTGTCGATGGTGCCACTGAACCGGGCTCCAGAATGCGATACGTTCAACTCTCCCAACATCTCAGCTAGTACTTCGGCGAATTCATAGGAATTCCCCACATGAGGAAGGAATTTGCGGTATTCGGCTGACATGAAATCCCAATCGATTCCATGATAGGTGGGCTCATAAAAAATGCTTTTCGTTCGAGTCACAACGTGATTAAACAGGTGTTCACGCTCTTTCTGCTGGTCGTATTGCATTTCACCGGAGATGCGGATGGGGCTCGAGCTACCGGCCGACAAATTGATCTTCGAGATGGTTCCACGGCTGAGCAGATATAGGTTTTCCATCGCTTTGTCCCACATCAAACTACCCGCGCCGGTGTTCAAGCGCGCCAATTGTTTCGTTTCGCGTGTGCGGATGGTGGTTTCCCACAGATTGTAGTTGTTTTCGAATTGGGTGAGGTAGTACAACTTTTCGCCGTCTTTCGACAAGACCGCATCGCTGATCAGACTCGAATGAATGGTGAGGCGGGCTCTGCGATCGGATAATCCGGCCCAATCGAAGGTCAAAGGCGTGACTGCGGCGTTGGCATCCGGCTTCTTGGTTTCAGCGTCTTTTTTCATCGCGTCTTCCACCGCTTTTTTCAACTTATGATCGTCTTCGCTGAGGTTGAACGCATCCCAGGCGTCTTGCGTGAAGAACATGGAATACACATCCCGCTCGGTGCGACCACTCGTGGCATAGCTGCGCAGTCCATCGCGGTTCGAGAACCACAACATCTGTTTTCCGCCATTCACCCATTTTGCGGATGAATCGTCGTACCCGCTTTCGGTGAGGTTCACGCGCTTGCTGCCATCGGCGGCAACGAGCAGAACTTCACCTTCACTCAGGCGGCGTCTCCAATCGACCAGGAGCCATTTGCTATCCGGACTCCATTCAAAGGATTGATTTCCTTTCAACAAATCGGCACCATTGAGCAAATCGATGGAACGGTTGGTCGACATGTCGCGGATGCGCAGAATATTGCGATCCACCACATACGCCAGTTTGGATCCATCCGGCGAGAATGAAGGCTGCATGAAATCTCCGGTTCCTTCAATCAGCACCGATTCCTTCAGCAACGTGGACCCATAGAAGAACGGTTCTTCGGTACGAACCCGCTCGGTTTTGTACAAATTCCATTTTCCAGCCCGTTGAGCGGAGTAGATCACGGCTTTTCCATCATGCGAAAAGGACACCGACGTTTCCATTTCCGGAGTAGTGGTGATGCGCTTCGTCATGGCACCATCCACCGTGGTCACAAACACTTCGCCGCGGGCGATGAACGCGATTTCCTTTCCATCCGGCGAAATCGCCATTTCCTGAACGCCGCCATTGATCGAAATGTAGCTATCCGGATTCGAATTGGCTTGCGTGCGCACCCTTACATCTAATTTCCTAGGTTGCTCACCGGGCTTGAGCGTGTAGAGGCCCCCGTCATAACTGAACGCCAAAACGCCGTTTCCTTGACTCAAGAAGCGGACGGGATGCGTGTCGAACGACGTGACTTGCGTGCGCGAGGTCGGATTGGCCAGCGACAGGGAATGCACATTGAAGGTGCCGCTTTCTTCACTAAGGAAATACACGGTGCGTTCATCGGAGCTGAACACCGGCTGACGATCTTCGCCCTCCCACGTGGTGAGCATGGTATGACGCTTGGCATCGGCCTCATACAACCAGATGTCGCGGGTGATGGAGGAGCGGTGATGTTTCCGATACTCGTTTTCGCCCCCTTTTTTGTCGTGATACAACATGCGTTTTCCATCACGGCTGCTCACAGCATATTCGGCGGGAATCGTGAACATCTGGTCCACACGTCCGCCTGTGACCGGAACCTGATACAGTTCAGGTTGGGATGCGGTCGGGAATTGGCGATGCTCGGCAATGTCCATGCGAACCGCTCCGAACACGACATGTTTTCCATCCGAAGAAAAAGAATAGGGGTTTTCATCGTTGGAATGGAAGGTGAGCCGTTGAGCGGCGCCACCTTGGGCATCCATCAAAAAGACGTCGAAATTTCCATAACGGTCGGATGCGAAGGCGAGCTTGGTGCCATCCGGACTCCAAACCGGCATATAATCATGCGCCGAATGAAACGTGAGTTGGGTGGCGTTTCCACCTGTGGCCGGAACGCGGTAAAGGTCGCCGAGATAGGTGAAGGCGATGTTCTGTCCATCGGGTGAGATCGCGGAGTGACGGATCCAAGCGGCTTCCGTTTGTGCCTGCGAGGTGATGGATGTGAGAAGAAAGACGCTAAGAAGAAAACAGGATTTCATAAATAAGAGAGATTAGTGCTTCCGGCAAGATAGAGAAGCCCGGCGCGGAAAGGGCGAGCGAGGTGCGTGGGATGCAAACTTTAACATGGGTTTCGCGCGGAGTAGAGGTACGCTGTCCGCAAGTGGTTTTGAACTGAACCGGCGAAATGGATACGGATTCATCGATTCCGGTCGATATTTGTCAGTAGTTTATGTAGACTTGCGGACACGCATCGAATCCAATCAGTCGCGCAGACCCGATTTCAGAATCTTGGTCAGATCCTTTGAAAGGGTTCGGATCTCTTTCTTCGACACCCCGAACATGGGGTCATTGCCGGGTTTCTTCAGCGAGATATTAAACGAATATTCGAGCAATTCAGGCGCATCCGATTGCACCCGAGCGATGAGAAAACACATCGTTTTTGTGGGGATGTCGTTGCGCATTTTTCCGCGACCCTTTTCACGCTCTAAGATATACATGAGCGAATTGGCCTGGGCTTGGAGCCACTCTTTCTTCATGTTTCCGAAATCGGGATGGGTCCATTCCAAGGATGCGGCATGCAACAAGGACGCCTGGATCGGATTCTCGAGGATGAACCGGAATTCGGCCTCAAACAAAGCCCCGACCAACTGCCAGAACGTCAACCCATCGGTATCAAACACATCCTGCAAGTACTCCATCCGCCGGCCCTGCGACAGCTCGATCAGATATTGGTACAAATCTTTCTTCGTCCCGAAATACTGATAAATGCTGCCCTTCGGAATGCCGGTCTGCTTGATGATGGGCGTGATAGATGCCACCTCATAGGCGTTCGATGAAAACTCATCGAAGCAGGCCTTCATCAAGGTTCGTTTCTTCAGTGGATCGAGATTGTCGAATGTGGACGTGGGCATTTGGGAATATATAAAAAGCGGGGATGGAGGCGAATTTGATAGTTATCAATTTATACTGTCCGCAAGTGGTTGACTCTTATCGAAACGTTTAAAAGTGGATAAATGGCGATTCGGAATAGTTAGAAGCGGTAGATACGTTTTATTAGTTATTTGTGTATGTAGACTTGCGGACAGCATACTTCGTTTCTTAAATTAACCACATGGTTAAACCAAATGGTCAACAAGACTCTGATTCCCGCGCCCGCATTTTAGCGGCGGCGCGCGAGGTATTTCACCGCGCCGGGTTCGATGGCGCTCGAACGAAGGACATCGCCGATGCGGCCGGCATCAACAAGGCCCTTCTCCATTACTATTTCCGATCGAAGGACGAGCTTTTTGAAGCCGTTTTTCGGGATGCGTTTCGAACCCATTTCCAGCCCATTCTCCAAGTGATGGGGTCTGATCTTCCGCTCGAGGAAAAAGTCACAACATTTGTGAGCCGGTACATCGATACCATTTTGTCACATCCTTATATCCCCGGATTTGTAATCCACGAACTCAATCGCAACCCTCAGCGAATGGTAGACATGGCCGTTGTGATGAACCGCGGTTCGATCACCACCTTCCTCGACCAGATCCGCCAAGGTATGGCTTCGGGTCGGTATCGGCAGATGGATCCGCGTCAAGCCCTAGCCTCGCTGATGTCGCTCACGCTGTTTCCGTTCATCGCCGCGCCAGTGGTAAAGGGGATGTTCACTCTCGACGATCTGGCCTTTCACGCCTTCATCACTGAGCGAAAGGAGGAAGTTCCTCGCATGTTTTTCGCTCTCCTCAAATATTGATCGCCATGATGATCCTTTCACTACTCCTCATCTTTCTCCAACCGTCCGACTCCCTTCGACTCGAAGTCCTTCAGGCCTCGGCCGCCAAGACATGGCCACTTGCGAAGCAGGTTGATATCGCAAAAGAGATCTCCGATCTGAACTTGGAATCGATCGCGTCGGCCTGGCTGCCGGAACTGTCTCTGAGTGCGTCGGCGCAATATCAGAGTGATGTCACCGAAATATCGTTGCCAATACCCGGCGCCAATCCTCCTGCACAGCCGAAAGACCGATATGCCGTCACCTTGGATGTCCGACAATTGATTTGGGATGGCGGCATGGCCTCGACGCGTCGAGAGCTGGAAGAATGGTCGCGTCAGGCTGAAACCAGCGCAGTCGATGTCGAACTATATAAGCTCACACATCCATTGAATGAAGCGTTTTTCTCCGCCCTCATTCTCAAAGAACAGCAAACATCATTGGAATTGTTTTTAGCGGATGTGGAAGGACGATTGGCTCAGATGGATGTGGCCGTGTCGGCGGGCACGGCCCTTTCGGTGCAATCGGACCTTTTAAGGGTAGAGGCTCTCAGGATTCAGCAACGCCTGACCGACGTGCGGCGCCATATCGGCCGAGCCTATGAACTCATGTCGATTTTGAGCGGCATGCCGTTGACGTGCTCCGAGCCCTTAGCGGTGCCCCGTGCCATGCAAGGCTCCGGCCGCCCCGAAACCACCTACTTCCACGCCCGCCGCGCCCAACTCGACGCCGCGAAAGCGCTGTCCCGGTCCTCACGGCTGCCTGTGGTCTCCGCGTTCGGCCAAGGCGCTGTTGCCAAACCCGGACTCGATATCTTCTCCGATTCCTTCGGGCCTTATTTCATCGTGGGGGTTACCGCCAAGTGGAGCATCTGGGACCGCGGTCTGTCCCGACGCCACATATCCACCCTTACACTGCAACAGCAATCCCTCGCCGCGCAAGAGGAAGCCCTGAACAAGCAATGGGCGCTTCAGTCGGCACAACAACTCGCGGAAATCGATCGCCTGGACCAGGCCTTGCAGCGCGACGCCGAAATCCTGGCGCTTCGCCAACGCATTGTGGAGACCTATGCCACACAATTGGAACAAGGCACCATCACCGCCACCGATTACCTGAACGAGCGCAACGCCGCCTATCAGGCCGAGGTGCAGAACCGCATCAATCGCTTGCTGCAACTGCAAGCCAAACTCGCATTCACGTTAATCATGGGGAAATAGTATGAAGAGGTTTTCAGTTTTACATCGCGCTTCGCACCCTTCGCTACGCTCAGGGCAAGCTCTCGCGCTATTAACATTATTTATGGCATCGTGCGCCGATAAAGGCCCCCAACCAGACGCTTATGGGCACATTGAGGCCACGGAAATAACGGTCTCGGCGGAAACGACGGGTCCGGTGGTGTGGGTTGGGGTGCAAGAAGGGGCAACGGCAGAAGCGGGGCAACTCTTGGCTGTGGTGGATACGACGAGTCTGGGTTTGCGCCACGTGCAACTGACGGCGCAACGTGCGGCTGTGGCGAGTCGACGGGCCCAGATCGACGCACAGGAAGCGGTGTATCGCGAACAGGCTGGGGTGTTGAATGTGGAACGGGAGCGGCTGACGTCGTTGGTCGAGGGTGGCGCGGCGACCGGGAAGCAACGCGATGATGTGGAGGGACAGTGGCGCATCTTGCAAAAGCAGATCGAGAGTCTGGATCCGCAACGCGCGTCCCTTCGTTCCGAAATAACGGTGATCGATGCACAGATTTCACAGAACAAAGATCTCATCAACCGATCATCTGTCCACTCTCCCATCACCGGACATGTGATCACCCGCTTCATCGAACCCGGAGAATTTGTCACAATAGGGAAACCCCTGTTCAGCTTAGCGAAGCTCGATACCGTGACCATGAAAGCCTATGTGAGCGGCGATCAATTGCCATCCTTGCAATTGAATCAATCCGTGACGGTTGTGTCTGATGGTGGTAATGGATCTTATAAAGAATTTCCCGGCATCATTTATTTCATCGCTTCACGCGCTGAATTCGCGCCTCGAAACCTGCAAACCCGCGAAGACCGTGTGAATTTCGTGTATGCGATCGAAATCCGAGTTCCGAATGATGGCACATTAAAAATCGGCATGCCTGTGGATGTGAGATTCTAAAAAATGACATTAACCACAGCCATCCGGGTCGACGCCATCTCCAAATCCTATGGGGATGTGGCCGCGTTGAAGAACATTTCCTTGGACGTGGCGGATGGAAGCCTGTTCGGACTCATCGGTCCGGACGGCGCCGGAAAAACATCCCTCATCCGAATTCTCACAAGTCTTCTTCTTCCGGATTCCGGCACCGCCACCGTACTTGGATTGGATGTGGTTCGCGAGTACAAAGAGCTTCGCAAACGGTTCGGATATATGCCCGGACGATTTTCTTTGTATCAGGATCTCAGCATCAAAGAAAACATCGAGTTTTTCGGAGCGGTGTTCGGAAGCGATATGAGCACAGCTTATGAGTTGATCCGCGATGTGTATGTGCAGATCGAGCCGTTCAAAGATCGGAAAGCTGGACAGTTGAGCGGCGGTATGAAGCAAAAACTCGCTTTATGCTGCGCCCTCATCCATCAACCGGAGATTCTCTTTCTCGATGAACCGACCACGGGTGTGGATGCCGTATCCAGAACCGAATTCTGGGACATGCTCACCCGATATAAGGAAAACGGCCTCACCATTCTCGTTTCCACGCCTTATATGGATGAAGCCTTGCGATGCGATACCATCGCGTTCATGAAAAGTGGTAAGATTCTGGCGGTGGATCAGCCCGGAAACATGAAAAAACACTTCCCAAAACCACTATGGTCGTTGAAATCGGTGAATCGTCATGCGCTGTTGAAATCATTGGATGGGATGGACGGCGTTCATAGCGCGTGGCCGTTCGGCGAAACCGTTCATGTGGCGCTGGAGGAGGGAATGGATTTCGCCGGTCTCCCATCCGACACCATCATCCGTTCTATCGAACCAGGCATCGAAGATGTCTTCATGGAGCTGAGCCGATGAATGTGATTGAAGTCAATGGATTAAGCAAGCATTTCGGGTCGTTCAAAGCCGTGGACGACATCACGTTTGATGTGAAAAAAGGTGAGATTTTCGGCTTCCTCGGGGCGAATGGCGCCGGAAAAACCACAGCCATGCGCATGCTTACTGGCTTATTGGTGGCCACATCCGGCAACGCGACGGTCGCCGGATATGATGTGAACCGCGAGCCCGAGCGCGTGAAAGCCCGAATCGGATACATGAGTCAGAAGTTCTCCTTATATGAAGATCTGACGGTGGCTGAAAATGTCACATTGTTTGGCGGGATTTATGGATTGAGTGATGAGCAGATCCGCGAAAAGTTGTTAGAAATGGAACCGGCGAGTTTGAAATCATTAGTAGGCTCACTTCCTCTGGGATGGAAGCAGAAAGTGAGTTTCGCGACGGCGATGCTTCACGATCCAGCTATCGTGTTTTTGGATGAACCCACAGGCGGCGTGGACCCCATCACGCGTCGGCAGTTCTGGAATCGGCTTTATGAGGAAGCGGACCGAGGTGTGACCCTTTTCGTGACCACACATTACATGGACGAAGCCGAGTACTGCGACCGCATCGCGATGATGGTGGACGGACGCATCGCCGCCATCGGAACACCTGCCGAACTCAAATCCAATTTGAATGCCGCATCGATGGATGAGGTGTTCGTGAAACTGGCCCGCGGAGGCGTGCGATCATGAGAGCGTTCTGGGGATTCGTACGCAAAGAGTTCTATCACATTTTCCGCGATAAACGCACGCTGATGATCTTGTTCGGCATGCCGGTGGTCCAACTCCTTTTGTTCGGGTATGCGATTCGCAACGAACTCACATCCGCTGATCTGGCGGTTTGGGACCAATCGAATGATGTGGTGACGCGCGAACTCACAGGGAAACTGTTCGCATCGGGCACCTTCAAGCTTGCGGCCGTCATCCATTCCGAAGACGAGATAGAGGATTTATTTCGGAAGGGAATCGCTCGGCAAGTTGTTGTGTTCGGACCTGATTTCGCGAATCGCCGCGCCCGCGGTACTGCGGAAATATTGATGATTACCGACGCGTCCGACCCGAATATGGCGCAAGTGTTGCAAGGCGCCACACAAAGCATTTTGAGCGATGCGCGTCCGACCATGAATGTGAGCGTGCGGATGTTGTACAACCCGCAGCTCAAAAGCGCGAACCTGTTTGTGCCGGGACTCATCGCGCTGATTCTAATGCTGGTTTCCGCACTGATGACATCCATATCCATCACCCGCGAAAAAGAACTGGGGACGATGGAAACCTTGCTGGCATCGCCGCTGTCGCCAGTCGACATCATTTTGGGAAAAGTCATTCCCTATCTGATTTTGTCCTTGGTGAATGTGTGCTCCGTGCTGTTCATTGCGCGGTTTGTGTTTGACGTGCCCTTTATTGGTAGCATCACCCTGTTTTTTGTCGAAGCCTTTCTCTTCACACTTACTGCGCTCGCGCTCGGAATCGTGATCTCCACAAAAGCGAAGACCCAGCAAGTGGCCATGATGGTGGCTTTAGCGGGATTGTTGCTACCCACCATCCTGCTATCGGGCTTGATTTATCCTGTGGACAACATGCCAGCCCCATTATATGCGCTGAGTCATATGGTGCCGGCGCGATGGTTCTTGGACATCGTGCGGGGAATCATGCTGAAAGGAAATGGAATCGCCGAATTATGGCCCCAGACGCTGATTTTGGTGGGGATGACGGTCGCGCTCATCACCGTGAGCCTGAAGAATCTCAACATCCGTTTGGACTGACATGCGCATTTTACGCTTCCTCATCCGCAAAGAGTTCCTGCAGATTTTCCGCAACAAGGCGATGTTGCCCATTATTTTCGTGATGCCGCTCGTCCAGCTGGTGATCTTGGTGAATGTGGCCACGTTCGATGTGAAGAATATTCCGGTTGTGGTGCAGGACAATGATGGGACCCGTGCGTCGCGCGAGATGATCCAACGCCTCGATGCGAGCGACATCATCGATCTGACGGGCATGGTGACGAATTCTCCGGCCGCGTTTGATGTCTTGCAACAAGGAGATGCTCGGATGGTGGTCGTCATCCCGAACGGGTTCGAACAGAAACCGGAATTGCAACTGATGGTTGACGCCGTGGACGGACTCACTGCGAATCTTGCGGTACAATATGCGATGGGAACCTTGCAGGTGATGGGGGAAAGCAGGACTCGGCTTGAGGGGCGCTATCGGCATAATCCGAGATTGGATGATGCCCAGTACATGGTCCCGGGAATCTTAGTGGTACTGGTGACGATGATCGGGGGCTTTCTCAGTGCGATGAACATCGTTCGAGAACGTGAGCTCGGCACCATGGAACAGCTGAATGTGACACCCATCCGCAAACATCAGTTCATCATCGCGAAATTGATGCCGTTTTGGGTGATCGCATTGGCTGAACTCGCGTTTGGGTTGTTACTTGGCTATTTGTTGTTCGGGGTTGAAGTGAAAGGGAGCCTCGTGCTGATCTTCGGCGCGGCCATGATCTACATGTTGGCCATTTTGGGGCTGGGACTGTTCATCTCAACCTTGGCCGACACCCAACAGCAAGCGATGCTGGTGGCCTGGTTCATGATCGTGGTGTTTATTTTGATGGGAGGACTGTTTACGCCTGTGACCAGCATGCCGGAATGGGCGCAGATCGTGACTTGGTTCAACCCGGTGATGTGGTTCATGGATCTGATGCGCCGGGTGATGCTCGTCGGCGCCGGCTTCGCCGACGTGTGGAAGACGATCGTGGTACTGGCGGTCTTTGCGGTGGTGCTGAATACCGCGGCAGTGGTGAGGTATCGGAAAAGTGGGTAGATGCTGTCCGCAAGCCTCTCTAAACTACTCTCAAATACATCGATTAATCGCCTCCTATTTCGAAGATTCACGGTTAGGTATCTATGTAGACTTGCGGACAGTACAACTCTTTAAATAACTAATAAATCACACAAGTCACTGTTTTATCATAGCATGTGCATTTTTTACTTATCCCGAATCACCGTTTCCAGCTCGTTTCATTCCGAAAAAAAGCTGTGAAAAAAATCGCTAGACTTGTACCATTATGCCCCACACCTACTCTCTCGAACTCGAATGGACCGGCAATCTCGGCTCCGGAACCAGCGCATACAAAGCGTATTCGCGCGATCATGTGATGCGCTTTCCCGGAAAGGCGGACATTCTGGGCTCATCAGATCCACAATTCCGTGGCGATGCGTCCCGCCACAATCCGGAAGAGATGCTCGTCGCGGCGCTATCGTCTTGCCATATGCTTTGGTTTCTTCACTTATGCGCCGATGCCGGCGTGGTAGTGATATCCTATCACGATCGTCCGTCCGGTTCGATGGGTCCTGATTCCAACGGAAAAACCGTGTTCAAGAAAGTAGGTTTATGTCCGGATGTGACCCTTGCCGACCCATCCCAATCACACCTGCTTCCGGATTTGCATCATCGTGCCCATGACGAATGCTTTCTCGCGAACTCGATGAAGTTTCCTGTCACCATCCGACTTTAATCAGCGAATCAGCCACAACGTGTACGCGATATAAGACATAAGGAAAAAGCCCCCTTCCCACCTGGAAATTTTAAACCCTGTGAAGAACAGCGGCAAGCAAATGGCCGCCGCAAGAATCATGACCGGAAGATCGAATGACAAGGTGGATGCGGACACGGTCAAGCCGATAGGCGATATCATGCCTGATAACCCCAGCACAGCCAGAATATTGAAAATATTGCTTCCGACCACGTTTCCAACCGCGATATCCCGCTCGCCCCGGATGCTGGCCAGCACGGATGTGGCCAATTCAGGTAGGGATGTTCCCGCTGCGACGATCGTGAGACCGATGATCCGCTCGCTCACCCCAAAGTAGTTGGCAAAGGCGATCGCCGAATCCACCAACCATCCAGAACCCAACACAAGCAGTGTCAATCCTCCAATGATGTACGCTCCGTTCAACCAAACCGAACCGGATGCGGGAACATCAGAAGGTGTCACATTCATCACATGTTCTTTCCGACTTTGACGGATGAGCAAGACCGTGTAGATCACGATTCCGGCGAACAGCAAGGCCGCTTCCCATTGTTGGATGTTGCCATCCCATCCGAGAAGCAGCAGCAGTACCGACAGAGCGATCATCAAGGGCACATCAATCCGAATCAACTGCGCGGAAACGGCCAATGGCATGATCAGCGCCGAAACACCTAAGATGAACAGCACATTGAAGATGTTGCTTCCAACCACATTTCCCATCGCCAAATCATATTGTCCATTCAGCGAGGCGGCCGCACTCACAGCCATTTCCGGGGCACTGGTGCCGAAGGCGACTACCGTCAGTCCGATCACGAGCGGTGATATTCCGACACGTCCGGCCAAGCTGGAAGCACCTCTCACAAGGGCTTCCGCACCGGCAACAAGAAAGAGGAGTCCAAGAATGAACAGGATGATGGTCATGAACGCATATCGGTTACGGTGATGACGTCGCTCGAATGCCCGTGCTTCGCAACACGGATCATGGTATGAGCGAGTTCGGATAAGGTAGAGACAGATTTCGATGCGAGCACACGAAGCACCGGGTACATCCAATTTACATATCGATAGTATTTCAACGCATGGAGCTGACCAGGAATGGGAAGCAAAAATCCAGGTCGAACGCCATACGCTTGGATCGGAAGCTTGAGCAAATCATTTTCAGTCCGGCCTTTCACCCGCGCCCACATCGTCCGCCCTTTTTCCGAGCGATCGGTCCCGATTCCAGACACATACAAGAATCGCATGTTCGAATTGTTCTGGGCCAACACTCTCGCAATACCCAAAGTGAGCGTGTGTGTGAGGGATGTGTACTCAGCTTCGGATTTCCCCACCGACGACACGCCCAGACAAAACGCGCACGAATCGATGCCGGTTAGCTGATCGGCGATCGGCGAAACATCCATCAAATCCGGATGCAAGATTTCGGTGAGTTTGGGATGTGTGTGCCCGCAAGCGTGCCGTCCCAGCACGATCACCCGTGTGATCTCGGGATCTTGAAGCGCGGTTAACAATACGCCTTCCCCTACCATACCCGATGCGCCGGTGATAAGAATGTTCATTGTGCCTCTATCCATTCATTCATTTTCGATTCCAGCTCCGCAGCCACTTTTCCATACTGATTCGTCGTTTCGATCAAGGCCTCATCCGACAATTCCCCACTTCCGATCATCGTTTCGAGCAAACTTTTTTCCAATTCGAGCGCATCGATCGCTTTTTCCAAATCCCTCACTTTGCGATTGTCTTTGTTTGCTGGTTTGGCTGAGGGGGCGGATGCGGCCACAGGGGCAACTTTCGCGACAGGCTCGGCTTTGCGATCAGCCAACGCCCGATATTCCATATAGGATCCGTTGAAATCGCGCACGACTCCGTTTCCTTCGAACACAAAAAAGTGCTCGACTAACTTATCCATGAAGAATCGATCGTGACTCACGATGATCAGGCATCCGCCAAATCCGAGCAGAAATTCTTCCAAGATTTGAAGCGTCTCCAGATCCAAGTCATTCGTCGGTTCATCAAGAATCAAAAAGTTAGGATGTCGGAGGAGCGCCATCATCAATCCGAGTCGGCGTTTTTCCCCACCACTGAGTTTGCCGATGGGCGTGTATTGGGTTTCGGAATTGAATCGGAACCGCTCGAGGAATTGACCCGCGCTGATGCGGGATCCATCCGACAATTCAATCACTTCGGCCACATCTTTCAATACATCGATGGCGCGTTTGTCGGAAGGAAGGGTGAGTCCCTGCTGCTTATAATGACCGAATTGGACGGTGCTTCCGGTTTCGATGGTGCCCGAATCGGCTGGTTCGGCGCCGGTAAGAATATTGAGGAACGTACTTTTCCCGGCACCGTTTCCGCCAATCACGCCGATCCGCTCACCTCGTTTGAAGGAATAACTGAAGCCATTCAAGATGACTTTTTCCCCGAAGCGTTTTTGGATGTTGGCCACTTCCAGCACTTGTCCGCCGAGGCGGGTGATTTTCATATCCAACTGCATATCGGTTTCCGTAGTGCCGCTTCCGACTTTGTCTTGGAGGCGATAGAAGGCATCGATGCGCGATTTTGATTTCGTTGTGCGGGCCCGGGGCGACTTCCGCATCCAATCCATTTCCTTTTTCAGGAGGCGGTCGGCTTTATGGGCATCGACACTCAGAATCTGCTCGCGTTCGGCGCGCGAAACGAGGTAATCGCCATAATTACCAGTGTGGTGATACAGGTTTCCGTTGTAGATCTCGAGGATGTGATCGCACACACGGTCGAGGAAATAGCGATCGTGCGTCACCATCAGCAACGTCACCATTTCTTTCATGAGATAGGCTTCGAGCCACTCGATCATGAGCACATCGAGATGGTTGGTAGGCTCATCGAGGATCAGGAGGTCGGGTTTGTCGAGTAGAACGAAAGCCAGGGCCACGCGTTTGCGCTCGCCACCGGAAAGTGTTGAGATTTTCTGATCCAGGTGATGGATGTCGAGCTTGCCGAGGATCTGCTGCATACGCTGTTCATAATCCCAGGCATTGGCGGCATCCATTGCGGCAAACGCTTTTTCGAACGCGGCATGAGTGGTCTCATTGTAATCTTCGGACTGACGCTCTACAGCGATTTCATAATCCAGAGCGATTCGAACAAGGTCTGATTCGCCAGTGGAAATGAACTCACGGATGGTTTTCTTGGGGTCGAGAGCGGGATCCTGTTCGAGATAACCAATCCGAAGACCATTTCGGATGGATAGAATGCCGGTATCCTGCGGTTCCTGCTTGGCAAGGATGCGCAATAATGTGGATTTTCCGGTACCATTTTTGGCAATGAGAGCGGTTTTATCGCCACGGGATAGGCCAAACGTGAGGCCGGAAAAGAGGGTTTTGAGTCCGAACGATTTCGAGAGATTCTCAACGGAGAGGTAAGTCATGGGGGAAGATACGGGGAGTGGGGGTGAGATTTTGGATAGGAGTTGGGGATGAGTGTCCGCAAGTGGTGAAATCCTCAGGATCAGTGAAATTGAGCCGGAATCGACGTATTTGTGACATGAACATCAAAAGGATGGCTCATTAGCAAAAACGTCGCAAAATGAACTTGTAATATGGAATCGTGATCTAGTTGCTTTATTGACCGTTATTGACCGGTTTTCACATGAGATAGGCTATGTCAATACTGGATTTGGACATGCACAGATTTAGGGGTAAAACAAGCCATTTTCGTCTTGTATAAATTAGTAAGTAGTTGATAATAAACGACGAACATTCTAATTATTTAGGTATAGAGTTATACTGTCCGCAAGTCTACATAAACTCCAAGCGTTGTTTAAATCAGATAAGTCCCAATTTTCCTGAGTTTTAGTAGTTAGTTTAGATAGACTTGCGGACAGCATTCGACCACTTCTTGCCCCATTACCCAAAAAACACGACCTTGATAGAATAAACTCAAAATTACCTCATGGCTACTTCGAAATCCCGCAAAACGTCACCCATCGCCCTTTGGGGCGGCCTCATTACTGTTCTCGTCATCCTAACCGGTTCGATTTGGTTCATCGCTAAGCCGGATGCCAACGCCGCTTCACCTGAGGGCGCCGGATCCATGGTCGACTTGCAACCTGTTGCCGCTGAATGGGGAATGGGAAATCCGGATGCGGCCCTTCGCATCGTTGAGTATGGCGATTACCAGTGTGGCGCTTGCGGCTATTTCCATCCGATCGTGAAGCAAGTGATGGAAGAATTCAGTGATGATGTCTATTTCGTATTCCGTCATTTCCCGCTTCCAAGCCATCAGTATTCCAAATCCGCATCCGCTGCAGCCGAAGCCGCCGGTCGCCAAGGCAAATTCTGGGAGATGCACGATCTCATTATGTCCAACCAAGCGGCTTGGACCCGTGGCATTCCGACGACGGTTTTCCTTCAAATGGCTCGTCAGTTGGAGCTGAACGACGTCCAATTCCAGCAAGATCTCCGCAATCCCGACATCATCGCGAAAATCGATCGCGATTTCAATTCAGGTCGCCAGTTGAACATTCCATCCGTTCCAGCATTTTTCTTCAACGGTACGTTAGTCCGCAATCCGGCTGATGTCGAAGGATTCCGAAATCTGGTGATTGCCGAGCTCGAAAAATTATGAAATCCACATCTCGATTCGCATATGCTTCGCTAGCGTTAGCTGGTTATGCCGACGCCACCTACCTCACCGTGAAGCATCTGTATCGGGATGATGCGGGATGTTTACTATCCGATGGCTGCGATACCGTACTGAATAGTGAGTTCTCCAGCATCTTCGGAATTCCTCTCGCCTTTCTCGGCTATGCCTACTATCTGATCTGTGTGATCGGAATCACAGCCTACATCCAGACCGAGAATGCAAAAATCCTGAATGGATTGTTTCTGGTAAATCTGAGCGGATTCGCCTTCAGCGTATGGTTGGTCTATCTGCAGGCCTTCGTTCTGAATGCGTTCTGCACGTGGTGTCTCTTTTCGGCAGTCGTGACCACACTACTCGTGGCGATTCTGGCGTTACGGAAAGAATGACGCTTCACATCGCGCTGATCCTTCAGGTCACATTCTTGACATACAACATCCGGTTCGACACGGAATCGGATGGGATCAACAAATGGGACAATCGGAAAGCGCATGTGGCCGCCATCATCCGATATGAAAACCCCGATTTCATTGGGACCCAAGAAGGATTGGTGCATCAATTGGATTATCTGGTTGCTGAGTTGGATGGTTATGCATACATCGGCGTCGGACGCGATGATGGAGCGAAAGCCGGTGAGTTTTCGGCGTTGTTATATCATGAAGACCGGTTCGATCTGATTCCGAATTCCGATCAAACCGACTGGCTTTCGGAAACGCCACACATCCCTTCCAAGTCTTGGGATGCGGCATTTCCTCGTGTTCTGACATATGGAACCTTCCGAAATCGCGCCGACAGTTCCATCATCCATGTGTTCAATACCCATTTCGATCACGTCGGGCAAACCGCGCGCGAGCAATCATCCCGGCTCATTCTGGAGACCATCCAACGCGTTGCCGGCAACGAGCCGTTTGTGCTGATGGGGGATTTCAATATCACGGAAGACAACCAAGTGTATCGAATTTTACGCGAAGGTCCACCCGCACTGAAAGATGCGTTTCATGTGACGAAAACTCCGCACGTGGGTCCGCATTTCACATTTGAAGGATTCGCTGTGCGCAACTCCCCCGATGCGCGTCGCATTGATTATATCTTCGTGCCAGAGGGAGCGACGGTCACCAAGCATGCGATATTGTCGACGTTTCGAGGTGGGAACTACGCGTCGGATCACTTACCGGTGGTAGCACGGGTGGTGTGGATGCTGTCCGGAAGTCTACATAAATAAATATCAAATTAGCGGCGTCAATCACTTCCAATAGCTTGCAATCGCCGTTTTCATATTGGAATGTTTGTAGGGGACTTGCGGACAGTGCAACTTCTTAACAAACAAATAAGCTCGGCCGCCATGGCTCGTTACAAAAACATCTTCTTCTACAGGTGGATGTCCTTGCTTAGTGGATTGGGAAAGACGCTTGGATTGACGTGACGTTGCGTCAGACCTATTCTATGCATGGATGAGTCGTGATGTCTTCCCTGAAATCAGAAACTTCAAATGACACGGATGAGTGAGGATGTAACATGAGGATCCAAGCGACTTCACTGAATATGACAGAATTTTTGGATTCCGGATTGTTGTCACGCATTATGGCACTCCATCGGTTAGGTGTCGCAACTCCTCGCATCGGAAACCCACCCCCACTCCGACTATAACCAGAGACCTGTAAACATTGAGTCGATAACTCACGAGAAGATCGCGGATTTCATATAAGTCGGTGCGTTCGGTTTTGAGGAGGATGTCGGTCGAGCCAACCGGGATGGAATGGACCAACTCATATGGCGGTGGCGGATAGTGCGATGGGCGCGGTCGTTGCGGTTTGGGCGGAGCGAGTACGGTACAGCAACCCGTTAGTAAAAGCAACATCACCGAGAAAGCGTGCCGGGTTAGCATAAATCTTATTCCATCCGTTTGCTTCTGTTGAATTCCCCATTCCGCAAAAACGCCTTTACCTGTCGGATCACTTCGCTCGAGTACATCATGAACGTGTGATCGTTCGAAACCGTCATGAAATCCTTCATTTCGGGAAGCATCGCGCTTTCAACCGATACTTTGCCGTCGTTCGGCTTGTCGAATGAGAAATAAAACAGCGGATCGACACTCGCGGTACCGGCTATGATGCCGATTTCGAGCGGGATAGGATTTAGCCGGATGGGGATGCTCTCGTCGCCGGTGGTTCCGAGTTGCTGTCCGGCCGGCCCAGCGAACAGTTTGAACCACCATTCATCGCTGTGTGAATCGACCACTTCGCTTCCGTGATTCGGCGGACCGAGCATCACGATGCGTTTCGCATCGGGTGCGGTGTTGGTTTGAAAGTAGGTGCGAACCAGGATTCCGCCAAGTGAATGAGTGACGAAGTGAATGCTGGTTGATCCCATGTCTCGGCACTGATCAATCGACGTGCCGACCACTTTACTCAGTTCTGGGATACCTGCGGACGTGGATGGATAGGAATGATTCACGACGAGGTATCCATCGCGTTTGAGCTCACTTTCGACACGAGACATAGAGAATTCGGTGCGACCGAGTCCATGAAGTAGGATCACGCATTCCCGATTCGGAACAGGTTGGAGGAAGATTAATAGGAGTAGAGGGAGCATGGAAGAAGAGGGATGCTGTCCGCAAGTCTCTCTAAACTAACTACAAAAGAGCCAATAAGTCGGCGCTATCATTTAAATATCATCGTTTGGAGTTTATGTAGACTTGCGGACAGTGTAACTATATACCGAAATAATTAGAATTTTAAACCTATAATTTCAATTACTTATCGAAAATTCGTAACCGAAAAACCTCAAAATCATTACTAAAACTGTGCACACAAAATATCGCTATTGAATTCCAAAATTGGCTGTGAAATATGTCCAAAATCGGTTCTGAATTTAAATAAAAGCCACTTTTCAGTTCAGGCAGTAATTTTAAATAAGTCCTAGTGGAAGCAGATAATACATGAGTAGAGTCGACAAATGCGGCGATTCGGATACATGGAAGCTACTTTCGAGTTAAATACCACTTGCGGACAGCGACATGGTATTTCTAGCAAATTTCTCACCCGAAAAGCCACCAGCACACCGCTACCGCGGCGCAAGCGCCGACCAAGTCGGCGATGAGGCCTACGGTCACCGCATATCGGACCCGCTTGACGCCTACAGCTCCGAAATACACGGCGATCACATAGAACGTAGTTTCGGTGCTTCCGAACATGGTGGCCGCCATTTTCACATAAATCGATTCTTCGCCATAGGTCGCGATCATATCGGCTAGAACGCCAACAGATCCGCTACCGGTTAGCGGACGGATGAGCGCCATTGGCAGCACTTCCGCCGGGAATCCCACCCACCCAAGCAGCGGCTTCAGCCCTATCAGCATGAAATCCAACGCGCCGCTTGCTCGAAACATCCCGATCGCGAACAAGATCCCAACCAAATACGGAATGATGCGGACGGCAATCTCAAATCCTTCCTTCGCCCCCACCACAAATTCCTCATACACCTTCACTTTGCGGATCATGCCATACAGCACGATTCCCACGATCAGCAACGGGAGCACAAACACGGATATCAGGTTCAATCCCATCATGCGGTTGCCCTCCTTGTACGCGCTTCGAACCACTTCACGGCAATGATCGCCGCCAATGTTGAAAAGAAGGTGGCGATGAGGATGGAGAAGAACAATTCATTCACTTTCAATCCCATCAACGCGACCAATGTCACAGGCGGCAAAATTTGCACGCTCGAGGTGTTCAGCGCCAAGAACATGATCATGGGATCGGATGCGGTTTCTTTGTCCTCATTCAATTTCTGAAGCTCGTCCATAGCTTTGAGTCCCATCGGCGTGGCTGCGTTTCCCAAACCCAATACGTTCGCCGCCAAGTTGAGCGAGATCATCCCCAGCGCCGGGTGATCGGCCGGTATCGACGGAAACAGTTTTTTCATGAACGGATGCACGGCTTTCACAACAAACCGAATCACACCCGATTTCTCCGCGATTTGCATCAATCCGAGCCATAACGCCATGACACCGATCAGCCCAAGAGCCAAGGTCACGGCCGTTTCGGCCATATCGAACGCCGCTTTCGTGATGGCGCGAAGCTTCACATACCGAACCGCCGGCAACGTCACAGCCAATGCGCCATCATCCACCCGGCGCGCCACCAACCGAAGCTCCTGCTTGCGCGAACTTTCCTGATTCGCCGCCACATCCCGCCAACGCGCGGGCAGGTCCGCACTCACAGGCACCACCAATTCGGCATCATCCCCATCCGGCCGCCAATCGCCTCGATGCACCGTAGAATCCCCATCCACTCGAAATCTTACATCCGTCCCGAATGTGACCACGTCGAGGCGTATGGTCTCACCATTGTTCCATGTGTCCGCCTGTAGATCGTAAAAATCCTGCCCCAGTGCGAACACAAGGCTGATCACGATCATACCGCCGAAGATGTAGTTGAGCATAAGAGGGAATCGGGAATCGGGAATCGGGAATCGGGAATCAGGAATCAGGAATCAGGAATCAGAAAAGATAGACAGAACAGAGTATACAAATTACCAATTACTGACTACCGTATCTTCAGGATTAGTTACTCTTCACCGATTCCTGATTCCCGATTCCCGATCCAATGCCCAAAATCGAAACCCTAGCCATCCACGCCGCCTATTCCGCGCACAGCCCGAACGAACCCATCAACCCGCCGCTTCAGACGTCCACCGTATGGACCCACCCCGACACTGGGTTGAATCGCGGTCCCGGGTCCACGGCGTATGCGCGCTTCGCAAATCCGAACCGGAATGAATTCGAAGCGGTGATGTCGGCCCTTGAAGGTGGTGAAACATCGATGGGTTTCGCATCAGGAATCGCGGCCATCACGGCGATTTTCCAAGCTCTGGATCCGGGAGATCATGTCGTCGTCTGCCAGGATGTGTATCACGGAACCCGTGTGCTGCTAAATGGCTTTTTGAAGCGCTGGGGCCTCGCGGCGACCTACGCCGATGCGACAAACCCAGCTGAGTTCGTGTCCCATATTCGTCCGAACACGAAGTTGTTATGGCTCGAAACGCCGTCCAACCCGATGCTTTATATCACCGACATCCGAGCGATGCGTGAGTTGGCGCCCGAGATCATCATCGCAGTGGACAACACCTGGGCGACGCCGATTTTCCAACGCCCGCTTGATTTGGGTGCCGATGTGGTGATGCATTCCGCATCAAAGTACCTGGGCGGACATTCCGACATCCTCAATGGCGTCGTGATCTGCAAAACCAATGATGAATTTGCATTACGAATCCGCTCAAATCAGCAGCAAACAGGTGGCATTTCCTCGCCATTCGACAGTTGGATGCTGGTTCGGAGCATCAAAACCTTACCTGTCCGGATGAAGGCGCACGAGGCGAATGCGATGGCCGTTGCCAAATTCCTGAACGATTTGCCGACCATCGAAAAGGTCTTTTATCCCGGACTGCCCTCCGCGCAAGGCCACGATGTGGTTTTGAGTCAAATGACCGGCTTCGGAGCGATGGTTTCCTTTTTATTTATGGGAAATCAGGAACAAACATTGAAAGGAATCGCGAAATCCCGCCTTATACATAGAGCGACCAGTCTCGGCGGGGTGGAAAGCACATGGGAGCATCGGCTCTCCAGTGAAGGTGAAGGATCGCCCACGCCGCCCAACTTGGTGCGGCTCTCCGTGGGCCTGGAACATATCGAAGATTTGGTTCAGGACCTCGAGCAAGCGCTCGGTTAGGAAAGATGAAAGGATGAAAGCCGCTGACGCGGCGACCAAGCGATGAAGGGAACGCTCTCGATGCTTTCATCCTTTCATCTTTTCGTCGCCGCGTGGGTATGCTCAATTAACTGTGTCAAAACCATAATTGGATAAATTGACACATGAAACAAGAAGACACAAAATTTGATTTCGAGGCCTTTTCTAAAGAAGCGGCCGACCACTTGAGAGCGGGTAAGCCGATGGTCGGCCAA
>JBGTBY010000023.1:0-64194 GCA_041749075.1 Balneolales bacterium | reverse complement strand
CGGGGTTGGCGGCGATGCTCAAGCTAACGGACGACGTGTTGTTCGTGACCCGGTTGCCGTTGACATCCAAAATCTCGACCGAAATCGCACCCAAGCTCTCCCCGATCACCGCGCCCGAAGGCTGGGCCACGAAGGCGAGCTGCGATGCGGCGCCGGGCTCGACGGTAATGTCATGGGTGTCGAATGTTGCACCCGGAAGCGCGTCCCCGCCCGTACGGGTCGCGGTGATGGTGTGCGTGCCATCGCCGACTTTCGTGTTGGCGTAGGTGAAGGTGGCGGACGAACTTCCTGCAGTCACTGTGACGGATGTGGGGGCGAAGGTCGCCGTTCCGGATTCATCGGCCGTGGCCAGGCTGAATGTGGTGTTGGCGGCCACATTAACGGGATTTCCGTTTCCGTCGACCACCTGGATCGTAAAATTGCCGCTCGCTGAACCCGCCGTCACACTCGCCGGACCGCTCAACGTGATCGCATCCGGGGTCCCCGCGCCCGTGGTGATCGTCCCGGTGGTTCCGGTGATCGACGACGTCGTTGCTGTCACCGTCGTGGACGTGCCCGCCGCCGTATGGGTCGTGAACACCACCGTGGCCACCCCAGAGCCGTTGGTCGTGCTGGTCGCCGTGGCGAACGAGCCGTTGCCATCGCTCTTGGTCCAGCTCACCGTCTGATTCGACGTGGATACCGGATTGCCGTACTGGTCGGCCAGCTGCGCGGTGATCGTCACCGCCGCTCCGGCCACCGGCGAACTCGTCGACGAGCTCACCAGATATTGCGAGGCCGCCGCCGCGCTCACCGTAATGTCATGGGTGTCGAATGTTGCACCCGGAAGCGCGTCCCCGCCCGTACGGGTCGCGGTGATGGTGTGCGTGCCATCGCCGACTTTCGTGTTGGCGTAGGTGAAGGTGGCACTCGAAGAGCCCGCATTGACTGTCACCGAGGTCGGCGCGAAGGTCGCCGTGCCCGATTCATCGGCCGTGGCCAGGCTGAATGTGGTGTTGGCGGCAACATTAACGGGATTTCCGTTTCCGTCGCGGATCGTAATTGTGAAGTTACCGCTCGAAGAACCCGCAGTGACCGATGCCGGACCCGAAAGATCCACCACATGAGGCACAGGCAATGCCGGCGTGCTGAAACTCCACGATACGGCTGGGTTACCTTGGCCAGCCGCATTGAGCACGCTGAAACCCGGAACTGTGACCGTGTATGTTTTTCCATCCACAAATGCGGCATGGGCAATGGTCAAAAGCCGGTTTCCAGTACCGCTGAGACTACCTGATACCGATCCCACGATATTGTTTTGGGCATCGCGAATGGTCAATGAGGTCAAGTCACTCGTCGCAATATCTTGGTCAAATGACACGCTAACCGTGGCATTCAGAGCCACGCCAGTAGCGCCGTTAGCAGGGGTCAGAGTCACTGGATCCGGACGTGTTGGAGGCGTTGTGCTCGTGATACTAACCGTGCCGCTGTAAGAAACCCCCACGGCGGCTTGGATGACGGCCGTTTCGACGGTCCCGAACGTTTGATACGGGATGCTGGCCTGTCCGAAGGAATTCGTGGCGACCGTGGTCGTGCCGATCAGCGTCCCATTTCCGCTGACGATGCTGAAGGTGACGTTCACCCCCGAACCGCCCGGTGCTCCAAAAGCATCGGTGATGGTGGCATAAACGGTGCTGTTGTCCCCCGCGAACGGACTGCTCGGCGATGCGATCACCGAAATCTGGCTTGGCGGCAGTTTGGATACCGTCACAAGATTCGAAATCGCGCTGGTAGCTCCATTCACCACATTGTAGGCGTAAATCACGACGCCTTCGCGGATGAAGCCCAGTTGAGTGGCTCCCGTCACCGTCAACACTCCACCACTAACCGTACCGAGCGCATTCCCATCCGCATATACCGTCGTTGTGCCTTGGGTATTGGACACGTTGATGGTGACAGACGTAAGTGAAGGATATATCGGACTTGTTGTGATGGATGGGGTCGAGATCGGCGCAGCCAACACCGTGACAGAGTTCGATGAGGGTGAGAGGAGTTCGCCAGATGCTTGAGCTTTTGCGGTGATCACCCATCCCGTCTGCAAGGCGGTTACTGTGGCAGACCATCCGCCAAATGCATTCACAACCGCTGTTCCAATTTGTGTGCTGCCTTGATAAACGAAAATGGTGCTTCCAGGTAGTTCGCCTGATGTTCCAGTCACTGTTGTACCTCCGGCAACATAAGAGCCGGTAATGGCGGGCGCGCCTGAAGTTTCCGATCCGACAGCCGCGCCTACAACCACTTCATTAGACACATTCGAAAGCGCATGCGTCGCGGTATTGCTCTGTGCACGCGCCGTGATGCGGTCTCCTTCAATAAAGCCATTGGCGATGGTAAACGTGTGGGTTCCATTCAACGCGATTGCGCTAGGGCTGCTTGTAACCAAGGCCCCGTTCACATACAAGCGTAACGTGGAACTTGTATAGTTGCTCCGGACTGTGACGTTTGTGGAACTGGTCGAGGCGTTAACATTGGTTGTCGTGATGGTTGGTGCGGGGGTTACAGTCGCTCCACCTGAGCTGACGCTTGAAAAACCTGATTCACATGAGTTATAGGTCGCAGTCACTAGGAAGATTCCCGTATTAATATTTCCACCACCTAAGGAGTGAATATACTCCCATGTTCCGGCGGAAGTAACGTAGTGTGGTTTTGAAGGTCCAATAATTTCAGTGATGTTGCCAGTCGTTGTGTTCTGCTCATACAGTTTGATTTCAACCGTATTGGCCACAATTGGGCTTACCAAGGGATTATTGAATGTTCCACTTAGACTTTTAGGATTTCCGTTACTACGAGTCGTAATGACAGGAGCTGGAACAAAACAGGATTGCACACCACCCACGATTCTTTGATTCGAGGGCATCGACTCGGTTTTTCCCGTCGCGTTCGCAGTGGCTCGAATCAGATTTCCCTGGGCGAAGTTCGCCGGATTCACGGTTACTGACCACGTCCCAGCCCCGGAATTGTATGAAAATCCAGATGAGGTTAATGATGTCCAATTCGTACCACCATCCGTACTCTTGAACAAATTGATGCCGGATAAATCCGGCTCAGTCGAGAAGCCTGCGATACTCGTGGTGTTGATCGTAGGACTTGTGGATATGACCGGTGCATTGGCACGTGATGGAGCAAAACCACCACTCTGCACCCCATCTCCCGTACTTGGCGGGAAGGTGCCAATAACGGCCATTAATGCCGCGAAAGGACTCGCAAAGGTGGCATCATTCACTCCATTGATATCCGACACAACGCCATTGATGCCGCCACTCGCATTGGTGATGGTGGCCCCAGCAGCCCGAAAGGGTGTATCGGACGTAAAACCGATTTCAGCCAATTTCGACCACGGCACATAGAATGTGTAGAAGTAAGCCGGTTCGCCGGTGATGATGTCGTTGCCTGATACTGATTTTTGGAAATGGGTATCAATCGAATATCTATGGTAGGCGGTATTGTTGTCAGGATCCGACCGATAATCAAAAATATTGACACCTGCGATTCCACCACCCGTCTGTAATAGAATCTCATATTGAAACCCAGGGTTTCCGCTGTTCACCGTTCCGAAATTATCAATCTCGGTGTTAAACAGGAACGTATATCCTTTTGATGCGGACGATGCGGTCTTGATACGCATACGCAAATACAAATAGGTTCCATCAGACCAAAGCATGGAGCCTGAATCGTCAACGCCCGCCACAATGTCGGTATGTCCGCCGCCCCCACCTGTTCTCAGATCATTCAAAGGCTCAGTTATGGGTGTCGGCAAGGAGTAGAAGGGGATTTCACTCCATGTAAGGTCGTCCGTGCATGAGCCGGTGAATCCAGCCAATCCGCATGACGACTTCGAGACAAATCCGTCACCATTCGGATCCAGAATCAGCTGTCCGTTCGATTTCGTCCCCGTGGCGGGTTTAAAGATTTGCCCATAGGTCTGCCCATAGGCCGCGCCCGGTATGAGTAACAAAAGAAGCGCGAAAAGTGTGTAATTACGTTTCATAGAATCTGATTGCTTAGAAAGTGCGAATGACTTCGATGCGACGATTTTGACGACGCCCCGCTTCTGTTGCGTTGGTCGCGATGGGCTGTGACGATCCTACCCCAACCGCTTCCATACGGTCGAGTGAGATGCCTTTGGTGATTAAGTACGCCTGGATGCGTGAGGCGCGTGCCAATGAGAAAAGCGCATTGACGCGGTCGGAACCGCGGCTGTCGGTATGACCAACGATGCGTATTCGGATATCCGAATATTGAGTCAACCACGCTGCCAGCACATCCAAGTCTGCGATGGAGACCTCATCAAGGTCTACCCTCATACTCACTAAGCGAGGTTGAATCACCGCGATCGACTCCCCGACTTCCACGAGTGTGGGTTGGATGCGCGCCTCGGCGTTGGATAGTTCAAAGGTCATGCTGTCGCGGAGTTGTGCCGATTCCATTTCACTCAGCAGTTCGAACTCCACGCGACGATTGCGGAAACGACCTTCTTCCGTGCGATTATCGGCGATGGGTTCTTGAGCAGCGGCAGCGGAGATCAGAATACGATCCCATGCAATACCTCTTTCCATCAACCAGCGTTTGGTCTGCCACGCACGTTCTGTACCAAGGACATCATTCAGAGAGATGCGTCCACGCACATCCGTATGACCTCGCAAATGAAGAATGGCATCGGGCTTGGCTACAAGATGGCTCAACACGATCTCCATGTCTTCAATCTCGTCGGCTCGGATGTCTGCACGAAGCAGATCGAAATTGATCATGATCGGCATGTCTTTGAGCACGACATCGGGCATCTGACGGGGTCCGGGGTCCGCTACTACCGCAAGTGGTGCTGGAGGTGGTTGGATCCAGAGAACCGGGGCATTCACAGGCACATACCGATTCGGCATGCGGAATGGACGCGAAAATTTAAGACCGATCGATATCGCGAAGTAACCATCTAAACTATTCTGGGGGATCGATTCCAATGACTTTGTGCCCGTGATCTGGTATCCGCTGGAGAGAACCAATTGAGTTTGATCGTCTAGGTGGATGGTGGTTCCAATTCCGATCGGGAAATGCATGGCCCAGTTCGTGGTAAAATCCCAGAGGGCAGATGTGCGGATTTTGGGGCCTGCATCAACTGTCAACGGATCATCCGGACGAGGTACCTCAATCAGCGTGTAGTTGACTGCTCCTAAACCGGCATACACATACACATCGCCTGGATTGAACTTTGGAAACAAGAAACCGGAACGATAGTTAAATGGGAAATAAAGCACCTTGTAATCAACAGGAAGGATGCGCGTGGTGTAATCATAGCCACGTAACGTTCCGATGCCGATACTGAACTCACCTTGAGTGTTCCAACCCAATTGGTGACGTAAGAATGGTTGCACTAGCGGACTGAAGCCCTGATCCTGCAGATCGGTCATTCCGAATGTGCCACGAAAATGGATTCCTTTATCGATTCCTCGAATCAAGTTCTGCCCAGCAGCCATATGTGGCGACAGGAACATCATGATGAGGATGACGAAGGACGAATGGTATAGAAACTTCATTGAACCGAGGTGTTTTGCGGGTACGTGCAAAAGCTACGGACAATGCAAACCGAGCATGGTTAAGAAGTACTAACCAACTCACCCGCAGTCGGTTATAGATAGGCGTTATGTACGTGTTTATACGTACATAAAGGCCGGATGCGTAGGACGATATATTATAACTTCGTAATTATTCGTCGTCAGACACGTCGTCGTCGCTATCGTCGGCGACGTCGTCTGCCGCCATGATCGGTTCGTCTTCGCCCTCTCCTGCCGCATCGTCATCGTCGCTTTCCGGTTCTGGAACGACCGGTTTTTTCTTGGCTTTCTCTTCGGTGGCACCGGCTCGTTTCAGAAGCATCGATGCTTCAATATGGTCGTTTTCGTTCGCCATGGCGAGCGCGGTTTCGTTGTTACGGTCGCGCATTTTCACATCCGCGCCTTTGTGCAACAGATAGCGAATGATGTCCACATGCCCTTCTTTGGAGGCTTGCATCAGTGCGGTATGTCCCCAATGCGATGTGCCGTTGATTTCGGCGCCCTTTTCAACCAATAACTTCACCACGGCAAGCTTCCCTTCACGAGCGGCGATGATGAGTGCGAGAGGACCGATTTCAGCACCGCTTTCAAACAAAAAATGCATCATTTCGATGTTGCCATTTTCTGCAGCACGGTTCAGTGCCGTGCCCCCGATCTTGTTTTTCAGGCTCACATCGGCACCACGGCCAATGAGAAATTTCACGATCTCGATATGGTTGTTCTGAACCGCATAAAACAGGGCTGTAGACCCTTTTTTATCCACTTCATTGATGTCCGCCCCCTTGTCAAGAAGGGTTGTGACCAGGTCGAGTTCGCCTTCAAAGGCGGCAGTAATGAATGGGCTGTTTTCCATGGGGTTTGCTTGTTTTCAGGGGGTCAAATATACTCTTTTTTACCCTCAATTTTCCACTTTCCGGAATACCCATTCGCGAACGAATCCGCGTTCATGCGAGCCTTTCCTTCCAGTTGAACTTCGGTCAATCGGATGTGCCCGTCGCCGGCTCGGATCACCAACGGATCGTTTCCCGAGGATTGGGGCGCATTCCATACATCAACGCAATGAACAAGTAATTTCTTGCCATCCAATTTGATCCAAGCGCCAGGAAACGGATTGAAGGCACGAACATGGTTTTTAACGGCTTGGGCAGACTGCGATAAATCGAGCCAAGCATCATCTGGCCAGACTTTCGGGGCGGGCGTGGCACGGGTATCGTCCTGCGGCTGGAGACGGACATCCCCTTTCGCTATACGGTCCACCGCGCCAACTAAGGTTTCGGCACTCAAACGCATCAAGCGCTGATACACATCCCCGGTGGTTTCATCAGATCCAATATGCGTTTTAGCGGATATAAGGATTCCACCGGTATCAATGCCTTCATTTAGAAAAAAAATGGTGACGCCGGTTTCGGTTTCGCCATTGGCGATGGCCCAATGGATGGGTGCGGCGCCGCGGTATTTGGGCAGTAATGAGGCATGGGCGTTGATGGAACCGATACGGGGAACCGCCAGGAGGGATGTCGGAAGGATTTTGAACGCAACCACGACGAACAAATCGGGTTTGAGTGAGGCGAGGGATGCTTGGATGGCCGCATCCTTCAATGAATCGGCTTCCAAGACTGGGATACCGAGTTCGATGGCTTTTGCCTTGACCGGCGTGGGAGTGAGCGTGTTTCCGCGTCCGCGACGCTTATCGGAGCCGGATACGACGGCAATGGGCGTGTGTCCTACGGCGCTCAGAGCCGCCAAGGAAGGCACCGCGAACTCTGGGCTTCCCATGAACACGATGCGGAGCCTATCAGCCATGGGGGCGTTTCACGAACGGATATTCAGGTTCCACCTCGCCTTTGTCGATCAGATCGAGCTTGCGGGTGAGCAGTCGGCGGCGGAAAGATCCCACACGGTCGATGAACAATTTTCCGTCGAGATGGTCGAGCTCGTGTTGGAACACGCGCGACATCCATCCGCCATAGGTCGCCGTACGCTCCGTGAAAGACTCATCTCGATAAGCGACGGTGATCACATCAGGGCGAATCACGTTTTCGCGCAAATCGGGAATGCTGAGGCAACCTTCTTCGAATGTCTCCTTAGCGGCTTCATGGCTCACAATCGTCGGATTGATGTATACTTGCTTGCCGAGTTTGACGGCATCGGGCTCGTCTTCCATCATCACATCGGCATCCACAACAAATAAACGAATGGATTTTCCGATTTGAGGAGCGGCCAGGCCAACGCCATGGGCTTCGTACATCGTTTCGAACATGTCCGCGATCAATTTTTTGATCTCGGGCGTGATCGCTTCGATCGGAGCGGCGGTGGCTCGAAGAACAGGATCGTTATACAGAACAATCGGGAGAACAGACATGGTCAGCGGTTGGAATCGAGAAAAAGTTGTAATAGATGGGTGGCGGCGACAGCATCGACCAGACCTTTTTCCTGACGTCGTTTCTTGGAAACACCGGACTGAAGTATGGTGCGCTGGGCCATCACAGAGGTGAGGCGTTCGTCGAAAGGTACGAGTTTCACATCGGGAAACCGTTTTTGACAACGCTCCATGAAGCGTTCGGCGCGTTGAGTGGCCTCGCCTTCTTGTCCTTTCATGGTGAGCGGCCAACCGACGATCACCGATTTGATGGAGGCGGATTGAGCAATCGTTGCGATCTGATCCAGCACTCCAGCCTCGTTATGGGTTCCAACGGGTGAGGCGAAAAATCCCATCGGGTCGGATTGGGCGAGACCATATCTCACCTCGCCCACATCCACAGACAGATAGCGTTCGAGGGCCAATTACTTCGTCTCGACGATGTCGGACAACGGTTGGCGTAAAAATTCTTTGAGAAGTTTGCTCGGCTTGAAGTGGGTTTTGCGATGCTCGGGCACGTAAATCACTTCATTGGTTTTCGGGTTGCGTGCTTTTGGCTTGGCTTTGGTCATCTTCACTTCGAACACGCCGAAATCCCGGATTTCGATCCGGCATGTAGGGTTGGCTTCCATCAAGGTTTCGCGTAGCGAATCAATCACCGCATCGACCCAAGGCTCAGCTTGAACCATTGGAATGTCCATTCTCTCGGAGATGCGACGAACGAGGTCGCGTTTTGTATAGGTCATAGCACTTCTTTGTAGGTAATCCGTTGTTTTTATTGACTGTAAAATACGAACTTTTCACATCCTGACAGTCGTAAAAAACCGTAATTATTCGAATCTGTAGGCTTGTTTAACGCCCTGGATCCGCTGGATCTTCTGAATCACTTTCTCCAGGTGCGAAATGTCTTCGACCATCACCATCAGGGTTCCTTCGAACATGCCGCCCTCGCTATTCACATTGATGCTTTTCATGTTCGTACGGAGGGAATTGGAGATCACATTGGTGATGTCGTTCACCATCCCCACTTTGTCTTCTCCGATGATGCGGATGGCCCCGAGATAGGCGGCGGATTGGGATTTCGGCCAGGCCACATCCACAATGCGGTCGGCATCATTCTGAATCAGATAACGGGTGTTGTTGCACGAAGCACGGTGGATTTTCACATCCCCGTTTCGACTGATGAACCCGATCACGTCATCACCCGGAATTGGGTTGCAACAGCGGGCATAGCTGTATTTGATGTCGGTGAGCTGGCCATTGATGATGAGTCCGCGGGTGTCGCCTGTGGTTCGGGTTTCTTTGAGGAACTGATCGTGAAGTTCGGCCTCATCGACCACTTTCCCGACTTGTTTTTCTTCGTCCAACCGTCCTTTGCTGATGAACGCCTTCACGGCTTTGGCAAGCTGAACCACGTCGAAATGTCCGGTTGAAATTTCGACATACATCCGGTTTGTGGACGAGAACTTGAGCTTGTTCGCGACTTTCACCAGATCTTGCTCGGATATTTCGAGATTCTCACGGTCGGCCCGTTTCTGCCATGCCTCTTTCCCGTCGTCAATGAGTTTGCGCTCTTTGAGGTTGAGAAGCTGCCGGATGCGGGATTTGGCCTTGTGCGTCACCACATCGTTGATCCAATCCGGATTCAGATTCACCTGTTTTCCGGTGATGATCTCCACCTGGTCGCCGCTGTTCAACTTGGTGCGTAGCGGCACGATTTTTCCATTCACTTTCGCCGCGAGAGCCTTCTCTCCTACTGCGCTGTGGATGTCGAACGCGAAATCAATCGGAGTGGCACCTTTGGGAAGGGTTTTGAGCTCGCCTTTGGGTGTGAAAATATAGATCTCGTCGGCGAACAGTTCGAGCTTGAAATCTTCTACGAAATCGGTTGCGGCATCAGAGCGGGGATTCGACATCGCATCGCGTACCCAAAGTACGAATTTGTCAATCGAGCTGCTTCCATCCGCCCCTTCTTTGTATTTCCAGTGGGCGGCAAGACCTTTTTCGGCAATCTCATCCATCTGGCGGGTCCGGATCTGAACTTCGACTTTGATCCCCTTGCGCGAAATCACGGTCGTATGCAGCGATTGATAGCCGTTCGCTTTCGGTACCGATATGAAATCCCGGAATCGCTCAGGGATCGGCGTGTATGAATCGGTGATGAAGCTGTACACTCGCCAACAATCTTCTTTCTTGTGAGGGGGATCCAAAATGATGCGGATGGCGAACAGATCGTAGATTTCTTCGAACGGCTTTTGTTGCCCTACCATCTTGCGGTAGATGGAATAAATATGCTTCGGGCGACCCTTGATCTCGAAATTGAATCCCGACTTATGCAACTGCTCACGGATCGGTTGCATGAAATCGTCGATGAACTCCTCCCTCCCTTCCTTGCGCTCGCGCAATTTCCGGGCGATGAATTTGTATCCATTCGGGTCCAACGCCTTGAAACTCAGATCCTCCATCTCGCTTTTGATCTTGAACAGACCGAAGCGATGGGCCAGTGGAGCATATAATTCGACGGTTTCCGTGGCGATATCGATCTGCTTATGCCGCGGTAGATGATGGAGCGTGCGCATGTTATGCAGACGGTCGGCGAATTTGATGAGAATCACGCGCAGATCATCGGCCGTGGACAGCATCAGTTTCATGAACGTCTCGGCCTGCTTCGCTCCTTTCGATTTGAAGACGCCGGCGATCTTGGTCATGCCATCGATCAGATGGGCCACGACAGGACCGAAATGGGGTCGGATGTCGTCTAAGCTGATATCCGTGTCTTCAACGGTATCGTGAAGCAATGCGGCGGCGACGGATTCATCATCCATCCCGATTTCCTTGGCGACAATGATGGCCACTTCAAGCGGATGCAGATAGTACGGTTCGCCGGAGGCCCGCATCGTGCCCAAATGAGATACGTAAGACAGTTTGAACGCCCGGGTAATGAGATCGTCGTCGGTGTGTTCCAAATGCGCATGACATACGTCCAGCAACAGGCGTAATTCTTCCTGTTGCGGCTCTGCAAGCGTAATGATGGTATCTGTCGCCGGTATCTGCATATCCCTATCTTAAGCGCGTAATATAACGAACAGAATCACGCACATGCGCGTTCAATTCCACCCCGACGACCTTAGAATCGACCCCATCGAACGAGCATGGACCATTCCTTACGACTGGGCCACCCATCCCGACATGCATGACATCGACAAGCGATCGGTTCTGAGCCGGTCGTGGCAATATGCGGGTCCGGCATCGTTATTGGCAGAAAAAGGGGCGCATGTTCCTATAACCATCGCCGGAGAACCGATCTTGCTAATCCGGGATGAGTCGATCCGTGCTTTTTACAACGTGTGCAAGCATCGTGGCGGACCATTGGCCATTGAATCCGGATGCGGGAAAACCATTTCGTGCAAGTATCACGGCTGGACCTATCGACTGGATGGAAGCCTTCGCGGAGTTCCGAAATTTGATCGTGCCGAACTTTTCGACAAGCGCGATTTCGGCCTGACGCCTTTGTCCATCATCAACTGGAAGGGGCTTCTCTTCGTGCGATTGGATGACGGCGGATGGGAGCCGGATGACGTGCTTGCCCCCATTTCCCAAGAAATCTTACCTCTTGATGTGAGTGATTTCGTGTTCAAGAAGCGGATCGAATACACCTTAGAGTGCGATTGGAAGGTGTATGTGGATAATTACCTGGAAGGATATCACATTCCGCATGTGCATCCGGAGTTATGCGACTTGTTGCAATTTTCGGAATACAAAACACGAACGGACAAATGGCATTCGTTGCAATCAAGTCCGATCAATGGGGAGGATTCCGTCTATGGACAGGGCAACGCCTTCTTCTATTATGTGTGGCCGAACATCATGCTGAACATCCTTCCGGGTCGGATGCAGGTGAATTCGGTGATGCCGATGGGTCCGCGCAAAACCATGGTGTGGTTTGATTACTACTATTCAGGGGATGCGGGGATGATGCCTGCCGACATCGAGTACAGCCATCAGGTGCAGATCCAGGATCAACAAATCTGCGAACATGTGCAGAAGGGGCTTGAATCGCGCGGATATGAGCGTGGGCGCTACTCCGTGGAGTTGGAGGAGGGCGTATGGCATTTCCATCGCATGTTGCGGGAAGCCTATTCCAAACGGGTATAAACGAAAAAGGGGACCGAAGTCCCCTTTTATCGTCAGTGCAATGACACTTACTTGATGAGCGTCATTTTCTGAGTTTGCGTGAATCCACCCGCTACGATGCGGTAGATGTATACGCCGGAAGACAGACGCGATGCGTCGATGCTCACATTGTACACCCCAGGTGATTTCATTTCATTGACCAAGGTCATGACTTCTTGACCTGTGATCGTGTACACCTTGATGGACACGTTCGCGGTTTCAGCGATGCTGTATTCGATCGCGGTGCTTGGGTTGAACGGGTTCGGATAGTTTTGTCCGAGTGCGAACACCAGAGGTGCTTCGCGTTCGTCAACCGATACATCCACATAGCGTTGAATCGTCAATGCATGCGTGTTGCGAGCGAATACTTTGTTCGTACCCACTTCAGCTGTTACCGTCCATTTGCCGGTGAAGGCCAGGCCTGCAAACACGCCGATATCGGCCATGGCTTGCTCAACCTCAGGATGGCTCAAGGTCAAAGTCGGGGATTGACCGTTGTTATCTGAGAGAATGCTCAATTTCGGATTGCTGAAATTGCCATTCGTCGTTTCCAGATGCCAGGTATAGGTCAGGGTGACGAAATCCGTCCACGTTTCGAAAGTCTGAACGAAGGACATGCCTTCAGTTCCGTCGTACGTGGTTGCCGAGAAATCATCAAAGTATACGGCACCATCTACAGCGGCTGCGCCTGTACCGGTCACGCGGAAGCGGACCATAGCGGCAGGCTCGTCCAACAACAGCGTTTTAAGCTGCCAGTTGACATTGATGTCGCCAGTTCCACCAGATACGGCAGCAAAGGTTTCTACCTCAGACCATGTCTCGCCATCTGTCGTTGCTTCAGCAACAACCGTCAGAGCGGTGGAATTGTTGAATGTAGACATCCAGAAGCTCAATTCACCCACATTCTGCAGGACAGGAGTGGTGAGTGTGGCTTCCATGCCCAGTGATGAGCCGACGTATTTACCAAGTGCGTTGGCACCATCTACACCATGAGCGAAGTCGTCGTTCAGCAAGCTGAAATTCTGATTTCCGAATGCGACGGTCGAGTAGCTCTCTTCCCATGTGATCACGACGTCTTGATCAGGATCGTTGGTCAATACGACACTAGCACCAGCATCAGGCGACAATAACTCGAACTTGGTAGCAAGAACGGTGAATGCCGGGCCTTCGAACGCACCCATGTAAGGAGCAATCGGGCTTCGGAAGCGACCGTTGATGTCTTCATAGAAGCTACCGAACGATTCACCCATCAACATCGCGTCACCAAGTGAGGATCCGGTCAGATCCAAGTTGGTGTTCGATACGAAGTTAACGGCTCTCGAAACGGTGTTCTGATAATCACCAGTCGCTTTGAGTGCGTTCAATGTTGTGTAACTATCGGCTCCGTTGCGAAGCAACACACTTGCACGCAAGTTGTTGTAATCCGCGTAGAGCGATGTCCCGTTCCAATCAATCGCAAAGCCACCAGCCTGATGGTTGATGAACATGTTGTTGGAAACCATGAACGGAGTATTCACAGAACCACCGTTGATGGTCAATGCGGCATGTTTGCCGGTTTGACTGTTCGATGGAATGTTGATCGTGTTGTGGAATATGTAGAAATCCGCGATGGATGCGGCACCGCTGTGTGCGATACCCAAAACGCGGTCCAAATTACCAGACACGCCTTCTGCTTTCGAATGGTTCATCGCCAAGTAGTTGTTGTAGATGAACACACCGTTGTCGTTGAGCGCATTCGTCAGGTTGATCCCGATCATGTCGGTCGCAGCCGAACGATTCGTTTGGAAACGAAGGAAGCGGTTGTTCGCGATGATCAATTGCCCGACAGGCGTATTGATGTTCATTCCGATGTGAGCGGATTGGTTGCTGATACCATAGATCCAGACGCGGTTTCCGTAGAACACGTTGTCACGGATGATCTGGGTGCTCAAACCACGATGCCCGGCGTGGATGTCGTTGTTCAACAACATCACACCTTCGAGAGGGAATGCTCCGGTCGAGGAACCGAATACCCAGAATCCATCTTTGAATTTAGCAGGAGCATCTGCCGAACCGATCTGAACATTAGCGATCACAACGTTCGACAATGCGCCTTGGCCTGGGCCTGCGGCGTCCACACGGTTCAAGATGAATGCAGGTGTACCTGCGCCCTGAGTGCCGCTCATGGTCACATTCACGCTCATCACATAACTGTCTGCCACTTTGCCTTGCAGGTAGATCACCGAGCTCGTGGTGGTGGCGGTAGCCAGATTGAACGTAAGATCACGTGAACCCATGTCGCCCATATCATCAAAGACGGCGGTGTTCAGGTTATCCATTGTGGTGGACTCGCTGACTGCTTTGCGCATCTCAGCGACTTTGAATGTCGTGCCTCCCATTAGAAACGAATTGTTTCCGAGGATGTAGACATGTGACGTTCCGTAGACCAACAATTGACGGATGTCCACTTTTACAGGCGTAGCCGTTGCTGGCATGATCACAAGTGGGGTCTCTGCGGTCAGATCGGAACGATCAATACGAATTACCGCATTCGTGTCAACCAAATCGGCTGTGATCAGGAAGCTGACCTGACCTGATGCGCCGCGCATATTGAATGCGGCAACGGCGGCGGATAAGGTTGGGAATCCCGGACCTTCGCCCACACGTGGAATCGTGTAATTGCCTGCCATCGGTGGAGGCGTGAATTCGACGTCGGTTTTCTCAACTGCATACAATTGGAATGTGGCATTGAAACGTCCCAAGACACCTTGGAAAACGAATTCACCAGTAGGAATCGGGTCACCAATCAAGTTGGTATTTACCGGATTCGGTACACGAAAATCCACAACCGCTTCAGTGGTGACGGTCGCATCCGTGATTCGATAGGTTCTACCGGAAGTACCACCACTCCAAAGTTCATCTGTGCCAGGATTGACCGTCAAGCCAACCACACGAACGAGTTCGCTCTCATATTGCGCACCATTGTCGCGGATATCCGCCAAGGTCACTAACTGAGCTGCCGGTAGGGCGTTGTTTCGGTTGATCACAACCAATTCCGTTACAGTATCCAATTGGTTCAGGCCATTGAAGGCGGTACGGCGACCTGTGATCCGGATGCTATCGCCAGCACGGACACTTCCGTCAGCAACCATGTCAAAGTAGGTGCCAGTCGAACCAAGGAACAAGGAGAAAGCTCCCGTTTCGTCTTGGATACGGCCTTCACGACCACGAACGCGGGTCACGATGGCTTCGATGGTCACACCAGCGGTGTTGTTTGGAAGCGCATAGGCTTCTGCGATGGTGACCATGCTGGATAGAGTTCCACGGACCAAGGTCACAGAGAATTCATCACCAAATGCAAGGGCACTACCGTCTGAA
Source organism: Balneolales bacterium (assembly GCA_041749075.1). Lineage (GTDB taxonomy): Bacteria > Bacteroidota > Rhodothermia > Balneolales > HLUCCA01 > CAMTWZ01. The sequence continues at coordinate 48,720 of JBGTBY010000023.1, read as the reverse complement.
ACCACAACGCGATGTTTGAGAGCGATGGAGTTGCCAACGGCCACTCCGGCAGTTTCGAGGATAGCATCTACTTGAGCATATGTGTACGTGATGCTGGTATTGCTGGTTTTACCTTGAAGCAGCACCACGTTTTCGGTGGTCATCAACTGCCATGTGTAGGTGAGCGCATCATCGTCAGCATCCGTAGATGTCGTCCACGTTGGCGTGAACGCCGTACCAGAGAAACCGGAAATCGTGATTTCCGCGCCAGCGGCAGGAGCGGTGAGGTCTGAAACTACAGGAGCGGTGTTCGGAGCGGCCAGCAGTTGACCACGGATTTCACCACCTGGGTTGGTATCGGAATGGATATTCACGTACCAGTTGCCTGAGGCAAGACTAGCGATTTGAGTCTCATCCAACGTGAAGGTATTCGACTCAGCCACGTAGGTTCCGGACTTGCTGTCGCCACCCACTTGTGGGGTCAACGCGAACAACACACCACCGTTGGCACCATTCGCACCTCCATGAATGTGCGACGCTGAGTAGTTGCCAGTCAAGCTACCGAATTGACCTGTTACAACGAGTTGGTCACCAGTCAAAACTGCGGTTACGCCGCCGTTGCCATTAGAGATCACAGCTGGGTTTTCGTGCAAGCCGCTCAAGTTCGCAGCATAATTACTAGGAGCTGGTGGTAAAACAGGAGCTTCGGGGTTGCCTACGACTTCAGCGTAGTTGGTGCCGACGCGAAGACCACCAATGATGAGCATCGCACCAGTGCTTGATCCACCTTGGCGCAATGCCACGCTTCCCATATTTGAAGCATCCGCACCAGGGATGTTTTCAGCTGTCCAAATTTCAGGCTCAACGGAACCGACTGGGTTCACATGCAAAGCTGCGACATCATTCGCATCACCATTAACCACCTGATACTTGACCACAAGTAGATATGTGGTGGATAAATCGTATGAAAAATCGGAATACGTTACCGAAGTACCGGTTCCACTGAATTTCTGGATACCGAAAGCCAATTTATTATTCTCGTTCCGTTTCACGAAAACGCGGTTATAGAACGATGAGCCCAAAGGGTTTCCGCCTTGATGGAAGAAGTAATCTCCACCTGTACTTGCGCTAGAGACATTCACCAAGAATGAGGCAAAAACAGAGCCAGAGGTGACATTCGCACTGATTGCTCTGTTCACATCCTCACCGGTGTTTGCCATAGATACAGCCTTTCCTTGGCCAGAACCGGTATATCCAGCAAACGTCAAGGTTTGATCTACCACTGAAACCGGATTTGTACCCGCACCACTGTGCGCTGCCCAGCCGTTGGCAGTCAGAGCAGTCCCAACGGAGTAATCAAAGTATTCGGTAAGCAACAAGGTTGGTGCTGCTACAACCGCTTGAAGCGGTGCGGCATTGGTCGTGAATACGCCAAGACCGTTATTCGTTGCAAGAACAGCGAGAGAGAAAGAACCATCGCCATTATCGCGTACATCCACATCGCCGGCTCCATTGCCGTTTGCGGCAGAACCGAACGTCGGTGTGACACCATAACTGGTGCTTGCGGCAAAATCAGTTGTGTTTACAGCTACGATGCGAGCATTGTTGTTGCCTGCACCATATTGGAACACCGCGACATAATCGACACCGTCAGCGGATTTCAGGAATTTGGATACGTTGGATCCGGTAGCAATAACCGTGTTTGGTACAGTACCAATCAATGTGCCGGTAGCTGAATATTTTTTCAATGAGGTTCCATTGGCACTCCAATAGAAATCACCATTCGGAAGAATTCCAACGCCAGCGCTGCCACCGAAGGCATTGTCGCTGAGAGTGATGATGGTCGGTTCGTTGACCCAAACACCGCCAGCCATTCCCCAAACCACTACACGGCCAGCAACTGAGCTGCTTGCGGCCCATATCTTGGCTGTACCAGCAGCTACTGAACCCGTTACAGTGACTTTATCACCGACACGAAGGGCTTCTGTACCGCCAGCATAGTTGATGATGTTGACAGGATCGCCAGTTGTGGACGTCCAGGCATAGGCTTTGAATGCCGACGTCGAAAGACTTGTGGTCATGTTTGCAGCGATGAACACACCATCGGTGGTGGTTCCACCGTCATTCAAGGCAAAAACACCACCTGTTACACCGGTTGTTGGCAAGGAGCCAATCAGAGCGCCGGTGGTTGGATTGACATACTGGACAAAGAGACCAGCTTTTCTCGACACGACGAAGACATACTCGGTGTTGCCAAGTTTTCCGAACGCGGCTCCGCGCTCCGTGTCAGCCCCGAAATAGGTCGGGAGGGTGGTTTCGGCAACAGATTGCTGCCAAACCGAGTCGAATTGCGCGTTTACCGTTCCGGTAAAGGCTAGGGCTAGGAACGCGCACGTCCATAGTCCCGTAGCGATACGTAACATTCGTTTCATAATAATCTACAGTTTTGTGATAGGTTTCGGGTAGCTAAGCGCTTGACCCCGTTCGATGTCCATTGGTTTTTTTCAGCTTTAGATTGCTATTCTTGATACAGAAAAACGCTTCCATGGAACAGAACTTTTAATGTATGCAATTTAGCTACACCAAGTCTACCTATTCTTTTCCACCTAATGTTAACAATGTGTTAGGGTTCAGTCCGAGCAACCCAATGTGCACAAATTCACGCCCCTTCCGAATCAATACCCCATCCAGGTACACGTCCGCGCCGATGCACACCAAATCCCAATGGATGGAGCTGGAATTCCCGTTCGCGGCTTCCTCGTAATCCTGGCCTAAGGTGAGGTGGTTCGAGCCGTAGATCTTCTCATCAAACAAAATATCATACATCGGCGATTCGATGATCGGATTGGTGCCGAAGCTGAATTCCCCGAAGCGCCGCGCTCCCTCGTCCGTATCCAAAATGTCGCGAAGCGCCGCATTGTTCGATGAATCGAAATCCACCACTATTCCATCCTTCACCTGTAGTTCGACGAACTCGAACGGCTTGCCTTGATAGACCGACGGCGCATAGCGGATACGTCCGTTCACAGAATCAAGAATGGGGGATGTGAACAGTTCGCCATCCGGAATGTTATGACTGCCAAAACATGGCACCCAATTCTGTCCTTCGATGGAGAACCGAATGTCCGTGCCCTCCCCTTTTAGATGAATTTCTTTCCCTTTGCGCAACAGGTCTTCCAGCGGACGCATCGCCGCCTCCAACTTGCTGTAATCCAACAAACACGCCTTGTAAAAGAAATCCGCAAAGCGGGATGTGGGCATTTTCGCATTCATCGCAAAAGCATCGGACGGATACCGCAAAATGCACCATCTCGTATGATTCACCCGTTGCTTGAAATGAACCGGCGTAAGGAATTCATCCGCAAACGCCTTGTTCTGCGCTTTTCCGACCTGCGCCGACTCATAGATATTCTGCGATGCCCTTATCCCGATGAACGCTTGCATCTGCTTCATGAGTGGAAGCGCATCGACTTGGGTTTGACGTTGCCAATAGTCTGCATCCCCCGCTTCTAATAGAATCCGTTGCGTCTCCGTGTCTTGTATTTCAAAGAAGGGATGCGCCCCGATTTTCCTCACTTCTTCCGCTAGGGCGCGAACCAAACCGATACCATTGAGTCCAGCCAATTGGATGAGGATATTCTCTCCGGCCTGCAGTTTGACACTGTTGTGAAGAAGGTTGTAGGCGAGGCGGTGGTCTTGAGTCATAATTTGAAAGCGTTAAAGCGTTAAAGCGTGAAAGCGTGAAAACGTGAAAACGTGAAAGCGTGAAAACGTAGAAGTGTAGAACGGTCTACGGTCTACTGCCTACGGTCAACGTCTCTTGGCACCAATCTAGTTCGGCGGGTTGATTGCTGGCGATGATGACGGGTCCAGGCCAGTCGCGCACGATGGTGGCGACGATGGCGAGTCCGGATTCATCCAAGTTGGTGCCGGGCTCATCCAGAAAAAGAACCGTTGGTTGATGGATGATGGATGTGGCCAAGCGCACCCGTTGTTGCTGACCCGACGAACACGCACCCACGCGTTGATCGAGAGCCGATTCGAATTCAAGCTGTGTTGCCAATGGCTCGATGCGATCTACATCCAAGCCATGCAGGTCGCAAATGAATCTCAGATTTTCGCGAACGGTGAGTTCCGTGTACAAACCCAGATAAGGACCTGCGAATCCGATCTTGAATCGCAGATCCGGCATGGAAACGTCTATGTTTTTTTCAGTCCAGGCTACAGAACCTTGCGAGGGCTCGATCAATCCGGCTAGGATTGCCATAAGGGTGGATTTTCCGGCGCCATTGGGTCCGGAAATGCCCAAACGACTCACATCCGCATCGACGTTGATCGGCGCGAATACGGGTTTCCGTGCATACGAATGAGTGAGATCGGTGAGTTTGAGCCGCCACATAGCGCTCCAAAGGTACACACCAAGGTTGTATATTCTACCATGCCAAACGCAATGCAAACCATCGTCGAAACGCTGATCGGGCAGCTTCCGAACGACTTGTCTTACCTCACTCCCGACGACCTCCTTCAAGCCGGCTACCCATCCTTCCTTGTGGCCCGCATCAAAATCGAATTGGAGCACAATCTGGCTGAATCTGTTTCACTGCCTTCAAGCGATTGGGCCAATATGCATGCCGAATCGGTGCAAGATGCCTGGGGACAATTTCTGGATGCCATCCGTGCCGAAACTCGGATTCCGATTTCGTACATCCAACCCGTGCTAGAAACCTGCATCGAGGATTTGCTGGATCTTCTATCGCAGCCTCGTACGTCCATTCCGGATTACTTATATGGTTCGTTAGACACGTTGAGCCGCGATCAACTCGCAGCCCGAGTCGGCAAAACCGGCGTATATCCGACATTATTGCATTCTTTGGTGCGGTACTGTGACCGCAAGAAGCTGGACCAATTATCGAAATCGGAAGCGTCCCGCATCATCAAAGCCGTTGATGACAAACTGACGGAAAATTATACCGCATTGAATTGGGGCCAACGGCTCTCTCCCCTGTTCGAACTGATGCCGACCGGCGTGGATCCGGATCTGTTAGCCCGCTTTTTCAATGATCGCGGCATGAAATCGGAAGCCCGGGCTTTTGCTTCAACGGATGCATCCATCACCAAATCCATGCTGATCGAATTCTTGTCGCAACCGTTTTCGGATCATGAAGAGGAAGACGTAATTGAAGAGACGAAATATGATGAACAGGATGAAGTGACGAAGGACACTGAATTTGAAGAGATAAAAGAGGACGAAACGACGAAGGTTTTCGAAGTAGAAGAAATTTTAGAAGAGGACACCGAAGACGTCGCTGATGAACCCCTTCCGATATGGCAGCGATTCGCTCCAGAGCAGACCGAAGAAGGCGATCCGTTTACGATTCCTTCATTCAATTTGGATACTCCGCATCCGCCTGTAGAAGAGCAAGAACCTGAATCCGAACCCCTCATCAATCTCTACAGTCAAGACGCGGAAGACGATCCTCGCGCGGCGCGCATTTTCGAATTGATGGCCGACCTTAAGACTGATTTCATCGACACCCTGTTTGGAGGAGATGAGAACGCCTATTACGCCGCCATCACCGATATCGCCAAATACGATACCTATGCCGAAGCGGGCCGATACATCAAGAAGGAAATCCTGGACCGCAACCGGGTGGATCTGTACAGCGACGATGCCGTTCTGTTCTTAGACCGCATCCAAACCTACTTCGTGGAACATACCTAAACACACTATGTCGAGAGAAGCCAAACTCCAAGCCCTGATCGATCTTCGCGAAACCGCATTGGTCGGAGGTGGGAAAGAACGCATCGCAAAGCAGCATGAATCCGGCAAACTGACCGCGCGCGAACGCATCCAATTGTTGATGGATGCGGGCTCGTTCGAGGAAATCGGTCAGCTCGTGGCACATCGAAGCACCGATTTCGGACTCGATAAGCAGAAATTCCCCGGTGATGGCGTCGTCACCGGTTTCGGAAAGATCCATGGTCGACCTGTGTATGTGTTTTCGCAGGATTTCACGGTATTGGGCGGCTCCTTGGCCGAAGCACATGCCGAAAAGATTTGCAAGATCATGGATTTGGCCATGAAAAATGGCGTCCCTATCATCGGATTGAACGACTCCGGCGGCGCCCGCATCCAAGAAGGTGTCGTCTCTCTAGGCGCCTATGCCGAAGTGTTTTGGCGCAATTCGATGGCGAGCGGGGTGATTCCGCAACTATCGGCCATCATGGGTCCGTGCGCAGGCGGTGCGGTGTATTCACCTGCCATCACTGATTTCATCTTCATGGTGGAAACCACCAGTTTTATGTTTGTGACGGGTCCGAACGTCGTGAAAACCGTGACCCATGAGGAGGTTACTTCTGAAGCCCTCGGCGGCGCAACGGCTCATAGCACGAAATCGGGAGTGGCACAATTCACATCCGCCAATGATGCCGAATGTCTGAATCAGCTCCGTGAGTTGCTCATGTACATCCCGCAAAACTGCGAAGAAAAAGTTCCGATGCAGCCTTCAAAAGCGCCGGATGCCGCATTGGCTGCCAAACTCGATACCATCATTCCGAATCATCCGAACAAACCCTATGACATCAAAGATGTGATCGGGGGTGTGATGGATGGAGGATCCTTTTTCGAAGTGCATAAGGATTATGCGGAGAACCTGGTTGTGGGTTTCGCCCGCCTCGATGGACGAGCCATCGGCATCGTGGCCAACCAACCCATGAGTCTGGCCGGATGCCTGGATATCAACGCATCCCTGAAAGGCGCTCGATTCGTCCGTTTTTGTGATGCGTTCAATATCCCGCTTGTTGTGTTCGAAGACGTCCCGGGATTCTTACCTGGCACTGACCAAGAATGGGGTGGCATCATCAAACACGGCGCGAAATTGCTATATGCGTTTTGTGAGGCGACCGTGCCGAAAGTGACTGTCATCACCCGCAAAGCCTATGGTGGCGCGTATGATGTGATGAATTCGAAACACATCCGCGCCGATTACAATGTGTCGTGGCCAACTGGTGAGATCGCTGTGATGGGGACCAAAGGCGCCGTGGAAATCATCTTCAAGAAGGAGATCTCTAAAGCGTCGGATCCGGCCGCCAAACAAGCCGAGCTGGAAGCCAGTTACAAAGAGAAATTCGAAAATCCGTACCGCGCTGCCGAACGGGGTTATATTGATGATGTGATTCTGCCATCTGAAACCCGCACAAAGCTCATCCGGGCATTCGAGATGATCCAAACCAAGGTCGATACGGTTCCCCGCAAGAAGCACGACAACCTGCCGTTGTGACCTCCCCCCTCGCCACGCGGATGCGGCCACGGAATCTGGCCGAGTATGTGGGTCAGGAGCATGTGCTCGGACCGGGCAAGCTCCTGCGTCGCGCCATTGAAAGCAAGGTGATGGGGTCGATGATTTTCTACGGTCCGCCGAGCTCGGGAAAGACCACGCTCGCACTGGTTGTCGCCGCCGAAATGAACGCCCGATTCGTGACCTTGAACGCCGTTCTGGATGGCGTGAAAGAACTCCGTCAAGTGGTGAGCGATGCGAAAGACAACCGGGGACGTCTCGACGCCAAGCAGACGATCTTGTTTGTGGATGAGATCCACCGCTGGAACAAAGCCCAACAAGACGCCCTCCTCCCGCATGTGGAATCCGGATTATTGACGCTCATCGGCGCGACGACGGAAAATCCATTCTATTCATTGGTTGGTCCATTGCTGTCGCGATGCCAGATGTTCGAGCTGCATCCCTTCTCGAAAGAAGACATCATCTTATTGCTTGAAGCGGCCATCGCCGATAAAGAACGCGGACTCGGCGCCATGAATCTCATCGCCGATGCCGATGCGCTTGCCCACCTCTCGGACTATGCCGGAGGCGACATCCGCAACGCGCTCAATGCCCTTGATCTTGCCGCCAGAACGCTTCCGATAACGGACGATGGATCGCGTCATTTCACGCTCGACACGGCGCAAGAATCCATCCAAAAACGGGCTGTCCGGTATGATGGAACCGGCGACGAGCATTATCATTATGCGTCGGCGTTCATCAAATCGTTAAGAGGATCGGATCCGGATGCGGGCCTATATTGGATGACGGCCATGCTCGAAGGTGGTGAAGATCCGATGTTCCTGTTCCGCCGGATGCTCATCTTCGCTTCTGAAGACATTGGACTTGCCGATAGTTTTGCGCTGAGTCTTGTGGTGTCCGGACAAGATGCGTTCGAACGAGTAGGAATGCCTGAAGGATGGTATTTCTTATCTCATGTGTGTTTGTACTTGGCTCTCGCCCCGAAAAGCAACAGTGCTGGGGCAGTGTTCCAGGTAATCGAAACGGTACGGACGGCCGGTGTGGGGAAAGTCCCGCCTCCGATGCGCGACAGAACCGCGTCGAGGCTGGAATCCACGTATACGAATCGACAGAATGCATCGAAAGAGTATAAGCTGCCACACGATTATCCCTATCACTGGGTGAAGCAGGCCTATCTGCCGGATAAGGTGAAAGGAAATTGGTATCAGGCGGGGGATCAAGGCAGAGAGAAGGCCTTTTGGGAACGGCTCGAGGCCATTAAAAAAGCAAATGCCCCGTGATCAACGAGGCATTTGTGTTGCTTGGGGCTTGCGACTAGCCCCAGGTCTTCGCCAGAGTTCTGTTTGAGGTCAGAGGCTGAATCCGAACAGCAAGAAGCCGTTCTTTGCATAAGGATTCACAATGAATTTGCTTGAAAGGGAGACGGTCAGGCTTTCGCTGATCACGAGTGGTTTGCTATAGGATAAACCGGTGTTCACGATTCCCGCTTTTCCGGTTCCATACATGGCCGATTCAGTAGGTGTGAACCCGAGGAACAATCCCACATCACCTAAGCTGTATCCGAGTTCGCCATAGATCGAATTGTCGTCGTCGTTCAGCACGAATGCGCCGATGAAAGCGGTGACGGGAATCGACTCACTGGCGTATGAAAGTCCGACTTCCACAAAATGCTGTGTCTCATCCAAAAACGGGGCCGCATCAGGGAAGGTATAGTCGGTCACGATGATGCTGAAATCACCAATCGCGTAGCTTGCATAGAGATCGATTTCAGTTCCGGCCGGATTGCCATTGGTGGCGTAGGCGCCCCAGAGTCCGACGTTTAGATTCCCGGATGTGTACGAGAAGGTGGGTTGGATGCTGGGTGAGCTTCCGAAATCGGTGCCACGCCAGTTGTAGCGGCTCATGACGGAGGTGGTGATGTCGACTTGGGCGTGGGCCAGAATCGGAACGAGGATAGAGAATACGGAGGAGACGAGGAGTCTTTTGAAATTGGGTTTCATGATGTACCTTTCGGTGTGTTGGGTTTTATTGAAGCTTCTATTTGATGGGATCCGCACATTGGAAGCCGACCGCTGCAACGGTTCGGCTTCCGTTTTTTTATTTACTCACGAAATCGGGGTAGGCTGAATTTCCGTGATAGGACACATCCGCACCGATCAGTTCCACACGTTCATCGCTTCGCAAACCGAGTGTGAATTTCACGAGGTAGACGGCGATCAAGGCGAACACGATGGTGAAGGCGACGACCGAGGTGGTGCCGATCAACTGGGCGACGAAATCTTTTCCTTCGCCCCAGATACCAGCGGCAAGCGTGCCCCAGATACCGCAGACCAAATGCACGGCGATGGCGCTCACGGGATCATCGATTTTGAGTTTGTCGATGCCGATCACAGCAAGAACCACCAGAATACCAGCGATGGCTCCGATCACGATGGACTGACCCGGCATCACCGCATCCGCACCAGCTGTGATACCCACGAGTCCGGCCAAAATGCCGTTCAAAGCCTGAGGCGCATCCAATTTATGCATGGTGAAGGTTGCGGCGGCCATGGCGGCAAGGGAGCCGGCCGCTGCGGCAAGCGTGGTGTTCACAAGTACCAACGAAATCATGGAAGGATCCGCACTCAGCACGGAACCACCGTTGAACCCAAACCATCCGAACCAAAGAAGAAAGACCCCGATCGTAGCCAACGGGAAGCTATGACCAGGCATTTCGTTCACTTTACCATCTGCGCCGTAACGACCGATGCGTGGCCCAAGAACCCAAGCGGCAACCAATGCCGCGGCTCCACCGACGGCATGGACCAAAGTGGATCCGGCGAAATCGTGGAAACCAAGTTCGCTCAACCATCCACCACCCCACTGCCAGCTACCTGTTATTGGATACGCGAAGGTCACAATCAGAGCGGCATATAGCATGTAGGCCGGCATTTTGATACGTCCGGCTACGGCACCAGAGATGATCGTAGCGGCTGTTGCGGCAAACATCGCCTGGAAGAGAAAATCGGTCCAGATGGTGTAGCTCTCATAATAATTGGAGGTGAGGTAATCCGCAGGCGTGGCGGCATCGAACCCGATTCCGAACCCGGCGAAACCAAGAACGCCCGGAATGATGTTGAAATCACCAGGATACATCAGCGCGAATCCGATGATGGCGTAGGTGATGATACCCGCACACAAGGTGAAGATGTTCTTGTAAATCACATTCACTGTGTTTTTGGCTGCATTCATGCCGCTCTCGACAGAAGCGAACCCGAGGTGCATGATGAACACGAGAAAGGCGGAAAGCAATACCCAAAGGTTATCCACAATAAACTTGACGAATGCTGGAGACGCTTGAAACTCTTCGTAGCTGCTGAAGGATGTGTCTTCGGCTACGGCTTCTTCGACCACTTCGGCCATTTCTACGACGGCAAGACTATCGGTTGGCGTTTGCCCGCTGACCAGTTGGGCTCCTAACACCAACAAGATGATGATGAGGATCGCTTTGACATATTTGAACATACTGACTCCGTGAATTGAGATTGGGTTTCACAAAGATTAAGCTATTTCAGGTCTATGTCAATTTATTTTTAAGCGTTTGTACCTCTTTTATTTACTTAATGAGGCATACTCTTGGAAAAAGCGCTTTCATTAAGGAAAAAAAGTTTAATTCAATTTCATCATGTACCCCACACCATGCAAGGTGACGAGGTAACGAGGGTCTTCCGGGGTGATTTCGATCTTCGAACGGAGCTTCGAGATGTGCACATCGACGGTGCGCGTATTGGTGCTGTACTCGTACCGCCAAACTTGCTCAAGCAGGTCGTCGCGGGAAATCGGTTCGTTGGCGCGAGCCACCAGATAACGGATCAACTCCACTTCACGGGTGGTCAAGTCTTGCTCCCCATCCGGCCGGACGACAATGGCTTCGCTCAGGTCGATGCGGATAGGTCCGAGTGTGATCACATCCATCGGACCCGTAATCGAATAGCTGTTCGCCCGCCGCAATCTGGCTTGGATGCGGGCCAACAGTTCTTTGACGCCGAAAGGCTTGGTGATGTAATCATCCGCGCCGAAATTCAGCCCCGTCACTTTATCGATTTCCTGATCCCTTGCCGTGAGCATGATGATCGGAAAGGTGAGTTTTTTGTCGCGAAGATCTTTGCAGATGTCGAACCCGCTTCGACCAGGCAACATCAGATCCAAGATCATCAGATCGGGTTTGGTTTCTGCCACGGCTTGCATCACCAAGGTGCCGTCTTCCACAACCACAACCTCATAGCCTTCGCTTTCCAACGTGTCGCGCAACGTAAAGATCAAGCTTGGCTCGTCTTCGACAATCATGACGGTCTTAGTTTTGATGGGCATACGATAGGTGGTTTTGCGTTTCTCGGTTGGATTGGGACTCGATGATGGCTGGGAAGGTCAGTTGGAAGATAGAGCCTTTGCCGGGAGTCGACCTCAACGCCACAGAACCTCCATTCAGTTCCGTCATGGTTTTGACGATCGACAGGCCAAGTCCGTGGCCTTTGGTTCGGGCAGTGAGTGTGTCTTCGACGCGATAAAATTTCTCGAAAACTAGTTTCTGATGCGCGGGAGCGATGCCGAGTCCTTTGTCTTCCACTTCAATCACGACCGATTTTCTTGCTTCGTACGCTCTTACAGCCAAATAGGGCTTATCTCCGCTGTACTTGATCGCATTTTCTATGAGATTCGACAGGATGGTGTCTAAGCTATCGGTATCGGCCAAGATGTTCGGAAGCGAGCTTGGCACATCCACCTGCGGCTCCACAGACACGTCCTGAAACAGATGACGATGCGCCGCCAACACTTGATGTATAGTAATGGCCACATCCACCTTGCTTTTCTGAAGTGTCATTTGGCCGGATTCCGTTTTGGCCACATCCAATAGCTTGTCGACCATCTTGCGCAGGCGGATGGCTTCGGTATAAATATGATCGCCATACGATTTAAGTCGGGTTGGATCCGTCACACGACCATCCGCCAGATTCTCGCCAGCGGCTTGCATCACAGCGATAGGCGTTTTCAGCTCGTGAGTCACATTCGCTAAGAACCCTGCCTGACGCATCGCCAATTCACGCTCTTTTTGCGCCAAGATGAAAATGAAGACGATGGACAGGATGAGCAGCAATACCACAATTCCCATCACAGCCAGATTTCGGATCAACGAATTGGTGGATGCGGCCATCACAATGGTTTCGTCGAAGGTGGCGGCGACCGTCCACGTATCCAACACATCCTGAAACCGCTGACTGATGGTGATGTTGCGACGATCGTATTCCACATCGGGCGCGTTCGTAGCCACCACTTCGCCCCGAAGCCAATCATACACCCAAACCGACATGCCCGATTCCGCCTTCGACCCGAAATGAATCGCGAGCTCTTGTGGCAGATAGGTCTTGTTCATGTACTCTTGGTTGATCACATAACTCACATACCCTACGATTCCATGTCCGCGATGATTGATAAAAGCCACATTCATCGTGCGGTTCGCATCAAACAACCGCTTGGTATTGAACCGATATTCATCCAACAGCATGTTGGTGCGGGTGCGGATCAGTCCGATGCCATCACAAACGATTTTCGGGGCGTCGGATGTGCGTACCAAACCCCCAATGGATGGATCGAACTTGTAAATCTGTCCGTTCTCCAAGCAGGACGAAAACGAGCCTGGAGCGAAATAAATAGCTGAGTACATGGAATCGGCCGACATCGTGGCCAACACATCCAAAAACTCATCGGGCATGGTTTCATTGGCGGACCATTGCTCGTGCATGCCTTCGATATTCAATGGCCAGAAGATCCGTACCGCCGGTGAAAAGCGATTGAATACCGATGAGGTGAATTCCAATACTTTCGTGCGCTGACCATCGCGGTTCGCTTCAACGGTAGTCCGTTCCAGGCTCACGAGGTTATACACGTTCATGCCCGTGAGCGTCACGAGGGTCACCATCCCAAGGGCGAGCAAAATCCAGCGGTAGGTCAGGTATCGTTTCATGGTAGATTCAGTTCCGACAAAATACCACCGATTTTCCCTTTTTTACAGCTACTTAAGCAAAAGGACAGGCACGACGCTCCGTTGCTCGGCCGATGTCACACGGATGTAATACACGCCCGAGGCCAATCCGGCTCCATCCACTGAAACCGTATGACGACCAGCCGAATACGATCCGGATGCGATCGACCTCACCTCGCGACCCATCACATCAAACAATCCGATCGTCAAATGGGCGGATGCCGGTAGATCCACGCTCACTGATGTCTGAGGATTGAACGGATTCGGATAGGCAGGCGACACGGTGAACGCGTTCGGGAGGTGTTTTTCTTGTTCAATGCCCGTGGTGGTCAATACTGTGACCGAATACACCACTTGGTTTGCGGACTGAAAGATGATTTCGGATATCACGGATCTCGATTCCGGTTTTTCCACTACCAACGCCACATTGTCGATCGGATTGGTGATCACCACATCCACTGAGAAATTGGCTGTCAACGGCGGTGCCGACAAGATGGCATACTGACGTTCTTGATGTCGGATGTGTACGGTCGGAACAGGATTCGCTGTCGTAAACGGGTTCATTTGAAAGGCGTCCCAAGGGTCCACATCCCATGTTCCACCGGCATGAGCCACAATCACAGCATCCGAATACCCATCCTCATGGGAGTAAGAAAAACGAATCACATCTGAATGGGTGGTTTTGTAGGTCACACGGTTTCCGCCGATGGCATCCGGTTTCACAGTGAGTGTCGGACTTGCGTCTGTGGCCAGCACGAAAAATCCTTGATAGGCCGGAATCACACCATCTTCGATGCCAATGGTTCCTACCAATCCGTTCCATACGGCAAACTGACTCGAATCGCTGTTCCACAAATAGATGGATTGACTCAGGTTGTCGCGATCCCATCCCAGCGGATAGTCCCAATCAATCGCATACCGATAGGGATTTCCGATCAGGTTGTAACGATATCCGTTCAATTCACCGACCAGATTGAAACTGAATTCACCAGTTTCGATCGGATTTGCAACAGACAGGATTTTGGGGAACAATTTGGGGTCGTTTTCCTGATTCGTGTCGTTCGCAAACAGAGCGACAGCGATTCCGGTTCCAGGTGTCAACGGTTGTGTGAGATCGGCAATGGGTTGATAGGCTATCGTATTGGCGTTGTATCGCATCACATTTGGTGTACCCGTCGGGATGTCGGCCCCAATCGAACCTTGCGTCCAAATCGAATTCAAGAATGAAGATGGTGTAACTGTTGCGGATGGAATCGATAACAAGCGCCAGCCCGATGAGCCTGGAATCACCGCCGCGGCATGGCTCACATGTCTGCCGATGCGTTCTGTTGTGCCTAATGCCGCCGCATCCACGTCCGCAAGAATGACCTGGATCCAATCATTCACGTCATACGTCCGGCTCGCCCGCAATCTGTCGGGTTTGCGGACATAGCTCACATCCACAGCGAAGTTGGTCCCATCGATCAAACCGAATACATCTATACGGTTCGCCCACGCTTGAGCGTCGTTTGTAGTGGACAATGCGATCGGATCGTTTCCATTGAAATTGGCTACAGCACTCAGAACCGCGTTCGAAACCACGTAACTCGGAAGGACCGCTTGGCCATTTTTCAAAACCCGCGTGCTACCTGGAGCCAAACGACCGGTCAACCGGTAACTGTTCGTGGGCACCTTCCCTTCCACATCCGATGTCGGGTTGGCGAACAGAACGGCATAAACCGTGGTCGAGTCGAAATCAAACGTGAACTGTCCCACGTTCGCGATTTCGAGCCATTTGTTATTGCTCGCGCCTTCATAGTACTGAGAAATCACAATCTGACCCAGATAGAGGCTATCCCGCGTACCTGGTGTGATGGAGGGTGGCGGTGGTGGTGGTGGCTCTTCAACTCCTCCATCGCCGGTAAAGAAATAGGAACGGCGAACCAGCGTAGAGTCCAGAATGAACGGGTTTGCCTTTCCTTGGTAGCTGGCGATCGCGTTCGTGCGGTTCAGTTCTTTCGCATCCACCGGATCGGCCTTATGCCAAGCATACAACACATCCTTCATGCCGTTGAAAAAGTTGACGTTCACGGTATTGTTCGACATCATGGACGGATTGGTCGAATACATCGTCCAGAAGTAGAACATGGAACGGGCCACATCCCCTCTATGGTCGGCACGGGGTTCGAATCTGCCACCTGAGGACTGTGAATACAAATGGATGACGTTCGCTGCGGGTTTGGTAGGTGTGGAAATCGGATTGTTGAAGGAGCCTCCAAACCAGGTAGAACTTTGGTTGTCGTCGATTTGTGCGAAGGGATTGTTGCTGCGCGAGGAATTCGGACTGGCCCAGGTCGGATACAAGTGATGCAAGTCGCTTTGCATCGGATCGGCACTATTGAACAAAGACTGCGGCCAGGTGTGCTCCGTATTGATCATGATCCCTTCGTTCATTTGAGCACGAGTTGTACCCGTCTTTGAAAATCCAGAGTACACACAAGTGATGACGCCACCCACCGGATCGATATTCCCGAACATCCGGTCTCGAGCCGTGTTGTACCCCAATACGGTGACGGTATAATAATTATCCTTGAGAAATACTCGAAGCTCGGTGTCGTTCAGACTGCCACCGATGGGAGTTTGCGCCGATACCGTGGCAACAAACAGGAAAGAAAAAATGAACAGCCGCATGAGGTCCTTTGGTCGTTAAGAATACACGTCCGCCAAAGGTACGGATTATGGCAATGGGTACACTGCCGGTGATACGAATCCTCGATGGTTCAGCGCCTGAACTCCGAAGATGTAATTGTCTTTCGAAAGCGGTATGGTCGCTTCTGTCACCAACCCCACATCCTGATGATGCTGCCATACGGGAGACGTGGTTTCGCGCCAGACGATGCGGTATCCAGATACATCCGGTTCGGTATTCGCCACCCAACGGATCGTGGTATTGTTCGTGAGCGAGCGAAGCTCCATCGTTACATTTTTTGGGGATGCGGGCGCATTCGCAGTGGCCGCCAAGACAGCCGCATTCACTTTCGCGACACGGACAATGTATTCGAAATCCACAAATTCAGGCAAATCTCCATACTGCACGCCATCTTCCACACGAACGTTCTGGTGCTGATGACGATAATTCTCATTTGGTTCGCTGAAGCGTACCGCCGCAAAGCCTTTTTCAATAAACGCGATATGGTCGCCGCCGCGTAGGTAGCGGTCGCGGCGATAAATCATGTCGACATGCATTTCCGGATAGTGCTTTTTACTCACCTCCACGATGTGCCGGGCAAGCTGGCGCGATGGCAGGTCGTTCTCGCCACCCGTGCGCAAATAGGCTTGCACCATCACGGAATTCTCCTTCACAGGCGGAATTCCATCGGCGAACAGGCGAACACGATAGGGTTCTTTGCGACCATCATCGGCGGTGGAATTGCCGATGATGTCGTTGGTTAACATGGCTTGAATGTCGAGGCTGTCTCGTACCGCATCCGCCGCCCAGCCGTGCGCACCATACAAGCCCTGTTCTTCACCGGCCACGGCTATAAAAACAATGGTGGCGTCGAACTGGTAGTTCGACATCACACGGGCGAGTTCCATGACGGCCGCGGTACCGGAGGCATCGTCGTTAGCGCCGGGTGCATTGCACTCGACATCGGATTGCGAGCCGCAGATGGAGTCGTAATGTCCGCTCACCACGATGATGCGGTTTGCCGAGGCGGGCGATGAGCCGCGCAGGGTGGCCACCACATTCACAATCTCCGCCGCTTGGGGAATGCGGCGGCCGGGGGCTTGAGTGAAGCGATGGTAGGAGACGTCGAGTCGACCGTTACTTTGTGTCGAATATCGCTGAAGGGTGTTGTATATCCACCTTCTGGCAGCACCGATGCCCCGGGTGTCGCTCAGGGTGTCGGAAAGAGTGTGGCGGGTATGGAAGCCCACCAAGGTATGGACGGAGGCGCGGATAGAATCGGCGCGGATTTGGGATAGGATGGTGGGGATGTCTTGGGCATTGGCAATGGACGCCGATGCCGCGAACATCAGCAAGAATAGGATATGTCGCATAATTAAAACGCTTTCAATGGATTGGTTTTGGATGACGCCTTCGCGTTCTTCACCTTCTTCTCCATGCTTTTGGGCACCGGCGCGAACGAGGTGTACAGCGGCAAGGTAGCCACTCCCAACGACGCCGCATCGGTTCCGGCTGTTGCACACAACAATTCCGGACTCTCCACCCTTGCATGGATTCTCAAGGATGGCAGGATGCGTTGAAGCCGGTTCACCATCGCTCTGATGATCACATCCGGCAGGCGCCCTCCGAAGAAAATCGCCTGTGGATCGATCAAGTACTCGATACCCAAAATGAAAGGGGCCAACTGGTCGGTTCCAGTTTCGATCCATTCGTTCAACACCGGATTCCCGTCGCTGTACAATTGCTCCAGTTCATTCGGATGGGAGATCTTGACACCGCTCTCCCCCAGTCTCGCATACAACTTGGGCAGATTGAAATACGCGCCCAAGTGAGGACGATCGTCTTGGTTCAATTTCGCATCGGATCTGACGACCGGGAAATACCCCAGCTCACCCGCGTTGCCGGTGAAACCTGGATACATCTGGCCATTGATGATGAGCCCGCCACCTAATCCAGCCCCGAAAAAGACATAGAAAAAAGTGCCAATATGCCGACCAGCACCGAACCACCGTTCCCCGATGGCTGCGGCCGAGGCGTTGTTCTCAAGAAACACCGGAATCCCCAAACGCTGGCTTAACAGACTCACAACCGGAACGTTATTCCAACCGGCCATCGCCTTCGGGTTGAACACGTTCGTGACCACTCCTCCTTCAGACACGCCCAGCGGACCCGGCAATCCCACCCCGACTCCCCACACTTTTTCCATCGGCAACTGTTCGAGTGCGATCAACTCGCGCGTGAAGGACTCCAGCAAACGGATGGCTTCATCCGGCGAAGGCAACGAAATCTCCACGCTTTTGCGCTGGCGAATCGTCCCCATCAGATCCATCAACACTCCGGTCAAATGGGTTTCGTCCAAATCCAGACCAATCGAATAGGCACCGGTGGGTTTGATACCGAGCAAGACGGATGGTGCGCCACGCCCGTTCTGAATATGGTCGCGCACGAGAATGAGATTGGATTTGAGCAATTGCCTCGTGATGTTCGTGACCGTCTGAGCCGTCAAATTCGTGCGTCTTGCGATCTCCACTCTCGACAATGGCCCATACAGGCGAATCGTTTCCAGAACGATTCGAACATTGTACAATTTCGCGTGTTGAAGATTGGTACCGGTAAGCATGGTGCGTTTTTTAATTGGTTCAAGATACAAAACGGCATGGGTGTTGCATTTATTCAAAAAAATTGATTAATTAAACACGGACCAAAACCAACCCTGTTTCCCCATGACCTTTTTCAAATCCGCCATCCTTGCGACCTTGATTGGAAGCGCTTCTTTATTGGTATTGCCGATTCAAGCCCAACCAACGCCCCCATCCAACCGAATCGATGTGAATGGCCAACCCTTATGGATCAGTGGTACGAATGTGGCCTGGGTTGATTTTGCCGGAGATCTCGGTCCAAATGCGCTCCGCTCCGCTGATTTCCATCGGATGTTCAGCGAATTGCGCGAGAACGGTGGCAATACGGTCCGGTTTTGGATGCACACCACCGGTGGCAGAACTCCCGCGTGGAACGGTCATATGGTGACCGGTCCCGGTACCCGCACCATCGAAAACCTCACCATGATTTTGGACATCGCCGAATCGTACGATGTGACGGTCTTGCTCAGCTTATGGTCGTTCGACATGCTTCGCATCGCGAATGGCACGACCAACACCGACCGAGCTTATGCCATTCTCACGCAAGATGCCAACCGCCAGAGCTACATCACCAATTCATTGATTCCGATGGTGGATGCCGTGAAAGGTCATAAAGCCATTCTGGCTTGGGAGATTTTCAATGAGGCGGAAGGGATGTCGAATGAATTCGGATGGGATTTCAACCGCCATGTGCCGATGTCGGACATCCAAAAATTCGTGAACCAGTCGGCTGGTGCCATCAAACGGACCGATCCAACCGCAAAAGTGACGACCGGAATCGTCAGTTCGACGGCCATGTCGGATATTTACACTGCGAACAATCCGGTGCAGATGAACTACTACCGCGACGACCGACTCATCTCCGCTGGTGGGGATATGGATGGTTATCTGGATTTCTACACGTTCCACTACTACGGCCATGGTGATTCGCCATTCGCACGTCAAGCATCCTACTTCCAATTGGACAAGCCCGTGTTCATCGGCGAATTCTTCATCAAGGGAGATACGGAAGGTGTTCCCAAAGACATGCAATTCAAGCGCATCTTCGACAACGGGTATGCCGGGGCTTTGAGCTGGCAGTGGGTGGATTGGGATCAGAACCGCGACAACAACACCGCCACATGGCCCAATACCTTGCTCAATACATCCTACATGTATGGGCGCCATAATGCGGATGTGGAATTGAATCTGAGCGACAAACCGGCCACGTATTCGTTCACCTCAACCGAGGACACCCTCGAAGAAGGATTCTCCGCTCAATTGGAATGGAAAAGCCGGAATACCGTTTCCGCCACCTTGAATGGCGAACCAACTTACAAGATGGACCGCATCATCATTTCTCCAACGGTCACGACCGATTATATCCTCTCTTTTGAGGATAAGAATGGAGCCATCCTTTCGGACACCATCACCGTTGTGGTCATTCCGAAACTCGAAATCAATCGCTTGAATGCGGGACCGGTTGTGACGGCATCCGACAACAAATGGCAGTACCGTGACATGGATGCCTCCTATGGCGTGGTCAAAGCCGTTGTGACGCTTGAATCGATGCCAGAAGGTGGTTATTCGCTTCAGTCTTCTTTCGACGGTCATACATGGACAACCATCCACAATGAACCAAGTGGTTCTGTATTGTCGATCAGCCGCACCCATCTGTTCGAACAACCGGTGAATGCGCGCTTTCTACGTTTGATCGCGGATGTTCCCATCTCGATAGTAGCCTTCGAAGCCTATGGGTTGCTTTCCGACCTGCAGCCACCGAAAATCGACATCGTCAGTCCGACATTCGATCAGATTCTTGAACAAGACACGGTGATTCCAATCTTGGTGAATACTGTGATCGGATCAAGCGGTTTCGGCATCAATGGCGTCCGTTTCTATGTGAATGATGTTCAGATCGGCAGCGACCGTTTCGCACCCTATTCGCTCAATTGGACCCCAGCCGAACCGGGTGAATACAAACTTCAGGCGATGGTGAGTCCGGCCAATTTCTCCAATTTCTTCTCACGCCCGGTGTATATGAACATCCTACCAACGCAGGAAAAAATACGCTATGAGGCTGAATCTGCTGTGAAAACCGGGACGGTGGCCAATGGGGCGGATGGTACGGCGAGTGGTGGCGCCTATGTGAACATGCAAGGAGATGGATCGATCGCATGGTCGAATATTTCTGTGATGGAAGCCAAATCGTATACCATCCGAATCGGATACAATCTTCCATTCTCTGAAAAAACACAGTATCTGCGCGTCAACGGCGTAGTGACGGATACGATCTTATTTGCTGGTCCCACCACGACCTGGCAATGGCTGGAACGCAATGTCGACCTCAATGCGGGCGTGAACACCATCGAAATTCTACACTTCTGGGGGTACATGTGGTTCGATTACATCGAAATCCGTGGTAATGGTCAGACCACCGACATCGAGAACGATGTGGTCACGCCAAGGGATTTCGCATTGGATCAAAACTATCCGAACCCCTTTAATCCCAATACGATAATTCGTTTTTCCCTACAATCGTCCCACGTCACACGTCTCACGGTCTACGATATTCTCGGCCGAGAAGTGGCGGTATTGATCAATCAACCCATGCCCGCTGGCACCCATCAAGTCACATTCGATGCTTCCGGCCTATCCAGCGGCATGTATGTCTATCGCCTCACCAGTGGCGGTCAATCCATCACCCGTCGAATGATGCTTATCAAGTAAGGGCGCACCGCATGATGTAAGGGCGCATCGCATGCGCCCAAATAAAAGCTAAAAATCAACCACCTATGAAACCATCCCTCCCACTCATCCTTGCTTTTTTCCTTGCCGGATGTGCATCTGATCCAATTGCATCTGTCAAACTTGTCGATCCGAATGCCACCGCCGAGACGAAAGCCCTCTTCCGCAATCTGGATGAGGTCCGAAAGACTCATGTTTTGTTCGGTCACCAAGACGATCTCGCCTATGGTGTGAAATGGGTGAACGAACCCGGTCGTTCGGATGTGAAGGAAATCACCGGCGCCTATCCGGCTGTCTTTGGATGGGATATCGGCCATATCGAGCTCGATTCGTCAAAAAACCTCGATAATGTGAACTTCGAGAACATGAAACGCTGGATGCGGGAAGGATACGAAGCCGGTGGTTTGATCACCATCAGCTGGCATCTGAATAACCCGGTGAACGGCGCATCGTCATGGGACAAAACCGTGACTGTGCCGCACATCCTGCCCGGAGGCTCCCATCATGATGTGTTCCTGACGTACATGGACCGTCTTGCGGCTTTCCTGGGCGACATCAAATCCGCAGATGGAACACAAATTCCTGTGATTTTCCGCCCGTGGCATGAGCAAACCGGCGGATGGTTCTGGTGGGGCAGTGAATCGAGCACTCCTGACGAGTACATCGCCTTGTATCGCTTCACAGTCGAGTATCTGCGCGATACCAAAGGCTTGCGTAACCTTTTGTATGCATGGTCTCCGAATTCACCGAGCGATTACGGGTATGAGAATTTCCTGGTCACCTACCCCGGCGACGAGTATGTGGATGTGATGGGCTTCGATGACTATTGGAGCCTTGACGGCCGCGAAGATGGCGTCGCTGTGATGACATCCCATCTGAAAATGCTGGTCGAAACGGCTGAAGCGAGAGGCAAAATTCCGGCTTTGACTGAAACCGGTTTGGAAGCCGTCCGAGACAGCACCTGGTTCACGCAGAAATTGCTCAAATCCATCAAGGATGACCCGACAGCAAGCCGCATCGCCTATGCCTTGGTCTGGCGCAATTCGAACGGAACCGTGGACCGAAAAGATCACTTTTATGCACCGTATCCGGGTCACTCGTCCGCCGCGGATTTTGTTACCTTCAAGAACGATCCGCTGATCCTGTTTGCAGACGGATTGCCTAACCTGTATAAATGATCATCTAAAATGAGTCCGTATACCGCCGCCGCCGACCGCTACGATCACCTTTCATACCGCCGGACCGGCCGAAGCGGACTCAAACTCCCCGAAATCTCCCTCGGCCTATGGCAGAATTTCGGAACGGAGTATGACTCCTTTGACGTGGCTCGCGCCATGCTACGTCGTGCGTTCGATGCGGGAATCACTCATTTCGACCTGGCGAACAACTATGGTCCGCCACCCGGCTCCGCCGAATCCAACTTCGGGATGTTGTTCAAGCAGGACTTCCGACCTTATCGCGATGAGTTGATCATCAGCACGAAAGCGGGATATCTGATGTGGCCCGGCCCGTATGGCGAGTTTGGCTCACGCAAATACCTATTAGCCAGCCTCGATCAAAGCCTGAAGCGCATGGGCTTGGATTATGTTGACATTTTCTACTCCCATCGACCCGACGACGAAACCCCGCTCGAAGAAACCATGATGGCGCTGGATCATGCGGTTCGAAGCGGAAAAGCCTTATATGCGGGAATATCAAACTATCCGGCGGATATGACCGCAGAAGCCGCATCCATCCTTCGGGAACTCGGAACACCGTGCATCATTCATCAAGCCAGATATTCCATGATGGATCGCTGGGTCGAAGACGGACTCCTTGCCCAGCTCGACAAAGATGATATCGGCTTCATTGTCTTCTCACCCTTGGCACAAGGCTTGCTTAGCGACAAATATCTCCATGGCATACCGTCTACCTCGCGCGTCACGAAATCCTATGGAAGTCTTCAGAAAAAACACATCACGCCCGAGATCGTGGCCAAATTGCAAAAGCTGAACAACGTGGCGGCTAACCGAGGCCAGACCTTGGCTCAAATGGCCATCGCATGGTTGTTGCGGTTGCCACGCGTCACGTCCGTCCTGATCGGAGCCAGCAGCACCGCGCAGATCGATGATTGCATCGGCGGCACCATGAACACCGCCTTCACCAGCGATGAGCTTACTCTCATCGATTCCATCTTAGCCTGAGTTTTTCATGTTCCGTTTGATTTGCTTGGCCGGAGTCTTGCTCGCGGCACCACTCGTTGCGCAACCTGTTTCCCAATCCGACAAACCTCTGAACAACGCGGAGGGCACCTTCCGCTTCGCCATCATGGGCGACAGAACTGGCGGCATGCTTCCCGGCGTGTTCGAAAAAGGCGCGGAAAAAGTGAATCTGATGCAACCCGAGTTCGTGCTCAGCGTGGGCGATCTTGTGGATGGATATACCACCGATCCGGATGTCTGGAATGCACAATGGAATGAGTTCGATGCCATAGTGAATCGCCTGAAAATGCGGTTCTACTACGTTCCCGGCAATCACGACATCAGCAATCCTCAGCTTGATGCCGTTTGGCGTGAACGCCATGGGAGTCCGTGGTACACCTTCCGCTATAAAGATGTTCTTTTTGTGGCGCTGCATACCGAAGATCGTCTCGGAGGCGGCATTGGAACCCAACAACTGGCCGACATCACCGCCGCGCTGGAAACAAACAGAGACGCCCGCTGGACGCTCTTGTTCATGCATCGTCCTTTGTGGAATTATGGCAACAAAGCCGGATATGAGCAGATCGAATCCGCTTTAGGAGATCGAAACTACACCCTGTTTTCGGGTCATCACCATCATTATCTGTACAGCCAGCACAACGGCCGCGATCATTACGTCTTGGCCACCACCGGTGGTGGAAGCCATTTACGCGGCGTGGAATTCGGCGAGTTCGAGCATATCACCTGGGTGACGATGACAGATGAGGGTCCGCAAGTGGCTCACTTGGAGCTCGACGGCATCCTCGGCAAAGAGATTGTCACCGACGAAAACAACCGCATGATCCAAGCCCTACGGATGGGGCAATGGATGTCGATCGATCCAATCAGAAGTTCATCCCCTCTGCTATCCCGAACAAACACCGTTCTTCGATTCCGGAATTCCGAACCCGAATCGATGCGTGTTACCGGATCGTTGCAATCTCAACTTGGCATCAGGTTCATGCCATCTGAAGTGGATCTCATCATTCCCGGTTTATCCGATACCATTCTTCATGTTGATGTCGTCACAGACACACCCGTGTCCATTCAAAACGTGAACGATGCGCAAGCTTCCATCACCCTATCGGCGATGTACAAAGATCGAGGTCGTGAATTAAGCCTTCCGACCACTGTCGCGTTGCGAATGGATTGGACCCACCATATTGGCGATGAAATGCGCATCACACGTCCGGTTTATATGCAGGAAGATTGGGATTGGAAAGGTCCGGATGATGGCCGCTTCAGCGTGAAAACATCCATTGACGCCACATATCTGCATGTGGACATCACGGCATGGGATGATCGCATCATCCTTCCATCGAGAACCCAACTATCCGCACATCAAGACCAGTTCTATGTCCATCTTGATGCTATCCACGAAATGCCATTGAAGATTCGAATCGCACCAGGCACTCTTTCGGATCGCCCTTTGATCGAAATCGATGATTTGGATGTGCACGTTCGAGCCAGATCCGAAGTCTTTCCAGACGAAGGTCAATTTCAAACCCGAGTTTCCATCCCGCTGTCCTACATCGAGAAAACCCAAGGTCAAGACTGGACGAGTATCCGCCTGAATGTGGGATGGATGGATCACGACCGGCCTGAAAACACGAAACCATCCATCTTATGGCTGCGACCCGTTTGGGGAAAAGCGGAAGACTGGAGCGGATCCGGAGTATGGAGCCGATGAAACGATTTGCCTTCATCCTATTGCTTTTGGCCATCGGCTGTTCGAAGCCCGAGCCAAAGCCGAACATCCTGCTCATCCTCACAGACGACCAAGGCTACGGGGATGTGGCCTTGCACGGAAATCCGTACGTGAGCACGCCGAATATGGACCGCATCGCGAAGGAAGGGGTACGGATGGATCGGTTTCTGGTATCCTCGGTGTGCGCACCGACCCGCGCGAGCCTGCTTACCGGTCGTTATCATTTGCGGGCGGGGACGCAGTGGGTCACCCGAGGCTTGGAATCGATGCATCCCGACGAAACCACCTTCGGGCAGGTCTTCAAACAAAATGGCTATCGCACCGCACTTTTTGGGAAATGGCACAACGGCGCTCACTTTCCGAACACACCCAAAGACCGAGGCTTCGATCTCTTTTTCGGATTCAACGAAGGACACATTTCGAATTATTTCGATACGAATGTGGAGTATCAAGACCGAACCGTTCCCACGAAAGGATATTTGACGGATGTGCTCACCGATTCGACTTTGGCGTTCATTTCGAGGGAGCCTCATCAACCGTTTTTCGCATTTCTGTCCATCCACACCCCGCATAGTCCGTTTCAGGTGCCGGATTCACACTTCGATGCCCATCATGGAAAATCCCTGAACGACAAAGACGCGACCGTCTACGGCATGGTGGAAAACATCGATCAGAACATCGGCCGAATTCTTAACCGTTTAGATGAACTTGGACTGTCAGAAAACACGATTGTGATCTTCATGACAGATAATGGCCCCAACGGCGTGCGGTACAATGCCGGAATGAAAGGCATCAAAGCAAGTGTCCATGAAGGCGGATTGCGGGTTCCTTTTTTCATGCGCTGGCCAGACAAGATTCCTGCGGGTGTGGTTCGAGAACACATTGCGGCTCATGTGGATCTTTTGCCGACCTTGGCGGAACTCACAGGCGTTGCATGGGCGCCAACCAAACCGCTGGATGGGCGCAGTTTCGCATCCTTGATCACCTCCGAATCGACCACCTGGCCAGATCGCATGCTGTTCGCGCATCACTCACAGAACACGGTGCTCACACCCTTTCCAGGAGCTGTGCGCACGGACCGTTACCGAGCGGTGAACAATGGGGACGGTTGGGAACTCTATGACATGACCGTGGATCCCGAGGAGCTCACCAACATCGCTGCTAACCACCCCGACCTCATCGCCGATTTCGCTGAAGCATATCAGATTTGGTTTGAGGATGTGACTCGCGATCTACCCGCATCCAGACCGATTCCGGTGGGACATGCATCCGTTCAAACCGTGACCTTACCCGCTCCTGAAGCACTGTTCAGCGGTTCGGTCGGGTTCGCGTTCGACGCCGGTTGGGCTCAAGACTGGTTGACCGGCTTTCATTCATCCAGTGATGCGGCTTGGTGGGATCTGGATGTGATCGCATCCGAATCGATGGACATATGGGTTCGATACACCACGGCTGGTGCGGATTCGGTTGATATCCGAGTTGAATCAGGATCCTGTGCGCTTACAGCGACACTACCAAGGGGCCAAAGCGCAGACTTTGTGCCGAGTCCGGACCGTGTGCCACGCAGCGAAGCCTATGAAAAAACGAACTGGTATTGGGCTCGTCTAGGCACCTGTTCATTCACAACAGATACCGACCGGCTGACGCTTGCCGTTATAGCTTCAGGTTCAACCAAGGTCGACATCCACTCTGTCCAACTTCGCCGACCCTGAGAGTTTAAATTCATCTTATTTTCAGTCCCATGTCATTACAATTTCCTGCAGAGACTCCCAAACCATCGGTTTTCACCGATGTGAAAAGCTATTTGACCGAGCTCGGTTTCAAGACCACATTCATGGATGATTCGCGTCCGTGGGGCGGTTTCTATTATGTGGATGAAGCTCAAGCGCCGTTGTTCATCCGCACCTACTTCCCGCATCTGAATGTGGAGGATTTCGCCGGATTCTCGAAACTCAGCCCGAAAATCCTCATCGTGGCGCCGAATGCACGTTTATCGTGGCAATACCATCATCGCCGTTCGGAGATTTGGACGGTGATCGGAGGCAATGCGGCGATCGTGATCAGCGAAACAGATGAACAAACCGAACAACGACCGCTGCCCCTCGGCTCCAATGTGAGTCTGAGCAAAGGTTTGCGTCATCGGCTCGTGGGTGTGGATGAATGGGGAATCGTTGCGGAAATCTGGCAGCACACCGATGCTGCCCATCCGTCAGATGAAGACGATATCGTGCGCGTTCAGGACGATTTCGGTCGCTGAGGCACTACCGACGAAGGAATTGCGCATGTGTTTTGAGGATGTCGAGTGTGGAAGAGTCCGCGGCGAACACCGAGTTCAATCCTTGCGGCTCTTGCGGAGGATCACCCATGAACGGGTCGCCCGGCTTCCACGTGAAATCGGGCTGCGCGGCCACACCATAACCGCCCCAAGCCCAGAAATTGGTTCCCGCTAACGGAGAACCAGATTCCATGCTTTCTTCCACCAACGAAAACACATGGCGGAAATACCGGTCGCGATACGCGGTGGTGTTCGCAGGGTCGTGGTTCTCGTAATCACGACCGAGCCCGAATTCTTCCATGGTGATGGGTTTGTTCATTTGGCGCGCGATTTCGATGTGGTTGCGGATGTAGGTTTCCGCATTGGCCATGGAGGTGATGATCGTTGAATCCGGATTCGCCGCGTCATACCAATTCCAGTTTTTCGCCCACATGTGGAACGTCAGGTAATCGACGTTCGATGATGAATGCGCACGCACGAACAAATCCATATTGTCGTTCGAGCCACGGGAACCTTCGTTTCCGGTTGAAACCAGCTGGTTTGGCGCTAAGGCTTTGATGAAGCCCGCCGACTCGTCGATCCATCGCACGAACGGTTCCGGATCGTAGTAATCCGGACGCGGTTCATTCGCCAACTGCCACGACATGATCGTTGTATCATCGGTGTATTTTTGTCCGGTGATGCTGTTTGTTCGACCGATCACCAACGTCATATACTCGCGCCATGCCGTTTGTGCAGCCTCATTCGGATAAAACTTGGCCGATTGAAGGATAAAGGTATCCCAATCGCCAGTCACCTGCGGGTTGGAACCGGGTCCGTTGCCATACCATTCGCCCCATTGGTTCATGCCACCGCTCCATTCCCAGAAATTGTTTAAGAAAATGACGGCTTTCATGTCCCGTTTGCCCATTTCAGCGAGAAGGAAATCGAGACCGACCAACAGATCCGTGTTCACCGAATCTTTCGTCGGCTTGAAGGTCGGACTCACCGCATTGGCATGAAATGGACCCTCCGATGCGGCCATGATGCGCAAGTTGGTCAACCCTGTCGCTTTTAGAAGATCGAGTTCGCGAATGAGCCGTTCGCGGTCGCCAGCGGCTCCCTCCATCCCGAGATTAGCGCCATACCAGAAGTTCGTCCCTACGAAATAATAGGGTTTGCCATCCAATGTGAATTGGGCGCCTTCCACTTTCACGAAGTGTTTTTCGGATGGGGATGCGCACGAAGCGAGAATCGCGAGTAGCGCAATGGATAGGAGTTGTTTCATGGCCAGGACATCATTGAGGAGATGACAGGAATGAGTTCATCGGACATCTGCAGCTGTTCGGCGGCGTTGGGATGTCCGTTGCACCCTTGGTTGTACCGGTTTTGGAACGAATACACGGTGACGTCCGGGATGCGCCCCAACAGCTCGATCTGCCGTGACAGACGCTCCGGATTGAGTGTGGGTGAGGCGGTGAGCAGGATGCGTGATTGGGGGTGTAATGAACGAAGCCGAGCAACAAACTCCGAATAGGCAGAGAGATACGCGTCGGGATCGAACGCCGCTCGCGGCGTAACGCCATCGCCATTGGAAAAATCATTACTGCCCACAGAC
Organism: Balneolales bacterium; assembly: GCA_041749075.1. Lineage (GTDB taxonomy): Bacteria > Bacteroidota > Rhodothermia > Balneolales > HLUCCA01 > CAMTWZ01. Next base: position 19,591 of record JBGTBY010000023.1, on the reverse strand, counting down.
ACCACAATCAGGTGAGGCGAATACGAGGCGTGGTTCCAGTTCGGACTCTCCTCATAATCGGCGAAGACGCCGTCGTAGCGTTGGGGGACGACCGGCGCGAGGGAGTTCCAATTCCTGTACATCCCCATCCCAGAAAATGCCGTGAGATGATATTGTGCCTTAAACCGTCTTGCCGTCAGCGGACCAAATGCTTGTGACGCACGATGCTGGTCGAACCAAGTGCCCTCCCCGCATCCGATCAGGCTGTCATCCACACCGAAGCCACAGGTGATGGAATCGCCAATGAATTCGATTTTGAGTTCGGGGGCTGGAGGTAGCTCATCCAAAGCTTCCGCATACACGCCGGTTATCGCATTCCATCCGTTCTGACCTTCGGTGTCTTTGATCAGATCGAGCCGATGTGAGCCAGGCTCCAAGTCCACTGCCAACACATAACGGGTCTGCCCTTCCATGGTCCGAAACCGTGAATGCTCGGTTCAATCGATCATCACAGTGAACCAGTTGTAAGAGCTTCCTGCCCGAAATTCATCATGCAAATCGACCACGATGGATGGTCCGCTGAATTGGACGGAAATTGTGACTCCTGAAGCCGCGAAGCGGATGGAATCTGCGGTGACCACCTCGTGCCGCCCCATGATCCGAATCCGGCTGTCGGTCGGCGGAAAAAATGTGACCAAGACCAGAAACAGATTAACGACGACCATACAAGTCGGGTAATTCATCCTCAAACAAGACGAATGGATGGTTCTTGAACTCGACGAAATTCTCGGCGCTCACCTGACCCGGATACGGGACATAAAAATGATCCCGGTTTTCGCGCGCTCGGTTCGCGTTGCGCCACACCAAGAAATAGGAAATGCGTTTCGTGGTATCGTTGTGCAGAATGGATGAGAGCATGATGTCGGTCCACCATCTCGGGTTCGGAATGGCCTCCAAACCGGTTTCGGTCAATGCCGCAATCTTGCCTTTGCTGTCGGCGATATTGACGGTGTATTCCAAGCTCCGACGAAGATTCACCAACTGCTCGTCTGCAGGCGTGGGATTAGCCGGATGTCCCAAATCCCAATAATTATCCAACCCGATCAGATCCACATACTCATCGCCAGGATATCCCCACATATAGCCTGTTTTAAAATCATCGATGTTGATGCGGCTTCGATCGGGCGAGTAGGCATAGATCAGATTGTGGACATCCTTCTCATTCTTCAGGTAATCGACCGTGAAGCGCCATAGGGCGATGAAATCGTCTTCGGATGTGGAGCCTTTGCACCACCAGAACCAATCGCCGTTATGCTCATGCCACGGACGAAACAGGATGGGGATGTTCTCGGCTTCCAGCATCTTGAAATACGCAGCGGCATGGTCTATATTCGTTTTCAGAACATCATGCAAATCGCCACCCGGTATGATGCGATGCACAACGGCCGTGGTATCATAGAAGGATCGTCCACCATCCGGATGCGGCATATGCCATTCATACGTGATCACACCACCACGTTCCGCGATTCCCTTATCCCACGCGAACTGGCGTTGTCTGGCGGCTTCGCGACGTTCTTCATCCCAACTCAAATTGACCACCGCATTCACGGCGAATCCATACACCGAAGGGAACGAGCCTGTCACGTCTTTCACATCCGAACGGAGTTCGCCGGGTGCGAGATCGGCTTGGGTCCAGGTATAGCCATATTCCAACGTGGCTTGGTGACCGAACATCAATCCTTTGCCCTGCAGATCTTGCAGGTTCTTGTAGAAGGTTTTCGTGGCTTCGGTCGCATTCGCATCCACCAATTGGACGAATGACGGTTCTGGCGCGCATGACAGGCTGCACGCAAGGATGAGCGAGATTAGAAATGGGTGTTTCATATGCGTAGTAGGGCTATTTCGTGAGCTGTTCGCCGACCAATTGCGATCGTTGGATTACTTCCAGGCAGGCACGGACCGTGTGATAGGGGCACTTCCACGGACCGATCTTGTCTTCATGGGCGTAGGGTTGCCCATTTCGTGTGACTCTGAAAAACCATTCGCCGAATTCATGATCGATGATGTGTTCTTGGGTGAACGTCCATATGTCGTTCGCGGCGGTGAGATACGATTCGTCACCCGAAATCTGATACATGTTCAAAAATCCGATCATGGCTTCGGCTTGCGCCCACCAGTGCTTGTCGGAATCATACACTTGTCCGTCTTTCCCGAAATTGAACAAGCCACCGTATTGGGTGTCGAGGCCTTCACGGAGCACGAACGAAGCGACATTCATGACCACTTCGCGGGTGCGTACGATCCGCTCGGGATCGGCCAGCACCTCGGCGGCATCTTGAATCAGCCACGAGGTTTCGATGTCGTGACCATAGGAATAGATGCTTGATTTCGGAGACCAGTCTTCCCCGAAAAAGGCAATGAAATGATGGTTTTCGGCATCATAGATCGGCCCGAGAAACAGGTCGAGCAGGTGGGTCAGGCGTACACGAAGCAATTCATCGGGCCATACACGATATAAGTTCGTGTACGCTTCCAAAATATGCAGATGGGTGTTCGTGCTGCGTTTCTCGTAGGCATCGCTGCTGCCAAGGCGCACATCATCCAAAGGTTGCCATTGCCGATCAAATGCTTCGTAGTACCCGCGAGTTTTGTCGGAATAGCTATGGGTTTCCAATAAATGAAACAATTCGATGGCTTTGGACAGCGAGTCCTCATCGCCGGTGGCCCGGGCGTGCTCACTGAACCCATAAATGCCGAATGCTTGGGCGTAAGCATGTTTTTTGGAAGAGAACACATCCCCGCGATAGTCCAACATCCAAAACAATCCCCCATGTTGATTGTCCCAGAACCGTTCGACGAGGTACGCTTTTGCGCGTTCAGCCAACTCTTTGAGATCGGGACGGTTCAGCACGCGATACGCGGCCGAATAGGTCCATAAGATGCGCGCATTCAGGATCGCTGACTTGTGCGCATTCGGTATCACACGGTTTTCACCATCAATCCGACCGATGAACCCCCCATGGGTTTCGTCGAGGGTCTTGGTCGACCAATAAGGCAAAATCCGCTGTTCCAACTCATGTTGGAGTGATTCGGTGTTCATCCCTTTATCCATTCTTAAGCCGTTGTAGATTCCGGCGTATCAATTCTGTTCTCTGGGCTACCGACCCAGCCGAACGCAGTGCGTCTGCCGGTGTGTGTTTGCAATAATCGACGAGTTTATCCACGCTCGAGACAGCCACATGGCAGCGTGTATCTGACGAGGCGTAGTACATGAACACGGTGCCATCATCGTCTTTGATCCATCCGTTCGTGAAGGTCACATTCGACACATCCCCTACCCGCTCGTCGCCATCTGGCGCGATCAGATGTCCGCCAGGCGAATAAATCAGTTTGGATGGATCCTCCAACGACGTCATGAACATGTAAATGACATATCGAAGTCCGGCCGCGGTATTTCTCACACCGTGGGCCAAATGCAACCAGCCCTCCGACGTTTTGATCGGATGTGGGCCTTGCCCGTTTTTCACTTCCTTGATGGTGTGATAAGCGCGGGTATCGATAATCGTCTCGGATGGGATCACCGCCTTGGTGATGTCATCGCACAATCCCCATCCGATTCCGCCACCAGATCCCGTATCGATGAATCCGTCTTGCGGACGTGTGTAAAACGCATATTTCCCATTCACGAACTCAGGATGCAACACCACATTCCGCTGTTGGGCGGATGGGGTTTTCAGATCTGGAAGACGTTCCCAGCTGAGCAGATCTTTCGTGCGAACAATGCCAGCCTGAGCCACCGCGCTCGACAGATCCCCTTTCGGCGCATTCGGATCTTTGCGCTCGGTGCAGAACACGCCGTAGATCCATCCGTCCTCATGCTTCGTCAAGCGCATGTCGTAGACGTTGGTGTCAGGCACATCCGTTTCAGGAAGCTGAACTGGAACCTCCCAGAACGTGAAGTTGTCGATGCCGTTCGGGCTTTCCGCGATTGCGAAAAAGCTTTTGCGATCCAGGCCTTCGGTTCGGGTCATCAATAGGTACTTCCCATTCCATTTCATGGCGCCGGGATTGAAAACGGCGTTGATGCCGAGTCGCTCCTGCAAGAACGGATTCGTGCTCGGATCCAAGTCATAGCGCCAGTAGATCGGCACATGGGCGGCGGTGAGCACCGGATCACGATATCGTTGATAGATCCCGTTGTGATCGGCTACGGGTTCATTCTTGCGGGTAACGATCGCCTGGTGACGGGATTCAAGCAAGGCCAATCTCTCAGAAAACGTGGACATAGTTTATGCAGTTTGAGGGTGATCGAGTTCGTGGAGGCGGTCCCACCAACTGCGTTTGAGCATCCATCCGAACACAATCACGACTGCGAGAGAAACCGTGATACCGGTCGGATGCATCAAGACGATATAAATCGGAAGGGCGACAAGAGCGGTTTGAACCACCACACCCAGTAACACATTCTTCATATCGCGACCGAATCCGGAATTGCGTTTGAAATTCGGATCTTCGGCCAGAACCATGTCATGAACCGGCTTCCAAAAGCCCCATGGACGAACATTCTTGTAGAACGAGGTGAGAGTGGCCGGATCGGTAGGTGGCGACATGTAGGTGCCGATCAACGCACCGATCAACGACAGGACGAGAATGAGCGGGAAGTAGTACAGATCGAGGGTTCCGACGAAAAAGGACGGTAGTATGAGGGCGGGAACCATCCCTCCCACCATCCCCCCAAAAAATCCGGATCCGTTCAGGCGCCACCAATACCATTTGAGAATGTTCGACACCACATAGCTACCGTACAGCGCCGAGACGATCCATTGCAGAATGCTGTTCACATCCATCGCGAAGATTCCGAAAATGATGCTGGTGATCACGACCACGATTCCGGTGGCGTAGTTCATGAAGCTGATCTGCTTATTGGTCGCTTCTGGTTTCACATGCTTGAGGTAGATGTCGTTCACCATATAGGCTTGGGCCGCGTTCAGCGTGCCTGCGAACGTGGAGATGAAGGCGGCAAGCAGACCGGCGAGCATCAGACCGAGGAACCCGACCGGAACGAATTCATTGATGGCGGATGGGAGAATTTGTTCGAAATCGATCCGTCCGGCGACGAACAAGTTCAATTGATCGTAATACAGCAAGCCCAGAACTGCGAAGCCGGCGATCATCAGGTAGCGCACCGGCATCAGCACGACCGATACGAACCCGCTCATTTTTGCGGCTTCAGAAGGACTTTTTGTCGACAGGATTTTCTGCATGTCGTAGTTGGGCGCAGGTCCGGCCATGCTCACCAACAATCCTTTGATGAGCATCATGGTGAAGAAAATCATAAAGAGCTCATACCCGTCGCTCGAGATTTTGTCGTTCACTTCGGGGATGATGTTCGACCAGTCCATGTCGAGCGTCCAACTGAATGTCGGGCTCATCCATCCATCCGGAACCACAAGGGGTTGAGTGGAAAGAGCCATCATGGCGATGAAGGCGATGACCAATGCGGAGATGGTCATGATCACATATTGGATCACATCCGCCCAGACGATACTGGACATCCCTCCGAGGATGGAATAAAAGACTGCGAAAAGAGTGAAGATGATGCCATACACATGCGGAACATAGGTTTCCGAGACATGGAACGGAACGAAGGCAGACACCACATCCCATGGAATGAAAATCTGCATGAATTTGCCCAGACCGATGAAGCCATAGGCGAGGAACCCGAGGCACAGGATCAGGGCGAAAACGACCGTCACAGTGTGGGAATTTCGGCTACCGCGGTCGGTACCGAAGCGGGTTTGGATCCATTCGGCTCCAGTGGAGGCATTCGATTTACGGAGCCAAGCCGATAAGAACACCATCAGGAAGATCTGGTTGAAGACAGGCCATAACCAAGGAATCCAGATGCTTTTTAGACCATACACGAAGGCCAATGTGACCAACCACATCGTACCTGAAATATCAAACATGCCGGATGCGTTCGACAGGCCGAGCATGTACCAAGGCATTTTGTTTCCGCCAAGCATATAGGCGGTTTTGCTGCTATGTGCCCTCCGTTTGAGGTACAACCCGATCCCGGTGATTGAGACGAGGTAGAGGACGATGATCAGGATGTCGATCAGTTGCAGCTTCATACTGACTAATAGGAAATTCGATGATAAAAAAAGCGGGAAGGGGTGAGATCATCCCCTCCCCGCGTGGACGTACCTAACGTCAACTCCCTATTTGAGGAGAGTCATTTTCCGGGTTGCGGCATGGTTGCCGGTTTCCAAGCGGAACAGATAGGTGCCAGACGACAGAGCGGCCGCGTCGAAGCGGACGGTATGCACACCGGCGGAATAGACCCCATCAGCCAAGACAGCCACACGCTGACCCAGAACGTTGTACACCACAAGGCGCACATCCGCGTTCACAGGCAATGTGAAGTTGATCGAGGTGGATGGGTTGAACGGATTCGGGTAGTTTTGCGACAGCGCATAACCGTCAGGCAATTCATTGCGGTTGCCAATGGATGTGGATGTGGTCACTTCAAACAGGTCGAAGCGGTCCACACCAACGGTTCCGACCACGTTGCGCACTTCAAAGGTATTTGCGCCGGCAGCCAAATTCAAACCTGTGACGAACACTTCGCGGAATGTGCCTGCGTCGCCAGTAAAGGAGACGTTCGAGTTCAACACACCATTCACATAGACATCAGCCGAAGCGTCGCCCTCTGTCAAGAGGTAGTTGAGCTTGGCAATGTAGTTACCAGGACGTGGTGCGTCGATGGATACGGTCGCACCGCCACCCGTTACGTTCAAGTAGGCATCATTGCTGGCGCATGGGCCAATACCGGTTGTTGGGCAAACCAGATCGCCACCATCCAAACTGTTCACACGTGATGCATACAAGGTGGTGACCACATCACCCGCTTGGTTCTTGATAGTGACCGTTTGGTACTCCATGTAGCCCCAGCTACGGTTCAATCGGATCGTGTTTTCACCCGCATTCAGCGCGATGTCTTCAATGACAGGTTCAGCCCATGGAAGATCAGCTGTGATATTCATCCCCAAGGTGAATGGAACGGAGGCTCCACCATTCACAACCAGGTTTGTTTGACGATTTGGATTGGCATCCGTGTACCATGTGCGATGTTTAACCACGATATCGTAGGTACCGGCTTCCGCCATGTTGAACGTCCACGCTGGTACACCTGATCCTGCAACACGATATGCGAACAAATTCGGCATGACAACCTCAGCGGCATTTCCGGCATATGTACCTTTTTCCGCTTCAGCCGATCCGACCAAGGTCGTGATCACTTCACCGCCGCCTTTGGCAATGATCTGTGCGGCAATCGCTTCGCGTTGGCTCATCCATGCGGCTTTCTGAGCTGGGTAATTGTTCAAGTTGCCCAACGGAAATCCACCCATGGCTGCGGTACGGAGGGTTGCATTCGAGTAGGTTAGGTTTTCCGGAAGCGGCCATTGGATGGAGCGGTTGTCGGCATCACGACCTGGATCCCAATACCACAACGGGAACGGGGAGGCGCCACGGCGAACCGCGGTGATGAAATCGATCATCTGCTGTTGGTTGTTCGGAATCACAGTGAAACCTGGGTTCTGACCTTCAATCAGATTTTCGTTGACCATTCCGTCAAACTCGGCGATGAAATTGGTTGTACGCTGATTGAAAACGGGCTGTGGACGAATCGGGGATCCGGTTTCGAACTGAAACGCCGCATCTGCCGCATTCCGAGCTGCATAAAAATCTTCGAAGATTTGCTCACGGAATGAGGCATTGTTCGTGAAGACGATTTTGCGCGCCAAATCCAATCCATATCTCGACGGAACAGGCTCGATGTTGAACATACCGGTGTATTGCAGATCCGGTGTGTTGGTGCGAACCGCATCAAAGTTGGTTTTGTCTTCTCCATGCCACTGACCGTTCATGATTAGGTTGTTGGCGATGTACGAGTTCAGATGCCACGGATACAGAACCACTTGGCGACCGTTGTTCACGGAGGTGTTGTGGTTGAACCAGAAGAAATTGGCTGCGCCACCCTCGATCTGAAGTCCGAATCCACCAAGGTTTAGGAAGTTGTTGTTCTCGACAAAAACTGTATCGGCATCCGCCCAGATGGAGAAACCGCGTCCACCCCATGGTTGGTTATGAGACAACAGATTTCTGAAAGTGGAGTTGGTGACAAACAAATCCGAATTGCGACCATAGACAGAGAAAATTCCCCAGCCAGCGTATTCCCAAATCACGTTATCAATGACGATTCTGGCATCTGGAGCGTCGAAACGAACAATCTCATATGGCAAATCACCATTGGTGGTTTTTCCATTGATGATGAGATGTTTAAGGGTCACATTTCCGCCAGCAAGAAAGATTTTGTCTGTGCGGGAAGCGTCTTCGCGATGCTCCAATTGGATCATCGGTGGGTTTTTGAAGGCATCGGTCGGATCGCCTGGCTCACCGACGATGTTCAAGTGCCAGCCATCATTTTCGATGCGCTCCGTGACGTAATAGAAACCGCCTTGACGCAGTTTGTACACGCGGTTCAAGTTCTTGCGACCTCCGCCTACTACGGTATCCGACACGATGGCCTGATACAGCGCGTTCGGAACGAGGTTATCGTTCATTAGCCATTCTACGACAAGTGTGTCGCTTTGTGCCTGCATGGTGGCTGGCCAAGCCATCACGAGGGTTACCAGTGCCAGTAGCACTGCTTTGTATGTCTTCTTCATGGTTATTGACTCCATTGGTGGTTGTTAGGGTAGCTAAAAGGTGTATCTCACGCCAAGGTCCATCGTGAATCCATAGTATTCCACGAAGGTCGGGTAGGCGCCTATCGACGACTGGAAATTCCGGTCGGCACGGTTGTTCAGATTGTTGAAATTGGCATAGACTTGGAATTTTCTTGGCAATTGCTGTTTCAATGCCAGATCCCACCGATAATAATCGGAGGTAAAGGTGTCGCCTTCAGGGTTCGATGCCAAGCCACGAAGCACATCCGCCTGAAAGAGATAACTCAGACGAGCAGAAAAGCCCTTGAAATCATAGCCAACCGTCATGTTGGCGATGTTGCTCGGCTGATCGAACATCCGTCCTACACGGAAGGTGTCGACAATGACCGTACGGGTGAACGGCGGACGAGCCGGACGTGGCGTAATCGGTTCCAACACGGTGTAAAACTGCGGATACTTCGTTTCGGATTCCAAAATGGTGTAGTTCACATTCAAAACCAGACCCTTCAGCAGAGATGGCAAATACCAGAAGCTGGTCTGCCAATCGAACTCAACTCCTTTCACCGTCGCCAAATATTTGTTGTTCAACGATGTGTTGATGCGCGGCACGCCCGTCAGTCCTGGAATCAGGATATCCGGAAGAATGGTCTGATTTGGAAGCAGAGGAAAACTGACTCCCCATATCATATTGTCCATTTCTTTGTAAAAGGCGGATATAGAGAAGAAACCGATATGATTTTCGTAGATAGAAAGCGACGCATCATAGTTGCGCGCGTTTGCCGTCTTCAATGTGGTGTTCGGTGCTGTCGCCCAATCTCTGAATTGCGACACATAGGTGATCGGCGCGAATTGGCGGTAATCCGGACGAGTGATGCTCTCTGTGTACGCCAACCTAAGATTCAGCCATTGGGTTGGTTTGATCTGCAGATGCACCATCGGTAGGATGAACGAATTGCGACGTGTGGTGGTCGTATCTCTGTAGTTCACTGTATTCCCTACCGGACGATCTTCCGAACCCATCACAAACTTGGCACTGTAGCGGGTATGTTCCTCTTCATATCGGAACCCCGGCATGAACGTGAGATACTTTCCAAGATTGATCTCGGTCATGACAAAACCAGCGGTTATCCTCTCGAATCCGGTATAATCATTGCCTAGTGAATTTTGACCCGAGTAGTTCATATACGGTCTCGAGACCTCCGTCACCTGCCGAAGCTTACCGGCATCCAATGTGTAACCGAGCGGATACTGCCCGTTCAGGAAGTTGGCACGAGCATAATCATCTTGAAAATAGGTCAAACCAAATCGGTTCATGTTGGTCGTCAAACCCAATTCAGGCAACGCTTCGGCGATGATGTTGCGAAGCGCCATGCTGCCGCCGTAATACAGCCCGATACCAATCTGTTCACGATCATACGAGCGGTTTTTCTCATACAATTTTCCACCTGCTTTCACATATCCGTTCAGGAAGCCCAATCGGAACGGTACCTTTACATTCCCTTGGAAGGTGATTTCAGCCTCTTTCGCTATTGTCGAGTTGATCGACATATTATTGAAATAGGTGTTATCGATATTGTTATAAAACCGAGTAACCACCGAATCCGGGGAAATGAATCTCATCGCAGTCGGGGAAGGTGACGCGCTTTCCTCCATGAAATCCCAAGAGAAGTTTTCCGGTGAGTCGTTGATTGAAGACACATTCGACACACCCAGTTCATATTTGAGCCAACTGAAATCTTGCTCCATTCCAAGGCCGAATGTCGTAATGGACGTCGTATTGTAGTTGTCCGAATACGCATACATATGGCGGCTATTGCTGAGCTCCAATCCGTTGCGTCGTTGTGTCCAATCGTTCACAAGTTCGTTGTGGAACGCGTTACCTGTGATGCGGCCCTTCGGTATCTGATAGTCGATCAGCAGACTTCCTCCTATCCGACTGCGACGGACGGAGTTCTCCTGGAGGTTCAGACTTGTGACCGTCGGCTCAAGAAGGTTGTTTTTCTGAGGATTGGCGAACAGCTCATAGCCCCCGGAAAACTGATCGGCTGAACGGTTGTAGCTGTTGGCATTCAATGTGACTATGGCTCCGAGTTTCTTGCCTCTCAGGAACCGGTTGCTTAGCGTTCCCACGAACTTGTAATTTCCGTACGTGTTTTGGAGCGCCGTATACCCGCCTTGCAGTTGCATATCCACCAAAAAGCGGTCGGGGGCGTTGCGCAATCGAAGATCCACACTTCCCCCCAAGGCATCGGCATCTTTGTCTGGTGTCAACGCCTTGGTGACCTCAATCCCGTCCAACATATTCGAGGATATCAACGACAAATCGACGCTTCGGTCGTTATCACCCGTGGAAGGAACCCGGACCCCGTTCACCGTCACGGTATTGTATTTCGGAGACAACCCGCGAATGGCGATCCGATTGGCTTCCCCACCTGATCGTTGAATGGATATCCCTGGCAAACGACCTATCGACTCTGCCGCATTCACATCCGGAATTTCCTGAATCCGATCCGACGATACGATGTTCGAAATGGTGTTCGATGTACGCTGCTGGTTGATGGCACTGAGCTGGCCACGCGCTTGCGCGGTCACAATCACATCCTGGCCAACCACACCTTGCCATTCCAATTCCACATTCAATGTGCGAACCTCACCAGACGTCAAGTTCAATTCCAACTCGATGGTTTTGTATCCGATATAAGTGACGACTAAACTCTTCGGACCCGTCGGCGCACCGTTGATCGTGTACGTACCAGACAAATCAGTGACCGCACCTATCGAGGTACCCTCAAATATCAGGTTCGCACCGATCAAGGGCTCATTTGATCCCTTCTCTGTCACCTTTCCAATCACACGCGCGGAACCTTGCGCGTGAAGCGAACCCGCTATTACCAGTAGTATGAGGGCGGACAGTAGTCCTCTGAATCGAAGCGCTTCCAATCTGTTGAGTAGGATGTACATCATAAACGGCGGGAGGGACTCTGATTGACTGTTTGCTTGATCTGAGCAGTTGAGAACTGATTAAATCAAATTGATTGACTAATTCATAGCAGTATATGGCTTTCACCTCCAACTTGTCAATAGGAAGCGCTTTTTTTGATCTGAAAATCGCTTCCAAACAATCTGCCGAATTAATTAATCTATTGTTTTTATTAATTTTGACCGATGCGATTTTTCTGAAGTCAGTCTCAGACAATTCCTTAATCTTCAGATCTCGATCCTTTTTCTTTGCCGAATGAGGGATGTATCTTTGGTGGATGGTGGATGGTGGATGGTGAGGAGTTACTGAAAACTGACAACCGATAACTGAAAACAATGTTAGATATTACAACCAAGGCAAATGTAGAAAATTGGTTGGCAGGCGATTTCGACGCCGCCACGAAGAATGAGATCCGAGGCCTTATTGAGCGCCAGGCTTGGACCGATCTCACTGATGCCTTCTATCGCGACCTTGAATTCGGTACTGGTGGCTTGCGTGGGATCATGGGTGTCGGGTCGAACCGCATCAACCGCTATACGCTGGGTATGGCCACCCAAGGACTGAGCAACTACCTCAAACAGAGTTTCCCTGGCGTTCAGATCAAGGTCGCCATCGCTCATGATTCCCGGAACAACGCCAAACCCTTCGCCAATATCGTGGCGGATGTGTTCAGCGCGAACGGCATCCTTGTCTATCTGTTCGATGAACTGCGCCCGACCCCGCAACTCTCCTTCGCTATCCGCGAGCTTGGATGTCATAGTGGCGTGATGCTGACCGCTTCCCACAACCCGAAGGAATATTCCGGATATAAGGCCTATTGGAATGATGGAGGGCAGCTCATCTCCCCTCACGACATAAACGTGGTGGCGGAAGTCGGCAAAATCCGCAGTGTGAGTGATGTGAAATGGACTCGTAACCCTTCCCTCATCCATCCTCTCGGCACGGAAATGGATGACAAGTATATATCCCGCATCGCGCAAGAATCCATATCCAAAGATGCGATCAAACGCCAGCACGATCTAAAAATCGTGTTCTCCCCTATTCATGGAACAGGATTTCCATCCGTCCCCCCTGCTTTGAAGGCATATGGGTTCACAAATGTGATCTTGGTGGACGAACAATGCACGATGGATGGTAACTTTCCAACAGTAGTGTACCCGAATCCGGAAGAGCACGAAGCCCTCTCAATGGCACTGCAAAAAGCGAAGGATACGGATGCCGATCTTGTTATGGCCACGGATCCGGACGCCGATCGCGTGGGCATCGCCGTGAAAGACCATCGAGGCGAATGGGTATTGTTGAATGGGAATCAGACTGGAAGTTTGCTGATGCATTATGTGCTGCAGGCCTGGCAGTCGGCAGGAAAACTGGATGGCAACCAATATGTGGTGAAAACCATCGTCACGTCGAACTTGATGGACCGCATCGCGGAGTCGTTCAACGTTCCGTGTCCAAATGTGCTCACCGGATTCAAATTCATCGGCGCGTTGATGACCGCCAACGAAGGAAAGAGCACGTTCGTGGTTGGAGGTGAAGAAAGTTACGGCTACCTCGTTGGAGAGCATGCCCGCGACAAAGACGCCGTGATCGCCGCCGCCATGATCGCCGAAATGGCCGCCTGGTATAAGGACAACGGGAGTTCCCTGTTCGACGGCCTGCTCGATTTGTACATCACCTACGGCTACTATAAAGAAAAACTCATCTCGATCACGAAGAAAGGGAAAGCCGGCGCCGAGGAAATCATTTCGATGATGAACGGCTTCCGCGAAACCACACCAACCCGATTGGGTGGCGTGAAGGTCTCCATCCTCAAAGATTACACCACCCGTTCGCAACGCGACATGAGCACCGGAACCGTCGTTCCGATCGACCTTCCGAAATCGGACGTTCTTCAATTCATTTTGGAGGATGGAAGTGTGATTTCTGCGCGTCCATCCGGCACTGAGCCGAAGATCAAATTCTATTGCAGCGTGCGTGGTGAATTGGCTTCAAAAGCTGATTTTGAAGCGGTTTCGGCGGCATTGGATGCTAAAATCGATGCCATCATGGTGGACCTCGGCGTCGCCTGATTATTAAAGGATGTAAAGCGGCGAACGTTCGCACAACGAATGCGTTGTGGTGGGCGTCTATTCCACCATGAAACCCATTATGCGCCTCACATCCCTCCTCCTATTTACCCTACTTTCAGGGTTCATCACAACCATTTCCGCACAAGGTGTCTCGATCCGAGGCATCGTCATGGAACAACCCGAAGGTTCCGCAGAGGAGATTCGAGCCCGGATGATGGCCGATCCCACGCAGCGCCCAAAACCCCTGAATGGCGCGAATGTCATTCTGTATGCCGCCAACGACACATTGACGCCGGTCCGTGCCACCACAGCCGCCGCAGACGGACGCTTTGAACTGACCCGTGTCGCCGCAGGTAGCTACATCCTGAAAGTGACGTTCGTCGGATACGTGCCCCAATCCCGCCCACTCTCGGTTGAACGCGAAGACCTGAGCCGAAACATCATTTTCATGAAGGTGGATCCGCTTGAGTTGGATGAAGTCACCATTTCAGGGCTTCGTCCGGAAGTGGAAGTGAAAGGCGATACCATCGTCTACAATGCGGATGGGATCAAAGTGAACCCCGATGCGTCTGCAGAAGATTTGGTGAAGCGCCTTCCTGGTATCACAGTGGAAAACGGTCAGATTCAAGCCCAAGGCGAGCAAGTACGCCGCGTGTTGGTCGACGGACAGGAATTCTTCGGCGATGACGCCTTGCTTACGTTGCGCAATCTACCAGCAGAAATCGTCGGACAAGTTGAAATGTTCGACCAGCAAAGCGACCAATCCCGTTTTACCGGATTCAATGATGGGAACGCCTCCCGCGCCTTGAACATCGTGACTCGTCCTGGCATGAATGTGGGCCGATTTGGTCGCGGTAGCGCTAGCGCTGGAACCGACAATCGCTACATGGGCAATGGGAATTTGAACTATTTCAATGGACCGAAGCGCATCAGCGTGCTCGGGATGTCGAACAACTTGAATCAACAGAATTTCTCCAGTGAAGATTTGTCGGGCGTGAACCAAGCCAGTGGTAACACGGGCGGTGGTGGTGGCGGTCGTGGACGCATGGGCGGTGGCGGTGGTGGAAACTGGGGCGGTGGCGGCGCGGCATCGAACTTTTTGACGGGTCAGCAAGGTGGCATCAATACGGTTCATTCCTTGGGATTGAACTACATCGACCGCTTGAATGAGAACAAGACCAGCATCAATGCCAGTTACTTTCTCAATTTCTCAGACAACACGAACACGGAATCACTCGAGCGCCAGTATCTGAACGAAATCAATTCTGATCAGACCTATTCTGAAAACACGACCAGTACGGCTGATAACCTGAATCATCGCATCAACGGACGCATCGAGCATACCTTCAACCCGACCTATTCGATGATCATCACACCACGGATCCGGTTTCAGGACAATGCCCGTGATGTGTTTGAAAATTCATCCACCTTCTCAACGAATGACGGGTTGCTGAACCGGAACTTCGGAAACAGCACCAACGAATCGTTCAATTACGACATCTCCAACACCTTGCTATTGCGTCGTCGTTTCGAGACTCGCGGCCGCACCCTTTCGATGAACCTTCGCACGGATGTAAACAACACCACTGGCGACCAAACACAAGATTTGGAAAGCCAATTCTACGGCGCGAACCCACGTACGACGTTCACCGACCAAAACACCGACATTCTGACGCAGGATTACACCCTTTCGGCGGATGTGCAATACACCGAGCCACTGGGCGAACGCATGCAATTGCAAGCCGGTTACAGCCCAAGCTTGAATCGAAGTCGCAGCGACCGTGATGCCTACACACCTACTGTGCTCGACAACGACCTCACAAGCCGATATGTGAACTTGACCACCACGCATCGTGCGCAAGCCGGATTCCGCTACAACAATCCTAAAATCAATTTCAACACGAATCTGACCTACCAATACACCAAATTGGATGGGGAGCAGACCTACCCGTATGTGGCCACGACCGACAAAACATACCACAATCTGCTTCCGAACGCATTCCTCCGCTACAATGTGAAGCAAGGAACCAGCGTCAATCTGAACTACCGCTTGAGCACGCGCAATCCATCTGCCACGCAATTGCAGGATGTGGTGGACAATACCAATCCGCTTCAACTCCGTGGCGGAAACACGGGTTTGGATCCGCAGTTCACGAACAATGTGTCGGTCCGTTACCAATCGGCGAACATGGAAAAAGCGACCTTCTTTTTCGGGATGTTCAATGTGAACTACATCACCGATTACATTGGAAACCGCACATTCATCGCAACGGGCGACACCTTAATTCGTCCAGGTATCGTGATGGGAGCCGGTTCGCGACTCACCTCCCCCGACAACATCGGCGATTCCTGGAATGTGCGCAGTTTCATGAACTATACGCGTCCGGTCAAAACCATCAAGAGCAACCTGAGCTTGAACGGCGGAGTGAGTTACACCATGCAACCATCGTTGGACAACGGCGTGCGAAGCGAATCAAAAACGGTCGGACTCACGGGTGGAAGTTCGTTGAACAGCAACATCAGCCCGCAAGTGGATTTCAGCTTGTCGTATTTCGGGACTTATTCGATCGTAGAAAACGGCGCCGCACTCGGAGTGAACAACAACTACTACACCGGTCGGGCATCCGGACGATTCAACTTCCTTCCGAAAGGCCGTTTTCTGCTCAATTCGGATTTGAATGTCACGCACTACTCCGGATTGGGCGATGATTTCAACCAAAACACGGTGTACTGGAATGCGGCGGTCGGGTATAAATTTCTCGAGAACAACGCCGCTGAAGTCAAACTCACCATCTACGACATACTGGCTCAGAACAACAGTGTTCGTCGAAGTGTGAACGATGGCTACATCGAAGACACACGCTCGCAAGTGCTTACCCGCTTCGCGATGGTCAGCTTGAGCTACAACTTTAGGAATTTCCAGAATCGGGGGCGGTGAGCGGTTTCAACTTGGTATGAATAACGGGATACAATGCACATGCATTGCTTCCGTTATTTCCGTATACTTTCACTACGGAGAACATACAATGGAACACGTCATACACACCTCAAAACTAACGCGTCGCAATCAGACCACCTTGCCATCACAAGTGCGCAAAGCGTTGGGTATCAAAGGGTCCGACACGATCGAGTATATCATTGAAGACGATAAAGTGATATTGTCGAAATACGTTGAATCCGAGCACACGGATGAGGTGGTACAATCGTTTTTGTCGTTTCTCGAAGCGGACATGATATCACGTCCGAAGGACATCCGTCCGATCACCAAGACATGGCAGTCTGAAGTGAATGAGTTGGTAGGCCACATCGACGTGGATCTGGATGCCAAAATCTGAATCTCTCGTTGTCAATGGGTGGACACTCTTCCAACACCCATGCTTTTCGGATCAAGTGGATGCTTTGAAAGATGTTGTCGAAAAGAAGAGGAAGAAAGACCCTTCGGGATATGGCCATAGCGCGGAAGCGAAGCTATTGGCGGCGATTTTCAGAGTTACGACGGATGTCGTCCCATCCAATCCCTGCGACCCGAGTTATAGACAAGGAAAAACACTTGGAAGCGAACACACAAATTGGTTTCGCGCGAAGTTTTTCCAGCAATACCGGTTGTTTTTCCGATTCGACACCAAGGCGAAAATCATCATTTACGCATCGGTAAATGACACACAAACGAAACGGGCGTATGAATCGAAGTCAGATGCCTATGCGGTGTTCAAGAAAATGCTCGATGATGGGTATCCACCAAGTTCATGGGATGAACTAAAGACTCAGGCGAAGGGGATGTAAAGAAGTACTCTCTTCGTACCGCAGACCGGACTCGAACCGGTACGAGCTTTTGAGGCTCATTGGATTTTAAGTCCAACGTGTCTACCATTTCACCACTGCGGCATGTTCAACAGAGGCGTAAAGATACGGGTTGTGAATTTTAAATTGTAAATTTTAAGTGTTGTCATCCTGAGCGAAGCGAAGGACCTACTTTAAAATTGTTCATTTAAAATTTCCCCGTCTCTGCTTATGAAATACGCACTCATAATCTGCCTAATCCTCATTTCAAGCCCCTTATCCTCCCAATCCATCTTCGGTGTGGGTGTCGGTGCCACCTATGAAATCCGCGATCAGGATCCAACCAACGGTTTCGGCATTCGCCTTGAAAAAAACGCCTTGAATCTGATTCTTGTGAACCTCCGCACCCGCGCCAATTTCTCGATGTTCAGCGGCGATTCGAGAATCACAGCCGCCGGCATCGACTACGATAACAACGTAGAGGGATGGGATCTGAGCGGCGCACTCACGGTCGGATTCAATCTTGGTTTATTCGGTCCGTATGCCGGACTCGGCGCCGGTGTGGAGCAAGTGAACACCGAAAGCAGTTTCATCACCGATGACGGAAAAGAGTTCAGCACGTTCACCTATGGAATCTTGGGCGTCGAAATGCCTCTCATCCCCTTCGTCAAACCCTTCCTGGAATACCGTTATAACGCCTTTCTAGAAGACCCGAAAAATTACCGTCAGTCGTCATCCCGCTTCATGATCGGAGTGACCGTTCGAATTTGATGGCAACATTTTTTCATTTCGGAAGTTTCTAGGTCGTAACTAGACCAAAATTCTTACCCCATGAAAAAACTTCTTCTTCTTACAATCGTCGCTATCTCATCATTGCCGACAACCGCCCTCGCCCAATGGGGTGTGGGCGCGAGTTTCGAACGTCGTGACCAAGCCCCGGCCAATGGTTACGGCATCCAATTTGAGCGGGATGTGTTTCGCATACCTATTGTTTTCCTTCGCACCCGTATCCACGCTAGCTACTTCAAAGACACGGAATACGAACCCCAATTCCTTCCGATCTTCGCTCCGGAAGCATCCACCATCGAAGCCTATGATTTCGGTGCGACGGTTCTGGCCGGACTCCGATTCGGACTCTTCAACCCTTACGCCGGTGTAGGTGCGGGCGCCGAGCAATGGGATTTCCGTCCGGATGGTGCCGAAAGCCAAGAAACCAACACCGCGTATTTTTATGGGTTGCTCGGAGTATCCATTTCCGCATTACCGGTCCTGCAGCCCTACATGGAATACCGTTTTTCCAACTTCCAGGATGTCGATTCCGCCGCACAGGAATTCCGCGAAGCGAAGGGCCGTTTCCATATCGGAGTGACCCTTCGGTTTTGATGCGGGATGCTGGAAGCGGGATGCAAGAGGCTAGATGCGGGATGCGGGATGCGGGATGCAAGAGGCAGCTATGAACGCTTGGGAATATCTGACTCCACTTTTTTCATGAAGTTGATCATCATGGATCGCAGATGATTTACTTTTCCTGCTTCTTTTTCTAAATCATCGTTGGAGATATAGCCCAAATCGCAGGCAATGATCAAATGACATTCGACTTCATTGGCTGATCCTAAAGCGATTTCAAGAAAACGATAAAAATCATTCGCTGATCTTCGCGACGCACCTTCTGCTATGTTCGCAGCGATGGATGCCACGGATCGGCACAATTGATTTGTTAGTCGGAAACGCTCCTTGGCCGGAAAATGGTCCGCTAATAAGTATATATCCTTCGTCAGGGTTCGAGACATTTGCCAAATTGACAACTGTTTGAAATCTCTCATATAACTCTCCAAATGGTTCATTCTGTAATGAGTCCATTTTTGAGGATTTCTTACAAAATCAGCACAGAATTAGGATAAAAAGTCTGGCATGTACGTGCCTAGAATAGCTTGACGCTTTTCCATGGAGGGAAACATGTCAAAATACAAACTCAAGCAACACCGCACGTTCAATGAGGCCATGCGCCGCGAGGTGGTCGGGCTGGTGGAAAACGGTAAATTGTCTGTCAC
>JBGTBY010000022.1:0-125195 GCA_041749075.1 Balneolales bacterium | reverse complement strand
GGGCAGGAAAGACTCCACGACGCGAACCGTCACCGTCCGGGACTACCAAGGACAATACTACGTCAAAGACCACCTCGGCTCTCCTCGCGTGACGGTCGACGGCAAAGGAAACGTGCTGTCCTACGCCGATTACTACCCGTTCGGAGGCATCATGCCTGGCCGGTCGGGCAACAACGGAATGTCCCACGACCGCACCAAATTCACCGGGTATCTGCTCGAAGAGGAAGGCGAACAGGACACTTACCACGCCGAGGCTCGGGGCTATGATCCGGTCATCGGAAGGTTTACGAGTCGGGATCCGCTGGAGAAATTATATCCTGGTGTCACCCCATTCGCATATGCGATGAATAATCCGGTGAGACTAGTGGATCCAACTGGGATGTCCCCTTGGGTTTTTGATGATTCTGATAGTGATGATAGGAAATCCTTCTCAGGCCTGTCGCCTATTGATAGATCTGCTTTCCACCATCCTGATAAGCATGGTGAAAATGGTAGTAGTGGATTTTATAAGGATTATGAGAAACCAGGTTTTATGATCCATCCAGCAGGATACAATGGCTCAACCGGTCCACCGGAAGGATCAAGTTCATCGCAACAGTCCGGTGGTTGTCCTGTAGACTGTCCCGAACTTGGAACAGAGAATGGAGAGGTCGGTTGGAGACCATTTTTAGGACCCTCATTAATATTTCTAGGACAACCTATTCTTAAAAAACCATTTGTAATGTCTGGCTCTAGTCCAGGAACTTCCATTGCATCTAGAGGTTTGTCACAAGCTTTTCCACAAAAATTTACTGATATACTCGGGAAGAAAACAGGCACTACAATCGCAACTAGTGTTGGCACAAATACCATTGGGAGAGCCTTGGGTAGATTTGTTCCTTATGTAGGTTGGTCAATACTTACATACGATGTCATTACAATGCCATGGGGAGATATCATGAATACTTATAACAACAATCAGGAAAAATTGGACGAAATATATGGGCCTGGAAAAATGAAATTGCACCCTGTTGGCCCCAAATATTGAGATATGGATACATTTGAACAGATCGTTAAATTCATTCATGAAAACAGATGGGAATATCCTTTCCAGCTAACCAGAAATATGTCACTTCAAGATGACTTGAAAATACATGGTGATGATGCAGTCGATTTTTTGCAAAGATTTGCAACAGAATTTGATGTAAACATTTCGGAACTTAATTTAAGTGAGTACTTCAAACCGGAAGGCGATTTGATACTACCATTAATTATCGGTCATGTTTTGGGTAAAGAAAAAAGAACATACAAAAAACTGACAATTGGCGACTTGGAGCTAGCCATTAAAACCCGAATTCTTAGATGACGTTTACATCGAGTATGAGGGCATGCGAGTATACTGGTCCGCATTCTCAAGGACGTTTTTGATACCCCTTGCAAGCGATATCTGCACAAGTGCCTATCGTCTATCAGAGGTGAGTTATGGCACCTATCCTTTTTATCTCTATGACCGATCGGATGGCAAAGAATTTTACTAGTCATTCTAGTCCGATTCCGGTCCCACACACAGCATTTTTTGACTGCATTTCAGCTCAAAGTGAAACTCCGTGAACGACAGTGAATCAAAATGTGGGACTAAAGTGGGACCTATATCATGCATAAAAGCGCTCTAATCATGCTTTAATCGAGGTTTATTGTCGACTCATAATCGATTGGTCGCAGGTTCAAGTCCTGCTGGGCCCACTTGAGAAGCGGGATGCAGGATGGCAGATGCGGGATGCGTTAAGAATTCAACGGCTGATGCACTTTTGTTGCACCAGTAATCTTCCCGCGGTGGGGGTTTATCCCCACCTCTTGATTCGAACGTCGCGCCTCGCGCTTCGCACCAATTCTTACATCAACTCCAGATCCTGCAGTTTGCGTCCCAGCACATCATCTGCGGCCAGTTTCAGGAAATCCTCATGGAGATTGAGCACGCGTAGCACATGGAAATAGGCCCCCATCGCCACAGATGGCTTTCCTTTTTCAATGTGATATAACGTAGTTCGATCGATGCCAGCACGCTCGGCCACCTGTATGGTCGTGAGTTTCCGCCGCTTTCGAGCCAATTTGATCTGCTCCCCAACTTGAACCAGTATTTTCTGGTGCTGAGGGAAGATGAGATGGGTACCGTGTTTCATTTTGTTGATAATGTTCAACAGAATTATATGATTTGTTGATTATAGTCAACAGTTTAATTGCAGTTCGATCTTTTTTGACGGGAATAATGGTCTCTTTTTCCGTCAATTAGGTATTGCAAGGGGTGAGTTGACACCATCGCAGGATTTGCTAGCTTTAATACGACCCGCAACTACTACTCGGGAATCGGGAATCGGGAATCGGGAATCGGGAATCGGGAAGATTGCTTAAATTCACTTGATATATCATGGCGGATGCCATCCGCTGCTAAACCCATCGGGCGGATGCGATCCGCCCCTACTGATTTCCGATTCCAATATGACACCCAAAATCATTTACACGCTCACCGACGAAGCCCCGATGCTGGCCACCTATTCTCTCCTGCCCATCGTTCAATCGTTCACCAAATCGGCGGGCATCACGGTCGAAACCCGCGATATTTCCTTGGCTGGCCGCATCCTCGCTCATTTTCCAGAATCCTTGAAAACGGATCAACGCATCGGTGACGACTTGGCCGAACTCGGCGCACTCACGCAGCATGTGGAAGCGAACATCATCAAACTTCCGAATATTTCGGCCTCCATCCCGCAATTGATCGCCGCCATCAAAGAATTGCAATCACAGGGTTATGCCTTGCCTGATTATCCGGAGACGGCCACTACCGACGCAGAAAAATCCATCAAAGCGACCTACTCGAATGTGCTTGGATCGGCGGTGAACCCCGTGCTTCGCGAAGGAAATTCCGACCGCCGTGCCCCGAAAGCCGTGAAGAATTATGCGAAAAAGCATCCGCATTCGATGGGAGCTTGGAGCAAAGATTCGAAAACGCATGTATCCAGCATGGAATACGGTGACTTTTACGGAAGCGAGCAATCACGCACGATCGCTGCCGCGACCGAAGCGAGGATTGAGTTTGTCGGCCCCACCACAACCACGCTCAAACCAAAAATCACTCTCAAGCCCGGCGACGTTGTAGACAGTTCCGTGATGAGCCTCTCCGCTCTCAAATCGTTCATCGCCCGGGAAATCGACGACGCCCAAAGCCAAGGCATCCTTTTCTCGCTGCATCTCAAAGCCACCATGATGAAGATCTCCGATCCCATCCTGTTCGGCGCGGCGGTCGATGTGTTCTACGCCGATGTGTTCGAGGCCTACGGCGACCTGTTCCGCCAACTGGGTGTGGATACCCGCAACGGATTGGGCGACGTGTATGCCAAGATCAAAGGACATCCCCTTCAAGCCGACATCGAGTCCGCTATTCAAGCGGTCTATGCGAAGCGTCCGGGTTTGGCGATGGTCAATTCCGACAAAGGCATCACGAATTTGCATGTTCCATCCGACATCATCATCGATGCGTCGATGCCAGCCATGATCCGCACGTCCGGACGCATGTGGAACACCCAAGGAAAAGAACAAGACGCGAAAGCCGTGATTCCGGATCGTTCCTATGCCGGTGTGTATCAAGCCACCATTGATTTCTGCAAATCGAATGGTGCGTTTAATCCATCGACGATGGGAAGTGTGCCGAACGTCGGACTCATGGCCCAGAAAGCGGAAGAATATGGGTCGCACGACAAAACCTTCCAAGCTCCGGCTGATGGAAATATCCGAGTGGTGGACAATGCCACCGGCGCCGTGATCATGGATCAACCAGTGAAAAAAGGCGACGTGTTCCGGATGTGTATGACCAAAGACGCGGCGATCCGCGATTGGGTGAAATTGGCCGTAACCCGCGCCCGCCTCAGCGACACACCTGCCATTTTCTGGCTGGATGAGAACCGTGCACATGACGCCCAATTGATTCAGAAAGTCAAAACCTACTTGGACGACCACGACATCACTGGCTTGGACATCCGCATCCTCTCTCCCGTCGATGCCACCAATTTGTCATTGGAACGAGCCAAGAACGGACTCGATACCATTTCGGTGACCGGAAACGTGCTTCGTGATTACCTCACCGATCTGTTCCCGATCCTTGAACTGGGAACATCCGCCAAAATGTTGTCTGTTGTGCCACTGATGAATGGCGGTGGCTTGTTCGAAACCGGAGCCGGTGGTTCGGCGCCGAAACACATCCAACAATTTCAGGAAGAAGGCTATCTGAGATGGGATTCGTTGGGTGAATTCCTGGCGTTGGCCGTGAGTTTGGAGCATCTGGGTCAGACGTTCGACAATCCGCGAGCGTTGGTGCTTGCGGAAACCTTGGATGCGGCGACGGGCACATTCTTGGACAATGACAAATCCCCGGCCCGGAAAGTGGGACAAATCGACAACCGTGGCTCACATGCGTACCTGGCCTTTTATTGGGCTCAAGAGCTTGCCAAGCAAGATAAAGACGCCGATCTGAAACGCCATTTCACGCCATTGGCGAA
Organism: Balneolales bacterium; assembly: GCA_041749075.1. GTDB lineage: Bacteria > Bacteroidota > Rhodothermia > Balneolales > HLUCCA01 > CAMTWZ01. Next base: position 120,666 of record JBGTBY010000022.1, on the reverse strand, counting down.
AGCCTTTGAAGAGAAGATGTCTGTGATCGATGCTGAGTTGATCGCCTCGCAAGGCAAACCACAGGACATCGGCGGGTACTTCCATCCCGATGCGGCCAAAACCGAAAAAGCGATGCGTCCGAGTGCCACGCTCAATGTGATACTGGCCACGGCGTGAGTCATGCGCCGCACCATTCTCATAGCGATGTGCTTGATTTGGTGCGGCCGTTCCGCTTCGGCGCAGTTTCTCGATCATATTGATATCGGTGCCGGACTCAGACAGGAGCAGATCACATCTTGGCCGCATAAGGATGTGCATCGCATCGGCACGCATCCGGTCCTATCCGCATCCACACCGTTCCATTGGGGTGCCGTGACGGCGGAGATCGGGTTTGCGAAACTTCATCGCTTGAATGAAGCAGGATTCGACATCCATCGGACACAGGTCGCATTGTATTGGAATCCGGTTGTCCGATTTACGAACGGACTCTCCGCTCATTTGTCGGCTGGAACCGGAATCGATCATTACACCTCCTCATTGGAAGGCAATTCATCGGAGATCGAGAATCTTGTTGCTTTTGGATTCTCGTTGGAGCAAAAAGTCGGGCCTGTGGTTTTGGCGGCTGAATCCAGACTGGTTCGAGTGTTGACCTATCGACCCATGGATTCGGTATCGTTCGGCGCTTCGGTCCGATATAACATCCGCACACCGGACTGGATGATCGATGTGGTGCGGTAAACCATTCGCATCCGGAATGGTCATCCTATTGATGTCCATTGACGTTTCGGGACAAAGCATGACTTTAGTACCAGATCGATCGGCATCCATCAATTCCTATTCGTTGGGTGAATGGATCGCGCAGGCCTCGGGATTGGGATGGGTATCGTACGATCGCATCCAAGGAACCATATCGGCGAATGCCGTTTTTGTACGCGGCATGCCCATTTCCACCGAATGGAATGGAAACGCCTGGTTCGGACTACCGAATTGGCCGATAGCTGATCTGGATTCCGTGGTGATTCACGAACCGGGTTCCATTGTACATGGATTCGCCGCGCCGGATGGAGCGATCGACCTGTACCCGCGAGTGAAACGAGGTCTTTCCGCTGAATTCGGAGCTGTGAACGCCACCAAAGATCCCGGAACACTGAGCGGAACTCCTTATGCATCGCCCAATGTGGAGCGAATCCGCGAATACGCCCATCTAGCCTGGATTCGGGATGCGGGATTCACACGGATCGATGTGACCTCGCATAGCTACAGTGTTGGGTTTGGACTGGATGGGGAGCCCTACAGCGGGCTGTACAATCGCACATACGACCCATCCCAGCCCGATCTTTTTCCCTACCAGACACGAGTGTCAGTCGCACATGGACAGCGATGGTCGGGCACCAATCGTCGAACGGATGTATTGGCTTTGGCTCATGCCGATCCGCAACAGTACATTTGGGATGAGGGATTGGGACGTGAAACAACGATCCGCACATTTGGCGGACACATCGCACTACGAAATGAGCCGGTAGCGGATGAAGGCTGGCGATGGATCGCAAGCGGAGGTGGGATTGAGCATCGTGTGTTGCGATTCGAACCGACGGATGCCGAGCCTTTGGAAGCGTCGTATCGCGCCGCGGCCGGATACACGACCCGTACATGGAATGCGAACATCCTGGCCAGTGAATTGGGCAGTGGGGTCGGTTTCGGAATGCGCGGACATCGATGGAGAACGGACGCCACCATCGAAACCCATCAGCAAATGGTCAATTTCAGCATGACTCAACGATGGTTCCGCGCCATGGCTTCCATTGCCAACGAAGGGTTCTATCGATTCCGACTGGATTTCCCTATCGGACTCGGAGTGACATACCTTTATGATCACTTTCTTAGGGTCGATTGGCGAAAAGGAATCGAGATCGGACCCCATCGTGTGGATGCGGTTGCGGGATGGTATGCCTTGGGTGACACTGATCCGCAGTTTTCAAACGTTCAGGCGCGCGCGGTTTGGCGATGGCAGGCACATCAGACATTCGGTATGGGACTATCGGCGGGTTATCGCAGTGCGCGTCAGTTCGATGGAGCCCCATTCGAGCGTGTTCCTGGGCATACCGACATCAGCATGACTGTGCATCAGAGGTTGTTCCGGGGTCGACTTCTCGCCGAACTCGGATTTCGCAACATCCTGGATCAGATGGATACCGATCATCCGAATGGACTCATCCACCCGATGTCGGTGGAAGTCCGGATTCGGATGGCGCTATGACCTTCTGGGCACGGGCGATTCGCTCCAACGCGAGAACCAGGGCTAGACCGACAATCATCATGAACACACCCCAACCGAATTCGGGGCTCATCAAGACCGGCAGAACCGGTTCGCTATGGATGAGTTTCTCTTTTTCGCGCACGGTCACATAGGTGCGTTCCTGCCAAGGCCAGATCACCCAAAGCGATCCGATCATGAAACCGATGAGCACGGCCATGGTCGGTTGTCCATAGTGATGAAGCAGCCAGCTCAGGAACCGGGTGAACAAGGCGATGCCAGTGAGGATGCCGAGCCCGAATGGGATAAGGACCATGAATGCGGACAGGGTTTCGGGTCCGAAAAGCAGTGAAAACTGCCCCAGGATGTAGTCATATTTGCGCAGAATGAGCAGGATGAAGGATCCCGAAATTCCCGGAAGCACCATCGCGCAAATGGCGATCGATCCGGCAAAGAAAATGAACAACGGATGGTCTGGGGTTTCGGTGGGGACCAGGTTTACCACCCAAAATCCGATGATGGTGCCCGCCAGCATGAACAAAGCCAGACGAACGTCGAAGCCACCCATGTCTTTCCAGACGACGAAGACCGAGCCGAGGATGAGTCCGAAAAACAAGCCGTACACCTGAACCGGATGGGAATGGATGAGTTCGGGAAGGGGGATGACGCGTGTGAAAAAGATGACGGCGGTGAAAATCCCTCCCAATAAAACCACAAGAAACCGCCAATGGATGCGTTCGAACGCGGCTTTCCATTTTAATGTGAGCAGAAGCTTGATCGCTTGGGCATCCACGCTTTTGATCGCATCGAGCAATTGCGTGTAAATACCGGTGATGAGGGCCATCGTGCCGCCACTCACGCCCGGAACCACATCGGCCGAGCCCATCGCGAAGCCCTTTAAGTAGAGGAAGAGGTGGGATTTCATTCGCTAAAGGTATCCCAAATCGGATAATGTTGAAGGTTGAATGTTGAATTTTAAATGAATCGGGAATCGGGAATCGGGAATCGGGAATCGGGAATCGGGAATCGGGAATCGGGAATCGGGAATCGGGAATCGTAAGATGTGCCGATTAAAAAATATTTCAAGCCCATCTTGCCTCGCACTTCGCACATCGCGCTTCGCTATCTTAAAACTGAAAACTGAAAACCGACAACAGAAAACGATAATGAACATCCTCGTCATCGGCGGAGCCGGATACATCGGTTCGCACACAGTGTATGAATTCATCGAAAACGGACATGATGTCACCATTTTCGACAACCTCCTCACCGGCGTGGAGGCGAACATCCATCCCAAAGCGACTTTTATAAAGGGCGATATTCTCAATATGGGAGACCTGAAAAAAGTCTTCTCGTCCAACGGTCTACGGTCTACGGCCTACGATTCAGTCGTCCATTTCGCCGCGTTCAAAAACGCTGGTGAGAGCATGGATAAACCCGAGAAATACAGCATCACGAACCTGGTCGGCACGATTAACATTTTGAATGCCATGTGTGAGGCGGGAGTGAAACACATCGTGTTTTCCTCATCCAGCGCCACCTATGGCGAACCACAGTATCTGCCGATGGATGAGGCGCATCCGCAGAATCCGATGAGCTATTATGGCTTCACGAAGTTGGAAGTGGAGCGGTATCTGGATTGGTATTCCCAATTGAAGGGCATCCGATTCGCGGCACTTCGGTATTTCAATGCGGCGGGGTATGATGTGAAGGGTCGCGTGCGCGGACTCGAGAAAAATCCCGCCAACCTCCTTCCGATCGTGTTGGAAGTGGCCAATGGGACCCGCAAATCGATGGTGGTGAACGGAAGTGACTATCCGACGCCTGATGGAACCTGCGTTCGCGATTACATCCATGTGAATGATCTGGCTACGGCGCATGTGGCAGCGGTTGATTACATCATCCGCACCGGCGAAAACCTGAAATGCAATCTGGCGACTGGCGTCGGTTATTCGGTGCTGGATGTGATCAAGATGACGGAAGAGATATCCGGAAAGCAGGTCCCGTTCACGTTTGTCGGGCGCCGCGAAGGCGATCCATCTACCGTGTATGCGAATTCCATCGTTGCCGAAGAGAAATTGGGGTGGAAGGCGAAGCATTCGGACCTGAAAACCTTGCTCACGAGCATGTGGCAGGTCTACGGGTAGACTAATTTTAAATGTGCTTGAGAATTTTAAATTTAAAATTTTAAATGTTGAGGTTTCGGGTGGCTCGCATTTTGTCACATACTCTGAATATTGAAGAGGATGCCATTTAAAATTTTCAATTTAAAATTTCTTCCGACCTGGCTTTTCACCCTCTACTTGCTCTCGAGGCTTGCCATTGGCCTCTGGGCCCTGCAGAACCCGGAAGAGCGGATGTTCAATGGCGATTCAGCCCTGTATGAGCAATACGCGCTGTCGATGTTGGTGACAGGCGAGTACTTGGCTCCGGGTTATGGAAGCGCCGACACGGACCCTTGGGCCGATATGATTCGTCCGCCCGGTTACCCGCTCATCATCGCCGCGGTGTATGGCGTGCTCGGAACCGGGTTCTGGGGAAAGGTGGGGCTCCTGCTTCTGAATCTGGGCGGCGCGGTGGCGCTGTGGAAGGGCGCATTAGGTATGGGCGCATCATTGATGCGCCCTTCCAATGCGCCCCTAGCTAATGCATCACATGCGCATAAAGAAGAATCGAATCGTCGGGGCGCATCGGAACGTCGCGATGAATCGAACCGTCGGGGCGCATGGCATGCGCCCAATATGAAAGAGGGCGGATATGATGCGATAAAAGAGACGGGCGGATGCCATCCGCCCCTACATGTTGCGTTGATCTTGATTTTTGATCTCGGCCTCCTCCTCTTTTCGAAGGAGATCTTGACGGAGCTCATCTTCACGCCGATGATCGTGTGGATGGTGGTTTGGATCGTGGGGGCGCGTGACGTCGGGGCGGATGGCATCCGCCCCCAGAAAATGACGCATAACATGAAGAAAAGGGCGGATGCCATCCGCCCCTACGGTTCCTCTCTTCTGTTGGGCCTCGCCACCCTCCTCAAACCCATCACCTTTTACCTTCCCTGGGTGATGATTCCGTTGCTCCGCTACTTGGGTTGGGACTGGAAACGCATCGCCGGCTTCACACTCATCGCCGCTGGCATCCCGTTTTTGTGGCAGGCACGGAATTATGTCACTCACGGAACATTCGCCTACACGAGCATCGCGGCAGAAAACCTGATGACGGGTCATGCCACGTTTGTATTATCGGCCGTGGAAGGATATTCCCATAGCCAATCGATCGACACGGTTCGGGCCCGATACCTGCGCATCGCCGATCCGGCCGACGGATTCTCACAGATTTCCGAGAAGAAAACCCGCATCGCAAAAGACATCCTCTACCAACATCCGATCGTGTATGGCATTCAGATCGCCAAAGGGATGGTGTTCACGTTGATGGATCCGGGTCGGGAAGTCTGGGAACGCACCTTCGGAAAATTGAATGAATCGGGACCCGGCATCACCGAGACCATCGCCCGCGACGGCGTTTGGAAAGCGGGATGGCGGATCGTGACAGAGTACCCATTTCTGATTCTGTATCTCGGGTTTCTGCTCGTTGTGTATGTGATGTCGGTTAGAAGCTTCATCCGCTTATGGCACGAAGATCGAAAATTGTTTGTGGTTCTGATAGTGCTCATTTCGTACTTCCTCGTCCTCGGCGGACCGATCGGGTATGCGCGGTTCCGAGTATACATCTTGCCGTTGATGGTGGCTAGTGCGAGGTGTTAAGGTATGCTGTCCGCAAGTCCCTTTTTACCCCTTTCCACCTCGTCCAATTCGTACCATTCATCGTTTTTTAAGAAGTAAATTCTTAAATCTGCACAGATTTCACAGATTTTTTTCACAGTGATTTCGTTCGATGTTCGAAGCGCGATGTGCGAGGTGAAGACCCCTGAATTCTTATCTTCGTCTTTTTCGTCTTTTCATCCTTTCATCACTCCTCTCTTCACATCGCACCTCGCGCTTCGCACGTTACACCATTTCCTCTCTTCACATCGCACCTCGCGCTTCGCACGTTACACCATTTCATCTCTTCACTTCGTACCTCGCACATACAACAAACCACGAACGACAAACAACTAACAAGCCCAGCACATGAAATTCACCGCTCCCCGATCCCGCCTCGTGAACGAGCTCAAAGACAAAGGCATCCGCGATGAGCGGGTCTTGAAGGCCATCGGATCGGTCGCGCGCGAGACCTTCATCGATTCGGCTTTGGCGCATCGGGCGTATGAAGACACGGCCTTGCCGATCGGGATGAAGCAGACCATTTCGCAGCCCTTCACCGTCGCAAAACAGACCGAATTACTTGATTTGCATCCGGGTGAGACGGTGTTAGAAATCGGGACCGGATCGGGGTATCAATGTGCGATCTTGTGTGAAATGGGTCACAAGGTGTTCAGCGTGGAACGCCACGAGCCGCTCTACCTGAAAGCGCGGGAATTGCTGCGTGGTATGGGATATCGCCCGGAATTGAAGTGCGGCGATGGCACGGTTGGATGGAGCGCGTACGCTCCATATGACGGAATCGTGGTCACGGCTGGAGCCCCCGTTGTGCCCGATGCCTTGTTAGGGCAGCTGAAAATCGGAGGGAGACTCGTGATCCCGGTTGGCGACACCGACACGCAACATATGCTTCGCCTGTGGAGGGTGTCGGAGACCGACTACGAAGAGGAGCGCTACGACGGATTCAAGTTCGTGCCTCTTATTGGGGAGAAAGGGTGGAAGTAGGAAGCGGGAAGCGGGAAGCGGGAAGCGGGAAGCGGGAAGCGGGAAGCGGGAAGCGGGAAGCGGGAAGCGGGAAGCGGGAAGCGGGAAGCGGGAAGCGGGAAGCGGGAAGCGGGAAGCGGGAAGCGGGAAATATTTGCCGAAATCGAACTTATGTCAAGCCCATCTTACTGATTTCTGATTTCTGATTTCAGCTCACTGCTCACTGCTCACTGATTACTGATTCCCGATTCCCGATCACATTCTTATCCCCCAAATGACTCCACCACACCCACATCGCGAAGATGACGATGTAGAAAATGGCCGTCGTCGAATAATCATGCGTGATAGTGAAGATCTGAGGCGCGTGTTGCTGCGTGATCACGAGCACAACCACCCTCACGATGTTGACCAGATAAATCAGGAAAAGTCCTAGCGGGATGAACCACGCGCGGTTTTTCCAGGTCCCTTTGTACGCCACCACAAAGCCGACGAACAAGCCCAACGCCTCGATCCCATTGCATCCGTCCACCATTTCGATGCCGTTCGCACCCGGAATTGTGATCACACGAGCATAGGTCATGATGTCGAATCCCATCAGCTCCAAAATGCCCTTCGACATGGAGATTATGTGAAGAGACAGCGCATAATCCACGCGCCCATCCGGCAGGATCCACAAATCATATAAAAGATACCAGGCGATGAAAATGCCGAGCGACGTGACGATGAAGCGGGTGAGGTCTTTGTTCATGGCCTAAGATAATGTTGAAGTTTGAATGTTGAATGTTGAAATCGGGATGCGGAATAGATCCTTCGGTCGCAGAGCTCCCTCAGGATGACAATCGCATCCCCTAAATAACAGAAGAGGCGGCTTGTCATCCTGAGCGCTTTTCGCGCGAAGGAACTTGCCGCCTATTTATTTACGAGCTATGCATGTCATCCTGAGCGAAGGACGTAGCCCGAAGCGAAGGACCTTAAATCGGGAATCATTTGCCGAAATCGAACTTATTTCAAGCCTCTCTTACTGATTTCTGATTTCCGATTCCCGATTATCCCAGACACCCAGTCCGTACTCGTACTCCGCGATGAGACCGCCATTTGCCGGAGCTCGAACCCCAATCACAAACCTCGCATCCTGCGGACTCTCATTCCCGAACCACTTATTCACCTCGAACCCGCCATCGATGTCGGATGCCGTCACGCCCCCATCCATCAGCGATTCCACGGCGGCCCATCGCTCGCGGTTCACATCCAAATATTGCCTCGTTCCGAGGATGGAATACGCCGCCATGATGCCGATGAGGACCCAACTGGTGATGCGGGCACGGCGCGATGCGGATGTCGATTCCGGCGCCATCACCCATAACGCGAATGGGACGAGCAGCAAGAAGTAGCGATCGAAGAAAAACTGGTTGATGAGGATGAATAGCGTGAAGCCGACCATCACGACAACTCCCCATCGGATGATTGGTGCGGATTGGGGATCGCGAAGGGCGTTCCATGCGGCAACGGCAAGAACCCCTCCCCCCGCCGCGCCCATCCCCTGTAGCCAAACACCCATCCATGGCCACGGACTCTCAAAGCCATTCCCTCCCGTCAGTAATATGGGACCTATTCCCCATCCGAACAGCAGATTTCCGTCGTGGGTCATGGGAAATCGTCCCCACGTGAGTCCGAACAAGACGACCGTGATGCCTGCGAAGACCCACCACGGCGCCGAATTCCAATGCCGGCGCCACGCCAGCGGAAGCACCGGCAGCGTGAACAGCCCCAAATACACCCCCACCAACGCCGCGTTGGCCGCCATCCGAGCCAGCGGACGTTCATGGTCCAGAATCCATAGCAGGTCCCCGAGCGTGTTGTAGTTGCCCGAAATCACCCCGAAATGGGACATGATGACGGAATACGCGCCAAGGACAGAGATTAAAATGATCGAAACCACGATCGACATCCGTAGGGGCGCGTGGCACGCGCCCTCTTTATCCGCATCGCACGCGCCCTTTTGCGGCGCATCGTGGGGGGCGGATGCCATCCGCCCCGACATTTGTCCCGACGCATGTCCCGACGACGTACGCCCCGACGACGTACGCCCCGACATTTGCCCCGACGCATGTCCCGACGACATCCGCCCCGACATTTTCCATGGGCGCATGCGATGCGCCCCGACAGTTGCCATCATTGACAACCCAATCCCCACCCCCGTTTGCCGTGTGAGGGTGGCCAGAACGGCGAATACCGTGCCCCATCCCCATTTTTCCCGGACGAGAAGATCCATCGACACCAGAAACAAGATCACGAACAGAACATCCGTCATGAACGTGAAGGAAAGGGAGAAAAAAAGAGGATTGAAGATCAACGCGAAACGTAGGGGCGCGTGGCACGCGCCCTTCAGATTTTCATGGCACGCGCCCTTTTCATTCGCGTGGCACGCGCCCTTTTGATTTTCGTGGCACGCGACCGATTGATTAACATCGTTTTGGGCGGATGCCATCCGCCCCGACATTGTGCGCCCCGACAAATGCCACGGGCGCATGCCATGCGCCCCGACGATCCAAAGTAGAACCACCCCCAGCGTCACGAACCGCAACGCCGTGTGCGAAAATCCCACCCATTCCGTCACCCCGATGCCGAGCAGAATATGGGTGAGTTGGGTCATCGCTGCCCAATCATTGAACTTGAACACGCCCCCATCCACCCAATTGCGCACATTCAGCGCGTAGCTCCAATCGTCGTTCAGAGGGAAATTCCCGATCGGATTCACCACAACCACGGCCGCGAGCCACATCAGCGGCAGCAGCCATCGCCGCTCACTCCAGGATGCCATATCGCACCCAATTCCATTTATGTAGCCGGTAGCGGAGCGCGGTATGCAGCACACCGAGTCCATACGTCACCGACCGTCGGAAATTGATTGACGACGCATCGTCGAAATACTTCGTGGGACAACTGATTTCCCCGAAACGCATCCCTTTATGCTGCAACTGGGCCAGAATTTCGTTGTCGAAAATGAAATCATCCGAATTCTTGTGATAATCGACCGATTCGAGGGCTTTCCGGCTGTATGCGCGGTAACCGGTGTGGTATTCGGAGAGTTTTTGTCCGAGCAGGATGTTCTCGATCAGCGTCAGAACCCGATTCGCCACATATTTATAGACCGGCATTCCGCCTGCAACCGCATCCTGTGCCAGGATTCGCGACGCCAAGCACACATCATACACGCCGGAGGAGATCATCGCGGCCATGGCCGTCACGAGTTTGGGCTCATATTGGTAATCGGGATGCAGCATCACCACAATATCCGCCCCGCGCGACAACGCGATGTCGTAACAACTTTTCTGATTCGCGCCATATCCCTTGTTCGCCTCGTGGCGGACGCAATGAATGCCGAGCTCCTGAGCCAAGGCGAAGGTGTCATCCGCGCTATGATCATCGACCAGAACCACATCATGCACCACATCCATCGGGATGGCGGCGACCGTGGCACGCAAGGTTTTCGCGGCGTTGTATGCGGGAAGGATGACGGTGAGGCGCAAGGGGAAGGGTTAAGTAGAAAGGTGTAAGGTGGAAGATAAGAATCCTTCGCTTCGCAATGGGTTATAGGTCCTTCGGTCAGCCGCAAAGCGGCTTCCCTCAGGATGACAAGCACGTCGTTCATAAATTTGTTGGCGGCATAACTATTTCCTAAGCGTACTTGGGATCCTGTTATGCCGCCTCTTCTTTTATTTAGGGGATGCGCTTGTCATCCTGAGGGCCTAAGGCCCGAGGGATCTATACATTTATTTGCGGAGCGCATGTCATCCTGAGCGAAGCGAAGGACCTAACTTCTTATCTTCCCCCTTCCTACTTCAACCTTCCTACTTCATATGTCTCTCCTCCCCGGCCTCATCCTCATCGAACCGCGCGTCTTCACCGATGAGCGGGGATATTTCTTCGAATCGTGGTCGAAGGCCAAGTATGATGAGTTGCTGGGGCCAGTGGAGTTCATCCAAGACAACGAGTCTAAATCCGTAAAAGGCACCCTTCGCGGTTTGCATTACCAGCGCGAACCCTTTGCTCAGGCGAAACTCGTTCGGGTGATCGAAGGAAGCGTGTTTGACGTGGCGGTGGATATCCGTCCCGGAAGCGCCACCTACGGACAATGGGCCGGACTCGAGTTATCCGGCGAAAACAAGCGCCAATTGTACATCCCGAAGGGATTCGCACACGGCTTTCTCGTGCTCAGCGACACCGCAATCTTCTCTTATAAGGTGGATGCGCCCTGGAACAAAGACTCGGAAGCGGCGATCCGCTGGGATGATCCGACGATCGGGATCGAGTGGCCGATGGCTGTTGGGGAGATGATTTTGAGTGAGAAGGATAGAGTCGCGCCGTTGTTGTAGATCCCTCGGGCCTTCGGCCCTCAGGATGACAAGCGCAATGCCATAAAAAGTATAGATCCCTCGGGCCTGCGGCCCTCAGGATGACAGGCGCAATGCCATAAAGTATAGATCCCTCGGGCCTGCGGCCCTCAGGATGACAAGCGCAATGCCATAAAAGTATAGATCCCTCGGGCCTTCGGCCCTCAGGATGACAAGCGCAATGCCATAAAAGTATAGATCCCTCGGGCCTGCGGCCCTCAGGATGACAGACGCAATGCCATAAAGTATAGATCCCTCGGGCCTGCGGCCCTCAGGATGACAAGCGCAATGCCATAAAAGTATAGATCCCTCGGGCCTTCGGCCCTCAGGATGACAAGCGCAATGCCATAAAAAGAAGAGGCGGCATAACAAGATCCCAAGTGCACTTAGGAAAAAGTTATGCCGCCTTTTATTAACGAGTGGCACTTGTCATCCTGAGCGGAGGGCGCAGCCCGAAGCGAGGGATCTACATGTTATTTGCGAAGCGCTTGACTGAGCGGAGGGCGCAGCCCGAAGCGAGGGATCTACATGTTATTTGCGAAGCACTGTCATCCTGAGGGCCGAAGGCCCGAGGGATCTATATAAACGTTGGGGGTTGCCCTAAACCAACCCCTTCAAATACTCCCCATAACCGCTTTTGCCCAGCTTCGCGCCTAACGCGAGCAGCTCCTCATCCCCAATCCATTTGTTGCGCCACGCGATCTCCTCAATGCATCCAATCTTGAATCCCTGACGCTCTTCAATCACCTGGATGAACTGACCGGCCTGCATCAGCGAATTGAATGTGCCGGTATCGAGCCAGGCGGTTCCGCGCGGAAGGATGCGGGTCGACAGCTTTCCGGCTCCGAGGTACATCCGATTCACATCCGTGATTTCCAGCTCACCGCGATGCGACGGTTTGATGTTTCGGGCGATGTCGACCACCGAATTGTCATAGAAATACAATCCCGGAACCGCATAGTTGGATTTCGGCTTGCTGGGTTTTTCCTCGATGGAGATCACTTTCCCATCCGCATCAAATTCCACCACACCATACCGCTCCGGATCACTCACACGATACGCGAACACGATTCCGCCATCCGGATCGGCGCACGATTTGAGCTGCGACCCCAATCCCGATCCATAAAAAATGTTATCTCCAAGCACGAGAGCCACTTTGTCGTGACCGATGAACTCCGCGCCGATGGTGAAGGCCTGGGCCAAACCCTTCGGTTCGGGCTGAACGGCGTAGGTGAACGAACATCCGATCGAAGCTCCATCCCCCAAAATGCGCTCGAAATGAGGCAGATCATGCGGCGTGGAAATGATGAGGATGTCGCGGATGCCGGCCATCATCAGCGTGCTCAGCGGATAGTAGATCATCGGTTTGTCGTACACCGGCAATAGTTGCTTGCTCATGACGAGCGTAAGCGGATGGAGACGTGTGCCGGAGCCGCCGGCGAGGACTATACCCTTCATAGGACTTGTTTATTGGGTTGAAACTGAATGACTTGGTGCACTAATTTTAAATTTTAAATTTTAAGTGTTGTCTTTGCAACACTGTATTGAGCTTTTAGCAGGGTGCTGGCTCCTCACTTAACATTTAAAATTTTCAATTTAAAATTGTCTTAGAAGGGGTTCCCACCAATCACGATTTTCCATATACCAAGAAACCGTCTTCTCAATCCCTGATTCGAAGCTTTCTTCGGGTGTCCAGCCGAGTTCAGTCTGGAGTTTGGAGGAGTCGATCGCATAGCGACGGTCATGGCCTTTGCGGTCGGTGACGTACGTTATCAATCTAGACCGGTCCTTCAGGGCCGGGTCTGGATGCGGATAATGTTCATCCATGAAGCGGATGATTGTTTTCACGACATCGATGTTGGTCATTTCCGCACCACCGCCCACGCAATAGGTTTCGCCGATGCGTCCGGCTTCCACCACCTTCCGGATGGCACGAACATGATCTTCGACATAGAGCCAATCGCGGACGTTGAGTCCGTCACCGTAGATCGGTAACGGACGACCGTTCACCAGATTCAGGATGATGACGGGTATGAGTTTTTCCGGAAAATGGAACGGTCCATAATTATTGGAGCAGTTCGTGATGAGGATCGGGAGTCCGAATGTGTGATGCCAGGCGCGAACCAGATGATCCGACGCGGCTTTGGATGCCGAATAGGGACTGCGTGGATCGTAAGCGGTGGTTTCCGAAAAATAGCCGGTGTCGCCGAGAGAACCGAAGACTTCGTCGGTAGAGACGTGATGGAATCGGAAGCGAAGTTTGCCGGCTTCATCCAACGATTCGTAATAGCGAAGACTTTCCTGCAGCAGGGTGAACGTGCCGTTAATGTTGGTCTGGATGAACTCGCCGGGTCCGTCGATGGACCGATCCACATGGCTTTCCGCCGCGAAATGGATCACCGCATCGGGTTTGAAGGATGCGAACAGGTCGCGAAGCGCGGGACCGTCGCCAATATCGATCTTGTGATGCGCGTGACGGTCGCCATAAGACGCGAGGCGGTCAAGGGATGCGGGATTTCCGGCGTAGGTGAGCTTGTCGACGTTCGCGAACCGGATCGACGGATCGTTGGCGAGCCAGTACGAGACAAAATTGAAGCCGATGAACCCGGCGCCGCCGGTCAATAAGATGCGCATGCGGAAAGGCAATGATGAATGTTGAATGTTGAATGTTGAAGATAAGAAGATTCGCGTAGGGGCGCGTAGCGCAGGTACTTCGCCGCTTCGCTTCGCTCAGGATGACAGTATAAAGTGGTTAAAATAGAAGAGGCGGCATAACAAGATCCCAAGCGAACCTAGGAAATCATTATGCCGCCTATTAATTAAAAACTTTGCTTGTCATCCTGAGCCGCGTAGCGGCGAAGGAACTACACAAAGAAACAAGAATTCAGAGACAAGAGACAATAAGAAGTTCCCCTCTTACCGATCACCAATTCCTGGTTTCCGATTTCCGATTTCCGTTTACTTCATCAACGTCATCCTGCGTGTCAACACCTGTCCGCCGGCTTCAAGCTTATACAGATACACGCCCGAAGACAGATTCGATGCGTCGAACGACACCGAATGCGCGCCGGCCGGCATCACGCCATTCACCAATACCGCGACTTCACGACCTACTACGTCGTAGACCGTGAGACGCGTGTGGTGCGATGCGCGAAGTGCGAAGCGAATCTGGGTACTAGGATTAAAAGGATTCGGATAATTCTGATCCAACTCCATACGGCCTACGGTCTCCGTTCCACGGTCTACGTTCGTCGTATTCGACGGCTCAACGATGAGGCTGAAGCGTACCGGATCGGAAGCGGCACGAGCTGGTGATTTGAATCGGAACGATTCTCCATTCACAAGCGCGGTCGTGGTTCCCGTTTCGGCATCGTGGACCGACAACGACCATCCTTCTGGCAAGGTGGACGAGCTTGTTGAGAGTTCGAACTCACCGCCACGTGTTGCTACGAAAGACATCGGAAGTTGAATCGACTCACGGATCAATGGCAGATAATGGATGTCCATTTTCGCGCCTGATTCCAACTCTTGAGTGGCGATTTGCATCACATCCGAAGACAATGAAGCCATTTTCGGTGCGTCTTTGGCATCACGACCGAACGTTCCGTCTTCGGCGAATTGGAGCCAAGTCGAATTTTCATGTCCATCGCGGCTCAACGCCAAGCGGATTGCCACGGGTGACTGTTCTTTCCCGCGAAACGTGCCGCCCGAGGTTTGCGAGCCTGTCGTGAACGTGACACCGCTCGTGGCGCCACTGTACGCATAGAAGAATCCTTGGAAAGGTGCGATCAACCCATTGGTTAGATCACCGACCGATCCGTTCCAGGAATCGAACTCACCATCCGTACCGAGGACCCACGCGATTGGATACACATTCGTCCCTTTTGTGACCAAATCCCAATCGATGGTTGCGTTGTAGGGATTTCCAGCCAAGAAGTATTCATCACCTGTGGTGTGGGATGGGGTTACAACAACGTCGCCTGAATTGGCGATTCCGGTTACGGAAAGTGTTTTCGGGAAACCACCTTGAACACCTTCTGTGCCGTAGTCATCATCGGCATACACTCCAACAAGTACTCCATGACCTGCGGTAATCGTGTTGGTGATGTTGGTCGCAGCAACGAAATTGTTTGACCCGTTCGGATGGAAGTAGATGTTGGAACCTCCGTTCGTCGCATCCGCTCCAGTGAAGCCTTGGGTCCATATGCTTCCGAATAGGGTCGACAAAGCTGTGTTCGCCACCGGTGACGCAAGCGTTCTGAAGCCGGAGGAGCCGGTTAGAGTGGCGGTGAATGTAGGCGTTTGACCTTGGAAAGTTGAGGTGTATGACCCAACCCCGTTATTTGTGCCTAAAACATATACCGTGAACGTTCCATTATCGTGCGTACGAACTGCCACATCTCCTGTGCCACCAGCATTCGCATTTGTTCTGAGTGAAGAGGTAAATCCAGTTCCAGTCGCACTAGCTGGTGTTGAGGCTGGGAACTTAAATGACCTACCAAAATCGGCTACAGTCGATGGAGATGTTACGAATGAAAAAGTAACAAAATGGAGATCGCTATCAACAGCGCCGATATACTTTACAGCATTCGTTCCATTTTCAGCACCTGCGGTAGCAACAATACCAATTTGAGTGCCCGCTGCATTGTAGAATCGAGCTTGCGCTCCTCCTTGGTTCACAAGAAATCGACCATCTGGAAGTGGTGCAACCGACGCAGCCGCGCCTGTAGCTAAAATTGGAAGAATAGTTGGAGTGCTGTTAAAAACACCATCCGCCATACTCCAAACATAGACTCTTAGAAAAGATGCAAATGCACTAACCGCCCAAATTTTAGCTGAATTGTTGCTTACGCTCCCTGTTACTGTGAAACTATCACCCAAACGTAGGTTGGTTGAGGCTCCATCTAGAAAATTGACAGCTACTACAGGGGTAGACGCTTCTGTGTCCCATCGGTACACTTTAAAAGCAGATGAGGCAACATTCGTGCTCAAATTTGAGGCAAAAACGATTCCATCTTCTGAAACCTCAACGTCATTGATTATAAATGTCCCTCCAGTAATACCCGTATTTGAAAGGGTACCAACATCTGCACCTGTATCTGCATTGAGGATGCGAATAAAATTACCATCACCACGGCTAGCGACAAACACACGATGATTACCGTTTACTCTCCCATAGCTAAGTCCACGCTCTTGGTTACCTGTATTGAACCAAGCAGGATCACCTGTAGTGTTATTGTTGGCTGTTATTGTCTTCCGTTCCCAATTCACAGTGAAATTGCTTTGCCCAATCGCCTCTCCTGTCAATGAAATCAGGATGGCCATGCTGAATAAAATCGTATAGAAACGTTTCATAAATAGTGTCCTCAATTGGTTTTGTTATTACGAAGACGTTTCACGGCATAGGCGCCGCCAGCCAAGGCGAGCAGGGACAATCCGCCATCGATGGGGGCTTGATCCGGCATCGTAGGCAAGGTTGGAGGTGGCGGAGCTTGAGCGTTGACGGTCTCGGAGAGACTCGGAAGCAAGACCATACAAATCGCGAGGGCGCATACGCCACCCACGACTTTTTTCAGATTGTTCATGTAAATAAGTAGTTAGGAAAGATGTTGACCGATACGACCCAACAAGAAACAAAAAAAGCGCTTCCAGCACAATTCGAAACACAAATATATTTTGATACCATTTAAGACGATTAGGATGGTGTTGTTAGAACATAGTTTCTATCCAATTATTAGACGTTAATAGGATTAATTCATTACTATTTATGGATTCTTAACAGATATAGTATGTCCTCATATCATGACGAATAGCCCTTTATTTAATGACATATTCTATGATTTGGTTGGGATGGTTGGGTCCTTTCGCTTTGCTCTGGGCATGTCTCAGGATGACATGCGCTTCGCAAATATTGATAGGTCCTTCGGTCGCTACGCTCCCTCAGGATGACAATGTTTTGGCTATTATTAAATAGGCGGCATAACAAGATCCCAAGTGCACTTAGGAAAGAGTGATGCCGCCTCTTCTTTATTTGAGGTGATGCGCTTGTCATCCTGAGGGCCGAAGGCCCGAAGGACCTATATTTCCCCATTACCCACTTACCCCCTTACACATGTCCCTCTCCAACATCCTGCGCCGCGAAGGCGGCTTCGTTGATCACCCCGCCGACCGAGGCGGACCCACCAACTTCGGCATCACCGCCGCCACCCTGGGCGAATGGCGCGGCCTCGGCCGCCCTGCCTCACGCGAGGAGGTGAACGCCCTCACCGAGCGCGAAGCGCGAGCCATCTACACCAAGCGCTACTTGAAAGACCCGGGATTCGCCCAAATTCGAAACGCCAAACTGCGCGATCTGCTGTTGGATTGCGCCGTGCATCACGGTCCGCGACGCGCCGCTATCTGGCTTCAGGAAGCCGTGGGCGTGACGGCGGATGGGGTGGTGGGGCCGAAGACGCTCGAAGCAGTGAACACGGCACTCCGTAAGGGTCGACGCGGTCGACCCCTACATGCCACGATCCTCTCCAAGCGCATCGTCTTCCTCGGGGAACTGATCACCAAAGATCCCAAGCAAGCCGTCTTCGCGAAGGGGTGGATGGTGAGGGTAAGTGAGTTTTTGGGGTAGATGCGGGATGCGGGATGCGGGATGCGGGATGCGGGATGCGGGATGCGGGATGCGGGATGCGGGATGCGGGATGCGGGATGCGGGATGCGGGAAAAATGTACTGACTACGAAATAATGTCAAGCCCGAAACAAAAAAGGCCGGCGAAGCCGGCCTAATATCGTGGTTTTAACAGGGTGGAACTTAAGTCCCATCCTGTGGGGAAACGGGTTACGATTTCATACTTCCGAATACGCCACATCTCTCACTCTCGGCTTGAAGTAGCCTTTAATGCAGTTCGGATTTCGGACACAGATTTGGATGTGGTCCTTTTCTCGAATACCGGAGCCTGGGTACACCTCTTCGCCTTCAACGAACATGCCACGGACAGAATCAAAGCCATTTTGATCGGATGATATCATCAACTCATGCAACGTTTCAATCACGGCGCAATCCAATTCCCTTAACAGGCGATCACTAGCGTTAATTCCACCTCTGTTGGTCGGTAGAGTTCTGGCCTGCTTTTCAAATGATCTTGAGAGAAATTCATATGCTGATTTCAACAACTTGACATTTTCAAATTCAATCAAATCCAAACAGTTTCCCATGTCGATTACAGCGCCAAGAATCGCAGGGGTTTTGATGAGTTCAGGTTCTCGCCTTTGTTTTTCAATCGCGAATGAAAGAGCCCGTTCTGGACTATGATCCCAGAAATACATGCCGGACCCAAGCCAGTCATACAAGTTTTCGCTTTTCAAAAAAGCGAGATGACCACCCAACGCTTGTGACGCAACCGATTCGTCACAACCGTGAAAGCCGAGAATTAATCCGGGTCTTCTTCGATACATAGACTCTTGTAGTGCTCGGTGAATGCATGATTTTCATCCAGTATTCCGGCCCTCACAAGCAATTCAAATCCAAAGTTAGGATCCGCCTTGACTTTAGCCAAAGCTTCTTCCAACATTTTCAATAAATCTTGTCTAGTTTCGTCAGTCATAGTCGTGTGATGTGGGGGTCTGCGAGCAGTTTAACGAGGTTAAGGAAATAAAACAACGACTTTCGTTCCGGAATCTGTGCGTTTGACAGATGCGGGACGCTAGATGCTGGATGCTTGATGAGCAAAGCACGAGGTTTCTGGCCATATGCATGAATTGTAGCTCCTTCGCTGCGGGCTGCGCCCTCTTCTTAACAATGACCCCCACCTTAAGGTGGGGGTAAGCGAAAGATGCCCCAAACACCTAGCCGAGGGCTTCTTGAAACTAGCCGAGGGCTTAAGCCCTCGGCTAGATGAGGCCCGAAAACAAAAAAGGCCGGCGAAGCCGGCCTGATATCGTGATCTTGACAGGGTGGGACTTAAGTCCCACCCTGTGGGGAAAGGAGATCCTTCGTTGGCTTGCGCCAGCTTAGAACAAAAATCCCTGTCGCCGCAGGTGTGATGTAGGTGACCAACAAATTCATCGGATACAACCACGCCGGATGGGTGCTTAAGGCAAGAAAGAGGCAGATGAGAGATAACGCCGTGATGGCTTGATGCAGGAGGAAGAGCCACCCGACCGGCGTACGATTGGATTCGATATGAAACGCATCCGCATGGTATTTTGATGGATGCGAAATATACTCCTGTTTGCCGGTTCATTGTTGATATCCATCCTATTGGCGGAAGGGATCTTGCATTGGATGCATCCCTTCGACCGCATGCAGACCTGGATCGACATGCACGACCGCGGCTTTGTGATGAACCGCGCCGGCGGCACCGCGATGCATGAACTGGATGGTGAGGCCGTCACCTACACATTTGATGAGAATCGATTTCGTATCAATCTTCCTGCATCTGGCATCCCGCATCCCGCATCCAGCATCTTACTTGGCGATTCGTATGCATTTGGATTGCACCTCACTGATACGGTGACCCTCGCGCATCGGATGGGATGGCGGAATTTCGCGGTGGGTGGCGCGGGTCCGGCCGATTATTTGGCTCAGATGGAGGCGTATTTGCCCTTATGGGATGCCGACACCGTGATCGTTCTGCTGAGCATCGACGACGCCACCCGCACTCTCGCCAAAGACCTTTACCGTTTGGATGGCGAATCACAACGATGGAAGAGATCCAAATTCCGCGACGTCATGGAAGCCATCCCCGGTTACCATCCGCTCCAAAAACGCAGCTACCTGCTCAACGGCTTCATCCGTCTGGCGTGGCGGAATTGGTATTTCGAGGATCTCAGCACGCCCGTCGGCAACGGCGACAGCCTCTACATCTCCCAACTGCATACCCAGATGTTCGCGCGGATGCGGGATTTGTGCGAAGCGAAGGGATGTACGTTGGTCTTGGCCTCGAACGGGTATACGGCCATCCAGGAGGTGGATGTGAACCAGCGATATTTGATGGGGGCGTTGCCGGCGATCGCGGAAGAGATCGGGGTTGTGTATCGTGATTGTGCCCTCATCCTGAGGGAGCGCTTCGCGACCGAAGGACCTCAAATCCTTGTTCTACCTACCGATTCCCATCCGAGTGCCGAAGGGATTAAAGTTGTCGCTCATTGTTTGTCAACGTTTTAGGTCCTTCGGTCGGCCGAAGACGGACTCCCTCAGGATGAGGTGCTCGCTTTATTAAAAAATTAGGTCCTTCGCCGCTTCGCGGCTCAGGATAAGCCCTCTGCTAGGTGAAGCCCGAAACAAAAAAGGCCGGCAAAGCCGGCCTAAGCGTCAGGAAACGTGTTTAAGTAGTACCTCAACAAGATGATGAACGGTAGTTGAAGACTCCGAATCGGAGGGTGTATTATCTTTGTGATACTCCAAAACATGATTTGCCCTCTGAATGGCGATATCCACTCTTCGGATGTTGCGCGTCGGGTCTATAGACATCAAATAATTATAAAAATCCTCTTCAATTATTTTTGAACCATTCACATCATATTCTAACCCAAGGGGCTTTATTCGCCTGTTAATCTCGTCATTGTAATTTCTTCTGTGCAAACCACCCCCTTGATGATCGATCAGATGCAACAGCAACCAATACTCAAAACTTTGATTCGAATAGGCGACATATATACCATTGGATCGAGCTTTTTGGATGGCTCCATTGAATGATGCTGCGCTGAAACTGTCTTTGTCAAAAACCGCCCATATTTGATCAAAATCACTGGAATTGCGCAATTCAATGGCTCTATTCACTAAATCTAATGTGTTTGTCCCCAACCCCTCTACTCGAATTTTGAGAGTGACCAATCTGAACTGTTTGAAATAAGATGGTTCCGTGTTTTCTCCTTCACATACAATCAATATGGTCGGCCTCTCATCGCGATCGGCTCCAGCTCGATCGAGCCTCGATCCCGCCCTTCTTTTGTCCCGTTTAGACATGCTGTTTTGGGCTACTCATGCCTTTAGGGAATCAAATTCATTGAGAAAAGGCACCCCGCCATATTTCCCTTTCAAGTAATTGGATTCAAACGCTTCCCCTTTTCTAACCACATCCGATTTGAATTCAGCCAAGGAGTATAGAACACTCGCGCCTTCTCTGTTTTTTTCTGTAAACCAGATTTGATCCCGCCGAAATAATTCTGAGGATAACAGGTTCGTGTTGTGGGTATTAAATATCAGTTGAGCATTATGGGGATTAAGTTCTGTGGACTGGAACATCTCCACAATCTTCTGAGAAAGATTGGGATGCAATTTGGAATCCATTTCATCGATGACCAACACATACCCATTCTCCAAGGAATCCAGAACCGGGCCCATTAATGCAAAGAATTTTCTCGTACCTGATGATTCGTCGTTCTCCAATGAGAATTCAACCTGCCCAGTCACATCTCCAAATTCATTTCGGACGTGATGCGATGTGTTCACATCCGTTAGGAAATCCATCTTCTCGTCCAATTGGTGCTTTTTTATCAGTTCCTTAAGATTGTTTGAAACGTCAACGGGCAACTGCTCCATTTGCATGACGACAGGCGAAATATCCCGTATTCCCAAATCTGCCGCATGTATAAGGTCCAGGATTTTGCTCTTGTATTTGCTGTCACGAATTTGTCCGATGGTATAGCCATGGTATCCATCTTCACGCAAACCAGAGATGACTTTGATTTTCTGAATAAGGTGAAGGACCTCTTTTGCGATTTCCACATTGAACTGAGCCGCAACTGAGATGAATAAGGAATTATTTCTAACCAATTTGTTATCCACCAAGAGTCTCGCCCCTTTGAATCCGCTATGGACCTCAAATTCTTCTCCTTCCCGGTAGAAGAGTTCTATTTCTTTGACATGATGACGCCTATACAGCCATTCAGATAGTACACGTGTTGAGTTCACTTCAAATCCATACCGGAAAATGGACCCGTTCGACTCTAGTGTGACCTCGAATTCCGAACCCAGCTCAGAAGTTGTGGTATTGAGGCGAAACGGATCGACATTTATCGGCTCGCCGGACTGCGAATCCTTCGCTGAATCAAGTACAAATTTCTTCAGGAAACGAATTGCGTCCACAAATTTACTTTTCCCACTGGCGTTAGCGCCATAAACAACTGCGGTTTTCAGGACCCCGCTTGATACGTGGTTCACTGTAGCCACATTCGATTCCAGATGTGAATCGCCATCCAATTTGGTGGAGACCAGACTCAATAACGCCTCATCTTTAAAGGACTTATAATTTGTCAACCTGAATTGAATAAGCATAATTATCTCGTTTTTCGCAGATTATTTGCATAAATATACATCTTTATGCAACAAATTGTAGACTTTCAATTATTCTACAAACATTCTCGCCGAATTAACCATTCCAATAACACAATCGATGTTAATGTGCTATTACAATGTTAGTGTATCGGTCCTTCGCTGTTCCTTCGCTTCGCTCAGGATGATAAACGCTGTACGGTTAACGGTAAGCGCTGGAAGAACCAAGCTCGAGGTTTCTGGCGTCAACCGTCATCCGTTAGGCGTATCTTCCCCCCTTCCTTCCTCCTTCCTACATCATCCTTATGTCTTTAATCCCAGGCCTCGTTCTCATCGAACCGCGCGTTTTCACCGATTCACGTGGCTATTTCTTCGAATCTTGGTCAAAAACTAAATACGACGAGCTCATTGGACCCGTCCATTTCATCCAAGACAACGAATCAAAATCGGTGAAAGGCACGCTTCGAGGCTTGCATTTCCAAAATGATCCCTTCGCCCAAGCCAAGTTGGTGCGTGTAATTGAAGGGAGCGTGTTCGACGTTGCCGTTGACATTCGACCCGGAAGTGATACGTTCGGTCAGTGGTACGGCGTGGAGCTTTCTGCACAGAATAAACTACAATTGTTCGTTCCAAAAGGGTTCGCACACGGTTTCTTAGTGCTCAGCGACACCGCAATCTTTTCCTATAAGGTGGATGCGGTCTGGAATAAAGAATCGGAAGGCGCTATTCGCTGGGATGATCCGTCGATCGGGATCGAATGGCCGATGTCAGCCGATGAGATGATTCTCAGTGAAAAGGATAGAGTCGCGCCGTATTTGTAGGTCGTACGCTTGGTGATTTAGGTCCTTCGCTTCGCTCAGGATGAGGGTGTTTCGCATATTTGATATGGGTCCTTCGGTCAGCCGCAAAGCGGCTTTCCTCAGGATGACAAGCGCATCACCTAAAAAAGAAGAGGCGGCATAACAAGATCCCAAGTGCACTTAGAAAATCGTTATGCCGCCTATTTACTTACGAGCTATACGTTGTCATCCTGAGCAAAGGGCGCAGCCCGAAGCGAAGGAACTATAACGTCATACTAACATCGACATCCTGAGGGAGCGTAGCGACCGAAGGATCTATATTTATTTGCGAAGCACCGCAGCGACCGAAGGACCTAAACCAACCCCTTCAAATACCCCCCATACCCCGACTTCCCAAGCTGCTCGCCAAGGGATACCAACTCCGCATCGGAGATCCACTTGTTTCGCCACGCGATTTCTTCGATGCAGCCGATTTTCAATCCTTGGCGTTCTTCGATCACCTGAATGAACTCACCAGCCTGCATCAACGATGTGAATGTACCGGTGTCCAACCAAGCCGTCCCACGTGTCAGGATGCGGGTTGTGAGTCGACCCTGTTCCAGATAGGTCCGGTTGATGTCGGTGATCTCCAGTTCACCACGGGGCGACGGCTGGATGTTGTGCGCAATCTCAACCACCGAATTGTCATAGAAATAGAGTCCTGGTACCGCATAGCTTGATTTCGGCTTGGTAGGCTTCTCTTCAATCGACAGGACTTTCCCATCCGCGTCGAATTCAACCACTCCATAGCGCTCGGGATCGCTCACCTTGTAGGCGAACACGATGCCACCGTTCGGATCTGCGCACGTTTTCAACTGCGACCCTAATCCGGAACCGTAGAAAATGTTATCGCCCAACACCAAGGCCACTTTTTCATTGCCGATGAACTCCGCGCCGATGGTGAACGCTTGCGCCAAACCCTTCGGCTCTGGTTGCATGGCGTAGGTGAACGAACAACCGATGCGGCTTCCATCTCCCAAAATGCGCTCGAAATGCGGCAAATCATGCGGCGTGGAAATGATGAGGATGTCGCGGATGCCGGCCATCATGAGCGTGCTCAGCGGATAATAGATCATTGGTTTATCATAAACCGGCAACAGTTGCTTGCTCATGACCAGCGTGAGCGGATGAAGACGCGTGCCGGAGCCGCCGGCGAGGACTATTCCCTTCATAGAACGTGTTTATTGGGTTGAAACTGAATGAGGTGGTGCACTAATTTTAAATTGAAAATTTTAAATGTTAAATGTGGAGCTATACTTGGCTAGAAGCTCGAAACGTTGTAGCAGTGACTTCACTTAAAATTTAAAATTTATCATTTAAAATTGTCTTCGTTTATCATTTAAAATTTTTCAGAAGAGGCTTCCACCACGTTTCGTTGTCCATGTACCAAGAAACGGTCTTCCGGATCCCTGATTCAAAACTTTCTTGGGGTGACCAACCAAGTTCGGTGTGTAGTTTGCTGGCGTCGATGGCGTAGCGACGGTCATGGCCTTTGCGGTCTTCCACATAGGTGATCAAGGAGGTGCGGTCTTTGATGTCCGGATGGGGATAGGCGTCGTCCATCACCTTGATGAGGGTGTTCACGACGTCAATGTTCTTCATCTCGGCGCCGCCGCCCACGCAATAGGTCTCGCCGGAACGTCCGCCGCGAAGCACGGTCATCAGTGCGCGAACATGGTCTTCGACATAAAGCCAATCTCTGACATTGAGTCCATCGCCATAGACCGGCAGCGGTTTGCCGTTATGCAATTTGAGGATCATCAACGGGATGAGCTTTTCCGGAAAATGGAACGGACCGTAATTGTTCGAACAATTCGTGATCACAACCGGGAGGCTATAGGTATGAAACCAGGCACGGACAAGATGGTCCGATGCGGCTTTCGACGACGAATACGGACTCCGAGGATCATAAGGCGTGGTTTCCGAAAAATAGCCTCCATCGCCAAGCGAGCCGAACAC
Source organism: Balneolales bacterium (assembly GCA_041749075.1). Taxonomy (GTDB): domain Bacteria; phylum Bacteroidota; class Rhodothermia; order Balneolales; family HLUCCA01; genus CAMTWZ01. The sequence continues at coordinate 95,231 of JBGTBY010000022.1, read as the reverse complement.
TTCGTCGGTGGACACATGATGGAACCGGAAGCGAGCCTTGCCCGCCGCATCGAGCGATTCATAATGACGCATACTTTCTTGAAGCAGCGCAAATGTCCCGTTGATATTCGTTTGGATGAACTCGCCGGGTCCGTCGATGGACCGATCCACATGACTTTCCGCCGCAAAATGGATGACGACATCCGGTTTGAAGGATGCGAACACCCCACTAAGCGCGGCCCCATCGCAGATATCCACTTGATGGTGCGTGTGCCGATCCCCGAACTTGGCAAGGAGATTCAACGATGCGGGATTTCCGGCATAGGTCAGCTTATCGACATTCGCGAATTGAACCGAAGGATCGTTGGCCAGCCAATAGGAAACGAAGTTGAAGCCGATGAAACCGGCACCGCCGGTGATGAGAATGCGCATGCGGAGAGGCAATGTTGAAGGTTGAAGGCAGAAGATAAGAAGATTCAGGTAGGGGCGCGTCGCACGTGCCCTTAGAGGCATTCACCCCCGGTCTACCGTCTACCGCTTACGACCCACGGTTAGAACAAACAGCCCCGTCGCCGCAGGCGTGATATAGGTCACAAGCAGATTCATCGGGTACAACCAGGCCGGATGGGTGCTTACGGCAAGAAAGAGACAGATGAGAGAAAACGCAGTGATGGCTTGATGCAGGAGGAACAGCCAACCGACAGGCTTCCAGCCGAAACCGAACGCAAGGAAATAGATGGAGCCGAGGAGGAAGAAGGAGTTTCCAAACCCAGAAAACACATATTCAGAGGTTGTAGCAAATTTAGTGACGACCAGACTTGCACCTTTTTTCGGAGTTATCATCATTCCAGAATCCAATCCGGATCGTGTTTCGACAATAGGAAAAATTATGTTCGACGTCGCAACCACTCTCACCTGTCTCCAAACCCCGAAATAGACCAAAACCAAGAGCAAAGCGAGTAACAAGTGACGAATCTGGGACATTGTGACTGTTGTACTCATGGGAACAATATTAGTATTTTAGACTACATACTATGAAGAGAGAGTCGAAATCGAAGTTAGTCAAACCAACCGTTTATGCAATTGCATCTAATCGCCGTCCTATTATCGGCCGTGACCGCCTTTTGGGTCGCCTACAAAGCCATCCCCATCGTCATAAGAGTCGTGGTTCGTAAGAATCTGATGGATGAGCCCGACGGCAAGCGCAAGATTCACACTCACCGAATACCGACCTTGGGTGGTATCGGGATCTTCGCCGGTTTCTTTTTTGCTAGCACCATCATGACCAGCCTGATGGGGTATGACATTCATCCTTTATTTGTTGTCAGTACAGTGTTGCTACTTCTTACCGGCATCACTGATGATCTAATCCACATCTCCCCAAACAAGAAACTGATTGCTCAAATCATTGGAGCCGTGTTAGCGATTGTAGGCTCCACCGTCTTGATCGACAATTTTGGCGGCATCTTCGGAATCGATTCGGTACCAGTGTGGATTGCCTATCCGATCACGGTCTTCGCCTTCATCATTGTCATCAATGCCTATAATCTGATCGATGGAGTCGATGGATTGGCAGCTGGACTGGGAATGGTCATCGCATCCACATTCGGAGGCTTCTTTCTGCTGAATCAGAACTATGAAATGGCGATCTACTCGTTCGGATTGGTAGGTGCGTTGGGTGGCTTCATGATGTATAACTTCAATCCAGCTCGAATCTTTATGGGCGATACCGGATCTCTCGTAGTTGGATTTACTCTCGCTTTTCTCGGTCTACAATACCAAGGTCTAAGCGGAGTGGATACCATTTGGATTTCAGGGGAATTCGCATCAATCATACTTGTCAGCGTGCTCATCATCCCCTTATATGACACCTTAAGAGTGGTTGTTATCCGCACGAAGCGCGGAGTCTCGCCATTCAGTCCAGGAAAAGAACATGTTCATCACGTGTTGATGGGATATGGTTTCAACCACAGAAAAACAGCGATCTACTTGATCGCAGCGAACATGTTTCTGATCGGATTCACAATCATCTTAGCGGCATCTGGAATTAATATCAATGCTATTTTCGCCTTACTCTTGGTTGCATGCTTGATCGTTCTCCCAACCCGTTCCCGGTTGATTTTCTTATTCGCTCTCGTTGGCAAAGCGTATCCAGATCCGCTGAAAGAAGCTCTATTGGATCGGCAACAAAACAGGAATGTGATTCTTACAGCAAACGGTATTGCATCTACTGAAACGTTCAGTACTGTAGAGACATTAGAGAACGTAGATCACTAATTCGCGCTGTTGAATCCCCACGTAAGCTGGATTCCTGCGCCTAATGATGTTTCGTGATTTTTCGGCAGGTAAAACCGGTTCCGCGTGTGTCGGATGGAGAACTCAGGGGCTATCGTGAACCGACCCTTTTGAATAGCGGATTGCAGTCGGAAGATCCAATCCACTTCGGGTTTGTAGCCCCCGGTGGCGAATGCATCGTGGAACAGATCTTTATCCACATCCACACGGCGTAAAGAAAGCTCCGTAGTGTGTGATCGCAACCATACTTCCTGACTCCGGCTACCAGGACCAATTTCAGCACCTAATATCTGCCCAAGGTGTGTATATCCATGCCGAACTGAAACATGGGAATACCACCAGCCTGAGTCTCTAAGGGATCTTGGATTTACTTGTGTGACATTGACCAATTCAACGCCGAACTCATTCTCATCCCACCTCTTTAGCCCACCCAATACATAGCCCCGCATGTGTTCCGGCTGAAGGATCACATCTCGAATATCCAAACTGTGATCCTCGCGAGCGTACTCTCCATAAACGAGCAAACTAGATGGTTCAAACGTCCAGCGAAAGAAAACTGACGCCAGTTGATTATCGGGTTGACTCCCACTACCATCTGTTCCCGCCCCCAATGATTTTTTTTCGAATGGCTGAAGGAAAGGAAACGCATCGGAGAAGCTTTTCACTTGACTCGCGTTCAGCACGAAGATCCGAATCAATCCCAATTCCAAGCCGGGTATGAAGTCCGGCTCGACTCTCAGATTCACACCCGAAATCACCCTCCATTCATCCGGCATCGGGTATCGGGCATAACCAGACGAATCGAGTCGTCCGCCAATGACTGTCATGGAAAAGGATCCAATACCTAAAGGAACCTTCTCCAGTTCAATAAACGCATGGCGGAACCCTAATGCATTCCGGCTTAACAACAACTGTTGTCTCTCTCCTGCTCCCCATGCTCGACGCTCGGAGCTGATCCCAAATTGAGCTTGCCTCGGTCCTATAGAAAGACGGGAGTCCCCCAAATAGAATTGCTGATAGGATGTATTGCCATAGTGCTCAGGTAGATCAATCCACCTGAATTCTTTTTGGTAAGCGGTGATTTGAGACGATGTAAGCGTAGTTATTGGAAACCGATTAAACATTTTGTTCTGAACAGCCCAAATACTTGGATTAAAACGGAGTCGTAACCATTCGGAATCAAACCCCACATCTATCTCAAGATGAGTTGAGAATCCCTTTCCATATGTATATAGCTTCAAGGGTCTTTCGCTGAAATAGGTTGAACCCACTGTCACGGAACCTGTGAACCCCGTGGATTGCGCCTGAAGAGAGACCGTTGCGCATGAGCTAAATAGTATGAGCAGGATGGCTTTTCTCATGTTGAAAGGTAGGCAATGATCCTCTCATGAGCGTATACTTCTGAAAACTGGGAGAGCGCACGAGTCTTTGCCGACTTACCAAATGTTGCACGAAGATTCGCATCATTGGATAATGTGCAGATTGCTTGGTCCAAGGAAACGTTTGATTCTGGATCAACCACAAAACCATCTACGCCATCTCGTATCAGCTCAGCAGGGCCACCATTTTGTCCAACAATGCATGGGAGTCCAGCTTGCATGGCCTCGAGTATTACATAACCCAACCCTTCGAAATCGGTGCCGATATGTCGGTTCGCGAGGACAAATACATCTGCGTTCGCAAGCAACTGCTTTTTGGAGTCCTCATCTATGTCGATGTGGATTCGGATATTCGAATCGGTGAGTGTTGGAGCCTTGGAATCGGTTACAATGTCTAAGGAAAGATCCATTGATTCGGTCAGGCGACGAACCGAGTCGATCAATAGGTCAAACCCTTTTCGGTCGATCCATTGACCAATGCTAATAATTCGTATTCCAGGGCTAGTTTGTGATTTTTTAGGATATGCAATAACAGGCAATCCATGATAGATCACATGAATTTTGCCGCGATCAACCATCGGGAATTGTCTCAACAGCTCGATAGCCGTGTACTTACTGATCGCAATAATCCCTGACGCTCTGTGGTAGACAGTTGATTGCATCCATCTCCAAAGAAAGGATGAACGATGCCCAATCTCCTTGCCATGAACCGTTACATGGAAAGGCATTGTGGAAAGCATCTGAAACCTCAACCAATAGGCCGTCCACGTGACGCAGAGTCGAATGGGTCTGCTTACCTTGCCTTTCAATCGTTCCATCATACGGATATAGGTATTGTAGCCCCCGTACTGCTTCCGCATCCATGGTCGTATGAGTTTAATTGTCTTGTCTGAATGCATCAATTCTCTGTACTAACCACTGTGTATGCCGGATCCGATCCGGATCTTCTTGTACTGTCGATTCTCTCGGCCAAGATAGCCATTTCAAACGCCTTGCCTCACAAAGGGTGCTATCGGGTGTATGTGGACGGATCCGTTTCCGATGAATTGGAAGATGTGTTGACCTTGCTTGGTCATGAAGACACCTTGATCCGAAATTCTGAACAGGCTGGACCTGCGTTCGGGCTGAATCGCCTACTAGAACTGTGCATGGAAGACGACTTCGTCTTCATTCAAGATGGAGATGACGTCAGCCTTCCGAAACGTTTTACCCAAAGTTTGTCGACGTTCGACCAGCATCCGGATGTTGATCTCATCGGAGCCCAAGCCATTGAATGCCATACCGTGTCGCATCGGATCAAATCCCTTTCATACCCACTTACCCACGCGGCTATCATGCGAATCCTCCCGCGGAAAGCACCGTTTGCTCATTCGACGGTCGGTTATCGGTTGAACCGACTTCGAACATCACTCCGTTACAATGAGTCACTTCGGAACACCATCGATTTGGAAATGCATGCACGTTTGTTGTTTGATGGGATCAAAGCATTGAACCAACCAGAGATTCACACACTACTACTCTTCGACCAGAATTTCTTTCGACGTCGCTCGACTGATAAATGGCCCAATGAATGGGCCATTTATAGGGATATACAAAAAAAAACAGGCCACTGGAGTGACCTGTTTTTTTTGGTCGGAAGGGGTATTGTTCGAGGGAGCCCCAGATGGGTACAAATGCTAATTTATTATATTCGATAAACTATGAGTGCTTTTCATATTAATAATCCATAAACGAAGTCACAGAATCTTGAAATACTCCTCACTAATATGTTCCCATGAATATTTGAATGATAGAGTACTCATGAGGGTTCGCTCCATATTTAACCAGTCTTCGCTTAGGTTATTCACACAATATTCAAGCTCTTCAGAAGTGTTAAAATAAAGACCATTTCCGTCAAGTGTCTCACGATTTTGTGGCACATCATAACTCAGGATAGGAAGTCCCAGACAAATTGCCTCAACCAATGACGGAGCTGTTCCACACAAAGAGTGAGAGTGTATATAACACTTCGCATTTGATCTCAATGCATTTAATTCATCCGCCGCATAGACAGCTTGAACTAGAAAAATATTCTTAATATTTGAAAACCTTTTAAATAGGTCAATTCCATATTGAGACGAATTCCAATTCGATACCAATACTAGATTGTGATCTGGTTGAGCTAGAAATGCTTCAAGTATTACATGAAGATTATTGTCTTCTTGAGCCCGTGAAACACTAATAAAATAGTCTTTCTCTATAAAAGGATATTTCGTTGCCCACTCATCAATCCCAACTAACGAAACATGGTTTCCTCCATATCGGATAACAACGCTATCAGCGTCGAAATGAGTAGCCAAACTCGAACTTAGAACACTATTGTCTGCTATGTTTACAGTTGAATATCTAGCGGCTATCTTGTGGTTGATAAATGAATATTTTTTTGCAAGAGCAGAAAGCTTTGGCCGTTCCCATTCATTCAATCCCCCATGATTAGTCACAACCTTCACACCAAATAATCTCGCTATTGGAACCATGAATCCCGCAACAGGTCCTAAATATAAAATTGTGGATGTGTTAAATATCGCATGTAAAAAAGATAACATGTCATACAAAGGAGCTTGATATCCATTCGCCGATAACGGAAAACGAACAAGCTGAATACTCTTAACATATTCATTGGGTGAAACACCGAATTTATTACTGCAATAAACTGTAATCGAAAGGCGTGATGATAGATTTAAAACAAGGTGTTCAGCAAGAGTCTCAAAACCACCATAAGATGCCGGTATTCCGTTTGTACCGATAATACAGATATTAGATTTCATTCAAATACCCTGTATAATATTGATCGATATATTCCCTAAGTGCAACTTTCCAATCGCGCATCTTATTAACACCTCTGAGATCTAATTTTTTTGTAAGCAAGCGCTCGGATGCAGGACGTGCTGCATAATAGGTATCCTTAAAAAAATCTGAGTTTACAGTATTAATCTTAATTGTCTGATCAAGTCCGAGTATACTTAAAAGTTCTCGTGCGACTTCTAATCTACTAGTTTGCCCTCCACAAACCATGTTATACAAGCCCCAGTATTCTGATTTAATTAACGCTTTGACAGTAGCTGCAAAATCGTGCGTATATGTTGGAGTACCATCCTTATCGTCTACAATGTTAAGTTCTGTACTACCATTCTTGAGCTGCTGCATCAACTTCTGAATGAATTTTTTATCTTTAGACGGTCCTGCACCCATCATCCAACCGGCCCTGCATACAAGATAATGACTAGCATTTTCTACTACATACCGTTCACCCATATATTTAGATCTTGCGTAAACACCAAGTGGGTTTGGCTCATCCCAGTCGTCATACAAATCTTGTAGACCATCAAATATCCCCGCGGTACTTACATATAGTAGTGGTATCCCCAACTCATTTGCAATCAACACCGCATTTTCTACTGATAACGTATTTGTTCGATATGTTTCATCTGGATTCTCTTCACAATATTCAAGATCCGTGAAAGCACCAAGATGAAACAGATAATCCGGTTTGAAATCCCGAACATCGCTTTCATAGGCATCACGATTTCGAAAATCCAAGTAAGTAAGCCAGGATTCATTCACATCGATATCAGTACACTTTAAAATGTAGTCTTGATTGAATTGCTTGTAGAATGCTTCACCTAGCATACCTCCACATCCAGCAATGTATATTTTTTTATTCATGTTGATAGTATTTTTGAATAGATTTGTGTGAGACGTTTTGCTACAGAGTTAATGTCAAGATTTTTTTTTATTAGCATATTTCTGCTATTAATGTCGCTGTCAATTGTCAATGCTTGATATGTTAATTCTGCAAGTTCATCCGCATCGTTGGATATTGACACAAATGACCTGTTAATGCCAGATAACAATGCAGAAACATCACCTACATTGGTTGAAACTACCGGCGTGTTGCATGCCATAGCTTCTTTCACAGAGTTTGGTGAACCCTCGAAATCTGATGTTAGCAAATGTAAACTAGCTATATTGAAGTAGTAAGGAACTATTTCGCGATCAGTATTGATGAGTTTAAGTTCCTCCAAATCGTGGAGCTTATACTTGTCACGGAGAATAGACAAGACTTTTTTAAATCGATCATAACGTTTCTGCTGTCTAATAAAATTTGAACTAACGAATAATATGTAACGTTTATCACTTCTAAGTTTTAACCTAGAATAACACTCATTCTTAGGAATTTCCTGAAAAAAGGAAATATTAACACCATTCGACAGATGGAATACACTGGTGTGATCCACTATATGTGATCTGTTTTTTAAAATAATAGCACTGACTCGTGATTTGATAAACCGGTATACATATTTACCTAGTTCATTAACTGGATCATTCTGATAAGAAACTACAGATTTGAACTTATGGGGATTTGAACTAAAAAGTAAACACAGTGCACTTAGTGCATGATGACAATGAATGATGTCGTATTCCCTTTCGTTTAAGTATTTTTTTAACCGAAATATTGACTTTACGTATTCAATCTTCCCACCTTCTTTTCCATTAATAAAAAAGATGTCATTCGCATGGCCTAAATCCTTTAGTGAGTCGATTTGCTCCTTGACGAATATACCGAATATCGGATAGTTTGACGTAGGATAGTTATTTGTTATATGAAGTATCTTCACTTTGTCAATACTAAACACGGTAAATGCTTAGTATACCAATAATAATTATGAGGTTGTACGCTTTATAGGACAGCGTTTGTTAGTTTTTTTACTTGTTTCATGTGGCGAGCCGTTACCGTTGAATAGGGGACATGTAATCGATCGATGAGTGCCCAAGACGTTCGTTGTAGAACACAACGTAGTCGTAGAACTAATCAAACGGCTCGTTGCCATCGGACGACTCGAATAGGTAATATTCGATTCTTCTGATTATGACATTGGATTTGGGATTCACGATCTAATGTCCATATTCCAAGTCCACCTTACTAATAGTAATCCCAAAAGAATTTATAATTAGTATAATCGTAATCATATTTATCCGCATCAGCATATATTGCTATTATTAAATAACTAATGGACAGGATAAATAATAATAGGAATTTTGCAGTGAGGATTCTACTAGTTCGGTTATAAGAATAGTAACTAAGCAATATGGATGAGACAATGGGCGTAAAAATAGTTAAATAGTACGTTGGACGTAAAAATATATGACCAGCGTTTGCAAAGAGATTGAACATTATGGCACCAATAATTGACAAATTAAAAAACAATAGCACAAGATTATTGTTCGTCTTTTTGTAATAGTCATAGAATAACCAAACCATTACAATATTAAGAAGTAGAGTCAATATTCGTCTTGGTCCAAATGATAAATACTCTTGCTTTTCAACTATAAAATACTCAAGCCTACTTGAGTAATTTTCATAACCTACTATATTTAATATGTTAACAAGGCTATCATTTACTGTTATCCAATATGGATTAAATCCAATATAGACTGACAATATTAATATTGCTGTAGTTATATATCTATTTAGGAAATAGTTGACATTTGGTATTGCATACAAAACAATTAATATAATTGCTGATTTATGAAACAGTGTCGCAACCAGAACAACTAGAAAATATTTTAAAGGATTTCTATTAGTAATATATTGAACCGAAAGCACTATAATACATGCTGCAATAGTTTGTCTAATACCATTCATCCACAGATGGTATTGCCCTCCAAACAATATCAATAATCCTAAATACGGCAGAACATATCTATGTTCTTTAAATGCGTAATATACAAATATCAATTGAATAACTGCCAAAATACCGAAATAGAATGAAAAGTGGAAACCTGCTTTTGAAAGCATCGAAGAAATAAATAGGAAGCCTATTTCCATATCCTCACTATTATACTCTACACCATTTAATAAATCCTCATACAGTCTTAAATAACTCAGATGATCCGTACCTACATTCCAACGCAATCCGGAAATCATTCCAAAAAGCAGTAAAGACAATAATATTTCCCAAGTCCAAAATGATGTATTTATATTTCTAATACGATTCAATCTTTCTCTTTTTGACGCAAGAACACCAAGCCACCAAAGTGATAATCCCAGTAACCCATAGACAAGTATACTTAGTAGCATCTATTCTTTATAACTGTTTTTACAAGTATTACATTTTTTATTCATGCCACTATTCAATTGTACATACATATAATAATAGTATACATAGTGCTTAATATCAGTTTTTTACTTTGATTCATACTTATTATGTTTATGTTGCTTTATATTGATATCCGAAAAGAAACTACACTCTAATATAGCTTAGCTTCTTTGCCTTTGGATACAGAAAGAGAAATCCAAACCAATAACACATATCATTTATTATTTGATATATTACTCTTTCTATGAAGTAGACTATTTTATTAATAGACACTGTTACATCTATAGTGTTTTTAAACACTCTTGCTGTAAGAACTAGTAAATATGTAGCAAATAGATAATTTGATAGATATTTGGTTTCAATAATAAAAGAGAATAAATAAACTATAAATAGGTAAGAAGTATAATTATAACGTAGAGCCCTTGACCATGCTTTAAGAATTGAAATATTTTCTCTAAGCAATAAACCCGGGTAGAGGCTATTAAAGTTAAATAGATCTCGCCACATTCTAAATTCACTATTGTAATCAATTGTATGGTGCCTACAAATAAGAACTGGGACTCTTATTGTTTTAATACCATACCTTATAAGTCGTAATGTTAAATCATTATCTTCATTGATTCTAAATTTTGTATTCATCCCATCGACGAGGTTCCATACACTTTTCTTTATTACAAAAATCCCTCCATTTGCTTTTAACACCTGCTCCTCATTAGGAATTTTATTTATATATGATCTACTCTTCATTCCGATATATACACCATTCTCATCATAAAGATAATCATCCAAATGACCAGTAACACAGTCATATATTAACTTGTCATTTATTATGACGTTAGATAAAAATGATCGCTCTATTTCCATATCCCCATCAATGAAAAACAGAATATCATTTCTAGATTCTGTTGCACCAATATTGCGCGCAATTGCCGCATTACATTCTCCAGTAACTAGAAATACTTTTATATCCTTGTATGTCCTAACAAGCTCTATACTTTCATCTGTTGATTTAGAATCAACATATATTATTTCAGCACCCAATAGATTATTGTAGGATATTGTCGTGTATATACTATCTATGCATTTGCTTATTCTCTTACTCTCGTTCCTTCCAATAACAATAAACGATATCATATTATTTTAAGGGTCATAACAATTTAAGGGGATGTATTATCTTCATAAGTTGTTGAATGCCAACAAGTACATAATATGTTCAGAAATTTAGGAGGCTATGTTCAGACGGGTTCTCAAGCTCTCATGCCTGGATCTGTGCGCCAAAAAGATCGCCGAACTGTCCTGCTTGAGTCGAAACACAATAAACTCCCACCTTGTGCTCATACGCACTCGAATCGCCGAATACTGCCAAGACCAGTCCCCGTTTTCCGGTCATCTCGAAGTCGACGAATCCTACTTCGGAGCTTGGCGGCCAAAGGAATTCGCGGACGTGGTGCCCGGGGCAAAACGATCGGGAAAAGTCTTCATAAGTGGCAAAAACTGCTTGGATAGCGTCATCCACAGCGACGGCTGTCGCTCCTATAATGGACTTGTCGACCTGGGTTGCGCGAAGCATCTGCGAGTTGATCATGGAGTCGGAGATTTTGTGCGTGCAGGCAGCCACATCAACGGCATAGAAGGGTTCTGGGGTTATGCCAAGACGCGGCTCACCAAATGCCGTGCCATGCACATAAACACGTTCAACTTGCAATTGAAGGAGTGCAAGTTTCGGTTCAAATATAGGATGGTTGATATCTATCATATCTTGCTCAAACTTATCCGTTCAAAGCCTCTTAAGTTGTCTTGACCTTTTTTTAATTAATGCTATATAAATACTATTCATTCTTTACCTCATCAAATACTTACTCTTCTTTCGTATATATCTTATTATTATAATTTGGAATACACAAAACCAATTCTATTGAAATATTTAGAATAAAGCTTTTTTTAGCCACTCAAGTGAATTATTTACATTGATTATATTGATGGTCTTCTCCAACATGAGATTGGAGTAAATATTTCCGGGTATTTTCACACCAATATCAATTAGTTTACTTTCCGTCTGAGATATTTTAGCAAGTGATTTAAAACGAGCAGCTCCTCTACCACTATTTGTAACAACAAGAAACGGTTTTTCAAAGAGAATTGAAAATACCATTCCATGAAACGAATCCGTCAATACGAATTTTGAATTCGCAAATCCGGAGAGCCAATCTCGAATATCTGGGAACACATAACCACTAATATCAGAATAGTCTTCATTAAGATTATATTTTGGTTGACAAGAATATACAGGCTGACTAATTCGATTCGCAATCTGATTCGACATTTCATCTTTTAATACGGATTTATCAAGAAAATACGTGTAGACACCTTTCGATTCTTTTTCGAGTCTTTCGTCACCAATCAGATCACAATAGTCTGCTTTTGAAAGCAATAAGGTTGGATCCAATACGTGAGTAGCATTAACACCCAAGAACCTACTACACATATCGACTGCAGAGTCCTCTCGTACGCTTATTGAATTGAATTTTTTAACTAAATCTGAATATATGACAGTTTGCCTTTTGTTATATTCCCAGCTATCAACACCAAATGACGCAGCGTATGCCACGCGCTTCATGTCTTTTTGTTTTAAAAAATCTAAATAATATTCACCCATATTCGGCGTGAATTTGGGACGCCATATTTGATCACTACCAACAATAACTGCATCGTAATCATGTCTAGCAAAATGCACCCGCAGATCATCAGAACTATTAATAGACTCGGACAAATTCATACTTTTTGACACAAATAAGTGATTGTTGTGCAAAATGGTTGGAAGGTGACTTTCGAAATTAATTGGTGCCATACGCTTGCCTGTTACCTTCTTTAACACCCGAGAACAGATTTGCTGGGATCGTTGTATTATATTAGGTGAATCTGATCGTCTATCAATTGTAACCGGTTCAACACCCATTCGTCTTAGTACTTTCTGAAAAGCCCATGCTTGCATAATTCCACCATAATTCCGTCCTAACGGATGTGTCAATATTGCTACTTTCATTGGTTAATGTCGATTTAATATTTGTTCCAACGGATATTTCTCTGAATGAGCAACCTTGAATTCATTCTTCAGATTTCCAATTCCAATCATCATTATAAGTCTTTCTTGCTTTGGAATATCCGCTATCTCCTTCAGTTTATCTTCCTTATAGTATGGCATGCATGTATTTAAAGGGCAGGATCCTAATCCCGCTGCATGTAATGCTAACATAAGATTCATGGCAAACAATCCTCCATCAGTAAATAATTGATTGTGCTCGTAACGAGTAAATGCATTAATGGTCGCAGTTATTATTATTAGCTTATCTATGGAGTCGGTAAAACCAGCATTACCATTCTGATGCTGTAACAATATTTTGATTTTATTTTTCCTACTGTAGTAATGTACTTTCCACCCTTGACGATTGCATACTGATGGTGTATTCAAACTTGCCTTTATTGCTAAATTAATTATACTCTCATCAATAGGCTCAGTACTGAAATCTCGTACACTGTGCCGAGTCTTTAAAAATTTCTCAAATCCTTCAAGGGAGAACTCATTCCATTGTATCTTAGTCAACATCTTTAGCCCTCCTTTCCCATTTTGAGTATGGTCGATTAAGAATTGGGTAATCTTCTCTCTTAATTCACTATCTAGAGTATTATCAGGCGCAGAATGAAAACATAAATATTCCCTTAGCGTGTCACGTACTGCACAACCTAATTCACTTTCACCGTAGTTCTGTTCGTATAGCTTAGTTTTTTCGATGAGACTCATAATCTTAGGTCGCCCAAAACCCTTTCTTGGCTCTGGCAATGCTAGCCCCTTTTCAACTATATGACAGTTCTTAGCAATATAATATTGTAGTTTTAATTTATCGTTCCCAGGATTTCTATCATTAAAAGAGTGTCTTAAGTGTAGTATCATACTATAAATAATGGTAAGAATCTCCCCTATTGATGTTCGGAAGAATACAAATCCGTAAAATTTTTTCTTAAACCAGTTCACGTACTATCTATTTATATGATTTATGAATTGCCTACTATAGTACAGTATAGATAGTCGTTCTGCGGTATTTAAACCAATTAAACAAACTATAATGACAGTAAGTATGGTGCTTGCTATTATACTTACTACTATTGTCAAAGCTGTATTCCCACTCGGTATACAGAAATATATAATACTGATGGTAGCTAATGATACATATAGTGATCTTAACAACACATCTGTTACATAATTAGATACAGCAAGTTTAGTTAACTTATTAAGAATTATTAACCTGATTATTAATGCAGATATAGCTAGTATGATTGAAACCCAAACTACCGTTTCCGGTTCGTTCCATTGAAGTATTGTTAAATAGCTTATCGGTACATTTAGTAGTAATATACTACCAATAATTGTTTGGTAGGCTCTTATATGTCCAGTAGCTTGTGCCGAAACCATTAAAGGTCCAGAAAAAGAGTCAATTAGTGAAGCGATTATTGTTAATCTTAGAAAAACCACTGCATATGGCGGTACCTCTGTTAACCATAAAGTCAATAGTGCCTCAGTATTAAACAAAACGGGTATTGCCAGAATAAACAACAAATAGAAATTGTATTTTGACGCATGTAATACCAAACTGTGCATTTCATTAATATTTCCTGATGCATATGACTTTATTATCTGTGGATTTATTGCAACCTGAACATTCTGAATAAAACTATTGAGCGCAGAGTTTGCCATTGTTGCAATCGTTCTACTTGCGTTTACAGCTGGTCCAAAAAATATATTTAGCAATATATTGGTTCCATGCATTGACATTGCCGCCGCAAAGCTTCCCCAAGTGTTCCAAGCAGTATAACTGAGCATAATTTGAAATTGATTCGAATGCCATCGCCATCTTAGACTAACATTAGGAAAAAGACGAATGTTAGAGACTATGTATGCAGTGAAAGTAAATACTACCACTGTTAGTAATAACGAACTGTACGTTATTAGTTTATCACTCCCAATCACTTGCAAAGAAAGTACAGCAGATAATTTTAATAATACATCAGCCATACTAATTGCAGCGAAAATGCCCATGCGTTCATGAGCCATCAACATGGCTGTGTAAGGAACCATCAGCACACTAATTGCAAAGGCTGCAACGGCTAGATGATATGCCCAAAGGGCTGCATCTAAGCGATCCGTAGGAATTGTTAATTGTGTAATTACAAACCAGTATCCAGCGGTTTCTGCAACTATAATTATAACTATAGCAAGCAGAAGATGTATCTGAAAACTAGAAGTAAATATAATTGTTAGATTTTTGCCAGAGGCCTCACCTATATCAAACGCAAAGTAACGCTGCGTTGCTGTTGTCATTGCACCCTGCAAAAACCCAAGTAAAGCCACAAAGCCAGTAACTACGTAATAGATACCAAAATCTTCTATTCCCAAAACCGAAAGCACGACTCGTGACGTATACAATGTAACCAACATACTAAGAAACATGCGCACATATAGCATGCCGGTATTGCGGAGGATACGTTTTTTGTTTTCAGCCAACAAGGGGAAGGATCCTGATCATTATATTGGCATCATACTTGTCTCATTCTTCGTGAGGCATCGAACAAAACATCTACTAATATTGATGACATCATTAAAATCTATACTATTTGCTCTAGAGCATAACAACCATAAAATAATAGAAATATCTATTTTCTATCCAACTATAGAAGTTAGTTTGACCTTTTCATAAGACAAACTAAGGTGGTTCGTACTGAACCTAATGTAGTCCTCGCAAAGCTCAACCAGTTGTTTTCCATCCTGCGGCTCGACCAAAAAGATCTTATCGTACTTGATGCGCTCGACCTAGTTGCAGAGCTCATTCATCTGCGCCCGAGCCTTGTCGAACTCCTCGCCATAGTCGTCCGCCTCAAAGACCGAACCTGCGTTGGTCAGGAACTGTGCCTTCCATATCGAGATCTGGTTGGCATGAAGCTCGAATCTTTCGGCCAGCTCAGACATCGTTTGGAGCTCTTTGAGCGCTTCTAGCACGACCATGATCTTGAAACTGGAGGTGAAATTGCGGCGTTTTCTTCTGTTCATGACAGTAAATTAGGGATTTGAATCTACTGACCGATTTTTCAGGACCATCTCAAACAGTTGTCGTGATTCATTATCTCAAATTTTGAATAATCAATATAGTCGTTGCTACTGTACTCACAACCGGAGCAACCACTCTTATCCAGTCTACAAACGCCGGCTTTCGCTTGAGCTCGATCATCACCACGTCGTTGTTCTGGATCACATAATCGGTCATACCTACGGGTAGGGATTCATTATACTTAAACGTATAGGTTTTCCCTTCCATCCTCTCTTCCTCACCGTTCCAGGAATTCACTGTTACTTCGATCCGCAATTTGGACCAATCGAGCACGGTCTCGCTCGTGAAATAGCGCGAGGGCCCGCGGGAGAAGGAGATGACCTGGGCAAGCGAAGAACCCCGTGGTACCACGTACACCCCCGCCACGTTCACATCGCCCCAAACATGAACCGAATCCGCTAACTGACCCACCTCTGCAACCCTTATGATTGTTTCGCCCCGAATAAATTGCTGGGAGAATTGGAGCTGCCCTTGCTGGAACTGGGCAGACAGGGTATGGGGATTGATTAACAGGAGGAGAATGAGGACAAGAGAATACAAAAATATTCTTCCTCCCTTCCCCCCATCCTCCTGTTTATTATTCTTAATTCGTTTTTTCATGGTAGGCATAGTAGCTGTCGTAGGCATATTTGTAATAGTAGCTGGTATAGTAGTACCCGCTGGATTTCTTATGGTCGAAGGCGGTCATCACCACGCCCAACACATTCGCTTTCACTTTCTGCAGGTTCTCGATGGTCAGATCCAGTTCTGGTTCCTTCGCTTTGTTGAATCGAACCGCCAAGATCACCCCATCCGCTAGTTTGATCAGAGGAGCTGCATCCGAAATAATGCCGAATGGAGCCGAATCGATCAATACATGGTCATAGTGACCTTTCAGGGTTTCAATCAGCTCATGCAATTTATGCGAACGAATGATTTCAGCCGGATTCGGCGGACGCTTCCCGCCCGTCAACACCTGCACATTCGGAATCATCGTGTCTTGCACTACATCCTGCCACTTCTTGCCATCGAACAGGATTTCGATCACGCCGGGTTGTTGGTTGGAGCCAAACACCGCATGTACCCTCGGGCGACGGAAATCACAGTCGATGATGCAGACTTTTCGTCCGGATTCAGCCAAGGCTACTGCTAGGTTCGTGCTGAGAGTGGTTTTCCCTTCCGATTTGTTCGAGGAGGTGACGATCAGTGTCTTGAAGGTATTGTCGGGTTGCGAGTAAATCACATTCGCTTGCAGGCGACGGAAACTCTCGGAAATCGGGGAAATGGAATCGAGCACCATTACCAAGCCGGTATCCACCGTCTGACCCTTCACACGCACGGTCTCGCGTCCGTCGAAATTATCCTTGATGTAGTCCGACATGTCTGGAATCACAGCCAACAATGGATATCCTTTCTTGCGAAGCTTCTCGATGCTGTTGATCTCAACGATCGTGTACTCTCGGATGAACACATAGCCTACACTGATTACAAATCCAAGCATAAACCCGATGATCACGACGATGCGCTTCTTCGGCTTGACCGGCTCAATGGGCACATACCCGTAATCGACGACCCGTGCAAGGCCGCTCTGGGTCTGTTCCCAAAGCTGCATCTCGGCACCTTGTTGGGAAATAATCAAGAAGAGCGCTTCATTGATTTGCATCTCTCTCCGAAGCTGGGCGAGTTGGATCATATTATCGGGCAAATCATTGAAAAAGTCTTGGAATTCAGCCAAGCGATCATCCATCACCTTAGACTGTGCTTCCAATTGTTTGTCCTTGATTTCAAGATCAATAAGTTGCATCCGAAACTGGTTCACCCTCACCGCCACACCTCCATCCGTCGAGGTAAGAAATCCGAGATCCGAATCGCTCGCTTTGATGAAATCATTGGTCAGTCGGGCGATTTCAGCGCGGACTCCGTCAATCTCCCGGTTGATTTCCAAAAGTTGGGGCTCTCTTGAGGTTTCTGTGAGTCCCGGATTCTTTGCGAATAACAAGACCTTGCGCGTCTCGGCTTCGGCCAAGGCATATTGCAGGCGGTTGAGCATAGGAGCGAGTCCGGACGTCAGTTGGTTGCCGAGTCCGGGACGGATTCGCTCTAATTCCTGCGTATAGCTAAGAATGCCGCTCTTCACTGCCGTATGTTGCACATCCACGGCACGTCGTTCCGCTTCGAGTATGGACATTTGTGTGATGAGTTCTTCGGTCTGGCGGTCCAGCTGGATCAGCTTCTCCCGGTTCATGAAATCACGAAGACGCTCTTCCGCATCAATCACGCGGGCTTCGACCTTGTCTTTTTCCTCGGTCAGAAACCCGATGGCATTCGTGGCTTGCGCCCTGTTGATGCTGGTGGATACATCCGTATAGGCTATAATCGACAGATTTACAAGACGTTGAGCTTCTTCAGGGCTAGGACTCTCAAAGGTAATTCGAACTAAATCGCTCAATCTGTCTGCCCGAGCGAATCTCAATCCTTCTGAAATCCGAACGTAAACAGTGTCAATCGATACAACCGTTGAATCTTTTGGGAATGCCCGCCACATCAGCGGGTACATCCGCCCATCGCTTTGATAGCGCTCCTCGTAGATTCGTTTGGCCAACTCGAAGCTGAACTGACGGCTCTGTAGCACTTGCAACTCGTTTTCGATGGTCGATCCCATACCCACTCCGAAGTTGGAGACGAGGAGGTTCGACAGATCCGATCCCGCCATCGAATACCGGTTGCCCGATTGCGTGACCAAGATGGCACCGTCGCTTTGGTAGATAGGAAGTGCGGTTAACGCATATGCCACTGCAACTAGCGTGGATACCATCGTCACGCCGATCACGATCCATTTGTGGTGGAAGAGGAGTCCGATGATCTGCTTCAGATCGATCTCATCGCTTCCTTGGTCGAATCCGCCCGAGTTCGTCTGCGGACCTAGGTTTTCGCCCATGTATTCGCCACGATATCTGCCGTTTTGGGAGCCGTTGTTAGAGTTTTCTGCCATTCGAAGGTAGTTGGTAGTTGGTAATTGGGGATCAGGTACTCAAGTGCTCAAGTACTCAGGTTCAGGTACTCAAGTGCTCAAGTACTCAAGTGTTCACACCTGATATCATCCATTGATTGAAATGTTCTAGTCCATGCTCGAACGACGTTTCGGGAGCATATCCGATTAATCTGCCGGCTTTTTCGACATCGGCGCAGGTTTGATCGACGTCGCCGGCTTGCATGGGGAGGCGGTTGAGAGTGGCTTTGCGGCCGACGGCGGTTTCGATGGCTTCCACCATGTTCGTGAGGGTCACCACGCGGTGGTTGCCGAGGTTGAAGATCTCGTAGTCGGTCTTGTCGTAGGTCAACGCGCCGATGATGCCGCTCACGGTGTCGGATACGAAGGTGTAATCGCGTCCGGTGGTCCCATCCCCGAAGAAGGGAATCGTCTCGCCAGCCAGGATCATCTTCGAGAATTTGTGGATGGCCAGATCGGGCCGTTGCCGTGGACCAAAAACGGTGAAAAAGCGCAATCCGATGAACCGGATGCCGTATAAGTGGCTGTACACGTGTCCCATATGCTCGCCGGCCAATTTGGTGGACGCGTACGGACTGATGGGCCGCAAATTCGGCTCGTCTTCGGTCCAGGGCACGTTCGGACAGTTGCCATACACGCTGCTCGATGAGGCGAACACGAATTGCTGAATGCTGTTCGTCTTCGCGAAATCGAGGAGCACTTGGGTCCCCATCACATTCACATCATAATAGCGGGCCGGCTCTTCGATCGACGGACGCACACCCGCCAAGGCCGCCAGATGCACGATGGCGTTGATTCCGACATGGGATAGCGCGCCAACCGCATCCGCATCGCGGATGTCTCCCTCAACCAGCGTGAAATTCGGATGCTCGAGCGCCTGCGCGAGGTTCCGAAGTTTGACATCCCGACCATAGAACGAATCGAAGTTGTCGAACGCGATCACGCGGTGTCCCAATCCCAGCAGGGCGTCACACAAATGGCTGCCGATGAACCCGGCACCTCCTGTTACCAAGATGGTAGTTGGTTGTTTGTCGTTTGTTGTTAGTGGCACGTCTTTACTTGAGTACCTGAGTACTTGTCTTACGCTTTCACGCTTTCACGCTTTAACATTTTCACGTTGGCAAGATACCCTTTTACAGTCACAAAAGTCGCAAATGAGGCACTACGATCGGTAGCTCGGAGCTAGGTTCCAGAACGGTGCAGCGAATGGAGCGACTGATCAGGGTTTCGGCTTTGGCAACGAGGCGGTCGAGCGCTTTCGTATCCACATCATGCGCCACGATGAGTACGGAGATGGTGTCTGAATCGAGTCCGCCGGCGAGGGGTCCCACCAGGTAGACGGCATCCACATCCCCGATCTTGCGAAGCACGTTGTCCACCACCTGATCGATCCCGAAATGCTTGAGGGCGATGCTGTGGAGTTCGGCGAACATCGGAAACGCGCGGTTCACATGGAACCATTTGCGCTGGCCTTTCCATTCGGCGGTGACGAGTCCGGCTTCTTCGAAGCGGTTCAGCTCGATGCGGAGGGCGTTCGAGTTTTCACCGAGCTCTTTTTCCAGTCCGCGAAGATAGCCGCCTTGCTCCGGGTTCAGGAAGAACCGGGTAAGGAGGCGAAGGCGGGTGCGGGATTGGATCAATGATTCAAGCACGGTGCTTGGGACGGGGGCTCTGATGATGAAAAGATGAAGCCTGCCTGCGGCAGGTGATGAAGGGATGAAACGATGAAGAGATAAAGACTGCCTATGGCAGTTGATGAAGCGATGAAAAGACGAAAAGACGAAAGCCCTTCATCATTTCATCTTTTAATCTTTTCGTCTTTCCGAAAGGGTCCTTCGCTTCGCTCAGGACGTGGCTTCGCCTACGTAAGTCACATAAAGTGCTACGGGTGAGTAATAAAAGTATGCAAAACCAAGAAGAGATGAAAGGATGAAACGATAAAATGATGAAGGGCTTTTCCCTTCGTTGCGTCATCGAGTCTCTTCATCGTTTCATCTCTTCATCTGTCATCCTGAGTGAAGCGAAGGACCTTCCCCTATCACTGAAAGAGCCCCCAACTTCGCAACCAACACACATCCCAGAGCGGGCAACGTCAATCGTGCCGTATTCCGCGAGGTGTCGAGAACGATGAGATCGTGACCGGCGAAGGGTCCGTGGTCGAGTCGAACGGTGGATCCGGCGGGAATCTGGGGGCGCGACGGTTCGAGGGTGATTTCTTCGGCGTGATCGAGCAGGAAACGAATGGCGTCGATTTCAGCGTCTAATATCGAAACCGGTTTTTTGTTCCAGAAGACGCAATTGAAGATCGATTCGTCTTGAAGGACGGCGACTCGTCCGGCTTCATCCACCTTGGCGAATAGATAGCCGGGCATGGCGGGTTTCTGGACTTTCTTCCAGCGGTCGCTCCACTTCACCTTCGTTTTGATGAGGGGGCAGAACACGGTGAACCCCGCGGCTTCCAAGCGCTCTTTGGCTTTCTTTTCGTGACGGGGCTTGCAATAATACGCCCGCCAGACGGTCTCGCTCACGTGATTGAACTTAAGTTGCTGGGGTCTCTCTTTCTCTCGGTGCTTAATATAGGGAAAAAAGGAGAGATAAGGGTTGAGAGACAAGGAAGAAGCAGGATGCAAGATGCAGGAAGCTGGATGCTTTCGAAACTCGAAACGCTCACCCTCGGCTTTAGCCGGGGGCATTCAAATAAGGGCTGTAAGAAGAGCATCCAGCGTCTTGCATCCGGCATCTTGCATCTTATATAGTTATACTGTCCGCAAGCTTCACTTATAAAAATATATCGAGCATCACGTAGTCATATTCAGCGATAGGTATGCAGTGTAACCCAAAATCCGCACAGATTTCACAGATTTTTTACGTAACGAAAGATGTTGGTTCGCGATTCGTCGTTGATTAATTTGCGAAATGAAACCAAATTCACAGCCAAATCACTCTATCGACTTAATGGCATTGCCTGGCAAGCCCTTTGATCGGAAACAGGTGATTGAAATGGCTCTTGAAGCGCAAAAAGGTCCGTTCACCCCCATTGAACACGTTCAATTTGAATGGAAACGCAAGACCAAGACCGGCAAGACAGCCCTAAACGAGTAGTTTTATCGAGAACGTCGATTCGTCAGTTGGCCCTGTTGCATGCTTACATCAGCGCAGATCACAAAGCCGACAAGCCTGCCGATGATGTCATCAATGCGATTTTGGATCGGATTGCGTTGATTCCGACGATTCCATCCGCCTATCCGGAGCATCCAATTCTGCCTGGTTATCGTCGTGCTATCTGCATGAGTTGGTTCATCAACTTCATCGAGCGTGATGATGAAATCCGCATCATTTCGATTGAGCACATGTCAAGAATGCCGAAGTAGGCTTAAGATGCTGCATCTTGCATCTTATATAGTTATACTGTCCGCAAGTTATACTTATAAAAAAATATCGGGCTCTAAGTAACCTATTTAAGCGATTGGTATGTAGTGTGCGTTGAAATCTGCACAGATTCCACAGATTTTTTACGTAACGAAAGGCTTTGCTTCTCGGCAAGTCGTTGATTAGATTGCCTTATGGATCGCAAGAAAAAAAATGACCTAGGCATACACCTGCATCTGAACGATTTGCCAAGTGAGGAATCGCTCACTCCGGAACAAATTCGTGTTCTGCTGGAAGCCGAGTCTGATTATCAAAATGGACGTGTTGTCACTCATGAGAATGTTGTGAAATCCGTCCATTCATGGCAAAAAAAATAGTTTGGTCGACCAACGCGGTGAACCATTGGACCCAGATTGAGGAATATGGAATTCAGCATTTTGGATCAGCGGATCGTTTATTGGGTCAGATCGCACAATTGATTGAATCACTCAAACGATTTCCGGAAAGTGGTCGAAAATCGATTATTCCTGGCTTTCGATTTCTGATTATTTCCAACTATCGGATTTATTATCTCATCAAACCGGATATGATCGTCATTGCGGCGATTTGGGATATCAGACAGAACCCCGACCGACTGAAGTTGTGAAGAATGGAGTCTGTTGATCGAAAGGTTTTGCTTCAGGGCTATTCGTAGATGAAGGAGATACTGTCCGCAAGTCCAACGTTATAAATAACTAATTCAACGGATCAGCATCGTAAAAACGCGCATTCCGATGTAGTAGCGGGGTTCGTCGTACGATATGAATAGAGTTATACTGTCCGCAAGTACTACTTATTAAAAAATACCAGCACCCAAGCTGTCTATTTCAGCGCTTTTTATATAGTTATCTAGAATATCTGCTCAGATTCCACAGATTTTTTTCACAGTCTCTTTTCGTCCCACGTCCCACGTCCCTCGTATTCCGGCCTACGGTCTACCGTCTACGACCCACGGTCTACGATAAATGCATCAACCTCATCCCCGTCGCAGTATCCATCCCCAGGGCGCGATACGCGTCGAGTGTTTCCGAAACCGGATACGATATCCGGTGGAACGTGCAGGTGAACGCATCCAAATCGAGAATGGCATATGCGGCGCGGGGGTCTTCATCGCGCGATTGTCCGACCGCACCCGGATTGACGACGTACCGATATCCCTTCTCCATCCCGAACACACCCAACTCATTCGCCACGATACCGGGGATGTGGGTATGTCCGACGCATACGATGTCATGCGGCACCGCATCAAGTGCCTGCCGACATTTCACCGCCGAATTCAAGTACTGCCATTTGTGGGGTTCGACGGGACTTGCGTGGACAACGTAGACCGTGGGACGTGGGACGTGGGACGTGGGAATCGGATCGAATTCAACCGTCCGTGTGAGTGGCAAACTCTTTAAATACGCGAGATTTTCTGGGGTGAGGTTTTTGCGGGTCCAGTCGATGACGCTGCGGT
Organism: Balneolales bacterium; assembly: GCA_041749075.1. Lineage (GTDB taxonomy): Bacteria > Bacteroidota > Rhodothermia > Balneolales > HLUCCA01 > CAMTWZ01. The sequence goes on along the minus strand of JBGTBY010000022.1, from coordinate 71,427 downwards.
TGGGTTCGCGGAAATGGTCGAGTGGCATGTGTCCGGTGACACCGGCATCGTGATTTCCTTCCACACAGGGGATGTTCCGGGCACGGATGATGTCGATCACCTCATTCGGTTGGGGGCCATATCCGACCAGATCGCCCAGGCAATAGATCGCATCAGGAGCTTGCTGGTCGAGATGTTTCAACACAGCTTCGAGTGCGGCCAAATTGGCATGGATGTCGGAAATGAGGGCGACTTTCAAACTCGTTAGTTGTTTGTTGTATGTTGTTCGTGGTAAGATACGGACAACACGTTTGTCGTTAGTTGTTTGTGGTTAGTTGCTTGTTGTTAGTAGGAGTTGTGAGTCGTGAGTCGGATCCAACTTAATCAACTTATGCGGCCTGAAAGCACTTCGAGATATACAACTAACGACCAACCACAAACCACTAACAAAGTCCTACTCACGACTCACATACAACTAACCACCAACAAGAGTCACCCCCGGCCCACCCTGCTCCCACGGTGCGAGGCGGAAGGATGACACGTCTTTTCTCTGCCGCAAATACTCATGGATGCGTTTCCGAAGGATGCCATCACCCTTGCCATGGATGATTTCGAGGAGTTGGAGTCCGGCCGCGAAGCCCTGGTCCACAAATCGCTCCACTTCCGCCACGGCTTCCTCACCGCGCATGCCTCTTAAATCGAGGACCGTAGACCGTAGACCGTGGGCCGTGTCATCCGGATCCGAGTTGATCAATGTCCATCCGCTCGACGATTTGATTTTCTTGCCGTCTACGGTATTCGGTCTACGGTCTACGTCTAGTGAATCCAATTTCGCACGCATCTTCATTCCGTTCACCATTAGGAAGGCGTTTTTACCGGATATTTCGACGATTTCGCCGGTCGTTTCGGTGCCCCGGAGGCGGACCCAATCCCCCCTCCTTGCCCGGTCCGTCTTCGGATCGGGGAGGGAGGGGCCGGGGGTGGGTTCGCCGGGCTCTGCACCATCATGGGAATCGTTTAGGCCGGGGGTGGGTTCTTCACCCCTCCTTGCGAGATCCGTCGGCGGATCGAGGAGGGAGGGGCCGGGGGTGGGTTCACCGGGCTCTGCGCCATCACGAAGTTCTTTTCGGGCCTTCTTAATCGCCTCTTTCGACGCATTCGCCACGCGGATCTCCTCCACAACGCGCTCGACCGTCCGATTCGCTTCCATCATGATGGATTTCGCCTCGATCAGCGCCTTTTCACGGATCTTATCGCGCTCGTGGGTCATCGTCTGAAGCTTTTCCTTATACTCAGAAATCAGCCGATTCGCCGTTTTTAGTTGTGTAGCGAGGTCTTTTTCATGGTCGGATGCGGCCTTCGTTGCGGTTTCGAGGTCGGCAATGAGTCCTTCCAAGGTATTCCGATTGTCGCCAATGAGGGCACGAGCTTTTTGTGTGAGCGATGTCGGAACCCCGATCCGTTGCGCGATTTCGAACGCATAACTGCTTCCTGGAATCCCCTTCCTAAATCTGTACGTGGGCGACATCCCCTCCCGATCGAATTCCATCGACCCGTTCACCATCCCCGGATGATTGTGGGCGAACACCTTCAAGGCCCCGTGATGGGTGGTTACGATCAGCCTCGCCCCGCGCTCGAGCAAGGTCTCCATCAGCGCCTGATACAACGCCACGCCCTCCTCGGGATCGGTGCCAGATGCGGCTTCATCGATAAGAATCAACGTAGACCGTGGTCCCTCTTCACGACCTACGGTATACGGCCTACTGTCTACGTTTAACGTGTCTCTGATCCAAGCTAACCTACTCGAAAACGTGGATAAATCATTCTCGATGGATTGGTCATCACCCATATCGACCGAAAGGACATCAATCAATGGCATGCCGGAGCCTTCATCAGCCGGAATCGCGAAACCGGATTGGGTGAGAAGCACACAGAGTCCGACGGTTTTCAGCGCGACCGACTTCCCGCCCGCATTGGGGCCGGTGATGATGAGGCCTTGTTCGGTCCTACCCAGCTCTAGATTTAATGGAACGACTTGGGTAGTCGTGAGTGGTGAGTGGGCTTCCCCGACTTTCGACTCACGACTCACAACGATCCCAAGGATAGGATTTCTCGCCCCCATCAGCACAATTTTCCCATCTTTTCGGAGGTCGGCGATAACCCCATTCCACCCGCACGACACGATGGAAACGGATCGCATCCCATCCAATTCTCCTAACAGCAATCCGTTGCGTTCCAACGGGATGCGATGTTCACGGATCACACTGGTCAGATTACGTAAAATGCGTTCGATCTCGCGAAGCTCATCCTGCTCGAGTTGACGAATATCATTGTTGATGTGAAGCACATCGGCGGGTTCGAGATAGACGGTGTGTCCGGTGGCCGAGGTGTCGTGGATGAACCCGCTGATGCGGCGTTTGTGCTCGGCGCGGATGGCCAAAACCATGCGTCCACCACGGATCGTGGGTTCGTTTTCGCTCAGAATTCCGTCTTTCGATGCCTGACGAAGGATTCGAGCCAAGGCGGTGCGCAAATCATTGCGCCGTGATTGCAGCGATTTCCGGATTTGCTGCAATTCGGGGGAGGCGTTGTCGCGGATGAGACCGGTGTCGGTGATGACGGCGAGGATGGCGTCCTCAACAGCTTTGAGAGGTACCAGCGGTTCCGACCACTTCGCCATGCTTGGGAATGCATCTTCGCGCTGTGAAAAATATTGACGGATACGGCGCGACGAATGGGCGATCTGGAACAGACGGAGGAAAGAATCGGGGTCGAGCATGGATCCTTCCGGACGCGCACGCTTCATCGCATCGCGGGTATCAGCCAATGGAGGAAGCGGCAACGGATCGGCGAAACGGTACTGCGACATCAATTCCGAGGTCCGCGACAGGCGAGTCAGAACCACATCCCGATCCGACGAAGGCGCCAACGCCTGAAGCCATTCCTCCCCCATCTCGGACGTGCAGTGCGCCTGAGTGATGGCTCGGATGGATTCGAAGCCGAGCTTTTCTAAACTGCTTTCAGGGATGGTGATCAAATTGGGAGTGGTGTATAGTGTATCGTGTATAGTGAGTTGTGACTTTTTATGTGAAATATGAACGAATCATGTAAGAAATCTCAAAATACCGCCTCTATAGTGTAAGGCCACGATTCATTTTCAATTTTCCGGCCTTCATCCTCACCATACACCATATACTACTATGAACAACCAACCCCTTGAAAATTTGATGATCGTGCTTCGCAAAAAAACATGGGTCCTTCGCTGCGGGCTGCGCCCTTCGCTCAGGATGACAACGCATGGCTCGTAAATAAATAGGCGGCATAACTATTTCCTAAGCGTACTTGGGATTTTGTTATGCCGCCTCTTGTTTATTTATGGGTGATGTACTGTCATCCTGAGGGAAGCCGCTTTGCGGCTGACCGAAGGACCCATATTTATTTAGCGAAGCACATGTCATCCTGAGCGAAGCGAAGGACCTTATTGCGACACCACTCCTTCAAGTATTCTCCATGCCCGCTTTTACCCCATGACCATCAATTTCATGAAATCACTCCAGCGCTAACCTCTTTCCCCACCATACACTATACACATATACCTACTTTCCTGTCACCAACTGAAGAGGAATATTTCCAGTACCTAAAATGGCATCGTGGAACTTTCTGATATCAAACTTGTCACCTTGTTCAACTTGCATCTGTTCGCGAAGTTGACGGATATGGATCTCCCCCATTTTATACGCCAGCGACTGACCCGGCCAGAAAATATATCTCGTCACTTCACTGTGAATGTTGTGCATCGAGAGTGCGGAATTCACAGACATATATTCGATGGCATCCTCTTTCGTCCAGCCGTACCAATGGATTCCGGTGTCCACCACCAGGCGCAGCGCACGCCACATTTCATAACTCAGTCGACCGAAATTGCTGTAGGGATCGGAATAGAATCCGACATCGAGTCCGAGGCGTTCCGAGTACAATGCCCAGCCTTCGGTGTAGGCGGTGAAGGCGATTCGACGACGAAATGCGGGTAATTCGAGTTCCTGAGCCAACGCGATCTGCAAGTGATGACCCGGAACCGCTTCGTGATAGCTCAACGCTTCGATTTCATAGATAGGACGCGATGGTAGATCGTAGGTGTTCACCGCATAATTCCCAGCTCGGTGACCTTCCGGTGATCCCTGACTATAATATGCGGTCGCGGTTCGAGGTGCGAGATAATCCGGAATTTGGATGATGCCATATGGCAGCCGCGGAAGTCGGCCGAACAGTTGTGGCAATTGTCCATCCATTTTTTTCAGGACATACGCCGTGCGCATCATCAACTCATCTGGAGTCTTGGCATAGAACTGCGGATCGGTGCGGAGAAACTCCAGAAACGCGGAAAAATCGCCTTCAAAGCCGGTTTGACGCATCACCTCTTGCATCTCGTCGCGGATGCGTTTCACTTCACGAAGTCCGATGGCATGCACAGAATCCGGAGTGATGTCGAACGTGACATGATGTCGGACGAGATACCGATAGTACTCTTCGCCACCAGGGACGGCACGAATTCCGGAAACGTCGGACGCGACTGGGATGTACTCGTCTGTCAAAAAATCGAGCAGATACTGATACTCATCGACAACCCCTTTCACCAGTTCGAGTTGTGCCGGATTCGGCTCACCAAGGGCTTTTCCCCAGGGGCTATCGGCTGGATTTTCGGTGATGTGGGTGGCGATGGTGGGGAGATAATCGTTGAAGACGATCTTCGGACGAACGAGTCCGAGTGACATGCCGCGCCGCATCAGGTCTATATATTCGCGGTTTAGCCGCGGAAAATCGCTAAGGCGAGTGAGATACGCGAGGGTATCGGCGGACGTCGTGAGGCGCGCCGACAAGGCCGAATTGACAAACGTGGTGTGGTAATCGAACCAACCCGTGAGCGGTAGCACATAGTACTCGTTTTCCAAGTACTCAATCTGATCGCGGAGTTCGTGTGCGAGCACGAGGGCGGAGAGGCTGTCTGTGAGTGTGGTGTTCCGAAGCGAGGCTGAGGAGATCCGATTCAGGAACGAGCGCAGTTGTGGAATCTGTGCTTGCTGGAACTCAGCAGATACAATCGCCAGACTGTCGCCCCGTGAAAATGTGCGGGTGTATTCATGGTATTCCTCGAAAATCGTATTGAGCTCGGATGGGGTTGTGGGACCAACGACGTCGGCCAAGCGAGGCGAACAAGAGACGAGGAGGAGAAGGAAGAGGAGTCGGGACATGGGCGGGATGCGGGATGCTGGATGCTGGATGCGGGATGCGGGAAAACAAAATGCTTCGGAGAACATACCCTTGAAATTTTGATTTCACAGGCTTTAAGCCATAAAAATAGATTCGAAAGAATCAAATTCAGGCCTCTGTTTTTATGAAAACAGTGAAAGACTTCAAGCGTCTAGCATCCAGCATCCAGCTTCCCGCATCCAGCTTCCCGCATCCCGCATCCCTACCACCACATCATCCCGACGGCGAGCACCATTAGCCCGGCATGCATCACTTTCATCAGTCGAGGATCCACCACATCATGCAATCTCACTCCGAAGAACGCGCCAGCGAACGCGCCAACCAGCAGCGGTAATGATCGAACCACATCCACATACATCCATAATTGGACGAAACCCACGAAGGAAATCACGACGATGGCCAATTCGGATACGCTGACCGTCCGTTTATACGATTGCTTGAACCACAAATGAAGGATGGGCACCATCAGCAAACCACCACCGATTCCGGCCAATGTGGCGATGAAGCCGCCCGCAATGCCGACCACACTCAATTCTTTCCAAGTCAAGTCGCGATCATGATTCACAAGCGGTTTACCCAGTTGACGGCTGAAGTAGGTTTTATAAATCAGTTGGCCAATGGAATACACGAGCAAGGATGTGATCAGAATCCGGAATAGGGGTCCTGTGAAATATGGACTCGTGGCGATCCATTTTCCGAGGATCGTTCCGATCACACCGAACGATCCGGCAACGATTCCTTCCCGCACATAACTAGTCGAACGCAGATGATGACGAAGGCTTCCTCCCAAGGAGGATGTGAACGTGCAGAACAGGGATGTTCCGATCGCCCATAACTCCGGACGCTCAAATCCGGCGTCTTGAAAAATCCAATACAAAACCGGAGTGAAAATCAGCCCACCCCCTATTCCAAGCATGCCGGCCAAGATTCCGGTCAATGTTCCGACCACCAACAAGAGCAAAATCAGCATCAAAACGTGTACCCCACGCCCATGTAGAATCGGCTGATATCTTCACTGAACCCGAAGTCACCTCGAACCAGGAAATCCGGTGTGAACAGGGAAAGTGCAAAACCGACGCCCCAGGTGTGGATGAGATTCTCAGGAATCGTGGCATAGTCGTGATTCACTACCACGCCACCGCCATCTCGAAACACATGCATGCCCACTTTGATCGCCTCGTTCCGATTTTCGTACACCCATGTCCGGATTTCGGAATTGTACCACAAGGCTCCATCCCCGCGATATCGGTCTATTGGCAGGCCACGGACATTCTCGTCTCCGCCAATCGCCGGCATAAACCAAAAGGGAACATCCCCGGATGCATGTTGCATTCCGATGCGTCCGGCAAGCACAAACAAATGACCGACTCGAATCGGGACGTATTGCGAGGCTTCGGCTAACACCAAAAACGCGGAATACGACTCGGGTAAGATGCTTGGAAGGTAACGAGCCTCAATAATGGCGGTGTTTCCACGGATCGGGGCGATTTCGGCGTCCCGATTTTCCCATTGAAGTCCCAATCCGGCCCCAGTCGACCATCCCCCATCCGTTCCATTCGGTAAATCTTGCCAGAACAATTGATCTGGATTCTGATCAAAAGGCTTGTTGTATCCGATTTGGCCAATCAAAACCGCATCAAGTTGGGCACCTGGGAAACCGGTTCGATACAAGGGCAACCTCCCACGATAAATGAACCCGGTGCTGGAAGATTTGAAAAAATTGACCTCCCCTTCAAAATCATCCTTCCGAAATTGGGAATCGGGCCCGAGTCCGAACCATGTGGATTCTGTGGTTCGATCCGAGTACAACTCATAGGTACTTCGGATGGATTTCAGGGATGTACTCGTGCCTTTGCTGGTACGTTCATGAAGGAGATAAATCGAATAAAACCCCTTCGTACTCACAATGGCGGACACCATTTGCATGTTGATGTACGGCCGATATCCATCTTTATAATGAAATCGATTGAAGATGCCGCCACCTAAAAGTCCAAGATCCGAGGTGTAACCAAGTGCGGGGAGGAATCCGAATTTTGTGCTGTCCGATTGAGCTTGGACTGTGGAAAAAGAGAAGAGAAAGAGGATTGGAAGAACGAATTTCATAGGGCTTAATGGATTCAACCCTGAAAATACCCTTCTTCCTTGAGAATCGAGAGCGTTTCAACCCCATGACGAAAATGCGGTATCACGATGCTTCCACCCACAACCAGAGCCACATTCATCGCATCGATCAATTCGTCGTGAGTCCATCCATCTTTGGCGCATTGCTCCAAGTGATAGTCGATGCAATCGTTGCAACGAAGCACGGCCGAAGCGACCAAACCGAGTAATTCTTTCTGTTTTCCGGAAAGGGCACCATCCCGGTAGGTATTGCTGTCGAGGTTGAAAAAGCGTTTGACGCCGAGGTGATCCAGGTCAAGAATCTGCTCATTCAAAGCGGCGCGTTTTTCGCGGAAGGCTTGGAGTCGGTTGGACATTTGGAGTAGTTGATGTGCATTCGGCAGAAGAATCATCGACATCAAACGCGATAGAGCGCTTGATATCGATGTTTTCTCCTCTCAACCCACACGTGCGGGAATTTCTTATAAACTGACTTCAAGACCCAAACTCACAAATCGTGGTAATCCTAAACGGATTCCTTGGGGTCTACGGCTCACAATATAGCGTTCATCCGTGAGATTTTTTACGGAACTCGTCAACGTGAAGGCATCCATCCCAGGCAAGTTCCAATTCAGGCTGGCATCCATCACCATAAACGCATCCAACAGTCCGACTTGACCATCCGCACTAGGTATGGTCGAATTCAACACATCTCCATATTGACGTCCGGTGTATTGAGCGCTGAAACCGGCTTGAAAACCAAATGGAAGTACCGCATGGACCGATGAGTTCAACATGATTTCAGGAGCATAGGGCAACACATGTCCGTTGACATTCACGGAGGTTCCGCCATCATCCACAAAACGGTCGCTACTGAATCTGGCTTGTGTGAATGTTGCGGCCACATCCCAATCCACAGTGAATCCAAGATCGAACAAACGCCCGAGTTCAGCGGAAAAACCGGCTTCCAAGCCCGTATGACGGGTGCGACCACCATTCACGAGTCCGGCGCCCGGAACTCCAGACCCGCCGGATGATTCAGATACCGGAATGATTTGATTGGAGAAATCCATGTGAAATCCGGTCAGCTCTGCGCTCAATCCTCTGATCAATTCCCCACGAAATCCGAGTTCTGAATTCCAACTGTATTCGGCGTCCAACTCCGCGCTCACTCCGGTGCTGCTGATCGCATCTTTGACTCGTGGCGGGCTGAATCCGCGATGGATTCCGGCAAAAACCGACGAATTCCGACCCAGTTGGTAACTGACCCCAACACCTGGAATGACGGACGTCACTTGATCCGACTTCACAACCGAGACTTCCGCATTTGCCCGGCGATAAATATCGCGCTCATAAATGAAGTGCTCGAGGCGGACTCCGGGTGTTACAGTCAGGTCATCCGTCACATACACTCGATCTTGGACAAAGGCGCTATACGCGGAACCGGTACGGACTTCATCTTCACGCAAGGTTCCGGAAGTGGGGCGGGCAACGGTTCCGTCGATCCGTTTTTCGTAAGCGCGTTCGAACACATATCGGAATCCGAAATCGAGTTCATTTCGGATGTCTGCGATACGGAATGTGGAACTGAAGCGCGGTTCGACACCCATCACTTCAAAGCTCCGATTCCGGTTACCGGTACGATCGAAGAAGTACAGATCGCCAAGGGTTCGGATGTAGGTGTCTTGTGGACGAGGAGATGTGCGGAAATCCTGTCTCGACCAATCCCGTGTGGTCGTGTAGCCGAATACTGTGGTTTTCAGGCGGAAATCGGGAGTGAAAAAGTGATCATGGGTCGCGCTCAGCGAGTAGCGGCGAACAGAGAGTTGATCGTCCGGAGCGGGATGGGTGAAGTCGTACAATCCGGAATCATACATGCCTTGGGTGATGCCTACGTACGTGGAATTCGATACTTCATCATAGATACCGAGCTTGATGCCAAGCACAGATTTCGGAGAGAGAACTTGCTTGAATTTCGCATTCAGATCATGGATGCCATAATCGAGAACTCCGACACCATTCCCTGATTTCCGCAGATACGTGACGTTATAGCCACTATTTCCGAGAGTGGATCCATGCGAGAACCGACCGACGAAAAATCCATCCTGGCCACCACGCACAACCGCTTCCGTGGTTGGAACGGGAGGTGGATTTGCCGTTAAATAATTAATCACCCCGCCTATGGTCTGAGGTCCGAACAAGATGGATCCGGATCCTTTCAGCACCTCAATCCCGCTCATGCGGTCGATGGATGGGGTATAATACAGCTCAGGTTCGCCATAGGGAGAAAGTGCGACTGGAACTCCATCTTCCATCACTAACACGGTTCTGGACCGATCCGGATCCAGGCCGCGAATACCGATGTTCGCTCTCATCCCGAGTCCCTCTTCATCAACAATATTCAGCCCCGTCACTTTACGAAACACCTCGTTCCCAGAAACCGGTGCGGTTTGGCGGATGGTTTGATGTCCAACGATCGAAGCCGAACCTGGTAGGCGAAGCAGGCGCTCGGGCACACCAAGTACTTCAATTTGCGGCATTTCGCCCGTTTTCATCGAGTCAGGAGCCTGAGCGAAGGATGTAATCGGGGAGGATAGCAGGAAAACGAGAAGGGTAAGGGCGACTTTCATGTATTTCTATTTTGAACTGGTCTAAATTAAGAAGGGATAAATCCATGTCGCAACTATTAATTTGATTTAATCTAAATAGTATCGTTTGATAGGTATTTATGTGCACTGTCCGCAAGTGGTACAAATCACGTAATACAAGTACTGAAAAGATTATTTATTGAATGGAATTAACGTTATTTTTATATGTTAATTACGTAATTAAGCACAAATTCCACAGATTTATTTAGTAATTCATTTTCACATAGGTAGATGTTTATATGGTGTTTGCGCAAAATGTTGTGTATTTTATTTAGGTAGACTTGCGGACAGCTCTCCCCATTACCCCTACCTTCCCACATGCGAACCCTCATCATCGGCGGTGGAATTTCCGGACTTACTCGTGCCTGGCAATTGGTAAAGGAAGGTCTGGATGTGGACCTATGGGAAGCCCGTCCGGAGCCAGGTGGTGCGATTCGCACGATCTTTAAAGATGGTTTCCTTCTCGAAGCCGGGCCCAACTCCCTTCAGAACTCCGACCCTCGCATCACCTGGTTTCTTTCCGAGCTAGGTCTGGCGCCCGATACCTTAACCGCGAACCGATCCGCCGCCAAACGATATATCTACTTGCACGGTCGTCCGGTGCCTACTCCGAACTCCATTTGGTCGGCCATCACGTCTCCGTTGCTCAGCTTCAGCGCCAAAATGCGCCTCCTGCGCGAACCTTGGGTTCCGAAACGGTCCCTCGCGACGGACGAATCCCTCGGCGACATGATTGAGCGACGCTTGGGAACGGAGGCTCTCGAGAATCTCATCAATCCGATGGTCGGCGGAATCTATGCCGGGAACCCCCATTCATTGGCCGTGCGCCACGCCTTCCCAAAATTGTGGAATCTGGAACAAGAGCATGGCTCGTTCATTCGGGGATCGATGAAAAAACGCACCACTGGACCCAAGAATGAAATCATTTCTTTCCAAAACGGATTGCAATCGCTGCCCAATCAAATCGCCTCGTCCTTAGGTGACCGATTCCATCCAAACACATCCCTCGAATCGCTTGAGCGAACAGATAAAGGATTCCTTGCCAATGGGTTGGAATACGATCGGGTTGTACTCACATCCCCACCTTATACGTGGCCGACAAAAGGTATCATGGCCAATAAACCGACTCTTTCTTATGCTCCGGTTGTGAGTGTGAGTCTGGGTTTTGCGGCATCCGACATCACACATCCGATTGATGGATTCGGAATGCTGATTCCGGAAAAAGAACATCGCAATGTATTGGGAGTCCTGTTTCCTACCGCCATTTTTTCGAATCGTGCGCCAGTGGGACACCATTTACTCACATCTTTCATCGGCGGAAGCCGGCAACCTCATCTCACCGAATTGGACGACGACGCGACCATTCGAATGACCTTGCACGAATGTCGGAACATGCTTGGCGTTGAAGGAGAACCTGTCATGACTCATATCACCCGCTGGAAACACGCGATTCCGCAGTATGGGATGCATTTCAGCGCCTTCCTTTCTGATTTGGATGCCCTTGAAGTGGCCCATCCAGGGCTCACATTCTTAGGAAACTTCCGGAACGGCATCGGACTCGATAAATGCATCCTCGAGGGGTTGTCATGAAGTCGATCGCTGTCATCGGATGTGGATGGTTAGGACTTCCTATCGCTTCCGATTTGGCTGAACGAGGCTTCAAGGTGATCGGAACCACCACACGCGAAGAGCGGATTCCTGACATCGAATCGCACGGTATTCGGGGCCGGGTGTATCGGATCGGTGACCCGAAACCACCTCAGGCCGAAGGCTATGTGATCAATGTCCCACCCAGCAAAACAAGCGATTATGTGGCATCACTTCGCGCAACCGCAGAGCAATTGCCTCCCAAATCGAATGTGCTCTTCATCAGCACGACATCTGTTTACACAGGTAAGCCGGATATTTTTCCGGAATCCCAAGTGGTTCCTGGAATCGCTTCGCCTGCTGATCACAACTCCACATCCAAACACTCATCCATCCCGATTGCCGATCTGATCATGGCGGAAGGCGTGTTTTGGTCGGGACCCAAAGGACGTGGAACCATCCTTCGATGCGGAGGACTTGTCGGCACGGGTCGTGAACCTGGTCGCTTTTTAGCTGGCAAGATCGATGTTCCGGATCCGGATAAACTCGTTTCGATATCTCCATTGGATGAGGTCGTATACCTGGTGGCACTCATCATTGCGACCGGAGACTGGGGGAAGTTGATCAATGCCGTGGAAAGAGATCGTCCGACAAGAAGGGATTTCTATACCAAAGCTGCACTGGATCTTGGATTGGAGCCACCAAAATTCGTCTGAAATCGGGTATTCCGACAAAATCACTGTGAAAAAAATCTGTGAAATCTGTGCATAATTTGTTATTCACTAGATACAATGCGCCAAATTGCTAACGTATGTGGCATTATTTTTAAGAAAAAGGGACTTGCGGACAGCATACCTCTACTACATTCAACTATCTCCACCAACCCCGACAATCATATATCGGCTCCGGAATTTCTTGATTCTCATTTCAGGGTGCCGTATATTTCTCGACTTCACGCTAATCGCACGAAATCTTTCTACCTGTGGATACGATCAGTTTCAAAACATACTCGGCCAAACCCAAAGACATCACTAAAAAGTGGGTCCTTGTGGATGCCGAAGGCCAGACATTGGGTCGCCTCGCGGCCAAAATCGCCGCGATTCTTCGCGGTAAGACCAAGCCCATCTTCACTCCTCATATGGACACCGGCGACAATGTGATTGTCATCAATGCGGAGAAGATTACCCTGTCCGGCAAAAAAATGACCGACAAAGAGTACTTCCGTCACACCGGCTATCCTGGTGGCGTGAAACTCGAGACTCCTGAGAGCCTCCTCGCCAAGCACCCGACCCGTCCTGTCACCTTCGCGGTGAAAGGCATGCTTCCTAAAGGTCCACTTGGCCGTCAAATGCTTCGCAACCTTCGTGTGTATGTTGGCTCCGCCCATCCGCATGAAGCCCAACAACCCGAAACCATTACGCTCTAATTGCTGATGCAACAGATCAACGCAATCGGCCGTCGCAAAACCTCCACCGCCCGTGTTTACATGAAACCTGGCAAAGGAGTGATTCTGATCAACGATCGTCCATTCATCGAATTCTTCCCTGTGCTTGCGCACCAGATCACGGTTCTCCAACCTTTCGTTGTCACTGAGAACGAAGGCAAATGGGATCTCAAAGTGACGGTCAGCGGCGGTGGCGTCAGCGGACAAGCCGGAGCGATCATGCTCGGCGTGGCCCGTGCCCTCGACAAGCACGACAGCGAGCATCATGCCGCACTCAAATTGAACGGTCTTCTCACTCGTGATGACCGTATGGTTGAACGTAAGAAATACGGTCAACCCAAAGCGCGCAAGCGTTACCAGTTCTCGAAACGTTAATCCGTTTCAGATTTCCCACGAAGGGCCTTCAATGGCCCTTCTTTTTGTCCGACAACCAATCCCACATGCATCGTGATTTCAAGGGGGCGTGTCTGCTGAACCGCAGATCCCTAAGAAAGCTGACCGGTGCAGAGGCTTAACAAAACAACACACATGGCACAAGCTGTATCGATCGAAGAACTCCTTAAGGCGGGCGCCCACTTCGGCCACCTTACCCGCCGCTGGAATCCGAAAATGCGCGAATTCATTTTCATGCAACGCAACGGAATCCACATCCTTGACCTTAAGAAAACTCACGTCCTGTTGCAGGAAACCCTCGACGCCATCGGAAAAGTGGCTCGTACCGGTAAGAAAATCCTGTTTGTGGGTACCAAGAAGCAAGCGCAAGAGATCATCCGCACGGAAGCGATCCGCTGCGGCATGCCGTTCGTGACGCACCGCTGGCTCGGTGGTATGCTTACCAACTTCTCTACCGTTCGCAAAAGCATCTCCCGTATGGAAGAGATCAATAAAATGCGTGCCGATGGAACCTACGAGAACATCACCAAGAAAGAACGCCTCATGCTCGATCGCGAGCAAGCCAAGCTTGAGCAAGTACTTGGCGGTATCTCCGGCATCAGCCGTCTTCCAGGCGCACTCTTCGTGGTCGATATCGTAAAAGAAAACATCGCCATCCAAGAAGCGCAACGTTTGAACATCCCGATCTTCGCGATCGTGGATACGAACTGCGACCCGGACATCCCAGATTTCATCATCCCATCGAACGATGACGCCGCTAAAGCCATTCAACTGATCACCGCGAACGTGGCCGATGCCATCATCGAAGGTGCCGCTGAGCGTGAAGTCTTCGAAGAGGAGCAATTGGCTCTTGAAGCGATGGAAGCCGCCAACAAAGGCGATGTGAAACCAGAGGAAGAAGGCGGAGAAGAAGGACGCAAACGCCGTCGCAGAACTCGTAAGCCTTGATTACCGATTACTGATTACCGATTACTGCTATTATTATGGAAATTACCGCATCTGATGTGAAACGCCTGCGCGACCTGACCGGCGCCGGCATGATGGATTGCAAAAAAGCCTTGGCTGAAGCCAATGGCGATATGGATGCCGCCATCGAATACCTTCGCAAGAAAGGCCAGAAAGTATCCGACCAACGTGCCGACCGCGACGCCAACCAAGGTGTGGTCGTGACGTTGATCTCCGCTGACAAAAAGAAAGCGGTCGCTCTCGAACTGAACTGCGAAACCGATTTCGTAGCTCGTAACGAAGACTTCATCGCAACCGCTACCGGTTTCGCGCAAGTTGCGTTCGACAAAGCCATTTCCGATACCGATACCCTTCGTGCGTCTGAATGGAACGGATTGTTGATCAGCGAGCATCTGAAATCGATGGTTGGCAAGATCGGCGAGAAAATCGACATCCGTCGTGTGATCCTCCTTCAAACCGAAGGCGCCATCCTTTCTTACATCCACCCAGGCAATGCCTTGGCTGTGCTTGTGGACTTCAAAGGCGCCGTTAGCGACGACATCGGCAAAGACGTGGCGATGCAAATCGCGGCGATGAACCCGATCGCCGTTCGCAAAGAAGAAGTGGACGCCACGATTCTCAACAAAGAACTCGAGATCGCCAAAGAGCAGCTCATCAACGAAGGCAAACCTGCTGAAATCGCTGAGAAAGCCGCTCACGGTAAACTCCGCCGCTTCTACGAAGAGCGCGTGTTGCTCGAACAGAAGTTCGTCAAAGACGGTGCCATCACGGTTCGCGAGTACCTTGCGAACTCAAAAGCACCTGACGTGAACCGCTTCTCACGGGTTCAACTTGGTGTTGAATAATCGAATTGCTTAGTTTAAGGCTACCTCAAAAGGGTGGCCTTTTTTTTATCCATCCATCGCTAATCCCATATGTCATCCTATAAACGCATTCTTCTAAAACTAAGCGGTGAAGCCCTCTTGGGGGCACAAGGTCATGGAATCGATGGAAATGTGCTTGAACAGTATGCGGAGGAGATCAAAGCGGCGAACGGGAAAGGCATTCAGATCGCGATTGTGATCGGTGGTGGCAATATTTTCCGTGGCGTAAAAGGCGCCACTCAAGGCATGGATCGTGTGCAAGCCGATTATATGGGGATGTTGGCCACCGTCATCAATTCCATGGCCTTGCAAGATGCGCTTGAGCGCAAAGGGGTGCAGACCCGCCTCCTCACTGCGATCCGCATGGAGCAGATCGCCGAGCCGTTCATCCGCCGTCGTGCCGTGCGCCATTTGGAAAAAGGTCGCGTTGTCATTTTCGGGGCTGGAACCGGAAATCCCTACTTCACCACCGATACGGCCGCATCGCTTCGCGCCATCGAAATCGAGGCGGATGTGATCCTCAAAGGAACCCGTGTGGATGGCATTTTTGACAAAGATCCGGAGAAGCATTCGGATGCGGTTAAATACGATACCATTTCGGGCGATGAAGTTCTTCGCCAGCGCCTGTCTGTGATGGATCTGACCGCGTTCACCCTCTGCCGCGACAACCAAACGCCGATCATCGTGTTCGACATGAATGTGACCGGAAATTTGTCGAAAGTGGTGATGGGAGAAGCCGTCGGAACTCGAGTAACTTGGGATTAGAAGCAGAATGCCCCTTTTTTCCTTAAATTCGGCTAACCTTTTGATGATCTCGCCATGTTACCTGAATTGACTGATTTTCATGATACTGCGGAAATGGAAATGGTGGAAGCCATTGATTTTCTAAAACGCGAACTCTCGCACCTGCGCGCCGGAAAAGCGAATCCGGCCTTGTTGGATGGCATCCGTGTGGAATATTATGGGTCGATGACGCCCCTCGCCCAAATGTCGAGCGTAACGGCTCCTGAAGCACGTCTTCTTATGGTACAACCATGGGACAAATCCTCCATCGTCGCCATCGAAAAAGCGATTATGGCTTCGGGATTGGGTTTGAATCCGAACAACGATGGTCAAGTGATCCGCATCCCGCTTCCGATCTTGTCTGAAGAACGTCGCAACGATTTGGTGAAATTGGCCAAGAATGTGGCGGAGAATGCGCGCGTCTCCATACGAAATGCCCGTCGCGAAGCGAACGACAACATCAAGAATACGGTGAAGTCGAAATCCTTGCCAGAAGATTCCCGCTTTGAAGCGGAAGATGCGATCCAGAAGTTGACCGACTCCCACATCGCTCAAGTGGAAGAGTTGCTCAAGCACAAGGAAAAAGACATTCTGACGGTCTGATCCGTGTATTTAGCGGAATTAGAACTTCAGGGGTTTAAGAGCTTCGCACAGAAAACCCAGATCACCTTCGGAAGCGGGGTCACAGCGATTGTGGGTCCGAACGGATGTGGCAAATCAAACATCGTGGATGCCCTACGCTGGGCGCTGGGTGAGCAACGTCCCTCTTTGCTACGCTCATCCGCCATGTCGAACGTCATTTTCAATGGAACGGCGAGTAAGAAGCCATTAGGGATGGCGGAAGTATCCGTCACCATCCACAACAACAAAGGCATTCTGCCGACGGAATTCCGGGATGTGACCATCACTCGCCGCTTGTTCCGCAACGGCGACAGCGATTATCTGTTGAACAAGGTTTCCTGCCGGTTGAAGGACATCGTGGATCTCTTCATGGATACGGGGATGGGATCGAACGCCTATTCCGTGATCGAGCTGAAGATGGTGGAAGAAATCCTGACGGATCGGAACAACGACCGCCGCCGTCTTTTTGAAGAAGCCGCCGGACTCACGAAATACAAGGAACGCCGCAAGCAGACCCTCCGCAAGCTCGAAGAAACCAAGACCGATTTGCAGCGTGTGGATGATCTGCTTCTGGAAATCCGGAAAAATGTGCGCTCCTTGCAAATCCAAGCGGGAAAAGCACAACGCTCGAAAGAGTATAGCGAGCAGCTTCGGAAGTTGGATCTGGCTCTGTCGAAACATGAATACGATACGATCCGCGCCGAACTGAGTCCGTTGATGGAACGGATCATCCATGCCGAACAAGAAAAGAACGACCATACGCACACCACGGAGAAGTTGGAGCAGTTGTTCAAGGTCACCAAAGAGACCTTGACGGCGAAAGAGCAGGATGTGATCCATGCGCAGCGCCAGGTGAATCGGATTTCTGGTGCCATTCGGGATGCGGAGACCACCATTACGATTGATGCGGGCAAGATCGAGGCGGAAGAGAATGTCATCAAGCAGTTCGAGCACGATGTGGTGCAGAGCGAAGAAGAAATGACAGATTGGAAGCGGGTGCAATTCCGCACCGAAGAACAGATGAAGGATGCGGAAGCGGCTTGGAAAGCGACCCGCGACACCCTATCCCAATCCAGCGAAGTCTTGGAACGATCGAAGACGGATGTGGCTCGGATCCGCGAGAACTTGGAATCGGTCTCGAAATCGTATACCGACGCGAACATCGCCATTTCGGCCCTGCAGGCGAAGAAAATCCGCCTGGAATCGCGTGTCGAAAACTTGCAAGAAGAAGTGCAGCGTTTGGATCGTCAGATCGAAATGCGCGATTCGGATGTGGGCACCTTTGAAACCGAAGAAGCCTCCATCCAATTCGCGATCAAGACGGCGACCGAGTCGAAAGACATTGCCGAAGAAAGACGGGAATCGGCGATCATCGAACGTCAGCGTTTATCTGAACAGCAAGAAGAATTGAAAGAAAAGCTGCGCGCCACTCGGAGCAAATTGGACGCGGCGTCGGCGGAAGTGACCTTGTTGGAAGGACTGGCGCGGAACTCGGATGCCTTCCCCGAAAGCGTGAAGTATCTTGCGACGGCCGACCAAGCCCCCAAATTGCGCCCGGTTTCCGAGATCCTCTCCACAACCACATCCTACGCTGTCGCATTGGAATCCGTGCTCGGCGACGCCGTGCATCTTCTCGTGGCCGATACTCTTTCCGATGCAAAAGCCGCATTCGGCCTGCTGCGCGCAGCCGGGAAAGGCAAGGCCGGCATCCTTCCCCTCGACCGACTTTCCGCCATCCTCCCCCCGCATCCTCAATCACTGTACCACCACGTCCGATGCGACGCCGCGTTCGAACCAGTCAAGAGATTGCTTCTGGGTCGGGTGGTCGTCGCCGATTCCCTCGATGAAGCCACGAAATTGGTTTCCGGCGAGCGCTTAAGCGCCGTGACCCTCGACGGCGATGTGATCGAGTCGGAGTACGTGTATCGCGGAGGCTCGAATCATAAGAATGTGGGCTTGCGGGTCGGACTCAAAGACAAGCTCGAAACCCTAGCCGACAGCATCGACCGACACGAGACCGAGATCCGAAATCTAAGCTTGGAACTGGACGATATCCGCCAGAAATCGGAACGTCTGAATGTGGAATCCCTCACGCAAAAGGTGAAGGAAGCGGATCACGCCCTCAGGGAGTTGGAAAACAAGCACAATTCCTTGCAGGCGCGCAAAGGCGTGTATGAGAAAAACGTGCTGGAGATCAAGGATCGTCGGACCAAAGCAACCGATCAGATCGCCGCGGCAAAGCAGGAACTGAGCGCACATGAGCCGGAAACACAGGTCTTGCAAGAGCGCTTGGATGCGGCGATTCGTCGCCAAGTGGAACTGAGAACCGAGTTGGAACGCAAGGAAGAGGCTCGTCAGCGAGCACAACATGTGGTGAACGAGCATCAGATGGCCAGCACGCAAGCCGAGAACGCGTTCGAGAATTTGAAGAAGGATATCGAGCGGGCGCAGGTCGCCATGGCGGGCATCAAGAAGCGTCTCGACATGCGGGCTCAGAACGCACGTGACAGCAAGGACCGTATTCTGGCCCTCAAGAAACAGGTTGTCGAGTTGACCGCGGATGTCGCGAAACTCAAAGCTGAGAAAATCGATGCCGATGGCGCGTTAGAAGAGGCGGATGAGATCGCCGCGCGGCATCGAGGGAAGTTGAATCAGATCGAGACGGATTTGAGGGAAGTCCGCCGCCGCAAAGAAGTGAACATGGAGCTGGTCCATCACCTCACCATGTCGAAAGAACGCTACGACCTGCAAGCGAAGAACATCTCGGACCATGTGTGGGAGCAGTATGGACTCTTAATGGACGCCGTGGTGGAAACGATGCCGGAGGATTCGGAGCCGGGCACCATTCGTGAAACGATTTCCAACCTGCGCGAACGGCTTAAGAACATCGGCGAAGTGAATGCTCTCGCCATCGACGAATTCGAAGAAGAAAAGACGCGGCTGGATGTGTTTGAAAAACAGATCGCGGATTTGGCCGAAGCCGAACAAAAACTTCTGGCCACCATCGACGAGATCAATCAGACCGCGACAGAACTGTTCACCACGACCTTCGATCAGGTCCGCATCAACTTCAAGAAAGTATTCAACACACTTTTCGAGGAGCACGATATCTGCGATTTGGTGCTTGATGATTCCATTGATGATCCGCTGGAGCAAAAAATCCAGATCATCGCGAATCCGAGAGGCAAGCGTCCGAGCAACATCGAACAGTTGTCCGGCGGAGAAAAAACACTGACCGCCATCGCGCTGCTGTTCGCCATCTATCTGGTGAAACCATCCCCTTTCTGTATTCTTGACGAAGTGGATGCCCCATTGGATGATGCGAACGTGGAACGTTTTTCGAGCATGATCAAGACATTCAGCACCGATACCCAGTTCATCATCATCACACACAACAAAAAAACGATGGAGAACTCCGAGATGCTCTACGGTGTTACTATGCCGGAGATCGGTGTCTCTAAGTTGGTTGCTGTAAAAATGGACTAAGAAAATGTTGAAGTTTGAATGTTGAATGTTGAATTAAGGAGGACGAAAAGATGAAGAGACGAAATGATTAAGGGTTCTTCAATTCAACATTCAACATTCAGCATTCAACATTTCTTGACAATTCAACCTTCAACATTCAACATTCAACATTTTTAGTGGCTAAGTCTTTCATCATCCCCGAAATCTACGAATCACCGGTTATCCGGCAGATAAAGGAGTTCCGTGCGTCGCAAGACGGGATGAAGAAGGATATGAAGCCGGCGGTATTGGATTTCGGTCCGGTTCGATTCCTCATCCCGCGACATTTCGGATTCTGTTATGGGGTGCAGAACGCAATCGATATCGCTTACAAAACGGTCTTCGAAAATAAAGGCAAGAGGATTTTCCTGCTTAGTGAGATGATCCATAATCCGACGGTGAACGAGGATCTTCTGTCGAAAGGTGTGAACTTCCTGTTTGACACGTCCGGCGCAGAGCTTATCCCCTTGGACAGTCTCACATCCGATGATATTGTGATTGTACCGGCATTCGGAACAACTTTGGAGATGCAGGCCCGAATCAAAGCCCGTGGCATCGATCCCTATCAGTATGACACGACATGCCCATTTGTGGTGAAAGTTTGGCGGCGTGGCGAGCAGTTAGGGAAAAAAGGTCATGCCTTGGTGATCCATGGAAAGTACCAGCATGAGGAAACCCGGGCGACATTTTCGCATTCGGCGAAAAGTGGTCCGGTTGTAGTGGTTTACAATGTGGATGAGGCCCGCATCCTCGCTGATTTCATGCTCGGTAATCGACCCTATTCGGAATTCGAGGCTGTGTTCGGACACAAAGCCACTCCTGGTTTCGATCCGGTTCATGATTTGGCCAAATTCGGGGTGATCAATCAGACCACGATGCTGGCTACTGAAACCAGCGAGGTAATGGATGTGTTGAAGGAGGCGGCCACAACATTGGGCTATTCCTTCGCCGACACCAGCGATACTTTGTGCTACGCCACCAATGAAAACCAAGCCGCTACGTATGGCTTGCTGGATGAACATGCCGATTTGGCGATCGTGGTCGGTGGCTACAATTCATCGAATACGATGCATATCGTTGAACTGCTTGAACGCAAATTCCCGACCTATCACATCCGGGATGCGGCCGAGTTCCCATCCCCGAATCACATCCGGCATTTCAATCAGTGGGACAAGCAGATGCATGAAACGCAAGACTGGCTTCCCACATCCACAAAAACTCCACTTACGATCGCGTTGACGAGTGGCGCGTCGTGTCCGGATGCCTTGGTGGATGCCGTCATCCTCAAAATCGTAGGGTTTTTCGACGGATCCGCAACTTTGGATGAGGCGATGGCGCCTTATTCAGCCACGATGTGATAGTAGGAGACCGTTCGTGGTTGGAACGAACGGATGCGGATATGCAGCGATGATTCGGTGCGTTCGATCTGAGGCACCACAAAGCCCGTTGAGTCGCGCGTGGCCATCGTGTAAGGCACATAGGCCGCGAAGAGCACCTGAGCCAAGCTGCGTGTGTACTCTTCGATGGGAACGTCGTACTTGACCGTCACGAACGTCGGACTGTACACCACATCGCGGTTGCGAGGCTGACCTCTTGTGCGGATCGGAATTCGAACTTCTCCTTCCGTGAACTCGGCCACATCCGCTTCAATGCGAACGGTTGGATGAGAGATCTGCATGATGTACGAAGGTTCGACCAAAGCCAAGCTCAGATCCAAGGCATCGCGCACACCGGTGATCTCATCACGACGTGTTGGCCACGAGCGAATGGTATCGAGCACGGATTTCGCGCCAGCAATATCCACGCTATCTGGAAATAAGCGGATGGGGCCCACCAAATCATATCGGTTGCGGAAATCGATTTGCAAACGCGGCTCCACAGGAACACGTTTCGTGACACGGTCGTCGATTCGGATGGTCAGCATAAAAGGCTGGACTCGCAGCACGTTCACCCCATCCCCTGTCAACAGATCGCGGGCGGAAGCCAGCACATCCACTTCTTCCTGTCTCACATCGAGCACCAGATTTGGCAAATTCCCATACAGGCTCATAAGATTCCATCCGGGTCCGTTCAACGTCACCTGCACGGATGTCGGAATCGGTTGGCGCAGAGCCATCCCTTCAGCCAAATCCCCCATCGCGACAGGAAGATTGGTCGTGATGGTAAACTCACGATCCATATTCACCATGAACCAAAGTCCAATTGCCAACACATAGGCCACGCCCAACACCATCACTTTTTCGCGTTTGGTGAATGTGCCGGCGTCGTCATTGGCCATCGAAGGTGAAAACCACCCCCGGATGTCAGCCAAGGACAACAATCTCTTTAATAATCTCTTCTTTGACTTCGGCATTCAGGCGTGTTTGGATGGAAAACCGTTGCATATGCACCTCATGTCGCCAAGAGGCGTTGGGGATGCGGATCAGCAAGGTAGTTCCGTTAAATTTAAGCTGTGTGCACTCCGATGCAATGCGATCTCCCACCACTTTCGGAAACAAGTGCAAGACCATCCCCCGCTTCATCGCTTTCTTTTGAGGAAAACGTTCGATGAAGGTGTTCAATAACCGATCGAGAGGTTCGGGGTTTTTACTGCGCATGGAAGGTAAAATGGTGATGCCGACCGTTAAAGTCCAACACATTCAGTAGCGGATCCGGATTCGCCGCGGTGATGAACGTTTGACCTTGCTGCTCATCGAGCATCTTGAGCAAGGTCGCGATTTTTTTCGGATCGAGATCACCAAAGACATCATCCAACAGAAAGATGGGTTGATCCTCAAGGCGCTCGGTGTAGAACCGACGTTGGGCTAATTTCAAGGCGAAGGCGAACAGCCGATGCTGACCTTGCGAGCCGAACCGACGCAGTTCGATGCCATCGAGATAGAACACCAGGTCGTCGCGATGCGGACCCATCAGTGTCATACCACGCTCCATTTCCTTGGCCCGCATGTCGGCCAGCTTCGCTCGGAAATCGGTTTCGTCTTCTGCGGAGGTCTTGTATCGGAACGTCGGCACGTGTCCGACTCCCGCCATAAACGCATATTCTTCGGCCATGAAGGTCTCGAACTCGGCCAGAACCTGCCTGCGTTTGGCGATGATGCGAGATCCGGTGCGCACAAGGGCATCATCCCACGCGTCGAGCATGTCCCCAACCGGCTTCCGATGCAGCGCATAGGCGATCAGAATTCGGTTGCGCTGGCGCACCACGCGCCGATACTCCATCAGATCCTGCAAGTAGGTAGACGAGGCTTGGCTGATTAGCGCATCGATGAAGGTGCGGCGTTCTTCGGGTCCTTCCCCGGTGAGTTTTCGGTCTTCGGGACTAAGAACCACCACGGGTACTCGTCCGATGAGATCGGCCAGGCGGTCGAGCGGACTATCGTTCACGAAAAACGTTTTTCCCTCGCCTCGGCTGTATGTGCACGATAGGGTGAAGGCGTCGCGGATGGATCCGCCGAACGATCCTTTCAAGGAAAATGAGCTACGATCGTGGTGCGACACGAATTGATCGGATGCCGTCACGAAACTGCGACTCATGCACAGATAGTGAACGGCATCGATCGCATTGGTTTTTCCCGCGCCATTGGGACCCGAGAGCAAGTTCACTCCCGGTGCCCAATCCAGGCTCAGATCCGTATGATTGCGGAAATGATCCAGTTCGATGCGGGTACAAAACACGTCATTCCTCGTCGTCGAGAAGGATATCTTCGTTGTTATCCTCTTCCCGACGCGGGTTGGCTTCGTTCACAACCAAGGCGCGATCCATGAACACCGTGTTATTCAGGTGTTCGATGGCGGCCAAGGCCTCATCCTGTTCCGGCATTTCCACAAAGGCATACCCTTTGGAACGGCGAGTGGCTTTATCGCGGACGATAAAGGAACGGGTTACCCCTCCGAAATGAGTGAACAACTCTTCCAGATCCTGTTTTTTTACCTTCCAGGCAAGGTTTCCTACGTAGATATTCATATCAGACGTTGAATGCGTCGCGACCGAGGAAGATGCTGGACTCGCCCAGTTGTTCTTCGATACGGAGCAATTGGTTGTATTTGGCGATCCGATCGGTGCGGCTCATGGAACCGGTTTTGATCTGACCTGCGTTGGTCGCGACGGCGATGTCGGCGATCGACACGTCTTCGGTTTCACCGGAGCGATGCGAAATCACTGCGGTATAACCGGCTTTATGCGCCATTTCGATCGCATCAAGGGTTTCGGTGAGGGTTCCGATCTGGTTCACTTTGATCAGGATGGAGTTGGCCGTGCCAGACTCGATGCCTTTTGCCAAGCGGTCGGTGTTGGTCACGAACAAGTCGTCGCCCACCAATTGAACCGTGTCGCCGATGGCATCGGTAAGGGATTTCCATCCCGTCCAATCGTTTTCATCCATCCCATCTTCGATAGAGATGATCGGGTATTTCTTGCACCAATCGGCCCAGAACGCTACCATTTCGTCGGACGTGCGCTTGGAACCGTCGCTCCATTTGAACTCATACAATCCGGTTTTCTTGTTGTAAAACTCGGATGAGGCTGGATCGAGAGCGATCATCACATCGTCGCCTGGTTTGTAACCGGCTTTTTCGATGGCGATCAGAATCACTTCAAGGGCTTCTTCGTTCGATTTCAGGTTCGGTGCGAAACCGCCTTCATCGCCAACCGAAGTGTTGTAGCCACGGCTGGACAATACTTTTTTAAGGTTATGGAAGACTTCATTCCCGATTTTCAGAGCACCTGTCAAGGTCTGTGCGCCGACCGGCATGATCATGAATTCCTGCAAATCGACGTTATTGTCGGCATGCGAACCACCGTTGATGATGTTGAACATCGGGAGGGGAAGCACTTTCGCATTTACGCCGCCCAAGTAACGCCAGAGGGGCATGCTGAGGCTTTGAGCGGCCGCATCGGCAACCGCAAGGGAAACACCGAGGATGGCGTTGGCGCCGAGTTTCGATTTGTTCGGTGTACCGTCAAGGGCGATCATGTAATTGTCGACGTCGATCTGGCTATACACATCAAAACCGACCAGTTCAGACGCGATCGTGTCGTTCACGTTATCGACCGCTTTTGAAACGCCTTTGCCCATGTAAGCGGATGGGTCTTCGTCACGCAATTCCGCCGCTTCATATTCACCAGTGGAAGCGCCGGATGGTACCGCCGCACGTCCTACAATCCCTGAATCTGTGATCACATCCACTTCTACAGTGGGGTTGCCGCGGGAGTCAAAAATCTGCCGAGCAACAATATCTTCGATAATAGCCATAAAGGTCCTTTTTCATCTGTTTTTAGGTCCTTCAAGGTACGGCTAAACCGACTGATTTACCACATCCCGCCGACAACGAGTGTGATGATCGGGGATGCGAAATAGCGCTGTTTTCCGGCTCCTTTCACCACCGCGAACGCACCAACGTTCGGGTTGTAACCAAGCACGTTCACGGGCTCGAGTACCTGGATGCCATCCGGATAATACTGGTAGTAATAGCCGAGTTTGATGCTTTGGAGGGATTTGAAATTATCTCCAAAATCGGCGCCAAGGGCAAATTGTCCGGCCATCCCTTTCACCCAGCTTCCGTCACCCCAACCTTGAAGCGCATCGTTGGGGAAGGTGTCGGGATCGCGACCGGGCACCGGACCTGGAATGAGCACCGGGTTCGGATCGTCGAAATAGTAGTAAGGGACATTCTCATATCCTTGCTGATTGTAGTATGGATAGACGAAAGCCAATGAAGGACCGACTTGTCCGGAGAGATAAATCCGGAAATTGTCCGACACGGCATTCGCAAAAATCCGTTGGCGCACGCCGATCAGCAATGGAAAGGCCATGATGCGGTTCTGTTTGTTCGGAACCACCTGTTGGCCCGAATAGAATTGAAAACTCTGTTCGGTATCGTCTTTGAGGCCAGACCAATGGGTTTCGAACACGAGGTCCGTGAAGTCACCCACTGAACGACGGTACTCGGTACCCACGGCAAATCCGAAATTATTAATGGTCAGATTGAAGCCCCATGCGTTTTTGAGGCCATCAGAAAACGTGGTCCGAGGTTTTTGTATCGAACGGACATCCGGCTCGTGACCGGCTTGGGCACTCGCCACGGCGAATGGGGCGGCGAGAAATAATATGAGAAGAAAATGACGTGAATGCATATTATATAAAATACGTTACGATGATTTACGTTCCCTCATCTGTGAGGTGCGTATATTATAGGCCCTCATGACAATATAGAACGAACGGAGATCATTGAACGTATGAGCATGACGAGAAAATTCATTGTGTACGGCCCTGCCGATACACTGCAACGCATGCCGTTGGCCTTATTGGAAACAAGCAAACCGTCGCATACTTATCGCTACAGCACATCAGACGCAGAAGAATCAGTCCATGTCCTCACGTATGAGGACAAGCCTAAGATGCATCAACCCAATCTCAGTGTAATCACGATATTGGAGTATTCCGCCCGATCCCTCAAGATCGATGTGGTCACTACCGGTGGCCGTGTCGCATTCCGTTCCGCCCTCACGGAAGAGATTCCGCTGAATGACACCGTGACCGATCACATCTTAGATTACACGAAACGTCTGGGATTGACCATTCAGGAAGTGTTTGAAACCGCAGACAGCGAAACCGGATCCTGACGAGTTATGGACGATCCAACGGATGATCCGTTGGGCCACGGACTATTTCACGTCGAAGGGCATACCGTCACCTCGCCTCAGCATCGAGTGGCTTCTGGCTGACTTGCTCCGCATGAAACGGCTGGAGCTATATACACGATTCGACCGACCACTGTCGCAGTCCGAGCTGGGTACGTTGCGTTCATGGGTGAAGCGGCGAGCGGCGCATGAACCACTACAGTACATCACCGGATCGACGGATTTCTACCATGCCCGCATCCAGGTGAACCCGTCGGTGCTCATCCCCCGCCCGGAGACGGAAGAATTGGTGACATTGATTTTGGAGTCGGTGGCGGAAGATGGACCGAAACGGGTGTTGGATATCGGTACCGGATCGGGATGCATTGCCATCGCCCTGAAAATGGAACGGCCGGAATGGGAGGTGATCGCCATCGATCTGAGTGAAGACGCTCTTGCAACCGCCCGAACGAATGCCGAATTGAACAAGGTCGACATCCAGTTCCTAAAGGCCGATTTTTTGACAGGAAAAGGGATGCCGGAAGGCCCCTTCGACCTGATCCTATCCAATCCGCCCTATATCCGCAAAGACGAGGCGTCGGAGATGGACAAACAGGTGTTGGAACACGAACCTCACTTGGCTTTATTCTGTGAGGATGTGTCGGATGTGTATGCCAAGCTCGCCTCCTTCTCAGCTCAGAACTTGCAACGTAAAGGGGCTCTTTGGGTGGAACTGAACGAGGGTTATGACCCGTCTCAGCACGGCTTGATGCCCGCAGGTACCGATAGCGTGGTCATACGCGATTCGTCAGACAAAAATCGCTTCTTACGAATGTGGATAATTTGTTGAAAAGTTTTTCTGACAACCAAAGTGATGCTCCAATTTGTAAAAATCCGTGTTACCGAATTGTTGGGTAATGTCAATAGCTACCCACATCTTTTTTTGATAAATCGTCAAACCATTGCCTAACAATGAGTTACTATGTGGATAAAATTGTGGATAACTTGGCCAAAATGGGTGAATATCTGTGTTGCGAAGGTGGGGAAGTTTCGGCAATTTAGGCCTCAGCAGAAAGAATCGGACTTTCTGGTTTGTGGATAACCCGTTCGCACCAACTGGTTGGACGATTCCGAAAAATGGCATAAAGGAGCATATCACCTTGGGTAACGAAGCGGCCTCTGCGGCTTGGAGTCAGTGTCTCGACATCATTCGGGACAACATCAATTTTCAGAAGTTCAAGTCGTGGTTTGAGCCCATCAAACCTGTGAAGTTAGAGAACAACACCCTGACGATCCAGGTGCCGTCGCAGTTCTGGTATGAGTGGCTGGAAGAGCATTATTACGGCATGCTTCGGTCTACCCTGTCGAAAGTGCTTGGTCCGGATGGCAAACTAGAGTATTCTATTGTGATGGAACGGGCGGAAGATACCTTCGGAGGCACTTCGGTTCGCATGCCCCAACGTCCGGTTCCGCCAACCAAACCGCAAGAGATTTCGGGGTATTCGAGTTACAATATGGGGACGATACAAAATCCGTTTGTGATTCCGGGAATCCGGAAGACGCGCATCGAGTCGAATCTGAACCCGAATTACATCTTCGAGCGTTACATCGAGGGCGATTGCAACCGTCTCGCGCGTTCCGCCGCCATGGCCATCGCCGAAAATCTGGGAAGCAACTCCTTCAATCCGTTCTTCATTTATGGTGGTGTTGGATTGGGCAAGACCCACCTCATCCAGAGCATCGGAAATAAGATCAAACAGGACTACGGCGATGAGAAATCGGTTCTGTACACGTCCTCTGAAAGCTTCACCAATGAGTTCGTGCATGCGATCCGGAACAACCGATCGAGCGAATTCACCATGTTTTATCGCAACATCGATGTTTTGATTGTCGACGACATCCAGTTTTTCAGCGGTAAAGAGAAAACACAGGAAGAATTCTTCCACATTTTCAACGCGCTGCACCAAGACGGCAAGCAGATCATTCTGAGCAGCGACCGCGCGCCGAAAGACGTGCCAGACATTGAAGAACGGCTGATTTCCCGCTTCAATTGGGGCTTGAGCGCCGATCTGCAGATGCCCGATTTCGAAACGCGCTATGCCATCCTCGAATACAAGGCGCGCGACAACGGCATTGAATTCGACCGTGATATCTTCGAGTTCATCGCCTACAATTTCAAGACCAGCATCCGCGACCTCGAAGGCGCCATCATCAAATTATTGGCCACTTCTTCGCTGCAAAAGATCGACAATATCGACCTTGTGATGGCCAAACGCATCCTCAAGGATATGGTGAAGGAGACGAAACGCCACATCTCGATCGACACCATCCAACTGCAGGTCTGTGATTATTTCGGAATCGACCCCGACAAAGTGCGTGAAAAAACCCGCAAGCAGGAAGTGGTGGAAGTGCGTCAGATCGCCATGTATCTGTCCAAGAACATGACCAAAAGCTCACTCAAGACCATCGGATTGCAGTTCGGGGGACGTGATCATTCCACCGTCATCCATGCCATCACATCTGTTGAAGAGCGCATGAAATCGAGTTCCAAGCATGCGCGCATCATCAAAGACATCCAGCAAAAGATTGAGTTGGCGGCGTTCTGATGGGTAGTTGTTTGTTGTTAGTCGTTTGTTGAATGGGAACAGTGACAATCAAATCGATGGTTTTTCGTGCGAAACATGGCGTGTTGCCTGAGGAAAAGCGGGATGGGAACACGTTTGAGGTGGATGTGATCGCCGACATCGACATCCTTCCGGCTGGAGAATCCGACAACCTTACCCAGACCTTCGACTATAGCCGCGCACATGCCATCGCGACGCAGGTGATGGACGGTGCCTCGGTCGACCTGATCGAGACACTAGTGATGCGCATCGGTACAGGGATCATGGCCGAATCTCAAGGTATCACCGAACTGACCGTTGCCGTGCGCAAACTGAATCCGCCCATAGGTCGGGAAGTCGCTTACAGCGAAGTGAGGCATACATGGCGAATGTGATCATCGCGATGGGGTCGAATCTCGGAGATCGGTCTCGAATGCTGCGCTCCGCGGCGGAATTCCTGCAATCCTTGTCCGAAACGCCGATCGTGGTGTCATCCACTCACGAGACAGAGCCGGTTGGCGCGTCCACCAGCATGTACTTGAATGCCGTGGCCCGAATCCGCACATCCCTAAACCCGAGCGACCTCCTGCATCAGCTCAAAGAATGGGAAGTCGGTGTAGGTCGGGATCCCGATGCGCCGCGCTGGACCGACCGCCTGATCGATCTCGATATCATCGATTACGACGGACGGTATTATGAGTGTGCTGAGTTGATCGTACCGCATCCGGAATGCTTGAACCGTCGCTTCGTGTTGGAACCGTTGAAAGAGATTCAGCCGGGATGGATCCACCCTACCGAAGGCATCCGAATCGACGACGCATTGGAGAAATTACCGTGAACACATTTGATTTCATTGCCATCGAAGGGGTGATCGGTGCCGGCAAAACCACATTGGCCAATCTGATTTCCCAGAACCATCAAGCACGGTTGGTGCTGGAAGAATTTGAAGACAACCCATTTTTGCCGCGGTTCTATCAAGACCGGGCTCGGTATGCGTTTCAAACCCAGTTATCGTTTTTGGCCAGTCGGTTCAACCAGCAACGGAATCTCGCTGCCAAAGACCTGTTCCACGACATGACCATCTCCGATTATCTGTTCGACAAGGACCGTATTTTCGCCCGCATCAACTTGAATGATGAAGAATTGGCGTTATATGACCGCATTTACAGCATCATGAGCAGCATTGCCACGAAGCCGGATCTGGTCATTTTCTTGCAATGTTCGGTTGAGAAGCTCATGGACAACATCTACCGTCGCGGACGTCCATACGAGCAAGATATTTCCCCTGATTATCTGGAAGAACTAAACGAGGCCTATAACCAGTTTTTCCATCATTATGACCGGAGTCGGTTGCTGGTCATCAACATCAATGAAATTGATTTCGTGAACGAGCCCGAGCATCTGGCTTATATTGAAGACCAGATTTTCCGTCAACCTCTGCGAAATCAACGCATCCATCTGTATCCACGCTGATGCTCAAATTCCTTCTATATCTCATTCTGTTCTTTGTGTTGGTGCGATTCATCGCTCGTTACATGCTCGGGCGGTTCATCGCTAAACATGCTCCGAAACCACCCGTCGACGCCAACCAGCCGTTCAACCGCATCAAAGACGCCGAGTACGAAGACGTCACCGATTCGAAATGAAATCCCTCCTTCTATTTGGGATGCTGCTTCTTGCGTCCTGTGCAACCGAATCCAAATTTGGTGTGACATGGGCTGAATTAGGAAATGAACTGATGATGTCGGCCGATACCGTGACAACCTATGGCACGGATCCATCCCATTTCGGAGAATGGCGGCTACCAAATGGCAAGGGACCCTTTCCTGTTGTGATGCTCGTCCATGGCGGATGCTGGTTGGACGCGTTCAATCTCCGTTACATGGGTCACCTAGCGGATGCGCTCACAGAGAAGGGATTTGCCACTTACAACATTGAATATCGTCGAGTGGGTCAGGATGGAGGTGGATATCCAGGAACACTGCAGGATGTGCGGCAGGCATTCCGTTCGATCTCCCATCACAAGAACGCCTTCAACTTGGATGTGAGCAACATCACCGTTACAGGTCACTCCGCAGGTGGACACCTGGCTTTATGGCTCGCATCCGAAACCGATTCGATCCGGGCTGTCGTCGGTTTGGCCGCCATCACCGATATCGAATCCTATGCTCAGGGAGATGGCAGTTGCAATCAAGGGGCAAAGAGATTTTTGGGGGATGCGGACCCAAAACCGGCCAATCCGGCGCAACGCGAAAAACCGGTAGCTAGGGTGCATCTCATATCGGGAACCGAAGACAGCTTGGTTCCGGCTACTTATGGTGATGACTATTCAACGGTGTTTGGGGCAAAACATACAGTGATCCGTCGCGCCGGGCATTTCGATCTGGTCGCACCGCAATCCGGTGCCTGGAAAACCGTTCTAAACGCGTTCGATTGAGCCATTCGAATTGAGTGGTTTTTTCCTTACGTTGGTGTCCATACACCAACTTAGGACCTTCCGATGAAGTCGTTGACCTCTCTATTCATCCTACTCGTCGTGGCTACCACGACACTCGACGCCCAACAGCGCATCAGCATGGGTGAAACCATTCAAGGCACACTTGATTCCGGAAGCCTAAAGCTGAACGATGGCAGTTATTACAATTTGTATCGGTACGATTCACCCGGTAACGAAACCGTTATTATTCTGTATCAATCGTCCAATTTTGATGCCTATCTCGAGCTTGGGACCATGACCAGCGGAACGTTTGAAAGCATTGCGAAAGATGACGATGGTGGCGGCGGTACGAATTCCAGAATCGAGCACACATTGACCACGGCCGGCACATACTACTTCCGCACGAACACCTTGGGTGCCGATGAAACCGGCGACTTTACAATAAGACTGCAACGAGTAGGCGCAGCCGCTCTTGTTAACACTCAACGCTCCACTGGTTCCATTCGGAATCTGCCGATCGGAGAAACCATTTCCCATGAGCTGACTGCGGAAAACGAGATCCTTCCAGACAGTTCCTATGCGCAACGTTACCGAGTGCAACTGGTCGCAGGACAGCAAGTGCAGATTACTTTGCAAGGCGACGATTTCGATGCGTATCTGATGTTGCTCGACGATGATGACACCGTCGTAGCCAGAGACGATGACAGCGCTGGCGGGACCGATGCGAGGATCGATTTCACCGCCGCCAAAACGGGTCCGCATATCATCATCGTCAATTCTTTAGGCAAGCAGGAAGAAGGAGCCTTTGCCTTATTTGTGGAACACAAGGGTGGCCCGCAGGCCAACACCAACGCAGAGCCTGACATCAATATCAAATCCATCTCGATCGGACAGACGGTGACCGGTGCATTGACATCCGCCTCAGCCAAACTCGACGACGGGACGTATTACGATGTCTACACCCTGACGGGCGTACCAAACACCACGGTCGATATCTTGCTCGCATCGGTAGATTTCGATGCCTACCTATTGTTAAGCTCCTTTTCGGACCAAGAACTGACCCAATTGGAATCGGATGATGACAGTGGAGGCGGAACCGATGCCAAGATCACGTATCGAATTCCGGATTCCGGAGTTTATGTGATCCGGGTGAACACATTGAGCGAAGGTGAAAGTGGCTTCTACGTATTGAGTGTGACGTCTTCTGATTCGTCACCAATCTCCCAACCGACGAGATTCAGCAGAATCTCCATCGGGCAAACCGTCAGTGGGACGCTATCTGAATCGTCGTCTGTAATGGATGACGACTCTTACTATGACAATTATCTTATAGTGGGTGTTCCGAACACAACGGTCACCATCACGCTTAAATCTTCCGATTTCGATGCGTACCTGCTGTTAGGCACGTTCGCCAACAACTCGTTCTCGAGCTTGGAAACGGATGACGACGGAGCAGGTGGTACCGATTCTCAAATCACATTCACGTTCACCGATTCAGGAGCGTACATGATTCGAGCGAACACATTGACCGCCGGATCAACTGGTGACTACACGCTAAAGGTGACGCGGAACTGACGCGCGTTATGCTTCCCGTCTCAGGAAGATGATCGTGATGTCATCCGCTTGAGGCATGTTTCCTTGAAAGGTCTCGATGTTCTCCATCAGATGTTTGTGGATGTCGTCTATCGACTCGTTGACGTGGTCTTTGAGGAATTGCTCTAACAAGGGTTCTTCGAACATGTCGCCATTCTCATTTTCCGCTTCCGTGACGCCGTCCGTATAGAGCAATAGCACGGAACCGGGCTTCATCTCCACTTTTCTCGATTCGAAGAACATCGGATGCATGATGCCAACGACGGGTCCGCCGGCTTTCAATTCGGTCAAGGTTCCATCCAAATCGACGATGTAAGGCGGATTGTGCCCGGCATTCACATAACTCAGAACATGTGTGATTGGATCGAGAATGGCTAAAAACATGGTCACGAACTCAGTCGGACGCGTATCGTTCGTTACCGCTTTATTCACCAATGTCATCGCCCGATCGAGATCGGTATGTTGTGCGAATTGGGTGCGTAATGTGGCTCGGAGAGTAGCCATGATGAGCCCTGCCCCCACACCCTTCCCAGACACATCCCCCACAACGAATGCGAATTTCCCATCTTCCAACGGGATGAAATCATAATAATCGCCGCCCACTTCCAACGCGGGCTTGCTCTGACCAATAATGCTGTATCCAGGTAAATTGGGAAGATGACGTGGCCATAGATGACGTTGGATGTCGCGTGCCAGATTAAGCTGCTCTTCCATCTTCTGCTTTTCCAGATATTCATGGATCAAGCGTTCGCGCTCGAGGGAGATAGCCGCTTGATCTGCCAACCGTTGGAACAACGGAATTTCGGAATCAGGAAATGTGCCCTCACCTAAATAGTTGATGGCTTGCAAGACCCCAATGAGCTTGCCTTCCGCATTTTTCATGGGCACGCACAGAAGATTCCGTGTCACAAAACCCGAACCCGGCACATCGCCACCAAAACGCGGGTCTTGACTCACATCGGGCACCAACAAAGGTTGGTTGTTCGTGGCCACCCATCCGGCGATGCCTTGGCTCATCGGAATACGATAACCGGTGATGCGTCCACTGGCTTCTCCAGTAGGTATGCTGATTTCAAGCTCGTTCTTTTCCGCATCGAGCAGAAACAAGGAACTGGCTTCCGCATCCATCATGGTTTTTGCGGCTTGCATGATGCTGGTAAGCAACATGTTCAAATCCATCTTGGAATTGATGTGCGCGATCAGGTCGAATAGCAGCAGTAGGCGCTCTTGAGGTACATTTGACATGGGGTAAATGATAGGGTTTTCTCTAATGAATTGACAATGGGACGTAAAGAGCCTTAAACTCCATGATGCTTAACGAATTCAAAAAATTTGCCATGAAAGGCAATGTGGTCGACATGGCCGTCGGCATCATCATCGGCACCGCCTTTACTGGCGTCGTCCAATCAATTGTGAAAGATTTGCTGATGCCGCCCTTAGGGTTGCTTGTCGGCAATATCGATTTCTCCGACGTTTATATCACGTTGCGTGAGGCAACGGACATAAACCCCGCGGTGACCTTGAATTTCGGCTTGTTCGTCAATTCTGTCATCAGTTTTCTCATATTGGCTTTCGCGGTTTTTCTGATTGTCAAGAACATCAACAAATTGCAGGCGATCGCGGATCGCAAAGAAAAATTGGTTGTAGCTGCCGAAGAAGCCGCAGATCCGACTACCAAAGATTGTCCGCGTTGTTATAGCAACATTCCATTGAAGGCCACCCGCTGCCCGAATTGCACATCTGATATTTGATGAAAATCTCCACACTTGCTGTTTGTCTCTTGTTGGGATGGGGATGTGCCACGTCACCCCTTCCAGATGCCGACGCGCAGTACTCCGTCCTCATTCGCAACGCGACCATCGTGGATGGCACCGGTAACCGCGCGTATACCGGCTCCCTACTGATCGGCGCCGATACCATCGCCTATGTCGGGCGCAACGCCTTATCCCATTTCCAAGCCGATATGGTGATCGATGCGGCCGGACGCGTCGTATCTCCCGGCTTCATCGACCCACACGCACACGGAAACCCGTTCCAAACACCCGAATTCGAGAATTTCAGACGGATGGGCGTCACCACCATCGTTCTTGGTTTGGATGGAAGCAGCGACGGAGCGGAAGATCCCGCAACGTTTATTCGTCGCCTCGACTCGTTGAACACCGGTATTTCGGTGCTGATGAATGTGGGACACGGCACCCTACGTCGCATGACGGATGGGGATATTCCACGGATGGTAGAGCTTGTCCGCGCTCATTTCGATGCCGGATTCATCGGACTCAGTACTGGAATCGAATACTATCCGGGCTA
Source organism: Balneolales bacterium (assembly GCA_041749075.1). Lineage (GTDB taxonomy): Bacteria > Bacteroidota > Rhodothermia > Balneolales > HLUCCA01 > CAMTWZ01. The sequence goes on along the minus strand of JBGTBY010000022.1, from coordinate 35,712 downwards.
CTTATCGACTCCGGATGAACTTACCGCCATCGCTATTCCGGTGGGAGAAGCGGGAAAACTCATCAGCTCGCATGTGCGCAACGAGGATGTCGATCAGATCGAGGCGTCGGTGCGGGAGTTGATCGAGCAAGGGAGACGCGGGGGTAGCCGGGTTCATGTGAGCCACCTCAAACTCGTGTTCGGGAACGACCCCAGCCAAGCCGACCCCGTGCTGGCCATGATCTCGGACGCTGGCGCTACCGCGGATGTGTACCCGTATGTGGCGAGTTATACCGGCATTGGGATTGTCTTCCCCGAATGGGCGATGCCACCCAATGAGTATGCGAGCGTACGAGCGGCGCGGAGGGGGGAATTAGCCGAATATCTTCGCAATAGAGTGAATAAGCGCAACGGTCCGGAAGCCACGCTTATCGGATCACCTCCCTACGCCGGACGCACCCTCAAACAAGTGGCCGATTCCCTTGGCAAGCCGTTCGAAGAAGTATTGATGGATGATATCGGTCCGCATGGCGCATCCGCCGCCTACTTTGTGATGAACGAAGCCGTGATGGAGCACATCCTTTTGCACCCGTCGGTAGTGGTTTCCTCAGATGGAAGTCCGACCATGCAACATCCCCGAGGCTATGGCAGCTTTGCGAAAATCATCCGCGCGTATGTCATTGAAGAACCGTTGCTCACATTGGAATCCGCCATCCGGAAAATGAGCGGACAAACCGCCGACATCCTTCAACTCACCGACAGAGGTTATCTGAAACCCGGTTTAAGAGCGGATGTGCTGATGTTCGATCCAACTGACGTCCGAGACATGGCCACCTTCCCGCAACCGCATCAATTTGCAGTCGGGTTTGATGATGTCTGGATCAGCGGGCGCCGATCTCCTTGAGGTAGAGCTCGCGCTGGGCTTGGTTGAAATCCTCTCGTTGCTGGATGCGGTCGCGCTCTAGGGTGTCTTCCGGCTCGAGCTGATGTTCCCATTCGTACTCCCGGCGTTCCCACGTGATTTGTCCATCGGCATGGGCCATGTAAACCGTATATCCGGGCTTGAACCCGCGCCAGTTGCCTCCCCACCAGGCCGCGCTCACGCTTTGGCTGGTCACATACCAGACATCGTTCCAGCGGAAATCTTCATTCTGATGGGTGTGACCTTGCAAAACCACCTTCACCTTATGGCGTTCGAGGATTTCGCGGAGCGGATTGTTGTCGGATATGACAAGTCCACCATACGCCCGGGCTTCGGGATTGCCGGATAACAGCGGCGAATGGCAGAATGCCGCGATATGCATCAACACAACGGTAGGCATGTCTTTATGAGCGCCGAGATCGAACCGAAGCCATTCCAACTGTTCCTCCCCGATTCGTGGCACATACGACGGACCGTCTTCCGTCTCGACCTGGAAAATGGTGTCCAACACCACGAAATGCCAGTTTTTGTGATTGAAACTGTAGTAGGGCTGCTTCCAATCGAGAGCATCCATGATCACTTTCTTGCCGATATCCGGGTCATCAACCGTTGTTTTGCGACGCGATGAGAGTCCGAACACATCATGATTTCCCATGCACGGATACCAGGGCATGTCCAATTTCGATGCGCCATCTTTAAACAGAGCAATCTGATCCAGATACACATCCTTGTCGGTATACAATCCATCAAACACCATGTCGCCACCCATCAGTACCAGATCGGGTTTCGGATCGAGGGCGTTGACGGATGTCACACAGTTGGCAAAACCAAGATGACCGGAGCGACGACGTTGCACGTGCGAATCGGTGAGATGCACAAAAGAAAAACGGTCGGAGGATAGAGGTGCTTTGGATGCGGCACCGATCAACGGGATGCCACTGGCGCCGATCGCGAGGCGCTTGAGAAAGGAACTACGTTTCATGGCGCCAAAATAGGTAGAACCATAATCAATCTTTACATTGATTGATGCGCGACATTGTCCATTTTCTTAGCGACTTCAAAACCTCAGGTGCCATCACCGCCAGTTCCAAATATCTGGTAGATGCGGCGGTCGATCAATTGAAAGCCCACATCCGTCTCCATCCGACTAAACCTGTCCGCATTTTGGAGCTCGGCCCCGGAACCGGGGTGTTCACCAAGGCGTTGATCAAGGCCATGCGCCATGTGGATCGCTTGGATGTCGTTGAAATCAATGAAGCGTTTTTCAAGATGGTTCATGCGCGATATCATGGAGGGGCTGTCTCCGTGTATCATATGAATATCCTCGATTTCGGGGCCACTGAAGAGTATGATTTCATTTTTTCGAGCATTCCCTATCGCAGTCTGCCGGCACAGGTCACATCCGCCATATGGAAAAAAAAGCAGCAGTTGGCCAAGTGCGACGGCACGATCATCTATTATAAGTATGTGAGTCCGGCGCCGATTTTCAACACCGTCGAACGAACGATTGTGAATCGACATCTGCTTAGCACCAAAATCGTTTGGCGGAACATGCCGCCCGCGCAGTTATATACGCTTCAGATGGATTGCGACAATGGCAACGGATCGGAAAAGACCAACCGCGTATTGGATTTGATCCAGCGATTCGCGCCATCCACATCCGGATAGTAGCGCTTCACGAGGTCCCAGTAGGCCTTGCTGTGATCGAAATGGACGGTGTGGCATAACTCATGAACGATCAGATAATCCCATATTTCAATGGGGCATTTGATCAGCCGCCAATTCAACGAAATATTCCTATCGCGCGAACAGGTTCCCCACTTCGTCTTCTGTGAGCGGATGAACACCTTATTCCATTTGAAGGGAAGGGATGGGGATAGCTCCTCCATCCGAGCCAACAATTCGATTGTCGCCAACTCTTTGTAGAATGCTGTCAGGATGGATGTGTCCAAAGTGGCGATGGACGGATGAAGAATCAGGGTCAGAAGTTCGGGCGATTCTTCCCAGGTCCATTTTCGTCGACCTGTTGCGCCGTGAATCACGACTATTTGTTTCCATTCGCCTCGAAGTAGGATGGAATCGGGGCGTGACAGTAGTTCCGTTGCCCATTCGCTTTCCTTGCGCACCAGATCGGCGTGCGCTTTGCGAACCCAATCCTGCCGTTCTTCCACGAACGCACGCATATCGCGTTCGGAGCATCGATACGGGGCGGAAACGACGATCTTATCCAGCTTCACACGCAGACGCAGATTGCGTTGGCCACGACGTTTGATCCATTCGACCGGAACCGGAAACACCATCAGTACATCGTGCTTTGAAACCACTTCACGGTTTGGTCCAGAACATCCGAAAAGGCTTTCGGCAGATCGTCGTGCAAAAAGGGCTGTGTGCCGCCATAAGTATGATCCGCTTTTTCGAGGAGGATGCGGTCTTTTTCGCGGCTCACACAGGCTTGATATAATTTGTCGGAATCGCGATAGGAGTTCACTTCATCGGCCATTCCATGGATGAAGCAGCAAGGGATGTACAGTTGTGCGACGCGCTTCATGGCGGAGACATCATCCCCATCCACACCAGGGATTTCTGCGATGGCAGACCACGTGACCACGCTCATGATGTCGTCCCGCTCGGCAGCCGCCACCAATGCGGTATAAGCGCCATGCGAATGACCGATCACGCCGACCGGATACATGCTGAACAGTCCTGCCGCAGCGCCAAATTCATTTTTGCGGATAGCATCGAGCATCACACTCAGATCATCCAGTTCCTGTTGGATGGAGAGTTGGGCGTGATTGTAGGAGATCACCGCGTAGCCGCGTTCCGCCAGTTCGATGAAGGCATCGGGGAAGATGCCCCAATCTTTCACATGATCGCGTCCGTGAAGGAAAACGATGGTTGGTAAGATGCCATGTTCGTTGAACGGCACATACAGGTCATATGCGATCGGGACGCCGTTTTGGGACGTCAGATTTCCTGAGTGCTTTTTTACCGGGACGATTGGCATCGGCTTTTTTGGGTTCGTTCTGAAACAATTTAACCAAAGTGCGCAGTTGATTGACTTCTTTTTCCGACAATTTGCGCCAGCGGCCGGGACGAATGCCACGAACGGTGAGTCCGGCGTAGTCGGAACGATGCAAATGGCTCACATCGTGCCCAATGGCTTCCATCATGCGGCGCACTTGCCGATTTCGTCCTTCGTGGATGGATAATCGGATTTGATTATTTACTCCATTGATGCGTTCGATGAAGTAGGCCGCAGCGGGACCATCCTCCAATGTCACGCCCTGGCGCAACTGGGACAGATTTTCTTCGCTGATGTCGCGCTTCGTTTCCACATCGTATCGCTTGCGGACCTCATAACTGGGATGCATCAAGCGATGGGCCAGATCGCCGTCGTTGGTCATCAGCAATACGCCGGTGGTGTTGCGATCGAGTCGTCCGACCGGATACAAGCGCACTTTTTCCACATCCTCCACGAGATCCATCACGGTTTTGCGTCCACGGTCGTCGTCGGTGGTGGTGATGGTGTCTTTGGGTTTGTGAAGCAGGATGTACTGAAACAGTTCGGGATTGATGGCGGCGCCGCGCACATCCACCTTGTCGTTTTTCTGAACGATGGTACCCAATTCGGTCACCACTTTGCCGTTGATGCGAACCACACCTGAGGAGATGAGGGCATCGGCTTCACGGCGGGAGCAGATTCCGGAGTTGGAGATATATCGGTTCAGGCGCATGGGGGCGTTAGTTGTTGGTTGTTTGTTGTTAGTGGTGCGAAGCGCGACGCGCGACGTGCGAGGTAAAGATACCCTTTATTTAAGCGACGCTTTCACGCTTTAACGTTTCCACATTTTCACGCTTTAACGTTTTCACGTTTCCACGTTTCCACGTTTCCACCCTTCGCTTCGCTCAGGGCAGGCTCCTCACATTTTCACGCTTTAACGTTTCCACATTTTCACATTCCACCGTATCTTTGTGACCCGATGCCCTGGTGGTGAAACTGGTAGACACGCCATCTTGAGGGGGTGGTGCTGGAAACGGCATGCTGGTTCAAGTCCAGTCCAGGGCACAGAAAGGCTTGTAAGTCATTGATTTACAAGCCTTTTTTTATGGTTTGACAAAGGGTTGGACAAAAACTTATTTCATCACGAATTATCTTCTTCAGTGACCACAACGATCATGGCCGGAACGACGAACGCCCCTGAAACGTGATAGCATAGTGCTATTTGGCCACTCAGAGGCCATTTATCAGAATCCGTGTTACTACTTTTGTTACTACCGTTTGGGAAATGCGGGAATTATCGATTCCCGATCTAGGTAATCTTCTCGCCCATAAGGGATTGCCGCAGCCGGAACCTGTCCATACACCTTGGTCCAAAACAAGGATGCTTCATTGGCGATGATGGATGTTTGTTCCGATTTAACACGGACGTCTTGCGTGATGCACCGTCTCAGGGCCTGCTTCGAGTCTTCGTTTCGACCTTGATGATGCCAAATTTGGCCTAGCAACAGATCCGGCGCGAGATGGTCTGGGAACATGGATTTCGCAATCAGTGCCTCGTTTTCCGCGGAATCCAATTTTCCGGTCATCATATAGGCATGGGCCGTATTCAACCAGATGTTCCGGTCGCTGAAACGCTTTTTTGAGGTTTCCAAATAATGTAACCCTTTGGTGATCTCCCCTTTGTGAACTAGCGCCGCCCCGAGATGGAAATGGAGCTCGCCCTGATTCGGTAGTTTCACCAGAGCACGGTCGTAAGCATTTACAGCCCCATTCCAGTTCCACTGGCTTGCGTGTTGCTGGCCAACCTGCCAATGGCGGTAGGCTTGATATCTGTCGTACAATTCAGGGAGGCTGAGAAGAGCTATAACCCCTATGACCGGCAATGCATACCGTGGAAGTGTTACGATGCGATGCTTGGACTCTGTGGCGAGAGGGATCAAGGCATAGGCTAGCATCGCAATAGATAGAACGTGCTGAGGCGTGTCGATGAGCGAATGCAGTAGGATCAGACCCAGAATAGCCGAATAAGCGTTGGGACACATGCGGAACAGAACCAACAACCAGATTCCAAGGAATAGTAGGCCACCAACAACACCGGATTCGCAAAATGCCTGCAAATACTCATTATGTGCCTGTTTGATGGGGGCTGCTTTGTGGCCGTACTGTCTTGATTTGGCCGGATCAGACAGCCATTCAGCCTGATAATGAAGATACTCGACACCCAATCGTCCGTGTCCAACCCCCGTAATAGGATGATCGACTACCATGGGTGCGGAGATGTTCCAAATCATCCACCGACCGGATGTGGATTCCGGATTGAGTCCGGCTGCGAACCATGTTGTTCCTACGATAATTATAATGCCTGCTATCGCCAATGACTTTCGGGGCCACATCCAGAGAACGGACAATGCCCCAACCGCAATCAATGCCAGAAATGCTCCACGACTGCCGTTCAAATACAATGCGACGAGCAGGATGGCAGACATCGGTATGGATATGGTCTTCCTAGCGACACCAAGCCAAGCCACGATGCCGATAGCCATTAAAAGACCGAAGCCGTTCGGAGCAATGATGGTTCCAATGACGGAGGTTTTCACATCTGGGTCTACCAGCGGAACCGCTATAAACTGATAGATCCCCAAAACGGCTTGTAGAAAAGACATCCATGCGATAACCCAGAGCCATGGTGCCGGTTCCGAATTACGTGTCCACAAACAGAGGACCAGTAAACCCGTCAAAATCCAAAAACGCTCAGAAACGATGTATTCCAGGGGATAAGGGTGCGTAGCGGCGAGCCATACAATCCTAGCCAGAATCAGCGCTTCGATGATTGAGAACTGAAACGATACAGATTCGCGCTTTTGAAACGCAAAAAGAGCCATGGCCGCGATTCCTGACGCCATTAGCGCCAGGAATCCAATCTGCTTGGGGGAGTGCCCCCCGTAATACACTCCCGGATCGATGAGCAGCGCGACCGCTACCCAAATGAGTACCGGGAGTAATCGCCAAATCACTTGATCAGCGTGATCTTATGGCTGAACACTTGAGTACCGAGACGGGCATGAACTAGATAGATCCCGCTAGCAACACCCGAGGCATCGAACACATGCGAGTACTCCCCGGCTTGTTTGCGTTCATTCACCAAGACTGCGACTTCGCGTCCGAGCAGGTCGAAAACTGTGATCAGAACTGGTACCGACGAGCCACTATTCCCTCCCACCGAATATCTGATCGTTGTCGTCGGGTTGAACGGGTTTGGATAGGACGGATGTAAGGCGAAAGCATGGGGCGAAGCCTCCGGCTCGGAAGCGGCGGTGGATTTGGAAAGCGTTTCGTCCATGCTGACACCAGCCAACTCGGCAAGATATCGGCGCACCGGACCGTAGTCTTGAGCGATATAATGCGCCTGCATGTCCGCACTTGGCTGGATGCGTTCCAACTCGTTCAGGGCGGCGATGGCCTCTTCGTACCGCCCTAGACTTTGTAAGGCCTGCATGCGATACAACTGAACTGAAGCGCGATTGTCGGCATTGTAAATGCGGGTACTGTGCGAACCTGCTTGATTCAACAACTCCTCGAATTCACCCTTATTAGCAAGTTCGGCAAGGGACAGGATCCAAGCGGTTTCGCCGATCAAATGCTTGGGTTCCAACTCTGAATCTGGACGAAACAAATCCGACGGTGCGTTTACCTCGCGACCGCTTCCCGATCGGCGTCCTGCACTGAGAGCCATAACCATCTCGGCGGCATGTTGATTCTTTCTTGTCTCGATTCGTTCAGAGAAGATCTGTTTCTCATCGGTCAAAGAGGAAGAACCTTCACCTTGCAAGAGGCCATGCCACTCGCGTAGTAGGCGAGCGTTAAACGGATCGTCGGGGTAGGCTGAGATATGATTTCGGATGGCCAGTATCCGTTCTTTGGATACGATTAGACGTTCAGCTTCATAGGATGTAGAAGCACTCTTAGCTAAAGAACCTGCCATAGATGAGGACAACACTTGTGAAGCGATTTGGCTACTCTGGCCTATACATTCTAATGGTGGACCTACGCAGGGAATTACTTGCTGATCGATATAAGGAATAGTTGGGTCGAAACTCAAATGATCAGATCTGTTAATCGAGCCAAAAAAGCGTTCAGCAGCCGGGGCAGAGGTACTACCCCAATAGTTGTATCTGGCAGGAATGGTCAAGTTTTGGTAAGTCTCCCCACTTTGAGTGCGAGCTGTGGAATAGATATAGTAGCCGCTACTTGATTTAGAAATCCGATTATGTCCCCAGAGCAGAAGTGTTGGGTTATCCGGTGCAAGCACCTCAGCATGGAGCATTGCGTCGTTTCCCACCTGTATTTGGGTGCCTGTATTGTCCATCACCCGAGCTAAACCCATATACACATGACTACTGCCAGCAGCATGCACTCCTTGCCCGCTATTCCCGTGCACCGATGTAGGTGTGAATGTGTAGGTATTAGCTATAGCGTCATGCACCTCATGGCCAAATAAAGTGACTACTCCACTACTTACATATACACCTGTATTATTGTTTGTGACCGTAGATCCAACCAGAGAAACATGACCACCAGAAAGCACATTAAGCCCCCTTTGGCTATGGGAAAAAGTGCAGGAAGTAAATACGCTTGCTCCATTTGCGACCAATACATTTTGAATGTTACCTCCTTTGAAAACACTATTAGTGAATGAATTGCCAACCGAGTTCAACTCAATTCTGTTGAACGAAAGTGCGGAATTGGTGGGATCCACACTAGTGAACGTGGTACCATCCGCCGTTAACTTGCCAGAGCCTGAAACCACAATCGACGCGTTCGTGCCGAGAGTTACCATGGTGCCGTGATTGAATTTAACTTCACCTGTGATCGTAAGCGTTTGATTATCGGATATTTCTACTTCAGAATTCATAGGGAATTCAACGTTATTAATAGTCTGACTTGTTGTGTAGTTGTATACCTCAAGTTCTAGATTAAGGCGATAATTCATATCGACTTGCCATACATTATTAATTTTAGTGAATCTAACAAAACCATACTCTTTATTCATCGGGAGTTTAAGTGCAATATCAATACCAGGTATCTCAAACTCGATATCCATTGGTGAGAAGCTGTTTGGATGCCTGAAATACGCTGAACGAGCTATGAATAAATCAATTGTATTCTCCGAGCGCTGCCATGTCCAATACTGATATGTTCGTAAATCATTAAATAAAGTAACATCTGGTCTAATTGCATTTGGTATACTACTATTGTATAAGAATTCTTTATTTGCAATCTCAGTAGCTGTATATCCTATTAGTGCCTCAATAAAAGCCACGCTCGTGTGATAATAAGACGCATAAACACTTAAAGCATGATCTGCAATTGCGTTAGAGCCTCGACTATAAATATTTAGCTTTGTTATTTCACTTGGCTTGTCGAAATACTCCATTACATCATCAACTTGTAACGCGACAACATCACCTAGAACAGGAGTTCGCTCCACGATTGATGGATAGATAAATAGATGTTTATCAGAATAACCTCCAATATATGGCCAGAGAGCGTAGCCATCATTGGATGGTGTATTAATAACTTGACTAGCATTCACATGATAAGTGGTGCGAAAATTATAACCTCTATTATAGTATCCTTTATCTAATGCATTTGTACTATTCAAATCAATCATATATTGACTATTGTCGTCTTTTATGATCAAGATAGTTCTATCATAAAACGCAAATGTATAAGGATGAACATTATAAAAATCCAGCGTATTCAGGTATGTTGAAGCTTGTATAATATCAATATTGCCAACTGCTGAAGAACTTTTAGAATGAATAGGCGTGTGATGAGAGTCTATTCGTGTTTCCAAAGGATCTAAAACAGGATATTTTATTCCAGTTCCTGGCTCTTGAGGATGAATTATACTCATATTAGAATGTCTACCAATCATAACATTGTGATCACTATAATTATTCCAAGAGCTTCGAATCCAATCTACAGATGGCGGAAAATACTTGGTGATAAATTTAGGTGCATCGTAACCGGAATCCATTAAATATGATACATCATCTACATAATAGAGTAGTTGCATGTTGTCAGGCTGTTGATGGCCGTCACCTCTGTCAATAGAATTTGAAGTTTCGGTATTCAAAAAAATATAATGTTGTTGATTGTGTACATCCTTCCTACGATAAATAGTTTGTTGTTCCTCAGCACCTAAGATGGAATATTCTAACGGGGTGCTTTCAGTGGCTGTTGGAATTGCTAGTTGCATTAGGTAAGATCTACTACCAAATCCGTAAACGGAATTATGAGGCATACCAGAGGTCACGCTTTTATAATAATTCGAAGTCTGGTATATACCATTGAAGACTTTACCAATATTCATATTGCCATAAACAGCACTCCACCTGAGCATCGGGGCCGCTGATATCCTATGTTTGTTCCCATCGTTGATTGGAGGTGTCAAGCCATCTGGAGTAGTCACGTCAGCAAGCCATTGTAATGGGTTGATAAACCAAGAACTGTGAAAAGGGTCTGCGACTCCATTCAGCATACTATTCGCACGAAGTGCATGCCAAAAAGGAATAGCGTCCATTAAAACAAAATTCAAATAATACGGCCCTTCAGCCCACATACGTTTTCCATTATCCGATTGATACATCCACTTTTTCATGTGATCATCCGATGAGTATGAACTGCCGGAAGACATTGCTCTATTTTTATAAAAAGGAAATTCCGATGCCACGGTGTAACCGGGTACTTGTACTAATTGTGTTCCCAGTACTCCATAACCCAGAGTCATGTAACCCTTGAGAGGGCGATTCCCAGGTTCTGTTTCATCTTCGTTTACACCCAAAAAACCATTAGTAATCGCTTCATTTAATTTCAACAAACGAAAATTAAATGTGGCTAGGAGTAAATGCTTTTGTTGAGAAGTAAATAGTGTAGTTGAATAACCATTAGCCCATTCTTGTTGGTCCCATAAACCATACGCGTTCTCTAGGGCCAAATATAAATCGATAGCATTTGCGATGCTTTTAAAATAACCAACATCCTTAACATAATCACTATTTCCTTCACTATTAACAAATAATCTTGCAAGTTTGTCAGAATTGACCAATAATAGTATATCATTCTTGAACTCTGACAATACTATTTGGTGGTCTCGCATGGGAATTCCGTACACTTGGTTGGACGTAGTGCTATTAATTCCATTCTTTTCTAAAACATAACTCGCCAAGGCTTCAAAAGCACGATATTGTAGTATATTGCTATTTGTGTTATAATCATTTCGTGTGGAAGGATTGATATTAATTGAATCATTTGAGATACCTAGTATTTCATTTATAAAAATCTTTTGTTCACTAGATCCTACAACATAGGCTAGGTTAAGAACTTGTTTTAACCCGTATCCCTTACTGTGATTACCTTGATTGTCAAACCCCACTAACGTCAACGCCGGCCTCTTGATTTCTGAAAATACCTCGACTGTGAAACGACTGTTACCTGTAGTGAGCGGTGTGTTTGAAATAACTTGCGCGCACACAGGCATCGCAATTTTTATTAAAGCAACTAAAATGTAATATTTCATATTTTTCATATTTTTTTAATTCTGACTCTTGATTAAAATCTATCTCGCTAAATTCGCGGTCACTGAATTAAGGACCGTGACTTTGAAACTAGTCACCCTATTTCTTTCTGAACAATTGTCACCGGCTGAAATCTCAACCAAAGCTTCACCTATGCTTCGTGGAGTAATCACCAATATAGATTGGTGTTTTTTGTTCACGTTGTAGCTCATCGTTACGGATGCAACAATTTCACCATCCGATGTTGTTGGTGCAAATCCAATTTTCACATTGCGGGTATGCATGTATACAGGCGGTTGTTCATAGATTAAATCCCTCGAATAAGGCTCTCCGCCGATATATAGAGTCAGATCGGGAATGCTGTTTATGACGACGATATTACCTTCACAGTCGTAATTATTGGTGCAGTCTGTGAGCAATAAACCCATTAAGATGACTCCGATCAATTCACTCAAATTTTTCATTTATTTCCACTTAGATAACAAGTACATTTTTAATGTCATGCTCAACATTGTGAACTCACCGATATCAAAATAATTCACATGGGTCATCACAGGTTGTTGCATCCGTACATAATCGAATTCGAGGCGGATCGTGTTTGATGTCCCTAGCAATTGTGAAATGGGAAGAACGACTCCAAATCCATAGGTCATTTCTTTAAGTTCGTCTTTGGTCTCATCAAACCCTTTATCATCTCTGGTTTGTGTGAAATATCCGATCCTCCCCTTCAACAAGCCGCTGAGATCCAGCTCAGTTCCGACCGACTTCCGCTCATAAAAATCGGAGTTCAGAACATTCTGATATTCACCGAACAGAGTCAGTGACAGAAAATTCTTGGTGCCCCATCGCAATCCATGTGCGAGTCCAGCTGTGAGTATGACTGGAAGCGGTATAGTCGTATTTATGCCCTCGATGAGCCTAGGAGGTGACCACTCATTTCGAAGCGCATTTTGATAGGTGATACCCGCCATCAGTTCCCCACGCTCTGCAAACCTTGGATTGTATGAATGTCTGAATGCGGCATTCACATCGACATACCACTGCTCATGATCATACATGGCTTTTCCGACCTGCTGCGTGTTTCGTACCGTTGCTGAAACACGCCTACCATTCAAAGCGAAAGCGAGATGATTGGTTGGCTTAGCCACAACGGCCAACGTCAGCAGTTCTGTGCTGTATCCCAGTGTGTTGTCGACTTCAAACTGGAACGTGGCTTTGCTCACGCCCAGAGCCAATTTAGAGCCGACTTTACCGGCCATTCCTATGAATTCATGTTGACCTTTGGGTGCGGCGTAGTATGGACCGGAATGTGAATAGGATAAGCTGACCCCATCCATGAAACCGATCAGAGCCGAATTCGCCTGCAATGATAGGGCGTTATCTAAAACCGCAACACCGCTCCTGCCCAAGGCTTCCGATTTCGGACTGAAGGTCCGATTGAAATAGATCTCATCAAACGACCCGTCGTATTGAGCCGAAACAGAGGGCAGAAATAGTATCAAATGACCAATCAAGGACATAGATATGGATAGAACTAATCTATACAATTAATCTCCCTCCGAATTTTGTTAGTGTAAAATGATAGTTTTCTAGAAAGGAATTGGAATCGGGGTGTATTAATCGCCACCGCACGTTTCCATCTCCTCCCAGCATCACAGCGGTTTCATACACACCAGGTCCGACTAGCATCAAAGGATCTGTGTTTAGCGTTTTCCCGTTAAATTCAAGCTCAATAGTCATTAATTCCGAGACATTGTGTCCTCCGGGAATCGTCACAATGAACCGCAGCACATGCGACTGATTGTTATAGAAGTCGGTCCGAACTAATTCCGGAGCGCGACTGCGCTCGCCAGTCTTCTCCCATCCTTTCCATGGATCGATTAATGTGCTGTCAACGCGAAGAATTTGGTAGCGATACTGCAATGGTACGCCTGCTGGGTATGAAAGAGGCAGGGTGACCGAATAGGTGTGCAACGTGTCGATTACGGTCAAGTCCACGCCATCTTCCCAATCAAAGAAGCTACCGGTTAAACGCACACGGTCTCCATTTTCCGGACTGAAATAACCCAACACCACTTGGTTTGACAAATTCACAGTGAAAGTTACATCACCCTGCTTCTCTGGCCCCCATGGGGTATCAAACACATGAACAGGTTGATGATTTGCGAGGTCTAACCACGAAAGACGACGATTGGTGATATTCTCCCAACCTGTATTAGGTAAATCTCTGCCGTCGCCGGAGTGGATGACGAACTTGTACTCCAAGGTATCGAGGCCACTAACATTTATTCCAACCGAATACTCCCAAGAATCAGACGCTTTATTCAAAAAGACATCGTCGGGCTTCCATTCATTGAAGTTCCCCGCGATGCTAACTCTATCACCGGCTTCAGGCTTGAACCGACCCGCATCTTGCTCGGCTGTAAGATCGAGGCGGAGGGTAACTTCCCCTCGACCGCCGTCCATGCATGAGGAGAGCATCGCTGCGAAGAGCAGGCAGACGAAAGTGTTAGAAAGGGAGGCGGGGGCCATAATAACGGGGGTGCGTTCCTGAGGTATAAGTTAATGTACTACAACTTCACTTATAAAAAACATGACAAATGTCATTTGTATGGATTATTTTTTCAGTGCATCGTCCAACTCTTTAAAAACTCATGTTCCGGAGCTTGCACATAATGCCAATGCGAGCTCCATGGCACTTCGGAATAGTCGACGCGATAGTCCGCCTTGAGAAGAGCATCGCGCCATAGTCTTGGAATATATAGTGGTACATCGGTATCGGCTACTCCATGGAAGATGTGCCAGCTTACACATGGATACTCCTGTTTGAGCCGAAGCACCAATCTAGTCGCATGGTTAGCATCCGAGGGCAGCCAAGGACTGATCAACCCTATCCTCGTCACGGGAATCCCTGAACTTGGAAGCATCTCAAACAGGGTAAAGGCGCTTTTGCTCCATGCCAGAAACGCCACTTCATCGGCGTTTTGCTTCTTGATTAGCTCGGCAAGCCATCGGGCCGTTTCAGGAATTGAACGCGCATCCGCAGGAATAAGAGTCTGCAAAAACTCTATCCGGAATCGAGTGCTGGCCGCTGTCCAATCCGCCATCAAAGCATGAGAACGACCGGCGTAGGTGTTCCAATAGCTAGTCACCGAATCGTCGAATTCAGCGTGCAGTAACACAACTAGTTTCTTGGGTTTCGATGGGTCGACAGGTAATTGTGGACGATAATGTTGGATGATACGCCCCGAATGTTCCGCAAGGCGAGGGCCATTTACATGCGTCGGATTTGTCCTATTCCTAAGATCCAAGAGCAATTCAGCTTGCTTTCGGGTCGAATATTTCGAGCGGTTTTCATCATCGAGCACAAGTTCTTGGTCGTAGGCATGCACTCGGCGGCGCATAGTCTCTGCGCCAGATTCAGACCAGATTGGGTAGTGTTCCGCAAAAACAACTTTGCCATTTGTATCGCGGACATTCAGGCTCAGCATTGCGAATCCATTAAACGCAGTGGGTAAATCGATTTGTTGGGGGAAGTCCTTTGGAGTGCCATCAAATAGGATGACATCATTCCATTGTAGCGTGATTCGATGGATGTTGTCCACCAACCGCCTCGGGTCCAGGTTAAATGTCACAAATCTTACAGTATCGGGCAGGATGCTCGTCTCGACCACATCCGAATAGATTTGGTATGCGAATTCGCGCAGCTCAGAATCGCGTTGTGAAGTTGTTAGCCAGTTGCGCCAGAGTCCCCATCCTCCGTCGCGTTGATCGATCCTATATCGAACCGTGTTACGTCCTTGGTTTAAGGTCAGATCAATCAGGTCGTCGTGTACGCGAACGCCCCGCCCGACTTGCCGACTTGTGATAGAATCTCCATTCAGCCAGAAAGTGAAGCCATCATCTGAGCCAAGAGAAAGTGTGAGATTAGTGTCGGTTTCGGCCCATAGTTCCTCGGACACATAGATAAAGGTATCCAGTGCGCTGGGTTGGAATTCTAGAAAATTGAGATAGTCGACATCCTTAGACAATTTGATATCCGAGTGCGTAGGTTGGCTCTCAGAACATGAAGCAAGAACGAGGATGATCAGAAATAGAAGCGCACGGCTCATTTGATTTGTAATTGATGATCCTAAATATATCTCACAACTCCTTAACAATCGCAAATGCCAGTTCTAATGAGCGATGTCATTAGCATTTAAGCTCGATTAGAGCACTACTCGCAAATTCCTAACCTAAAGAAGAGAGTCAGCATCAACCAACCCTCTTCCTCTTCACGCCGCAGCAGCCTGCCTCTCAATTACCCTCTTGTATGAAGGGGAGACTACCAAAGCCTTCCAAGCAGGTTTGCCGTCCTTGCCTTTGGCGGGAGGCAGGATGGTCTGAATGTTTGCGTACAAAATCTCGTCGGCAACCCTATGCGCCACGTAGATTGTGGCGTTAAGCCCCAAAAGGCTCTCCAGGTCAAACCCATTCTTGAGCTCTTTCGCATCGAACTTTCCACGCCAGCGCTCCAAATCTTGTCGAAGATTTGATTTTTCGCTCAGGGAAAGCGTATACCGCTTGCTTACCCGAAGCGGAACTCCTTCCGGATCCTTCTCTTCGGTCTCGAACACAAGCGTCGCTTTGTGCTTGGTACCCCACGGTGTTTCAATGAGCCCAAGATCCACAACATCCGCCAAAACAGCTTCGTGCAAGCCTTCGGTTGGTGGTATGTAATCGGTCTTTGCCGTTTCGGTTACTATCAAACTCATGGCTTACCTCCATCAAGTTTGTGCAACACGAATCGGCGGGACGTGGTCTTTTTCAGATACTTCTGATAAAGATCGGGCTCCTGTTCTTTGATTGCCGTCGTATCGAACCGCGACGTTTCTGTGGTCTTCCAAGAGCAAATCGGCTTGCCTCGATGCATCAGAATTTCCGAAGCTCCAAGCTCATTCTTGAGTTGGAACTCCAACTGCTCCACATCCTGCTCGTACTTTTTGATACGCTCTCTGATCATTCCCAAAGTTTGAGCAATGGCTAGACACCCTACTCCTCCTTCCACGGATTGCCCAGAATTGCTCTCGGGATAGAGAAGGAACACATCTGAACTGGACACAGATTGTGGCTTCCGTCGACCTTCCATATGGAACATCCACCAAGAAACGCACTGTTTTGTCATTTCGGAGATGAAAGCATCATCACGCTCAATGAACACAGGCTCATGGTACTTACAAGTGTCCCGTTCATAAACCATCAGATAGCTATACCCATAGCCAGTGATGCTCAGATAGTGCATGATCTGGTATTTCCACTCTACCGGGATTGGTTCGACCCATGCTTTTACAGCATGCGACGTCGTTGTTTTCAGCTCAAGCACTCCGGGTCCATCATGCCGATCGTTACTCAAGATGAGCCTGTCGATGTTTCCACGAAGGAACGGATAAACAGAATGCTGGCGCAATCTGTTGTCAATTTGCGTTCGCAAGCCTGTCACTTTCATGAAATGATTCGCCAAGATTGGTTCGAAATCATTGCCGAAATTCATGATCGCCGAATCGTCTTCTGTCGGTAAATACCCTTGTTTCTGCATCCACACCATCAATGGCGTTCGGTATTTCGACTTGCCCAAAATGGCCGATACATCACTGCCACCTAGGTAATGCCGGCGAAATTCGACCCATTTTTCGTGCGAAATTTCCTTTTTCGGCGGAATATTTATGATTGAAGTTTCTGTTTTCATAGGCTTTTTTCAGTTTTTTGCAGGTTCTTTAAAACAAAAAAGGCCACTTAAGGCCTCTCTTTTTGATTGTTTTCGTCCGGTTTTTTGCAATCCGGTGGATGGTTTTCATCTTCCGGAAGGAAGAGAACTTTCAGAATCAGCTTCAATAAATCGGCTGAATCGTCTATCAGATGCTCTAGATTCTTGGACATTTGTTGCAAATTTCTATAATTATGCGCAGCCAATAAAACACAGGGTTACCTCAGATTTGAAAGATTTTGGATACATGTTCAAGATTCTTCGTTCGAAGTGGTTGATCCATCACATGAGATATATGATTTGTCACTCTATTCAGTAAGGCCCACTGTGAAATCTTCTCGTACTCGCTCTCTTCAATGACCTTTTCGGCAAGTCGTTTGGAGATGTTTTCAGAGATTTGGAAGACTATCTCACGTGTTACCGGCAGTTTTTCGAGCGTTCGAATACGATGCTGAATGATTGGAAAGTGTTCTTTGACCAGATCAAGCTTCTCCTGAAGGTTCTCGAAGGAGAAATTCTTTGTGTGCCTGCCATAGGCTTTGGCAATCGTTCCGGCATTTATTACAAGCCCATTGCTACAGACCTGTCTGACACAACCAAAGAATACTCGAACGCCGCTAGTCATATCGTAGCTGTTCTCAATGAACAAACTCAGATAGATGTCTGATTCTGAATCCTTCAGCTTGTAGTTGGGGAAGGTAATCATCAACCTCATCCGACTATTTTCGACATAGGAAAGCTGAGGATTAATGAAAAAAGGAGTGTTCAAACTGGCCAACTGGTACAGTAGACTCTGGATGAGATCCTCGTTACGTACAAGTTTGTACGTATTGCGAACAACTGCTATTGTTTCATTTGTATCGGCACGAACAATAGCCTTGTATGGGGCATTGATAGCACTCTTTGAGGTCAGCCAGTCGTCATTTTGCAGATCAGCCTGGACGGCTATTGCTCGCTCTTCTACGGGGAACGAAAAAGAATTTAGATCCATGTGTTTCGGGTTTTAGGGTGAATAGAGATAGTCTCTATGGTTCTTATACCCTATTTTTTAGATTATTCAGCTCATTAGTAGCGCTCCTTAGCAATTTGGTGACTGAACATTTGCGATAGATGTAGCTTTTTACTATTGTATTTAGGCATAGTCATGTACTCTAAAGCACCCATATCAAATGAAATCAAAACACATCTTTTATACAGTTGTCATAGTGTTCGTACTCGGTTTTATATCTGAACATTTTAGGTTAAGTCTTAGGCAAGGTTTGGATCTACTTCAGAATCGGAATATCGATGTAAGTGAGTTTTTTTCGGAGTCGTTCATGAATAAAACAATCGCCAAATCCGTTGCCAATCTAGTATATATTGGGATTTTTATATTTTTAGCTACTTACCTCAATCCAAGATCGCCTAAGTTTCCTTTTTACTTCTTGCTGTCACTTTTGTCATTTTCCACAGTATATAACATCGCAACAGTTTGGGGATTATTTAATCAAACCACTGTGGAACAAGATATAGTAGCACGCTTCTATATCTTAAGCTTCACTGCCTATATTATCTTTACGATTTATGTCAATAATGAGTACAAATTAAAGTTAGGTATGTTTGGAAAAGCATTCTTAGCGAATTTGCTTATGAATACAGTTTTAGCAGGATTATTCATCAATGATCATATTATTTTGAATCCGAATGCATCTACATCGGATACTTCATTCGAGTTATTTTTCTTTGCGTTATATGCATCATTGCATTTCCTGACTATCGCTGCCTTTATTCTGGGAGTCGCGTTTCTATTTAAATACAGTTCATTCATTGAGGACATAGCATTAAGAAAAGCAGAAAGAGATGCCTAGATTGTTTTTTATTAAATAAAATCTCAAATTTAAATTCCCGTTTACAATCTCAACTTGAATATTCGGTTGTCGGTTGATAAGCTATATATAATCAAGACACTTTAAGGTTCAGATTATCAATCACCATGAAAACGCCAATCCCGAAAAGGACTGGCGCATTTTATGCCTGCTATTCATTATCCAACTGATCGATCATGTAAGCGCTGAAGGCTTCCTCAACGGCGTTCCGGCATGCGATTTCCGGGCAGACCTTGTTTTTCAGATCCGCGACGGTAAGGATATCTGTTCCAAGCTCTAGCCCTTTATTGGCAATCATCGCCCGAAGTTCTGAATATGCAGGATTCAGCCCTATGTGCTGTAGGAAGTCCGATTCATAGCCTACAGGCGCATTCATTGGGGCTTGGAAGTCAAGTCCCGGATACGAGGCGGCATTTGCGTTACCACTGAGCACACCAGCGTAGATCACTGATGCGTGATGCGCCGGGCGTGTCCATTTCCGCGACTTGACCATGTACTTGATTGTCCATGGGCCGACCCCTAGTAGGGCGGCAGTGCGTGCGGTTCCGAGGTACTCTCAGATTTTGAAAATTTTTTCGGCCATTCCAGCTTGTTTTAAGCGATTATTCATCTTTTCTCCGTTTTGTTAAATTTATATTTGCTTTTATATAGTCATTATTGGTATATTACAAGTGTCCTATACTGGACAAAACCGACCCCAATATGAAAAACGAAAAAAATTCTAGCTTCTGATTCTTGTGCCTCGCACCCACGTCCCTTAGAGGGGGGGGGGGTGTATGGAACCTAAATCCGCAAGATCGAGTTTGACCTTCGTTTTTCGCTACAATGCCTGACAACCGACAACTCCGAAACCCATCCTCTGGGTTTCTTCAGGCAACCTACAACACTTACAACCCTCCGCAGGCCATTCAATTCTGCTGAGGATTTCTATGTCCAATTGGTAACTACGCCAATTGGGAAACTATTCACCTATAATATACTAAACAATATGATAAAAGACAAGGGAAAATTCTCCTATTTCAGGAGACCTATCACCAACACGACACCGCTCAAAGATGTGTCGATCACTGAAGCTGCCGACATGATAAAGCATGACGATCAGCTTCGAATCACCACAGAAACCTTCCGCAAAAATCCGGACTCAAAAACGAAAACTCAGGTCTTCGATTACGTCACATTCGGCGGAACTTTCAAAACTCGGTGCGAAACTGGCCTCATACAGACCAGCGGATACATCTGCTTAGACTTTGATAAGGTTGCTGACCTGCCAACGCTGAAAATCGGAATCACTGCCGATCAAGATTTTCAACCAGTGCTGGCGTTTACCTCACCATCCGGAAATGGTTTAAAAGTCGTATATGCGATAGATGAGACATCGGGCAGCTTCACCTATATATACACGGTGATTTCGGACGCCATGGCTAGAAAATTCGGAGTGACTGCAGATAAGGCTCCTAAGAATCCGGCGACCGCATGCTTCCTCGGCCACGATCCAAATTGCTACTTCAATGCGGATGCGCCCGTGGTAGTTGTAGCTCCGGAACCGCCCAAGATCAATATGCAAGCGCCTTCGATTTTGGGCCATGCCACGGATCTTGATAAGGTCAAAAAAGCCATCGAGCAGCTTGAGGAGAAGCGAATCGACATCGTTGGTTCCCATGAAAAGATGGTGAACATCGGCTACTCCTTGGCCAGCCTTGGAGAAGATGGACGCGAATTGTTCCACAGGGTCTGCGCCATTGATGGGCACTATGCGGATCGCGCGAGGATGGATCCGAAGTTTGACGACTTCCTGCAAAAGAGTCGAGGCGAGGTAACCATTGGGTCGTTTTTTCATGCCTGCAAAGAAGCAGGATTGGAATTGAAGGTCAAGGGTATCTCAAAACCTACGATTGCGCTGAGCGCGAATGCAGTTGAAAAATACCTATCGGGCAAATATGTCATGCGATACAACGATGTGACCGGACGCGTGCAATTACAGGATGGCTGAATATTCAAAGACATGATCGACTACCAAGCCAACTCGATATTAAGGGATCTAGAACACCATGACCTGAAAATGTCTTCGGACAAGCTCCACCAATTGCTTAGATCGGATTTTGTAGCCTCGTTTAACCCAATCAGAGAGTATTTCAAAACTCTTCCTGCTTGGAGTGGACAAGACCACATTCAAGAATTGATGGATTCCGTCTCGACCAAAGACAAGGACTATTGGGAGCTTAGTTTTCGGAAGTGGCTTGTAGCATTGGTAGCTACTGCAATGGAAGATTCCGTTGTTGGCCATAATCTGATTGTCTTACAAGGTCCTCAAGGATGCGGCAAATCAACCTGGCTTCGAAATCTGGTACCTCTTGAACTGCGCGATTATTACCATGAAGGCGGTATCAATCCCAACAACAAAGACACATTAATTCACTTGGCGGAAAATCTGTTAATTCAGCTCGATGAGTTAGAAAGCCTGACGCGGGACAAGGAAGCCGAGCTGAAGGAATTGATCACGTTGACGAATGTTAAACTTCGCCGGCCATATGGACGAGTTACAGAACGCTTGGTTAGGTACGCATCATTTTGTGGATCCGTCAATCAGGATAGTGTGCTAAATGACCCGACCGGTTCGCGCAGATTCCTGATACACGCGGTGACATCCATAGATTTCGGCCACACGATTGATCTCACGAAGTTGTACTCGCAGGCCTATGCGCTGTACAAAAATGGGTTCCAGTACTGGTTTGACTCAGCGGAGATTGATTTGATTAACACGGCGAATGC
Source organism: Balneolales bacterium (assembly GCA_041749075.1). Taxonomy (GTDB): domain Bacteria; phylum Bacteroidota; class Rhodothermia; order Balneolales; family HLUCCA01; genus CAMTWZ01. The sequence goes on along the minus strand of JBGTBY010000022.1, from coordinate 13,853 downwards.
GGCGTTCTCAAACATGACCGACACCGATAATCTGATTTCAGATTTGTACCGGCCAGCGACATCGGCGGATAATCCTGATGACATTCTGAAAATGGATGCGACGGAAATTGCCAAGGCGCTGAACGGCGGCCAACTCTCAACAATCCGCTCGCTAAGCAGCGTGAATGTTGGAAAATCACTGACCAAACTCGGATTCAATAAAAAGATGATCGGCGGGAAATCGCGGTGGAGTTTGGTACGTGTCACACGCAATCATCCCTACCACAATCTCGAAACAAGCCTACCCGATAGCCAATTCAGAGGGTCGATGTTTGGGAAAACGGTAGGGAAGGTGGGGATAAAAAACGACGGCAAATCAATCCCTACCTCGACTAACTCATTGCCAAGCAATGATTAATAACAAAAGGTAGGGTAGGTAGGGTGATTTTTAAAGACTTTGGAAATATGTATAAACGCGCCGGATTGGTGACTTTGAACCGTATTCCTCCAGATCTTTGAGAATATCCCTACCTACCCTACCTAAATCAAATAACATCCAAATAGGAGAAAAAAATGATATACATATCAAAAAAATTTACGACTTGAGTCGTAAATCCAGACAAAAATGACCCACATTTCGAACAATTATCCGAACTCAATCGGCTAAGAATGCTGCTGCCGAAGAGCAAAAGAATCAAATATTTTGATGATTTCGCGACCGCATTCATGAATAAATTCGGTCAAGATTCACCGGAATTTGATTTGCTGATGAGCACGTTCGTGATGAAATGCACTGAAACCGGAACGGACCCGGCCACACATTGCAGTCATTATGCATGGTGGAGCACGCTCCGATATCTGAGAAATGAAGGATACCAAGAGACAGTGGATGTCAACTTGCACCTGTGTCCTGACGCACCTTGCTACTTCAAGAAGATGCCGGGCGATGAATACATGGTGTTCGTGAACGCATCCTATAAGAGGAAAAAGCGTGTGGGGGTTTTCGACCCGTACATCATCACTTTCTTTGAGAAGCCGAAGAAGAACTTTGGGCGATCAATTCCGAAGATGGAGAATCATCTGATGCTCGACTTCCAATTGCGTCGGGATAGAAAGGTGATCGAGGCGTACTTCGAAGACTAGGTAAGCCATAATAAAAGCATAGAGGGCGTTCCTTTTTTTGGGGACGCCCTTTTTGTTATGTCCTACCAGCTTTCCACATTTGCCAATGACACTCGACTTTTGAAGTAAACCGGATTGCCGGCTTTAAACATCAATCTTATCAGGATTGGGGAGCTTTAAAACGTAGAAGTGGTTTCGGGAAAAGTAGAGCAATCAAACTGCTCTACTTTTTACAATAGTAAGTCTTTCAAGACAATTCTCTATAAGGGATGGCGGAACAAGAATACTTCTTATAGATATATGTACCACCAGATGATGTGGTTATTGATTCAGAGTATTCTTGATAATCAACTTTATCTAGCATCGTATAGTCATCCAATAAGGCAGAAATTTTCGCTTCCAACAAGGCATCTTCTTTCTTTCGATGAGGTTTTGTGTGGATTGACGGGCCGGCCTCATGGTTCTTTAAATGGTTTTTCCCCAAATACCCGACTCCGTGATGTTTCATCTCATCTGCTTTTTTAATCGACTCAAAGTATTTAGCGATTTTTTTATGATCTAGATTCTCATGACACGTTTTGCATAGTATAGAGTAAGAATTGAGGTTCGAATAAGTTGTCGTCGGTGCATTTTGAATACAATTCTTGCAAGAAAGCTTATGGCACTTTGGGCATTTTTGCAGGTCGAAAAAAGGATATTCTTTTTTACAACTATTACATTTGGTTGGCGCTGTATACTTTTTCCATTCATCGTACAGCTTCTTTCCTAAGTAGCCGAGACCCAATCCCACACTGCCAAGGAGGATCTTTGCATTATTTAACATGCGATTTTGGTTTAGCGATTGTTTTTAAATTTCTTCTGTCAAACGCACTTCATTGAGAAATTAAATAGAAACCCAACAATTTTCGATATAAATTCTAAATACAAATGATCTAGCGAGGCGGTAATCTCGATTCCACCGTCTCATTTTGCAAGCTTTCTGCACCGTTAGACAATTCGAACTCCATTTATGGAGCAGTTCTGTTGGCGCGGGACCACATGAAGCAAAGCACGAACATACCCCAACAAAAAAGGCGACCCCGGAATGGTGTCGCCTTTTCGTTTTTGGTATAACCGGTTTAAGCCGGCGTAGGTTTTGGTTCAAGTTTACTCAAGTAGCTCGTAACCGTCACCGGCGACGCATCCGCTTTCAAGGCAATTTGCGCATTGGTGTAGCCCATCAGGCTGAAAAACCCGATCGCAATCGCCTTGCTTTTCCGGAACCCTGCCAATGCTAGGAGCTGAAAATCCTGCTTCAGCTCGTCCCACTGGTATTTCAACTGCATGGGGTTGCCTTGGACATTCAGCATGTGCATGGTGAATCCGTCCACCACATCGCCGGTCACCTGCAACTGCGGGAAGCCACACTCCGGCACGGCATCCCAAGAGCAAGCGAGCACGATCGCCACACCTATGGATTTGGCCTCTTCGTTCAGCGCGTTGAACTGCGCGGTCATCGTTGCGAACTTGCTCTCTTCCGTAAGCTCAACGACAACGAACTTGGCGTCTTTGACATGATCCAGCAACTGTTGGGGATTACCCCAGAAGAAATCTTCGAACTCTTCAATCACAGCAAACTCTGCCTCAATCTCGCTGGTGGAAACATCATCGATCAGGTCGATCGTCTCTCCGGAAAGTTTGGAGGAGCAGAATAGCCCCACGTCTGCTTGGGTCGTTTGCACGACACCGAAAGGTTTTTCCCCTTTGGATATCTTCAGCGCCAAATAGGTAGGGAGCAACGTCCGTCCGAAAATGACGGTGATTCCTGACTTGATTAGGTCGTCAACGTATGTCGTACCCACAAGTCTCTTGCGGTTTTTGATTCTAGCTTTGAGGTCCACTGGCTTGAAGTTGCCGGTAGTCGTAGCTTTTGTTTTTTGGTTTTTTTTCATGTTTGATTCTTTTTTTAGGGTTGGATATTGGGCTTTCCAAGCATCCGTTGATGTCAACCGGGCGATAGGCGCTGGCGGCTGACGTGGTCTCAATCGATTTTTATCTATTGCTTCCTCCTTTTGTTGGTTTACCTTCGTTTTTCAACTTTGCAATTATCAAAAAATCGATCTAGTTCCGCGCGAGGGTACCAGATGGTCTTACCACTTTGCTCAAAAATGATTTGACCGGTGTCGCGCTTGTGCTGGAGTTGCCTTTTGCTCCAACCTGTAAGCTGCATAACCTCTGCCGTAGTGAGCCTCTCCTTCTGAGTTGCCTTCCTGATTGCTACTGGCAAATACTCTTCCAGGACCTCGCAAAGCAATTCGCGAATAAATTCCCGGAGCGGTTCGCGAAGATGCGCATTGAAAAAATACTTAATTGCGGCAATGAGCACTCCGTAGGAATTGTGCTCCTGTTCTTGCTTTCGGGGTATAGCCGGGGACGGCTTGGACTGTGACTTCATCTCGCGGGTGGTGTTGAGGCCTCATCCGACGGCTCTACCTAAAGGGAGCAGTCTCAGAGACCGTTGAACGTTGACATGTGGAGGCATACACGACTATCCATCGTGGAGGCTTGATCACGTTCATTATTATGCCGCAGGTCCCCTTTGCCAAAGGAACCTAGGTCTCTTCTACTATTGTATGTCGAGAGACCTGAATCAGTAAGTAAGTAAGAACCCGCTGGACAAACAAACTGCGGACCATGCTCTCAACATGGCACTTCAAAATTACGCAATGATTTACACTTCGGCAAGTGTAACTGCGAAACGTAACGACTGTAGCTCACAGCGCATTCTGAATCGCCCCTTTGTTTACTCAACGTCTCCAAACAAGGTATCCATTGCCTCGTCTGCTTTAACTGCATCAAAGCCGGCCAAATACCTCTCGGTCGTCGCCAATTTGCTGTGTCTGAGAAGTTTCGACATCGTGTGCAAATCAATGTTCCTACGTCTACCATAATCAGCAAAACTATGCCTGGCTATGTGAGTGGTCACCCTTTCCGCTATACCAGCCAAGGTGGCAATCTTTTTCAGATAGTCGTTGGTCGATACATTCAGACTGCTGATGATTCTCCGTTCCTCAAATCCATCTTTAAAGACTTTCCCCTTCAGCAGAGGAAAAATATAATCGTCGGCAGCAGGGGAATCACCCCTATAAAGTTCCAGGATCGCCATTTGGGGCTTTCCTTGCTTTAAGGAAACCTCCTCGCCGGTCTTTGACATCGTATAGATTAGCCTATCGTTCCGGATATCCTTCCACCGTAACCGGCATAAGTCACTGAATCGAATGCCTCCATTATAAAACGAATACATAAAGTAGTTTCTGGCATGCCAGACCTTCGTCCCGCGATCGAGACTCAGCCTTCTTATTGCATCGATTTGCTCATCTGACAATTTCACCCTGCGCGTTGGTTCCTCCGGCACTTTCTTCACTTCCAAAACAGGGTTCGCCTGGATGTAACCCTTCAAACGCATGTACTCCATAAAAGCGGTAAAAGAACCCATCCGCCGCCGAATCGTATTGTTACACAATCCCAACCCCATCAAATACAATTGGAAGTCAGCACCCACTCTGGCGTCGATATCTCCTGCTTCATTAATGCGAACATGCTTCTCAGAGTAGGATTTCAAATTAACAAAGAGTGTCTCTGCCTTAGGCAACTCATGAACTCGACGATTTCGAATAAGGTGTTCCAGATATTCGTTCTCCTGTTGCTCTAAACTCGCCCCCTCCTTCTCCGAGAGTATATAATCCTTCATCTCAATGATGGTCATCGCTTCAGGATTTGCAATGGAAGCAAGACTCTTGTTCCAGTACATCAATTGCTCTTCGAGGAGCTGGTTGTATTGTCGACTTTGAGGATGAACATCTCGGATTCGCTTTTTTTTAACGTTCCAAGCACTTTCTGGAATAGTGATGTCCAACTTGATGTAGACAGACTGCCCATTCTTAGTAAGCCTAATGAATACCGGGTGCATCCCGTTGACTTTCTTCCTTTTTGACAACAAACAAGGACTAACAGTGTGGTTCATTCAATTAGCCGATAGGTGATTTGGACAAAAAAATGTACAAAAATTTTTTGTACTACTCAGCACCATCTTTCCCAACACTACCGATAATATGGCGTTTTAACAGCTATTTAGCCACCTATCTGCACCCACAGAGTGCAACATGAAACATACTTCAAGTCCAGTCCAGGGCACATGAGAGGCTCGAGATTCGCAAGAGTCTCGGGCCTTTTTCATTTATGGCACACCCGGTTTAAGCACCATTCCCGATGGCAATTGGGAATCGGAACGATAGCCATTGGCATCGGGTTATCTTCCCTACCATGAAAACCCGCCTCGTCTATCTCTTCGACCCCTTATGCGGATGGTGCTTCGGCTTCAGTCCGGTCATCCGCAAATTGGAAGCCACCTTTGCCGGCCGCATCGAGTTCGATGTGATTTCCGGCGGGATGATCATCGGCGACCGCGTCGGACCCATCGGCATCACCGCTCCCTACATCAAATCGGCATACAAGCGCGTCGAAGAAACCTGTGGCGTCACATTCGGTGATGCGTTTCTGAAGGGCATCCTCGACGAAGGAACGGCGATTTTCAGCTCTCTGAAACCGTCCATCGCGCTGTGTGTGGCCAAAGACATGGCCCCAGAACGCGGCATCGAATTCGCATCCGCCCTGCAATCCGCGATTTATGTGGATGGGATCAAACCGGATGAGTCCGAGTCTTATCGCGATTTAGCGATTTCTTTTGGCTTTGATGCGGATGACTTCCTGAACCGGATGTCCTTCCCTCATTATGAGATGCTTGCAAACCAAGGGTTCGCACAATCATCCAAATGGGGCATCCAAGGGTTTCCGTCGGTGGTCTTGTTTCACAAAGACCAAGGCTATCTGATCGCTCGCGGCTACATGCCATACGACACGTTGGCCGAGAGCGTCAGATCCATCCTTGAATAAACTTATTCGACGGTTCCCGCTTTCACAACCACCAAATTTTCGGGACGGATGTATTTGCGGATGGCACTATTGACCTGCGCCAAGGTGATTTTGTTGATGTCGGCCACGTACTGGTCGATGTAAGCCACACCTCTACCGTCGGAAGCATACGACAGCAAGCTGCCGGCCAAGCCGGATGTGGTCGCCAATTGCACCTGATGCATTCCAGCGATGGTCGCTTTTTTGTCGTCCAATTCTTCTTGCGTGATACCTTGCTCGATCCACATAGCGAGTTGACGCTGAGTCGATTCCGCGCCTTTGTCCAGCAATTGCGGTGAGAAACTGGCTTGGGTCACGAAGAGTCCGTCAGCAAACGCACTCGTTCCGGAAATGGACGAGCTGATGCCGTACGTAAGGCCTTCCTGATCCCGCACGGTCGACATCAGCCTGGCGGAGAAGTTACCTCCCAACACATAGGCACCGATGAAGAGCGGTAGATAATCCGGATGCTTGCTATCGATTCCCAATGGAATTCCCACGCGATAGGTGGTGCTGGTTTTGTCGGGCATGAAGACGACCTCTTCTCGTGCAGTAACCGCGGCGCCTTTCAGATTTCCTTTTGGAATCACCACGCCACCTCTCCAACCACGGAATCTCGTCTGCACAGCGGCTTGCAATGCGCGCGAGTCCACATCCCCAACTGCCACTATGATCATCGATTTCGGACCATAATAGGCGCTATGGAAGGATTTCAGGTCGGCGACTGTGAGGGCTTCAAGGTGTGCCATGGTGGTCTCGACGGAATCGCTATAGTTCGGATGTCCTTTTGGAAACAGCATCCGCGACATCGCACTAGCAGCCATCGCGTTGGTGTTGTCCAATTGCTGACGTAATCCGCCATTGATCTGAATTTTGAGTCGTGCCAATTCGGCTTCATCGAACAGCGGATTGCGAAGCTGATCGGCCAACAGATCCAGCACCACATCCATGTCTTTTTTCAGGAAGCGGGCCGTGAAGTTGAGTGTGTGCGTTCCGCCGCTGAAGTTGATGGACGCACCAAGGTTTTCAAGCGCCGTTGCGATCGCGAGTTTGTCGCGATTGGTGGTGCCTTTGTCGAGCATCGATGCGGTGACCGCGGCAACCAAGGAATTCGATTCCGGATTGAGTGTGGATCCGGCAGCGAAGGACCCGGTCAACGTCACCACATCCGCCACAGAGGTTTTGAGCGAAATGACGCGGATGTCCCCGATTTTACGTTCCACCACGTTCGGTGCGATGGACGATGCGCGGTTCGGATTGTACATCATCATTTCTTCGGCTTCACTTGGATCGCGATAGTAGAATGGGGATTCCATTTCCTCGAACCAACTGCTTGCGCCTTGCGCCGGACGCGGCATTCGTCCCGGAACCTGTGGAATGAACCATCCGGTGGTGCTTTGGTCTTCAACGAGATATTGGTTGGCCACACGCTTCACATCGTCTACCGTCACGGCTTTGATTTGATCGGAGAAGTTGACATAGGTCGTCCAATCGCCAACGGCGATGGCTTCATTCAAATTACCAGCCACAGAAAACGATCCGTCGCGGCTGAATGCCGTGCGAGTCAGATAACGGTTCACGGCACGATCCACTTCTTCTTGTGTCACACCGTTTTCTTTCAACTCGGTGATGTAGACCCAAAGCGAATCTTCCACGGGCTGATGCTCACTACCTGGGCGCAGTACCGCGTTGATGGTGGAGATATACGGATCACGAAACCGGGAATAGCCCATCGACACGTTGTTCGCGATGCCGGCATCCACGATTCCACGATATAAGCGGGATGTGCGTCCCGATGCCATGATATCGGCCATGATGGTGAAGGCGGCCGCATCCTCACTCAATCCGGCAGGCGATTTGAAGGCAACACCAACCACACCCACTTGTCCGGCGCGTTTCACTTGCACCCGACGCGGACCGCGTTGAAGCGGCTCGGTTGTGTAAACGTCCGGAATCGGATTCGGCGAGCGCGGAATCACTCCATAATACTGTTCGATGAGCTTCAGCGCGTCACCCGTTTGGAAATCGCCGATCACGGTCAATGTCGCATTGTTCGGCCAGTAGTAGGTATCGTAAAAGGCACGAAGTTTTTCGATGGGCACATTTTCGATGTCCGAACGCCATCCGATTGTGGAATGATGATAGGGATGGGCTTGGATGGCGGTCGCCACAATGTCTTTCGACAAAGATTGGACCGGATTGTTCTCTCCGATCTCGAATTCATTGCGAACCACGGTCATTTCAGGCTGACGATCTTCGTCGCGAAGCCACAGGTTGCGCATACGGTCGGCCTCGATATCGAGCGCCAACTCGAGATGCACGGCAGGCAAGTTCTCATAGTAATTGGTGCGGTCGAGCCAAGTGGTCGCATTCAACAATGCGCCGCGGTTCTGCAGCATGCCGTCCATTCCGGTTCCGGCCGCGCGATTGTATTTATCGGTGCCTTTGAACATCAAATGTTCGAGCAAGTGGGTGGCTCCGGTGGTACCGGTCACTTCATTTCGGGAACCCACAAGGTAAGTCACCATCACAGTGACAACAGGAGCCGATTTGTCTTCCATCAGCAAGACGGTGAGACCGTTTCCTTTATGGGTATACTCGGTGATGCCGCCGAGCTCACGCACTTTTTCAAATGAAGCGGGAATGGTTTGAGCGGAAGCCGATGCGACCGCGAGTGTACCTATCATGAGACTGGTTAGCGTTTTTAGGATCATAACGATCGGTGTTTTGGGGTGATGCAAACAAAAAAAGGCGCCCAATTGAGCGCCTTCGAACTTACGACGATATCCATAAAAAAAAAGAGGGGTGGAGTATTCCCGCCAGACCCCCATCCAACGGACTCTCCACCCCAACCGGTAGTCAGGACCCCGGTAATTCTGCCTCAATATAGCACAACGATTTCGAATGAAACAAACTTTTTCTTCAAATTCTAATTATTCTAATTATCGGGTATTTTGACCCCCATGAAACACCTCATTCCGCTTCTAACGCTACTTTTGCTTCCTTATTCAACGATGGCACAGGTACTGACTCCTGAAATTCGTCAACAATCGGAACGCCTTATCCACGCCACATCCGACAGTGAAGTGATGTGGGATCGACTCCTTTATTTCGTGGACACCTATCCGCAACGCCTCAGCGGATCATCGATGTTGGAAGAATCTCTGGATTGGATTGTCGAGGAATTGAAGAAAGACGGTTTCGAGAATGTGGAAGAACAACTGGTGAAGGTGCCGCATTGGGTTCGAGGGAACGAATCGTTGCGGATGCTCGCTCCGCTACAACGCGATCTGCCTATGTTGGGTATGGGAAACAGTGTAGGCACGGGTCCGGAGGGGATCACAGCGGATGTTTTGGTCGTGTCATCGTTCGAGGAATTAGAAGCGCGGTCGGATGAGGTTAATGGAAAAATCGTGCTGTTCAATGTTCCATTCACGACTTATGGCGCAACGGTTCAGTATCGCAGCCTCGGACCCATCGAAGCTGCCAAGAAAGGTGCCGTCGCGGTACTGGTCCGCGCGGTCGGACCGTATTCCATGCAAACGCCACACACCGGCAATACCCGCTACGAAGAGGGCGTGACTCGCATTCCCGGCGCGCAAATCTCCATTGAAGATGCGGAATGGATGCATCGCGATGCGAAACGCGGTCGCACAATCCGGGTACATCTGCAGATGGATGCTGAACATCGCCCTGATACGTTATCCCGAAACATCATTGTCGAACTGAAAGGATCTGAATTTCCAGATGAAATTGTCGTTTTCGGCGGACACATCGATTCATGGGATGTGGGCCAAGGCGTGATGGATGATGCCGGCGGATGTTTCGTGGCCTGGGAAGCGCTGCGATTGATGAAAGAACTCGGCATCCAACCGAAACGCACCATCCGCTTGGTGTTCTGGACGAACGAAGAAAACGGATTGCGTGGCGGGGAAGTCTACAAAGACAGCGTGACGGTACGTGGAGAATTGGAAAATCATGTGCTTGCCATTGAATCGGATGCGGGCGTGTTCAAACCTCAGGGCTTCGGATTCACCGGATCGGATTCGGCCTTTGCGGCGGTTCAGGAAATCGGAACCTTGTTGGAACCCATCGGCGCGGGTACCATCCGACGTGGCGGAGGCGGAGCCGACATAGGTCCGTTGAATCGTGCCGGAAATGTGCCCATGGCCGGACTCAATGTGGATGGAGAACGCTACTTCTGGTATCATCACACCCACGCCGATACGGTGGACAAGCTCGTCAAAGAAGACGTGAAAGCCTGCGCCGCGGCGATGGGGGTATTGGCGTTCGTAGCGGCGGAGATGGAGGCGAGGCTGAGTGATTTGTGAGGTAAGAAGTTACGCTGTCCGCAAGTCCATCTATATAAATATCAAATACTGTACTTCAGCAATCGCAGTTGATCGCAAAGAATAGACAATTCGTGATCTTAGTTTGTTATTTATGTATGTATCCTTGCGGACAGGGTCAGGCTCCAGCCTGACGCCCCGTCACCCATGCCCAGTAGAAGTTGAAGCCGCCGATTCTCCCGAATACGTCGAGGATTTCCCCGCAGACATACAAGCCCGGATGTCCGTTCACTTGCATGGTTGCGGTGTCGATGGCTTCCAAGGGAACGCCGCCGCCGGTTACTTCGGCTTTTCGATATCCTTCATGTCCGGTGATGTTCAACGGATAGGCCGTCATCAATTTCAACAAGGCTTTTCGCTCGCTTCGGCGCATGTCGGCCACCGAAATCCCGACCAAATAGGTTTCTTCGATGAGGGCATCCGCCAGTCGTGCGGGCACAAATCGATTCACGACCGAATGCACCAACTGATTTCCTTTTAGGAAAAACGGTTCGATCTCTTCTGCGGTCTGTCCAACGAAATTCACTTCATACACCGGCAACTCCCGACCCGATTCCATCGCCTGAATGATATGATGACTCACATCCAATATAGCCGGACCCGAAAATCCCGTATGTGTAAACAGAAAACCGGACCGATGGTTCGTTGCTATTTTTTTACCATTTGCTTCGCGGATATGGATGCCTACTTGGACTGTGATTCCGGCCAAGCTCCCTCCTCCTGGGTGTGTTCCGGTCAGCGGAGTGAGCGCGGGATAGGTGGGGTTCAGAGGAATTCCCAATTCTGCCAAGGCTCGATGACCTATGCCATCGGTACCGATGGTTGGGACCGAATATCCACCTGTGGAAAGAATGACTTTGGGTGTATGGTACGTTTTTGAGGAATCTGTCTTTAGCGTCCATCGTCCCACGTCCCACGTAAGCAATTCCACAGCGGTGTCGTACTCCAAACTCACCCCCAGATCCAGAGCGCGGTTCAGGAGCACATCCCGCACATCTTTCGCATCATTGCTGACTGGAAACCATTTATTGGTTTCTTCTTCACAGGCTAATGGCAGACCAAGTTCCTGCTCGAACCAATCTTTACAGGCTTCTACCGACCATGATTTGAAGATGCGCTTCAAGCGGTTCGGAGAGGAATCCGTCACATAATCATCCAGCGACATCACTACTGGAAGCACATTGCAACGGGTTCCGCCCGACATCAGGATTTTCTTTCCTGCCTTATCGGTCCGTTCCAGCAGCACTACTTTTTTACCGGATTGAGCGGCGAAAATGGCAGCGGTGAGTCCGGCGGCACCGGCTCCTACGACGATCACATCCGGATTCAAGGGTTGAATGGGGCTTTGAAGTCGACGATGGAGCGCACATAGGCTTCCGACAGAAGCGGCGATGAGATGAGGAAATCGGCCGTCGAGCGATTGCTTGCCGTCGGAATATTATACAACACCGCCAGGCGCAGAAGTGCTTTCACGTCCACGTCATGCGGTTGCGAGGAAAGCGGATCCCAGAAAAAAATCATGAAATCGATTTCATTGTCCACGATTTTCGCACCGATTTGTTGATCGCCTCCCAGCGGACCACTCAAAAAACGATAGATCGGAAGATCCAATTCGGCGGAAAGTAAGGTTCCTGTCGTACCCGTCGCAAACAAGTGATGCCGCGCCAATGTGCCACGGTTGAAGCGGACCCAATCCAGGAGTTCCAGTTTCCGGTTGTCGTGCGCCACAAGTGCGATGTTTTTGCGCGCACTCATGCGGATGGTATGGCCGGTCATAAGCAAGGATCTGAAGTGAGAATAAATGGATGAAGTAGGCTAATCAAAAGTACCTAATTTTAGCGGATGAAACCGGATCCAAGCCTCCGACGCGTCGCGCCGTTTACCTATGAGATCGCATTCGAGGCCAACATCGCCCCTGAGATTCATGATGAGGTGATCCGATGTCGGATGGATCTGGTGGATGCATCCCTTCCCGGAATAGACGATGTGTTCATCACCTATCATTCGGTAGGAATTCGAATCAAATCTATTCATATGAAGGATATTGAATCTGAATTAAGACATTGGCTGAGCTCTTGGCTTCGAGAACATCCAATTACATCACATATTCAAAAAACACTTGCCACTCATGTCATCCCGGTCACATTCGGTGGTGAAGACGGAATCGATTTGAAGGATGTGGCCGCTTATGCAGGAATTTCGGAAGAAGAGGTGATTCGGATGTTCTGTGAAAACAAGTATCGGGTATACATGACCGGCTTCATCGGTGGATTTCCCTATTTAGGAACGGTTCCGGATTCATTGAGAAAGCCGAGATTGGCAAAACCACGAAAAAAAGTCCCGACCGGAAGTGTGGGAATCGCATCCTATCAGGCCGGAATTTATCCTGTGGAAACGCCTGGCGGATGGAATTTGATCGGGCGGACGGATGTGGACATCGCATCCTTATCGCTTCAACCTGGCGATGTAATCCTATTCAAAGAGGTGGGACGTGATTGAGTTTTTGAACGCACCCATCCCGCCGTTGATGACCAATCGGCCTGCGGATCCTTATGCGGCAGGATTGTTACGGGATGTGTGTGGCGTGGGGACCGAGCTTCCCATCTATGAAATCATCGCCTCACGGTTTAGGATTCGGGCGAAGGAAGCCTGTGTGATCACATTTGCAGGAACTGTGTTTCGTCCGGAACGAGGAAATTCCTTTCTATTGAAAGAAGATGACGAGATGGTTTTTTCCCCATCCGAAACGGGATATCGGGATTACCTGATCGCACAGATTCCTGAAGAGACTAAAAGCAGGAAATGGCTGTCGGCATCCAATTTTGACTATGTGAAAACAAGAACGATCCGAGTTGAGACGGGACCAGAATTCACACCCGGATGTTTGGATGGAACCTTCACCATCAAAGAGCACAATCGGATCGGAATTCGTTTGGAACGACATCAGCCATTCACCTATGAACATCAAGAAATCATTACGGCACCTGTCGGATGGGGAACGATCCAGATGCCGGCGGATGGACATCCCATCATCTTAATGCCGGATTGTCAGCAGACCGGGGGGTATCCGAGAATCGGTTTTGTAAGACCCGAGGATTTAAGGGTGCTTGGGCAGATTGGGACTGGAAGCTTGTTTATGGTGAGTCGTGAGTAGTAAGTCGAGTTCCTTTTGTTAGTCGTTTGTGGTTTGTTTTAGTAAGTCGTGAGTGGTGAGTGGTGAGTCGGGTTCTAATTTGAACGTAATTCCAAATCTTCAACTTCTTTTGTTCTCTTTCTTGGTTCTGACATCCTACTTTGGTTCAATCTCATTTCCATGTACGTGCCTAGAATAGCTTGACGCTTTTCCATGGAGGGAAACATGTCAAAATACAAACTCAAGCAACACCGCACGTTCAATGAGGCCATGCGCCGCGAGGTGGTCGGGCTGGTGGAAAACGGTAAATTGTCTGTCAC
>JBGTBY010000021.1:0-12961 GCA_041749075.1 Balneolales bacterium | reverse complement strand
GACCAAGCACCATCAGAGGCAGATATTGCTAAAAAGGGCTCGTGAGCAACGCAAGGACCATCCTGGTATGGGCTGCCGACGGCTCTACAATCAGATGGACCAAAACGGATTGCCCGGCCGGGATGCCTGCGAACGGATGCTGTTGGCGGCCGGATTCGGCATCGCCAAGCCCAAACGCTCGTTCACCAAGGCCGGTAAAGACGTGGTGGGGAATCTGGCTGAAGGCATGCGTTTGGACCGTCCGGGACAACTCTGGCAGACCGACATCACCTATGTGTGGTCGGGCGGGCGATGGCGCTACGCCAGCTTCATGCTGGACGTGTACACCCGTCAGATCCTTGCCCACAAGCTCAGCGATCGGTTGGAGGCTGCCTACCAAGTTGAACTTCTGGACGCGGCGGTTCGAACCCGCAAACCGCTACCCGGGCTGGTCGTTCACACCGATCGGGGCGTGCAGTACACCAGCTCCGAATGGAAACAGGCGCTGGAGCGGCATGGAGCCATTCCAAGCATGGCTCGTTGCGCCTGGGGGAACGCCTACTGCGAGCGGGTGCACCGGACCATCAAAGATGAATACCTCAAATGGTGGCCCCATGGCCAGCCCGCCGAACTCTCGCGATCACTAAAATTGGCCGTGCACCGATACAACACGAGCCGGCGACATTCAGGTCTGCCGGGGAAACAGCCACCCGATCAATTCGCTAAAGCTTGGAGCCAGGGTCAACACTCAGAATTCAAATTCCGAGTTTGGTCAAAACTCACACAAATCACTACGTTACACATTAACTAAAACGTCAAGCGTATTTAGGCACGCTCAGGGCGTCCCCCGACTCACCACTCACCACTCACAACTTACTATCGCCGCCCATCCCTAACCGAATAAAGATACCTCATCATCCTCTCATACGCAGGCGACATCTTCAATCCGCGCCGACCCATCATCACCACTGCGGTTTCGAGAGCTTTATCGAGGGCGAACACATCAATCGACACATCCGTCACCCATCCGAATGATGGGATGTATTTCGGTGGAAAGTTATTGGTTAGAACCGAACTGCTGACCCCGCACACGGTTCCGGAATTCAGCATCGAATTGATGGCGGTTTTGCAATGATCGGCCAGGAAAAGTCCACAGAACTGAAGCCCGGAATCTTCCAAGTCACCGGTTTCCCAGTTGTAGACTTTTACCGCGGTATAGTTGTTTTTCAGATTCGAATTGTTCGTATCGGCGCCGATGTTGACCCACTCGCCGATGAGGGAATTTCCGATATACCCATCGTGCGCTTTGTTGGAGTAACTCTGAAATATCGCAGCGCTGGTTTCGCCACCGAGTTTGCACCACGGACCCGCGGTGGTTCCTTCATAGATTTTCGCCCCCATCCGCACGGTGGAATGCTCGCCGATGGCAACAGGTCCCCGAATCATCGCGCCGCTCATGATATGCGCATGATCCCCAATCACGATAGGTCCTTGGGATGCATCCAGAATGATGCCCACGTCCAGTTTCACATCTTTCCCTAAAAAAACCTGGTCGGAGCGCATGCTGTAAAACGGCTGCGATCCGAGTTGGGCAAGGGTTTTTTCATGCTTGATTCGAGGGACATCCCGACGAATCTCCTGAGCGTTGTGATGGGTCAAATCCCAGGAATGATGCAACAGCAATCCGGATGAGGTTTCGGAAAATGTGATGTCGCGGAAGTTCACATCCACGTGATTGTAGCGGATGGGGTCTTCGGGCGAGTGTTTCACATCGAATGCGCTCCAGAATTGATCGATGTAGGCGGCTTGTTGCTTGTAAAAGCGTAAGGTGGCATTGCCTGGAAGGCGCACCGCGATAGGCACGCCGTCGAAGGTGAGGCCATGTCCGTCGCTAAGTGCAGAGAGCTCAGTGCCTAGGGAGTCGTGCGGCACGAAGCGTGAATTCACCCAAAGCCAGGATTCGGACACATCCGGCGTCGGATCTTCAAACACGCCTTTCAACCACGGACGTAATAAACGGCTGCTTTTCTTGCTTTTTGTGATGCGTTTCCACTTTTCGCCGATGGTGAGGATGCCGAATCGCAACTCATCCAACGGACGCGTCAGCGCATTCGGGTAGAACCTCGGCAGCGAGGTATCCTCATAAAACAGGATGTTCATTCGACGGTCACGCTTTTCGCCAGATTTCGGGGTTGGTCCACATCGCATTTCCGATTGATGGCAATGTGATAAGAAAGCAATTGCAGCGGGATGACGGCCAGCAGCGGAACCAGGCAATCCGCTGTTTGCGGGATGGTGACAGAGAATTCGGCCAGCCTCAGAACCTCTTCATTCGATTCGGTTGTGACCGCGATGATGCGGCCTTTGCGCGCACGCACTTCCTCGATATTGCTCACCATTTTCTCATTCGTATGATCGGCCGTGGCAAGAACAACGACCGGCATGTGCTGATCGATGAGGGCGATCGGTCCGTGTTTCATTTCCGCCGCAGGGTAACCCTCGGCATGGATATAACTGATTTCCTTGAGTTTGAGCGCGCCCTCCAATGCCACCGGGAAATTATACGAGCGGCCCAGATACAGGAAATTCGGCGCATAGGTGAACACCTTGGCCATTTCTTTGATCTCATCGGCTTTCGCAAGGATCTCTGTGATTTTTTCTGGAATCGCGTGCAGATCACGGAGGATGGCTTTTCGCTCGGCATCCTTCATCGTGCCTTTTTTCTCTGCGAGAAGCAAGGCAATCATCGCCAATACAGTCACTTGAGCGGTGAAGGCTTTGGTGGATGCGACCCCGATCTCGGGTCCGGCATGAATGAAGACTCCGGCATCCGTTTCGCGAGCGATGGTGGAGCCAACCACATTCACAACTCCAATCACGGTGGCGCCACGTTCTTTCGCTTCGCGAAGCGCGGCCAATGTATCCGCCGTCTCCCCGCTTTGGGACGTCACAATCAAGACATCATCACTTCCGATGATGGGATTGTTATAACGAAATTCGGATGCGTATTCGACTTCGACCGGTATCCGGGCCAGCGACTCGATCAGGTATTCGCCCACCAATCCCGAATGCCACGAGGTTCCGCATGCGGCGATGATGATGCGTTTCGCGGCGATGAGTTTGTCCATGACGGGTTCGAGTCCGCCAAGGGTGATGGTTCCGGCTTCGGGGTTCAATCGTCCGCGCATGCAATCAGCCAAAGCTCGAGGCTGCTCATAAATCTCCTTCAACATGAAATGCGGAAACCCGCCTTTCTCGATCTGCTCCAGATTCATCGCGAGTTGATGCACTTCCTTCGAAATGGCCACATTCCGGATGGTTTTCACCTCATAGCCGTTTCGGGTGATGACCGCCATTTCATCGTCATCCAGATACACCACATGTTGGGTGTATTCGATGATGGGGGATGCGTCCGAGGCCACAAAGAACTCATCTTTTCCAACGCCGACCAACAATGGGGAACCGCGACGTGCGGCAAATAAGGTGTCTTGGAAATCTTCATGAACAATCGCGATGCCGAACGTGCCGGTCACTTGTTGCAAAGCCATCTGGATCGCGTTTTCGAAATTACCCGGGTTCACCGAATCGACTTCTTCGATCAGATGCGCCAGCACTTCGGTGTCGGTTTGACCTTCAAAGACATGGCCTTTCGCCTCGAGCGAGGTTTTCAGGACATTGTAATTTTCGATGATGCCGTTGTGCACCAATGCGAATTTCCGTTTTCCGCCGGTGTGCGGATGCGCGTTCACATCATTCGGTTCGCCATGCGTGGCCCAACGGGTATGACCTAGACCGAGTGTGGCGGCATGAGGCGTGGTTTTCACCAGTTTTTCGAGCAAGGCCACCTTGCCTTTCGCTTTCTTGATGTCGAGGTGTCCGTCGACCTGGGCGATGCCGGCGGAATCATATCCCCGGTATTCCAGGCGTTTCAGACCTTTGATGATGACATCCGATGCTTGGCGATGTCCGATATAACCTACGATTCCACACATATGACTTGGGTATGATTTCTATAAAGACAGTTCATTATCTCTTAATGGGACAAAATACACAAGTACGTTCCCACTTTTAAACGTAGGGATGCTGTTTAGCTCAATCATGTACTGTTTTGATTAAAAATGGGTAATCAGTAATCGGGAATCGGGAATCAAGAAGAGGTGCTTCGCTGCGCTCAGAAATTATAGATCCCTCGGGCCTTCGGCCCTCAGGATGACAAGTGCTTTTTAATTAAAATAGATAGATCCTTCGCTATGGGCTTCGCCCTTCGCTCAGGATGACAAGTGCATCACTCATAAATAAAAGGCGGCATAATGACTACCGAAGTGCACTAGGAAATTGGTTATGCCGCCACTCATTTGAATAATATCGCGATTGTCATCCTGAGCCGCGAAGCGGCGAAGGATCTATATTGTATCGCATACCCCCCCCCCTTATATTCTATAGAGTCACACACCCCAAACAGGAGGCGAATCATGCGATATCCCATCCATCCCATACTTGCAATTCTTGTGATTGGACTGTTCAGTCCACCAATCCAAGCCCAATCAGTAACTGAGACACCACAATTCCATTTCCCGCTCGAAGTGGGAAATGTGTGGGTGTATTCCTATCGCACACCAGCTCCCGCAAGTAGTTGCTTTATATCAGGCTGTGATTATCAGCGATGGGAGGTCGTCTCTGCGGAGACCACGTCTGAAAAAGGGACATGTGGCACCATTTCAGCGAATCAGATGTACTTATGGTACGAGCAAAGTACATTTGAATTGTGCATAAACAACAATCAACTGATCCGCTATCCTGCAAGTGATCGAGGCTGGCTCATGCTCAATGGAAGAGAAGAAACTGAGCTGCTGGTGGATTTCAACAAGGTGGAAGGTGGCGTCTGGCTGACCGGAACCAAGTATGATTCAAATACGGATTTATGGAGGGAAATGTATGGTCGATATGGTGATCGATATGTTATCAGAGCCTTTTATCTTTTGGAAAATGAAGAGAAAGAGACGGCTTATGCAGGTGGCCATATTGCAAATCACTCATATAATCATGGTAAGGGCTTCAATTCTCATGGCTTTTACGAAACATCCAACTACATCGACCTGACGGGTTCCTTTTTGAACGGCGTACTCACAGGAGATACGACGTTCGTATACACCACCTCGATTGATGATTTGCCAGACTCCGAACGAAGCGAAGGACCTGCACTACTTGGCAACTACCCCAATCCGTTCAATCCTTCGACAGTTGTCAGTTATCGGTTGTCGGTCGGGGCGCATAGCGATGCGCCCTTACGTGTCCTCATCCACGTAGTGAATCAATTAGGGCAAAAAGTGGCCACATTGTTTGATGGGGTTCAAACTCCTGGCCAACACTCCGTCACCTTCGATGCGGCGGGTTTGCCGAGTGGGATGTATGTGGTGGTGTTGGAAACGGCAGGGTTTCGAGATAGTAGAAAAGTTACGCTCTTGAAATAGTTCTCGAAGCGCGGGGTGCGAGGCGCGATGTAAGAGGGTCTTAACACTAACCCCCAGCTTTAGCTGGGGGACAATAACATGATAGGTCCTTCGCTCACTTCGTTCGCTCAGGATGACAACGTCATCTTTTATATAACTAGAGGCGGCATAACAAATTACCACGTGCACTTAGGTATTTGTTATGCCGCCTCTTCTTTTATACCCACCCGGCGTTGTCATCCTGAGGGCCGAAGGCCCGAGGGATCTAACCTGAGGGTTTCCCCCCGACTAAAGCCGGGGGTCACTGTTAAGACGTTTATAAGTTGTCATCGAAATTTGCATCTTACCGCATCCCGCATCCCGCATCCCGCATCCCGCATCCCGCATCCCGCATCCCGCATCCCGCATCCCGCATCCCGCATCCCGCATCATATCTTTCCCCATGCCCACCACCCTCCACATCACCAACATGGTCTGCGACCGTTGCATCCGCTCGGTTAAAGGCACGCTATCCGGACTCGGTTATTCGGTCGAGGCGATCGACCTCGGTGAAGCCACGATTGTGGAAGATGTGCCGATGAAGGATAAATCAACCATCGCAGACGCCTTGGAAGCCGAGGGTTTTGAGCTCGTGCGTTCCCGTGAGGAGCACATCGTCACGCAGATCAAATCGACGGTGATCGCTTACATCCGCGCCTTGGAAGAGGGACAACAACCCGGAAATTTGTCGGATGTGATCTCGAAATCACTCCATCAAGGCTATGCGAGTCTGAGTTCATTGTTTTCGAAGCAGACCGGGCAAACCATCCGCGATCATGTCATCGCATTGAAAATTGATCGGGTGAAGGATTTGTTATCCAATGGAAACCTTACGACCGCCGAAATCGCTTATCGGCTCGGGTATAGCAGCACCCAGCATTTGTCGACTCAATTTCATCAGGTCACCGGACAAACCCTCTCCGAATGGAAAGAATCGCCTGGCCAGAGAATGAAATGGGATTCGAAATCCATACAACATGGCTAAATCGTTGTACAAATCGGGGATGATGGTCTGCGTAACCTAAGACCATGAACAAACAAACCATCTCCATCCAAGGCATGACGTGCGCATCTTGCGTTTTCCATGTCGAAAAAGCATTGAAATCCGTTCCCGGCGTAAGTCAGGCGGATGTGAACCTCGCAACAGAAGCGGCCACCGTTGAAGGCGAACACGTGAACACTGCAGCACTGATCCGTGCTGTGGAACATGCCGGGTACGGCGCGTCGGTCCGTACCGAAGACGATTCGAAGGAGGACCCCAAACGGGGAGAGCGCTAAGGCCAGATTCCTCCTTGGTGTGAGTCTGGCCGTGCCTGTATTCTTGCTCGAAATGGTGCCCATGCTATTTGATTGGCACTGGGGACATTCACTCGTGGCTCAAGCCATCAAAGCCGTGCTGACCGGGATCGTCCTGTTCGGCGCCGGTGGGATGTTCTTCGAACGGGCATGGAAAGCCGCGCGTCATGGGGTTGCCGATATGAACACCCTCGTGGCGATCGGAACAGGCTCGGCCTTTCTCTATAGTATCTATGCGGTGATGATGGGTCGGCAAGATGTTTATTTCGACACCGCGGCCGTGGTTGTGGCGTTCGTCCTTGTCGGAAAGTGGATGGAAGATCGTGCGAAGAATCGCACCCGTGATACGTTGCGCGGACTCCTCGAACTTGTACCAAAGCAGGCACATGTGCAGCGCGATAATGGCGACATCGACACCATCCCCCTCAAGCAAGTCCGAATCGGTGATCGGTTGCTGGTGAAATCCTTCGAATCGATTCCGGTCGATGGAAACATTGAAGAAGGAAACACCAGCATCGATCAATCCATGATGACGGGTGAAAGCATGCCCGTCGACAAAGCCCCCGGCGATTCCGTGATCGGTGGCACTCGAAACGGGGCCAATAGTTTCACATTCCGCGCAGAGAAAATCGGTTCGGATACAGCCCTTGCGGGTATCGTGTCCGCGGTGCAGCATGCCCAAGGAAGCAAAGCTCCCATCCAACGATTGGTCGATAAAGTGGCGGCGATATTCGTACCCGTGGTACTTGTTATCGCACTCATCACCTTCATTTATTTCGCAATCACAGCGAGTATGGATGTGGCCTTGCTTCATATGGTGGCGGTACTGATTATCGCGTGTCCGTGTGCGCTCGGATTGGCCACGCCTACGGCCATCATGGTCGGATCCGGACGCGCAGGCAAAGCCGGCATCCTCATCAAAGATGCGGTGTCGTTGGAAGCGGCTCGAACGATATCCACAATTCTGCTCGACAAAACCGGAACACTCACAACCGGTGCCATGAAGGTCCGAGAGTTTCACATTTTGGGATCACACACCCGTGAACAATTATTACAATGGGTGGCATCGGTGGAGCAACAATCGGATCATCCGATCGCGAGAAGCTTGCTGAACGCCGCAAAAGAGGATGACATCCAACCTAGTCCCGCACTTCAGGTGGAAGCCCGGGCCGGAGTCGGTGTGAGCGGACTTGTCGGAAGCACCAGCGTCGAAATCGGATCCATGAAACTGCTTCCTACCGACCATTCCGGATGGGTTTGGGCGAACGAACAAATGACCGAAGGACGAACATTGGTCGCCGTCATCATCAACCGTGAACCCGCGGCGCTGATCGCGCTGGAAAGCGAACTTCGACCCGATGCGAAAGACGTAGTCACCCGATTCAAAGAAGATGGATTGCATGTGGTGATGCTCACGGGCGACAACCAAATCGCGGCGGATGCAGTCGCAAAGCAGTTAGGAATAGATGAAGTGGTGGCGGAAGTGAGTCCGACAGGGAAATCCGATGTCGTTAAACGCTTCCAAGAAGGAGGCAAACATGTGGCTATGGTCGGGGATGGAATCAACGATTCCGTAGCACTTACTCAGGCCGATCTGGGCATCGCGTTGGCATCAGGCTCAGACCTGGCGGTGAGCTCAGCCGACATCACCATCACCGGTCACAATCTGATGAAAGTGGCTGAAGCCATGCGCATCAGCAAGCGGACCTACACCGTCATCAAACAGAATCTTTTCTGGGCGTTCGTGTACAATTCCATCGGTATACCCTTGGCGGCGATCGGGTTTTTAAGCCCCATGATCGCGGGTGCGGCGATGGCCTTGAGCTCTGTCAGTGTTGTTGCTAACTCATTGAGAATTAAATGACAACCTTTTCCACATTTTGCTTGCAACATGTTCATAAATATGACTACTTTCCACAAGTTATTAACAAACTTGATGGTCGTGTTTATGCGGAATTGGCGTCCGGTATTATTAAAGCTTGCCGTACTGTTGGTCTTAGGATTCGTGGTCTTTACGGGTTAATCTCGTTACCTTCCGGAATGTCCTCGATTAGACAGTTTCTGGCTGCCGTCTTGGTCTTGACAATGACCTTGACAATAAGCTCCACAGTTGTGGCTGAAGCGATGGCTTCATCCTGCTGTTCCGAGCCATGCACAGAGTGCGCCTGCGGCTTTGAAGCCATGCCAACGGATGCGGATGCAGCTGCCTTCGTAGTGAACCCATCCTTGCAGATGTTCGATCCGGTGTTTGCCACCCATATCGTTCAGGCTCCCTCTGACATCGCACATCGCACTTCGCGCGGTCGGACACATGGGTCCGACCTTCCCATCCCACTATCATCGAGCATTCGTCTTTCGCAGTTGAGCGTCTATCTGATCTGAGACAAGTCCGTGCCTCGGACCTGCGTTACTCATTTCAGATTCAGACATTATGCTCAATTCCATCATCCGTTTCTTTCTCGAAAACCGTCTCATCGCGTTCCTGCTGCTGATCGTGTTGATCGTCGGCGGACTCATGACCGTCCCATTCTCTTGGGCTCCGGATTTCCTCCCTCGTGAGCCGGTTTCGGTCGACGCCATTCCTGATATCGGCGAGAACCAGCAGATCGTGTTCACCGAGTGGCCTGGCCGTTCGCCTCAGGACATCGATAACCAGGTCACCTATCCGCTGACGACAGCGCTTTTGGGTGTTCCGGGTGTGAAAACCATTCGCAGCACATCCATGACCGGTTTCTCCAGCATCTATATCCTGTTTGAGGAGGATGTGGAATACTACTGGAGTCGAAGCCGAATATTGGAAAAACTCAATGCCTTGCCGCCAGGAGTCTTGCCGCCGGATGCCAAACCGGCACTCGGTCCGGATGCCACTGCCTTGGGCCAAGTGTTCTGGTACACGCTTCAGCATGATGGGGGATGGGATCTGCACGAACTCCGATCCATTCAAGATTTTCAAGTGAAGTATGCGCTCGCATCCGCCGAAGGCGTTGCGGAAGTGGCCTCCATCGGCGGTTATGTGAATGAATATCAGATCGATGCCGACCCAGAAAAACTATTACTGGCCGGACTCACCATCACCGACCTCTACACCGCAGTCAAGGAATCGAACCTGGATGTGGGTGCGCGAACCATCGAGCTGAATCGTGTGGAATATCTGGTGCGAGGCATCGGGTTCATCAAAACCTTGTCCGATCTGGAAAACACCGTGGTGGCTGTGCGCGGTGATACGCCGATCCGAATCAGTGATGTCGCTCGGGTCGCATTCGGACCTGCGCAACGTCGCGGAGCCTTGGATGTGACTGGTGCAGAAGCGGTTGGAGGCGTGGTCGTGTCGCGCTATGGCGCCAATCCTTTGGAAGTGATTGAGAATGTGAAGCGGAAACTTGCTGAAATCGCGCCGGGCCTGCCCGAACGAACCTTGGCGGATGGAACCGTCTCGAAAGTTCGCATCGAACCCTTCTATGACCGTTCCGGACTCATTAAAGAAACCATCGCCACCTTAGAAACCGCGATGCTCTTGCAAATCCTCATCACGATTTTGGTGGTTGTGGTGATGGTGATGAATGTTCGTTCATCCTTGCTGATCAGCGGTTTGCTGCCCGTAGCCGTGCTGGCTTGTTTCATTCTGATGAAATTGTTCGGCATCGAAGCGAATATCGTGGCCTTATCCGGCATTGCGATCGCCATTGGCACGATGGTGGACATGGGCGTGATTTTTACCGAAAATATGATCCGTCACATGGATGAAGCGCCCGACGGACAATCGCGCCTAGAAACCATCTACAACGCCGCAGCGGAAGTGGGATCGGCCGTACTAACCGCTGTAGGGACCACGATTCTCAGTTTCATCCCCGTCTTTTTTCTGGAAGCGGCAGAAGGAAAACTGTTCAGTCCGCTGGCCTACACGAAATCCTTTGCATTGATCGCAGCCATTGTTGTGACGTTGTTGCTGATTCCGGCCGTGGCCTATCTCATCATGCGTCGCAAACCGACAGAAAAATCAAAATATGGCAACATCCCTGTCTACGCATCCTTGATTGGGATCGGATGGGTATTGTCTACCATTTGGATGCCGTTGGGTCCGGAAACCTCGACCATCGCGAACGTAATTTTCGTCGCGCTGATCGTGTTCAGCGTATTGGGATCCTTCAAGATCTTCATCCGATACTATGAGGGAATGTTGGCATGGACGCTGGATAACAAAGCCCTCTTTTTGTCGATTCCTTTGGTCATTCTCATCCTTGGCGGACTCGTCTGGCGGAACCTTGGCAAGGAATTCATGCCCACGCTCGATGAAGGAAGTTTCCTGCTGATGCCGACC
The DNA here is from genome assembly GCA_041749075.1 of Balneolales bacterium. Classification (GTDB taxonomy): domain Bacteria; phylum Bacteroidota; class Rhodothermia; order Balneolales; family HLUCCA01; genus CAMTWZ01. The sequence goes on along the minus strand of JBGTBY010000021.1, from coordinate 1,879 downwards.
ACGATGCCCCATGCGGGGATGGAAGAAGTTCTGGAGCAGGTGTCGCGCATCGATCAGCGTGTGGCCTCCATTCCCGAAGTGGAGACCGTTGTGGGAAAATTGGGGCGCGTGGAATCGGCTTTGGATCCGGCTCCCATCAGCATGTATGAGAATCTGATCATCTATAAGTCCGAGTTCGGAGTCGATTCAACGGGCGAGCGTGTGCGTCAGTGGCGCGATCACATCCGAACGACGGATGACATTTGGAATGAAATTATTGCCGCGGCCGCCGTTCCTGGGGTCACATCCGCACCGAAATTGCAGCCCATCGAAACGCGGTTGGTGATGCTTCAGACGGGGATGCGTGCACCAATGGGTGTGGTGGTTCGCGGACCCGATTCAAAAACCATCCAAGATTTCGCGGTCCAGGTGGAAGCCCTTCTAAAAGGGGCTCCAAATGTGAAAGCATCGGCGGTATTTGCGGACCGCATCACAGGAAAACCATACTTGGAAGTTCGATGGAATCGTGAGGCGATGGGTCGATATGGTTTGTCGATGAGCGAGGCTCAGATGATCCTGGAAACTGCGGTAGGTGGGGAAGTGGTCACGACAACTGTGGAAGGACGCGAGCGCTATCCGGTGCGGGTGCGCTATGCGCGAGAAACCCGCGACACGCCCGAATCACTTGAGCGAATTCTGATTCCGGTGATGGGAGGGGCGCAGATTCCATTGTCGTCGGTGGCGACGCTGGAATATGTTCAAGGTCCGATGGAAATCCGCTCCGAAAACACCTTCCAAATCGGGTATGTGTTGTTCGACAAGCTGGATGGAGTCCCGGAATTGACGGCCGTGGAATCGGCTCGCGCCACATTGGATCATGCCATCGAAACCGGTTATCTGCTCGTTCCTGCTGGAGTGAGTTACACGTTCGCGGGAACGTTCGAGAATCAGATACGAGCCGAAAAACGACTTATCATTCTCATTCCGGTCGTTTTGTTGAGCATATTTTTGGTGTTGTATCTGCAATTCCGATCCACGTCCACCTCCCTCATCATTTTCACAGGAATCGCGGTGGCTTGGGCGGGTGGATTTCTGATGTTGTGGCTCTATGCCCAGCCCTGGTTTCTGAATTTCAGCGTTTTTGGGACGCACATGGGAACCTTGTTCCAAGTGGGACCGGTGAATCTGAGCATTGCGGTCTGGGTCGGATTCATCGCCCTGTTTGGCATCGCGGTGGATGATGGAGTGGTGATGGCGACCTACCTGGATCAGCGTTTTGCGAACGACACATTTGCCAATAAGGCTGAGGTCCGGAAAGCCGTGATCGATGCGGGAATACGGCGGATTCGTCCGTGTCTGATGACGACCGGAACGACGATTCTGGCTTTGCTGCCGGTGTTGATGTCGACCGGAAAAGGGTCGGATATCATGGTCCCGATGGCGATTCCTGCATTTGGCGGGATGGTGTTTGAACTGTTGACGTTGTTTGTTGTGCCGGTTTTGTATTCATGGAAAAAGGAGCGGAAGTATGTTTGAAGTAGGAAGTAGGAAGGGTGTAGATCGACGTGAGGGGTGCTTCGCACATCGCGCATCGCGCTTCGCAATTTTGGCAGCACTTCTGATTATGCCCCAAATGGTCGTTGCGCAAGCGGACTCGACTCTGCAGAGTTTGACGCGGATGGCGTTGGAGCGGAACCCTGAGATACAGGCGAAATTCCAGTCGTATTTGGCGGCGGAGCAGCGAGGTGCGCAGGTTGGCGCGCTGCCCGATCCCGAGATCATGTTTCAGTGGTTCGCCAACCCTGCGATGGCCGGCAACCCCTTGCGCCGTGCGGCGTTCGGCGTGCGGCAGATGATGCCATGGCCGGGCATGTTAGCCGCCGAACGCAGCGGCGCGGCT
>JBGTBY010000020.1:0-65244 GCA_041749075.1 Balneolales bacterium | reverse complement strand
GACCAAGCACCATCAGAGGCAGATATTGCTAAAAAGGGCTCGTGAGCAACGCAAGGACCATCCTGGTATGGGCTGCCGACGGCTCTACAATCAGATGGACCAAAACGGATTGCCCGGCCGGGATGCCTGCGAACGGATGCTCCTGTCGGCCGGATTCGGCATCGCCAAGCCCAAACGCAGCTTCACCAAGGCCGGCGAAGACGTGGTGGGCAATCTGGCCGAAGGCATGCGCCTGGACCGGCCCGGACAACTCTGGCAGACCGACATCACCTATGTGTGGTCGGGCGGACGATGGCGCTACGCCAGTTTCATGCTCGACGTGTACACCCGTCAGATCCTGGCCCACAAACTCAGCGACCGGCTGGAGGCGAGCTACCAGGTGGACCTGTTGGATGCGGCCGTTCGAGCGCACAAACCGCCTGCGGGGCTGATCGTTCACACCGACCGGGGCGTGCAGTACACCAGCGCCGAATGGAAACAGGCGCTGGTGCGACACGGGGCGATCCCCAGCATGGCCCGTTGCGCCTGGGAGAACGCCTACTGCGAGCGGGTGCACCGCACCATCAAAGAGGAATATCTCAAATGGTGGCCCCATGGCCAGCCCGCCGAGCTGGAGCGGTCACTGAATTTGGCGGTGCACCGGTACAACACGAGCCGGCGACATTCAGGCCTGCCAGCTAAACAACCACCTGATCAATTCGCCCAAGCTTGGCGTCAAGGGATTTACCCGGACGTCAAATTCCGAGTTTGGTCAAAACTCACACAAATCACTACGTTACACATTAACTAAAACGTCAAGCGTATTTAGGCACGCTCAGCATCTAGCATCTAGCATCCAGCTTCTACCATCAAGCTTCCCGCTTCTCCTACTCCGCCCAAGCCGTCACATCATCAAAGACTTCGGCGAATTCGAGCCGTTCTCCGTCCCGCGAAATGCGGACATCGTACTCGGCTTTGGATTCGCCGTCGCGCATGAGCATCATCGTGGCCAATTTGTTGATCACCTGCGTCTGGATGAGGCGTTTCAGCGGACGAGCACCATACGTCGCGTCATACCCTTTCAGCGCCAGCCAATCTTTCACCATGTCGGGAATCTGCAATGAAATCCCTTGCTTGCTCAACATGGCCAAGACTCGTCTCAACTGGATGTCGACCACATGTCGCAGATGTTCTTTCGCCAACGGATGGAAGACGATCACATCATCAATCCGGTTCAGAAATTCCGGACGGATGGTCTGCCGCAACTGGTTGAGCAGCGCCGCCTGAAGCTCATCGTACACGATCGCATCCATCTTGCCACCGGTCTCGTCGATCTTGCGCTGAATGAGCTGCGATCCCAGATTCGATGTCATGATGATGATGGTGTTGCGGAAGTTGACCGTAACGCCTTTCGAGTCGGTAAGGCGACCATCATCCAACACCTGAAGCAGGATATTGAACACATCCGGATGCGCTTTCTCGATCTCATCGAGCAACAGCACGGAATACGGACGCCGACGCACCGCTTCCGTCAATTGTCCGCCTTCATCATATCCCACATAGCCCGGAGGCGCGCCCACCAAGCGCGACACGCTGTGTTTTTCCATGTATTCACTCATGTCAAGGCGGATCATGGCATGCTCATCATTGAACAACGATTCTGCCAAGGCCCGCGCCAGCTCGGTTTTGCCGACACCGGTGGAACCAAGGAAGATGAACGAACCGATGGGTTTGCTTTCGTCTTGCAACCCGGCACGACTCCTCCTCACCGCATTCGCCACCGCCTCGATCGCCGGCTGTTGGCCTACGACTCTTTTATGTAAGTCCTCCTCCAGCACCAAAAGCTTGTTCCGTTCGCTCTGCAGCATTTTCTTGACCGGCACGCCCGTCCACCGCGACACGATATCGGCGATGTCCTCGGCATACACCTCTTCCTTAAGCATGATGTTGTCGGTGGATTGCGCCACATTCAGCTCTTTTTCGAGCTGGATGATGGTGCCATAACGCAGTTCCGCCACGCGCTCGAAATTGCCGGCGCGCTCGGCTTTGTCGGCCTCGTTGCGAGCCGTTTCGATGGCCAGTTTCAATTCCCGGATGCGTTGGATGAGACTTTTTTCACGGTCCCATTGTCCGCGCAAGGCATTGTGGGATTCCTGCAGGTTCGCCAATTCCCGCTCGATCGGCTCCTGGCGCGACGTGTCTTTTTCGCGCTTCAGGGCTTCGCGTTCGATCTCCAACTGACGGATCTGCCGATCCACATGATCCAGCTCTTCGGGCATCGAATCGATCTGCAAACGAAGACGCGATGCGGCCTCATCAATCAGATCGATGGCTTTGTCCGGCAAAAACCGATCGCTGATGTAGCGATGCGACAATTCCGCCGCCGCAACCACCGCCGCATCGGAAATGCGCACGCCGTGATGGAGCTCATAGCGTTCTTTGAGTCCGCGGAGAATCGAAACCGTGTCTTCCACGCTGGGCTCGCCAACGAGAACCGTCTGAAGCCGGCGCTCGAGCGCCTTGTCTTTTTCAATGAATTTGCGGTATTCGGTGAGTGTCGTTGCACCGATGGCACGCAACTCGCCACGCGCCAGACTCGGTTTGAGGATATTGGCCGCGTCCATCGCCCCTTCCGCGGCACCGGCGCCGACAAGCGTATGAATCTCATCAATAAAGAGGATGATTTCGCCAGCGGCGTCCTGGACATCCTTAATGACTGCTTTCAGGCGCTCTTCAAACTCACCGCGGAACTTGGTTCCGGCCACGAGCGCACCCATGTCGAGGGCGACGATGCGCTTCGATTTGAGTCCTTCCGGAACGTCACCGATCACGATACGAAGGGCGAGTCCTTCGGCGATGGCCGTCTTACCCACGCCGGGTTCGCCGACCAATACCGGATTGTTCTTCGTGCGACGCGTCAGTATCTGCATGACGCGTCGGATTTCGGCATCGCGACCAATTACCGGATCCAGCTTGTTCTTCTCCGCGAGCTCGTTCAAATCACGAGCATACTTTTTCAGGGCCTGATACTGTGATTCGGAATTCGGATCGTCGGATTTGCGATTTCCGCGGATCTCGCGAATGACCTTCGTCAACGCGGCGCGGGTCACTTTTTCGGATTTGAGGAGGGTCCCGGCTTCGGATTTGGAATCGGCGATTGCCAACAAGAGATGTTCCGAGCTCACATACTCATCGTCCATGTTCGACGCTTCTTTCAGAGCGGCGTCGAATACGGCTTTCAAATCATTGGACAAATATGAGCCGGACACAGCAGCGCCTTGCACCACTGGGAGACGGGAAATGGCTGAATCGATCATCGGAGTGAGGCGTTGGACCGGCACTTCGAGCTTGGAAAGGATGGATCGGACGACGCCGGACTCGTCGCTGGCCATGGCGGATAAAAGATGCAGGGGGTCGAGGGCCTGGTGCGAACGCGCTGCCGCCAACTCCAACGCGGCCTGAACCGCCTCTTGGGCCTTGACCGTAAATTTGTTCAGATTCATGGGAATACTTGTTTAGATGTTTCTGAATCCGCTAGTGCGAAACGTGTGCCATGCGAAGGGCTCTGACATCCTGACAGACCTTTTTCTAATGTTGAAGGTTGAATGTTGAAGTTTGAATTAAAGAGGGCATCTCTTGCTTCGCACCTCGCCCTTCTTTCCGATTCCTGATTCCTGATTCCTGATTCCTGATTCCCGTATCTTCCCCCATGCATATTCCCATCCTTTACGAAGACAATCACTTGCTCGTGGTCGACAAGCCCGCCGGACTCCCGACCCAGTCCGACAAGCATTCCAAAACCGACCTCCTCACCGAGTTGAAGGCTTACATCAAAGACAAGTACGACAAACCCGGGGATGTGTATCTGGGGATGGTGCATCGGCTGGATCAGCCGGCAAGTGGCGTGATGGTATTCGCGCGTACCAGCAAAGCGGCGGCTCGTTTATCGGCCCAGATCCGCGAACGAACATTCCGGAAAGTGTATCGCGCCATCCTTCGTGGCACGCCGTCACCGGAACAGGGCACCTTGTCGCATTTCATCTGGAAGGATGACGACATCAACGAAGTGAAAGTATACGACAAACCCGGAAAAGACGCGAAAGCCGCCATCCTGCATTATCGTGTCATGAAAAAGGAAAAGGGATTCACCACGGTGGAAGTGGAGCTGGAAACGGGTCGACCGCACCAGATTCGGGCGCAATTCGCGTACATCAAATGTCCGCTGAAAGGCGATGGCAAATATGGGAAGGCGGATGGCACCGACCTCGCCCTACGTTCGGTGCTTGTGGGCCTGCATCATCCGGTGACGGGGAAGTGGATGGAATTTGAGAGGAAGTAGGATGGTAGGATGGTAGGATGGTAAAGATTTTAAGAATTCTTCAGAAAGTCTGTAAGATTTCCTGATTTCTCACCTCTAATAGGTATCACCAACTATTCGAGGCAGTATGAATAATTACAAAAAGCTGAATGTCTGGATTCAAAGTCATCAATTAACTCTGGCCATATACCGGGTATCGATTGAGTTCCCGAAACATGAACTCTTCGGCTTGACAAGTCAACTGCGACGGGCTAGCTCGTCTATTCCATGCAATCTTGCCGAGGGATCCTCACGAGATAGTCGCAAAGATTTCGCTCGATTTGTTGAAATCGCCCATGGGTCGGCTTTGGAAGTAGAATACCTCATCCTGCTGACTTTTGATCTTGGGTATATGGATGCTCAGACTTATGAACAATTAATTGCCGAAATAACGTCAATCAGCAAGCAATTAGTTGCCTTGCGTCGCTCAATTATCCCGAAACCCTGACCCATCCTACCATCCTACCATCCTACCATCCTACCATCCTACCATCCTACCATCCTACCAAGAAACTCTTCCGGTCCCAAAAACCCAACCACCCGTGCCTCTCTCCTCTCCTGTCCATCTTCTCCGATGAACACAATCGTCGGAACTCCGGCGATGTCGAACTGTTGCCTAAGGGCTTCTGATTCAGGTGAATCGAAGTTGGTGAGATCCACCTTATAACGATCATACGCATCCATCGCCTCGATCACAGCCGGATCCGTAAAGGTGCTTCGGTCCAATTCCAAGCAAGGAATGCACCAGTCGGCATAGAAATCCAATACGACGGGCTTTCCTTCTGCGATGCTCTGCTCATAGGCTTCTGGTGTGTAAGGTGTCCATTCGACGGACGGCTTGAGCAAAACTTGGGTCATCAGGATGCCGCCCACCACGGCGCCCACGCCCAATGCATATTTGAACAAGCGAAACCCGGTTGTGTTATTTCCTGTGCGTTCGATGAACCCGAGGTACACGCCACCGATAAACAAGGTCGCTGGAATGACCCATGCCGTGAGTTTCGGGAAGAAGGCCAACCCGATGTAGAATAAGGCCACACCCACCAGTACCACACCAAACAATTGCTTCACCCAGATCATCCACACACCGGATCTCGGCAATTTGGTCAGCAAACCACTGAAGGTGCCGAGAATGAGATACGGCAAACCGAGACCTAGCGATAGGATGAAGAAGCTCCAGAAGCCGAAAAACACATCCCCTTTCGTGCCTACAAAGGCAAGCAACGCGATCACGGGCGGACCGATACACGGCGCGGCGAATACACCCACAACCAAGCCAGAAATATATACCCCGATGAAGCCAGTGGATTGAGTTCCGCCCAATCGCTTCGTCAACCAATACGGAAGCGTGATTTCATACAGGCCGAACGAGCTCAAGGCCAAACCGAACAGCAAAGCTCCGATTCCGAACAACACCCAAGGCGATTGAAGCGCGCTTCCGAACAATCCTCCACTGAGTGCCGCGAGAACCCCCAAAACGCTGTACATAGATGCGATGCCTAACACATAGACCAAGGCTTTTGAGAACACACGGAGCGTGTTGGTATCGGTCTGATTTCCGAAAATGGATACCGTGACGGTTAACATCGGGTACACGCAAGGCGTCAGATTCAAGGCCAATCCGATGAAAAAGATGGTGATGAAGGTCCAAACCAATCCGCTTTCATCGATCAATTGCGCGATCTGATTCTGCTCACCCGCCCGATCAAATGTCACGAAATCGTCATCGCTCGGCACATATCCATCAAAAAACGCATTTTTCGAGTCCACTGCATCCTCAGAAACCACGAGAGTGAAGGCGATTGGCAAATTGGATGGTGGCAGACACGTCATATCGTCGCAGGCCTGCACCCTTAGACGTCCTTCAACGGCATAGGATCCCGGAGCTAGTCCCGCATCCACCGAATAGGTCAGAAAAATGGGTGCATCCCCTTCATACACATCCAGTTCATCTTCTGCGAAGGAGAATTTGAAGGTTTTGGATGGTGGATATTGAATGTTTGTCTGAGAAATCCCATCCGGAAGAGACAAGGTCAGCTCGGTTGGAATCAGCCAGTCCAAGGTCGGGCGATTCGAGTTGATGTGCCATCCGTCTTGGATGTTCATCACCACCGCCACACGTACCTCTGCACCCGGCTTGACCGATTCAGACTCGACGTTAACTGAGGTTTGGACTCGCCCGGCGCTGAACGATTGGGCATTCACCGATCCCGCCATCATCAAGAATAGCGGAAGTAGAAAGAAAGATTTCATTTAGAGTTTGTCTTCGAAGGTCTCGAACGGAGTGGTTTGATACGATCCACTGGCCACATATCTCAGCAAGCGTGAGAACAAGGTGGCATCCATATAACCGGGCTGATAGCCAATGGTCTTCCCTTCAGGTGTGATGAAAATAGTGGATGGATAAGAGGTGACACCCATCGATTTGGCAAGGTCTTCTTCTGTATAGGTCCTGCCGTTGAATTCAACGTTTTCTTTGGATTCGGCATTAAGCCGTACGCGGATGAACGATTCACCGATCACAGCCTGAACCGACGAATCGGGGTACGTTTTCTGGTCCATCTGCCGGCAATAGCCGCACCATACCGTGAACACATCCAAAACAATGAATTTTCCCGATTCCTTCGCCAGCTGCTGCGCGGCTTTCAACGTGATGGTCTCTGTCTGATGGGTTACGATCTCCTTCTCCGCCTGTTCGGCAGACGAACCGCAAGCCACCATCAGAAGCATCACGAACAACGGGAATCGATAAAAAATGGACATGGATTTGGAAAGATTAAACACTCTCTGATAACGAAATCAAATTACCACTGAATGCAGACCCGTATTGTAAGATTCTATTAAAAAACCTATGCCAACGAATAAAGAGCTGGATTCAACGGTGTTCGGATACGTTCTCCCGGATTGGCGCCAGGGCACCAGGCCTCCATATCGGCTTGTTGGAATGGATTTTCAGGTTGCTTGAGGCGCATGTCCTGATCCATGTAAATCATGGTCATCACTTTCCGGACGTGATCGGTGGTGTTCGGTCCGGCTCGATGGTAGGTCCACCCCATATGAAAACTCACATCACCCAAACCATACGGTTCTTCCACATAAGGAAATTGTTCGTTCTCCAACAATCGTTGCAATTCGGCTTCGCTTTGATCAGAAATAGGAAGATTTCGTCCGTCTAAAAACCGATGACTTTTCGCGCTGAAGGATAACGGACCCATCTCCAAGGGCGTTTCTTGCAATGGAATCCACGCGGTAACCGTGCGATCCGAAGCCAAAGGCCAATAAAATTGATCGGCATGCCAAGGAGTGTAACCACCACTGCGCTCCTTGTACAGAGCTTGATCGTGATACAATCGGACTCCGTTCACCTGAAGCAATTGGGTTGCGATACTGGCCAAACGGCGACTGAACACGAACTCTTTCACTTGATCGTCTCGAAGCCACAAATTCATGACCTGAGTGAAGGCTTTCTCATAGGTCGTTTGGGGTTTTCCAGGTGTGCCTGGCTTCATCATCTGCCGAACACGAGCGGTGATAGCAGCTTCGAAATAGGCAATGACCTCCGCAGAAAAGACGTTTTTGAGGTGGATGAACCCGTTTTTCTCAAACGATTCAATCTGTTGGCGCGTGATTTGAAATTCAGTATGGATTTCAACAAGCATGACAGAATATACTTAGGGTCGGATTTGAAACGCCTCGAACTCGTTCTTCGCTGGCGACCAATCCACATGAGCTTTCTCAACCGTGGCCGCAGGCGGACCACTCACACAGCGGTCCACGACGAACTGGACTCGAAATTCCTCTCCTTCCAGCACCACGAGGACCTCACCGTTCGGCAAGTTCTTCACATATCCTTTCACGCCTTGATCGTTGGCATGCCGTTGCAAGTACGCTCGCATTCCGACGCCTTGCACGATGCCTTGCAAGGTCACTTCGGCACGGCTTTTCTGTGTGTGTTCGCTCATGCAATCAATTTACAGCTTTTCCCGCTTTCTTAAGCGGTGCAAGGCATAGGCGCCACCTGCCGCGGCAAGCAGACTGAGTCCGCCGTCAATAGGAGCTTGCTCCGGTGCTGATGGCAAGGAGGGTGGTGGAACAAACGCCACGTACACAATGAGTATGATTAGAATATTCATTTCAGTAAGGTGATTGGGTGAGTGGTGGATGTGGATGAAGTGGTAAGTCGCACGAAATACAAACCACTGGTTAATCCTGATGCGTCGAATCGGACTTGATGAGAGCCAGAGGGGTAGGCCCCTTGCGCCAAAACTGCGACTTCTCTGCCAATAAGATCATAAACAGATACCCTCACTTGCACGGACGCAAGATCTTGCGTCCCGACTCGAAAACTGATCACAGTTGAAGGATTAAACGGATTCGGCCAGGATGTCAGACTTACCCGCTCCGGCATTTGAGACGGGTTCTCGATCGACACATTGAGCAACCGCTTCGCCACGATCCTGAATCGGCCGCGGATGGTTTGTGCACTCGCGTCATGCTCGAATCCATACCCATTCTCTTGTTTCATATCCAACTCTACGCCGGCACGATCGTCATGAAACCGCAGAGTCCAGTCATCGGGCATGAGAGATGCATCCTGCCATCGGATCCGCCACACCCCGCTTCCAGGCAGATACGCCTCATAAGGAATCTCAAAGTCCGCTGCCATGTTGATATCGATCGTTTGCATCGCCGATTGGGACAAATCTGCCGCATGAAACCAACCATAGGCCGAACGCTCATCCAAAGGCTTCAATCTGGATACTGATATCGGCTTGTTGGTGCTGAACTCGAGTAGGGGTCCGCGATCATGACGGATCACGCCACCATCCCGTAATTCGACCAATTCGATGGGGATGCGGATGGGCTCAGCATCCTTCAGGAAACTTCCTCCGGATGTTTTCGCGGAAATCGGAATCGTGAGTGTGGTAGCAGGTGACGTCTCACCATTTTGAAGCATGAATGCTTGCCAAGGTGCGATTTTTCCGCCCAGTAATGGATCCGAACTCAGAATCCAGCTTCCTAATGTCGATTCACCGGCTTCCGACTCGCCCGAGCCATCTTGCCAGACTTGAACAACCGGTACGATCGTGCCGTCGGATGTGAGTGATGCAACCGATATCGCCGAGGAATACGGATTTCCAATCAAGTTCCAACGATTTCCGGCGGAATGAAGACTCACATCCACATCCCCGGTCGATTCATGACCAAAGACACCTGCGGAGTACGCCGTTCCTGCAAATCGATACCAGATCATGCCTCGACCTGCAGGCACATCCGCATCCGGATCGGATGGCGGTACCCACGACGTTCCGTCATATTCGGTGTATAGATTCGGCGCGTAGGAGGCATTGCTCAATCCCGGCACACCTTGCATCTGCATGTGGGAAGAGAGCGTCCGCAAAGTGGTTCCGGTTACAGGCAAGGCCAACATCCGCCATCCCGCATCCCCACTGATGGCTTTTTCTTGATAATCCGGATGCAACCGGATTTCTTCGATCGCAAGATGGGAATTGGAACCGGATCCGCTCCCACTGATGAAATTCCAACCGATCATGAACGATTCATTCGCCGGTATGGGTGTCTGAAACACGATGGTTGCCGTAAGCCATTCTTGATGGATGGATTCAAGAACGGATTCAACACCCGTCGACGCGGTGTATTCACCGCTTGTCACATACAATGAGGACGATGTGATGCTCGCATCCGATGGATAACGGTAATGATTGAGCTTGATGCGGGTTGCACGGGTGTTCTGGGTGATCTGCCAGACACGGAAAGTGACATGAAGCCGCCTAAGATCGCGGCCGGTCGAATTGAGAATGGGCAATTCCAAATAGGCCGCGCTCGTGGCGCCACGCTTCATCCCAAAAGCCCGTACATCCTCATCGTCCGGCAGGGTGAACACATAATATTGATTGGAGCTTAAGCTCGATGTACCGGGTAGGAAGAATCCTCCGAAATTGGTCGGTAGGCCGGCGCCGCTCACAACGAAAGGGTCCGGAATCACAGTTCCATCCGCACCGTCGAAACGGATCATATGGATCGTGTTGTGGGAGATCGGATACTGGGCCATCAGAATGGCTGGCCAAAACAAAAGGGGGAGTAGACATTTCATGGCTGTAAGAGAATTGGGGTGGCAGAGCGCAACGCTCCTTTCTCTTACAGAGGCGGGAAATCCGGAATTCTTACACTTTTTGTGCTTTTTTTAGGAACGAATGGGGAATCTGACCGTGAAACGGCTGCCGATCTCAGGTTCCGATTCCACTAAAATGCTGCCATCATGCAAGGAGATCAACTCCTTGCAGAGCGCCAGACCGAGTCCGGTGCCCCACTCGTTCATCGTGCCGCGACGTTTCACGGATTTGTCGATGTTCATGACCTGTTTGCGAAGTGATTCCGACATCCCGATGCCGTTGTCACTCACTTGGATCCACCAATCCGTTTCATTCAAGCCTGCTTCCAACACCACGATTCCTTCGGATTTGGTGAATTTGATGGCATTCGATACCAAGTTCCGGATCACGGTCTCCACGATGTTTCGATCGGCCATCACGACCATATCGTTTGGTACAATGGCTTCGAAATGAATGGCTTTTGTGGACGCGATTGGGCCAAACAATCGGACCGTCGATTTGGCGATATCGTCCAAATCAATCGGCTCCATCAGAATTCGATCTTTGCCTTTTTGCAGACTCGACCACTCCAACAGATTCTCGACCAGTCGATGCAGATTCTCGGATGAGGCGCGCAAATGCTTCAGATTTTGCCGGATTTCGACATCATCCATTTCATCATATTCTTCGATCATGAGTTGGGAGAGCCCAAGCAGAGTTTGAAACGGTCCACGCAAATCATGCCCAATGATGGCAAAAAAGCGGTCTTTCGTGTCGTTCAATTCTTGCAGATGGGCTTTCTGCTCTTCGATCATCTGCTTCTGTTTCTCCACTTCGGATTTCTCATTTCGAAGCTCCTTGGTTTTCTGATCCACCAAGGTTTCCAATCGCTGTTGAATGGTTTTCAAATTGCGAAGTCGTATGGTCGTGACCAACCAGATGATCGCAATGAGGCTAAGTAAGATTAGAAGTCGAAACCACAATGTCTGATGGTACACCTCCTGAACCGAGATGCGCATGCGTGCCGGCTCAGAAGCGATCGTCCCTGCCTCATTCCAACTGATGACCTCAAACACATACTCGCCCGGTTCGAGGTTCTGATAATGAACCGATCGATCGGAAAACACTTGCTTCCATTCATCATCCAACCCGATCAATCGATATTGAAGTCGAACCCTGCCCGGAGACGCATATCGCAAGGCCGTGAACTCGATCCGGATATCATCCTCTCCATCAACGAGCACGATTTCGCCTTGCTGCGTGTACCGATTTCCACTGCGGATATACACCGGCGGTGCTGGATCCGTACGGTCGTATTCCATGATCGGCAAAATCGCGACCCCACTTTGAGTAGATACGAGGATGGATTCTCCGTCAGGAGATATCAAACTTCCACTGCCAAATCCACCATTCGCTTCTGAATTGCGCATTCCGGCATCCATATCATGTACCACCATATGGAAACCGGCTGATTCCCCATCCAGATATTCATTCAGATCGGATTTCAAAATTCGAACGATCCCTTTGTTTGTCGAGATCCAAATCCAGCCAAACGGTCCTATTTGGATACTGTGAACGATATGATCTGGCAATCCCGCATCGGTGGATGCGAAATTGAACTCGCCATTCGAATACCGGATGAGTCCGCTGGTCTCGGATCCGAACCAGATCACGGACGGATCATCCGGATCGATCAATATGCTACGAATGAGATTCGACGGCATCCCATTGCTTGAATTCAAAATCAGGATATCGTTCGTTGCAGGATCATACCGAAACGCGCCATTGTCTCCCGTAGCGATCCATAACCGCCCCTTCTCATCTTCAATGATGTTGCGTAGCAATTGGCTCGGCAATCCGGTGCTTCGATCCAGTATGTTGTATTCTTGGGTATCCGGATTGAATTGGACCAGTCCTCCGGATGTCGCCAACCAAACTACCCCATTTTTTGCGGTATGGATGGCTCTGACATCATTCGTCATCAATGTTTTACCGATTTGGACTTGCTTCAAATCCAGACCATCGTTGCCGAATGAAATCAACCCGTTTTGATAGGTCCCGATCCAAATACGCCCGTCCGTATCCTGTCCGAATGTTTGGATAATTGCATTTTCATTGAGCGCTTTCTGAGGATAATTTCGGATTCGATAGTCATCCACCACACTGAATCCCGCATCTCTTACACCGACGAACAACCGATTTCGGTTGTCGAAAAACAAACCAAGGATGTTGTCACCAACCAATCCTTCAGGAACGCCGATATGTTGCATTGGATTCCGTTTCACTCGAAACAATCCTCCTCTGCGGCTGGCGAACCACAAGTTCCGTTCCGAATCTTCATAAATAGACAAGGCTGACGCTTTTGTGATTCGATCCAAAGACACCGCTCGTTTCGCTTGCATTCCTTCCAATACAAATACGATACCGTCTACCGTGATGAACCAATTCAAACCGTAAGAATCCACAAATGTGAACATCAGATCGGCCCCCTTGTCGATTCCGACACCCTGAACCGAGCGTCGTTGTCCCCCATCCACAACATTCAGTCCTTTGTCGGATGTGTACAAAATGCGATCCCCAATCGAATACATACTTCGAATCGCATCCGAATTCACCTTCTTCGGTTCCATCCCTCGATCTATCCGATACAGACCCGAAAATCCACCGACCCAGATCACGCCGTTTTTATCTTCAACCAGACCAACGAACAGTCCGGATGAAAACCTTGTCGGAATGGTATCGCGGTACGCATAAAACCCATCATAGGTCGCAATCCAGATAATCCCATCATCCGTCAGCATGTCGTACACATGATAGTTTGTGCCATCTGCGACCAAATCGATACGGTTGAATCTCTCTTGAACCGGGTCGAACCGATACAACCCATCGTTCGCACCGACCAACGGATGGCCATCCGGATCCGTCTTTATTTGGGATATCCGTTCCAGTGTGAGGCCGTCGCGATCATCGAACAATCGAAACTCTTGGTTTCGATACCTCAACATGCCCAGATTCTCAAGCGCCACCCAAATCGTCTGATCCGGCGTTTTGTGGAAATACGCAATGCGATTGTTTAAAATGGATGGAGTGTTGCTGGTATTTAGCGTCTCAAACGCGATTCCGTCGAAACGCACCATCCCATCATATGTGGAAATCCAAATAAATCCGTCAGAATCTTGTATGATGCGATTCGTGGAATTTACTGGCAGACCATCCCGAATGGTCCATTGTGTCACAATCAATGAGTCCTCATTGTGCCAATGAAAGGGTTGGCTCAACTGGATGAGCAGCAGGAACAGGATCATGCGTGCCCGACTAAGGTATTCCGGAGTGGATTCACCCCGGAATATAACGCTAACTGCTTAGCCCATCTCAAACGCGAAGAAGAAGGATTGACGCCCACGAACCACCTGAACCAGCACCACATCGCCTCTTTTTGCGGATTCCAACAAGGTTGTGGCTTCCTCCACCGACCGTACCGCCCGACGCTGGATGCCGATGATCACATCCTTTTCACGCAAGCCCGCTTCGAAGGCTTTGCTTTGCGGTTTGATGGCGGCAATAGTCACTCCTCTCAGGTTACGATTCGGATCAACCGCTTCCAGGGTGAATCCGAGTCTGTCCCACAATGCACCTTCCGTCGCCGCGATGGATCCATCCGCCGGCAATTCGGCCAATGTGATCGTGAGTTCCTGACGCTTTCCATCGCGATTGAACGTGAGTTTGATTCGAGTTCCTGGTGTTTGGGATGCCACATACGCCCGGAATCCGCTCGCATTGGTCACCTTGCGCCCATCCACATCCAGAATCACATCGCCTTCTTGGATGCCAGCTTTCTTGGCCGGTCCCTCATCCACCACTTGTGCCACCAGAATGCCATCGGTCGTGCTCAGATTCAAGGCCCGCGCCATGGTTGCGTCGATATCTTGCGGATAGATGCCAACCCAAGGGCGCACCACTTTGCCGGTCTCGATGATCGACGTCATGATATTGCGCACCATGTTGATGGGAATGGCGAAGCCGATGCCCTGAAACCCGCCAGATCTCGAGGCGATCGCGGTATTGATGCCGACCAATTCACCGTCCAAATTAAGCAGGGCTCCGCCTGAATTTCCGGGATTGATCGCCGCGTCGGTTTGGATGAAATCTTCCATCTCCACCAAGCCTACATTCGAACGACCTTTCGCGCTCACAATACCCATGGTCACCGTATTGGCCAGATTTTCCGACATCGGAGATCCGATCGCCAAGATCCATTCACCGACATTCAGCTTATCGGAATCACCCAACGACATCGCCGAAAAGGTTCCACCCACTTTCAGAATCGCAATATCCGTGTTCGGATCGGCTCCAACCAATGTCGCGGAAATCACCTTGTTTTCATTGGTGCGGATGCGGATGGAATCGGCATTCTGAATCACATGATTGTTCGTGACGATGTATCCGTCTGTGGATACGATCACACCCGAACCCTGACCTGATTGCTGAAATTCCCGCTCACGCGGTTGGGAGGGCCCGAAGAAACCGGGACCAAAGAAATCCGCGAACGGATCGCGTTGCTGCACTCGGACGGTGCGCTCAGTAAACACAGTAACCACTGTCGGATTCGCTTTCTTAGCGATATCCACCATGGCGTTGGAGAAATCTCTTAGCGTGGTGATGGGTCGATCTGCGGGTGGATTTTCGACGTTCGCTTCAAAAAAAGCGAATTCAGTAGGTGTTTTCCCATCCAAATAGGTGAGTGTGAACAGGATGGTAAATGCTATGGCGACAGCCCCATACCGGGCATATGTGGTTTGCATCATACGATGTTACAAATTGAGAAGGGTTTGGGTTGACGCCGGTTTAACGCCATTAAAAGCGGGTTTAGTGTGTAAAATATCCCTCGCTTTTCATATTCGGATTCACATATATTGATGCATGAATCAGCACATGCCGCTTTTCACCGCTTTGGCGGATCCGCTTCGCCTTCGAATCCTCAATCTCCTGTTCCATGCACCCAACCTGTGCGTCTGCGACCTGGAGTTGGCCTTGAAGGAGCCTCAAGCCAAAATCTCACGCCATCTAGCCTATTTGAGAAAACGCGACATGGTTCGCACGCACCGCCGCGACCAGTGGGTGCATTACAGCTTGGGAAAAACATTGGAGGAAGATCCCATCACGGCTCATCTTCGAACACGATTGATGGCGTCGGACCAAGGTGCGATGGATATCGAGCGATTGTTGGAAGGCTTGGATGGGAACGAGGTTGTGTCGCTGCAAAGCGCATCACCAGCGGAAATCGACCTCGTCATCCGCGCATGCTGCGGCAATTAGCCGTATGCTTGGGCGAAAGCCCAAAGCATTTCACGGCCGATTTGACGGCTGCGCTCCAGATAGGCGCTCGCTTTCTTGGGTGAATCGTCGAACGCCTTCGGATCTTCATAGGGGATGTGGACCCGATGCGTGGCTCCCGGCACGAACGGACATTCTTTTTCCGCTTCCGAACACACCGTAATCACGCAAAAATCACTGGATGGATTGGCGGCATCATCAAACTTCTTCGAAAAGAGAACGATTTGAGGAAGTTGGCCACCTGTGCGAAGCATATGTTTCGGATTGCGGAGTTCCGGACCGACTTGAATTTCAAAACCGGCTTCCTTCAATGCGGAACCTGCTTGTGGAAACAAAGCCGTCGCTTCGGTACCACCTGAAAACACGGATATCTCAGGCTTCTGGAAATATAAGGCCGCCGCCCAAGCCCAAGCCTGAGCCAAATGACTTCGACGGGAGTTGTGCGTGCACACGAACGTCAATTTCGGTGATGTGGTCGACGTCAAATACGACGTGAGCGATTTCAGAATATCCTTGCGTTCTTGCGGTATCGACGAGGATTCGTCGAGCAAGTCCAGGATGGATGCATATAATTTCGGGTACAACTGACGCTTCATAACCTCTTCCCTATAAAACACGAGGGGAACCGTTTCACCGGAACCCCTCGTTGCACCTATTAATCTGCAAGTATCTGACTGTTCCCAGCAAAATACTTGATCTCTATACATCAACAGATTAACGCTGCAACGAGTTTCCGAATTGCGGAACCGTTTGTAAAATATTTCCGACTGCTCAGATTTTGCGCATTTGGGACCACTCGCGTGATACCAAAAACGCCATTTCCAGTGCCTGAGCGTAATTTAATCTTGGATCACAATAGGTTTGATAATTTTGGCCCAAGCCATCTTCACCAAGCCCCTGCGCTCCGCCAACGCACTCGGTCACATTGTTTCCGGTCAATTCCAGGTGGATGCCGCCCAAAATGGTGTGCTCGGATCGATGAACTTCGAAGGTGCGCTTCACATCTTCCAGAATATCATCAAAATCTCTCGTTTTGATGCCATCCTTGGTCGAAAACGTGTTTCCGTGCATCGGATCGCAGCTCCACGTCACTTGCAATCCGGCACGGTTTACCGCGCGGATCAAGCCAGGAAGCTGGTCGTGCACATGTTTTTTTCCAAATCGGGTGATTAGGGTGATTTTCCCTTCTTCTTGATTCGGATTCAAATGCTCAATCAGATGCAGAATTTCATCCGTCTTGTATGGGGGACCCACTTTGATCCCCACTGGGTTCCGAATTCCTCTGAAATATTCAATATGCGCTCCATTCGGCTGACGAGTCCGGTTTCCGATCCATGGCATATGCGTGCTCAGATTGTAGAAACCGGATTTGTGCGGCACCCGACGTGTCTGCGCCGAATCATAAAACAAATTCAAAGCCTCATGCGATGTGAAAAACTCCACTTTCTGCAATGTCGACACATTTCCCGACAGTACGCTTTCCACGAATTGCATGGAATGCTGGATGGAGTTCACCATCCGCTCATACTCGCTATAGAAGCGGTTCTGCTTCATGAAATCGAGTTCCCAATATTCGGGATGCCTCATGTCCGCGAATCCTCCTCCCTCTTCGGTGAGCGCGCGGATAAAATTCAAGGTCAGGCCGGATTTATGATAGGCTTCCAAAAGTCGTGATGGATCAGGCTGACGCACGGCCGCATCCGCACCATATCCATTGAACAAATCTCCGCGATAGGATGGCAATTCGAGATCACCCACCATTTCCATGTTGCTGGAACGGGGTTTGGCATACTGTCCGGCCAAGCGACCGATTCGCACGACCGGGATGTTCATTTCGTGGATGAGAATGAAGCTCATCTGCAGGAGCACCTTCAACAGCTTCACGATGTTGTCGCTAGTGCAGGTGTCGAAGGTCTCCGCGCAATCGCCCCCTTGCAACACGAAGGCTTTCCCTTGGGCGGCGAGCGCGAGTTTGGAGCGTAGCGATTCCACCTCCCACGACGTCACCAACGGAGGCAACGATTGCATGGTCTTGTAAGTGGATTCGAGGAGTGCCTGATCGGCGTATTCCGGCATCTGCCATACAGGGAATTCCCTCCATGACTCCGGGTGCCAATCGGTCGCGATTTTCTGTACTGGATTCATCCCTAACGTAAACTGACGGGTGTGCTGCGTTCTAATTCTTGCCGAAGATAGTGTCCAGTGTGCGAATTTCCCAACTCGGATATCATTTCCGGGGTTCCAGCCGCAACGATGGTTCCGCCACCGGCGCCACCTTCCGGACCCATGTCGATCACCCAATCACTGGCCTTGATGAGATCCAGATTGTGCTCGATCACGACCACGGTGTTGCCTTTATCGACCAAGCGTCGGATCACCCTCACCAACATGTCCACATCCTGAAAATGCAATCCCGTTGTGGGTTCATCCATGATGTAAATCGTATCGCCGGTTCCGATTTTGGACAATTCCTTGGCCAGTTTGATCCGTTGCGCTTCGCCACCGCTCAATGTGACGCTTGATTGACCAATGGTGATGTACCCCAATCCGACCGAATCCAAGGTTTCAAGAACCCGCTTGATGCGCGGAACCGCCGTGAAAAACTCCATCGCTTCTTTCACAGGCATGTTCAGCACATCGGAAATGGACTTTCCTTTATAGAAGATTTCGAGTGTTTCGCGGTTGTAGCGTTTCCCGTTGCAGGTTTCGCACGTCACATACACATCCGGCAGGAAGTTCATTTCGATTTTCCGCAAGCCGTCGCCGCCGCAGGTCTCGCAACGACCTCCCTTCACATTGAAGCTGAATCGTCCTTGGTCGTAACCCCGAATTTTCGCTTCAGGAAGCTCGGCGAACAGATTCCGGATGTTGTCAAACACTTTGGTATAGGTGCCCGGATTGGAGCGTGGCGTGCGCCCGATCGGACTCTGATCCACCGAAATCACCTTATCCAAATGCTCCAAGCCTTCGATGGAATCATATGGAAGCGGCATGTTCTTCGATCCATACACATGCTGGTTCAGCAACGGAACGAGCGTATGATTGATGAGAGAGCTTTTTCCACTTCCGCTCACGCCGGTCACACAAATGAAGGTGCCGAGCGGGAGTTCAAGATCGACCCGCTTCAGATTATGTCCTCGGGCGCCTTTGAGGCTCAATTTCCGTCCATCACCCAGGTTTCGGATCGTCGGCATCGGAACCTGTCGCTCATAGCGCAAATACGCGGCGGTTGTGGATTCCGGATTCAGATCGGCAGGGATGCCGGACGAAACAATATGTCCACCATTCACCCCCGCTCCCGGACCCATATCCACCACCCAATCGGCGTTTTCGATGGTTTCGCGGTCATGCTCCACCACCAGAACGCTGTTACCCAAATCGCGCAGGCTTTGCAGCGAGTTGATCAGCTTCATATTGTCGCGCTGATGCAGCCCGATGCTGGGTTCATCCAAAATATAGAGCACACCGACCAACTGGGTTCCGATCTGCGTAGCCAGGCGGATTCGTTGCGCTTCGCCACCACTCAGGGTTTGCGCTTCGCGGTCGAGTGTGAGGTAATGCAAACCCACATTGATCAGAAAATCGAGTCGGTCACGGATTTCTTTCAAGATTTGTCCGCCGATGAGATGCTGCCGCTCGGTAAGGTTCAGTTTGAGGAGGGATTCGCGCAGTTGATGGATGTCCTGACGAACCAACTCATGGATCGCATAGGTATCGAGTTTATAGCTGAGCGCTTCCTTATTGAGTCGGCCGCCACCGCATTCGGGGCACAATTGTTGACTCATGAACATCTCCGCCTTTTCCCGCTGCGCCGCTGATTTGCTCTCCAATAATTGGGTGCGGAGCTGCTTCACCAATCCGGTCCAGGTCTGACGATAGGTGACGGTGCGGCCTTTGAACGTGTAATTCACATTGAACTTCCGGTCGCCGGCACCATGCATCAGCGCATCCAACAATTCCGGAGAAAAGTCTTTTACAGGGGTGTCCAATGTCGCATCGAATCCATCCAACAAGGCTTCCACGGCTTTGAAGGTGACGGTATCGCGGTATTTGCCCAGGTAACGGACCGCGCCTTCACGCACGGTTTGTCCGTGATTGGGAATGACCAGATCCGGGTTCACATCAATCGAATACCCCAATCCGTCGCAGCGTTTGCAAGCCCCGAACGGCGAATTGAAGGAAAACAGATTCGGCGCAGGTTCCTCATACGCGAGTCCGCTTTCCGCATCAAACAATTTCATAGAATAGACCAGATCGAAGCGGCCTTCCACCCCATCCGGAACATGCAACATCAGCGTTCCATCGGCCATGTCCAGCGCGGTTTGGACACTTTGGCGGATGCGGGTCCGGCTGTTTTCCGAAACCACGAACCGATCGATCACCACATCGATGTTGTGGGTTTTGTACCGATCGACTTGCATCCCCTTTTCCAATTCCATGAATTCGCCATTCACGCGAACCCGGATGTACCCTTGCTTCAGGGTCTGGTCGAAGAGTTCGCGGTAATGGCCTTTGCGTCCGCGAACCACCGGCGCCATGCAGTATGCTTTCGTGCCTTCTGGCAGACGCATGATGGCATCGAGCACTTGGTCCTGCGTCTGCTTCTCCATCCGGTTTCCGGTGATGTAGGAATGCGGAACCGCGACGCGAGCATATAGCAGGCGCATGAAATCATAAATCTCGGTGACTGTGCCAACAGTGGAGCGCGGATTCCGGTTCGTCGTCTTCTGATCGATCGAGATCACTGGAGACAAGCCGTCGATGAAATCCACATTCGGGCGCTCCATCATGCCAAGGAATTGGCGGGCATAGGCGGAGAGCGATTCCATGAAGCGGCGCTGACCTTCGGCGTAGATCGTATCGAACGCCAGGCTGGATTTGCCCGAGCCCGACAAGCCGGTGATCACCACGAGCTGTTCGCGCGGGATGTCGATGTCGATGTTCTTCAAGTTGTGTTCGCGAGCGCCGCGGACGATGATATTCGAATTCAAAAGCGGGAAGGATGAGGTTTGAGCAACATCCAAATTACGGCTTTTCCGTGCACTCTTTTGCGTATATTCTGCCCCATGGCATTCTTCCGTCACTCTATGTTACACATCGTCCTATCTCTGATCGTCATCAGCGGATTGGGCGCGCGCTATGTCTCCGGCATCAGCGATGTGGTGGTGACTGAGGAAAAATCCACGCCTTCCACAGCCGAATTGGCGACGTATTCCGAGAAAGGCAGCATGAGTCGGCCATTGCCGATCCAGCGCCACGGACTCAGTCAGGCCTCCATGCTCGACGGCGCACCGAAATTCGCGCCCCTTCCCTATCTCCCTATCGTGGCAGTCGCCGACATCCGGCACGATGAGCCACTTTTCGCCGTCATCACCACGGCTTTCCGGGTCTCCCCGACCACGGGTTCTGTAAGCGCTAGGGCGCCCTAAGGAAGACGTAAGAAGTAGGAAGTAGGAAGAGCATGCTGAACAGCCATTGGGCTGCATTTTGATCTTCCCACTTCCTACTTCCCCCTTCCACCTCCTACTGAAAACTGAAAACCGACAACTGAACACAACTAAAAAATGAAAAAAGAATTAGGCACCCGCGTGGGCTTCATTCTGGCTTTCGTATTGATTTGCGGATTCTATCTGCAATTTTCTCTACGGTACTGGCTGGAGACGCGCCACATCAATAGCCTCGATGAGGCCACAAAAACCGAATACGTGCGCGAAAACGGCGCCCGTATTCAAGACTTGCGTGAACGGATCCTCAACCTGGGTCTGGATCTTCAAGGCGGCATGCACGTGACCTTGGAGCTCGACACTCCTCAATTGCTTATTGAATTGGCTCACGGTTCCACCGACGCCGAATTCAACCAAGTTCTGGCTCTCGCAAAAGAGCGTTCCGAAACGAAACGCACCAATGCGATCAATGAATTCGTTTCCGAGTTCCTCGCTCGCAATCCGAACGCTCAATTGAGCCGCTATTTCCGCTCCGATGCGCAGAACATATCGCGTCGGTCAAGCAATGATGAAGTCATCGCGTTTTTGAACCTTCAGCAATTGGCCGCCATGGATCGCGCGGTTCAAATCGTGCGTACCCGTGTGGACCGTTTCGGTGTGAGCGAGCCATCCATCATCAAACAAGGGTCAAACCGCATCATCGTGGAACTTCCAGGTGTGGACGACGAGCAACGTGTGCGTAACCTGCTCAAAGGTACCGCACGCCTCGAATTCCGCTTAACTCCTGAGCCTGCTGAGCTCACGTCCGCCCTCCAAGCCGTCGTGAACCATTACACGGTGACAACCACTGCCGAGGGAGATTCCATCCCACAACAAACGAACGAATTGGTGGAAATTTTCCAACCGATTGGACAAGGCGTTGTGATGGGATATGCCTCCGGACAGGATACCGCTGCGGTTCGTCAAAAACTGCTTGGCTCCGAAGTACGCCGTTTCTGGCCACGTGATTTAGATCTGATGTGGACATCTCAGCCGGAGCAAACGGGCCCGGATGGAGTCGGCATCTACGCGTTGATCGCTGTGCGCAATTCTGTTGAATTGGTTGGAGATGCGATTGTGGAAGCACGTCAAACCTTCGACCCGCAAACGAATGCTCCTGAAGTATCCATGACGATGAATGCCGAAGCCGCCCGAGTGTGGTCACGCATCACCGGTGCGAACATCGGTCGCCCGGTCGCCATCGTATTGGACAGAACCGTCATCACCTTCCCGAACGTGATTTCAAGAATCACAGACGGACGTTCGAGCATCACGGGTCTCAGCGGCCCGAATGAAGCGGACGATTTGGTGAACATTCTGATGTCGGGTGCGCTTCCTGCTCCGCTCAACATCATTGAAGAGCGCACCGTCGGACCGTCGCTCGGAGCCGCATCCGTCAGTGCCGGGTTTTATTCAGCTGTTGTGGGATTGATTATCGTCGCCATATTCATGGTGGTCTATTACCATACAGGCGGACTGATCGCAAACGTTGCACTATTTTCCAACATCTTCTTCATCCTTGGGATGTTGGCCGCTTTCAAAGCGACCCTCACCTTGCCTGGTATTGCCGGTATCGTACTCACGATAGGTATGGCGGTGGATGCAAACGTGCTAATTTTCGACCGAATTCGAGAGGAAATGCGTCATGGCAAAAGCCTGTTGGCTGCGATCGATGCGGGTTTCAGCAATGCGATGAGCGCCATCTTGGATGGAAACATTACAACATTCCTGACCGCCGTGATCTTGTTCAGTTTCGGTGTGGGTCCGATCAAGGGCTTCGCTGTCACATTGATGATCGGTATCGTGGCCTCGCTGTTCAGCGCGATCGTGATCACCCGTGTCATCCTGGATTACCTCACCCGCGATAAATCGCGTTCCATCAGCTTCGGTTAATCAATTTAGAATAGGATATAAAAACCCATGAGATGGTTTGAAACACCCAATTACAACTTTGTAGAAACCCGCAAGATCGGGTACTACATTTCGAGCGCGATGCTGGTCATCGCTATCGCCGCTCTTCTATTGAAGGGCCTCAGTTACGGAATCGACTTCAAAGGTGGAAAAGAGCTTGTGGTCGAATTCGACACGGCGGTTTCCGTGACCGAAGTGAGAGACCTGCTCACCCCGGCACTTGGAAGTCAGCCAGAAGTGAAACAATTCGGCCTGAGCCGCGACCTTCTGGTTCGCACCGATTCCGAAATGGAAGCCACCCCTCTGCAAAACACGATCATTTCGACATTGACCACGGCTTTCCCTGGTAACAACGTTGTGATCATCAAAACGGATGACATCAGTCCGCGGTTTGCCGATGACCTGAAATGGGGCGCGCTAAACGCGATCCTCTTTTCGATCGTCGTGATCTTCCTCTATATCTTGGTCCGATTCAAGAACTGGAGATATTCTGTTGGAACCATCGCCGCCATCGCGCATGATGTGATCATCATCCTTGGCGTGTTCGTCATCTTCAACGGAATTATGCCATTCAGCTTGGATATCGATCAGACAACGATCGCTGCCTTTCTGACCATTGTGGGATATTCCTTGAACGACACCGTTGTGGTATTCGACCGCCTCAGAGAGGACTCCCTGGTCTACAAAACGGATCCTTTGGAGAAAATGGTGAACCGCGCGATGAATTCGACCTTGAGTCGGACCGTCGTAACGTCATTAACAACGTTGTTTGTTGTGACTGTGCTGTTTATATTCGGCGGTGAGGTACTGAAAGGATTGGCGTTCGCGCTCATCGTCGGTATCACCCTTGGTACATACAGCACACTCTACGTCGCCTGCCCATTGGTGGTCGATTTAAAGAAAAAACAAGCATCCTGAGAATTCCGGAGAATCTATGAGTTTCAAAAGTAATGAACGTTGGAATTGTGTCGTCATCGAGTTCAATGGCAACGTGATGGGTGGCCCCGACGCCGTAGCCCTGAACGAAAAATTGCATGAGCTCATCGATGGCGGCAAGAAGAATGTGATTGTGGATCTTGGCAAAGTCAAGTTCATGAACTCATCCGGCTTAGGCATGCTGATCGGCGCGCTGACAACCATGCGCAACGCAGGTGGAGATCTTCGGATCGCCAATGCGACCGACAAAATCGAAAGCCTTCTGATTATCACCAAGCTGATCACAGTGTTCCAACACTTCCGCTCGCTTGACGAAGCCGTGAAATCGTTCGAATAAGACGATTTCTCTGCTCTTAACGGAACTACGAAAAGCCCGACTTCCGGGCTTTTCGTATGTTTGCGACTCGGTCCTCTAGTATTTTTTTCTACTTCCCACCACGAATATTTATGTCAGTCCGTATTCTCATCGGCGCCCAATGGGGCGATGAAGGCAAAGGCAAGATCGTCGACATCCTTGCCAAACAAACCGATATTGTTGTCCGATACCAAGGCGGCGCCAACGCCGGTCACACCCTCAAATTCAATGGTAAGACCTTCGTCTTGCACCTGATCCCATCCGGCATCTTCCACGACGACACCGATTGCGTGATCGGAAATGGTGTGGTGATCGATCCCTTTACCTTGCTCGACGAAATGGATGCCGTACGTGGCATGGGTGTGGACCCAGCCGGACGTCTCTTCATCTCCGAAACCGCGCATGTGATCCTTCCCTACCACAAAGCGCTCGACAAAGCGAATGAAGTTTCGAAAGGCGAAGGCAAAATCGGAACCACTGGTCGTGGTATCGGTCCGGCCTATGTCTCGAAAACCGCACGTCGTGGCATCCGAATGCGCGATCTGCTCGATCCATCTTCCCTTCGCGAGAAAATCGATGAGGCGTTGATTGAAGTGAACTTGCATCTCTCTTCCTTGTATGGCGCGCCGACGTTCACCGCAGATGAGTTGCTTCCGGACCTGATTGATGCCGGCATCCGCCTATCTCCATACATCCGCAACACGTCTGAAATGCTGCATAATGCATTGGATGAAGGAAAATCCATCTTGCTGGAAGGAGCTCAAGGCAGTTTGTTGGATGTGGACCATGGCACGTATCCGTATGTCACCAGTTCGTCGCCCACATCGGGTGGCGCGTGTATCGGAAGCGGAATTCCGCCATTGGCTGTGACCCATGTGATGGGCATCAGCAAAGCGTATTGCACACGTGTGGGGAATGGCCCGTTTCCCACGGAATTGCATGACAGTTTGGGTGAAGAGATTCGTCGCGTGGGTCATGAGTTCGGCGCAACGACAGGAAGGCCGCGTCGCACCGGATGGCTCGACCTGGTTGCTTTGCGCTATGCGGCCCGGGTGAACGGATTCAGCGAGTTGGTGATCACCAAATTGGATGTGCTTGACCAGCTGGATGACGTAAAGGTGTGCACGGGTTACAAGGTGAAGGGCGAAGAGTCCCGGGCGTTTCCACTGGGTTGCGACGAGCTTGAGACCGTCGAGCCGGTGTATGCCACGTTTCCGGGCTGGAAAACGTCCACCATCGGCATCACCGATTTCAACAAGCTTCCGGAAGAGGCCAAATCCTATTTGAATTTCCTTGAAGTGTACATGAAAGTGCCGATCCGGATTGTGTCGACAGGTCCTGATCGCACCGAAACGATCCTCATCGAGGAATGAAGGTTTCGTACGAGGTTTCGAAGGACGAGCAGATCGACGCCATCCGGCTGGAACAGAGCGTCGAAATGCCGTTCGATACCTTGCCAGCGCACATTTTAGAGAACATTGTCGGGAAGGTGGTGGCAGAGGATGGGAATGCGGTGTCCATCCACTATCCGAACGGCAATGTGGGCGGGGAAATCACCCAGTTTCTGAATGTCCTCTTCGGGAATATTTCCTTGCTGGATGGGATCCGCATCACGGGTGTGGATTGGGATGAGCTTCCATCCGACCTGTTTGGCGGACCCACATTTGGAATAGCAGGGATGCGGGAGCGATTGGGTGTTCCCACGCGTCCGTTGTCGTGCACGGCGCTCAAGCCGGTGGGCTCGACGCCCGCCGAGTTCGCCGCGATGGCGCATGAATTCGCGATGGGAGGCATCGACATGATCAAAGACGACCATGGCCTCGCCGACCAGCCCTACGCGCCCTTCCTCGACCGATTGAAGGCCTGTGCCGATGCCGTGAATGAGGCGAACGCGAAAACCGGCGGACGAAGCGTGTATGTGCCGCATATCACGGGTCCGGGCGAGGTCACCGAGCGACGTTTCGAAGCGGCAGTCGCCGCGGGAGCGGGCGCGGTGATGGTGTGTCCGCATTTGACCGCCCCGGACGTCATGCATCGCCTCGCGCGGCGAAGCGATGCGCTTCCGATTATGGCGCATCCGGCGTTTTCGGGCGGATTGGTGGGTCCGACGCATGGTTTCACCCGCTCTTTCTTATATGGCGCGCTGTGGCGCGCATTGGGCGCCGATTTCGTGATCTATCCGAACACTGGTGGGCGCTTCACCTATCCGTTGGCCGATTGCCTGGCCATCAACGACACCGCGCGCGGACCAATGAACAACTTTCCTGGCGCGTGGCCCACCCCGGGCGGAGGCATGCAGCGCGCCACCTTGCACAAATGGATCGAGACATACGGCAACGACACATGCTATCTTATTGGAGGCAGCTTGTATCAGCATCCCGAGGGGCTGCGCGCGGCTGCCGCTGAAATCCGAGACTTAATGGAATCCGCATCATGAAAACTCATTCTCGCGTGGTGAAATGCCACGACTACCGCTGGGACGGCATCGAACTGAAGGCCTACAAGACGGAGACGACGAACTTCAAGGACATCTCGCGTCAGTCGATTCTTGGCGAAGGCGTCGACGACTGGGAGCTGAACATGCAAACGCGGTATTTCGAGGTGGCTCCGGGCGGGTATTCATCGCTCGAAACGCATCGGCATCCGCATAGCGTGATCATCATTCGGGGGAAGGGCTCGGTTGTGCTGAACGACACCGTCACCGATCTGGATTTGCATGATGTGGTGTATGTGTCGCCCGAAACCTTGCATCAGTTTCATGCCGATAAAGGCGACTGGCTCGGTTTTTTGTGCATCGTGGACCGCTATCGCGACAAGCCGATGGTGCCGAGTATCGAAACAATCGATAAGGTGATGGGAGCGAGCGCGGCGCGGGGGAAAGTTAGGATTTAGGGTATAACGACTTCTCGATGCCTTTGAAGAGTAGGATAATTTTAAATGATAAATTTTAAATGATCATCCGATGCTTTCCCAAAAAGGATGGATGATGTTTTTCGAACGGATGTGTCCGGCGAACGAATACAGCCCATCGAAGAGGTAGGTTTGAATCTGCTGCAGACCTTTGGTAGCCTTCTCCAAAACTTTGCTGATCGATTCGTTTCGTGTCCATTGACCAAAATACTCATTGAAGGGAATCGCGAGTATTTCTGATAATTATTGGAGCCTTATTGGACAGTGATGTTGAACGTGGTTTCGTTTACGAGACAACCGGCACCGGCTTCGATTAACAATTTTGCGTCTCCGAAACTTTTACCGATGATTCGAATGAGAGTAGCGCGTCCATTATCATTCACATTTTGCATTTGTAATCCTTGAACAATCCCAAAACCAGAGAGCTGAGAAACTGCGTACGATATCGCATTATTCGGCGGTCGCTCGAAAATCCTTGGGTTGGTTAGGTCGACATACTCCGTATCACCCACCACCATGGTGATATCTGGGATGGTGTTGACCACGGTGAGTGATCCCTCACAACGATCATCGCCGCAGGATGCGAGTATTGCGATGATGAAAATTGCGATCGCGATGTGAAGATGTTTTGGCATGGGGTGTGCTTATTGAGACCTATTGGACTGTGATGTTGAAAAGCGTGCTGTTTTCCAAGCAGCCGGATCTGGCATGCAGGTTTACGATTGCCCCGCCAGTATTTCTGGACGCTATTTCTAATCTGCTAGTGTAATTGCCTGGATTATTCCGTGCTATAATATTTAGGTCGACATTTTCAACACCAGCTAGAATGGTGTAATCGTATGAAACAATCCCCTTCGAACTCACAAACACCGGCGGGTTCGTCAGATCTATATAGACCGTATCACCCACCGCCACGGTGACATCGGAAATCGGGTTAGTCAACACCAATGAACCCTCGCAAGGTCCTTCCATGGTGCAGGACGCGAGAAGTGCTAGAATAAACACTGCGATCGCGGTTTGAAGATGTTTGGGCATAATGCGGCGGACGCTCGTCAGCGAACATTTATTTGAAGTGATTTATACGTGATGTCAAAGTCACTGCGTGGCATTAGCATTGCCGTAACTGTCACAATCCCGGTGTAGCCATTCGGTGTCCAAAAGACAATTGTAGAATCAGTTTCCGCGTACGGACTGTGTACTAAACCTTTACTGTTCAATATTTGTCCTTCACTAAACCACCAATTATAACTCACCTCGCTCTGGTGATGTTTAACTATAATCATGGTGAACTTCACCGTATCCGTAGGGCTGATAGTGGCCGGTTCTTGCACGATTCGGACGATATCAGCCACCGGGCCCGGATCTTCGCCTCCCGTTGTATAACATCCTGCCATCAGGACGCAAATGGCCAATGAAGTGAGAATGGACTGAATGGGTGGATGGGGTTTCATGTCTCGTCTGTGATGTGTGTTTCATAGTAACACATCTTCGCAAGAATTGAAATGAGGAAAGTCAGGGTAGCGGATAATTCGGGTACAAACTCGGGAACCAAACGATACTGGCCGAAGACTCACTCATAATTGCGAACCAAATCTAGCAATTCCGGGACCTTATTCACGGCAAAATCCCAAAGGACGGCTTGATCGATCACATCGTAGCCATGTGCGATGATGTTCCGAAAACCGATGATTCGACGAAAATCAGGGATATTTCTCTCAAGACCGTTCGGGTCGACGTTGTTGAGTCTATACAAAGCCTCTCCAATGATCTCAAAGTGCCTCTCCGTAGCGAGTTGAAGCTTTCTGTCTTCCAAATAATTCTCAAAACTGACGTTTTTATGGAAGACCAGAACCTCTTCACATGAAATCACGATGTCCAACAGAAGCTTGCGAACGCTATGCGGCATACAGAAGAACCTTTGTTCGGTCAACTTCCTGCTGGAACAATGGATTTCGGAAAGGCTTAAGTGTGAGTAAATCAACAGAACGACCTAATTCAACCTCTAAGGCCATTTTCAGCCCCATAAATTGATCAAAAGCCCCATTTGGGGAGTCACGGTCAAAAGCAACCAGAAAATCCATGTCACTTTCTTCCGTGAACCGATCGGTGGTTACGGATCCAAACGCATAAAGCTCGCGCACGCCATATTGTCTGCAAATGGCTTGGAATGCTGCGGTTTTGATTGATTCGAGATCCATAGAATCAAGATTAGCAATAAATACCCACAATCACCCAATCCGTTTCATGCGTGAAGCCGTCGCCCCTTACGGCGTGTCGTCAGAATAAATATCCGCGATGATGTCCTTGTAATCGGCGTAGAT
This sequence comes from Balneolales bacterium, assembly GCA_041749075.1. Lineage (GTDB taxonomy): Bacteria > Bacteroidota > Rhodothermia > Balneolales > HLUCCA01 > CAMTWZ01. The sequence goes on along the minus strand of JBGTBY010000020.1, from coordinate 35,545 downwards.
CACTTTGCGCTTCACTTTCATGGTGGGCGTCATCTGTCCGTTTTCCACCGTGAAGGGTTCTGACAGCAGGCGGATCTTGCGGATCTTCTCATGCGAGGCCAGTTTTTTGTTGATGTCCTTCACTTCCGCTTCAACGGTTTTGATCAGGGCGTCCACTTTCACGACATCCGCATCGCTGCCGACCTCAATGCCATTCGTTTTGCAGAAGGATTTGGCCATGTCGAGATCCGGCACGATCAGCGCAGAGCAATAGTTCTGCTTCTCCCCGATCACCACTACTTGGTCTACCCAGATGCTGGCTTTGAGCATGTCCTCGATCGGACCAGGATAAATATTCTTTCCACCCGCGTTCACGAGCATGTGTTTGAGGCGGTCGGTGATCTGCAAATAACCCTTGTTGAAGCGGCCGATGTCGCCGGTATGGAACCATCCATCCTTGTCGATCACTTCTTTCGTCTCTTTGGGTTTGCCCCAGTAGCCTTTCATGATGTTCGGACCTTTGCACAAGATCTCGCCTTCTTCGCTGCTCAACTGGCTCGGATAGTCGTTTCCAGACAGTTGTGCGATGATTTTTCCATCACTCACACGCTGTATGCCGACGGTGACATTCGCGATGACGTGTCCGACCGTGCCATAACGTGGTTTTCCGAACGGATTGATGGTCATCACAGGCGAAGTTTCGGTCAAGCCATATCCTTCTGTGATCCACATCCCCGCGGATGCGAAGAAGTTTCCAATATCCGCAGGCAAAGCCGCGCCACCGGAAACGAAGAGTTTCACACGTCCGCCCGTGCGTTGACGCAGCTTCGAGAAAACGAGCCGATCGGCAATGGCCATTTGGATGGCGGTGAATCCGCGCTTGCCGGACACATACGCATTCCCCACACCGATCGCCCATGCGAAGATTTTTTTCTTGGTCGGGGTGCCTTCATCGACGCTCTTCAGAACAAGGTTATAGATTTTTTCAAAAAGCCTTGGGACCGATATTAGAATCGTCGGACGCGCCTCACCCAGGTTTTTCGACACCGTGTCCACGCTCTCGGCATAAAAGATTTCGGCTCCACCGGCGATCATCGCATAATATCCGCCTGTGCGTTCGAAACTATGGCAAAGCGGAAGGAAGGATAGGGTCCGGTCTGTGTCGTCGATATCTAACATTTGGTGAGCGGCTTTCACATTGGTCACGATGTTGTCGTGCGTGAGCATCACCCCTTTCGGCTCGCCCGTCGTGCCAGATGTATAGATTAGTGTGGCCACATCAGCCGGTTTGGTGGCCTTCATCCGCTTCTTGATTTCCTTCATGTGCTTGTCGACCAGCTTGCGTCCCGCATCCAGCACCACATCCCACATTGTCACAAAATCATGATCCAGCATCGTTGCGATGGATGGTTTATCAAACGCGATGATTTGCTTGAGGTCTTTGCAATTCGCTTTCACATCCAAGGCTTTTTTCAACTGGATTTGGGATGACACCAAAAACAACTTGGATTCCGAATCCTTCAAAATGTATTCGCACTGGTTCGCCGGAAGTGTGGCATATAAGGACACGTTCACGCCGGCCACCAATTGCAGGGCCATATCCATCACCGACCACTCGTATCTGTTTTCACTCAAAATTGCGACACGGTCACCGGTTTTGATGCCATTTTCGATGTAGTAAGCCGCTAACGCGTACACATCCCCACTGAATGAATCCCAATCGATGGTTTGATAGGGGGATGCAGGGTCGGGCTTGAAGCCGAAAGCGGTCTTGTTCTTTCCGTGGTACAAGTGCGCCACATTCTGGAACAGTTCGGGCAGAGTCGCGAATTGGGCTACGATAGGCATGGCGATGACAGTTGGTTTAGAGAATGAACGATAGGTCAGACAAGATAGTAAAAAAGCCAAAAGCCGTATATTCCCATATGGCCTCTCCCGCACATAAAGACACCATTGATGAAGTCCGCGAGCTGTTTCGCGAGTACCTCAAAGTCCACCAGCATCGTCAGACACCTGAGCGGTTTATGGTGTTGGAAGAGATTTACAAGGCCGATGGGCATTTCGATGCCGATGACATGTTCCTCAAGCTTAAAAACACCGGATATCGGGTTTCGCGAGCTACCGTTTATAATACATTGGACTTATTGGTGGAATGCGGATTGGTGCAGCGTCATCAGTTCGGGCAGAATCAGAGTTATTATGAGCGGGCGCATGGGTATCGGCAGCACGATCATATCATTTGTCAGCAATGCGGTGCGGTTGTGGAATTCTGCGACCCTCGCATCCAAGAGATCAAAACGCTCATGGAGCGGATCTACAAGTTCGACATCGCCGGGCACAACCTTCAGTTCTATGGAGCGTGCTTGAATCCGGATACGTGTACGCGGAAACCGGAATTGAAGAAGTAGGTCTTGTTAGTGGTTTGTTGTTTGTTGTTAGTGGAAAGACCCACGACAAACAACTAACGACAAGCAACTAACTCTTCCCAACCGTCACATTCTTAATAAACGTCCTCGCGGCCCAGTGGCTGCCGAAGAAGCCCATGAACAGGGCTAAGGCCACCATCCCGCCGGTGAGGTAATACCAGCGTCCCATCGGCCATTCGAGCACCATGTTGATATAATCGGGCATGAGTCGTTCGAAGAGAATCCACACGCCAATCATTGCCAATGCGGACGCGATGAGGCCTTGAAACAATCCTTCCATCAGAAACGGACTTCGGATGAACCCGTTCGTGGCTCCCACCAGCTTCATGGCTCGGATCATATTCTTTTTGGCATAAATGGTGAGGCGGATGGTGTTGAACACCAAGATCACGGCCACAAACAAGATCAACAATCCGATTCCGCCACCGGTTTTGGCCAAGGTTTCGAGGCGGTTTTCGATCATGATGAGCAGATCCATGTTGATGCTCACATCATCCACCCCTCGTGTGGCGCGGATGGTGGGTAGGAAACCAGCTACTGAATCGGCGGTGATGTCGGTTTTCAGGGTGAGTCGGTACGATGCAGGAAGGAAATCGAGCTCGGTGAGCGGTGTGCCCTCGGCTCCGAACTCGCGTTTGAAAATCGCAGACGCCGAATCTTTGCTGATGTAGTTCGCTTCGGCGATGATGGGCAAGGCCAATAAGCCACGACCGATCACGCGATGCGCTTCACGGTCACCTTCCCCTAAGAAGACTTCCATCTTGATTTCGGAACGCAACGATTGCGCCACTTGATAGCCGTTCCAACCGATGCGGGCCAGAACCCCGATCACGAAAACAGCAAGGGTCAGGGCGGTGATGGAGGTAAAGGCGGCAAGTCGGGCCCGGCGGATGCCATTGAAGCCTTCTTTGAGGATGTAGAGTGCGCTCATGTCGCAAAATACAAACATAAAACATGCGTATTTTGGGTTGATTTATGCAGCACAAGCCCATCATCCACACCATCGACGAGCACTTCGAGATTCCGCAGCTCATCAAGACACGTCGCATCACCGCCCTCCTCCCCTGGAATTATACCCTCACCGACAAGCGATATCCGGTTTTATACCTCCAAGACGGACAAAACCTCTTTGATGATTTCGCGCCGTTTGGCAGTTGGGAGGTGGATAAACGCCTCACACAACTTTCTGAACAAGGGGATGGCGACCTGATCGTGATCGCGATCGATCATGCCGAGAAAGAACGCATCGCCGAATACACACCCAGTGTGAAAACGAAACTCGGCAAAGGCGATGGACTTCAGTATGCCGACTTCCTGACCGACACGCTCAAACCGAATATCGATTCCCACTTCAGAACGCTGCCAGAACGCGAGCATACCGGAATCGGTGGAAGTTCCATGGGCGGGCTTATCTCGTTGTATGCCGCCATGAAACATCCGCGGGCGTACAGCAAGCTGATGATTTTTTCGCCATCCATTTGGGTCTCGCCCGGACTTCCGAATGAATTTCTGACTCAGGCCACCTCCTTCCGCGGCAAAATCTACTTGTATGGTGGCGCGCAGGAAGGATCGGATATGGTGAGGCACCTCAACGCCTTCCGTGAGCACGCAAAACCGCATTCCGAGCGCATCGAGCTGTCCGTCTCCATCCGAGAAGATGGGCATCATAACGAATCGGCGTGGGGGAATGAGTTTCCGAAGGCCGTTCGGTATTTATTCTGACTCTAAACTCTTGCTCCTTCTTGAACAATTTTAAATGACCAAGCTCCGCTAATTTTAAATTGTAAATTTTAAATTAGGTAGGTTGTAATTGGCTTTGAAGTGGTGCTGAGAACGGATTTAACTTTTCGAGTTAAGCCAAGCTCGGTTAATTTTAAATGATAAATTTTAAATGAACTGAGTCGGAATGAGCTATGGGAGCGGTGCTGGGGACAGATTTAACATTTAAAATTTTCAATTTAAAATTAGTCAACGCATGAACATCAAGATCGCCTCGAAGCTCGAAGAAGGCTCGGCCCTCATTACATTCACGAATACACTCCCAAATGGCGAAGTTCGGATTTTGAGTTATGAATCGCCGAAGCGGCTGATGGTGGGTACGGGCGCGAACCCGAGTCCGGCGGCGCTATATAAGGTGGCGCGGACGGTCTCGGCCAAGCAGAGTGCGCATTTGGAGACGGTGATGGGGGTGGAGGTCGATAGGGGGGCGCAAACAGAGGGTCCGCTCGGCGGACCCCGACATGAACCCCGACATATCGAGGCCATCCTCAATGGGCTGCTTGTGGGCGCAAACGCGACATCCTTATATAAGACATCCGAGGTGAAGCGTCACCCGTTCACCTCCCCCGACGCCTCTCTCACGCTCGTAGCGGAACCCTCGTCCGCGCTTAGGCAGGCCGCTGACCGTGCCCTCGCCATTTCCCGGGCCCAACTCAACGCCATGACGCTCATCAACACGCCCAGCAATCGAAAATCGGCGGTGAGTGTGGCCGAGTATGCCGTTGAAAGTGGGAAGAATCATGGTTTCGGGGTTGATATATTCGACGAAAAGCGCCTGGAGAAGGAAGGATTCCATGCCTTGCTGGCGGTAAATCGTGGCAGTGAAAATCCTCCAAGATTTCTGATCCTCACCTATGAAGGACCCGATGCGACGCGCCACATCGGGCTCGTGGGTAAGGGAGTGACCTACGACAGCGGTGGACTTTCCATCAAGCAAACCGATTCGATGCAACACATGCGAAGTGATATGTCGGGCGCGGCCACCGTGATCGCGGCATTCGAAGCCGTGGCGAATCTGAAGTTGCCAGTAAAGCTCACCGGTGCCATTCCGCTCACCGACAACATGGTCGATTCGAAATCCTATAAACCCGGCGATGTGATCGGCAGTTACAGCGGGAAAACCATTGAAGTGATCGACACCGACGCCGAAGGCCGCATTATCCTGGCCGACGCGCTCACGTACATCGCACGGCATCATAAGCCGGATGTGATCGTGGATCTGGCCACGTTGACGGGCGCGGCGGTCCGCGCCATCGGCAGCGTCGCTTCGGCGCTCTTTTCCAACGACGACGCGTTAGCGGCGGCGTTGACCGCCAGTGGCGAAGCCACCGGCGAGCGCCTCTGGCGTCTGCCGCTATGGGATGAGTACAAAGACGACATATCGTCCGACATCGCCGATGTGAAAAACCTCGGAAAAATTACGGCAGGCGCCATCAGCGCAGCCAAGTTCCTGGAAATCTTCATTGAGGGCCATCCGTCCTGGGCGCATCTCGACATCGCAGGTACCGCCTACGGAGACAATGAATTCGGCAAGGCGAAAAGCGCGACGGGGTATGGGGTGAGGCTTCTTGTTGAGTTTATATCCCCCAGCTGAAGCTGGGGGTGAGCGTTAAGACTCATGACTTAGTTGCAGCCCCTCTTAACAATGACCCCCAGCTTTAGCTGGGGGATCACGACCTAGTTACAGCCCCTCCTAACAATGACCCCCAGCTTTAGCTGGGGGATACTTGACCATGGCCGTCAGGATTAGTATCCTCCGAAGTCGTTCTAGCTAGCACAATCACCTCCCCTCCTCCCATCCTCCTGTGAATACTTCCTCTCCCATCACCATTCTCTGCGTCACGTTCTATTTCAAGGGGCAGGATTTCATCCGCTCGGCCAAAGCCCAAGGCAACAAAGTCTATCTGCTCACCCACGAATCGCATAAGGAAAAGGCCTGGCCCTGGGAGTCGATCGACGAGACCTTCTATATGCAAGATGATCGCAACAATGCCACCAACACCGAGAACATGATCAAAGGTCTCGCCTGGCTCATGCGTGAGAAAAAAGTGGATGTGATCGTGGCCTTGGATGATTTCGATGTCGAAAAAGCCGCAGCCTTCCGCGAGGAATTCCGGATACCGGGCATGGGACAAACCACCGCCCGCTATTTCCGCGACAAGCTGGCCATGCGGATGCGGGCCCAAAGCGCGGGCATCGATGTTCCTGCGTTCACCTCCCTCGTCAACAACGACGACGTGAACCGTTTCGCAGATACCATCCCCACCCCATGGGTTCTCAAACCCCGCGCGGAAGCATCGGCCATGGGCATCCGTAAAGTGTATTCCAAAGAGGAGTTATGGCGGATGATCGATGAACTCGGCGATAAGCGACATGGCTTTCTGGTCGAGCAATTCAAACCGGGTGATGTTTACCATGTGGACAGCCTCACCTTCGGCGGAAAAGTGGTGTTCGGATGTGTCTCGAAATACCTCAGCACACCCTTCGATGTGGCGCATGGCGCCGGAATCTTCCGCAGCATGACATGCGACCCAAAAAGCACTGAAGCCAAAGCCCTGCTCAAGCGCAATACCGATGTGATGCGCGCATTCCGCATGCAATACAGCGCGTCGCACACCGAATTCATTCACTGTCATGACGATGGGAAGTTCTATTTCCTTGAAACATCATCCCGAGTGGGCGGAGCGCACATCAACGAAATGGTGGAAGCGGCCACTGGCGTCAACTTATGGTGGGAATGGGCCCGCATTGAAAGCGCCGCGTTTTTGAATGAACCATACGAGGTGCCGGAAAACAAGCATGTGCCGAGCGGCATCTTGATATCCATGTCTCGATTCGATCACCCAGACACATCCTCCTTCACCGATCCCGAAATTGTCTGGCGGATGGATACCAAGCATCATATCGGGTTCATTGTGAGATCGGAATCAAGAGAGCGTGTGGCCGAACTACTGGACAATTATGCGGACCGGGTGTTTCGCGACTTCCATGGTAGTGCGCCGATGTCGGATAAACCGAGTCATTAGAAGCTGGATGCGGGATGCTGGATGCTGGAAGCAAGAGGCAAGAAGTAGGAAGTAGGAAGATAGAAGAGCAACAGTGAGAACTTTATAGTATGTTCTGACTGAAATCAATACATCTGCAGACTCTTTAACCGGCACCTATGAGAACCCTTCTTGCTATTATTTTCATCTGTATTCTTTCTACGAACACGGCCATCGCGCAGGAAAAAGAGCCCAAAGTCGGGCTGATGGCGAGCCTTCAGTCGATGCAATCGGATATTACTGTCCCCATCCGAATATCGGATCGAGCAATGTTCGGACCCTCATTCAGCTTTCTTTATGTGGAAGATGGCGGCAAAGATGTCGGCATAGGGTTACTTTATAAATCGTATCTCAAAGCCGAAAGAGATCCGGTATCCACCTTCTTCACCATTCGGGCTGGTGTCCTTCATTTATCGCCCGAGATCGGTCAGAGTACCACGGATGTCCTTGGCGGATTCGGGACTGGTGCGGATTATTTCATTTCCGAATGGGCCACCATCGGTGTCGAGGCCCAACTCAACGCCACAAAATCAGATAAGAACTCGAATCGTTTCGGGAATCGAGGCGGGTTGAATGTGAATACGGGCATGGCGGTGCAACTGACCATCTTCTTCAATCCATGATGAGAGTCCTGCTACCTTTCTTATTCCTCGGCTTGCTTGCTTGTGGTGATATCCCCAGCGACGCTATTCCGGTCACGATGCCCAACGACCCTGTCAGCGGAATTTACAGAACCGACGCTAGTGGCAACACGTTGGGCACGTACGGCTCCCCATCACAGGGAGGGCATGCCGGTGGACTCCGCATTCGTTGCGCACCTGGAACCGAACCCGATCCATCCGAAGGACATATGAATGTGCCACAGACGATTACCCTCAGCTCCCCATACCCGAACCCGATTTATGGAACGCTATTCACGTTGAGATACACAATCGCGTGTAGAACCGATGTCACCATCGAAGTCGTCGAGGCAACGCCCTCACCTTGGATACTAGCATCGATGCCAATGAATGCATTGATCAGTGTTGGTCAAGGGCGAACGGTATGGCGATTGAAACGAACTGATTTAGTACCAGGTACACATGCCACCAACATCGGGATGCATGATGTGGGTCCTAGTCTCCTACCCGATATTCGTGTGCGCTTAAATGGCTTTTTCAGGATTTATTTCGTTGCCGGAGAATTCAAAGCATGGAGGGATGTGGCCCTGTTTCAAGATCCCTGCCTAGCTCCTGTTGGATTGAGAGGAGGATATTCATGCGATTGAATTCAATACATCGCGCCGCCTTTTGACAAACCAAGTCATTAGAAGCTGGATGCTGGATGCAAGAGGCAAGAGGCAAGAAGATTGGTGACATAAATAACTAAATATCAAAGATTTATGTAACATTTCGTCGGTGTGATGTAATACTTCTGGTGAGTGCGATACGCATATTGTAGACGTGATAATTCTATCACGACAAACCCGATACCTCGGGTAAACCAACATTATGCTACGCATCGCTTCTATTCTTCTTTTCGCTTCAGTACTTATCGGTTGCGAAAGCGCCACAGATTCAGACAATGGAACTACCATTGTCATTCCGATTCAAACCACGGTTCAAGCCTCCGTCAATTTAGGCACGGCTGGCGACTACGCCATCTTGGCCGGTTCCATGATTTCAAACGTTCCTCCTTCGTCCATCACGGGCAACATCGGCATCAGTCCAGCCGCAGGTTCCTTGATCACCGGATTCTCGCTTACCTACACTCCGGGTAGCACACATGCCACATCTGCCCAAATCACAGGTAATGTGTATGCGTCGGATTATGCGAGCCCAACTCCAGCCAATCTTACCACTGCAAAAGGTGATTTGACGATCGCCTATAACAACGCCGCCGGACGCACATCCACCGACATCGTTTTGGTTGCTGGCAACCTCGGTGGTTTGACACTCACACCTGGTTTGTACAAATCCAGCGGTTCGTTGGAGATTTCGTCCGGCGACCTCACGTTCGATGCCAAAGGCAATGCCAACGCCGTCTTCATCATCCAGATCGCCACGACATTCACAACAAGTGCAGGCCGTAAAGTGATCTTGAAAAATGGCGCACGTGCAGCCAATATTTTCTGGCAGGTAGGTACGTCCGCCTCGTTCGGAACGACATCTGTTATGAAAGGCACCGTTATGGCTGATCAATCGATCGCCTTGAACACCGGTGCTTCCATCGAAGGGCGCTTATTGGCCCGCATCGCTGCCGTCACCTTGGCCAGCAGCACTGTCGTTAAAACCAATTGAGTACCCGTTCCATGAAACTACTTACAACACTGACGTTCGCTCTGTACTTGCTGTCATCAGCCGTCATCGCGCAACCGATCACGCCGTTGCTTACCCTTCCGGGTGATTCGACGATCAACCAACCCCATTCGCGTTCCTTCATTTGGTCTTCTTCGCCACAAGCGGTGACCTACCAATTGCAAATTTCGCAGAATGCGAACTTCAGCTCGACTGTTTACAACGAGAACAGCTTGACCGACACCACCGCGTTCGTGACCGAACTGGGGTTCAACGCGAAGCACTATTGGCGCGTCCGTGCCATCAATGCCGGTGGAAACAGCGCGTATTCATCCGTCTACACGTTCACCACGTGGGATTCCATTCCTAAAGGTCCGCATCCGGTTGTATTGGGGATGACGATGGATTTCGCCGTCCTTGCCCATACCGCCGTCACGAATGTGCCGAGTTCCGCCATCCTAGGAAATGTTGGATTGAGCCCGACTTCAGGCTCCTTCATCGACTTGACTCAAGGTGAGGTAACTGGAACCATCTTCACTGTGGATGCATCCGGTCCGGCTGGCTCTGTCGCTTCGCCGTCCATGCTCACAACGGCCAAAGGGGACTTGACGATCGCCTTCAACGACGCAGCTGGACGCACCGTCGATCCAATCGGCATCGCCGGAAACCTTGGTGGACAAACCCTCTACCCAGGCCTGTACAAATCGACCGGTACGCTGGAGATTTCCGCAGGTGATTTGACCTTGGATGGAGGCGGACATAATGACGCCGTTTGGATTTTCCAGATCGCATCGAGCTTCAACATGACCTCAGGTCGCCAAGTGCATCTGACCAACGGAGCCAATGCCGCCAACATCTTCTGGCAGGTTGGAACCGCCGCTTCGTTCGGCACAACAACCGTGATGCAAGGAACCATCTTGGCCGGCACGCAAGTGACCATGGCCACGATGGGAACGTTGAACGGACGTGCCATGGCATTGACCGCGAACGTGACATTGCAACAGAATGTGATCAACCGCCCGGGTCCGCCTACAGGAACGAGCATTGACTCAGACAACGGCCTCGATGTGAAGACCATTACGCTTTCGCAAAATTACCCAAATCCGTTTAACCCAAGCACTCAAATCAGCTTCACGCTTCAAGCATCCAGCATCACGCTTCTAAGCGTTTATGATCTGTTGGGTCGCCAGGTCGCGGTCTTGGTTGATGGTCCGATGTCGGCAGGTTCACACACCGTGACCTTCAACGCATCCGAAATGACCAGTGGAATGTATCTGTATCGCATCGTTTCGAATGGCGAAGCGATCTCCAGACGAATGATGCTGATCAAATAAACGATCTCATATTCGATACTCAATAGCCGAGGGATTTCATTCCTCGGCTATTTTTTTGTTCTCTACCACTAATTTCTTAGAACCACTCGCATCCCGAATCTCAATCCTCGTCCGGGCATTGGGTAGAACGCGGTTTCTTCATAACCAAACTGACCCGCATTTTGGTTCAGTTGCTCCCATCTCATCAGAAAAAAGATGTTGCGGACTCTCGCGCTCAAGTCCCAATCAATCCGATAGAAGGATGGGATGCTGGCTCCGGCCGGGTTGAATTCTTGCCACACATCCGTAACCGGGTCATAGGTCGGAGCCACATATCCGATCGGCACGACGGTGGCATGGAATCCGGTCCGCACAAACGTGGCGCGGTTGAACAAATAACCCTTCCAATAGATCCATGCCCGGTTCCATACCCGGCTTCCATAACTGAAATCAGTCAGGTTCTGGGTCACCGTTCCCGAGTACCCCACATCCCAACGCGACGTCTCAAGCCGTAATGAAATCATTCCCCCCGCCACGTCGATGCTGTCTGTCGATTGCACGAACCCGTTCCATTCAAACCACTTCCAACCCAAGCCCGCCTCCACTCGCATCCGTGTTTCGGCGGATCCGTCGCCCGGGAAACGGCCGTCTCCGCGCCAATGCCGTTCCTGGATGCTTCGCATGCGTTTGCCTCCCGAAACGGCCGCATACAGACGACCTGCTTGCATCCGAGCCATCGCATGGGCGTCGATCTCGCCATCGCTGCGAGTCGCAATCGACCCGCTGCTGCTGAGTATGCCGAGTGAGGCGTTCGCTTCGAGCTCCGCTTGGCTCCATCCCCCAATGTCCACCGAACGACGACGCTGCGGATCCATCCTGAAGGTCTCGGCTCTCATCGTCACATCGGCGTTCAGCAATCCGGCATCCACATAACGGGTTCCATAAGCGCCAACACCCAGCACGCGGTAGAAACTAGTTATCGAATCCGGGTTGTTCTTGTAAAATCGCCGGAACCGATGATGATACACACCCATATCCCAATCTTTGCGATGTGTGAGAGAAACCCGTGCTACGGTCTGCCGAACCGAGGCGCGACCTGCTTCCCGCACCGATGAAGCCTGCGGGATATAACTGATAATGTTGTACCCATTGGGCTCGGTGGTCTGAATTCCGTTGTATAACACGGTTCCGTGCAGCTTCCAATCCTCATTCAGAACATGATAGCCTCGGACCGATAAAAGTCGTCCTTTCGTGGCTGAGTTCAGATATTCACCATCATCATTCTTGCCCCAGTATCGTGCGGAGAATCCGGAACGGCGTGTGAGATTCGCGGCGAACACCACTTCGTTGCTTAACAAATTATATGGACCTTGCTCGTAGTTGATCCACGTGAGCGGTTTGACCACATGATAATCCCGTTCCACCATCTTCGATTTGTACATGGTGCCGATGGTTTGCTCGTCCCATCGTGCCAAATGAAGATGCGGAAGCCGGTTCGGGTTGGTGAGGCCGGTCACCGGATCTCGGAAATCGACTCCATCCACCCAATACCTCTGCTGATAAGGATTGTGACCGTTGATGTAGCTCGCATCGTGCCGCAAAAAACCGGTCAGGCGGGATGTGAATCGATCGGGCATCCGGCTGTTACGCTCGGCAGGGTTCAGCCAGTGGTTCCATCGCAAGGTGCTGTCGGTTTCGATCGTGATGGTATTCTGATGCGCCGGTGGCAGTATCGGACGAATGTCGATCTCGAGGCTGTCGGCAGGTTGGAAGCCCATCAATAAAAGCAACAAAACCAGCATCAGGCGGATTCCGGTTTCAGGTCGAACGGCATACCCGGAATTCCGAGCAATTGTCGACGCACGATTTCCAACGTCACTTTCGCGGATCGTTCCTTATTCAAGATTCGGTCGCGAAAAAACCGTGCTTGCACAGCGAAATGGGCGTCATGCGACCAAAATCCGATCCACACCAATCCTACAGGCTTGGTTTCGGTGCCACCGGATGGACCTGCGATGCCCGTTGTCGAAATTCCGATATCGGCACCCAATTTCATCGCAACTGATTTCGCCAGGATCAACGCCACCTGCTTGCTGACGGCGCCATGCTCCATCAATACCGATTCGGGAACATCCAGCAGGGATTGTTTCACGGAGTTGTCGTATGCCACGATACTTCCCTTGAAGACCGCGCTGCTGCCGGGCACATTCGTGATAAGATTCGAGATCCATCCGCCTGTACAACTTTCGGCCGTTGCGATGGAAGTATGTCGTTCGGATGCGAGTTCCACCACAACCTGTTCCAGGTCGATGTCCGGAAGCTCGGAGAAGACATATTGACCGGCCGTGGACAGAATATGGGTTTTGAGTCGGGCCGCATCCTCAGCCAAACCATTATATGAGGTGATCCGCAAGCTGATGCCATGCGGATGTGGCAAGTACGCCAGTTCGATGCCGGGTTTGAGAAACGAAGACACATCCCCGATCACCAGATCGCTGAGTGTGCTTTCTCCGATGCCGGTCAGCTGTAGATACTGCTTGTGCAATGTGGATGCGCCCACCAAGGCACGGAGGCGAGGCAGAACTTCATCGGTCATCAAATGCTTCATCTCGCGTGGAACGCCGGGCAGAACAATCAGAACCTTGCCTTGCTCGGAAAACCACATGCCGGGTGCGGTGCCTTGGGAGTTGAACAGGACATCGCAATTTTGGGGGACATCCGCCTGAGCCGTATTCGATGGTGAAAACGGAATACCACGGGCTTCGAACATGCGTCGGATGCGGTCCAATGTGGGTTCGTGGCTGACCATCTTCACATTGAAATACTCGAGGAGACATGTTTTGGTGATGTCGTCGTGCGTGGGTCCCAAACCACCTGTGAGAATCGTGACGTCCGCTTCACGCAATGAAAAACCGATCGCCGCGAGGATGGCGGGCTTATCGTCTGGGACGGTCGCCACGTGAACGCATCGGATTCCGTGCTCGGAAAGTCGTTGACTGATCCATGACGCGTTCGTGTTTACGGTGTCGCCAAGAAGCAATTCATTTCCGACAGAGATTTGATGAGCGAGCATCATCGAAAATACAGGCTTTTTGTATCTTTCCGGTAATGCGCCATCAGTTGCCGAACATCCTTACGATCAGCAGGATCTTGCTCACTCCTGTATTTTTCATCATGTACACCGTGAACGACCCGTGGATTCGAACCGCGAGTCTCGTTGTGTATACGATCGCGGCATTGACCGATTATTTTGATGGGCATTATGCCCGCAAACTGAATGTGGAATCGTCTTTGGGGATTTTCATGGATCCGCTAGCCGATAAAATCCTCACGTTCGCGGCATTCATCGTTCTTCCCACGCTCAATGCGAATGTGTTTCCATGGTGGCCGATCATTTTGATCGTCATTCGGGATGTGTTTGTGACTGGGATGCGGGTCGTGGCAAACCAGAGACAGATGGAAATGAAAACAAGTTATTCTGCCAAAGTGAAGACATTCGTCCAGATGGGCTACTTATATATCGCCCTTCTATTGGGATTGGCCATCACGATCCCTCATTTTTATGGGAGTCTCGCTCGGCAGTTCTTCCATTCAGGATACATGACCTACGGATTGTACATCGTCGCGGCGATCACGGTTTATACCGGACTCGAGTACATCGTCCAAAATCGGAAATTGTTCGTTCGTGCCGCTCCAGCAACCTAAACTGATTCTGGGTTCGTGTTTCGGGATCGGATGGAGCCCGGTCGCACCGGGAACCGTTGCCTCACTGGCTGTACTCCCGCTCGCTTTTGTGACATTTGAATGGGGCGGCAACCTCGCCTTGAGTACCTTCTTCATCTTGACTGTCTTGGCCTGCATTTGGTCAACCGACCATTATGAAGCCGTTCATGGAAAAGACCCCGGACATTTTGTGATGGATGAATGGGCCGGCCAACTGGTTCCCCTCGTCGGTTTCGCCTGGTGGGGTATCGACCCCTTTTCCCTATGGATCCTGATGGGTTCTTTTCTCGGATTTCGCCTATTCGACATCTGGAAACCCGGCATCGTTGGAACAATCCAAAAACGTGGTGGTGTAATCGGAATAGTAGGAGATGATATTCTTGCTGGCCTCATCACCCTACTCTTGGGATTATTGGTTATTTTGTTCCACAACAATACCTTTTAGCGGATTTCCGCACCTGTTCTATTTTTTATATGTTGATAGACCGCTCTTTTGCCCGCAAACTGGCGCATGAGCTACTCCGGATCGATGCCGTCGTACTTCGTCCAAATGAACCGTTCGTCTGGTCCTCCGGCTGGAACTCACCCATTTATTGTGATAATCGTCTCACGTTGCTACATCCTGAACTTCGAACTCAAATCGCGGATACCTTGGTCGGCTTCATCCGATCCACGTATCCGGATGTCGAAGTGATCACAGGTACAGCCACGGCTGGCATTCCGCATGCCGCTTGGGTGTCCGACCGCATGAACCTGCCCATGGCCTATGTACGAAGCAAAGCCAAATCGTATGGAATGGGTAATCAGATTGAAGGTGGTGTGAAAAAAGGACAACGCACCATCGTGATCGAAGATCTGATTTCCACGGGTGGATCCATTTTCTCTGTCGTTGAGGCCCTTCAATTCGTCGGGGCGGATGTTCGAGGATGTGCCACGATTTTCACCTATCAGTTTAATGTGGCCACAGCCAAGTTCAAAGACATGAACCTTCGGCTGGATTGGCTGACCGATTATCCTACCTTGATTGAAGTGGCCCTCGAAGAGGGTCGAATCAAAGAAGAAGACCTTGCCCTATTGAATCGCTGGAGGGACGAGCCCTCCACATGGCCCCGTTAACATTCGACTATACACCAACATCACATACCTATGAGACGACAACATATCCTATTGACCGCCGCTTCGGTGTTCGGTCTGCTGCTCGCGTGCGAAACGCCGGGTGAGCCAAATTTCTCTACGAGTCAAAAACTGGAGATTCAAGTTCTGAAAAGCACTGAATTCCAACTGCTTGGTGGTAAAAAAGCTCTGATCGACACCACGAAAGGTGACGCAGCGGATTTCTTCACAACCGATCCAGATGGCGTTGTTAGCATATCGACCGAAGAAGATTTCGATTTCGGCGATCTGAACAACGCGATTCCGGAAGTTTCTGTGACGCCGACCGATGTGAACGCGCAAGTGGGCGAATTGAGTTTGGGATCCTTCGCATCGGATTCGCCAGACGGACTTGGTCGGGCGAACTTCGAACAACTGACGACCCTGAACCCAGCCTTGTTTGGTCCTGGCACGCCGTTGCCTGGTGGCCAATCACCGTCGCCGGTAAATATTGATGTGAGCACCGATTATTTCGTCTCCGCGACCATCAAAAGCGGCGCGTTGTCAATCAGTCTCCGCAACACGTTGGGATTTAACCTAAGTACGCTCACTCTGGAGTTGCGCAGTGCATCGACCGTGATCGGAACGTTCAACTTTGTGAACCTCAATCATAATTCGACACTTACCGAAACACTCTCCATGCCGAATGGCACCGTGTTGACCGACATCAATATGAACGTGTCCATCTCTTGGAACGGACAAAACATGAGTGCAACACCACAAGACCTGATCGTTCAGAATGTTCAGGGTGTGAGCCTGGTGGCGTCACAAGTTGAAGCCGTTCTGTCGAGTCAGGAGTTTAGCACAACTGGTTCCTTCGAGATCGATCGCACCCAATTCCTGTTCGAAGATTTCAATGATTATGTGGAATTATCGGCCGGATCGTTGAATTTGGAGCAATTGGTGAACAACATGGATATCACCATCAGCGATTTCATCTTGTCGTTCCCGAATATCCGCCGCGCACCCTATGCGCCCGGAGATTCCCTCTTCATTCGATTTAACGGGGCAGACCGCATCACAGCCAGACGCGTGATCAACAATTACATGGTCAATATGGCAAATGTACGTTTGTATGCACCGAACAACGAGATGGTCTACAATGTGTATTCCATTACCGCAGACAATCAGCAAGGATCCGGTTCTAGCTCAACGGTTGTGAGAGAAACCGACAACATCTTCGCACGGGTAGCCATTTCGGGTCTCACCATCCGGGATGTGGTCGGAACCATCATCACCAAGAATGTGGATTTGAACGACGATGATCTTGCGAACGGTCCGAATATCGACCTCTTCAATGACAATGAGGCGAACCTGATTTCACTGGATGGTATTGAAGATTTATCGGATAAACTTGGCGGGCTCGAGTTCCTTGATGCCCGTTTGGCCATCACCTATCAGACCAACATCGGCGTTCCTGCCAAAATCGTTGGATCGTT
The DNA here is from genome assembly GCA_041749075.1 of Balneolales bacterium. GTDB lineage: Bacteria > Bacteroidota > Rhodothermia > Balneolales > HLUCCA01 > CAMTWZ01. The sequence goes on along the minus strand of JBGTBY010000020.1, from coordinate 18,414 downwards.
CGTTGGTGTGGATGCCAAAGGCAATCTTCTGTACCTGACTGGTAAAGCCGGCTCCGAGTTCCAAGTGACAGCCAACCCCTTCACCAATTTCACGAGTAACGGCACCCAGTTGTCAGCCAATCAGATGATTCAGTTTGAATTGGCGGTTTCACCGGATGGATCGATGATCACCAGTGCGATCGAGTTCGACAAAAACAACAGTTCGATCATCGATTTCTTGAACAAACTTCCGGTTGAAATCCGATTCATCGGAAAAGCGGTGATCAATGAAGGTGGCGTTCGTGGCCGCATCCAACAACCGGTACGTTTCGAGCCAAAAATCCTGGTCGACATCCCATTAAGCATTCAGACCATCACAGCTGCGGTCTATACCGATACCTTGGATGTGAATATGGGTTCGTTACCATCTCCAGAAGATGATACCAACTTGAATTCGGCCAGCATCAACCTCACATATGTGAACCGCCTCCCATTGGAAATCGATATCACGATGGATTTCATGGACGAGAATTACAATGTGATTACCACTGCGCCTCGCACAGGTCAAGCGGCAATCGCTCTATTGGCCTCACCAGTAGATGTCAATGGGTTTGCGAGCGAAACCGGTCGTTCCGGAATCTTATCGATACAATTGAATCGGGATCAAATGGATCTACTGAATCGCGTCAGGTATATCGGACTTCGATCCGGGCTGACGACGACCGAAAACGGGGCTGTGAGAGTTCGAGCCACGGATGGGTTCACAATGGGAATGAACGGGTCCTTCTCGATCTCAACTACAATCAACTAAGCGCAGGAGCACTATTTATGAAATCCATTCTCACAATCCTCCTGTTCTGCCTTGCCTTGACCACCCTGGCACATGCGCAAGGACGCCTTCAAACCGCCACCAACATCGGTCTTGGCGGTGGTGGTACCGCATATGTGGACAGTTACGATGCCAATTTTCTAAACCCCGCGAACATCATGCTTCGCAACGACCGCAAAACGAAGATCAGCTTCGGCTTGCTCGGCGTAGGCGTTTCCGCAGGTGGCCCATTGGCTAACATCAGCACATACAACCAATACCTGACCAAAGGCCTGACTCTGTCTGGCGACATGAATGCGAAGATGTTGGACACATGGTTCGGCACGGATCCGAATGCAAACCGTTCGGTTGGCATCGATATCAGTATCACCGATCTCGGTGTGGCGTACCAACATAGCAACTGGGCGGCGTCGATTGCCGTTCGCCAACGTGTTTTGACCAACATCGGTGTGAACCGAGGCCTTCCTGAAGTGTTTTTCTATGGCTTGGACCCAGCTCTGTTTGGAAGCGGACGTGCTGTGAACATGAATATGGATGTAACTGCCTTCACGGAAGTCTCCCTTGGTTACGCCATGCATGTGGCGGATTTGTATGGAGCGAAAATCCTCGCGGGTGTGGCTCCTAAAATTCTGATGGGTCACAACACCCAGCGCATGGATTTCAAGAGCACCATCACCGCAAACAATGGCAATTTCCGCCAACAGTATAATTATTCGATCCAAACATTGGGATCCTTAGCTGATGGTTTGGATCAATATTCCATCGACCGTGACAACACCCCGGCCGGACAGGAATTGCCACAAATCGGCGACTATATCGAACCGGATGCGGGTGATTTCGCTGGTGTTCAAACCACCGGAATCGGTTTCGATCTCGGAGCCACCGCCATCCTGAATGCCGATTTCATCCCCATCCCGAAATGGGGTCCGTTTCGGGGTGACCGCCAGCTTACCATTGGTTTATCCATCACCGACATCGGAAAGATCAACTTCAAAGATGCCAGTGAATTCAGAAACGTAGGCGAGGTGTTCTACGATGGATTCAATTATGACACCGAAATGATCGACGAGCAGTTTGATGGGGATTTCGGAGCCTATGCCGAATCCGTGTTCAAAGACTCTATCGGTGTTGAGAGCTACCTGGATTTCAGCAGAAATGGATCCGCCGCTGTGTCGCGTGCGCTTCCGACGACGATCAATCTGGGCACACACCTGAAAATGGGTCGCTTCGGACTCATGCTCGATGTGGGTGCCGGCCTCAACAACACCGGAGTGAACAGCAAACGTGCCTATATGGCTCTTGGAACCGAGTATAAATTGTTCGGATTCTGGCCGTTGCGTGTGGGTATGCGCACAGGTGGATATTCCAATGCCACGTACCATTTCGGTACGGGTCTTGAGTTCCGCAACTTCGAATTCAGCTTTGGGGCGGCATCCAGTGCCACATCCAAAGAGAACGGAGCCGGCATCAGCACCGCCTTTAGTGGATTGATGTTCCACTTCTGAGTTGTACTGATCACATGAGGACATGAGGACTGGAGGGAAACCTTCAGTCCTTTTTCTTTTTTGTCTCGTGTCTCTCCCACCTAGTCTCTTCTTCTGACTTTCTGTCACGATTTCGGTATCTTCCCGTCCCATGAAGTCATTTTATATCGAAACGTACGGTTGCGCGATGAATGTCTCCGATTCGGAGATCGTCAATGCCATTCTGATGGAGCAAGGGATGAAGCCCGTGCAAGACGCCGAGTCGGCCGACATCATTCTTCTCAATACCTGCTCCATTCGCGATAACGCCGAGCGCAAAGTATGGGAGCGCCTGAAATCGCTTCGCGGACTCAAACGACGCCAAAGCGACCGAATCCTTGGCGTTCTGGGTTGCATGGCCGAGCGCGTGCGCGAAGAGTTCATGGAAAAGGAAAAGTTGGTGGACCTGGTCGTCGGTCCGGATGCCTACCGCGATATCCCGAATTTGCTGACTGAAGTGGAAAGCGGCCAGAAAGCCGTGAATGTGATTCTATCTCTCGAAGAGACGTACGCCGATATCACGCCTGTCAGAACGACGGGCAATGGCGTGTCCGGTTATGTGTCCGTGATGCGAGGCTGCGACAACATGTGCGCCTTTTGCGTGGTTCCGTTCACCCGTGGACGTGAACGCTCCCGCCCGATGGCATCCATTCTGGATGAGGTGAAGCAACTCAGCGACAAAGGCTTCAAGGAAGTGACCCTTCTCGGACAAAACGTGAACTCCTATAACGACAATGGCACACGCTTCACGGAATTGATGCTCCGAGTGAGCGAAGTGAATTCGGAGATGCGCGTTCGCTTTTCCACATCCCATCCGAAAGATTTCCCCGACGATCTGCTTCATGTGATTCGTGAACAGTCCAATATTTGCAACTATATCCACATTCCGGCGCAATCAGGAAGCAATTCGGTGCTCGAACGGATGCGTCGCCCCTACACACGCGAGGAGTACATATCCCTTATCTATCATATGCGTGAGACGATTCCGGGCGTGACACTCAGTACCGATATCATCGCTGGATTTTGCGGTGAGACGGAAGCCGACCATGCCGAAACCCTGGCCATGATCGCCGAACTTCGCTTTGAGCTGGCGTATCTGTTTGTGTATTCGGAGCGTGAACGCACGTTGGCGCATCGCAAATACCCGGATGATGTTCCGGCCGATGTGAAACAGCGCCGCTTGGCCGAACTGATCGATGTGCAACGCAAAGGTTCGGAACAATTAAATGCGCTCGAAATCGGCACGCGGCATTTGGTGTTGGTGGAGAATGTGAGCCGGCGGGATGAAAATCAGTTCAGTGGACGCACCGACTCCAATAAAATCATCATCTTCGACCGCAAAGAACATCAGATCGGCGATTATGTGGATGTGCTCGTTACCGGGTCCACATCCGCCACCCTATTCGGAGATGCGTTAAAAGCCTCATCCATCGCAGAGTTCAATTCGGTATATGGATAAGAAACAGGTACAAAAATTATTCGGCTTGAATGGCGATTCGGCCATCATGTCGCAGTTGATCGACAAGGTGATGCAAGTGTCACCCACTACCATCACCGTGATGCTTCAAGGCGAAAGCGGCGTAGGGAAGGATGTGTTCGCCCGCACATTGCATGGCCTTAGCAAGCGAAAAGACAAGAACCTGGTGATCGTGAACTGCGGTGCCATACCGGAAGGCATTATCGAAAGCGAGCTGTTTGGCCATGAAAAAGGCTCCTTCACGGGCGCGGATGTGACCCGGCAAGGTTATTTCGAGAAAGCGAACGGCGGCACCATTTTCTTAGACGAGATCGGCGATACTCCGAAATCAGTTCAGGTCAAATTGCTCCGCATCTTGGAAAACGGTGAGTATTTCCGCGTCGGTTCGGCCGAAGTGCGGAAAACCGATGTGCGGGTTATCGCCGCCACAAACCGTGATCTATGGAAAGATGTGGAAAGCGGCTCCTTCCGTGAAGATCTGTTCTACAGGCTGAATACCGTCATGATCCGCATCCCTGCCCTGCGCGAACGTGCCGACGACATCCTTCCCATCTTCCGGCAATTCGTGCTCAACTATTCCACCCAGTACGATTCGGTGTTCCAAGGCTTTTCGGATGAAGCTCGTCAACTTCTGGTGTCCTATCGCTGGCCCGGCAACATCCGCGAATTGCGAAACGTGGCCGAACAACTGGTGGTGTTGGAAAAATCACAGTTCATCACAGCGGAAATCCTGCAGAAATACCTCAAAGGTCGGCAGCATATGGGTGCGACGGACCATCTTCCTGTCTTGCATCACCCAAGCGCACAAGCACCTGTGAATGACGACGCCATGGGACTCGTCTACCGCGCCTTGGTCGAACTCCGTGCCGACATGGGAGATATGAAAAAAATGATGGGCACCTTGTTGTATTCTCAAGTGAAGCCGGCTGAAATCACTCGAATGCTACCTCCCGCAAATGATGTGGAATTGGGATTGAGGCATAATCCGAATCTTGAGATTCGTCAGCCCGAACCGGTTGATCTGTTCGCCGACAAAGATCTGCCCACACTCGAAGAAGCCGAAAAACATCTCATCAGCCGAGCATTGACTCAGTTTGAAGGAAATAGAAGGAAGTCGGCCGAGGCATTGGGCATCAGCGAGCGTACCTTATATCGGAAAATCGATCAATACGATCTCGATTCATGAAACCTGTCCTCCTTTTTCTGGTCTTGATCTCGCTCACGAGCTGCTTCCGATACAGCTTCTCAGGAGTGGCGATTCCGGATGATGTCCGCACCATCTACATCCCGTTTTTTCAGGATCAATCTGGATCCGGTTTGGCGGATTTGTCCGACCAGCTGAACCAATCTCTGATCAACCGATTCGTGAATCAAACTCGGCTTCGACTGTCGACGGATGTCGAAACCGCCGACATCGTGATGGAAGGAGTGATCACAGGGTATCGCAATGCCCCGTTTTCCATCGGCGGAAACGAAGCCGCGGCCCTGAACCGCGTAACCATCACCGTGCGAGGCAGCTTTACCTATCGCACCGAAGACAAAGCCCGCTGGAACAAGAGTTTTACAGGGAATGGAGATTTCGATCCTTCATCCAACCCGATCGATGGCGAAACATCCGCCGCGGTGATCGCCATGGATCAGATCTCACAAAATATGTTCAACGATTCGGTCGGTCGTTGGTGATTCGTTATTTTCCGAGCATGTCCAAACCCGCCTTCCCCATCCCGCCATCTATTGAGCCTTATGTGAGATTGTATGAGCTGGAACCGGACAAAGCCATTCTAAAAATGGAGACCGCCTTTCAGAAACGTCGCTCCGATCCCGTTCTCCTTGCCTGGCTTTGCTGGATGTACTTGGAAAGCGGGGATGTGGCTCACGCGCTGCAACGGGCGAATCTGGCGATGACGCAAGCACCCGGCAGTCCGATCATCGCTCAATTGCGCTATCTATGCATGCATCCGAAGGGGTTCGAGACACTTTCTACAACGTGGTCGGTTCCATCCGGCACCTCAATGGGTAGCGTGGCGACCGAATTCGGTATTCCGTTCGATCTGGATGCGCTCATCACAAAACTCAGCCATGCGGGAAAGACGAAGATCAAGCTCGAAGAGTCGAACGAACCGCATGTGGATATGGCCAAGGAAAGCGCAAAGCAAGGCAAAATCGCCACCCACACGTTGGCCATGGTTCATGAGAAGCAAGGTCGTTATGCGGAAGCTTTAGCGATCTACGATCAACTGATATCCGCCAAACCTGAGCGCGCCGACACCTATGCCGAGCACATCAACCGGATCAGGTCGAAGCTCGAACAAACGGGTTAAAAGCCTTTTCGTGAGCGATCGATGTTTTGGGTCCGTGACCGCAATACACGATGGTCTCGTCTGGCAAGCTGAATAACTCGCGCTGGATCGACTGCTCCAATTCGGCATAGTTGCCACCTGGAAGATCCGTACGCCCGATACTTTCTCTGAATAAGGCATCGCCTGCTAGGACCAACCCTTCTTTCGGGAAGTACAGCGACACGTGACCTGGGCAATGTCCCGGGGTGAAGCGCACCTCCATCCCGAAAGGTCCGATTTGAACGGATGCGGATGGTTGAAGTGGGATGGTCGTGAACGCCACCGGAGGTTGGGGCATCCCAAACATGACCGACGATTGTGGAAAGCGGTCCACCACAGGTTGCGATTCCGGATGCATAAACACCGGAACCTTGAACTCACTCAGAACACGGTCCACACCCAGAATATGGTCGATGTGTCCGTGTGTGAGCACTATCGCGATCAGCTCCAGCTCGTACTCGATAAGACTGTTACGAGCTTCGATCCATTCATGCGTGGTGCTGAACCCCGGGTCGATCAGAACAGCCTTCCCATCTTTCTCGAGCAGGAAGGTGTTTTCAGCGAACGGACCGACTGTGAACGACGTGAGAATCACGCCGCCTTACTTGCGACCGTACTTCTTGTTGAACTTGTCAACGCGACCGTCGCTCTGGATCATACGGTCAGAACCGATGTAGAACGGATGGTTTTTCGAATCCACTTCCGTGCGGTATACACCATCTTTGGTTTTCATGGTGCTGCGCGTGGTGACAGTGGTTCCATCGCTCAATTGAACGGTGAGTTCTTTGTAATCCGGATGAATGCCTGGTTTCATAAAGCCTAAAAAATCGTTGTGGAATTAGCTTGCAAAGATAGCGGTTTTAGATCGCATTGACAAGAGCTTTGGCTTTCACCAAGGTCTCCTCCCATTCGGCTTCCGGGTCCGAATCACTGGTGATAGCCCCTCCTACTCCATATACCAACCGACCATTTCGGATGATGGCTGTACGGATCACTACATTGAAACTGAAATCCCCATCCGGCGCCATAAATCCGATGGCTCCTGAATAAATGCCCCTGCGCCATGTTTCCAACTCTTCGATGATGTTCATGGCGCTGATTTTCGGTGCGCCGGTCATCGATCCCATCGGAAAACAAGCTTTGATCGCCTCTTCCGGTGAAACATCCTTCGTTTTGCGTCCGGTGACCGTCGATACCATTTGGTGAACCGTATGGAACGATTGGATGTCGAACAGCGACTCTACCTTCACCGATCCTGGTTCGCAAACCACACTCAGGTCGTTCCGAACCAGATCCACGATCATCAAGTTTTCGGCTTTGTTCTTTTCGCTTTGATGCAGACTTCGGCGAAGATCTTCATCTTGGTCTGCATCCGTTCCACGTGCGACGGTTCCTTTGATGGGATCGGACCGAAGGATGCCGTTGTTCAGACTCAGAAACCGTTCAGGGGATGCACCGCAAATGGCAAGATCATCCACTTGCATGAACGCACCGAACGGAACCGGGCCCACCCTGCGCATCGCCGCGTACAAGCCCTTCGCATCTCCCTCGACCGACGCCACCAATGGATGCGACAGATTCAGCTCGTAGATATCCCCTTCCACGATATGCCGTTTCGCCGCTTCGATGGCTTCCAGGTAGGCTTCGCGTGTGATGATCGGCTTTGGCTCGGTTAGCTTAAATGCCCCGACCTTGAATGGAAGCGGTGATCCGGGTTCATAAGGCACAATCTTCGTCCAGCGCGATAGGTGCAGATCCGGGGCATTCACCAGATCCGGATTGTTTGATTTCAGCGCCTCGACATCGTTTTTCAGATCATAACCCAGATAGCCGCCCCACCAGCCCGGCCACGTTTCTCGCACGTAGCGGAGCGCGTGCCATGCGTCGGTCGACCACTCCCGTGATCCGCCCGGGTACATGACCTTGGCCAACCCATCGCGGTAGGTGAGCGTCACGTCCGGCTTTGTCGCCATCCAGGAAATCGTGGCTTGCGGATGGGAGGCGTCTTGCGAATCAAGCCATAGGATCGGTTCGTCTCTCATCCGTAGGCTTTGCGTTCGAAATCGAGTTGAAATTGGCGAAAGAACGTATTTGGGGTTGGCCAAACCCGATCACCCACAGAGCGAATCCAAACGATGCCTCGCACCGCGTTGGTTCCGAACACGAACGACGCGCGGAGAAGGTCATCCAGAGGATAACGACCGGATTCGATGGGCCATGGGGACCAACATTTCACAAGATTCCGGGCGACGCCCGATAACGGGGTGCAGCTATCGTCGGGAGTGTGGAGAACGTCGCCGACCATCCAAAAGAGGTTCAGGCGGGTGGTTTCTGCGATGTGATGGGTTTCTGTCAGCAGCAGCATGTCATCGCAGCCATTGGGGCGATTGGCCCAAGCCTCGGCGTAGGGAGACCGGTCTTCGGTTTTCATGGTTGGAGCCGGGTTGTGAAACGGCTTCGGCCAGATGCCGATCTTGAGAGCGTCCCAAGCGTCACCTAGAGGTTCGGATTCCACACGCCATGCCTCCTCAGATACGCTAAGGCGGATGCGAGACGGCTCGGGGGGCAATTGCTTGCGAACATCCTCATATCGAGGAAGATTCTTGATTCCAGACCGCATCAAGCGGGTCAGATGATGCTCCCAAAGCGGAATCGCAGCGTTCACAGATCGCATGGTTTCGAACACATGGGTACTCATGGCAGATAGGATTCGACCGTTTCACTGTCTGCGAAACCGACATGCAGCGCGTGAAGCCGGCCATTCGGATCGAATATCACAAACGAAGGCACACCTGTGAACGCGTACTTTTGAAAAATCGTGGTTCCAGCCACGAAACGGTGGTCGTAGCTCGTGGTGAGCAAATAATCGGCGACGGAGGTGGAATCGTCGCGCACATGAGCGGCGATGACAATAAGATCTGGCCGATGGGGCAATGAGTGAAGCGCATCAAGAGATGGTGGCGACCAGGTCGACCAAAACTGCAACAGAACCCATCGACCCGCATAATCAATCACCCGCACCGTATCTCCAGGCACATCAAACGATGGCATCGGTTCCAGAACAAACTGGGCTCCGTTGCCCACACGTTCGCGCAGGGCGGATTCCTGATTCGTTTGGTAACGAATGCCAAAGAACAGAATCGCCACAGCCGAAACGATGGCTGTGATGACAAGAAACCGGTTGAACAATCGGGGATGCAGGCGCATCCCTTAAGTTACGGAACCAAGACTACACCCTGCATCGATTCTAATGGAATCGTCAGACTGCTCCCAACTCGGCGGAATTGCGCCCCGGAAATAGCATCGGTATACACATTCGGCATGTTCCGCATCACGCTCATATCCAAACGTACGGATCTGGCTTCGGTGGAATTGTTCAAGACCACGATTGCGAATTGAGAACCCGCACGGCGCATGTAGGCATAGACCTCGCCCCCGTCTTCCGCGATCAGAGTTTGGAAATTACCACCTCGCAAAGCGGCATTCGCGTTGCGAGCGGCACCGAGTTTCGTGTAGTGGGAATGCAAATCGGCATCGAATGCGACCTTATCGCGAGGTCTCTGACGCGAGAACGGATGATTCACTTCATCATCGAACGTCATATCGGGCCAAATCATCGGTTTGCGGTCGTCGGGATCATCCGCCCCCCACATCCCCGCTTCTGTTCCATAATACACCATCGGCGCGCCGACATAGGTGAATTGGAAGGTTGCCATGAGTTTCAGGATGGCATTCTCTTCCGCATTCGGTTTTCGGACCAGATACGTGTTGTCGATGTCTTCGATCTTGCTGCGTTCTTTGTAGGTGCGGTCGTTGTTCACGATCATGGAGGCAAGCCGTTCGGTATCGTGCGTGTCGTACAAGTTCTGCATCGATAGATTCACGACATCCGAGAATTGGCTGCGCAAGGTATCGAGACGCAAATCCAAGGAGCGAGCGTCACGCTTGCGGGTGATGAAAAAATCATGTGCGGCATACGCGAAACGGTAGTTCATGACCACATCAAACAGATCATCGTCGATGTAGGTTTGAGCGGCGTCGGTCCAGGTTTCGGCGATGGTCAATGCATTCGGATTGATGGATCGAACATGCTTATGCCAATCGCGCCAGAATTCGATGCCCACATCTTCGGCCACATCCAATCTCCAGCCGGCGATGCCATCGGATGGGTCCCCATCCCCGTTGGGATCCATCCAACGACGTGTGATATCGAAAATGTGCTTGCGGATCGGCGGAATCAGATTTCCGCGCTCTTCTTTGAACTCGGGAAGTCCTTTGTAACCCCACCATCCTTTGTAATCGAATCCATCCGCCAAGGTGTCTGTGAATTGAACGCCCTCGTACCAGTTCGCAAAGCGGGAATTCTGCTTGTTTTCGAGAAGATCGCGAAAGGCCCAAAAATCGCGTCCGGTATGGTTGAAGACGCCATCGATGACAATTCGAATGTCGCGCTGCTTGGCTTCCTTGATGAGGTTCAAAAACAGAGAATCTGCGGATGTCCATTTCCAGGTGGATGGATTCAACGGATCCTCGCTTTGCATGATGGCCCAGTCTCCTTCAGGATCGGGACCGAAGTGACGGTCGATGTGATGATAGGAACTGGCATCGTACTTGTGCATCGACACGGCATCGAAGATCGGATTGAAGTAAATGACGGTGACGCCGAGTGAATCCAGATAATCGAGTTTATCCATCACGCCTTGCAAATCGCCGCCATAGCGACGCGTGGTTGCGAAACTGCGGAACTGCGCGCCACGCTTCTGCTCCCAGTCGGCGCGGGCATACCAATCACTTGTCCATGGAGTGACCTCCCAGCCCTCAGGAGCGCCGATGCGCTCGCGGGTGGGGTCGTTACTGGGATCGGCGTTTTGGAACCGCTCAGGAAAGATCTGGTACCAAACCGCATCCTTCGCCCATTCGGGGGGAAGGATGCTGAGAATGAAAATGAGGATAATCATGGTTATCGGTTTTCAGTTGTCTGTTTTCGGTTTCGGTTGTCCGTCCCACGTCTAGCGTCCCACGTCCCACGTCATTTAACGAGCATCATCTTCCGGGTGAAGGATTGCTCGCCGGCCTGCATCCGAATCAGATACACACCCGAAGACAAATTCATCGCGTTGAAGCTGACCGAATACTGACCTTCGGGTTGGACACTGTTCACCAAAACGGCGACTTCCCGTCCAAGCAGATCATAAACGGATAGTCGGATATGGCCGATTTCCGATTTCTGATATCTGATTTCTGTTGTCGGGTTGAACGGATTCGGATAATTGCCTGTGAGCGCGGTGACTGTCGGGAGATCGGAACGAGATTCATCCGTTTCGATGTCGGTCGTGATGCCAACTTCCGGAGTCGGAAGTGAGGCGCTGGTGTAGATTCTGAATTCTCCGGGCTCCAGCAAGATGGATTCGGTCGTGCTTTGCACGGTGCGGGTCGATCCGGTGAAATAATCGAACCAATCTCCTGTGCGGGAAAATGTGATGTTCGTTGTTGCTGCCGTGACACCGAAATTGCCGATCACGGAGACATCGAAATCATTATGGGTCATCCGATAGCTTTTGATCGCTCCACCCATGCTCTGGGTGTACGTAGCTGGCGAATGGAAGGAAGGAAACTCGGTTTTCAGATGATTCAGCGCCGCCCACGTCTTATATAAATTGTAGCGTTTGGGATCGTTGCGATACTCCCAACGGATGGGCTTGTTATCCACACGACCGACGATGGGTCCGACCTGACCGACATTGTTCGTGCAATCGGCACTTTCCATGAGGCATTCGCTTGGTCCACCGCCATATCCGAGTTCACCGAATTGCCAGATCATGCGTGGACCGGGAGTCGGAAGGAAGAATGCCCCTGTCAGTTTTTGGCGTTGCAATCCGATTTCAAGCGTCTTGACGTTATGATTGGCATTCGTGCTGTTTCCATACAACTTGTTCTTCAGCATGATCCATTGCTCGTCGTGGCTTTCCATGTAAGACACTAGATGTGGCTGCGAGAATCCACGATTGCCATAATAAACAGAGGAAAAATCCGAACTGGCCGTCCAGCCCATCGACGCTTCTTGGAACGTATGGGTAACGTTGTTCCACAGCATCATGCCGTGTGCGCTCAATTCCTGTTCCTCGTTGTTCGCTGCGAAATGCTCGAGGATGACATAGGAATCGGAATCCACTTGCCAGATTTTGTCGGCCATTCGTTTGAGCAAAGCGATACGCGACGCATCGCGATTTCCCCAAGCGCCAGTGTTGCCTAAGGTGTTCACTTGAGTGAAGCCCTTCGACAAGTCGAAGCGATATCCATCAATCTTGTATTCTTCAATCCAGTAGCGATTCACACGGTCAACGAAGTATTGGGTCGCCTTGCTTTCATGGTTGAAATCGTACCCCACATTGAAATCATGTTTGGCAACCGGGTTGAAATAGGGTGAATTGGCAGCTGGACGATTATTGGCTGTATCCCAATACATCCGCACCATCGAATTCAAACCGAACGCGTGGTTCAACACTTGATCGAGGATGATGGCGATGCCGCGTGAATGGGCTTCATCCACAAAACGCTTGAAGGCGTTCGGTGTGCCATAGGCTTTGTCGAGCGCCAAGAAAAACATCGGGTTGTAGCCCCAGCTTTGGTTTCCTTCGAATTCTTTGATCGGCATGAATTCGATGGCATTGATACCGAGATTCTCTAAGTAATCAAGGGTGTCGAGCAAGGTTTGGTAGTTGCTTGCTTGAATAAAATCGCGCACCAGCAACTCATAGATCACGAGTTTGTTTTTGGAAGGTGGGGTGAAATCAGTGACTTGCCATTGGTATGTTTCCGGCTGCGTGTTTAGCACACCGACGATGTTCGAGGTTTTTCCAACCGGATAGGGCTTCAGGTTCGGATAAGTGGTAGATGAAATAAAGGTGTCGTTCCATGGATCCAGTACTTTTGTCACATAAGGATCCGCCACGCGAAGAGTGCCATCTATTAGATATTGGAAGCCATATTCTTGGCCAGGGGTGAGTCCGGTGATGGTGAGCCAATACCAGACGCTATCGGCCTTCAATTCGTCTTTGTTCATTAGATACGCATCTTGCACTTGCCAGTCGTTGAAGTCGCCAATGACGTACACATGCGATTTAAATGGCGCGAACAATGAAAGAGTGGCGTCACCACCTCCGCTGTACGTGATTCCATCTTTCAACTGTGCCGGACGTTGCATCGCGGCCGGCTGGGGTGTGGTCACATAATGAAACGATGTGGTATCGGAACGACCCAAATCATCGATGGCGATCAGTTGGACGTCTGTTCTGCCGGGAGTCGACGCGGTAAGCGTGGTTTGCAAGGTATCGTTCGCGACCGATAGAAGGGTTTCACCACCGGATTCAAGTTTCAAGGTCACGATTTGGCTACCATCAGCTGAAGCCACTCCAAACACGGGAATTTCCGCGGCATTCGCAACAAACAGGGGTGTGTATGGACCTGAATTGGATGGTTGCACCAATCGAACATTCACGCCACCGGAGTACAAGTCCACGAAAATATCGGCATTACCCGTTGCTTTGCCTTCGCGCCAAGCTCCAGCAACTTGGGTTCCACTGCGGAACACCATTGCCAATTTCAGAATCTGTTGGTTCGCTGGGACATTGAAATAACTGCGCACATTGTCGATGGTCAGGGTGTACCGATCGGTGGCGATGCGGGTCAACTTGGCTTTGGGTATGTTCACTCCCCATGCGGCAACCACAAATTTCCAATCGGACGAACTCGTGCTTAAGTTTGTGATCACACCGATGTGGGCGTACACATCACCTGTGAATCCAACCAAACCACGATTACCCTGTGTAGCGTCGAAGGTGATGACCACGCTTCCCTCGGATGTCGGGAACGCAGGTACGGTGGAGATCAATTGCGCAAAAGCGGCAACAGGTGTGAAGAGCGTCAGTGCAACGAACGCACGTAGAAAAAAATGAGACATAGTTGTTTCTGTTTCGATTAAGAGAAGGCAGTGGCGATGGGTGCCAAGGCGGAATTTCGGATCACGAGTTTCGGAGAGAAGACGGTATGGGAGATTTCCGTACCGGGGTTCTCGATCCGCTGGATCAGTTTTTCAATGGCCATGAAACCCATATGATACATGGGCTGGCTCATGGTCGACAATCCGATGAATTCGGAAAATTTGATGTCGTCGAAACCGACGATCGGGATATGCTGGTTTTGGTCGGACATGGCTTTGATCGCGCCCAGCGCTTGGATGTCGGAACAGCAAAAACAGGCATCCGGAGGCACAGGTTTCTTGAGTAGTTTGACCATCGCCTCGTATCCGTTTTGTTCGGTGAAGCCGTCGCGATCGTCTGCTGACCCTGTCACGATGAGCGAATCATCTACCATCCTCCCCATGTCTTCCAAGGCTCGGCGGAACCCGCGGGTGCGGTCGTTGGCCGGTTTGGAACTCGGATTGGCGGTGATCATCGCGATGCGGGAATGACCTTGTTCGATGAGATACTTGGTGGCCATGTAGGCCCCTTCGATGCTGTCTACACTCACGGAGTCGAACATCGCGTGATAATCGTCGATCAGCACAACGGGAACATTCATCCGTTTAAGGCGGGCCACATATTCGTCTGACAGGTGGATGGAGATGATCACGTACCCTTCGGCGGTTCCGCGTTTCATCATATACTCGACCTGTTCTTCCAGGCCGGGACCTACTTTCACATTGTAGATATTGAGATCGTAATCGTAGGCTTGGATCTTATCCTGCATGCCTGCGAGCACTTCCATGAAGAAGTGATTGGACAGTACAGGAACGATGGCGGTGATGAGGCGAGTCCGTTTTTTGGCCAAGCCTTGAGCCAGGGCATCGGGGTGGTATCCGAGTCGTTCGGATACGGCAATGACAGTGTCGCGGGTTTTGGGACTAACACTTGGACTGTTGTTCAAAACTCGGGATACCGTCGCTATGCTGACGCCTGCTTCCCTTGCTATATCGTAGATCGTTGCCGACAAAATGATGGAATCTTGAGATGGAAAAAGAATCGGGATTCCGCTCGAGGCGGAATCCCGATCTGAGAATCGATGCCGATTATTTGATCAGCATCATGCGTTTTTGCTGCACGAAATTGCCAGCACGGAGTTCATAGATGTACAATCCGGAAGCCAAGCGGCTTGCGTCGAACGATACACTATGCGCACCTGCGCTGAGTTGGCCATTGACCAACACAGCCACACGCTGACCAAGAACGTTGTACACGGTCAAGGTCGCATTGCTGGTTTGTGGCAAGTTGAACGCAATCGTGGTCGATGGGTTGAACGGGTTCGGATAGTTCTGGGCCAGAACGAAGTCCGTTGCCGATTCAACTACAGTACGATCTACGCTCACGTCATCTTCGCAATAGCAAAGCGGTGTTTCGAAGTCGAGGTTTTCCTTCTTCCACACGGCGGTAGCTAATGTGTAGCTATCCGGCCATACGATGTTTTCTGGATCTTCAAAATCAATCGGACGGATGTAGCGGTAGTAACGGCGACCAGCGCTGGTTCCACCACCCGTGTGGACGGTAGTCGTATTGCTTCCACCGCGATACACGATCGTGAATCCGATATGGTTCTCGGTCGGAAGTGTCACATTCAGCGTCAATTCATAGATGTTCGGTTGACCATCTACTGGACGGAACATGATGCGATTACGGATTTCAGCACCAGAATTCAACAACCGGCCGGTGATGTCATCACCTGTTGGCAAGCCTTGGGTCAATGCGAAGAAGGTGGTTTCTGTGAACAGGAACACACTATCGGTCGCAGGATTGAAAGGCGACGTGAACGACAACGCTGGTGTCATATCCACACGGAAAGTCACCGGCATCGTCGTATTGCCACTGGTCGTTGAAGTGATCACACCAGCTGGTGGGATACTGTTGTAGAAATCTTCACCAACATCTTGGGTTGTGCTCGCACCGAACGTGAAGACACGGTCTCCACCACCGAATTGACCAGGCTCTTCCCAACCGTTATTTTGGATCAAATTCTTGATCTCATTCGGACCGTCTGCTACAAAACGGCTTGGATCCCATTGGATGAAGTATTTGTACGATTGTTGGGAACCCACTTCCGCAGTGATGTTATCGTTCCGTACCCAACTGTTTGTAACCGCATTGAATCCGGCTTTGGAACCTGTTCCGAAACCGTTGAATCCACCACGGACTAAGATCGAATCACCAACCGCACGGTTAAAGTAACCGAGTTGTTCCAATACACCAACGTTCACAGAGAATTGAACCAGAGCGTTCACAACTGGGCGTGAAGGTGGTCTATTATTTTGGAAGAATGCGAAGTACAACGTGGTGTCAGATTGACCAACACGACCTTGACGGTTCGGGTCGGAATCCCATAGTACGGTGGCGCCATTCTCAACCACATATTTGTATTGGAAATTGCGACCAGCCAAGGTGTTAGGCACATACAAGGTTCCGGAATAGAACACGTTGCGATTGCCTTCAACCAATGGTTCGCGGGTAAGAAGCGGTCCAGTCACACCCCAATCGAGTGGTACATCTCCACGTACACCCACAATTGAGGACTCGGTTATATCGCCGGTAGCAAATGCTGCCCCAACGTTCACACGGAAGCGAACCGCGATGGTATCCACTTTGTTATGTGCAACTGGATTTGTGCGGTTGTAGTAGATCACTGGCACGGTGATGTTGCCAGAAGCGTCGGCAGGTACGGTGTAGAACTTGTCGTCACCACCTTCCCAACCACCTGTGCTATGATCTACCATACCATCCACACCAGGTTTTGCGGTATAGATTTTGTATTTCAACACATCGCCAGGAGCAAGACGCAACGTTCTGGTCCAATAATCACCACCCGCACTTTGCAATGCGACGGAGCTCGATCCCCAGTTGATCGTTTGGCCGAAGTAGTTGTTGCGCTCGGAATCGTTCACAACGCCACGGATTTGGACCAAGTCAGTGGTCTTAACCGTATCACGGATCGTCGAGGTGTTTACCGTGAACTTGACGTTCACATAATCGGCACCACCAACAAATGAACTGATGTCGTAAGCTGCGATATGATTGTTTGTCGCAAGCAAGTACATCATTTTATTTGAAGCGTCGATGATTGCACCACCAGCACCGTTGCCGTTGGAACGTGCGCCGGCAGCCGTAAATCCTAACTCAGCCCCTGACGACAGGTTCACAAGAGAAGCCGATTGGCCACCTGCTGTGAGGTTGGCAGGGAATACAGCTGCGATAGGAGTTCCATCAAAGTTTGCATAGTCGACCCAAAGAGCTTCACGAGTTGGGAAAGCGCTAGCTGGGATAACGGTGCCAATCGCACCATTGACTGTGCTGATCTTCTTCAACGTATACTCATACTCGTTGATCCAAAGACTGTCTTGCCCTGCGATAGGAGACATGCCACGTACCGCACGTTGTGTCGCATTGTTTGCGATGCCAAAATTGAATACCGCGGTTTCGGTAGCAACTCCGGTCACTGGATCAAATGTGAGCTTCAACAGATTCGGGTTACCGGATCCACCAACATAAAGGTTTCGGGCTCCATCCGTCCAGTCGATACGGAACGAATCGCCGAAACGGAGTGCCGTTCCCATGGCATTTCCTTGATAGGCGACCGAAGCCGTTGTATCACTTTCGTTTTCCCATGTATAGATCTTAAGCGGACCAGTGGTGGGATTCAATGTAAGATTCGAGACGAAAATGCGACCTTGTGGAGTGATGTCGATCAGACTCGCTGGGAATGTTCCACCAGTAATACCGGCGACATTCAATTGACCAATCACCGCACCGGTTGCAGCACGGATGATTCGGATATTAATTCCACCTGTCCGGCTAACGACCAACAAGTTTCCAGTGGCTGCATTGTAAGCGATACCACGGGTATTATTGTCGTTCGTAAACCATTTTCCAGGGGCGTTTAGGGTATCCGCATCAATCTTCCATAGGTGATTTCCTATGGTCGGTGTCGTCTGCGCCAATGCCGAACCGAACGACGCTGCGAGCACAAGTGCTCCCAAAGCCAGTTTGGCGGACGAACGCAGGATGTGTTGTACCATCTTGTTCATGTTTTCCTCGTTTTTGTTTTTTTATTTACGGTTTCCCGTTTTGTTTTTTTCTATTCGACTAGAAATTCAATTTCATGGAGATTCGGTTGGTCAATCCCAACCATTTGTGGTCTTGCGCGGCGTAACCCACACTCAACCCGGTTCCATTGCTCAATCGGTAATTGACCGATCCTCCGGCCGCAAAATTCCAAGTGCGGTCT
>JBGTBY010000019.1:0-13478 GCA_041749075.1 Balneolales bacterium | reverse complement strand
GCGATGACTACATTAGGTTCTATAACGAGGGTCGGGGGCATTCCTCGATCGACGACATGACGCCTATGCAGCGCTACCGGCTTGCCTCATGAGACAATTATCCAAAACCAAAACGCTGTCCGAAAAAGCGAACCACCTCACAGGCTCCAATAAATCCAATAAAAAAACTACCGATCCCGAATTCCGCCGATACTCCTATAATGAGACCAATTAGCCCACCAATCCACCAACCGTTGTTTGAGGTAGTAGATGACGGTGTAGTAACTACTGTATTTCGCGAACTTGACTGTGTCGAAGGTGTACTGCTTGGAATTCCAATCTGAGCTGAGATTGATTTTAGGGCTGAGTGATTTCTTCGGAAGTTTTCTCGGTGATTTGAAGGCATATCAAGAGAGTCAATCATTACTGAAACCTCCAGAGCATTTCGAACTACTGACCTTAATCCCGATAGCTCACCATATTGTACAAGCGGGCTTTTTTGAGCGGTATTTACTACCTCGATTAGCATTCCAAGGGCATTGTTTGCTACAGCTCCACTCAACATCAAATAGAAATCATCGTGGGGACCTAGAGCGATTTTGATGGCCGCCAGCTTCGGTTTACATGAGACTACTAGATCTTTCGCATTTTCCGTAGAGTCAATTAAACTTTGGAAGCGATCCAATCTGGATTTAACAAACTCTAACTCACCCAAGATTTCGTTTTGCCGTGTTCTTCTCGGCTTATCGGCAATCCATTCTTCGAGATCCTTGATGTTTTCATCAATCTGTTGGCGAGCGATAGTTCCTACTGCATACTTTTTAGCGACCTTGAAGCATTTGAGTGAGAAATCTCCAGGATCTGAAGGCGAATCCTTCTTATGCATAAAGTAGTCTCGACCATTCGAAAAAAACTCCATTGCGAGCTTGTCTGCAATTGTGGAGTATTTGAAATCCGATACACCCAAGATGGATTTCAGGGTCTCCATCAATGGCTTGGTGTTCGAATTGAGCTTATTCGTGGATGCGACAATCTTCTCTTTGTGATTATGCCTATTCGATTTCGATTCCTCAATAAACCTGTCTACCTGCCCAATTGGACCCTCAACATAACTTTTCAAAAAGTCACCCTTGGCATCAAACTCAAGTTCGAGTAATGCTTGCAAAAAAGCGCTTGATGATTCCTGGCCTTCTTTTTTAAACTCGGCTTGGAGCCATCCCAAATAACTTAATTGCAGGGCTTTCTTTGTTATAACAAACGTTTCATCTGTCGCCAGCGCCTTCAAATCCAGTGCATTGTCACTCTCTAAAAAACGGAGCTTTAACCATAATGCTTGTTTTATGAGCACCGCTTTGGTACTCGTCCCGTCTAGCACCCCAGTAAAACATAGTGTCGACAAATTGCTGTACGCGGACGCGTTTTTCTTAGTCACCGTTGGCGTTGCGGTTAGTTTCGTCCAAATATTGATTGCTGTTGTAACATCACCGATTTTCAACGCTTCAAATGCTGGTTCATCGGTTATTGAATTTCCGTTGTAGAACCAAAATAACGCTGCATCCATCTTGTCCTTATCAAGATTTAATGCCGACACCGCACTGTTTACCATTTCCACATCTCTATTCAACTGACCAAGAATAGGAAAGCTAAAATCATCCTCTGGTTCTTGCTCCGCCTCTAAGAATTTGATAAGCCTGGAAGTTTGCCTTCTTTGTTCAGCCGCTGTAGCTCCTACCAGCAAGCCCGCCAATCTATATGGGTTTCGCTCTATAACTTGCATTTGTCGAGACCCATCAATGACATGTAAGCCACCCACTCACGGTTTGTGAAGTCTGACGATCCAATCTCGGTCTTAGGTGCAACTGACCTTATCGAACAACTCTCTCTATTTCTAAAAACCATGTATCAAGCGAATTGAAGGTGCCTTCTATCTAATCGTCCTATTGGCCAATCCTTACAAATTGCATCAATTTATCAGTGATACTCATTCTTGATTGGTTCAGCGTAATAACGACATAATCACAGTTAGGTGCAAGGGTCATGCAACAAATTGTCTTATTTAGCAGTCGGGGTCGTACATGCTAAGGTTCTTCAGGTTTCCAAGGCATATTGGGGGTATTCGAGGACAATCAAGATAGTCATCGGTCCTCCGATTCAATGAAACCATGACACATTAGAAGAGGAAGTGTACTGATATTGATTTCCGGAAATATGAAGCAAACAGCCTTAGCGTCTCATCAATAAGGGTTTGTGGAGCTCCATCAGTAGTGCACAGAGGGGAAATCAGCTTAGCGGTTGGAAAAATGAGCAAGTTATCTGCTTAATGCGATATAGTTAAAGGATTATTGACTCTGATGCTTCCCCTATATCTAAGTTCCGAGTGCCATTTGCAATGCGGTTTAAATTGATGATATTCAGTCGGACTATCGTCGTTTCTCTATTCTATTTGCACCATGTTCGGTACGGTCGGCCACATTCTGAGCTTATTTGACCAACACTTGAAGCAGGATTCTGTTGCGTTTTCAACGGTCCAGAAATTGAGCACGGCAACTTTTCGGACCAAGGTGTTTAAACGTGATGTGACCACAGTCGATTCTAAACGCGCACCAATCGCCATGTTGGCCAACGTGATTAGTCGTGGTGCTCCGACTTACGCCTCTTGGGTAATTGAATCCCATTTCGGCAAGACGTTTGATTCATTGATTAAAAAGAATGGATCCGATGACTCGGAAATGAAGTTCTCTTTTGAAAATGATAGAGTTCCGGCGCATTTCTTCGATCAGCTGTCGCTTGGCGTCTTGCCTACACCTACGCTTAGGACTCATCAACGCAAAATGGCGGGTTCAGAATTTGAACACTCGTTTATTTCAAGTTTGGAACAGGTAAGTGGGACTTGGGTCAGCAAAGTGTTGGAACAACAGGTTCGAGTAAGGGATCTGGTGGAAACAGTCGATCAATCACTGGTTGCATCAAGTTTGGATTACGTGATCACATTTCCAGTCAAGATCGTGGAGTTGAAAGGTCTCGTTATAGAAATGGACGGGCCTCAACATGAATCCACCCCGGAGCATCAATTGGATCGATTGCGTGAAAATCGATTGTTGGAGAATGGCTATCGTACGATTCGGATCCGAACAAAGGATTCGGACTCTGTGAAGCAATCCCAAGTAAAACTCGTGTCGCAGTATCTGGCTCATCCGTCGTTTGGCGCATATCGACGTGAGCCGCATGAAAAACCTCATTCCGATTGGTTGGTTCTCGTGCCGATATTGACGGCTCGCATTCAAATGGCCATTCTATGGGCCTTGCTCGAACATCCGGAATGGCTCGATTCAAAAACCATTAGAATAGGCTGCATCGAACGCGATGTCAAGGCCGGTGTGATGGCTGTTACCGATCTGAATCACTGGTTCAGCCACATCCGAACGATGACGGGAATCGCAACTCTACCATTGGTTGAATGCGAGCTTATCGATGAGCCAACCGCACTGTCTTCCTATGATGCGTTTCATCTTGTGTTGGATGTTTCGATCAAATCTCGCGAGAACGATCTGCTCGGATTCTCAACACCAAATTCTGTGGTGATTCGAAATGCGCCGTTGCATGCAAGAGATAACCGTCGTTATGTAACTGGTCCGCATTTGCCTTTCAAACCCCTTGGTGAAGTGGTCCAAGGCGATTGGAAAATCCGCGATGAGGCGGCTGTGGACTCATTGCGTTACTTCTTGCATTCAGTGTTTCGTAAACGTGATTTCCGACCCGGTCAATTGCCCATACTGGATCGGGTGTTGTCAGGAAAATCGGTGATTGGACTGCTTCCAACTGGCGGTGGTAAGTCATTGACCTATCAGATCGCAGGGCTTTTGAATCCTGGTGTATGCTTGGTTGTGGATCCGATCATCTCCTTGATGCACGATCAAGTGAATGGTCTCAAACGCAATTGGATCGATGCATGTGAATACATCAACTCAACCGTTAAATCGAGGGAGGAGCGAGATCGAAGGCAGAATCGCATTAAAAACGGCAATGCGCTATTCTTTTTTCTCTCACCCGAAAGGTTGCTCATACAGGATTTCCGGGCGTATCTCAAAGGAATGGGTAACGCTCTGAATGGCGAAGTTTACTTCAATTACTGCGTGATTGACGAAGCGCACTGCGTATCGGAATGGGGCCACGATTTCCGGACATCCTATTTGAGTGTGGCGGAGAATGCGATTCGGTTCTGTCCGATCTCGCCGCATTCCTTTGTGAAAGACATCCCATTATTCGCTTTGACAGCCACTGCGTCATACGATGTATTGACTGACATTCAGAGGGAACTATCAGGAACAGATGGCCGCACCGGAGTAGGGGAGGAATCCGTTGTTCAACTGGGAACGAACCGAAGATCTGAATTGACTTTTTCCATTCAGAATGTCAGAGGGAAAGCTCCTCTGTCGGGCTCTGGATTTCAGCTTAAAGAGCATGTTGCGAATTTGAAGCGTGAACGCATTCTCGAATTGATTGAAAGACACAAACCTGATTTCAAGAACGGAGCCGGTTTGGTCTTTTGTCCACATCGAGGGCACTTTTTTGGCGTTACGGATCAATTCAAGCCGAATGCAAGGTCCCAAAATGGGGTACTCGATGTGATCGCAAGAGAAATGCCCGACATTGAAGATGTGACCGGGTTTTTCATGGGTGCCGATCAAGATGACCTTGCGAATGTACGAGAGTTGTCGATGCATTATCAGGATTCCTTTTTGGAAGGTAATACCAAGTTATTGGTCGCCACTAAGGCCTTTGGAATGGGAATTGACAAGCCGGATATCCGGTACACCATCCATTTGAACTACCCCAATTCCATTGAGAGTTTCTTGCAGGAGGCAGGCCGTGCCGGTCGGGATCGAAAACCCGCTCACTGCTATCTACTGTATGCGAAAACCGACGACATTGAAGAAGACGTGGAGTACGAAGTCAATTCCTACTTCCACAGCCGGGCGTATCGAGGGGCGGCGAAAGAGAAAGCCATCATACAGGAGATCTTGTACTCGATACACTATCCGGATCGGACCTACGAGTTGGCAAAAGAGATCAATGCCAAATACGAAAGAGAACTATCTGTTTCGATTTACACAAGTAAAACAGGAAAGAGATATGTCAGTATCGAACTGTCCTTTACCGAGAGAATCGGTCAAATCATGGTCAGAAACGATTTCCCGATGTATCCAGGAGAGGTCACAGTTGATGGATTTTCTGCTTCTGAAAAATTGGAAATCCTGGAATTTGCAAAATCTCGGTTGAAATCTATGGGCAGGGGTACGGCGGACGATGCATGGAATTGGTTGACCACCCAACCCGATCCGATCGATGGAATTCTGAAAGTCATTGAAAAAACGAAAGGAAGTGCTGAATTGGTGTTGCCATTCGAGAACAACATAACAGAACGAACGAGGTCGATTCAGGAATTCGTGCTGAAATATCTGCAAAGATCCAATCCAGGTATAGGGATTCAAGAAGTGAAATCAGTCGTTCAGGCCGCAGTTGCGGGGAAAGGGGCGGCGCTCAATTTCATTGATTTCATCCAGATTCTTGAAGACAAATTGAAGACATACCACTTCAATTTCAAAACGGCGACCGATCAGCGTGACGTAGCTAAAGCACGTCCGAGAGGGGAGACACTTGCCCGGATGGAGGAGTACTACAACCAGATCCGCGATAAGGCGGATACAGAAAAAGCGATCTATCGTATGCGATTGATGGGATTGGTCGATGATTACACTGTAGATTATCGAACTGAGGTTTTCACCCTTCATTTCAAAAGAAAGACCGATCAGGATTATGGCAATAGGTTGAGAAACTACTTGTCTAAGTTTGTATCCGAAGACCGAGTGGTTAAAGAGATGAAGGAGGCCTCCAAGCGTCCTGGCAAGCAATTGGTGGAGAGGTATCTGAACTATTTGGTCGATTATGGATATGAACAGATCGCTAAGAAGCGCCAAAGGTCCATATTGGACATGCGCGATGCGTGCAAGTATGGATTGGAGCGGAATTCAGAAGATTTGGCGGAGTATCTGGACCTATATCTGAACTCGAAGTACTTCCGAGACGAGTATCGAGTCGATGAAAAAAACGAATCATTGAACTACAACCTTGATCGAGGAAAGATTGAGGACATCAAATGGGTTTGGCATTACATCGACCTCATGGAAAGGGACGGAAATAGCGAATTGAATAATCTGAAGCACTTACGAGGGGCGACGTTGAGAATGCTTCGTGTGACGACCGAAAACCCTGTGCTCTTGGTACTGTCTGCTTACGCGGCATACTTGTTAGATTATAAATCCGTAGCCATGCTTGAAGAAGCGGATTTGAATCTCACAAATGCCTTGGATCAACTCGAAGAACGGTTGGGCTGGTCGGAAAGTCAATTGATTGAATTCTTCGACCGCTTGGCGGAAACATTAGGACGTAAACGGCCGGAGTTGATCCAGATCCATCCTTTTGTATTTGATGATTATCGCATGAAACGGGTATTGGCTGATTTGAAGAAACTCAATCAACTATTGCCGAAACTCAATAAAACCTTAATTCCCAATGGCTGAAAATCTTAGAAAAGCGGTTGAACAGGAACTTACCACACTGCACGGAAATGTCACACAAATGGGTTCTGCTATTGCAATCGTCAAGCAGGCAGAGAAAGTAGCCACAGAAACGACGGAGCTTTTTGAAACGCTACTTAAAAGCAGCAAAGACTTACAGGATAAGTCAGCAAAAGAATTGACCACGATAATTGCGAAGCAATCCGATTTGCTAATAAAATTCACTGCACTTTCCGTGCAGCTCGCAACGATGAGTGCAAAACTTGAAGGAACAGATATTCCCAAGCGATTGGATGCACTCACAGAGTTGCAAAGAAACCAAGCGGCCGCAATAAAAACAATTCAAGAATCAATTAATACATCAGCCCGATTACAGGTAGAACTAAGGTCGGATTTGAATTCCTTGGATACAAAGGTTGCATCACATAAAGAGTTAATTATTGGTCAGATGAAGCAGACGAATGCGGATTCTCTGGCCGCTATTGCAACTGAAAGCAATAAGAATCGCTTATTGATCAGTGATAGTCGAAAAACGATTGAAGAGCAGGTTAAGAAATCATTTTCAACATTGAATAAAAACCAGGAAGATTTAACTACATCAGTACAACTGCTACAGCGGCGACTCAATCAGTGGGCATCTGCTGCCATTGCGCTGATTGTCATAAGTGTCTTAGCTAGTTATCTAATGCCTCTGTTGAAATAAGCTATTTTATTTCAACAGAAATCGAATCCTTGATTCTCAACCCCTCTTTATCAAACAGAATCGGGTCGTACATGATGCTTAAACGGTTTCCGGATGTTGTGCTTTTGAGTGTGCCGCCACACATCGGATGGATGGTTCCTCCCACACGAGCAGGGAATGGGAGCGGATGTATTCGTTCGCTCCCGCATATCAAGCATTTAGCTGAAGTGGATCGGTTGGCTCGCCATTGGTAAGCGAATTTGAGTTCACCAAGCTTTTGTCTTGCATCCCGACGGTATTTCGTGAAGATATTCTCCGCAATTATGGCATTCACTTTCTCTTGATACCAGTTCAAATCATGCAATTTCTCGGCAGTGACAAAGGAATTGCACACCTCGCACCAGGCAAATTGAATGTGCATCTGAATTGTCAGCCCTGGGTCAATGGCATACCGTTTCGCTCCCCATAAGATGGTATTTGTTGCCGTGGCTTCACAGCGGTCGCAGCTAACGTTGATTACATCCATCGACATGATTTTAAAATAGTGGTTTTGACAGAAGCTTTAACCACCTTCCCTATATTCAGTCAACTACCTATTCTGTGCTAAGACGCCATCTCCATACACTTCTGTAACCTTCCCTAAAAATCACTCAGTTCGGGGATTCGGTGTTGTTGGCGGGTTGATAACCCATATACATATGCCATCCTCCGGGGATGGCGTTATTATTCCACTTCCACCCGAATCAACCCATCTGCCAATCGGCTCGGATCCAATGGCACAAGGGTCACGGAGTACACACCTTTTAAGCGTCGAATCAGAATGATTTGATATGCCCCAGGGTCCATGGTTTCCTGGACGAGGAACTCGTTGTTGTCGACCCGGACCACATCGTCTTCGGATTTAAGAAAGATGAATGAGGTCCGCATCACTTCCTCGTAAGTGGAGACTCCAGGTGTGGATGTTGGAATCGTTGTGGCGTTGACGTCCGACTCGTTGACCTGTATCCGAGCCGGACTGAATACGAATCGTTCAAAGGAGGTGCTTCGCTTCACGGTATATCTTACAATGTTCATCTGGTTGCTGGTTTGTGCTGTCAAACGATACTGGGCGTTATAGCGAACAGAAGGAAACGTTAAATAACGGTCAATGGTCGTTTGCGGAGGTAGAACCATGCATGGCGCGGCAAGGAGCTGGTTGAGGACTTCAAAATTGACTGTAGCGTAGAGAACCGTGCTTGTAGTGCGGATGAATGACCCTTCATCAAAAAGATGCAGGTATCGGTGTCGAGAAGGTTCATGACTCTTTGGAGTCGCGCTCGGTAAGCTCGGGTTGATCGCGTCCTTCGCTCATGAAATCCTCTGAAACCATCGCATACGCTTCCCTGACACCAGCCCAAGGCTCATCGGTCGGAGATAAGACGATGCTGGAACCGAGTTTTCGGAGGGTGTAATCGCGTCCGTGGGTGTCGAATTCCTTCGGCAATCGAACGGCCCAACTGTTTCCGCTTTTGAAGATTTTTGCTGCGCTCATAATGTATATACGTTTGTTTATACATAAGATACGAATGTCGAAGCCCTTGCCTCAATGGCCCTTAAATTTTAAATGTTGAATTTCGAGTGGGCATGACGTTCAGAAGCCATATCGACACCTCTTCAATTAAAATTTATCATTTAAAATTCTACAAGGGTTACCCCTTCATTCCCCACATGGATCCCGAGCGCTTCGAATGCCGCGGCATGTCCGTTGAACCGGCGCTTCCAGTCGTTGATATCACCTCGGGTGAGCCGTTCGCCGTGGATGGACCTCCTCACGCGTCCCGCGCCAACTTCTGAGGCCAGGAACGCACGAACCGCCTCACGATTCGACCCGCCGATGCCCGATGCGCCATATCCATGAATCACAACCAACACCCGTTTGCTACTCAGAACGAGGTTCTTCAGCGCAATCCGTACCGCATCAACCGCCTCAGTATCGGTATGGGGGCGGTGTTTTAGGGATGTGGTTGATAGCACGTGTTAGTTGTTTGTGGTCTGTTGTTAGTCGTAAGAAGATGGAAGTAGGAAGTAGGAAGTAGGAAGAAAACTACAACAAACAACAAACAACAAACAACTAACGACTAACAAGTATGAAAAACCCCGGCTCCCCATTCGCACCCAGAAACGCCTCAATCAGTTTTAATTGTCCACTTTCGAGCAATTCACCGGTTTTCGGATCCCAGATTTCTTTGGTGGCCAAGCATCCGAGCGTGGGCGTCATCGGATAATAGGGCCTGCCACGGAAATACTCCGGATCGACGGCGGTTCCATGGGCGATGATCTCCGACCGACCGATGCGCGCCGCGATGTCCGCTTCAAACATCGGTTTGTACTCTCGCCAAGATGGAGGGAGTTCGGCGCGGGTATCCCACGTCGGTCCGCCCGATTCGCCATTCATGATGAGCTGGATATTGGGCGTGGGACCAATGAACACATTCGTGCTCACATCCGTCCCAGTGATCTTATAAAGTCCACGCGGCGTGTTCCCGTTGGTCAAGAAATAGGGCAGGTTCGATGCGGCGCGTGCCAACTGAGGGATGCGCAACGTATCACCATCCGCGTCCAGCACGAAAGACCCGTCCGCGTTTTGGATCATCGCATAACCGGGGACATCCCGGTTGCGACGTTGTATCGAATAGATGGTGAAGGTGCCCGATGAGGCCCTGAAATCGAACAAATCTTGCAATGGGGGATGAGGAATAGGCGCTCTTTGCTGTGCGATTCGGTGATTCGTAAGGGCTTCGAATATGGGATGTCCGTCACGCGGAACGTCGATGCCGAGGTTCGTGAACCCGATTCGATCGGCATATAACACGGCCATCGCGATGAGTTTTGGATCGGTTTCGACAGCGAGGATGGGAGCGATGCGGTCGATAAACCGTGATCCGAACGAGGCATAGATGGCTTCAAGCAGACCGCGACGGGTTTCAGGGGCAAGACGGGGATAGGCATCGAGCCACGGACGAAGCAAGGCCGCTGTACTGTCGTCCGACACATGAAATTGGCTGATCGCCCAGAACGCGCCTTGGGCACCGGGTTCATTCTCGGCTGAAACCGGAGCCAGAAGCGCATCCCGAATGATCTCTGTCCGCATGCGGACCTCGAACACCTCCCGCTCAACGGGTGGTTGAAAAAACAGAAGCAGAACAAGAAGTAACATGTCCCAATGTATGCGAACAAAGAGAAAGATTTCTAACAGGGAGCAAAGGAGATTTGGTTCTTGGAGTTTGCATCCAGCATCCGGCATCCAGCATCCGGCATCCAGCATCTCGCATCCCGCATCTCACATCCCTACTCCAGACAAATCATCGCCGGGGTGGCGTTCTCTCTCGGTCGTGCATTCCTCGCACCGAAAAGCCTTAGGGCTTGAAAGTACATCGCAGCAACACTGCCCCATACGCCGCCTTTGTGACACATATCCATGAACAGCCGGTCCGACCATTCCCGATACATCACATGGTCCAGTTTTCCTTCGCGCATGAGCTGATAGAGCGCATCGTGTACAAGTGAGGCTTTGATGTTGGCTTGCGTCTCGATCACCGGACCGCTCACCCCATCCCACGCATAATGTTTGCGGATGGTTAGGTTTCCTTCGGCTGAAATCTCGACGAATTCATTGCCGGCCGGCACCGGATCGAAGGTGCGACCGAGGTTGTAAGTGAATTCTTCACGCAACTGATATTTATAATTCCGCACGCGGCGGTAACAAAAACGACTCATGACCTTGGGGTTTGGTTCCTGACTACATCACCAATAAAACAACCACCCTATTCAATCGCAAATTAAATTTTCACTCCCCCATTTCGCCTACATCCCCTATCTTCCTACGTCCCCCTTCCTACTTCTTTCATCCAGCATTTTTCATCCCGCATCCCGCTTCTTATGGCCAATTCCGTCTCCGGTTCCGTCACTCACATCCTTCCTGAACAATCTGGCGAGGGCAAAAACGGCACTTGGCGCAAACGCGATTTCGTGATCGAAACGGCCGACCAATACCCTAAAAAAATCTGCATCACGCAGTGGGGCGATGAGATTGACGCAACCGGCTTGTCTATCGGCGAAACCGTGACGGCACACATCGATATCGCCAGCCGCGAATACAACGGACGCTGGTACACCGACATCAAAGCCTGGAAAATCGAGAGAGGTGAGGGTGTAGAGCAAGAGCAAAATGAGGGAGCTAGCGGCAAAGGAGCATCGGGCAAGAAATTCCCTCTCGACGATCCCGACGACGACGGACTCCCGTTCTGATCTACCTCGGCGGTCCGCTTACATTCAAATCATCCAACCGCTTGCGTAACCGTTCCATGAAACGGTCGCCCGGATCCGTTTTCGTGGTCAGGTAATTCGGATCGGTCTCTTTCCACAGCTCTGTGCCGCGGAACCGCTGGTATTCGTGATGACCGATCACATATTCGATCCTGTATTTCCGATGCAGGTAGCGGATGAGCGCCTCATTGGCCTTGAGCTGCGCACGGGTGAGGGGCATGTTGTCGCTTCCGATGTTTTCGATGCCGATGGCGATGTGATTCAGTCCGATCACGTGCCGCGCAAATGTCGTGTCGGGAAGCAGGCGGAAGATGGTTCCATCGCGGTCGACCAAGAACTGGGTGGACACATTCAGGGCGCTGGACCCCGCCAAATCCGCTCGTCCGCGCAATCGGGATGGATTGAACGCATCGAACGAGCTCTCGATGGTCGGGATGGCGGTCCAATGAACGACCACCATTTTCGGGACGATGCTGGCGTGCTCCGCCTCGATCCCATGCCTTGTTTTCATGTACTCGATCGACAGATCGACGCGCTCCTGGTCAAATCCGATGGGTTTTTCCAGAATCCGGAAGGTTGCCTGGTTAGAGCAAGATGTAAGTAGGAAGAGTGTAAGTAGGAAGAAGCTTCGCATGAATACGTTCGTTGATAGTCGTTTGTCGTTAGTTGTATCTCATATCTGAAACCTACAACCTACAACAAACAACTAGCAACTAACAAAGACCAATCCCCATCTTATCCAAGTAATGCGCCAGAACCGACGCATCCGGGGTATGCGTGATGTGGACTTTTTTCGGCTGAAGCACCTTTATCCAATTCATCAGCTCGAAAAAATCGACATGATCCGACAGCGCGATGTTCGCATACGTCCCGCTGCTTCTCGACCGACTCGCTAACGTGGCCCAACCCGACACATTCGCGGTTCGAGCCATGTCTACTTGCAATTTTCCATGCGGACAAACCACCGCTTTTCCCTCCACTGTCTGCTCATCGAAGCATTCATAAGACCCGAGCTTCATCCCATAATCTTCATATATCTTGCAAAGCGGATATGCTGAATCATAGACTTGGGTTGTAAGTCCAAGAGGTGCTAATGCGTGAAGAATCTCCTGTGTTTTGCCGAGGCTGTATCCGTAAAAAACAGGTGTTTCGCCTTCCTTTAATGTGTTTGTGGCAAAATCCCGAATCTCGTCAAATAGCACTTCATGTGGTTTCCATTTGTAGATCGGTAGTCCGAACGTGGCCTCTGTGATGAGGATATCCACCTTATTCGGATAAGCGAATCCTTCCGAAACGGGGGATGGAGGTGTCTTGAAATCACCTGTATATAAGAGACTGCCAAGATCCGATTCGATATAGGTCGTGGCCGAACCGAGAATGTGTCCGGCAGGATAAAACGTCACTCGCGCCCGCTCGGTCTCCACCGATTCATAGAAGGGAAGTTCGATGATGCCGCCACGAAAACCTCTCGCGCGAAGCAATGCCGCCGTAGGTGGCGTGGCATACACCGACATGCCCTTGTTCTTCGGCGAATGATCGGCATGCGCGTGGGAAATGAACACATCACCGTCGATGCTTCTCGACACATCCAAACCGATCTTTAGTTCGGGGATGATGAAACCTTGGTGCTGGGGAAAGACGTTTAACAACGAGTTAATTTTAAATGATAAATAGGAGCGATTCGCCTTCGAGTACATGCGAAATGCAGTGTAATTTTAAATGATAAATTTTAAATGTGTAGGTGCCGTGTTTAGCAATGATTGTCGCGCTAGCTCGATATTTAACATTTAAAATGGGTCAAGACAATTTAAGGGGATGTAATATCTTCATAAGTTG
The DNA here is from genome assembly GCA_041749075.1 of Balneolales bacterium. Taxonomy (GTDB): domain Bacteria; phylum Bacteroidota; class Rhodothermia; order Balneolales; family HLUCCA01; genus CAMTWZ01. The sequence goes on along the minus strand of JBGTBY010000019.1, from coordinate 98 downwards.
TTGAATGCCAACAAGTAACAAGTACATAATTCGTTCACGAATTTCGGAGGCTAAGTTCAGACAGGTTCTCAAGCTCTTTTGCCTGGATCTGAACGCCA